>CAYGOV010000001.1:0-469022 GCA_964351625.1 uncultured Marinoscillum sp.
TAGGTAGATTAAATACATCACCGAGGCAGGCACATTTGATTTTACGCTTGTTGATATTGCTTTCGATTACGCCGATGCTACTTACGCCAAGCACAATTACTGTAGCGAAGTTGATGTAGAGAGGCATGAAGTTGATGAGATACGCAACTCCAAGACCAAGCTCAACGAATGGATAAATGTATCCCCAAGCTTTCCACTTTGCTGCCACGATATCATACATACGGTAGGAGCCTGCGAAGCCTTCAAGGTTAAGCAATTTGAAAAAAGAGAATACCAAGAAGAATCCTGCCATAAAATGGCGCATCCAGAGCATTCCTAAAAAGTCATTGAATGGGTATTGTGCCAACAAGCTAACCCCAGCAATAAAGCTCACAATGATGATCAGTGGCTTGTAGGTATTAATGGAAATCTCAGGGAGTGAACTAGGTGCTACCGGCTGAGCCTGAGTTTTAGGTTTACTAATTGACGGGAGTGGGGCGAGATCTACTTCCTTCTTTTCCTCCGAGATGGCATATTTTCCTTTTGCCTTGAGTAGTTCGTTGATTTCGTCGAGGTTCAATGCTTCGTTGGTTTTGATAGTGGCTTGAGGGTAGGAGAGCTGCACTTGTGCTTCCACCACACCTTTAGTGTTTTCCAACACTTTCTTCACGGATGCCACACAGCCATCGCAGGTCATTCCGGTCACAGAGTATTCTTTATGCTGAGTTTCCATGCTACAAATGTGGCATTAATATGAGCCGAAGAGTTATAGAATTATGGTTACTTATTCCATGATTTTGAAGGCACTTCCTTTCTGCTCTTAAAGCTAAAATCTAGTACTAAAGCTCATCCAAACCTCGCCTGTTCCTTTTGTTATCCTTTTTGAAAGCTGATGGGGTCATGCCTGTTTCTTTTTTGAATTGGCTAGATAAGTGCGCCACAGAGCTGTAGTTTGTCACAAAGGCGATCTGCGTAAGTGACTGCTCGTTGTAAATGAGTAATTCTTTCACACGCTCGATTCGCTGCGCCGCGATGAATTTCTCTATTGTGATACTTTCTACACTTGAAAAGAGCTTGCTCAAACTCGAGTATTCCTTATTGAGCTTTTCTGATAGGTAGTCAGAAAAATTCACTTTCAATGGTTCATGAGCATAGTGCACTTGCTCCACGATCAAGCCTTTGATATTGGCAATAAGTGCTGAGTTACCATCCTCAAGAAGTGAAAAGCCCTTTTTCTGCAATTCCGCACAGAGCTGATCTCTTTGCTGTTTATTGATTGGTTTCTTCAGTTCTACCTCACCAAGCACTACATTTTCAAACCCAATATTTGTATTGGCGAGCGATTCTTTTACTGCTTGTATGCACCGTGGGCACACCATATTTTTGATGTAAATCCTATCTTTCATCTCTTAATAAGCCTTTTAGCGATGTTTTAGTTTGGTTCGAATTATCGAAAGCAGTCGGAAATTCACATTTTTTAAATCAACTCAAGCATCCAAACATGAAAAACATCTCGCCTAAACTCACCTTATTTACTCATTTCGCAATGAATTGACAGGATTCATTCGAGAGGTTTTGACAGTTTGGAAACTAATGGCCAATGCGCCCATAATTACCACCAAAAACGTAGCAATTACGAAGAACCATGGACTGATAGCAAGTCGATCTGCAAAATTCGCGAGCCAATAGTTTACCCCGAAATAAGCCAACGGCCATGCGACTAGAGTAGCCAAACCGATGAGCTTTACAAACTCTTTTGAAAGCAGCGTGACAAGTGTCCATGTACCGGCACCCATTACTTTGCGAATGCCAATTTCTTTACGACGCACAGAAGTTGTAAAAGTGATAAGTCCAATTAAACCTAGACAGGCAATGAAGATAGAAAGGCCTGCAAAAACCACGAATATATCTCCAGTGCGCGATTCTGACTCGTAGAGATCAGCATAGTCTTCATCAAAGAAGAAATACTGAAAGGGTTTGTTATATGAGTATTTATACCATGAAGCCTCCAACTCGCTGATTGTCTCCCTAATATTTGTGTTGCGGTCTAGTTTTACGGTCAAGTAACCTTCATTATTTCCACCCATTATTTGGAGTGACACGGGTTCCATTGGGTTATGAAGAGATTTGATGTGGTAGTCTTTTACTACCCCGATAACGTTTTGTTTGATGGTTTCACCATGTCTGTTTTGGCTGGCAAAACCTTCTTTTAGTGGTTCGTCCCAACCTAGAGTCTTTGCAGCAGTCTCGTTGATTATCACGGCATTGGAATCTGAGGCAAATTCTCTGGAAAAGAAGCGTCCTTCTACTAATTCAAGTCCCATTACCTCTGGATATTCGAAGCTTACCCAGTTTTCCTGAACGATATACGGCTCATCCGGATTGTCCACAGTGCTTTTCGCATTGTTGCTATACCGAGATTTACCCGGAATGGAGTTTGAATTTGCTATTTGTATGACACTAGGAATGCTACGTGCCTCATTTTTGAAAGTCTCCAAATTCTTTCTCAGCACGTCAGGTCTCCGAATCACCAAGATTTGATCTTTTTTGAAACCTAAATTTTTATTGAGCATGAAGTCTATCTGATTGTAGACGACCATGGTGCCAACGATAATTACGATAGAAGCTACAAACTGAGAGATCACGAGAAGATTTCTCAAAATCCCAGATTTGGCGCCAGCCTTAAGTCGCCCTTTCAGTACATCAGTAGGCTGAAAACCTGCAAGTACAAAGGCAGGATAGAAACCTGCCAGCACTCCAATAAGTATGCTTAATCCCAGAAGAATCGCAATGTTCATAAGGCTGTCCAAAATACCAATTGATAGTTCTTTTCCTATCATGGACTCAAACTGTGGAGTAAGAAGTGAAACAAGAATTGCGGCTATTATAGTGGCTATAAATGCTACCAAGATTGATTCAAAGATGAATTGGGTAATTAGGCTTTGCTTATTAGAACCCATCACCTTGCGTATGCCTACCTCTTTGGCACGTGCCGCTGATTGTGCTGTGGCCAGATTCACAAAGTTGATAATGGCTATAAATAGGAGGATAAATGCAATGAGCGAATAAATATAGATGTAAGAAATATCACTATTGGCTTCAAGTTCAGACTCTACATTGGAATGCAAATGGATGTCCGTCAAAGGCATGAGATAGTAACCGAATGAATTACCAGCGTTTTCCCATTCTTCCATGCTCGTACCGAGAAATTGGGAAATTTGTGGACCTACAAACTTGTCTACAATTTGGTCAAGTTTCGATTCAAATACTTTGCTATCTGAGTTTTCCTTGAGCAAAACATAGGTAAGGTCATTATGGCTTACCCACTGGCTATTGTCCCAAAACGGGTAAGTATTTCGTGAACACATCATGTCAAACTTGATGTGCGAATTGTCTGGTACATCTTCTATTACCCCCGTGATTTCATAGAAGACAGAGTCTTGCTCCACAGTCACTCTTTTGCCAAATGCTGCCTCGTCCCCAAAGTATTTCTTGGCATAAGACTTTGTGATGACCATAGATCGTGGCTTGGTCAGTGCATTGACAGGATCCCCAGCTATCCATTCAAAATCAAAAATTTGGAAGAAAGTGCTGTCCGCAAAGAGTACCCCATCCTCGTTGAATTTCTTTTGGCCCTGACCGATAAACCAAGCACCACTTTCTTTTACCCTAGCAACTTTCTCTACTTCTGGGTAGTCTGCAAGCATTGCCTGAGCCATTGGTGCAGCCGTTGCAGCCATATCCAATGTTTGACCCATCATGTGTCCAAATACATGCACACGGTAGATGTCATCCGCCCTTGAGTGAAACCGGTCATAGCTTAATTCATTGAGTACAAATAGTGATACAAAGATGAAACTGGTGATCCCAATGGCAAGGCCACTTAGATTGAGGAGGAAATAACTCTTTTGCTTAATGAGATTTCTTACAGCTGTGAGGTAGTAATTGCGGAGCATCTTAAGACTAGTTTAGTTATGATAGGTTACTACTATAGATGTGATTTTCAGTAAAAGGTTGCTTGAGTTAGTTGTATTTACATGAACGGTAGCAGACTTGGATATCCAATAAGTAAATATTTACACATGGAGGATTAACTTTATCAGTGCTATGTCTCCACTAGATCAATATTTCGAATCACAAGAAGAACCCATGAAAGGCTGCTTGCTTGCTATCAAGGACTGCATGTTAAACTATGATAAGCGAGTAGTGATGAGCTGGAAGTGGAATCTTCCTTTTTTCTCCTTTGGTAAACACATGCTGGCCTATTTGCATATTCATAAAAAGACGGGTAGTCCCTATCTGGGATTTGGCTGGGGCCAAAATCTCCAACATCCTGCACTGCTTCAGGAAGATCGAAAGATGATCAAAGTCTACTACATGGATGCAGAGAAAGATATAGACGTCAAAACCCTCTATGAGATTCTGGATGAGACGGTGGGGTTTTTAAAGTCTAAGGAAAGTAAGTGATATCAATTGAGGTTTAATAAAGATTCGCAATGTCCTAAGTCTTTTATTTAGGGCGTTTCAGTATAAAAAAAACATTTTCAATCAACTAAAAGGGCTTACAATAACTGATTTTACTTATTAAATTTGAAGTACCTAACAGCTAAGTATAAAATAAAAATAATATGAAAAAATCTGCGTTCTTGAGTTTGATTACAATTGTGGTATTGTCACTGACCTTCCTCGGATGTGAAAAGAATGAAGATGCTGCCAAGCAAGAGGAGACAGAGGAGACTGATTCTGGTTCAAAACCAGCAGTTACTACTATCAAATTTGCAGCAAATGGCGTAGACTGTGGTATTACAGATGGTTTTGCCAATCAGCAGCATAGCCTTCCAGCATTGGTTCATTTGAACTTAGATAAGTGTAATGGTGAAGTTGCCAGACCGACACTCACGCTCAACTTTGAGAAGGATAAGATAATTGCTGCGGGGACTTACCCGATCAGTACTACTTATCCAACCGAAGCAGGCAAGGTTTATATTAATTCTGATCAATATAATTTTACCAATTGGATAGCTACTGCAGGATCGGTAGAAGTAACGGTAAATACTGAGGATGCAACTAAAATAGACATTGAGCTAAAGTCTATCACCATGGCTAATCAAAAAGCTGACGACACTTTGAACCCTGCAACAGACACACTCACAGGCTACATTATCAAAATTTGATCAGGCTCCTGTTTTTTAATTTATTTTAATCCTTAACAACCACCTCTATTCCTTGATTGCATTGAGAATGCATTAGCAGCATGCTATTAACATGACTAGCATTAACTAGTCGGTAACCTCAAGATAGTATTGAAAATGTGATTTTCTTAAATCCTAGTTTCAAGGTTTAGCCTAGCTTTCTTTTGGCGTAAGACCCGCAAGGTTTCCAAAACCTTGCGGGTCTAAAGCTGAAACGTCAGGTTGAGTTTAATGAAATTGTTATTGCTAGCCCGACTATTCGTCATAAACCTCAAGGAGGATTCTCGAAGGAGACATTTACTGTCTTGTCGTCATTTCAGAGAAGGCACGACTAAGTAATCCAATTATTTCTTTTACTGCCACAAACTGCTTGTTGCCTTGCAGAGACGCCAGAGGAAAACTAAACCTCATGCTTGCGTGAGCTCCATCCCAATGCAGCATAAAGTGGGCAATAGTTGATGTAACTGGTGATTATAAAGATGATTCCGATCACACCCAACACCATAGCTGCTACACCAGTTACAATATGGGAGAAGTACAATACAGAGATGACAAGAGCTAAGATCATTCTAATCAATTTGTCGAGAATACTCATGTTCTTTTTCATGACAAGGGTAGTTAAACTTAGATTTCAAACCGACGATTTTTCGTTCATTATGTAGTTCAAAAGACCGTTTACAAATCAAGAATAGTTTGCCAAGAATAGAAATGACCTAGGGAATGTGCGGTTATGACTGTTGTCATTCTAGCAATCAGAGTTATGATTATTCTAAAGCCTCCGTTATAAATGTTAAGAGGAGGATCTCGGATTTATCATTGGTAGCACATAATTGAAAATGTCATATTGAGTTTGCGCACGGCCCTAGTGGAGGCATAACAAAGGCATCTTAGCACCATGAACAATCTCAAGGTCTGTAAAATACAGACCTTGGAAAAGCTGCCGCATGCTTACTATTCAAAGGTGTGTTGGGTCTTTGTGTCCTGAGTCCCATCCTAGAGCAGAATATAGCGGGCAGAAGCCTGCGAAGCTGGTAATAGTAAGCACAGTAGCAACTGTGACAAGTACTACTGCTACAGCACCCAGGATGGTGCCTGTGAAAAACAATGTGAAGATGATCAACGCCAAAATTAGGCGGATTACTTTGTCGAGGGTTCCTACGTTATCCATGACCGTGAGTTTTTAGTAGATACTTTTTTTAAAGCTATTCAATAGTTTGAAGAAGCATAAGTAAAGGAACCTAATTTCATGGTTTTAAAGAATGATCTAGGAGCTACTAAAACATGATTGTTGTCATTAAGTATTATTCCGTCATACTAGTGCAAAGTGCAAAAGACAACAAGGGATCAATCTGCGATTAAAACCTTACGAATGGATGGTTTCGAACCATTTGCTGGCGACAGGTGGATAAAGTAGAGTCCATCAGGAACATCCAATTCTAGATCAAGTGTATTTCCTGACATGTCAAGTTCATAAAGCGACCGACCATCAAGTCCTTTTATAGAAATATTGCCGGACCAGTTCGACTTAAAGTCAAGTTGGAAGTTGCCGTTAGACGGATTTGGGTAAATATTCAGCCTGCTTGATTCCATACTAGTACCAAGCTCTATGACTTCATCCAATTGTGCGATGGCAGTCTCGTATCTTCTGGCAATAAACTCCTTCAGTCCATACCGTACCTGAAACTGATCCAGTCGATCAGTAAAGCTTTTGTTGAAATCATCTATCGTGAAGCCATAGTCTAGTGTCCGGTAGGTATCGCGCTCAGCAGCGTCTTGTATCTGTACTTTCAGCTCGTTGATGCGAGGATTTAATGCTTCAGGTGAAAAATGCTGCGACAGCAAGCGATCCATGATTCGGGTGTACTCTGCGCGGAAAGATGGCACAGCCATGATTCGCTCAGTAAGCGGACGGTGCTCACTTTTATTATACCATTCGTAGATATCCACCTCAGCCCAGTCTTTGTTAAAAAAATCAACCCCAAGCGTATTGTCCAGATCAAAAGGGATGTAGTAAAATTTATTGTCCATGGGATTTTCGTAGAGGTAGAAGTTATTTTGGTTCATACCATAATTGTCCCAGTGACCAATGAGCGTCTCTACTGCCAGTGCTTTAAGATAGCTCACCACATCAAAGACTTCTAGTATGCGATCTTCAAACTGCGCATCTGGAGCACGATTCAGCACCCACATGAAGTTTGCAAAACCTGAATAGTCGTCGCGATCTTCATTCATCTTGAGTTCGTATGCACGTCGGCCATAGATAACTTCTTTGTATGCTTCAGGATCATCACCCTTGTAATTAAGATCAGCTGGATATAGACATTTGAAAAGATTGCCTTCTTTATCACCAAAGCGTTCTTCTATGAACTCTTCGTCTACATGTTCTACGTTAATATAAAGTCCACGGTATTCATTGTTGATATAGAATTCCACAAGATTTGCTCGGGAGGAGGGGACATCCATTGCGTTAAATAGATCCCAAGCTATTTTTGATCTGATCATGGTGGGATCGTTGTGCTCTCCATTGAGATTTAACTTTTCGAATCCGTTTAGGTCACGTCCTTTTTCAAATGAATTGAAAGAAACTTTGAACGATTTCTTTTGGGAAGCACGAGACGTGTTTCCTCTAAGGCGAAAACCAATATTTTCTTCAAGATCATTGCGCTCCGTAGATTGATATTTAAATGTCGCAGAAAACTCCTCATCGCTGTTTTCATTTTCGGGATCAAGAATGAAATCCAAGTCTGCGCTGTTGATGGTAATATCCATCCTTCCCAAGTTGCTATCATCATAGACCGTACTGGCTTTTGGCTCTAAAATTTGGCTTATTCCAGCGAATGGGATAAAAATGAATAGCAAAAAATGAAATAATGGGGTGTTGCGCATCTGAGATATGATGTGATTTTTTGAAAATGTAAAAGTAATTAAAAAAGGAATCCCTTGCTTGCAAAGGCAAGCCTTGCATGACTCAATCCTAATGAAACTAGAATGCTAAAGGATTGTGCTAATTATAAGAACCAAACAAGCTTAACTCATACTGGCTAGTTGTGTGCTGATCAATACTTCTCATCAACTATCAAGTTCGTGGCCTTTGGCAGCCCAGCTTCGTACTTTGGTTCTGAAGAGTTCGTCGGCACTTTCAGTCCAGTTGTAGTTTTCTCTCAGATAATGCATCGTGTCTTTTTCTACTTGGGTATAAGCATGACCATCTGAAATTGTATCAAAAATCATTTTTGCATCTTCCATGCTGATTCTTCCATCTCCTTTACCTTCCACTGCCTTGTCAGCCATTATGATGGTTTTGGCTTTGTATCTCTTACCGTCTATTTGTTTGTAATAAGAAACCTTTTTTACATCAAGTTCAAGACTTACCGCTTCTAGCTCACGTTCTTTTTCCCCAAGCGCCTGCTCCATCAGTTCTATCTTATCCTTTAATGCTTTTATTTCTTTCGGATCTTCTGATTTAGCTGCGGGTGCTGGAGTTGACTTTGCTTTTTTGAGATCTGATTCCAATTTGCTTTTCTCAGCTTCCAGACTAGCTTTTTCTTTGTTCAGCTTAGCTATTTTTTCCTCCAAAGAAGCTTTAGCTTCATCTGCTTTAGATTTCTCTTGAGAAAGTTGAGTATTAGATTTTTTCAAGTCATCTTTTTCTTTCTTCAGACTCATGTTTTCAGACTCCAAGTTTGCCTTTTCTGTTACCAAAGCTGCCATTTTAGCCTTCCAGTATCTGTAGGTGAAGAATATTCCGATAAGGCAACTAACTGTAAGAAGGCCTAATATTTCAAATATCGCTGATGTCATTTGTTAGTTGTTATGGTGATGTTTACTCTTCTATTTGCTTCGCGATTTGCTTCGCTTGTATTTGGTTTCAAAGGCTCACTTTCACCTTTGCTTTCTGTGGAAATCTTTGCGGTAGGGAACTTTGATTCGAGTGATTTTTTAATCTTATCTGCCCGTTGTTGCCCAAGGACGAGGTTATATTTTTCGGTACCAAGATCACAAGTATAGCCTGTCAATTGAATGTTAGCATTCTGTTCACCGATAGTAATTTGGATGCTATCCATAAAGCTGGAAAACGATGCTGGGTTGATTAATACTTGAGAGTCTTTTTCGAAATTTACAGTGCGATTTACTTCGAATGGAATTACTGGCACGACTTCCGTCTCAGACACCAAAGTATCTTTTAGTGCTTTAGATTCTACAGGCTCCGCTTCCATTGGTTTTGAAACAGCCACTGTCATGGTTTGATCTTCAAAATCTTTGATTTGAGTGACGTAATACCAAGTGCTGAAGGCGGACCAGCATACGAATGCTATAATTCCTAAAACTACATTCCTATTCATCCAAGGAAGTTACGAAAACATATCGCTTGTTCAAAGTTGATTTTGATTATAAAAGAATTAAACTTTTGTTAGGCATTCATTCCATAATCACGATCTACAAATGCAATTCGGGTTTTGTAAGCGGTGTACCAGTCTTCTCTTCCTTTTCTTTGTGCAGCCAAATGGTCAGTATGTGCTTTCCATTTCTTGATTGATTCCAAATTTTTCCAATAGGAGATAGTAATCCCTAATCCATCTCGCACTGATTCCATTCCCAAGAAACCGGGTTGTTTTTCAGCCAGGTTTACCATTTTTTCCGCCATTTCTTCATAGCCTTCTGTCTTGTTAGATAGCTCATTGCTAAAGATGACGGCATAATAGGGAGGTCTGGGTGTGGAGGCTATGGTGCTCATTTTGAAAACCGAACAGAAGTTTGAGCAATATCATCGTAAAGTGCCCGATGACCTTTGGTAATAAGGAGACGAACAAAATAAATCAGCACCAAGACTTGGGGTAAAATCCATAGAGACCAAATCCAGATTTGAGAATTGAAATCTACATCGATTCGCTTGTAATAATATGCCCAGTGCACACCTGCATGACCTATTTCCCAAGGAATTATTTTAAGTAGTGTCCTATAGAAAATCCCATTGGAATTATCATTATCGACTACTTCCAACCTAAAGAGGCATTTACCAATAGTGCCTGAATATTTAGACTTTTCCAAAAAATAGAAATAGCAAAAAACTGGAAGTGTAAGCGTTAAAAAACCAAGACCTTGAGCTTGCACAGGCCCAAGGTCTATTTTATCTAATCCTAGCGATGTGCTAACATAAAAAGTAAGAGCCGCATACAATCCAAGTATGATATAATCGATTGAAAATGCAAGGATTCGTTTAAAGATCAGCATGCTTGTCAGATTTTACCATTCTGTATGGAAAATGCCATCACGATCTGTACGCTCATAGGTATGTGATCCGAAATGATCGCGTTGTGCTTGGATCAAGTTGAGTGGTAAACTGCTAGATCTGAATGCATCAAAATAACTCAATGCAGAAGACAAGGCAGGAACAGGAATACCGCTGGTAACTGCGAAACTCACTACAATTCTTGCATCTCCTTCCACAGTTTTCAGTTTCTGTATGAAGTTGCTATCAAGCATAATATTTTCCAGCTCAGGATTTTTATCGAATGCTTTTCTGATATCCTCCAATAGTCCAGCACGGATGATACAGCCACCTCTCCAGATTTTGGCAGTTGTCTCTAGATTAAGGCCGTAATTGTATTCTTTAGAAGCTGCAGCTAATTGTGACATGCCTTGAGCATAAGTAACTATAAAGGCAAAGATCAAGGCGTGCTCCAAAGTGTGTGCATCAGGCTTGTCAAATACTCTAGATGGAGTATGATACTGCTTGTCAGCCTCTACTCTTAAGTCTTTGTAAGCAGAAATTGCCCGCATAGTGACTGCCGAATCGATTGATGGAATAGGTATTCCCAGATCCATGGCGTTTTGACTAGTCCATTTACCAGTACCTTTTGATTTGGCTTTATCCAAGATCATGTCTACCAAATCATTTCCAGTTAGGTCATCTTTCTTTTTGAAGATTTCTGCTGTGATTTCTATGAGGAATGATTGTAACTCCCTTTTGTTCCATTCTGTAAATAGGGTAGCCAATTTTGGATTTGAATAATCGATGCCTTTTTTGGCAATGTCGTAGATCTCCGAGATTAACTGCATTAATGCGTATTCTATGCCATTGTGAACCATTTTTACATAGTTGCCTGCGGAACCTCGTCCCATATATGCTACGCACGGGTCATTGCCCACTTTAGCGGAAGCTGCTTCGAAGATCGGGCGAACGTGCTCATAAGCCTCGCGATTACCACCAGGCATAATACTTGGACCAAATCTTGCTCCTTTGGCGCCTCCAGAGACACCAGCGCCGAAAAAGTGAATTCCTTTCTCCTCGAGATAATTAATTCTGCGCTCTGTATCCTCAAAGAATGAGTTTCCTCCATCTATTATAATATCACCTTTGGAAAGATGAGGTAGCAAAGTTGCAATAACTGAATCTACAGGTTTACCAGCAGGCACTAGAAGCATGATCTTGCGAGGGGAACTGAGGGCCTTTACAAAAGTCGCCGCATCAGTCGTTCCATCCACTACCACTTTGGCACCTTCCGTCTTCAAGGCATCCACTTTTTCTTGGTCTGTATCCAATCCCATGGACGAAAATCCATGATCAGCAACGTTCAAAATAAAATTTCTTCCCATTACTCCTAAACCTACCAGTCCAAAATCGTGTTGATCCGCCATTATGCTTTAATTTTAAGATTGAAAATGTTTCACGGAAGTAAGATGATTGACGATCTACCTGCTTCGTGAGGTATGTGATTTACATAAAGTGAAATTAATGTTTCCTTGTTGATATTCTAAGAAATGATAAAAAATGATAATCAGATTCTGGTAATTTTTGGTGCATCAGGCGATCTCACTGCGAGGAAGTTGATACCTGCCATTTACAATCTTTATCAGAAAAATTACCTTCCTGAAAAGTATGCGATAGTAGGGGTTGGAAGATCTGAGTACAATGACGACAACTTCCGTGAAAAGGTGGTATTCGAAAATGAGCACTTGAAAGCGAAGGGCGGTGAGGAAAATTTAAAAGGCTTTGCAAAGCTGATCCACTACCACTCTATGGATACCAAAAGTGAAGCGGACTATCAATCTTTGGCAGATCGACTTTATTCAATAGATGCTGATTATCACACGAATTGTAATGCGATTTTTTACCTAAGTGTGCCACCTAGTTTGTATCCAGTTATTCCTCGGCATCTAGCGAGTGTTGGTCTCAATCAAGAAAAGAATGGTTGGACGCGTGTCATTATCGAAAAGCCCTTTGGTTATGATCTAGAATCAGCTTTAGAACTTAATAAAAGTTTATTGGAAGATTATAAGGAGCACCAGATTTACCGTATCGATCATTATTTAGGGAAGGAGACTGTTCAAAACTTATTAGTTACACGTTTTTCAAACAGCATATTTGAACCCCTATGGAATCGTAACTATATCCATCGTGTAGAGATCACCTCCGCAGAATCAGTAGGTGTTGAAAAGCGTGGTGGCTACTATGAAGGATCGGGAGCGATGCGCGACATGGTACAAAATCATTTACTACAGCTGATTGGACTTGTGGCGATGGAGCCACCTGTAAAAGCAGATGCTGAAAGTATCAGGAATGAAAAGCTCAAAGTATTTCAATCTCTACGACCCTTGACGGATGACGAAATCAGACATGATGTGATTCGTGGACAGTATCTCGCGAGCAAAATCAAAGGGAAACCGGTGGCAGGATACCGAGAAGAACAGGATGTAAATCCTGAATCTCGTACCGAAACTTTTGTTGCATTGAAATTCTTCATTGATAACTGGAGATGGGCAGGTGTTCCTTTTTACATAAGGTCAGGTAAAAAACTACCTACGCGTGTGTCGGAGGTGGTTATACATTTCAAGCCAAACCATCATCATCTCTTCATCAATGAAACAGGGGTCAATACTCAGAATATGCTTGTGATACGGATTCAGCCAGATGAAGGGATCCTCATCAAGTTTGGTATGAAAGTACCAGGAGCGGGATTCAAGGTGAATAATGTAAATATGGACTTTCAGTATTCTGATTTGACAGAAGCTTATGTGCCAGATGCGTATGAAAGACTTTTACTGGATTGTATGCAAGGTGATGCCACTTTGTATGCACGTGGTGACAGTGTCGAGGCGGCATGGGAATTCATAGACCCAATATTGAAAGCATGGAAGGAAGATCCTACTTTGCCAATCTATGGTTATCCAGCGGGAAGCTGGGGTCCAGAAAATGTAGACGACCTGATAGAAGGAGCCAATATGCAATGGCGCTATCCATGTAAGAATCTTTCGGATGATGGCATTTTCTGCGAACTTTAAGCTTATTTAAAAACGAATTCAATCAACTTTAATATATGAGTAACAGAATTTTTGACACTCCAAAGAAGACAGCAGAGGCCTTTGGTGATTATTTAATGAAGCGAGCGTCATTGTCTGATTTTTTTCATTGTGCACTTTCTGGTGGCTCTACTCCCAAATTACTCTTCGATTATTTATCAAAAGAGTACTCGGATTCTAGTTTGTGGAAGCGTATTCATTTTTACTGGGGTGATGAACGTTGTGTTCCACCCACAGATAATGAAAGTAATTTCAAAATGGTAGAAAGCCTATTACTCAATAACATTAGTATTCCATCTGAAAACATACATCGTGTGCATGGTGAGAGTAATCCAGAAAAGGAGGCTGCTCGCTATGCAAATGAATTGATGGAGTATGTGCCTACGCACAAGGGTTTGCCTGTATTTGACATGATCATCTTAGGAATGGGAGAGGATGGACATACAGCATCTATTTTTCCAAATCAGATGGCTCTAATGTCGTCCGAGCATCTTTGTGGAGTAGCAACACACCCTACATCAGGGCAGAAGCGAGTGACTTTCACAGGGCATGTTATTAACTCTGCCAAAGAGGTAATCTTCTTAGTAACAGGAGCAGGGAAGAAGCAGAAGATCAAGGATATCCAGAAGAAACTCGGCGATTTTTATAGCTACCCTGCGGCACATATTTTCCCAACTGAAGGCGAACTACACTGGTTCATGGATAAAGAAGCCGCCGCACTGCTGTAAGTCACGTTTTCTCGACTATGTAACCTAAGTAACACCCTTTGATAATTGATGCATCTACTTTTGTATCAAAAACAAGCAAATGGGAATATTAGGAAATTTATTTGGCGGAGGTAACGATACAGTTTCGGAATACCTCAAAGAAGGTGCAATGGTAATAGATGTGCGTACACCTGGTGAATTCCAAGGTGGCCATGTGAATGGAGCAAAAAATTATCCGCTTCAGACTATTGGCAGTCACATCCAAGACATCAAGAAACTTAATAAGAAAATAGTGCTTTGCTGTGCATCTGGAATGCGTAGTGGACAAGCTACGAGCATACTCAAAAAAGAAGGTGTAGACTGTGTGAACGGTGGCGGCTGGATGAAGGTAAACGGATTGGTTTAAGGTTTTTCAAGGCCTTAAAACTACCAAACCTTGATTAGGCAGGGCACGGTAGATAGCACTGATATCTGATCTTGGCAGCTCTATTGTTATAGCAGGGCGATATTCATAGGTATCAAATGTAAGTAGGCACCTGAGAAATTCTTTTGTCCTATTTCTATGAAAGTCTTTGACGAATTGGTTTTTTACCAATTCGTCATTTTCTGTGTTCATTTCAGATTGATGAAGGTATATGGTTATACCATTTTCCAAATCGATTCTCAAGAATGATGGCGGTTGATACAATGTGTCTGGCATGGTAACCATAGCAGCTGCTTCTGTTGCATTTTTTGGTGCTTCTATTTCTACAATTGGCTCTTTCATCACCGTAGCAAAAATCGATACAATTTTGATTGGTTTAGAAAAAAGAGAATAATACTGATCGCTACTCAATGTCTCTAGAAGAGGCTCTTCCTTAGCTACTTTGATTTCCGACTGCAACACATTCACATTATGTATGCTGAGATTAGCCGAACCTCCCGCAATGTCTAAGATCAATTGAATAGAATCATTGGTGGAGAGTTCGAATTGAGCTTCTCTGAAAGCAAGTAGCCTCACAAGAGAGTCAAGACCTTTGCTGACGGGATTATTCTCCTCAAGAACAGGTTCTGTAGTGCTGCTGGAAATGAGTTTTTGATAAGCACGATTGGTTGATAATACGCTGATCAATCCTGAATAGAATAGAATAGCAATTATTAGTACAAATAAACCATAACGAAGTTTTGGAGGTATCATCTGTCGTGTATTAGAATATGTAAACTTTAGCGCCTATCGGTAAAAACTTGTAGACCAGTTCGAGGTTTTCATCATTTAGTCTAATACATCCATGGGTCACAGGGAGTCCAAGAAAGCGCTGGTACAAGGTGCCATGAATAAGGTATCCATCACCTATGGCGAGTGAATAATCTCCTAACACATTATATTCAAATCTTGATGGATGGTTGGCGCTCGGTACCGGCAATCCTGCTTCTACGAATGCCCAGTCTGGTTTTTTCCATACAGGATTGACTGTTTTGTTTCGAATGCGGAATTCGCCTTTTGGAGTTTTAAATATCCAGTGTTGTTGATCTCCTTTTTTAAGCTTTACATAGCTTCCAGTGGAGCATCTATCACGCTTGATCAGTTCACCGTTTTTGTAAAGTGAAAACTCATTTTTAGCGCTATTCACAACTAAATACCCATTTTTTGGAGCTTTAGCAGCCAAAGCTTTATCCACTAAAGCAAGACTAGAGATCAATTCAGAAGATTTAAGCTGAGCGAGCTCAGATTTTTCAGTGTCAAGACTTGTTGATAGACTTATGAAAGTCAATTGTTGTGCAAAGCAAACAACGAGCGTCAATACAAGTAGGACTGCTACTTGAATGATAATCGCTTTATGTTGGAGAATCTTATTCATTGAATAACCTCAGTGAGAGATTTTAAAGACCCAACAATGATTACTGGTGTGCCAACAATTGTCCATTCGAAAAGCTTATCCATCTCTTCATTGGCAAGCGCCACACAACCGTCGGTCCAGTCAGCACCTTTAGTACCATGACCGTGGAGTTCTATTAGTCCACCTATGGCTTTTCCTTTCGGTATTTTTCCTGCCAAATTGTTTTGCTCAAATCTCAACTTATCCTGGGTATTCGGATAGTCTATGAGTAAAGCTTTATGATAGATCGTATTGGCATTTTTCTTTTTTGATAATACTTTATATACTCCCTCAGGAGTGGATTTATCTCCAGCATACATTTTATCACCAATCCAATTTGAACCGAGCTCGATATTGAATTTTGTCTTGATTTGACCGTTTTGATAAACCTGACACTCATGCTGGAACTTATCGATAACGATCAATAAAGTCTTGTTTTTCTCCGAAGCAGCTTTAGCTTCAAGGAACATTTTTTTCCATGAATCATATGATTCAAAGTAGTTTTTTAATATCTGGTGACTAGACTGAGCTATGCTATCTATCAATTCCTCTGAGGCTAGTAATTTGACCATTGCTGTATGTAAATCTGTTGATGGGCTGGTAAGCTTTGCCTCAGTGAATAAAAGCTCTGAGCTACTATAAGTTTTTGATGCTCCTTTGGAAATCGGCAGGTTGCCATATGTTTGACGATAGCGTTCAATTTTACCTTCTACTTCCTTTATTTTGGAATCGATAAGGTCAGATAATTTTTGAGATTTTGCTATAGATTTAATGTAGGCCTCCTCCGCCCAGTAGGAGGAACTTAGGGCATAGGATTGCGCAGAATTGTAATCTCTGATGATAGGGAAAACAGTGTTTTGAGTTTGCCATTCTGTCAAGGCAGAGTCGTAATATTCAGATGCTTTTATGTATTCCTTCTCGGCATAAAAATTGGCCTCATGCTTAAGTGCTTTTGTTAAATTTTTTCTAGCGTTAGCTAAAGACTCACTTGGTGCGGAAGATGAGATCCCATGCAAATAGTAGGCGCAGAACATTACGAACGCTACAAGTAAAAGAAGTATAAAAAGGAGCTTTCTGATTGCTGTTTGGATTTCTGATTGGGTAATGTTTTAATGAAAAAGGTCCTACTACTAAGTCAACATTACTCTGTAGTAGGACCTTTCGAATTGCTAATTATTATTTTCTTTTCGCACCTTGGAATTTGGCGATCACTTCGCTCAATTCCACATTAAGTGAAGTTGCTTTGTCTTTAGCAGCTTTTGCTTTGTCCAAAGATGCAAACACATCATTGATTGCAAGCAAACTGTCAGACTGTGATATTACCATAGTCACACCGTCAAGCTCACCTTTGATTGCCAACAAAGCAGAGTTGCCTTCTTTTCCTTTAGGAGCAGCGGCTATCAATTCATTGTTTGCAGCGATTAGATCACTTACTTCAGTTTTGATACTGCCAATAGTTGCGATCAAAGAGTCTTTGTTAGACTTTGCTTTTTCAGTCACAGTAGCAGCAAGTTCTACTACGCTTTGAAGTTTAGCTTTAGAACCGTCGAAGTTTTTGAACAAGAATTTTGAGTTTTCTTGAGCAACTAGTTCTTGTGCAGATTTCAAAGAATCTTGAAGAGCTACAAAATCAGCTTTAGCGTATAACTCAGCTTCATTAGCCTGAGTGTCAGCTACAGCGTTAGCAGCTGCATCAATTTGCTCTTGAGGAATTTCGGCGCAAGCGCTCAACGCTACAATACCTAGTACAGCAGCGTATATAGAGAATCTATTTTTTTTCATTTTTATCAATTCAAAAACATTGTTAGGCTCTGGTTGATTAGAGGATCTTAATGGTCGAATCAGTGTTGAGACGGTGAGGTTGAAAAAAGTAACGGACCAATAGAAAATATTTTCTGGACCGAACAAATTCATGATTTTTCGCAGATGTCTTTATACTTGCATCGTGTCTGAGCATCGTAATTCTGTTCCCAGTGATGAGGAGGTTATTCAATGGTTGAGAGAAGGCGAATCTCCTAAGCATTATGAGGTCTTGTACCATCGCTATAAGGAAAGAGTGACAGAGAAATGCAATACCATGCTCCAAAATAGGACGCTCGCCGAGGAGTTTGCCGAAGATGTATTCTCCAAAGTATATGAGCGACTGGGTTCATTCAAAGGTCAATCAAGCTTTTCTACTTGGCTCTATTCAATTACTTATAATCACTGCATCGATTATTTGAGAAAGAAAAAGCAAATGCATTATCCTAAATGGGATGAAGAGCAGGAAATTTTGGAAATACCTGATGAAGAGGAGGTGGTCTCACATATCAATTATGAAAACCTGGAGCCTATTCTAAATATGATCCACCCAGAAGAGAAAGCAATATTGTTTATGAAATATATAGATGACTTGTCATTGAGACAGATAAGTGAAACTTTGAGAATCACTGAGACAGCCACTAAAATGAGGTTGAAACGAGCAAGAACTCGTGTGCTTTCAATTTATAATCAACTCTATCTCCACAACTAAGAAGTTACTTTTAGGATTTTCTTCGTCAAAATGTCCATGAATCAATTCAAAAAACTTTTAGATAAATTAAAAAGAGATAAGCAAGTAGCTGTCCCAGAATTCTGCACAAATACGTTGCTATCACATTTCCCAGATGCGACAAACATCGAATGGAACCAAAATGAGAAGAAATATGAAGTAGCCTTTTATTCAGGAAGCCTAGAGAAGTTAGCCAATATCTCAAATGATGGAGTACTCATAGATTTTAGAATAAGGATACTTCCTGAAGAAATCCCTTCGTCAATCAAATCAATAGTTTCGAGAAAAGGTGAGATTATGAGCAGTATCATGATCAATACTGGAGAGTTCGAAATATATGAGATTATCTATCGTGATGCGTCTCTCAATAGGTTTATGATAGAGATAAATCGAGAAGGCAACATCTTGAAAGAGATCAAACTTTGATCGCTTCAAAAGACATATCATTTCGCGCAAAATAAATCTTCATTTTTAAGGTTACTTATTCCTTCTCCTTCGTCTCAACTTCAGTATTTAGGACTTTTTGATAATTCTTATGGAAGTTGACCAATTCTCCCTCATCACCGGAATTTTGTACTTGGCTTTAATCTTTTGGCCACTCTTTTATATCAATCGCAAGATTAAAGAACGGAAAGGAAAAGTGCTAAAGGCGCTAAAAGGGATTGAGGCCAATGCTGACTTGAAATTCAAGGATTTTGAAATATGGCAGGATAAAGCCATCGGAGTTGATTATTCGAAGATGGTGATGGTTTATTTAAACTTAGACCCACTCAAGGAAATGAGAAAGTTCGTGGACTTAACCAAAGTCCGAGACTTCAGGATTGTACAAGGCAACGATATAATTGAGATTGTTTTCGACAAACGTCCAGGTTCACTTGAGATGCATGAGAGTATTTGCATTTACGATTTTTCAGTAGATAGTCCAATGGAAGCGGGCTTTCATAGAATGCTGGGCTTGCGCTGGATAGAAAAGTTGAAAAATGCGAAAACAAGCAATCCAAAACAGCCAAAAAAGGCGGCATAAATCCGAAATATTCAGTTTTATATCAATCTATTAACACTTGTCATTTTACAGTATGAAAAAAGTAATTATTTCTCTTTTAGTGCTCCTCTCTCTTGGTACATTCGTCATGTTCCTTGTCGGTAAAAAACGTCAAGGCCAATCAGAGAATGAATCTGAAGATGAAAGTGGTGAATAATCACAAAGCGTAAGAAAGTCGCTTAGACATTTGGGTTAGATAGATATTTCATCTGATGATGACCTATTTACTATTTAGCATCTTGGAATAGTATAGCAGATGTTAGCGAATCAGTGCATTCCTAATTTATCCACGGGTGCTAACGTGTGTTGAACCCAGTCGACCAAAAAGATAATTTCCTGGGCTATCGGCAGCTTCACTTAGGAAGAATTCTTTGGTGGCAATCAGTAATTCATCTAGGCTAATTTGGCCATCGTTATCTAAGTCTATTGCGCGGAAGCTCTGGTCTGCAAAGCGCACTTCCACACGGCAAGAGACAAAAATGCTCATAAACTCAAGGTGAGAGATGCGGATGTCCCCGTCCTTATCGAATACTTTGTGAATTCTATCTACTAGAGTCTTTATATTTCTTTGCGCTACTTCTGTACTAGGTTCAAAAAAGTGTTTACCAATAAAGCTAATCCATTGTTCTAGGCTAATGAATTGGAGTGCTTTATTTGCGAAGTGCTCCACGATTTCATTCCAAATGATCTGTCCATCAGCTTTCAGTTGAACCTGATCTGTCTTCCGGTTTAGAATGCCTGTGAAAATATCAATATTCGAGATAATCCCTTCAAAATCTGCTTGCTCGATCTTTCCATTATGATCAAAGTCGATAATATGGAAAAGATGAGTGAGTTTTTCGATCTGTAATTGGCTGGGCATTGAGGCGAGTTTTGCTGAAGTAACAACAATTTTTGACGCAATTCAAATATCTACGCAAATCAGTGCGCAAAAGCATTTGTTAACCTCTAAGTACTCTTGCGGGAAGAAGAAAAATAGCTTTGATAAACTGAAAAAATCCATCCATCGCCAATCCCAAAACACGGAAAGGGATGCTTAAAATCCAGATAATGGGATAGAGGATAAGTAAAATAATGGCCACAGGCCAACAGAAGACGAGTAGAATGAACCAGAGTAAAATTCCCATTTCAGGGTTTACGCCAAGGAGCTATGGAAGTTTCAAATAAAAAGGGTGTCCTTAAATAGTTAAGAACACCCATCTCATTTTTACTTTGTTAGCAACTTTACCAGCCACAAGACGAGGTACAAAACCAAGCCAACACCAAAAAATAAAAAGCCAATTACAAAGGCAATTCGGACAACTTTTTCCTTCATGCCAATCTTTTTTCCTAACCATCCAGAGACTCCTAGTATCATATCTTTTTTAGTTTTTTAATTAAGATAGGTCGAATCAATGGAAACTTGCAACAGTGGGGCTTTCTTTATGTTGTGGTAGATGCAGTTTAGATCTTTGGAAGTGAACAGCCAAATTGTCCTTAGTGTTGCTTAAAAGTGCTCTGAGGCTTAAGGAAGCTAGATAATTTGATTATTTCTGCATTTTGGCACTAGAAATAGGAAACGTGACTTTAATCTCAGTGCCTTTTCCGAGTTGACTTTTGATTTTCATTTTCCCCTTTTGTTCATTTATTAAGTTGTAGCAAATGTAAAGTCCAAGCCCAGTGCCCTCTCCGGGATTTTTGGTGGTGAAGAATGGGTCTGTTACTTTCTCGATATTTTCTGGAGAAATGCCACTTCCAGTATCTTTTATAGAGATAATAATATTCCCTTTTTTATTGTGTTTGGTAGTGATGGTAATTAAACCCGCTCTTTCAATAGCTTGAATAGCATTGGTTAGAAAATTAAGAAAGATCTGATGTAGTTTACCCTCATTGGCTTCTATCGCAGGCGTTGAAGAATCGTACTCTTTCAGGATTTGGACATCTGGGCTTTGTAGATGTCGGAGTATAACCAAACAATTGTCTAGAATATTGTGAATGTTACAGTAGCTTATTTCAGTCTTATTATTTCGAGAAAAGTGGTTGAGGCTACGAACTATAGTGACCACTCGGTCTACACCTTTATTGATTAGATCTAGGGATTTTTTAGTTTCATCAATCGACTCTAAATCTAGTTTTTTGATTTGTTCCTCAATTTGGAATATTCCACCCTTTATGAAATTTAGGGGATTGTTGATTTCGTGTGCCACTCCTGCGGAGAGTATACCTAGTGATGCCATCTTTTCGGATTGAATCATCTGATCTGTAGCTAGCTCAAGCTCTTGCATAGAGCGCAGGAGTTTTTCGTTTTTTCTCTTGATGCTCATCCAAAATAGAAAGGTGAAAAAACCAACGATGGTTAGCTCATAAAGGGATACGACCAGACTATTTATTGATCGGTGTTCTATCTGGATGATATTGGAAGCATACCCGAGCTTGCTATCAAACCACATTGAGAGAATTCCAATAAAGGCTAGGATTGTCCAGATTAATCGATCAATTTTTGGGTGATAAAAGAAGCCAAATAATGGGAAAATAACGAAAATTGTGATGGAAGGGGAAGTGATCCCACCTGTGACCAAGACTTGGTAATAAAAAGCGATATAGGCAATAGAAATGTTTATTCGAAACAGTAGTATCAGCGATACATTCAGTCTGTAAAGTGATAATGTGATTGTGAAAAATGTAAAGGTGATGGCACAATCATATACTAGCTCTGGAAGCTTAAGGAAATAGTAGAAAGTACCTAATGAAGATGTTATGAGCAACCCAGCGATGCTTAGAAATAGAAAAAAGGAGCGCTCATTGGTGGGGTTTAAAAGTTTACGTTCACTCTTTCTCATTGACTCATTATGGATTTGGCGCTTCAATACTAATGAAAATACCTTTGAGTCGATGATTATTTTCGATGAGCCAACTCAGAGAGTGGTTCTTTGGTGTGAGTGGGCATAGGACCTACTGAGAGGCCTGAGCGCTGATGATTGAGCTTATTGGGTTTCAGGAAGGTGGGAGGAATCTTCTAATTAAAGGTAGACGCTGCAAGTGCACATTACACGGATTGATCTATCAGGTATAAAAAAACCCGACGCAAGGCCGGGTTATAGATCGAATTTTATAGTGCAGCATATGTGCTTGTCATATGGGGCACTGTTCTACAAAAGCAAAAATATTTTGCTTCCATAGTAGAGGTAGGCACGGTATCTAACTCCAAGGTCTGTGTCTCACAGACCTTTTTACTCGGTTTGTTGGTCTGTGTGCCACAGACCATGGGGAGGAGATCTTTTCAAGTGGGTGTATCTCTATATCCCCGACTGTATAAGCTGGCGAATCTCTTCTGAGTAGACTGGGATTGGCCCGTCACATGAAGCTACGTATCCACCGATTTTATTGGCGATAGTAGCGGCTTTGATAGGATCAGAGGTCTGAAGGTATATGGACGCGAAGGCTGCGCTAAAGGCGTCACCTGCACCCACCGTGTCTACTACTTTTATAGGGGTGGTTGCTACTTGGTGCAGCTTGCTATTTGTATAAATAGCACTGCCAGATTTTCCCATGGTTACCACGATTACTGCTATGCTTGGATTTTGAGCACTGATGTGCTCACAGAATTTTTTGACAGTAAGATTACTGTCAAATAGCATCTCACTCAACACTTCTACCTCTTCATCATTTACCTTGAGTATGGTGCATTGATTCAGCGCATACAGGATGATATCCATGGTGTATGCGTCTTTTCTGAGATTGACGTCATAGAATATATGGCGGAATGTGTTGGTTTCGAGTACGTGGTGTAATGCCTCGCGAGAGGTCTTATTTCTTTGGATAAGTGATCCGAAATAGAACAAGTCAAATTCGGAGGGCGCAAAGGAGGGTAGCAATTGTTTGTCTATGTAGTCGAATGCTACCTCTTTGGTGATGTCATAGCTTGGTTGACCATTGATGATTTTCACAGGGACGGTACCCGTTGGATGTTCGGTCTGTTGGATATAAGAAATGTCTATGTCTAATTGATGGACCAAGTTGAGTGCTTTTTGGCCAAGTGCATCATTGCCAAGACATGATATGATCGCTGCCCTACTGCCAAATCGCTGCGAATGCGCAGCAAAGTTGAGAGGAGCGCCACCAAGATGCGGAACGCCATCTATAATGTCCCATAAAATCTCTCCGAATACTAATGTCTTCATTGCTAGCGGATCTTAAACTTCGACTATTACTTGGTCAGTTGATGCTCCTTTTTGCTCTTTGATAAACAAGGAAAAAATCCCTCCTAATACTAAGGAGATTCCTGCTAGTAAGATGACATTGACGGGATTTGCACCCAAGAGACCATAGAGGAAAAATTGCATCATGAAGATTTGAATGGCCATCGGGATCACAATGAACATGTTGAAAATCCCCATATATACGCCTGTTTTTTCCTTTGGGATAGCACCTACCAAAAGTTTATAAGGCATAGCCATAGCAGAAGCCCATGTAAGACCCAGGCCGAAAGAAAGTAGGTATATCGGGGTGATACCAATACTATTGAAGGTGAATGGGTTGATGATGCGGAACATAATATCCGTGTCGTTGAGAAAGGGTATGCACAAGAGGCCAGTTCCACCCAAAGCCAATGCAAGAAAGTGGACATTTTTTGCGCCAAGCTTTCGCGCAAGCGGCACCAAAAGAAAGGCTATCATGAAGCAAATGATGTTGTAGGTACCATTGATCTCTCCCGTCAGGACTTGAGCGGCGGAGAACTCATCAGTGGTATGGTCGATGGTTCCGTAGAGTGATTGGGACAAGGCCAATGTGATGTATTGCCAATAGCAAAACATGCCAAACCATGTAAAAAACTGCACAGGTATGAGTTGCTTCATGGTGGTGGGCATTTCTTTCATTGCATCGGCTATTTCTTTGAGCGTATTCTTGATCAGATTACCTTCTGCTTTCTTTTGTGCCATGTGCGCTAGCTCCTCAGGAGTAGGGGGATATTCGCTAGTGGTGAGCACTGAAAAGAGCACTGTGCCTATAGAAGCCACCGCACCAATACCGAAAGCCCAATAGGTAAAAACGGGAATGCCGTTACCCATTTTGTCAGATAGTGCTAGTATTCCTAAAGAGACCAAAATGGCCGGCATGAAGTTGGCCATGGTGGTACCAAGACCAGTAAAGAAGCTTTGCATTAAAAATCCCAAAGAATGTTGCTCTGAAGGAAGCTTATCTGAGATGAAAGCTCTGTAGGGTTCCATGGCGATATTATTCGCAGCATCTAAGATCCATAGCAGACTTGCAGCCATCCAGATAGTCGTAGAAAAAGGCATGAGCACCAAAGCCGCGCTTGCGAGAATAGCACCGATCAGGAAAAATGGTTTTCTGCGACCAAACTTTGGTGACCAAGTACCGTCACTTATCGCTCCAATAATTGGCTGTACGATGAGTCCGGTGATAGGTCCGGCGAGCCAAAGAATAGCTAAGTTTTCGGCATCTGCACCTAGGTAGCTGTAGATCGCACTCATGTTACTTTGCTGCAAACCAAAGCTGAACTGGATGCCGAAGAATCCAAAATTCATATTCCAAATTGCCCCAAAGGACATCTTAGGTTTTTTAATAGCCGAAAGTCCCATGTTAGATTAATTTTGAAGTATTTGTACCATCGCCAAAGTTGATTTCCACTTGCTTGTTTACCAAATCTATCATTAAGTGAGACCAGAATTCGTTGTGAGTCCATTTAATGGAAAGTTTATTGTCAGTGCTTTCTATGAGATTGAAATCACCACTAAACGAAGGGTGCACATTCCTAAACTTCATCAGCTCCACCAATTTTACCACAATAGGTCTTTTTAGGTGTTCTGCTATTTCATCAAAGGACATGTATGGTCTGTTGATGTCTCGCCCCACCTTAGTTTTTTCGAGCAAAGCCATGTCGTTTTCTTTGGCAAGAAATCCAGCATAGTAAACTTGGGGAATACCAGGAGAGAAAAACTGGATAGCTCTGGATAGATAGTATAGCTCATCGTCCTTTCCCAAAGCCTCATAATAGGTACAGTTGACTTGATATAAGTCCAGATTGGAGGCTGCAGCACCTGTAGCCTTTCGGCTGGTGCCATTGGAATAGATATGAATATTCTCAACTAGTTGATCAATAGAATTCTCGTCAAGTAGCCCTTTTTTGTCACCTTCTTTGGCTACATCTACTATGCCTATACCGTCATGGGTGTCCAGCACAGTCACAACGTTTCTAGGGCTATTGGAAAGCCATTTTTTTAGAGCTTCTGATGACTGACTATGTAGCGTGTGAAGCACTAGAGGAGGCAATGCAAAATCATAGACATAATCCACGCGCTTGGCCAATTCGACTTGTAAGCTGTGGTGACCATGGATTTCTACGAGTACCTCTATGCCTTTCTCGTGAGCTTTCTGCGTAATATCCTCTATGAATGCATAAGTCTCGGGTAACATGAAGCAAGAGGTACCTGCTTTTTTGATAGCATATCCAGCAGCATCCAAGCGGATCATTTTGATCCCACTGTCACTGAAGATATTCAGAATGTTATCTAAATATTTTTGGCCTTTTTCATGTTGCACGTCAATATCCAGTTGATTGCTAGTGAAAGTGGTCCAGAAGTTAAAAACTTCTCCTGTTGAGAGTTTGATTTCTGTAAATGGAGAGGTAGGTCTAGGGCGGTATATTTTATCAATATTTTCAAGAGATGACTGCTGTCCAAAAATCTTTTCGCGCGTAATGAACAGATCAAAATATGCTGATTGAGATCCATTTTTGAGAACATCATTGAACTCCGCAGATTCTCCAGAAATATGGTTTACAATCAAGTCGGCTGTGATTTCTAATGTCTCGGAGAGCTTTTTCACATCTGACCATTCGCCTATTTTACTGTCTGTACTCGTATGATCTATGGGGTCATATCCTGCATCCGCTCCGTCTATGGGGTAGTAAAATGGAAGAATATGGAGACCTCCAAAAACTCCAGATAGCTTCGACTCTAAAAAGTCATGAATCTCAGCAAATCCCTTTCCTCCAAATCGATCTGCGTATGCAATTAATTGAACCTGATTTTTCATTTATTTTAGTTTCAAATAATGGGAGATATGGAATATTCCATATCTCCCTTAAGTGATTTTATTTAAAAGTTGAGGAATAGACTAGCATTCATCGATCTTCCTGTAATGGATCGTGCTCTTAGATAATTGGTCTGTCCGTTCACAATAGAACCTTCCTCAGATTCGGTGATGCCGATCGTATTGGTCAGGTTATTCACATTGAAAGAAAGGACTAAGTTTTTGGTAATACTTGCAGAAACATATGCATTGATCACTGCATATCCAGGCATGACTAAGTCATTGTTATCTTGAGCATAAGACTGGGTTTGACCGATTAAGCTTACACCAAATGTGTGTCCACCTTCGATAGTGTATGATGGTAAAAGGCTGTAAGTAAGCCCAGGCTGTCTTCTTGGGGTATTGCCTATGTTAGTATTGCCGTCATTGTCCACAATCTCAGCATCTACCCATGTCAGCATACCCCTTACATCGAAACCTGAAATTCTATAGCTTCCTTCCACTTCAAGTCCTAGTGATTGATAGTCGTTACTCAGGACATTTTGAGTAGTGGCTTCTACACCCGCTTCCTCTTCTGTAATTGCATAGAAGAAAGTAGAAGAGAAAGCACCGTTTTTCAGTCCTTGCTTGTAGCCTACCTCACCTTGCCAAAGAGAATTTTTAGGCGCTCCATTCTCGAGGTAAGGACCTCCTTGGTGCCAAGTGGCACGTTCGCCATTCCCAACATAACCCTGGCTAGCTCTTACAAATACAGCATTTTTATCAGACAGCTTTAGGTTTGCTCCGATGGAGTAAGAGAAATAGTTGTAATCATAATTCACCACAGATGCTTTTGCGTTGTTCACACGAGATACACTTACTTCCGGTGCATCGATCACCCCATTACCATTTACATCATAGTTTGCCACTTGTTGACTAGGAGTCACTAGGCCAGATACTCTTGCTATATCATATCTTATACTGGCGTCAATATTTAGATTTTGAGATGCTTCTACTGCTACATTCATGTAAGGTGCTGTTACATCATAGTTGGTATTGTATTTACCAGTACAGCAATTGCCCCAAAATGGAACTCCATAGTTTAGCAACCCTTCATCGGTAAGGTCTCGACCATTTGCATTGACATTCAATAGTTCAGCATCTTCTTTTACCTCCATCAGGTAGGTATTCCAAAGCCAAGACATCTCTATATTTTGATTGGCCTTGAAAACCCCAGCGGTTACATCGATTCCATCGAATGACTTGGTGACTTTGAAGTCACTCATGATGTTATTAAAATTTTCTAGCTCCACATCGAAGACATGAATCCTTTGAACCAACCCATTGTCAGTATCATTAATACTTGTGCCAGTTGATACACGATTAAGGGTATAAGGTAGCGCACCTCCAGTTGCAGTAGTGTCTCCACTTGCCACCACTATAGAATTAACGATACCAGCAGTCTGACCTACTTCAGCAGTGAACGGCGCTACAAATCGCCCTCCGTTTACAGCCATTCTGGTATTGCTTTTGATATTCCAACCATCACCTAGATCGAAATCAAAAGCCGCACCCACAGCCTGACTTTTAGAGCGAATTCCATCTGTGATACTTACGTTTCTTGCATTTCCATCAGGTCCTAAGCCAAAGTTTTGCTGGAAGAATGGGGTTTGAAGACCATTTTGGACCGCATCAAATCCTTGCACTGAACTCCAATTAGGGTCTTCGTTTGTGCCTGTTACCTGGATAGGCATTGGCATGTAGGCCGCAGTTCTGTCGTTCAGATTTTTATAAAAAACTGTCGCATATCCATTTTTAAAGTTTTTGGTCAAGTTCGCCTTGATCTGTCCACCTTTATTCACGGTGTGGTTAGCACGCCTTGGACCTTCTCCCTCACGGAAAAAACCGCCAATGTGAAAGGATACATCGTTTCCAAGTGGAGCGCCGTATTCAAAATCGGTTCTGAGTGAATTGTAATCTAGACCTACGGTTGTACCGACACTTCCCCCTTCTATCGCTCCTGTTTTTGAGATGAAATTGATGATACCGCCTGGGCCATTGCTGGTTGCAGTAGCAGCCGATCCACCTCTTATTGCCTCGATTCGTTTTACGTTTCTATCAGCTCGGATGAATTGATCCTGTGTACCGAATGCAATATCTCCATAGAGCATCACTGGCAATCCATCTTCTTGAAGCTGAACGTATCGAGAACCTCCAGCAGAGATCGGAATACCACGTGCAGTTAGGTTGGTGTTACCATCACCACCAGAGGATTCAGACTTGAATCCGGGTAATGTTCTAAAAATTTCAGCAGTAGTCCTTGGTACTGCTTGCTCGATTTGCTTTGCTCCAATCGAGGAAATAGAAACACTCGACTCTAGTTTGGATTTCTGATTAATTACCCCAGTCACCACCACTTCATCCAAACCTATTAAATCTGGATCTAGGTTGAAATCTATATTTTCCAGATTGCCATTTCCTAAGCTTATGGATTTAATGCCAGTGCTATAGCCCACGAAGGAAGCATTTAAGTTGTAATCTCCTTCCATGTCTGTTGTAAAGCTATAGGCTCCTTCAAAATCTGTGATAGTACCCACTAGGGTTCCTTCTATCATTACGGTTACTCCAGGTAGTGGCTCGGCTTTTTCGTCGAGGACTGTCCCGGAAATAGTAGTTTGAGCGTTCGCTGCGAATAGGGTGCCAGAGAAGAACATCAAAGAGAGTAGACCTCTCTGTATCTTCCTAAGTGAAAATTTAAGTACTGTTGTTTCCATCATATATTGTTTGAAAGTTATGAATGTATTTGTCTTGTACCTCACATGAGTAAGAAGTACGTTGGCAATGTATTTGTAAAAAAGCCACTCTTCCAAATCACAGAAACGTTGTTAGCCAACGATAACGATAACGTTACCCTTTTCGTAAAAATGATTTTTGTTATTTATAATGATTCTAAATAATATCCATCGATTTCATTATAATTATGCTAATTATGAAAGCTATATATTCTAATAAATTATCAATTTCGTATCATGAGTAAGCATCGTGTCACCCTCAAGGATATAGCCCAGCGACTTGGTATCACAGTTACTACCGTATCTAAAGCGCTCAAGGACTACCCGGACATAAGCGCTGACACTAAAAAGGCCGTAAAGAAGCTTGCTGAAAAACTGAAATACCAGCCCAATACGCAGGCGCAAGCCTTAAGAGGGAGTAGATCCTATACTATTGGATTGATTATTCCAGAGATCGTACACTACTTTTTCTCCAATGTCATTTCAGGAGTAATGAATTATGCTGAATACAAAGGCTACAGGGTGCTGATAACCCTCTCTGGTAATTCTTTGGAGCGTGAGAAGAAGCAAACGAATTTACTTTTTGTGAATAAGGTAGATGGCGTGCTTGTTTCGCTTACTAATGAAACCACTAACACAAAGCATTTTGATGTCTTTAAAGAGTTTGACATTCCTCTAGTTATGTTTGACAAGGTTGCGCAGGGTTTTAAATGCAATAAAGTCACTATTGACGACAAGCAAGGCGCCTATACAGCCACGGAACACTTGATCAATCAAGGATGTAAAAGAATAGCTCACATACGCGGACCAAAACTTCCATTAAATTCAATTGGAAGATTTGAAGGATATAAGCAAGCGCTGAATGATTATGGGTATGAAATTGATATGTCGCTAGTTAAGGAATGCGTAGATGTTGTATTTGACGAGGGCTATGAGTTTGGTAAAGAGCTTTTAAGTACCGCAAATCCACCCGATGGCATCTTTACAGTTACGGATCAGGTGGGAGCAGGAGTCATTCGTGCTGCACATGCTTTGGATATTAGCATACCCCACCAGCTCAAAATCGTTGGATTCAGTGATTCTCAAATTGCGCAAGTCTCTCATCCTCCCTTGACCACTATTCATCAGCCTGGATATGAAATAGGCGAGACAGCTGCTAAGTTGTTGATAGAAGAAATTGAAATGGGCGATGCAGATGATTTTAAGCCTATTGACTTTCGTCAAATCATTTTAGATACTTATTTGATAAAGCGAGGATCTTCTTGATTTGTTAAAAAGCACTTCACTTATTTTTTCTTCTAAGGAATTTTTCCAAAAATATTTCATTCCCCTCCACAGTCTCCCACCAACCCTCATTTTTGCTCTATTTTTTGAATTTATCCGTTGAAGCTGTGAGATTTTAATCCCTTTCACTCAGGGATTTAACTCATTCACTTCCTTTTATCACCCCAAAAACACCTTTTTTAGACTTTGGAGAACTTTTTGAAAGAAAGTGGAGCAAAGTGGGAGGATGTGGTTGATTTTACCATTTCTTTTGATACATTTGTTGCGGTGGTTTATATTTTTCTAGCTCTGTGAGAGCAGAGCAAACTCAGACATGGCTTTTTTTACAAGCGAGTATGAGTGCAAATTAGATACTAAGGGCAGGTTGGTTTTACCTGCAAAGTTTAAGGCTAACCTGCCCGAAGTTTCTATGCACGAGCTCATTATCCAAAAAGGATTTGAGTCAAATCTTAACCTGTATCCAATGTTAGAATACAAAAAGATACATGCCAAGATAGCTGCGCTCAGTGAGTTCAATCCAGAGCAGAGAAAGCTAAAGCGCAATTTTTTCAAGAGTGTGACACAGGTAGATATGGACAGTGCGGGGAGGATATTGCTACCCAAGTCAACACTCGCTCATGCATTCCTCGACAAGGAGGCAATACTGATAGGCATGGGCACCTACATTGAAATATGGAATCCACAGCTCTTTGCAGAGCAGGCTATAGATGATCAGGAAGAGTACTCAGCACTCGCCCAGAAATACCTGGACGAATAAATGAGTACCTACCATACACCGGTAATGTTGAGTCAGTGCATAGATGCGCTTGATATCAAGCCCGATGGGATCTATGTAGATGTCACTTTTGGAGGTGGTGGACATTCAAAAGAAATCTTGAGCAAACTCGATGGGGGTATGCTCTATGCTTTGGATCAGGATGCTGATGCCAAGGCCAATTCCGAAATGTTTCGGGAAGAACGTTCTTTCACATTTATCGCATCCAATTTCAGACATCTGAAAAGGCAGTTACGCTTTTATGGTGTCAAGCAAGTGGATGGGATTTTGGCAGATTTAGGAGTTTCCTCACATCAGATAGATGAAGGTAGCCGTGGGTTTTCTACCCGCTTTGATGGTGCGCTGGACATGCGGATGGACCAGGCGCAAGAGCTTAGCGCAAAAGACATAATCAACGACTATGAAGTAGATGACCTCATTCACATTCTCAGCGCCTATGGTGAGATCAAGAATGCACGCACATTGGCTTCCGCAATAGTCAGGGCAAGAGGCATCAAACCTTTGGAGACCAATGAGGAGCTCAAAGAGATCGCACTGAAGGTGGCGCCTAGAGGCAAAGGGCACAAATACCTTGCACAGCTTTTTCAAGCGATCCGCATAGAGGTGAATGACGAGATGGGAGCGCTTCGCGAGTTTCTTGAGCAACTACCTGAAGTGGTGAAGCCTGGAGGTAGAGTGGTTGTGATGAGCTATCATTCTTTGGAGGATCGTCCGGTTAAAAATTTTCTTAACACTGGCAACCTGAAAGGAAAAGTGGAGCAGGATTTTTTTGGAAATCTGATCAGACCATTTGAGCCAATCACGCGAAAGCCAGTAGTGGCAGATGAAGAAGAACTAGAAAGAAATAACCGCGCTCGCAGCGCAAAATTAAGAATAGCACAAAGAGTTACAGACTCAAAAAAATAATGGCAACCAATACATACAAAATACCCGCTAAAAAAACCGATAGAGGCAATGTCTTCTCTTCGATAGGGAAGTTTTTGTCTGTAGACGAATCCCTAGCCGAGGTGATTCATATTCGTTTTCTGCCTCAGATATTTTATGTTTCTTTCCTATGTGTAATTTATATAGGCAGTAGACATTATGCGGAGAAGAAAATCCGCGCCATTGGAAGATTAGAAATCCAAGTGGAAGATCTACGTGCAGATTTCACCACACTCAAAGCAGATTTTAAATATGAAAGCAAACAATCCGAAGTAGCCAAAAAAGCTAAGTCGCTTGGTCTTGTTGAAAATTCTGGTTCGCCTTATAAAGTGGTCATCAAAGAATGAGTATCAAGAAAGACATATTGCTAAGAGTGCGGATTGCGTTCCTGCTGGTCTTCTTGTTTTCAGCGGCAGTGCTTTATCGCATTATTACTGTACAGTACTCCGAAGGTGATAAGTGGGTGGGCTATGCCGAGACCATGGGTCTGCAAGTAATGAAAGTCAAAGCTACCAGAGGAAGCATTTATTCTGATGATGGAAGTCTTCTAGCCACTTCATTGCCTTTTTACCAAGTAGCCTTTGACCCCTATTTGCCTAGTGACGAACTCTACTATGGGCAGATCGACTCGCTTTGCTATCTCCTCTCGAGTTTTTACAAAGACATGTCGCCACTCCAATACAAACGGAAAATAAGCGAAGCACGAAAAGATAGGAGGCGGTATCTGGTCCTCAACCGACAGGAGGTCGGCTACCAAGACAAAAAGAAAATAGAGCAGTGGCCCATCTTCAGAGAGGGACGACTTACTGGCGGTATAATCTTCGAAAAGGTGGAAACAAGGTATCTGCCTTTTTCGCATTTGGGCTATCGTACAATTGGCACGGTAAATTCGGACAATAGAGGCGTGGTAGGTTTGGAGTATAGCTTCAATAGAGAACTTGCTGGACAAGATGGAGAAGTGCTCAAGCAAAGAATGGCTGGAGGCGGCTGGAAGCCAGTTTATGACGGATCGGAAATTCGTCCGAAGGATGGTTATGACATCCACACTACACTCAACGTGGACTTGCAGGACGTGACCGAATCTGCATTGCTTTCTGCTCTGCGCAGACATCAAGCCGACTATGGCGCTGTGATCCTCATGGAAGTGAAAACAGGCGAGATCAAAGCCATTTCAAACCTCAGCCGAAATAGCAATGGTGACTACTACGAGCGATACAACTATGCCGTGGGTGATCAAGGTACGCGTGAGCCAGGCTCTACATTCAAGTTGGCGAGTATGATAGCGCTTTTTGAAGACAGTGATGTCAAGCTTACTGACACGGTAGATACAGGCAATGGTGCAATGAAATTTTTCAATGAAACCATGCGCGATCACAAGCCTGGTGGCTATGGAAAGCTTACCGTACAGGAGGTTTTTGAGAAAAGCTCCAACATTGGCACAGCCAAGCTCATCACAGAGCATTTTGGATCGAATCCTTCTAAATACACCGATTACATCAAAAATATCGGATTGGACAAACGACTTGGTTTTCAAATGGTAGGAGAGGGAACGCCTTACATCAAAGATCCTACGGATAGCACTTGGAGTGGGATTTCACTTCCATGGATTTCTCATGGCTATGAGTTGAAAATGACCCCTTTGCAGACTTTGGCGCTCTACAATGCGGTAGCAAACAATGGCAAAATGATTCAGCCTTTGATTGTAAAATCAGTCAAAAAGGCCAATAGGAATATCGAAAAGTATGAGGCCAAAGTGTTGAATCCTAAAATCTGCTCCAAGAGTACTTTGAGGGATGTGAAGATTATGTTGGAAGGCGTGGTAGAGCGTGGTACTGCTCAGAACATTAAAAATGATCGCTACAAGATCGCTGGCAAAACAGGTACCGCTAAGAAGGTGCAAAACGGCAGATATACCAATGCTTATTACACGTCATTCGCTGGTTATTTTCCTGCTGATGCACCAAAGTATAGCTGTATAGTGGTGATCGACGAACCAAAAGGATATCAGATCTATGGTAGTGATGTGGCTGCTCCTGTTTTTAAAGATATAGCAGATCAGATCTACGCACTTGAGACCAATCTTCATGAAGAGCTAGAAGATAACCGCATCCAATTTGCAGGAGTATTTCCTGTGATCCGCGCAGGTAAGCAAACTGAGCTACAAATGATCACCAACGAATTGGGGATTTCTAATCATTCAGATTCTGAATCGGCATGGGTAAAAACAGATGTAGTTGATCACTCCGTATTTTGGGAAGATAATACACCTAAAGCTGACAGAGTGCCAGACGTTCGCGGCATGACTTTGCGTGATGCTATCTACCTACTAGAGAATGCAGGACTGAAAGTGGCGCTGGCCGGAAGAGGAAGAGTGTCAACTCAGTCTATCTCTCCGGGTGCAAAATATTCAAGAGGTGCCACCATCAAACTTGAGCTAGAATCATGAAGCTGCTAAAAGACATATTGTACGGAGTGTCTTTGACGGAGATCCATGGCTCACGAGATCGTGATATCAGCGATTTGGCTTTTGATTCCCGTAAGGTGAAAGAAGGGACTTTGTTTTTTGCCATCAAAGGCACACAAAGTGATGGGCACGATTACATCAGTCAGGTGATAGCATCTGGTGCTGAGGCGGTCGTCTGCGAGCAACTTCCAGAAAAGCGCAACGAGACTATAACATATATACAGGTGGAAAATAGCGCTGCTGCAATGGGTATTGTAGCAGCCAATTTTTTCAACCATCCGAGTAAGAAGATCAAACTAGTGGGCATCACCGGCACCAACGGAAAGACCACCACTGCCACTTTGTTATTTCAGCTTTTCCAAGAGCTGGGTTACAAAGTAGGGCTGCTCTCTACTGTGGAGAATAAGATCAATGATACGGTTCTTGATACGAAATACACCACGCCAGACAGCTTGCAGTTAAATGCATTGCTGGCGGATATGGTGAAAGCTGGATGCACCCATTGCTTTATGGAGGCCAGTTCTCATGCTTTGGTGCAGGAGCGTACAAGCGGGCTGGTCTTTGCTGGTGGAGTATTTACCAATATTAGCCACGATCATCTGGACTATCACGAGACTTTCGATGCTTATATAAAAGCGAAAAAGATTCTTTTTGATCGTCTGCCAAAAAATGCATTCGCGCTTACCAATGTAGATGATAAGCGTGGGGCAGTGATGCTGCAAAATACCAAAGCAGATAAGAATACCTATTCACTCAATACCTTGGCAGACTTCAAAGCGAAGATTCTTCATAATACGCTTCAGGGTTTGGAGCTAGATATTGACGGGATCAATGCGTGGTTCAAATTGATCGGCAACTTCAATGCCTATAACATCTTAGCGGTTTACGCTACCGCGGTATTGCTAGAAGAGGACAGAAGCGAAGTGCTTACGGCTCTTTCCAAAATCAATGGGGCCAGAGGAAGATTTGAGCAGGTGATGAATCCAAGCAACGTGATGGCGATCGTGGATTATGCACATACACCGGACGCATTGGACAATGTGCTGAGAACCATTGACAACCTAAGAACGAGACAAGAGAAAGTGATCACTGTTGTGGGTTGCGGAGGAAATAGAGACAAGACCAAGCGACCAGAAATGGCGCGTATAGCGGCGGAGTACAGTAATAAGATCATCTTAACTTCTGATAATCCGCGTGATGAAGATCCCGCGTTGATCCTAAAGGAAATGATGAAAGGTATACCAAAAGTGGCGCAAAAAAATACGATGATCATCCAAGACAGACGAGAAGCTATCCGCACAGCGTGCAATCTGGCAGATCCGATGGATATCATCCTTGTGGCTGGAAAAGGTCATGAGACTTATCAAGAGATAAAGGGAGTGAGAAGTCACTTTGACGATAAAGAAATATTGAGTGAAATGTTAAACAATTGACAAACTGAAAACTGAAAGTGTAAAGTGATGAAAGCCAACAATTTTCAATTCTCCACTTTCCATTTTCAACTTAAATAAGGATGCTGTATTACCTTTTTGAATATTTAGATAAGCATTTTGACCTGATCGGAGCAGGGGTGTTTAAATACATCTCATTCCGTGCAGGCATGGCAGCAGTGATTTCACTGTTGATTACGATCGTCTTTGGACGAAAGCTCATCAATGCACTTTTGAATTTTCAAGTTAGAGAATCTATCCGTGATTTGGGTCTTGACGGCCAAATGGAAAAGCAAGGCACGCCAACAATGGGTGGTATCATTATCATTTCGGCCATTATCATTCCTACTTTGCTTTTCGCAAATCTTGGCAATGTCTACGTTCAGTTATTACTTATTACGGCTGTTTGGATGGGTTTAATCGGTTTTACTGATGATTATCTCAAAATCAAAAGGAAAAATAAAGACGGACTTAAAGGCAATTTCAAAGTAATTGGGCAAGTAGGTATTGGTCTCTTAGTAGGGCTTGTGATGGTAATGCATCCTGATGTGGTGATACCTGAATTGGGCGGTCAAGGTATATCTGATGCTGAGGCAATTGTAACTACCATGCCTTTCATTAAAAACAATGAATTTCAGTACAGCTGGCTCTTGCCAAATATGCTGAGTGACTATACGTGGGTGATTTATGTGCTGGTAGTCATCTTCATCGTTACGGCAGTTTCCAATGGCGCCAATATCACAGATGGAGTAGATGGCTTAGCGGCTGGTACGAGCGCAATTATCGGATTGACGCTTGCAGTGCTAGCTTACCTTTCTGGTAATGCTGTTTTTGCCGACTACCTCAATATTGCCTTCATCCCCAACTCTGGTGAGCTCGTAATATTTGGTGCGGCTTTCGTGGGAGCATGTATCGGATTCCTTTGGTACAATTCATATCCGGCCCAAGTATTCATGGGTGACACAGGTAGCCTTGCCATTGGTGGGATCATAGCCGTATTGGCTTTAGTTATTCGCAAAGAACTTCTGATACCAGTGCTCTGTGGGATTTTCCTTATTGAAAATCTCTCGGTTATCATTCAAGTTTCTTATTTCAAATACACTCGAAAAAAATATGGAGAAGGAAGACGTGTTTTCCTCATGTCTCCATTACACCATCACTATCAGAAAAAAGGCATGCATGAAGCCAAAATAGTCACGCGGTTCTGGACTCTTGGCATTCTGTTAGCCATTCTTACACTCGCTACGCTTAAACTTAGATAACTGGATATGACGCTAGAACAACTCACTCGTCTAAATGAAAAATTTCAGCAGAAAGCTGCAGGACTTGCAGAACTACTTCCTGGAAGCAACTTGATGGCCTTTTCTTCCTCCATCATTCGCAGTTCCAAGAAGATAGATCTTTTGCTAAATAAGGTGCTTACGGCTAAAACTCAAAGTGGCTTTTACAACAAAATAGAAGCCTTGGAGGAGGAAATGGATGAACTGACTTTCCTAATGGATCGTCTAGATGAAGCCAATCGCAAAAGAAACATCGGTGCAATACTCGAGACAGCCAAGAAAGGATATGAAATGATATCGCTGTATTCGTTGTGTTGTGATCAAATATTAGAGAAGAAAACCAAAGCTCAGAAGGATATATAATGAGTAAGTCAATTGCCATATTAGGAGCAGGAGAAAGCGGAATCGGTGCAGCCATACTAGGCTTGAAGCACGGATACAGTGTATTCCTTTCAGATGCGGGCGCCGTATCTGATGACAGGAAAGCTATGCTCCAGTCACATGGAATTGACTTTGAATCAGGAGGACATACCAAGTCTAAGATATTAGCAGCCGACGAAGTAGTTAAGAGTCCGGGCATTCCAGACACTGCTCCACTTATTTTGGAATTGATAGCGCAAGGCACACCAGTTATTTCAGAAATAGAATTTGCCTATAGATACATTCCTCAAGGCGCTAAGGTAGTAGCTATCACAGGTACCAACGGTAAGACTACCACCACTTTACTCACTCACCATCTTTTGAAGTCTGCGGGCTTCAAAGTTGCATTGGGTGGAAATGTTGGTATAAGTTTAGCCAAACTAGTAGCTGAAGGCGGCTATAATTATTACGTGGTAGAGGTGAGTAGTTTCCAATTGGATGGTATTATCAAGTTTAAGCCTGACGTAGCAGTTTTACTCAATATCACACCAGATCACTTAGATCGCTATGAGTATGACTTCAATAAATATGTAGCATCCAAATTTAGAATTTTAGAAAATCTTACGGACGAGGAAGCCTTCGTCTACTGTGCAGAAAGTCAGCCAATCACTGAAGAGTTAGCTCGTAGAAAAGTACAAGCTTGTCTTTTCGCTATCTCCACCAGTAACAATCCTAAGTGGCAAGCTTACATGAGTGAGGAGCATTTGGTATTCAATTACAAATTTAAACACGTAGCGAAAAATCACCAGATACCAGTTTCGGAGATTGCACTAATTGGTAAACACAATATGATCAATGCCATGTCGGCCGTGTTGTCAGCCCTGCAATTTGATGTGTCAATAGAAGTGATCAGCAAAGGCTTGAAAAACTTCGTAAATGCGCCTCATAGGTTAGAGCCTTGTGGTCAGATAGACGGAGTAAAATTCATCAATGACTCCAAAGCCACGAATGTGGATGCAGTTTTTTATGCTTTGGAAGGAATAAAATCAGATATCATCTGGATCGCCGGTGGTATCGACAAAGGAAACGATTATCTCCAGTTGGATGAATTAGTAGAGAAGAAAGTCAAAGGACTTGTGTGTCTTGGTAAGGATAATTCTAAGCTCAAGAAGCATTTCGGACCTATCCTCGACCAAATAGAAGAAACAGAAACTATCGAGCAAGCTATAGAAATGGCTTTAGGTATGGCGTCCACAGGTGATGTGGCGTTGCTCTCTCCTGCGTGTGCAAGTTTTGATTTATTCAGAAACTATGAAGATAGAGGAGATCAGTTTAGATCAGCCGTGAAATTATTGTCAAATAAGAAAACCACGAAAGTATGAACGAGATAAGAAATTGGGCATACAATAATCTTAAAGGTGATCCGATCATATGGTTCATCGTCTTTTTGCTATCCATGCTGAGTATCCTTGTGGTGTACAGTTCCACGGGAAGTTTGGCTTACAAAATGATGGGAGGAGATACGGAATACTATCTTTTCAAGCATTCCGCACTTGTACTACTTAGCTTAGTCGCGATGTGGGTTGCCCACAAAATAGACTACCGCTACTATTCGAAGCTTTCAAAGTTTGCGCTTTGGCTGGCGGTTCCGTTGTTGCTGTTCACATGGCAGTTTGGAGACAATATCAATGAAGCATCTAGATGGATTACCATTCCATTTATCAATCAAGCATTCCAGCCTTCAGATTTAGCGAAACTTGCCTTGGTGGTGACACTCGCAAGCATGCTTTCAAAAAGGCAAAAGAATATTGAGGATTTCCAAAAGGCCATCATTCCCATGTTGGTTTGGATAGGGCTGATTTGTGCGTTTATCGCAATGACCAACGTATCCACTGCACTTCTGCTTTTTGCTACTTGTATGCTGATGTTATTCATCGGTCGTGTACCAGTGCGCTATTTGGCGATGCTGATGATCATCGGTGTGATTGCCGGTGGTGTAGCACTGGCTTTTGGTCAAAGAACTGGAACGGCGATCAGTCGTGTCGAAAGCTTCTTCAATGAAGAGGAAGTGCCTTTCCAGGCAAAGCAAGCATACATCGCTATTGCGACGGGAGGACTTACAGGTAAAGGTCCTGGTCAAAGTGATCAAAGAAATTATTTACCTCACCCATATTCAGATTTTGTCTATGCCATCATTCTTGAGGAGTATGGTTTGATCGGCGGATTGGGTGTTTTGTTTTTGTACCTAGCGCTACTCTATCGAGGAATGAAAGCCGCATCTGAGAGCGATAGAGCCTATGGCGGATTGTTATCGGCAGGTCTGTCATTTGCACTCGTCATGCAAGCCATGGTCAATATGGGAGTAGCAGTAGGACTAGGGCCAATTACTGGATTGCCACTTCCATTGATAAGTATGGGTGGTACCTCTCAGCTATTCACAGGATTGGCGCTCGGGATTATTTTGAGCGTAAGCAGAGGAGAAATAGACGATATCGGTTCGCCATTGGCGAATAGTTACAAGCACAAGGAACGAATTAAAGCAGCAGCATAATCGAAAAGCAAAAACCATATAACGAAGTACCATTGCGGATCATGATAAGTGGTGGCGGCACAGGCGGTCATATCTATCCTGCTATCTCAATAGCTCAGTCTTTAGAGGATATGTTGCAGGAGGTAGAGATCATGTTTGTGGGCGCTCAAGGTCGTATGGAAATGAAAAAGGTGCCTGAAGCTGGTTACCCAATCGTTGGTCTTTGGATCAGTGGGCTGCAAAGAAGTCTTTCTTTCCAGAATCTATTGTTTCCAGTTAAGTTGGTTGCGAGCGTTATTAAAGCTTTTAGTTTGATCAAGTCATTCAAACCCAATGCCGTGATAGGAGTGGGTGGCTATGCGAGTGGGCCTTTGCTGTATGCGGCTTCAGCCAAAAAAATCCCTACACTTATCCAAGAGCAAAATTCGTATGCTGGACTTACCAATAAGCTCCTAGCCAAAAGGGTAGATAAAATCTGTGTGGCTCATGGAGGGATGGACAAATATTTCCCGAAAGAGAAATTGGTGGTAACTGGTAACCCAGTTAGAAAGACCATCGTCCTTCCAGAATCCAGAAAACAAGAGGCATTTGACTTTTTCGGTTTAGATCCAAAAAAGAAAACTATCCTTATTATAGGAGGTAGTTTGGGTGCACGCTCAGTCAATGAATTTATACTTTCTGGATACGAAAAACTGGTTGCCTCAGGTCATCAAGTCATTTGGCAAACAGGTGGATTCTATTTCGAAGAAATGAAATCCAGAATTACCAATCCGTCCAAAGAGATTCTGGTAAAAGATTTTGTAAGAGAAATGCATTACGCTTATGCAGTAGCAGATGTAGTGATCTCTAGAGCTGGCGCTTTGTCTATCGCAGAGCTGATGCTGACAGGTAAGCCTAGCATTTTGGTACCAAGCCCAAATGTGGCTGAAGACCACCAAACGATAAATGCCATGGCTTTGGTAGATCGTGAAGCAGCCATATTGGTAAAAGATAAAGAAGGTGCTGAAAAACTGATAGATACTACCCTGGACCTTTTAAGAGACGAGCCATTGAAGCAGCGCTTGAGTAAAAATATTGCGGCCATGTCCCACCCAGATTCTGCGAAAGATATTGCTAACGAAATCTTAAAACTGATCGCATGAATATAGGAAGCGTATATAGCGTCTATTTTGTGGGTGTCGGAGGTATCGGCATGAGTGCCATCGCTCGTTGGTTCAATCAGCGCGGCGTGCCAGTAGGTGGATACGATAAAGTAATTACACCACTTACTTCCCGTCTGGAATCAGAAGGTATTTGGGTGCACTATGTGGATGAAGTCAAGGAGATTCCAGAGAAGTTTTTGAATAAGGACAACACCCTTATTGTCTATACTCCGGCTATTCCAAAGAAACATGGCGAGTTAAGATATTTTCAAAAGAAGGGTTTCACCGTGATGAAGCGCAGCGAAGTACTTGGGATGATCTCCAAAGATCATTATACAATAGCAATAGCTGGTACACACGGAAAGACCACTACATCTTCAATGATTGCCCACCTACTCAATCAATCCGAGAAGGGCTGTTCGGCATTTATTGGTGGCATCATGACCAACTATGATTCCAATCTTTTGGTAGGTGGTGAGAATGTACCTGTGGTGGTTGAAGCTGATGAATTTGACAGATCATTCTTGAGGCTCTTGCCTAATTATTCAATTGTCACTTCGGTGGATCCTGATCACTTGGATATATACGGAGATGAAGCTACGATAAAGCAAGCTTTTGGAGATTTTCTGAAGTTGGGAGGGGAAGATGGTAAAACCTTGATCCATTATGCAGCGGCAGAAAAGATCAATATGCACTTGGAGAATCTTTACTATACCTATGGCATAGACAAAGGCGATATACAAGCGAAAGCACTCCGTGCTGTTAATGGCACTTTTATTTTCAATTATCACGGAAGTCAGGTCATCAAAGATTTGAAGCTTTCTGTTCCTGGTTTTCACAATGTGGAGAACTGCATAGCTGCAGTCACTTTGGCTCTTGATATGGGAATGGATGCAGAGACTATTAAAAGTGGGATCGAATCTTACCGTGGTGTCAAGCGCAGATTTCAATTCATTGTAAAGAATGATAAGTTCACCTTTATCGATGATTACGCCCATCATCCAACTGAGATTACGGCATTCCTCAAATCGGTAAAGGCATTGTACCCAAGGAAAAAGCTCTCTGTGATTTTTCAACCGCATTTGTACTCTCGAACTAGAGATTTTGAGAAAGGATTCGCGGAAAGCTTATCCATAGCTGATGAACTGATCTTATTGGATATCTATCCGGCAAGAGAAGAGCCCATCAAAGGAGTGACCTCTTCGATCATTTTTGATAGGATTTACAAAGAGAATAAAGTGCTTACCGATTTGGCTGGATTAGCGGAAGTTATGGCTGGGAAAGATGTCGAACTTCTTTGCACCATAGGTGCTGGCAACATTGATATGGAAGTCTCAAAGTTGAAAGACTATTACTTAAACAAATACCAAATTGAAGGTTGAGATAAAGAAAATATTGTTCATTTCTGTCATCGCACTTGTGATGTTCGTGATTATTGGTTTTGCCAGTGTTAAGAATTCATCGAAGCAAGTGAACGCTGTGGAGGTGGTTATTCTTGATCAGAATGGTGACTTTTTCACAGACAAGCTAGAGGTGCTCAATCTGCTTAATGCTGAGAATACAGATTATGTTTTGGGCCTGAGTTTGGATCAACTCGATCTGAAAACGCTTGAAGAACGCGTGGAAAAAAATCCATTTATTAAGGACGCTCAAATCTATCGTGATATCAAAGGGAATCTAATTGTAAGTGTACGCCAAGCCCAACCAATAGCCCGCATTATCAATAGAAAAGGTCCAGATCAATATATAGATGCTGAAGGTGATTTTTTACCGGTCAATTCCAGACACACAGCACGCGTACCATTGATAGAGATGGAAAGATCATTTAGCTGGGAAACCAATATTAACGAGACGGAATATGGCACTAAGGTTTTTGACCTAGTCAACTATATCCGAGAAGATAAATTTTGGGATGCACAAATCGCAGGATTGGTGATTGCCAAAAATGGTGAATTGACGCTGATGCCTCAAGTCACAAAACAGGAAATCAAGTTTGGAATGCCAGAGGATTTTGAAATCAAATTCAAGAAACTCAAAGTGTTCTATAAGGAGATATTACCAAATAAAGGATGGAATACTTACAACACGGTAAACCTGAAATTTAAAGATCAAATTGTTTGTGAATGAAATTGCTGACTATCAATAATGCTCAACCCACCTCTTACTCCTTCGGTCATGTGCAGGTTAAAGAGAGATTGACAACAGGATTTGGTAGAATGCTTAATACTATAACTGCTTATTAAAATGGACGACAAAATTATTGTAGGACTCGACATTGGGACTACCAAGATCTGCGTAATCGTAGGGCGAAAAAATGAATATGGAAAGCTGGAAGTGCTCGGAATGGGTAAGGCCGTTTCTGATGGTGTGATACGTGGTATTGTTACCAATATTGACAAGACTGTCAACGCCATCGAAAAGGCTGTTACTGAAGCCAGTGAACAAGCTGGTATTAACATAGGAGTGGTGAATGTGGGCATCGCCGGCCAGCATATCAAGAGTGCAGTACATCACGGATCAATCACGAGAGACAGTGACGATGAGATCACCGTGGAAGATGTAAACCGACTGAGCAACGATATGTATCGCATCGTAATTCCACCAGGGAGTGAGATCATACACGTGATGCCACAAGACTATATCATCGACTATGAAGATGGTATCAAAGATCCTGTTGGTATGTCTGGAGTGAAAATGGAAGCTGACTTCCATATCATCACTGCACAAACCAATGCGATTAATAATATTAACAAATGTGTGCGCAGAGCAGGCTTAGAAATAGAAAACCTAATACTTGAGCCTCTTGCTTCTAGTTTGGCTGTGCTAAGCGATGAGGAAAAAGAAGCAGGTGTCTGTCTGGTAGACATAGGTGGTGGCACTACAGATATTGCTGTATTCTATGACAATATCATTCGTCACACGGCTGTAATTCCATTTGGTGGAAACATCATCACATCTGATATTAAGCAGGGATGTATGGTGATGGAGCATCAGGCAGAATTGCTGAAGACCAAATTTGGAAGAGCCATTTCTGAGGAGGCCAATCCAAATGAGATCGTTTCGATACCTGGTTTGAGAAATAGACCTCCAAAGGAGATCTCATTGAAAAACCTCGCGAATGTGATAGAGGCTAGAATGGAAGAGATCATCGAGATGGTGCACACAGAAATTATCACTTCAGGCTTTCATAAGAAACTTGCAGCAGGTATCGTGGTGACTGGTGGTGGTTCTCAGCTGACCAATTTGCAGCAGTTGTTTGAGTATATGACTGGTCTAGATACACGTATTGGATTTCCTAATGAGCACCTTGGCAAGAGCAAGCTAGATGCAATGAAGAGCCCTATGTATGCTACTTCAGTAGGACTTGTGCTTTCTGGTTTCAGGGCATTAGATATCCGTGAGGATCGCTACAATCTACAAGCTGTTAAAGGCAAAGTAGATAAGTCTAAGACAAAGCAAGGAGCAAAGTTTTTCCAGAATATTCTAGAAAAAACAAAGGGTCTTTTGATCGATGATATCGATGATGATAAAGACTATTAATTACTAAAAAGAACTTTTGAACACATAAAAAACCAAACGTCATGGCAGATAATATGTATCAATTTGATTTACCCACACATCACAAGTCGATCATCAAGGTGATAGGTGTTGGTGGAGGTGGCAGCAATGCTGTTAATCATATGTATAACCTCGGCATCAAGGATGTTGAGTTTGTAGTTTGCAACACGGATATTCAGGCGCTAGAAAGTAGCCCTGTTCCTAATAAGTTGCAACTTGGAGTGAACCTTACTGAAGGGTTAGGTGCTGGTGCAAATCCTGAAAAAGGAAGAAATGCGGCAATCGAGTCTAAAGCAGAGATTAAAGAAATGCTATCGCAAAATACCCGAATGGTATTCATCACAGCTGGTATGGGTGGTGGTACGGGTACAGGGGCCGCGCCAATCATTGCTCAGATAGCTAAAGAAATGGATATCCTCACTGTGGGTATCGTTACTGCGCCTTTCATGTTTGAAGGACGCAAGAAGATACAAGCGGCGAATGATGGTATTAATGAACTTAAAGCCAATTGTGACACTGTACTAGTCATCCTGAATGATAAACTGCGTGAGATTTTTGGGAATCTTCCTATTAGGGAAGCTTTTGGGCAAGCTGATAATGTCTTGACTACAGCTGCCAAAGGTATCGCTGAGATCATCACAGTTCCTGGCTATGTGAACGTCGATTTTGAGGATGTAAAAACGGTCATGAAAAATGCTGGTGCGGCTGTAATGGGTTCTGCCCAGACATTTGGTGAAAACCGTGCACGACGTGCTGCAGAAGAGGCTTTGAATTCACCGCTATTGAACAATCAAAATGTGACTGGTGCTGACAAGATCTTATTGTCGATCATGTCGGGTGAAGAAGCAGAGCTTCAAATGGATGAGTTAGCTGATATCACGGACTATATGCAAGAGTTTGCTGGTGATGATGCTGATGTGATTTTCGGTCATGGTATCGATCCAGACTTAGGTGAAAATATCCGAGTTACAGTTATTGCTACTGGGTTTGGTGGTGTTCAGGAGATTCAGCCGATTCCTAAGAAAAGGGAGGTGCCCACTCGTGTTGAAGAACCAGTAAGGCGCGTAGTTGACCTAGAGTCCAACAAGCAAATTGATCTTTTCAAATCGAAATCCAAAGAAGAATTTTTCAAAGAGGAAGAAGAGGAAGAAGCTGAGAAGGAGGATTTCTATCGGTTTGATTTTCTAAAACAAGAAATCAGAGATGAGGTGGAGAAGGAAGATGCAATGGACGATAACGATTTTGAATTTGATCTTGGAGGCAACTATGACATCATAGACGAAGAAGAGGATGAGGACGAGGATGTGTTCTATGAGCAAGCTAAAGAGCCTAAAAGGGAACAAGCTGATTTATTCTCGTTTGAGAATTTGACTTCTGGTCAGGCTGCTTCTAAAAAGGTTGAGCTAATGGAGCAACGTAGAAGGCGTGAAGAACTATTGGAGGGAACTGCAAAGGGTGACCTTTCTACGCAGAACTTCAAAGAGAAGTTTGAGGTGCCAGCATATGAACGGAAAAATGTGACTTTCCAACAAGTACCACATAGCTCTGAGCGAAATATCTCAAAGTTTAACTTGACCGAAGACAACCAAATCTTAGGTAACAATAGGTTTTTACATGATAATGTGGATTAATCTGAGGGGATGCAGTTTTAATCGATTTTGAAGAATAGGCAGTTTTCTGCACATGACGGAGGTCGCCTGATGATTCGGGCGGCCTTATTTTCACAAAACATGACGAATACAGCTAAAAAAATTCCAATTGAACACGCATTTTATTAAACTTGAAGCAATTACCCAATTTCTATAGACTATGAAGAATCCTTTCGCCGGTATCATCAAGATGTTTCAGCCGAGATATGCTGTTGTAGTGAATATGTATCACGTTTTTCCTGGTAGACCTGTACAAAAGCACGAGCACCGTGAAGACTTTGATCGTGGTGAGATAGATAAGGCTTCTATATTTTATCAGAAAGTAATCAAAAAACATACTCAGCTAGGGTTTCCTAATACTGAGATTCAGTTGATCAAAGGAAAGAAGACGGTGGTTCAAACAAGAAATTACGGACCAGTAGATATGGTTAAAGGGATGAATGTTCAAAGTGCATAAATCTAGTTACCTTGTCAAAAACATATAAAAAAAGCTCCTGAAGGAGCTTTTTTTATATGTTTTTGACACTAGATCATTGGATACTCAATGGGTGTTAGTGCCGTGCATTTCTTTTTCATGTTCTGCAAACCATGCTGGTTCTGGGAGTTCATTGTCAAAGATATAAGTAACGATTGCTCGTATTTGTTCTTCTTTTAATGCCGTCATAGGCATCAATCCGAAGCGCCTAACAGGACCTTTCATCAGGCTCGCTTCTTCATTTGGTTTAATCACGAATGCAGTCATCAGTTCTATAAAATTTGTGCGTTCTGGGCTTTCTCTGAGATATCGCTGTTTGATGCCAGCGAGCGGAGGTGCCAGAATTTCTTCATGAGAGTTAGTCTGAGGATTATGACAGGTATAGCATGTGTTTGAAAGTAGACTTAAGGCTTCTGAAGGATTACTCAATTCCTCTTCATTCACCTCTTCTTTTTCAATTGTCAGAGAGACTTTTTCCGTTGGAGTACTGGTAGTACACCCTAAGCTTGTGGTAATGCCTGCTACGATTAATCCTCGAGAGAGGTACTTTGAATATATTTTCATATGTTTCTTCCTCAATTACCTGTTTTTTCAATTATTTCATCGTACAATTCTTGAGTCATATACTGAGGCGTATAGCTCACTCCGTTTGATAGTAGATTTTTCACGAACGATCTAAGGTGATTTTCGGAACCTTTCTCGAGGCTCTCGAATACTACTTTAATTGCCACTTGTTCGATATTAGTTTCCATCTCTCTACGGAGATCCAAAATATCTATTTCTTCAATCGCAGCACCTACTTTGAAGGCTTCCACTAGACTGTTTGATCCGATTTTTATTAAGTCATTGTATAGATTTTGGAGTTCTTCATTTACAAAATACCCAGGTATATCTGCCGTGGCAGGATCATCTATTTCATAGCTATTAAGGAGTGCTAGTACAGCATCCATATGGGTCTGTTCGCTTGAGGAAATATTGTCGAAAGCTTTTGATGCCCATTTCATATAAAGATAGTCGTATGTGTCTCTAGCCAGCTTCTCTTCCTCTCTCATCAGGAGCAAGGCTGTTGTTTCAGCGTCGGTAAGTACTGCTGCTGGAGTATCTTCCTTCGTGTCAATTTCAGTTTCGCTAATAGTTATCATCTCATTGTCAGATTCACTACAAGCTGCTAAAATCAATGTTAATCCCATTAAGGTAATCAATGCAGTTTTCATAGTTTTCCTTTGTTTGTTTATTCAAATAGACGAAAAAGATTTTTGTCAATTCGTAACAAGTGTTACTTAAGGAGGATTGTCATCTGCCAATGTGATAAATGTTACAAAATCTAAGAATATCAGGATCTTTTCTTGGCATTACTTATCTAAGATTTTTTTCTTTGAATTTTTGAATTCTAGCCCTAGAAAGTCTTGGCATGAAGAAAAGGTTAACTCGTGATTTATTGAAAATCATAAAAACTCCTGTAAGGAGGTTTTCTATTCCTCTATTGAAGCTGATATTCAAAATGCTGCTGAAAAGACACCTTTATTGTGTGTTTCTCCTTATCTGTAGTTTTTTCAGCATTTGAAGTGCCTGTTATGATGAAGGTGGACTGATGCGGAATATTGTCTTTTCTTTCCGGTATCCACATTCCTACTGAGTTCTTAAGGATTTGTTTTAGTTGACTATCAAAATTAGAGATGTTTTGCTTGTCTTTTTGTGTCAAAGAGACAATCTCGCCTGTCTTGCCTATTGTTAGTTCAAAAATCACGACTTCATTTTCCCATTCATTTTTATACTTCACCATTTGCATACGCTCCCGAATGTATTCGGAGAAATGAATCATACCACCAAGAAATGTGGCCTCATGATTCTTTATTGGGTGACTATTATCTTCTTCTAACGCTATTAATCTGTTTTTACTGTAGTCATATCGCTGGATCAGATGTTCATCGATATCATAAAAATTCCATGGACCTGTTCGTAGGTCATTCAGATACAAGCCTTGCTCCTTTTTAGGAGTAAAGGTTGAATCGATATATTTTGCATCTACGACCCTGTATATGAATGTAGTATCCATGAATTCATCTTTACGGGTTGGCCAATATTCTGTCCAATTGCCCACCTTTTTATCTTTATTGTAAAAGCCCATCGACTTAATGGTATTGTAGGGTGGTATAGGATAATAAGTCTGCCATTGTCCTTCTTTCTGATTCAAATGATATTGGCCGGTTTTAAGAAATATAGGCGAAGCACCGAACGCGATTGTATTATTTGCTCGCTGAAAAGGATATTGGAATTTTACATAAGCGCCATGCTTCGCATTCTTTTTGCCATTGATACCATCAAACTGTTCGTAATAATTATGCTTCTCAACTAATACTTCTTGGATGGTGACCTGACTCAAAGCGATATTAGGGGCCAAATGGATTAAGGAAATTAACGAAATTGAGAACAGACGTTTGTGTAAATTTGACATCTATTACAGGTGGATATTGCTTCAGGTTAACAAACGACGGTAACGATAATATTCTTGATATACCCAGAAACAACAAGACCCATCTTTGGATGGGTCTTGTTGTTTTTTTAAAGTATGAATTCTGTTTCTTAACCCTACATTTTTTAAGCCGTAGCTAATTTCAAATCATATTTTCCAGTACCTAAGCTATGAAGTAAAGAGAAGTGACTTCTCAAAGCACTATAGAATGATTTGTGCTGGTGATAAGGGATGTTGTATTCTTGTGCCGTTTTCTTCACAATAGCTGAAAGATCTTTGTAATGAACATGGCAGATATGAGGAAACAAATGATGCTCTATTTGGAAGTTAAGGCCACCAATGAGCCATGTGAACCATCCACTGCCATTTGCGAAATTTGCAGTCGTAAGTAGTTGATGAATTGCCCAATTGTTTTCTACACTACCAGTTTCATCAGTTACATAGAACTGGGTTTCGTTGATAACATGCGCAGGTTGGAAAATAAATGCTAGTATAAGGCCGCATATGAAATGCATCAAAAGGAATCCTAGTAATGTTTGCCACCAAGCAATACTTAAAATGAACATTGGTAGAATAAGGAAGATTCCGATATACCACACTTTATTAAAGATCAATTCTGCCATGGCAGTAGTCTTGGTAAGTCCTTGAGTTTTCAAAAGATCTTTTTCATGGTAGCGGTTAACTTGAATAATATCTTTAGCAACAAACCAATAGATCGTCATGATTCCATATAGGAATGGCGCATATATGATTTGATACTTATAGAAAGGTTTGCGCTCCTGCGTCGGTGAAAATCTCATGATACCTTCCTTGGCTATGTCTTCATCATGACCATCTACATTAGTAAATGAATGGTGCAGTACATTATGTTGGATTTTCCAATTGGCATGATATGCGCCTAGGAAGTTGACCAAATAACCCAATGCTCCATTTACAAATCTATTGTTTGAATAAGCGCCATGATTGGCATCATGCATGATCGAAAGACCTATGCCCGACATGCCTAATCCCATCAATACCCACATGCCAATTATAGGCCAAACACCAGTTACGATACCAGTCACCATAAGAATAAATGGAACGAAATAAAGGCAAACCATAAAGATGGTTTTCAGAACCATGCTCGTGTTGGCGTGACGAGAAATTTTCTTTTCTTTAAAGTATTCGTTCACCCTCAATCTCAATTCCTTGAAGAATTCTGGGCGATCGTTTACGTTGAACTTTACAGTTGTATTATTCATGCAATTTTAATTTTCCACAAGATACGTCTAAAAGGCCAAAAAAGTGCTCATTTGGTGTTTATATAAATGGTTTATACCTGCGTGATTACTTTTGTGATGGATTAAATAATTATAATATTTCTGAAGAAACTATAATAGAACAGGAATGTTTAATCGGTCATTCTCAACTAATAGCTTGATTGAGATCATCTATTAGGTCGTCAATATCCTCTATTCCAACTGAAAGTCTGATAAGTGAATCTGTTAGCCCTGCCTCTAACCGCTGTTCTTTAGGAATACTTGCATGAGTCATGCTAGCGGGATGTCCAGCCAACGACTCGACCCCACCTAGAGACTCTGCCAACGTGAATATTCTGAGTTGCTCGAGGACCTTAAAAGCAGCTTGCTGATTGTCGTCTTTTAGGATAAATGAAATCATCCCACCGAAACCACGCATTTGCTCTTTGGCTACTTGGTGGTTTGCATGGTCAGTAAACCCAGGCCAATAGACTTTAGATACTTTCGAATGATCCTTCAGGAAATGAGCGATCTTCTCGCCGTTTGCGCAATGTCTATCCATCCGTACATGCAAAGTCTTAATGCCTCTTAATACTAGGAAACAGTCTTGAGGCCCAGGTACAGCACCTGATGCGTTCTGGACGAATGCTATTTGATCCTCTATTTCTTTATTGTTGGTGCCAACAAAACCCATCACCACATCTGAGTGTCCTGAGATATACTTGGTCACTGAATGCATCACGATATCTGCACCTAGATCTATTGGGTTTTGCAAATATGGACTAGCGAAAGTATTGTCCACCACCGTTTTAGCACCGTGCTTTTTTGCGATAACCACCATAGCCTTAATGTCTACGATACTCATCATAGGGTTTGTAGGAGTCTCTATCCAGATCAGTTTTGTTTGGCTTGTGATAGCCTCTTCTACTTTCTCAGGATTTTGCATATCTACAAACTTAAATTTCAAGCCATAGCGACCGTAGATCTTTGTGAAAATACGGTAAGTACCACCATAGAGGTCGTTGGTGCTCACCACTTCATCTCCAGGGTTTAATGTTTTAAGAATTGCATCTGTAGCACCTAAACCCGAACTAAAGCATCTACCATATTGTGCGTTTTCCAAAGCTGCAATATTGGCTTCTAATGCCGTTCTCGTAGGGTTTTGGGTACGCGCATATTCATAACCTTTGTGCACGCCTGGGGAAGATTGAGCATAGGTGGAGGTTTGGTAAATGGGTGTCATCACAGCGCCAGTGGTGGGGTCAGGAGATTGTCCGGCGTGGATTGCTTTTGTCCCAAATTTGGTATTATCTGAATTCATATAGTTGGGTTTGTTTTATTCGAATGCAAAGGTAGAAGAATCAATGACTTGAGTTAGTTCCCAAAATAACACTTGACCAACTAATCTTGAAGATATTTATTTGGGTTAATTCTATTTAAGAATAGTAATATTTATAAGCCTTGATTCTGCATAGATAGTTTTTGGCGAAGCAAGTGTTATCTTTGGATTCCCCACAGCTCCGTACCGCGAAATACTATTTATGCGAGCATTTTTCCTATTTACTTGTGCGTTTATAAGCTTGGCTGTTCATGCACAGTCCATCGATAGTTTAGAAACAATTCTTGAGCAAGCGAAGGGCGATCAAAGAATCTCCACCTTAATCATCCTATCGAAAACCATTGGCAATCGAGATTGGTCTCGAACGTTAAGTTTGGCCATTGAGGCTAAAGAATTAGCAGAGAAACGTGAATCTTTCACTAAGAAGTTTGAGCTGTATCAATGTCTTTCATTTGCCTATCAGGGAAGTGGTAACTATCAAGAGGCATTAAAATACGGCCAAGTTGCATCTGAATTTGCTCAATCTCCACAAGAACAGGCGTTGATCTTCTTTCAACTAGGAAACATCAATGAACAGCTTTTTCAGTTAGACAAATCACTTGATTACCATTTGAAGTCTCTCGAAATCCGAGAACTGGAAGGTGATGTTTTGAAAATCATAGCTTCATATCGTGCGCTGGGCTTTATTTATCGAGCCATGCAGCAGTACGAAAAGGCATTTGATATTTTCCAGAAAAACTATGAAAAGAGTGCAGAATTAAGAAATGATGATGGCATGAGGCGTGCAACTTTCAATATGGGCCTTATCACAATGGAGATGGATAGACACGCAGAGGCTATCCCAATATTTCGTAAGTCGGTAAGCGGTTTGGAAGAAGCGGATGAGCCTCATATGTTCAGTATGTATTACAACAACCTTGCTAATTGTTTTGAAAAACAGCTTCATGTCAACGCTGCTTTTTATGATTCAGCGCTTTACTATGGTCATAAAAATTTAGCGTTAAAAACGGAACTCGGAAACATCAGAGGTATTGCCAATGCGCATAACGGACTCGCAGCAACTTACGAGCGAGCAAGTGAATACGAACGATCTGGTTATCATTCCCGTGAGGCATGGCGTATTTCCGATAGTCTTGATTTTAAACAGATCAAGAAAAATGCACTTTCCTATTTGATCACTTCAGAGCTGCAACTTGGAAAGGTCGAACATACCAATGATCATTTTGAGGATTTTATTGACGTGTTTGAAGATTTAAGCAATTTAGCAGCGTCTAAGACCCTCACAGAAATGGCCACTAAGTTCGAAACGGCCAAAAATTTAGCAGAAAATGAGTTGCTCAAAAATCAGCGCGATCAGCAAACACAGATCAATATCCTTCTAGTCGTTTTAACCATACTTTTATTCGTTCTAGTTTTAGTAATGGCTTATTTCTATCGAAATAGACAAGCCGTCAATTTGAGATTGGAAAAGGATAAGTCACTTATCTCATTGCAAGCCCAAGAGCTGCAAAAGCTCAACGACCAGAAGTCAAGATTCTTTGCCAATATCAGCCACGGTTTGAGAACGCCTCTTACTTTGATTCAAGGCCATGCGGATGAACTAAGAAAAATAAGCAAGCTTCCTTCAGCCGCAGAAGATCCTTTGAGAAGGATAAAACACAGTATCAATCACCTCTCACTTATGGTCAATGATTTACTAGATCTATCTAAAATAGACCTTGAGACCAAACAACTTGCACCAAAGCCTGTCGCTCTAGATGATTTGATTAGGAGGATTCTTGCTGCATTCATTTCACTTGCGGAGAGCAAACGGGTAATACTCAGCTATGTGCCTGAGACCGTTGATACAGCGGTAGCCTTAGTAGATGAGGATCATTTCGAAAAGGTAGTTAACCACCTTGTTTTCAATGCTTTCGATCAATTGGCTGGACCTGGTAACATCACTGTTAGTCTTTCGCGTGTATTAGAAGGCCTTTCTGTTAAATTCTCAAATGATGGCCCTCAGATTCATACTAACGATATAGAACATGTCTTTGATAGGTTCTATCAATCATCTCAGTTGGAATCCGGTGGCTCTGGTTCTGTTATAGGGCTCTCCGTTTCTAAAGAATTGATCGAAATGATGGGAGGACAATTGACTGTTAGTAGTTCGGTTTCCTCTACAGTGTATGAGATTATTGTACCACCTTCTGATGAAGAGCCGATTACTAAATCAGACCTAACAACTTTTACTTTACCTACGAAACTTGATCCAGAAGACTTACTAAATATCCCTTCAGATACTACGGTTCTCATAGTTGAAGATAATCCTGATCTTAGGGACTATCTAGCAAGTGTCCTCCGGAATCACTTCACTTTACTCACTGCCAGCAATGGCAAAGAGGCAATTGAAGTACTGGAGAAAGAGCTTCCTGATCTTATCCTTACTGATGTGATGATGCCAGTTTTGAATGGTTGGGAGTTTATAGAAATTTTGAGGAATAGACCGGCCTGGGCACAGCTTCCAGTGATTGTTTTGACTGCTGTAGCAGAAAATCAAGATCGACTTAAGGGTCTAAGGATGGGCGTTGATGATTATATTCTAAAGCCATTCGAGACAGAAGAATTGCTTATTAGAATCTCCAATCTTGTTAATAATCTGCGTGAGCGTATTAAATGGGCGAAGGAATTTGAAGTGGAGACAGATCAAAAAGGGCAGCTTATTGAGCAACATGATCTTGTGTTAGCAATTAGAAACTATGTACTGGAGCATGTGAGTGACAAAGCGATGAATGTGCTCCAAGTAGCCATGCATCTTGGACTTAGTGAGCGTCAGCTTTATCGCAAAACGGCAGAGGCAGTCGGCTTATCCCCATCTAAACTCATCCAAGAGATCAAACTTCAGCATGCACGTGAATTGCTCATAAGTAGAAAATATGATAAACTTACCCAGATAGCTGGTGAGGTAGGGTTCGACTCTAATTCTCATTTCTCAAAACTTTATCTGGAAAGGTTTGGGAAAAAACCAACTGATTATTTCTCTTAGTGGAAATCTCAAGATGACTATGAGTATTCAACCGGCAGATCGACTCAGCCATTTTTCCGAGTATTATTTTTCTATCAAACTTCGTGAGATTGCCCAGATGCGATCAGAAGGTAGAGATGTGATCAATTTAGGAATTGGTAGTCCAGATCTTGATCCTGACGATGGGGTAGTTGATGAACTTGTAAGTGCAGCTAAAGAAAGTGGAGTTCATGGTTACCAGCCATATCAAGGTATACAGGAGTTTGGAGCAGCTATCACGGGCTTTTACCAGAGGCATTACAAAGCAATACCCATGCATTGCTCAGTGCTTCCTTTGATGGGCTCTAAAGAGGGCATTACACATATTTCGCTAGCTTATCTCAACCCAGGCGATCAAGTGCTCATTCCGTCGCTTGGTTACCCAACTTATAGCTCTGTGACACGAATGGTAGGTGCAGTACCAGTTTATTTCCCTTTGATTGCCGATGATCAGTGGGCGCCAGATTGGGAATTTTTAGAAAGACTGGATTGTACTAAGATCAAAATGATGTGGATCAATTATCCACATATGCCGACAGGTGCAGGTGCAAGTATTGAGCTGCTGAGTAGGTTGGTCGATTATGCAAAAAGAAATGGCATCCTTCTTTGCCATGACAACCCTTACAGTTTCATCCTCAATGATTATCCATTGAGTATATTCAATGTAGCTGGAGCGGAAGATGTATCAATAGAGCTCAATTCACTTTCTAAGACTTTCAATATGGCAGGCTGGCGTGTGGGCTGGGTATTGGGAAGGAGTGAATTGATCAAGCCTGTATTGCAAATTAAAAGTAATATGGATTCTGGTATGTTCAAACCGCTACAACTAGCAGCAATCAAAGCCTTGTCGAGTGGCAATGATTGGTTCTTGAATTTGAAATTGACCTACCGCAAAAGACAGATGGTAGCGTTTGAAATACTCCGTTCTTTGGAGTGTAACTTTGATGAAGATCAGTCTGGAATGTTTGTTTGGGCAAAAGTTCCCAATGGAGATGGTGTCACATTTACGGATCGAATGCTTCAAGATTATAATGTATTCCTTACACCTGGGATTATTTTTGGAGAGGCGGGCAAGGATTACATCCGACTTTCCTTGTGCGCAAATGAGGATTTACTTTTGGCTGTAAAAAAGCGATTATTATGAAAGTGTTATTTGTAGGGACTGGTCTTATTGGTGGTTCATTTTCGTTAGCCATGCGCAAAAATGCCTACCTCAATGAAGCTGGTGGTTATAGTCGCAATCAGAGCAACCTTATCCGATCGATGGATTTGGGAATCATAGACCATAAATTTGATACACTAGAAGAGGCCGTGCGCTGGGCAGATTGGATCATTCTTTCGATCCCTGTAGACGTCATCAATAAGCTTTTAACTGGTATTTTGGATATGTTGGAGCCACATCAGACTGTCATTGATTTTGGATCGACCAAAGGAAATATTTGTGGTCAAGTGGCATCTCATGATAAGCGTAAGCAGTTCATAGCTGCGCATCCTATAGCGGGTACGGAATACAGTGGTCCGGATGCTGCGTTTGATAGCTTGTTTGAGGAGAAGATGATGATCATCTGCGAGAGGGAGAAGACTGATTCAAAAAAACTTCAGGAATTTGTCAATGTCTGTACTGGCATATACATGCGCGTAGAGTACATGGAAGCCGATGCGCATGATAGACATTTGGCATACATCTCTCATTTGAGTCATATTACCTCATATGCCCTGAGCAATGCAGTCCTTGATAAAGAACGTGATGGAGAAGTGATCTTAGAATTGGCTGGTTCTGGTTTTGCTTCGAGCGTGAGGCTGGCAAAAAGCTCACCTGAAATGTGGACACCCATTTTCATGGAAAATAGAAAAATGGTCCTTGAAGCATTAAATGGGTTTCTTCAAAAAGCTAATCATTTTAAAGAATTGCTGGAATTAAAAGACGAAACTGGCATCAATAAATTTCTAGAGGAGGGTAGGAAGATTTCAAAAGTGATTGAATGACTAAAAGGTTCGTAAATAAACTAGGGAAAGTTTGCATAGTTGTGTTGGTTCTTATTGGAACGAATTTGAATCTGTTTGCTCAAAGTGAGGACTTAACTTCATTGGCAGATAAGCTGGTATCAGATACTACTTATTTGGCTCCTTTACAAGCCCGAATCACTAAGCAATTGGTGGCCAAAACTATCACATCTGATAGTGCTGCTAATTACTATTTGCAACTGGCGGAGTTAGTTAAGTATCGTCATGATTTCACTTTGTCACGGTTGCTAATTGGCAAGTCGTTTAATCATTTAAAGAATTCCGAAAATCCTCCTATTGTAGCGAGACTTCATATTCTGCTCGGAGAAATGGCTAATGATGAGGATGAAATATCCAGCGCGCTGAGCCTATTTAGCGCAGCACTTGATATCTATAAAGAAGAGTACGATTCTATAAATTATCTACTCACATTAAGGAAAATTGGTGTGGCGTATGATTACATAGGCGATCATGAAACAGCGCTTCAGTACTATGATGAGTGCATTGAATTGGCCAATATTTTAGGCAGGGAGGATGTGATTGGCAACTGCTACAATACTATTGCGGCTATCAGAAAATCAGAAGGAAATTATAGCGAATCGATAGCTTTTTTTGAAAAGGGGATTGAAATAGCAATTAGAATTGAGGATAAAATTCTACTCGGCAAGCTTTATCATAATATTTCTCTGCCTTATCAGCACCTTGAGTTATTTGATGAAGCAAATCATTACCTAAGTCTATCCATGAACTTGGCGCAAGAGATTCAGGATCTCAAGGCAATTGGCTTTGCTTATCAAGGACTCGGATTTATGTATTTACGAAAGGGTCAATACGACTCGTCTGAATATTTTATGAGAAAAGCTCTGGAGTTATCTCATACGATCAACAACATGCAACTTGAAGGGAATGCACGTGAAGTTCTAGGCGAGATATACGTAGAAACAGGACGTTACAAAGAAGCATTTGAAAACTTACAAATTATTAAAGTGCAAGACGATTCTCTTTATAATCAGCAAAACGCTCAAATAATTGAATCTATCAAGGGCAAATATCAAGCTGCAAAAAAGGATCAAGAGTTAGCTGAAACGACCTTGAGGCTCAAGGACGCTGATTTTGAACTACGAAGACAGAGTATCGTTCAAATAGCACTAATACTAGTTTTGTCACTTACGTTTATCATACTATTCTTAATCTACAGAGGTTTCCGCATGCGTCAAAAGGCGAACGTAATTTTGGTGGCTAAGAATGCGGAAATCAAGAAGCACGTTACCCAAGTTGAGCATTTGAATCAAACCAAAAATCGATGGTTCGTCAATGTGGCACATGAGCTTCGCACACCACTCACACTAATAAAAGGGCCATTGAGCAGAGTTCTTTCCCAATTTGAGCTGCAGCCTGAAGTTAAGTCAGACCTAGAATTGGTCAATAAAAATGCCATTAGCCTGAGCAACTTGGTAAATGAGATTTTGGATCTTTCGAGAATGGAAGAAGGTAATGTGATGTTAAAAGAGACTGAATTTGACCTTTACGAGACATTAGACCAGATTATCCAATCCTTCAAGTCCAAAGCGCTTCATCAAGGTCTGCACCTAAGCTTGGATTGTGATTTGAAAATCAAGGTGAGAGCAGATAAAGATAAATTCTCTAAAGTATTAAGCAATCTTATCGGCAATGCCTTGAAATTTACGCAACCGGGCGGTTCAGTGACTGTAATTACTACCATCAAGGGTCATCTAGAAGTGAAAGTGAAGGATACTGGAATTGGCGTCAAGGAAGCGGATATACCTTTTGTCTTTGATCGATATTATCAAGCTTCCAATGGAGATGCTCAGATGCAAGGGGGTACGGGAATAGGACTTTCTTTGAGCAAAGAGATTGCTCTTCTACATGGTGGGGATTTGAAAGTTAAAAGCCGGAATGGTAAAGGGAGTACATTTATGTTTGAGCTACCAATGTCAAGAATCGTATCTTAAAGAGAAGCTTTCCTGACAAGTTTTTCGGTGACTTCTTTTCGATAGCTCCGGCTAATAGGAATTTGAAATTTTCCAATAGAAATCAATTCGCTGTTGTATGAATCTATTCGATCAACGTTGACAATGAAAGATCTGTGTACCCGCAGGAAGTTACTTGGCAACCTTTTATCCAATCCACTGATTTTTTCTTTGGTAATCAATGTCTCAGTAGAGCTGTAGACTTTCAAATAATCTGCGAGACTTTCAATGTAGAGTATCTGATCGATAGCCAACGGAACTTGTTTTCTGTCCACTCTAAAAATGATGTGTGTTTGTGACTCACGCGTTTGGTTTTCCTCCAGACTTTTTATGATGATTTCCTTGTTCTGGTATTTTTTGATCAAAGTCATAAAGCCATGGACAAAAACTATCAAATACAAGGAGCTTGTGAGCAAAGTAAGGTTCGTGGTATATGGGTTTAGGTCTGCGTAATTATAGTTAGCTAATACAATCAAGGAAATCGTAAGAACTAGCATTTCGAAATAGAGTGAGAAAATAATTAGATAAAGAAGGTAAAGGCCGAATTGGAAGCGCTGCCCCGCCAATAAATACTTTGGGACTAGATAATGATTGAAGATCACGGAAGTACCGATAGCTACTGGCAGAAGAAAAGAAACAAAGTAAAAAGACTCAATATAGCGACCGTTTATCTGTCCGAAGATCATGATTAAGATGGTTGCTATTAATGTCCAAAAGATGACTTGTTGCTTCATGTTGCTCTAGTTAATGAAGTGAAATTCGTGAAAATTTCTCGATTGCGATGGTTTTGTCGATGAATGACAGGTTTAGCGACGGATTCTACCTTGATCATAGGTAGTATGTCCACCTAGCTTAGCAGGAGTTATTTGTTTCACTTAAATTGAAAAATCATGTTTGAATTATTTGTAATGGGCGGCCCACTTTTTATGGGCCTTATCACAGTTATTTTTCTGGTAGCACTTATTGTGGCAGTTCGGAGCACTATAAAGATTTTCGGTAGCGGAAATCTACAAGGAGCAGAAGGGAGTCTTGATATGGTGAAGTCTATTGGTTTGTTTGCGTTAGTGATAGGTGTTCTGGGCCAGTTCATAGGTCTTTTTGGAGCCTTTCAAGCTATTGAGCAATTCAATGGACCAATCTCTCCTTCAATATTGGCTGGAGGTTTGAAGGTGTCATCCATCACGACCATCTATGGGTTGCTATGTTATAGTATTACTTTGCTGATCTCATTAATTCTTAAGAGTAAGCTAAGTGCTTGATTTTAAGAGCAATTTGAGGCGGTTTGGCTATGCCAAACCGCTATTCATCGATTATAGGAGTATTTAAAAGTTATTGCTCAATCAGGAAGTTAAATTTGGCGCAGAATGATCCGATCGTCATGAAAAAGCTAACATTAATCCTGTTAATGATTTTCGCCACTCTGCTTTCAAAAGCACAGTTTTTTCTGGTAATTATCACAGTGACCCTGCAATGAGTGAATTTGATCACCTCAAAATTCACCACCATCACTCACCCCACCATAAGTATGAAGGAGATCATACTGTTGTTGCTTATGGTCAAAGTTCCGAATTATTAGAAATGAGAGCCAATATGATCACAGGTGAAAAGGCCGATTACTTTATTCTAAATTTCGGCGTTAGCCTTGAGATTCAAACTATATATGAGTTTAAAATTGCGCTAGGTGGAATAGAGGAAGACTTCATTCTCTTGGGTTATGAGAATGAAGATGGTCATGGTAGATTTCTTGCTATCGAAGAAGTCTTTTCAGACGAAACCGAAGAGAAGATGCTCGACTTAAAATCCTTCAAGCTTATCAAAAAGCATTGATTACCATTTGATTGCCACTTTTCCAATTGATTGGCGACCTTCTAAATACTCGTGAGCATCTGCAAGCTCTGTGTATTTAAATTCTTTCCCCACGGTAGGCTTAATAGCACCATTCTCCGCCATTGCCACTACAGCTTTGAGTGCGCGTTGAAATGCTCTAGGTTTGAAATCAGCGATTCGCAGCATATTGATACCCACCATGGATTTGCTTGATGATACAAACTGGATTGGACTCCAAAAACCGAATCCAAACAATAATTTGATGATTTTGAATGGATTGCCTCGAGCCTCAGTGAGTTTCGACGCACCATATATTACAACTGTTCCACCGGCATTTATTAACCTGAAATCCTTTTTCACATAGTCGCCCCCAACAGGGTTGAAAGTTGCATCAAGTTTTTTCCCAAATCCTAGACCCTTGATTTCAGCTTCATAGTCTTTAGTGCGATAGTTAATGGGATAGTCTACACCTATACTTTTTAAGTAACTAAGCTTTTCCTCAGAGCCTGCTGTTCCAAATACTATACAGCCTTTGTTCTTCAGCATTTGTACCAAAGCTGTCCCCACTCCACCTGCCGCTGCATGTACCAGTGCATGGTCTCCTTCATAGAGATGTACAGTTTCTTCTAGTGCAAAATATGCCGTGATATATTGGGTGGCAAGTGCGGTTGCTTCGCCCACGCTTAGTGAATCAGCTATTTTCACAATTGCTTCTGATGGACTTGCCACGGTATCTGCATACCCACCAAATCGAGTGAATGCAAGCACTCGGTCACCCACCGCGAATCCTTTTACTTCATTTCCAAGAGCTGAAATCCTTCCAACATTTTCATAGCCAATTACGGCGGGCAATGGCGGGCAATCTTTATATATGCCAAGGCGCGCCATCACATCAGCGAAGTTGAGTCCGAATCCTTCAGATTTTATTAAAACATCTGCTGGTCCCATTTCTGGTTCAGGTTGCTGTTGTAATTCGAAAGCAATACTTGCTCTGCCGTTTTTTACAAGGGTTAGGGTGCGCATATTTTTGGGTTTATTTAGTTTGGTTGAAATAGGCTGACATTTGTTGATCTACTTTTTCCTTCTCAGGATATTCGGGTGATAGGCTTGGCTTACCAGGGAAATTTTCCATGTGCAAAGTTTGCGTTGGGAATGCAAAATGAACACCCAGTGATCTGCCCAGCTTGATTACTTCCATGAGGATCTCATGACGTGCTTTGAGCTCAGCTGGCCAATCTGGCACTTTGAAAAAGATATAGAACATGATATTGAGTGAAAAGCTCGCCATTTCATTGAAGTAGATATGGTAATAATCCTTTCGGGTATCGGGGTGATTTTCCACAATTTTTCTCAAGCCAATAATAAATGTTTCAAGTAGCTCGGCAGGCGTATCATAAGTTACGGCTATCTGAGTGTAGAAGCGACGATACTCACGCATTCCATGGTTGTCTATGGTGCTGTCAGCAAGTTTTCCGTTTGGAACATACATGAGTGAATTCCTAAAGGTCCGTACTCGTGAAGAACGAAAACCAACTTCCTCTACACTCCCATCTATGTCACCAGAAGTGATCCAGTCGCCAATCTGAAATGGCTTGTCTATAAAGATCATCAATGAGCCAAAGAAGTTCTTGATGGTGTCTTGAGCGGCCAATGCAAATGCCAAACCACCTATGGAAAGCCCAGTAAGTAAAGGTATGATAGGAATGTCAAGATTTTGTAGGATGAAAAGTGTACCAATACTCACAACAAAAGTCTTTAGCGTTTTGCGCAGAAGAGGTACAAGTTGATCATCAAGAGTGCTTTGTGTTTTGGTAGCTAGATGCTCTAGATACATAGAAAGTACATCCACCAAACGATAGAACACAATGGTAGCGAAAAGTGGAAGCAGCGTTTTCAGCGAAAGCATGATCCAGTGCGAAGCATCCGCATGGAGTTGCAATACTGGAAGTAGTACTCGTAGAAGCAATATAACTGCAAAAATACTGATGGGCTTTGCAACAGGTAATAGAAAGTGATCAGCTAGCTTTTCATAACCCGCCTGTAAAAGAAATCGGGCAAGAAGCTGCTCAATGATAAAACTCAAAACCTTATGGATCAAAATGCTGATAAGCGATAGGATCAAAATACCAAGGTATTGGTAGAGGTACATACCCAATACTTTACGAGTGCCCATTTGCGGAAGTAATTCTAGAAGCTTATCCGTACCATATGGAAAGACTTCTTCGTGAATTCTCTCCAGAGCATTGATCGTATAAGCACTAAATTTCCATTGACCTTCAGTCAAATCCAGATAAATTTCTGGTCTTGCACCTGCTATATGATAGCGATGGGCATTTTTTGTACTGTCATAGTATTGAGGATTATCAGGGATTTGGTCCAGCGCTATTACAAGACCTTCCCCATCCCAGATTTGCTTAAGCCAAATCGCTGAAGTAATCGCTTGTTCTTCAGTAATTCCTTTTCTTAAAAATGGCTTTGCTGCAAGCGAATCATCGTAACTATCGTCTTGCAGAAAATAAAGATGAGTCCGAATAGCGTCTTGTGGAGTAGATAAATCTACACGGGTACTGTCTTGAGCAGTGAGTCCATGAAAAATAGAAATTAAACAGATCCAGATAAAGTATTTTCTCATTCTTAGTTGTTTTCAAAAACAAAGTTAAGGGTTATTCCTTTTAACTTTGGAAGCAATAAAAACCTAAAAATTCTCAATGAATAACCCTTTTCTCTCACCGTATACTACTCCTTTTGGTGTTCATCCATTTGATAAAATCAAAATAGAGCATTTCCTCCCTGCATTGGATGCAGCTATGAAAGAGGGTAGAGAAGAGATCAGGAATATCGCTGAGAATAGTGAGCCGCCTACGTTTGCTAATACTATTGAGGCTATGGATTTGGCAGGTGAACTTCTAGGTAAGGTAACTTCGGTGCTTTTCAACTTAAACTCTGCAGAAACGAATGACGCATTACAGGCGGTTACTCGTGATGCTTCCCCATTACTTTCTGAGTTTGACAATGAAGTAAAGCAAAATGAGAAGCTTTGGTCGCGGATCAAACACGTTTATCAAAGTAAGGAAGCTTCCGAATTGGTTGGAGAGCAAAAAATGCTTCTTGAAAAAACTTATAAAGGATTTGTAAGAAGCGGCGCAAATCTGAAGGGTGCAGACAAGGTGCGTTTTAAAGATATCTCCATCGAGCTATCAAGATTGTCTCTTGATTTTGGTGAAAATCTTTTGGCTGAGACCAATGATTACATAAAAATTGTGAGCGATGTATCTCAATTGGATGGACTTCCAAAAGATGTAATCTCTAGAGCTAAGAAAACAGCGAAGGACAAAGGCCATGAAGGAAAATGGGCTTTCACGCTCCAAGCACCGAGCTATATGCCAGTAATGGAATATGCATCTAATCGCTCATTGCGTGAAGAACTCTACAAAGCCTATATGTGCAAGGCATTCAAAGGGAATAATCGTGACAACCAAGCCATAGTGAAAGATTTGGCTCGATTACGTGCTGAGCTTGCAGATTTGCTTGGATACAAGACCTATGCGACTTATGTATTAGAAGAGCGCATGGCGCAGGCGCCTGATAAGGTTGAAGAGTTTTTGCAAGATTTGATGCAGCGTGCTTTGCCAAAGGCTAAAGATGAAGTAGCCGAGATAAAGGAATTTATGAAAGAGCTCAGTGCAGATCATGATCTTGAGCGCTGGGACTGGGCATATTACTCTGAGAAGCTGAGAAAAAAGAAATATGATTTGGATGATGAGTTGACAAAGCCATATTTCAAACTCGAGAATGTAATTTCAGGTGTATTTCAAACAGCTCAGAAGTTATTCGGCTTGACTTTCGAGGAAAACAAGAATATCCCGGTATACCATCAGGATGTACTTACTTATGAGGTGAAAGATGAAATTGGGGATGTGTTTGCGATTTTTTACGCTGATTATTTTCCCCGAGATGGTAAGCGCGGAGGTGCATGGATGACTTCCTACCGCGATGAAAAAAAGGATGAAACTGGCAGGGTCATTCCTCATATTAGTATCGTTTGCAATTTCACACCGTCAACGGAAGACACACCTTCCCTTTTGCAATTTGATGAGGTAAGTACCTTGTTTCATGAATTTGGGCATGCACTTCATGGAATGCTAGCTAATACTAAATATGCTAGCCTTTCCGGTACACATGTATATTGGGATTTTGTGGAGTTACCTTCTCAGATTTTGGAAAATTGGTGTTACGAAAAGGAATGTCTTGATCTCTTTGCGCATCATTACGAGACAGGCGAATTGATACCTACCGAATACATAGAACGATTGCGTGCTAGTGCTATTTATCATGAGGCCTATGCTACTGTTCGTCAGTTGAGCTTTGCGATGCTAGATATGAGCTGGCATAATCTGAGTAAAGTGGAAGCAGAGAATATCACAGATGTAGAATCGCTTGAAAAAGGAACGTTTAGCGGCACGGATCTTTTTCCTCCGGTAGCCAATACTAATATGAGCGTACAGTTTGGTCACATATTCGGTGGTGGATATGCAGCTGGCTACTACAGCTATAAATGGGCAGAAGTGCTGGATGCTGATGCTTTTGCACTCTTCCAAGAGCGCGGAGTATTTGATAAAGAAACTGCCTTTTCTTTCAAAGAAAACATCCTTAGTCAGGGTGGAACTGACCACCCAATGACACTTTACAAGAAATTTAGAGGACAAGAGCCGACACCAGATGCTTTACTGAAGCGTGCGGGTTTGCTAGCTTAATAGCGTATTTCGCTATACATCGTTTTGCTCTCCTTCTTCAACTCAGATTGAATACTAGCCACCACGGCATCTAATTCATTTTTGAGTTTTTGAACTTCTTCTTTTGCTGAAGGAGAGTTACCAAATACCAATTCTTTTTCGCTAGGAGAAACGAGCGATTTGCGATAATTGGCATCTGCAATTACACGATTGAGCTGGGCTGAAACAACTCCTATCAGACTAAGAGAAAATTCTGGATTGAAATTCAATTGCTTATCAGGGATTGCATAGAGAATAGATGAGATTTGATATGCATTCAAATGAATTTGTTCTGTCGCATCTCGCTGAAGGGAGCGCAACAATCGAATCATTTTTTTAAGTCCTCCATTGCATCTGCTGTCTTTACTATTGATACGTGCGATATTCAGAAACGGCAGGTATCTTCTGCGGGTCTTTTTGTCAAGATTGTATTCGCATATTCCTCTATCAATTTCGCGTTTGGTGCTCAGGTATTCGGGATTATCTATCCATACTGCCGGTAGAATCTTCACCTCACAACTTGGCTTTAATGTTTTTATTCTTATTTCAAGCTTGTTGCTGTAATCTACAGACCTAAACATTGGATCACCAGATAGGGCTTCCATGATTTCTCTAGCTAAATTAGCAACCACCTCCCATGGCTTATCGCCAAATGACTTAGAAAGCACAAGCAACTCGACACCCCCAAAAAGCACAATATTTGTCTCAGTCTGTACAGCACCCTGATATCTAAAATCCGCATTTACACTGTGCGCTCGAACCGTTTTTTCTATTTTCTCTTGAATTTTCTTAGCTACATGGAAAGTTTTATACACATAAGATGTGTCTATTTCCTCCATGCACTCGAGTACATAACGCAAAGAATCGGGGTAATCGCAGTTCTCAAAAGCTTCTGACACTACAGATTCTCGTCGTGCTTCGTCATACCTTCTTCCGAGTAAATTTTCAAGTAAAAGACTGTAATCTTTATTCATGCCAGACTGGTGTTGTTCATTACAACTCTTAGAGGTGAAAATATGAATTTATAGTCAATAATGTGTTATTTGGCAGTGGCAAATCTATGAATAATCAAATTAATACCTTTAAAGTATTCATTTTGTCGAGTGGTAAGCCTGTAATGTACAAGTTGCGTTCTTTTCATTTTTATTAAGCTAATAACAGTTCCAGCCAAAATCCAATATATTTTTTACCGCCTCGTCTCTAACCTTTTATGTCTAAAACCATCAATAATGTAGCTCAAGGCTTTCGCCTTCTACTTACCGCATTAAAAGGCACTGAAAGTGAATTCACCACTGGTGGTATTAATCGAGCGATCTTTCTTCTGTCAATTCCTATGATTGCTGAGATGATCATGGAATCACTTTTTGCGGTAGCAGATGTGTTCTTTGTATCTAAAATCAGCATCAATGCAGTAGCGACGGTCGGTCTTACCGAGTCGGTTCTTATGATTATTTATTCTGTGGCGATCGGACTGAGTATGGCTACTACGGCTATTGTAGCAAGACGAGTAGGAGAAAAGCAATTCAAACTTGCGAGTGATGCTGGTTTTCAATCCATATTTCTATCCATATTGGTAGGTACATTGCTCGGGGTATTTGGGTTTATTTTTGCTGAGGATATTCTAGTTCTGATGGGTGGTGCGCCTGATCTCGTGGATGAGGGTGTCGGATTTACTAAGATAATGCTGGCTGGCAATCTTAGTATTTTCTTACTCTTTTTGAATAACGCAATATTTCGTGGTGCTGGGGATGCAGCAACTGCTATGCGTACACTTTGGTTGGCCAATGGACTCAACATCATACTTGATCCACTTTTAATATTTGGTTTAGGGCCAATTCCTGCAATGGGGATAGAAGGAGCGGCCATAGCTACCATTATTGGGCGATCCATTGGCGTACTATATCAGATCTATCATTTATTGAATCGAAGTGGGATCATCAAGATAGGTTGGGACAATGTGGTGTTCAGACTGAGAACTGTTTATGAGTTGATCAAAATATCCTTGGCTGGTATGGGACAGTTCCTTGTAGAAACTGCTAGCTGGATTTTCTTGGTGAAGGTGATGTCCTTGTTTGGAAGTGAAGCATTGGCTGGTTATACGATTGCTTTTCGAGTGATTGTATTTACCATATTGCCATCTTGGGGCATGGCAAATGCTGCGGCTACATTGGTTGGTCAAAACCTAGGTGCTGGACAGCCTGATCGAGCGGAGCAATCAGTGTGGAAAACAGCCTTTTTAAATATGCTCTTTCTTGGATTGGTATCAGTAGTGTTTTTTCTAGCGGCTGATCCAATTATCGGGATTTTCACCAAAGAGCCCATAGCTAAGGAAATCGCCACTAATGCTTTGAAGATTATATGTATAGGCTATGTGTTCTTTGCTTACGGAATGGTGATTGGTCAATCCTTCAATGGAGCGGGAGATACAAAAACACCTCTATTGATCAACTTCGTAGTTTTTTGGCTCATCCAGATACCTTTGGCTTATTACCTCGCAGTTTATCTTGATTGGCGAACTACTGGTGTTTTCATAACCATTTCATTTTGCCATTCCCTTCAAGCGCTTATTTCCATTTATATATTCCGAAAGGGCTTTTGGAAGACAGTGCAAGTTTAGAGACTAAACGATACCAGCTCAATTCTACGGTCAAGAACACGGTAAACTTGAAACTCATTTTCATACTGCATGATAGCGACTGGTTTGTCGGCCGCTAATGGTCTGCCTGTGAGTAAGGTGCCTGCTTTGTTATAGAGGTAGAGATAAGAACCTCCCGAGTCAATGAAAATGATAAATTCTGTACCACCACCTAGCTGATAATATTGCGTGTAAATAGGAGCTTTAGATAAGAAGCTTTTTTGAAATAAACTTGTGCCAATGGGTTCAAGTACCTCAAAAGATCCCTCAGTATTTCGTGTGATTAGATAGGCAGATCCTGTGACGTCACCTAAGATGCTAAAGTCTGTATTTGCGCCTGGTTTATAAAGTTGCTCACGCTTAATAAGCTCTCCTTTAAAGTTGATTTCAATCAATTCACCTGCCTTTGTCAGCACTATGATCCTTGATTCACTGAACGAGTTACGTGTCTGAATGTAAGGTTTTTCGATTATATCAGACTTGATCTCAATTGGAAATCCTTTGTATGATTGACCTCTTCTGTTGAGTAAATCGAGTTTCCCATCATTTTGAAGAGTGATTATGATGTCCTTACCATCTATTCGCTCATGCACTGGTGTCTGTACCAGCGGTTTTGAGAATCTTTTAGGTGCCCAGCCATCAAGTGGTTTCAAATCTTTATCTGTCAAATAAAAATTACCCTCGGCATCTGTCAATGAGATTCTATAGTCCTTGGTATTGTTGTAATCAATCAGTGCAATGTCAGTGAAAGGTTGTGCGTCTTTGATTCTCTTTGGAAACTCAGGTAGGTAGTCTCCATTTCTGTCGAGTATATGCACTTGATTTTGTGTAGCAAAGAGGTATTGCAGTTTGCCGTTTTTATAATAATCAAGCTGTTTGATGCCACCAATGATAGGCCCATCAGTTGATTTGTCCCACAGTACAGAAAAGTCAGAGGCAATCAAATAGACATTGTAGGCGCTATCCTGCACCATAATCTCACGTTGTTTATTGTTGTGATTGATAGTGAGGTATGGTTTTGAAATGATTGTTTCAGCTAGCTCAATAGACCTCAATGTGTTGATGCGTTCAGGGATACTGCGCTTTGGAAGTGTTGGCTGATAAACAGTGACGTTGGTGTAAAATTTATCATCTACGGCACTAAACTGCATGGCGATAAATTCAAGATTCCTAAAAGTAAATTGCTGCGTTCTGAAAAACTCCTGCCAATCTGGTTTTAACGTATTCATAAACTGTTCCCAAAACCCCGGAACATTTACATAAACACTGAACCCTGCCTCTTTATTGGTCATTGATAGAAACCGATTGATACGAAGCGATTTGGTCCAAGTGGACTCATTCTCGATTGAAAGTGTCAGTTGCTTCAGTCGCTGTAGGTTATTGCTAAATATCAAATGATTGCGATGTTGCAAGTAATATGCTTCCTCAAAACCTTTGCCGATTTCTCCTAAGAGTGCGTAAGGAAATTCCTTTATGGGAAGCTTCCTGATCGTGTATTCACCATATTGCTCTTGATATAGCGTATCACCTGTGGTGACAATGTAGCGATCACCCAAAGCATTGAAATATCGCAAAGCTTCACCCATATCATTGATTTCAAGAATGAAAAGTAGATCTTGTGATTTTCCAGTTTTGGTTTCCAAGTTTACGAGGCATATCTCTTCGTCTATTAAGTTGAAGGTATAGTCCACATCAAAATCTGCATCCTTTAGTAAAGCAGCTTTATGTTTTGTTGCCTCTGGATCATTTTTTTTATTGTAGTCACTCAGTGCTTTGCCAAGCTTCGCTGGCTCAGCGCTCGTGAAGTGATACAGCCAGGCAGTGTTGCTTGGGATAATCTCAGCGATATCAAAATTTCCCCCAGGGGTAGAGAATACATTGAGGAAATCCTTTTGCTCATCAGCAAAGCTAAATCCAGTAAGGTTGATGGTTTGATCGGTGATTCGTAGGTCCAAAAAGGATGATTTTGCAAAGGGTAACTTGACTGGCAGCTGCGTGAATGTACCAGCGAACGAATCAAATTTTTCAATATTGAAATAGAGATTCCCTTGGTCTTGTTGGAGTTTGGTGAGTTTTACCAACTCAGGAGTGAGTTGTCTAAAGTTTTTTTTCTCACTATCGGAGACTGTCCTGATTGCATCTTCTACTAGAAAAGAAGAAAAGCTTCCAATGAAATAATTCTTGTAAAAAATATAAGTGAAGGCATTTTGACCTACCGTTGAAATTTCTGTGATCGTAAATCCCTCGTATTCACGCGTACGCTTTTGAAAACCTTTAGCTGCATATTTGGTCTGCGCCAAACTTAAAAATGCTTGTTGAGCGATATTCTTAATTTCTACCACAAACAAGAGATCAAAATCCTTGCTGGATGTTACATGGAGCGAAGTAAGTAATGGTGCCCCAGCAAAGAACTTTCGGAAATTGCCATTTTCTGCAATGCTATCTAGAATGTCAATTCGTTCTTCTATTTTCCTAAAACCCTCAATATATGAAAGATTTTGCCATACCTGTGTACTCTGTGCATCCTCAATTGCTTTGATGGTATTGCTAGACTCGTAAACAATGATTGAGTTATCTGGTATAAATGACCAAGAGGAGAGGTCATCATCACTGATATAGTTTTGGTAAGTGAAATAACCGGCACCAAGAAGTAGTACCGCCGCAATGAAAATGAGAAAATTTTTCAACCAATAGCTGATTTAGACCCGAAAGATACGAATTATGACGGTATGCGCTGGTTTTGCAAAGAACATAAATTTCAGATTAGAGCACTTGAATACCAGATCGATTGTTTCGACTGCTATCAGTATGGAAAAAGTAAACTAATGATGTGTATAAGCAACAAAAAACCCCGATTTATCGGGGTTTAAATTTTTAGCTCACTGTCGAACTCAGATACTCTCGATTGAGTCGAGCAATGTTTGTGAGACTGATCTCCTTTGGACATTCAGCAGCGCAAGCACCAGTATTGGTACAAGCACCAAAACCTTCATCATCCATTTGAGCGATCATAGCTTGTGCCCTAGTCTGACGCTCCACTTGTCCCTGAGGAAGCAAAGCAAACTGAGAAACCTTTGCAGATACAAATAACATCGCCGAAGCATTTTTACAAGCTGCCACGCATGCTCCACATCCTATACAAGTGGCCGCATCGAATGCCATATCAGCATTGTGCTTATTTATAGGAATAGCGTTTGCATCTTGTGTATTACCAGATGTGTTGATAGAAATAAAACCACCTGCATGCTGGATGCGATCAAATGATGATCTATCTACAATCAAATCTTTCACGACAGGAAAAGCCTTTGCTCTAAATGGCTCAATGAATATAGTATCCCCATCTTTAAACTTTCTCATGTGAAGCTGGCAAGTAGTGATGGCATTATCTGGTCCATGGGGCTTTCCATTGATCTGCAAAGAGCATGATCCGCAGATACCTTCTCTACAATCATGATCGAAAGCTACAGGCACATCACCTTTAGCCACTAAGTCTTCGTTGAGGACATCCATCATCTCTAAAAAAGACATGTCTGGCGAAACGTCCTTCACGGGATAGTCAACTATTTTTCCTTTATCGCTGGCATTTTTTTGTCGCCAGATTTTGAGTGTGAGATCCATAATTATGTATCGATTTTATCCAACAGTTATTTACTGTTATTTATAACTTCTTTCTTTTACTTCAATGCTTTCGTAAGTCAGCATCTCCTTATGTACTACTGCATCGCTAGGTTCACCTTTATATTCCCAAGCAGCCACATATTGAAAGTCTGGACGTCTCATTGCTTCACCTTCTGGAGTTTGATGTTCCTCACGGAAGTGACCACCGCAAGATTCTTCTCTTTCAAGTGCATCTTTTGCGAAAAGCTCACCCAGTTCTAAGAAATCTGCTACACGCCCGGCTTTCGCCAATTCTTCATTGTACTCGTCTAGTGATCCTGGCACTTTTACATCTTTCCAGAATTCTTCACGAATTTGTTTAATCTCTTTGATAGCCTCTTTGAGACCTTCGGCGTTTCTAGCCATCCCAACTTTATTCCACATCACCTTACCAAGGCGCTTGTGGAAATGATCCACGGTTTTGGTGCCATTGTTATTGATCAGTTTTTCAAGGTCAGCACGCACTTTTTTTTCAGCCTCTTCAAACTCAGGAGTATCAGTTGGTATTTTACCAGTTCTTATATCACTAGAGAGGTAGTTTCCAATTGTGTATGGGAGAACAAAATAACCATCTGCAAGACCTTGCATCAATGCAGAAGCGCCTAGTCTATTGGCTCCATGTTCTGAGAAGTTAGCCTCGCCAACTACAAAGCAACCAGGAATGGTAGACATCAAATTGTAATCTACCCAAGTACCACCCATGGTATAATGCACAGCAGGGTAGATCATCATAGGAGTGACGTATGGGTTTTGATCCACAATCTTCTCATACATCTGGAAGAGGTTTCCGTATTTCGATTTGATCATTTCTGTACCCAATTCCTTTACTACCGAAGCATCGTTTTCGTCAAGACCTTTTAGGTGAGCTTGCTCTTTTCCATAACGCTGGATAGCTGCAGCAAAATCGAGATAAACAGCCTCTCCAGTGGCATTCACGCCGAAACCAGCATCACATCTTTCTTTAGCGGCTCTAGATGCCACATCACGAGGCACGAGGTTACCAAAGGCAGGATATCTTCTTTCTAAGAAATAATCGCGATCAGCTTCTGCTAATTCTGTTGGCTTCAATTTGCCTTCTCTTATAGCTTTTGCATCCTCTTCTTTGGCAGGCACCCATATACGTCCGTCGTTTCGAAGAGATTCTGACATCAAAGTAAGCTTTGATTGATGATCTCCCGAAACAGGTATGCAAGTAGGGTGAATTTGTGTGAAGCAAGGATTGGCGAACCAAGCACCTTTTTTATGAATTTTCCAAGTCGCAGAGACATTACATCCCATAGCGTTGGTAGAAAGGAAGAATACGTTTCCGTAACCACCAGAGGCTATTACTACTGCATGCGCAGAATGTCTTTCTAGTTCTCCAGAAACTAAATCTCTTGCAATGATGCCACGGGCTTTGCCGTCAACCATTACTAAATCTACCATCTCGTGACGGTTGTACATCTTTATTTTTCCTCGGGCAATCTGACGATTCATCGCAGAATACGCTCCAAGTAATAATTGCTGTCCAGTTTGACCTTTGGCATAGAATGTACGTGATACGAGTACACCACCGAAAGATCTATTGTCAAGTAGCCCACCATAGTCACGAGCAAAAGGTACTCCTTGAGCAACGCACTGATCTATGATATTGGCTGATACTTCCGCAAGACGGTAAACATTGGCTTCTCTAGATCGGTAATCACCACCTTTTACAGTGTCATAGAAAAGTCTGTAAGTAGAGTCACCGTCACCTTGATAATTTTTAGCAGCATTGATGCCACCTTGAGCAGCTATTGAATGCGCTCGTCGCGGAGAATCTTGGTAGCAAAATGCTTTTACATTATAACCTAGCTCCGCAAGCGTGGCAGCTGCAGATCCACCTGCCAATCCAGTTCCTACGACTATGACATCTATTAGACGCTTATTCGCAGGATTTACAAGATCGATATGGTTTTTATAATTAGTCCATTTATCTGCAATTGGTCCTTCAGGTATTTGTGCTGGAAAATTCGCTCCTATCTTCATGACTAATATTAATGATTGATGAAATGATATATCGCTATAAATATGAATCCTAGAGGAATGATGATCGCATAAGCCTCAGTGAATTTCTTGATTGCCGGGGTGAACTTGTTGTTGATTCCCATCGACTGAAGTGATGATTGAAACCCGTGGAGTAAGTGTAGTGCTAGTAGTACGAATGCGATCACATACGCTCCGACTCTCAGTGGATTTTGGAATTTATGTACCAACTCATCGTAGTATCTATCAGTTACTTCTGGAAGTTGTGAGATGTACTTGTAATCCATTTCTGGGATCCAAAAATCAACAAAATGAAGACCAAAGAATGCCAAAATAACCAGACCAGAGTAGATCATGTTTTGGGACATCCATGTAGCATTATCGCCTTTCTTCATGGCATATTTCACAGGTCTAGCTGATCTGTTTTTAGCCTCAAGGTAGAATCCCATGATAAAATGAAACAATACAGCAAACATCAGCACTGGCTGAGCAAGAAACTGTACGAAAGGATTAGTGCCTAAGAAATGCGAAGCTTCATTGAATGCTTCAGGACTTATCACAGATAGTAAATTAGTGACTAAATGTGATAAAAGAAAAAAGACCAAGAGAATGGCGGAAAGTGCCATGGCAAATTTGCGGCCGACGGTACTCGATAAAATATTCGTTGACGAACTCATAATGTTGCGCGTGTTACTTTTTTTAAGTGGTCACCAAAGGTAGTTCCCATGTGTGACCATTACAATCTATGGTCTTATTTTGATTTATCTAAATAATATCAAGACCTGTCAAGTCAGAAAGATAAGGTCTTTTAGTACTTTGACTGTTATATAGTTGCGAACTTGATGTGCAATTCTAATGTTTGAAAGACTATTGAAAAAAATCTTCTTACCCGTGTTAATTCTTATTGTTACCTTAAATGTGGGCGCTACTCATTTGAAAGGTGGTTGGATAGGTATCGAAAGTATCGTAGGTAAGACAGTAAATTTCCGGGTTTACTTTTTACTTAGCTCCGATCATGTTTCAAGCTCTTCAGAAGGCACCTTTGATTTTGGAGTAGGAGAGGAGCTAACTAAAAAATTCACATTAAGTAAGTTGATGGAAAAGGATGGGCACGTGATCGGATATTTCGATGTTTCAAACACTTACCCCGGAAATGGCAACTACACGGCAACATTTACCACAAATGGTCGCGAACAAATTGCTAATGCCAATATAGTTGATCATAGTTTTTATCATTTCCAAACCACTTTTTTAATTGATCCATTTCTTCAAAGCATACCACCTCGCATAGATGGATTAAGTCTGCTTGATGCTAAAGTGAATAGACCTTTTCATAGATCTGTGATCACGAAGGAAGAAGATGGTGATGTTTTGATATTCAAAATGCAAGTCCCCAAAGACGCAGGTGGCATTGGTTTACCTGAGTATCAACTTGCTGGTTTGAGTATCGATAGAATTTCAGGGAATCTAGAATGGAATATTGATCAAGTAGTCACCAATCAATCTTCAAATCTTCATGGCTATGCGGTTTCTGTACAGGAAGTTCGGTTGCAGGATGATAAGCCATTTATTCTTTCTGAAACCATTATTGATTTTGCTTTCACATCTGATTTTGCTTTCGAAAATGAAGTTTTGGTTTCGATGGTTGATGATCTGTGTAATCAGGATGAATTTAGTTTGAGATTAGAAAAAGGAGAAAATGTTTCTCTAGATGTAGACTTACCATTTCTCGATTTGAAAAGCGGAGAGCCTTCCTCATTTTTGAATGAAACAGTTGTTAACTCAGATACAACTATGGTATTTGAAGAAAATGATTTTCAAGGAGATTTTAGTTTAGGATCTATCCGTTTTGAAACTCAATCAAGCTTTTATAGTTATAACATTGCTTACTTCCGAGATTGCGAAACTATGGATCAACTCAACTCATTAGTAACTGGTTTGCCCAAAGAAAAATTGAGAGTCGCCATATCCCCGAACCCATCCAATGGATCGTTTGAGCTGGATTTGAATACTAAAGAGTCTTTTACTATGAAAATACTCACCATGAATGGGCAGGAAATTTATGTTTCGGGGATAAGAGATGGTTATCAATCTTTAGATTTGACAAACGGACTATCGAACGGCATTTATTTAATTCAAATTTCTGATCGGTTCAATCGTTTGGTAGGAGTAGAGAGATTATTAATTACCAATTGATCGATGATTGTGAGGCAACCACTTTTTGTCAAGAGAATATTTTTACTAGTAAGCTTTTGCCTTTTTTGGCGAGTTGCGGATGCGACACATATACGTGCTGGAGAGATCACAGCAAAACGTATTGATAATCTTACCCGCACATTTGAATTCACTTTTACTGGTTTTAGGGACTCAGGATCAGTTATCCATTTTGGAGATGGTATTTTCAATTTTGGGGACGGAGTAACTCAAGAGCGTGGATTTCAAATTGTGGAAACACCGATTGACAATGAGATAGAAATGGTGCAATTCAAGATTGTGCATACCTATCAAGCGAACAGTACCTATCTCGTGAGTTATGAGGAAAAATTCCGTAATGAAGGAATTTCGAACATGGACAATTCAGTGGGGACCTCATTTTATGTAGAGTCACTTATCGTTATTGATCCTTTTTTCGGATTGAACAACACTCCAATACTTACCGTCCCACCGATAGATTTTGCAGCTGAGGGCGCCAAGTTTATACATAATGCGGGTGCATTCGATCCTGATGGGGACAGTCTCTCTTATAGTTTTGTAAATCCTAAACAAGCGAGAGGGACAGATGTAAACAATTATCGTAAACTTAATGATCCCGCATTTTACACCACATTTGCTCAGGGAAATGAAGACTTAACCTCTACCCCAAAACTCACCATTGATCCAGTTTCTGGGAATTTGATTTGGGATGCTCCAGGTGATAAGTTTGAAGTTCTTAACCGTGAAGGTTGCGCCGAATTCAACATTGCTTTTGTGGTAACAGAATGGAGGAATATAGAAGGCACGCCTGTGCGTCTTGGTTTTGTGACGCGTGACATGCAAATAATAGTGTGTGAGACCGACAATGAACGGCCGGAACTTGATGTACCTGAAGATCTCTGTGTGGAAGCTGGTCAAACTGTAAGTCAATTTATTCTTGGTAGTGATCCAGATGGACAGCAAGTGAAAATAGAGGCTTTTGGTGGGCCATTTGAAGTGCAAGGAAGTCAAGCTAGTTTTCAACCTAGTCCACCTAGATTTCAGGACTCACCTGCTGCGATTGATTTTCAATGGACTACTCAATGTGGTCATGTCAGAGTGCGACCATATGAAATACAGTTTAAGGTCACTGATAATCCTGATATAGGCCCGAGGCTCGTCAATTTTGAAAGTATGGAGATCACTGTGGTAGGACCTGCCCCAGAGGGCCTTTCCAGTACTGTTCAGCCAGGGAGGTCTATCCAACTTGACTGGCAAGAATACCAATGCACCAATGCCGAGGCGATCGAAATATGGCGTAGAGTCGGTGAATTTGAGATTGAGATAGATGAGTGCGTTACAGGCATGCCGCCTAATTCTGGCTATAGATTAGTCGAGACAATCCCAATCTATCAGCCAGGGCAAAACGGCCAAGTAACTACTTATCTTGATAATAATGCAGGTCGTGGATTGTCTGTAGGAGGAAATTATTGTTACCGTATCGTGGCTTCATATCCTTTACCTGGAGGAGGTAAGAGTTATGTTTCTTCTGAGGTTTGTGATAGTATCATTGTGGATGTACCAGCGATAACAAATGTGGATATTATTAATACGAGCGAGGACAATGGGAGTATACTCGTGAGATGGGTCCCTCCTTATCAAATCAATTCTGCGCTGTATCCTCCTGCTTACACTTATGACCTCTTCCGTGCTACAGGACTTTCTCCTAGCAATAGTTACACTCAAGTAGCTTCTGGTATTTCGGATACGGTGTTCGTTGACAATAATGTAAATACTGCATCGCAATCCTATCATTACTTTGTGCGCTTCTATTCTGGAAACTTGCTCGTGGATTCATCAGCTACTGCCAGCACAGTAAGGTTGGATCTACGTCCTCTACTTAATTCGATAGAAGTGAGCTGGTCAGCAGATGTGCCATGGTCCAATGTAGTTCAAAACTATCCTTACCATTATGTCTATCGTAATCAGGTTGATGCGGGTGATCTCGGTAAGCTGGTGTTGATAGATTCTGTGGATGTCACAAGGGCTGGATTTAATTATTTGGATAATGGTCAAGTAAACGGACAACTCTTGGATGATAAGATTGAGTATTGCTATTTTATTTCTGCCAATGGTTCTTATGATAATTCGCTTTTTCCAGAGCCATTAGTAAATCGTTCTCAAATGCTTTGCGGGCAACCAAATGACACGATACCACCTTGTACACCTCCTTCTTTGACCATTACCAATCAGTTTGACTGTAGTGCACAAGTCGCTGATGTCCCATGTGGTACTAATATTTTCGAGCAAGAGATTAGCTGGTCGGTGGATGAAGGTTTGACATGTGGGGATGATTTATCTCATTACAATATTTACTTTTCGAAATCCGGTTCGGATAAGGACTTTGAAATAGTTGGGACCTCTACTCAGCCTTTATTTTTGCATTCTGCATTGACATCATTCAAAGGTTGTTATAAAGTCACAGCACAGGATCGTTCGGGCAATGAGAGTGAACCTACCGAGGTGATTTGCAATGACAACTGCCCAGTCTATAAATTACCAAATGTGTTCACACCTAATAATGATGGCTTAAATGACGTATTCACTCCGTTTGTTCGTACAGCAAATAATCTTGCAACTTTCAATGATGTTGATTGCCCTAGATTCATTTTGTCAGTGGACTTCAGAGTATTTGATAGGTCTGGGTCAGAGATCTTCAGATATAATTCTTACGAACACTCTAACGGTATCAATATCAATTGGGATGGTAAAAACAATATGGGTCAAGCCCTCGATGCAGGTGTTTATTTCTACTCGGCTGAGTTGGAATTGGATGTGCTAGAAGGCACTGAAAATAAAAAAACACTAAAAGGATGGGTTCAGATCCTGAAATAATCGAACAGTCTTCTGTAATTTTATTCGATGGTGTTTGTAACCTCTGCAATGGTGCAGTTAACTTCATTATATCTAGAGATAAGAACTCACAATTCAAATTCTCGTCACTACAATCATCATTTGCATCACAGCAATTAGCATCTTATTTGCCTGGCAGTCAGTTACCCGACTCGATAGTCTATCTGGAAGAAGGTAAAGTTTATTTTAAAAGTGCCGCCGCTTTCGAAATAGCACGAAAATTAGGTGGTAGCTGGAAATTCTTCTTAATTTTTAAAATTCTCCCTCGATCTTTTACAGATGCTCTTTACGATCTAATTGCGCGCAATCGCTATAGTTGGTTTGGACGCAGAGATACATGCAGAGTTCCAACGCCCGAATTGAAGGCAAGATTTCTAGATTCTTAGCGATGTTGGTTAGTTTTGCAGCCGATTCAAACACAACCTTAACAAAACACTATGAAGGCGTATGTTTTCCCCGGTCAAGGGGCACAATTTCCAGGAATGGGAAAGGATTTGTACGATAGCAACCCAAAAGCGAAACAACTTTTTGACGAGGCAAATGAGATCTTAGGTTTCAATCTGTCGGAAGTAATGTTCAATGGCTCGGCTGATGAATTAAAGCAAACGCGCGTAACTCAGCCAGCAATTTTCTTGCATAGTGTTGCTCTGGCACTTACAAATGAAACTTTTCAGCCTGACATGGTGGCGGGTCATTCATTGGGAGAATTTTCGGCGCTTGTAGCAAATGGAACTTTGAGCTTCAAAGACGGATTAAAGCTTGTGTACCAAAGAGCTATGGCCATGCAGAAAGCCTGTGAAATACAAGAATCTACTATGGCTGCAGTGCTTGGGTTACCAGATGAGATAGTTGAGGAGGTTTGTGCTTCCATAGATGATGTGGTAGTTGCTGCAAATTATAATTGCCCTGGTCAGTTGGTAATTTCTGGTTCTATACCGGGAGTTGAGCTTGCTTGTGAAAAACTGAAGGAAGCTGGAGCTAAAAGAGCATTGCTGTTGCCAGTGGGTGGCGCGTTTCATTCACCACTTATGGAGCCTGCAAGGGAAGAGCTGGCTAGCGCCATTGAAGGAACAGTGTTTAGTGAGCCGAAATGTCCTGTTTATCAAAATGTGGATGCAAAAGGTCACAGGAGCATAGACGAGATTAAAGCAAATTTGGTAATGCAACTTACCGCGCCAGTTCTTTGGACACAATGCGTCCAGTCAATGGTGGTAGATGGAGCTACTTCATTTATCGAATGTGGGCCGGGTAAAGTATTGCAGGGTCTTGTGAAGAAAATTGAGCCAACCGCGCAAACAGCTAGTATCTAATGAAATATCGTTCGCTTTTTCTATTAATATGCTTGAGCACTTCAATTTTAGTTGGAGGATGTAGAAAGGGACCTTCTAGCTCAATAAATAAGAAAAAGCAAATTCAAAGAGGTAAGCCTATACCTTGTCCTATTAAGGATTGCTGATGAAAAAAATCACAATAGCCATAGACGGGTATTCTGGCACTGGCAAGAGCTCTACAGCCAAGGAAGTAGCGAAAAAGCTGAATTATCAGTATATTGACAGTGGAGCGATGTATAGGGCTTGTACCTTATATTTTTTGAATCACTCGATAGACTTGAAAAACGATCAGAATATTGATGGAGCATTAGAGGCAATAAATATTGAGCTAGACGCCAATAGGATTTTTCTGAATGGTGAGGATGTTTCCAGCGAAATCCGAACTATGCAGGTCAATGATCATGTTAGTAGTGTAAGTGCGATTTTAAAAGTACGGGAAGCTATGGTAGCTCAGCAAAAATTAATAGGTGAATCAAAAGGCATAGTAATGGATGGGCGTGATATAGGAACAGTAGTATTTCCAGAAGCCGAATTGAAAATATTCATGACGGCTGAACCTGTAATTCGAGCGAAGAGAAGGCAGCTGGAGCTTCGTGCAAAAGGTATAGAAGAAGAGTTGGCGACAATCCTCAATAATCTTATGCTCCGCGATAAAATTGACTCGTCAAGGGCTGAGTCGCCATTGGTGAAGGCAGACGGAGCTGTAGAAATCGATACTTCTTCAACATCGCTTGAAGAGCAAGTAGATATTATTTTTAATTCCGCTAAATCGATCATTTATGAAAATTGAGATTGATCCACATTCAGGCTATTGTTTTGGGGTAGAGTTTGCCATACAAATGGCCGAGGAAGAACTCCATGAAAGCGAAGAATTATATTGCCTTGGTGACATTGTGCATAATACAATGGAAGTGGAGAGACTTCATGAGAAGGGTCTCCGAATTATAGAAAGAGAGCAATTGGTAGAGTTGAGAGATTGTAAGGTGCTGATTCGTGCACATGGAGAGCCACCAGAGACTTATCAAATAGCATTAGAAAACAATATAGAATTAATTGATGCTTCTTGCCCTGTGGTTTTGAAATTGCAGAATAGAATTAAGCACTCCTATGACCGTTCGCAAGAAGTGAATGGGCAAATCGTGATCTATGGTAAGCCCGGTCATGCTGAAGTAATAGGTCTTACAGGTCAGACCAATGATAATGCGATCATTATTACATCCGAGGCTGATTTAGACCAATTGGATTACGCTAGACCAATAACGCTATATAGCCAGACGACTAAGAGTACCAAAGGGTTCTATACAATTAAGGGATTGATCGAAGAAAGAATCAAATCAGCAGGTGGTGAATTGGCTTTGGGTAATTTTGATGCCAACGACAGTATTTGTCGTCAAGTATCCAATAGAGAACCTAAAATGGTTGATTTTTCTCAAAAACACGACGTGGTATTGTTTGTCTCTGGTAAGAAGAGTTCTAATGGTAAAGCACTTTTTGAAGTGTGTCTTGCAAACAATGAGCGTAGTTATTTTATCGAAAATGAAACTGAAATCGATTCTGAGTGGGTACAGGCAGGTGAAAGTGTTGGTATCTGTGGCGCCACTTCTACCCCAAGATGGTTGATGGAGAAAATTGCAAATTTTTTGGAATCCGATGCAATGTCACCGGTTGAACATTGATACTTTTCTTGTGATTAAAATGAGTTTTTCTTAGAACTGTCTAAACATTTCATTTGAACATTTTTTTTGTATTTTTGTCGAGATTTTAAGTCGATCGGAATAATACGAAATGTCGAAAACGATAAAGCTAAAAAGAGGTTTTGATATCAATCTAGCTGGCAAACCAGTTAACAAAATCTCTAAAACGGTGCACGCCGAAACCTACGCTCTAAAGCCTTCTGATTTCCCCCACCTTTCCAGACCCAAGTTGTCGGTAAACGTAGGAGATAAAGTAAAAGCTGGGACGCCAATCATGTTTGATAAAATGACAGAAGCAGTGAAGTACTGCGCTCCTGTCAGTGGCGAGATTATAGATATCAAAAGAGGAGAGAAAAGAAAAATCCTTGAGGTAGTTATAAAGCCAGATACGAAAGTTGAGTTTGAAAAGCGCAAATCATATTCAAAAACAGAAATTGCTAGCCTTACTAAGGAACAGGCTTTGACTGAAATGCAAGAAGGGGGCGTTTGGCCAAATGTCATACAAAGACCTTTCGGAACTGTAGCCAATGCTGAAGATGCACCAAAAGCTATTTTCATTTCTGGTTTTGATACCAACCCACTTGCAGCAGACATTACTTTCCAACTACAGGATCGTGAAGAACATTTTTTAACTGGATTAGAAATTTTAAAGAAACTTACTTCTGGTTTAGTTCATCTAAACATAGATTCAAATTCTGAGGTACCGAAGATGTATTCTTTGGCTTCAGGTGTTGAGTTGAATAAATTTTCGGGAGCTCATCCAGCAGGTAATGTTGGTGTCCAAATTCACCACTTGGATCCAATCAGTAAGGGTCAAATAGCTTGGACAGTTTCTCCACTCGGAGTTGCTCAAATCGGTCAATTATTTTTAGAAGGAATTTACGATACCTCAAAAGTTGTTGCAGTGGCTGGATCAGAAGTTACTGAGCCATCATATGTAAAGACTTTTAGTGGAGCGCATGTAGGGAGCCTTGTTGAAGGTGCTACTACAGGTAGTAACCTCAGATTTATTAGTGGCAATCCACTTACTGGGGAAAATTCCGGGAAAGATGGTTTTCTAGGTTTCTATCATAGTCAAGTTACAGTGATACCGGAAGGAGATTACGAAGAGTTTTTAGGATGGATTAAGCCTTCTACTAGCAAATTGAGTTTTCATAAAGCCATCGGTTTGCTTTCATTTCTAAATAGAGGTAAAGAATATAAAGTTGATACCAACACTCACGGTGAGGATAGACCATTTGTTGTTTCAGGTCAATTCGAAAAGGTACTTCCAATGGATATTCTCCCAACATATCTTTTCAAAGCGATCATAGCCGAGGATTATGATGATATGGAAGCTTTAGGGATTTATGAGTTGATTGAGGAGGATGTTGCTCTTTGTGAGTTTATTGATCCATCCAAAAATGAACTACAGGTTATCTTAAGAAAAGGACTTGATTTGATTAAAAACAGCTAAAAGCGAAAATGAAAGCACTACAAAAACTGTTTGATAATATTAAACCCAATTTCGAGAAAGGCGGAAAATGGGAAAAATTTCATACCCTCTATGAAGGTCACAGAACCATCGTATTTGCTCCTGATTCGGTAACTCATAATTCAGGAACTCAAATTAAAGATGCTGTTGATTTGAAGCGGATCATGATTACAGTTGTGATTGCAATGCTTCCTGCTTTGGCATTTGGTATTTGGAATGTTGGCCATCAACACTTTCTAGCAATTGGTGAAGAAGCAGCGTTGCTTGATAAATTATTAATAGGATCACTAGCAGTAGTACCTATTTTGATTGTTTCTTACTCAGTTGGTCTTCTAACAGAATTTATTTTCTGCGTTGTAAGAAATCACCCAATTAGTGAAGGTTACTTGGTAACAGGTATGTTGATTGCGTTGGTCATGCCAGCTTCAATTCCGCTTTGGCAAGTTGCTCTAGCTACCATATTCGCTGTGGTAGTTGGTAAAGAAGCTTTTGGTGGTACTGGGATGAACATACTAAACGTGGCGCTAACTGCTCGTGCATTCTTATACTTCGCTTACCCTTCTGATATTTCTGGAGAGGTTTGGACTTTCTTTGCTGATAAAGCTCCAGTGGATGGATATAGTGGTGCTACAGTTTTAGCTTATGGAGCAGCAGCGGTTGCAAATGGCACCAATATGATGGCTGACATGGCTGGGCATTGGTCTGCAGGGATGTATTCTTTCGGAAATTTATTTCTTGGCCTAATCCCAGGTTCGATTGGTGAGACTTCTACACTGATGTGCCTTATTGGAGCTGTGATTTTAATAGCCACTGGAGTTGGTAGCTGGAAGATTATTTTCAGTGTTTTTGGAGGAGCTTATTTCATGGGAGTAGTTTTCAACCTTGTAGGTGCGAATTCATACATGGAGTTGCCGGCGCATTACCATCTTGTGGTAGGTGGCTTGGCCTTTGGTGCAGTTTATATGGCTACTGATCCAGTATCAGCGGCTCAGACAGAAGTTGGTAAATGGATTTATGGATTCTTGATTGGACTACTTACTGTGCTTATCAGAGTAGTAAATCCAGCATATCCAGAAGGAATCATGCTAGCCATTTTGTTTATGAATGTCTTTGCTCCATTGATTGATTATTACGTAGTAGATGCTAACAAAAAACGACGATTGAAACGTGCAACGATCTAATACATACATTATATTATTTTCGATCATACTAACAGTAGTGTTGGGAGGTCTGTTGTCTCTTGCCTCTGTAGGCCTTAAGCCTGCTCAGGATCAGCAAGTAGAGCTTGATACAAAAAAGAAGATTTTGGGAGCTGTGATGGACATTTCATCTGTAAAGGATCCAAAAGAATTGCTTGCTCTTTATGAGAAAAAAGTTCAATCACTAGTTGTGGATTTCAATGGTGAAGTGGTTACCACTGACAAGAAGGGTAATCCTATCACTGCTGAAAAGGTCAATATCCAGAAGAACTATAGATTCCCTAAAGAAGAGAGACTCTATCCGGTTTTTAAATTTATGAGTGAATCAAATGAAGGAGAAGTAGAAGCTTACATTTTTCCGATGTTTGGTGCAGGACTTTGGGATTGGATTTCAGGTTATTTAGCAGTTGAAAGCGACTTGAATACCATTAAAGGTGTTGCTTTTGATCATAAGCAGGAAACTCCAGGGCTTGGTGCGAGAATCACATCTGAGGTCGTTCAAGGTAGATTTTCTGGTAAGAAGATCTATGACGAATCTGGCAAGCTCATGTCGGTTGAGATGGTTAAAGGAGAAGGAAATCAAGGCTTATCTGCTCATCAAGTTGATGGGATGTCAGGAGCAACTCTTACAGGAAAAGGCGTAAATCAGATGTTGAAAAGTTATTTGAGTTACTACCAAGCTTATATTAATAAAATTAAGTCGAACAATACCAGCGTAGCGCTGAACTAATAAAAGGTTACTTATGAGTACTGAAACATTAGAGTCACCAGCCGTAAAAGAGAAAAAACCAGCGGAACTTTTATTCTCAAAAAGGAGGAGAAAGATTGTCTCTGACCCGTTGAACGAAGACAATCCGATTACCATTCAGGTTCTTGGAATTTGCTCAGCTTTGGCTATTACCATTAAGATGGAACCAACCTTGGTGATGTCTATTGCTGTAATTGCAGTGGTAGTATTCTCCAACTTGATCATTTCTTTAATGAGAAACTTGATACCTGGCAGGGTGCGTATCATAGTGCAGCTTGCTGTAATCGCAACTTTAGTAACTCTCGTAAGTGAGGTGCTCAAGGCGTATTATTTTGATATGTACAAAGTGTTGGGAGCATTTGTAGGGTTGATCATTACGAACTGTATCGTAATGGGGCGTCTTGAAGCATTCGCAATGGCTAACAAGCCTTATGATTCGGTTCTTGATGGTCTTGGTAGTGGTTTCGGTTATTCTTGGATCATTCTAGTAGTAGCTTTCTTTAGAGAACTATTTGGTTCAGGTTCTATATTTGATTTTAAAGTGTTTGAAGCAATTGGGCTTCCTAATTTCCCTACGAATGGTTTGATGGTAGATTCTATTGGAGCATTTATGGTGTTGGGTATTTTGATTTGGGTACAAAGGTCTAAGACGGGATACGTAGAACATTAAGCAATAGAGATTATGGATATTTTCAATATAGCTCTTAGAGCCACTTTTATCGACAATATGATCTTTGCCTATTTCTTAGGCATGTGTTCATTTCTTGCAGTTTCGAAGAAAGTTTCAACAGCGTTTGGACTTGGTATGGCTGTTATTTTCGTCTTAACAATCACTACACCAGTAAACTGGTTATTGCAAGAGTATGTACTTAAAGAAGGCGCACTTTCTTGGTTGGGTTCAGACTTTGCATCGATTGACCTTACCTTTTTGCAATTCATTATGTTTATAGCAGTAATTGCTTCTATGGTGCAACTTGTAGAAATGGTTATAGAGAAGTTTTCACCGTCACTTTATGGATCTTTGGGTATTTTCTTACCATTGATCGCAGTAAACTGTGCGATCTTAGGTGCCTCTCTTTTCATGGTTCAAAGAGATTATACCATCGCTCAAGCAACTGCTTATGGTTTTGGATCTGGTTTTGGATGGTTTCTTGCGATTATAGCATTGGCGGCTATACGCGAGAAGCTAAAATATTCCAGTGTGCCAAACGGTTTAAAAGGGCTTGGTATCACGATGTTGATTACTGGACTTATGGGGTTGGCTTTCAAATCGTTCATTGGTATTGCATTATAATATTTGTACAATTTAAGAAATTAAAGCCTGGTCTAATGACTAGGCTTTTTTTATATACAAACTCAATATGTACGTTCAGTCATTAATTCGTTTTTTTTTAAGAGGACTTCTTTTGGTTACTCCAGTGAGCCTTACGGTTTACATCATTGTAGAGTTAGTTAGATGGGTAGATAGCTGGTTACATATTCCAATCCCTGGCGTAGGGATATTGACTGTACTTTTTACAACCGCCTTAATCGGTTATCTGGCCAATACCATGCTTGCGAAACCACTATTTAAATTTATTGGCTTGGCTTTGGAGAAAATCCCACTAGTTGGCTTTCTCTATTCTTCTATCAATGATTTAGTCACTGCTTTTGCAGGAGACACCAAGAAGTTTGACACACCAGTGTTGGTTCCTTTTGATGGTCAAGGGTTCTTATACAAGCCTGGATTTATTACTCAAAAAGATTTGAGTTCAATAGGTTTGCCTGGAATGGTTACAGTCTATATGCCACATTCTTACAACTTTTCTGGTAATGTTTTCGTTGTGGATGCCAAGTGTTTGGTAGCTCTAGACGGAAGCAATACAGATTTAATGAAATACATAGTGTCAGGTGGTGTATCTGGCTCAATGCACAAAAAACAGTAAATAATTTTGTTTTTATTTAAGAGATATATCAAACAATTCTTGTTATTGCCAATAATAAGTTGATAATTTTGTTCTCTAAATAAATGGAGTTGAACACATTCATCACGGTACATTCTTGTATTTGTAGGCAAAGGTCTCCGAGGCGCTCTGCCTAATCTTATTTCCCTTGTCACTTATGTAGTGACTTTTTCTAACTTGTTTATTCTTTACTTTTTTTAACTATACCAATGGACAAATTTGTTGTATCGGTAGCCGATGCATCACACGTACACTTTGCACAAGAAATTTGCGATCTAATTGCAGATAGTGCTGCCAAACGCGGAACTGGAATCGCCAGAAGAAGCGAAGAATACATTCAGTCCAAATTAACTGAAGGTAAGTCGGTAATCGCTTTAACTAAGACCGGAAAGTTGGCTGGTTTTTGCTATATCGAAACATGGGGTCATGGTAAGTATGTGGCTAACTCTGGGCTTATTGTCCATGGTGATTATCGCAATAATGGACTAGCATTTGCTATTAAGGCGCGGGCTTTTAAATTGTCAAGAGAAAAGTACCCTGATGCCAAGCTGTTTGGTCTGACTACAAGTATGGCCGTAATGAAAATCAATTCGGATTTAGGATACAGACCGGTGGTTTTTTCAGAATTGACAGATGACGAGTCTTTTTGGAAAGGCTGTAGTAGTTGCGTGAATTATGACATTCTGACAAGAAAGGACAAGCAACATTGCCTTTGTACAGGGATGCTTTATGATCCAGAGGATAAAAAGCGTAAATGGAAACAGAGAGGCAAGATGATACAAGAGAAATTAATGAAGTGGAAATCAAAAGTTGAAGTAAAATGATTGGAGTAAAGAAAGTAGTGCTGGCGTTTAGTGGCGGATTGGATACTACCTATTGTTCTTTATATCTGAAAGATCTAGGATATGAAGTTCATACAGTCACGGTAAATACAGGTGGTTTTTCTGAAGAGGAATTGGCTTGGATGTCATCGAGATCAATTGAGCTTGGAGCTGTTAGTCACCAGAATGTAGATGTCACAAAAGATTTTTATCAAAACTGTATCAGATATCTTATTGCTGGTAATGTCCTGAAAAACAATACCTATCCTCTATCTGTAAGTGCGGAGCGATCATTCCAAGCTACTGCAATAGCAAAAGCGGCTAAGGCACTAGGCGTTGATGCGATTGCTCATGGGAGCACCGGAGCAGGCAATGATCAGGTGCGATTCGATATGATCTTCAATATTTTATGTCCTGAAATGGAAATTATCACTCCTATTCGTGATAAGAGACTTTCCCGTGAGGAAGAAATTAGCTTTCTCGTGGAGCGAGGTGTGGAAGGGACATGGGAAAAGAGCTTGTATTCTATTAATCAAGGACTTTGGGGAACATCTGTAGGAGGGAAGGAAACCCTTACATCAGATACTATGCTTCCAGAGGCAGCATTTCCAAGTCAGCTTGAAGAACAGGAAGCCCAGACCATAACTATTGGTTTTGAGAACGGTGAACCTGTGAGTCTCAATGGAAAATCTTCTTCTCCCATCGAGGTTATAGTGGCTCTAAATAAACTTGCGAGCAAATATGCTATCGGAAGAGATATCCATGTTGGTGATACAATTATTGGAATCAAAGGACGTGTTGGGTTTGAAGCAGCTGCACCGCTGATTTTGATAAAAGCTCATCATACGTTAGAGAAACATACGCTTACAAAGAATCAATTGCTCTTCAAAGATCAATTGTCGCTTTCCTACGGGAACTTGCTTCATGAAGGACATTATTTGGATCCAGCACTGAGAGATATTGAGGCGTTTTTCTCAAGTACCCAGCAGAAGGTCACTGGTGATGTAAAAGTGAAGCTTGCACCTTATCGTTTCTATGTGGAAGGTATTATTTCTGAAAATGATCTGATGCAGTCTTCTTTCGGGAAATATGGTGAAATGAATAATTCTTGGAGTGGAGATGATGTGAAAGGGTTCTCTAAAATATTTGGAAACCAAAACATGATTTATCACAAGGTCCACCAAACGCATGACTAAAATAAAAGCTGGTATATATGGTGCTGCTGGCTACACTGCTGGTGAATTGATTAGAATCTTGATTAATCACGGATCGGTAGAGTTGGTGCAAGCGCAAAGTGAAAGCCAAGCAGGAAAACTAGTGAGCGCCACACATTCAGACTTGTTTGGTGAGCTAGATTTGGTCTTCTGCAAGACTTTGGATTATTCGGAGCTTGACGTTCTATTCCTATGCAAAGGTCACGGAGATTCGAGAAAATTCCTCGAAAGTACTCAGCTGCCAGATAGTCTTAAGATTATCGATTTGAGCAATGACTATCGCCTTTCTGCTACTGCAGAAGGATTTGTATACGGGCTTACTGAGCTGAATCGAGATGAGATTGTTCAAGCAAATAGAATTGCTAATCCTGGTTGTTTTGCTACTTGTATACAACTAGGTTTGTTGCCTGCAGCTGCTGCTGGTGTCATCAAATCTGAGATTCATACTACAGGAATCACAGGATCCACAGGGGCAGGACAAGCACTTTCTCCTACTTCGCATTTTTCTTGGAGAGAGGGAAACATGAGCGTTTACAAGGCATTTTCGCATCAGCATTTGGATGAAATGGGTGAAAGCTTAACTCAGCTTTCTGGCAATCAGCATAAGCTGAATTTTATTCCCTTTAGAGGAAATTTCACTCGTGGCATAATCGCGACATCCTATTTTGAATGTGATCTTAACGAGGATGAAGTCAGATCTATTTATTCTGAATATTATAAAAATCATCCTTTCACGCACAGCATTTCAGTCAATCCTGATTTGAAAATGGTGGTGAACACCAACAAAGCATTGGTTTATGTTCAAAAGCATGATCATAAACTTTTGGTGATTTCTATTATCGATAATTTACTAAAAGGTGCATCTGGTCAGGCAGTTCAAAACATGAACTTGATCTTTGGATTGGATGAAGTCACCGGCCTCAATTTAAAAGCGTCAGCATTTTAATATGGATTTACTTTCGAAAAATATCGCCATTCTAGGGGCAGGTAATTTGGGTGTTGCTATAGGTCAGGGGCTTGTGGACAGCAAGCTGAAAAAGGCTGCTGACATATATATGACCCGCCGCAATCCAAATCATTTGTTGCATTTGGTAAAAGATGGTTTCCAAATCATAAAGGACAATAAGGAGGCTGTCAAAAATTCACAAATCATTCTACTTTGTGTACAGCCAAAGCAATTGGTAAAGCTCCTTGGGGAGATCGAAAGCGTTTTGACAAAAGATCATCTTCTGGTTTCAGTTATAACAGGTGTTTCGATTAGTGAAATTAAAAGCCATATAAAGTTGCCTGTGCCTGTTGTTCGAGTCATGCCAAATACGGCAATCGCCATTGGTGAATCTATGACTTGTATCAGTGCTGATGATAGTCCTGAAAATGCAATTGCGGTGCAGAAAATCTTCGACACCTTAGGTAAGACTTTGGTGATCGAAGAGAAGCTCATGCAAGCCGCCACAGTGCTTGGTGCCAGCGGAATAGCATTTTTTATGCGATACTTGAGAGCAGCCACTCAGGGTGGAATCCAAATGGGTTTTCATGCTGAAGACGCACAATTGATTGCGGTACAAACTGCAAAAGGAGCTGCTTCACTTATTCTGGAAAATGGATTGCATCCAGAGGTAGAAATAGATAAGGTGACAACACCTGAAGGCTGCACGATAGCCGGATTAAATGAAATGGAACATCAAGGATTAAGTTCAGCTCTGATTAAGGGCTTGATGGTTTCCTATGAGAAAATTAAAAATATTCGTTAGATGAAGCATTTTACAAGCGTTCAAGACGTAGATAACCTCAATGAATTGGTACAGCTTGGGCTAGATATTAAGGCCAATCCGTATGCCTTCAAATCCTTAGGTGTCAATAAAACATTAGGATTATTATTCTTCAACTCTAGCCTTCGCACAAGAATGAGTACCCAAAAGGCTGCTCAAAATCTGGGTATGAATGTGATGGTGATGAACGTTGGTCAGGATTCATGGCAGCTTGAGATAGAAGAAGGCGTGATCATGAATGGTGACAAGGCAGAACATATGAAGGAAGCCGCTGCAGTCCTTGGTCAGTATTGCGATGTGCTTGGTGTACGCTCGTTTCCTTCATTGCAAAACAGAGAAGATGATTATCAGGAAAAGATTCTCTCTGCATTTTTAAAATACACAGGCAGCCCAATTGTTAGTTTGGAGTCTGCCACCTTGCATCCGTTGCAGTCGCTTGCAGATTTGATGACAATCGAAGAAATCAAGACCGTGCAAAAACCTAAAGTGGTTTTGAGCTGGGCTCCTCATATCAAAGCTTTGCCTCAGGCGGTAGCCAATTCATTTTCTCAATGGATGACAGCTTCAGATTTTGATTTTACCATTACACACCCAAAAGGATTTGATCTAGATCCAAAATTTACTCAAGGAGCCAAAATCAATTTTGATCAAGATGAAGCATTGAAAAATGCTGATATTGTTTATGTGAAAAATTGGTCTTCTTATCAAGATTACGGGAAAGTAGGTCAGGATAACTCGTGGCTAATAGATCAGAAAAAACTGAAGAATACAAATGATGCTAGAGTAATGCATTGCCTTCCTGTGCGCAGGAATGTGGTCATTGCGGATGATGTGCTAGATTCAACAAGCTCTGTGGTGATCCAGCAAGCTGGTAACAGAGAATTCAGTGCCCAAGCTGTATTAAAAAAGATATTAGAGCAAATTTAAAATCATGCCCAAAGAGCAATTAAGTGTTTTCAAAATAGGAGGAGCGGTGCTTGAAGATGCCACTATGCGTGCGAATTTCATCAATGGATTTGCTGCTATTCCAGGAAAGAAAATACTTATTCACGGAGGAGGCAGAACAGCTTCTGCACTTTCTGAGCGGCTTGGTATTGAGACGAAAATGATCGAAGGTCGCCGTGTTACTGATGATGACACTATCGATATCGTGACTATGGTCTACGGCGGCTTGGTCAATAAGCGATTGATCGCCAGTTTACAAGCGAAGGGTCTCAATGCACTTGGTCTAACTGGAGCTGATGGAAATCTGATCACTTCCATGAAGCGACCAAAGACTGATGGAGTAGATTATGGTTGGGTGGGAGATCCTATTGCTGTCAATGCACCCTTATTATACAGTTTAGTCGAACAGGGTGTTGTGCCAGTGCTCGCACCGCTCACTCATGATGGCGCAGGCAATTTGTACAACACCAATGCTGATACGATTGCGTCTACTGTCGCTGTGGCCCTTACGGAAATGTATGACGTTGATCTAATCATGACTTTTGAAATGGAAGGTGTCATGCTAGATCTCAATGATCCAAACTCCCTTTTGAAGGAGATTAGATTTTCGGATTATCAGTCAATGAAGGAATCTGGAAAAATCCATGGAGGAATGCTGCCCAAACTAGAAAATGCATTTAAAGCTATTCAGGATGGGGTAAAAGTGGTTCGAATTTGTAAGTTTGATCAAATTAATACGGACAATGGCAGCTTCCTTCAGATATAACACGGACCAGCTTCATCAAGAAGCTGTCAAATTACTCTCTACGCTGATAGAAACGCCGAGTATTAGTAAGGCTGAGGACAAGACTGCTGACATTATCCAACAGTATTTCACTACTCAAGGAATTGAAACTGAGCGAAGTGGAAATAATATTTGGGTGAAAAATCAACATTTTGATTCATCCAAAGAAACCATTCTTCTCAACTCTCATCACGACACTGTAAAGCCGAATGCAGGCTATACAAATGATCCTTTTGAAGCTATAGAGAAAGATGAAAAACTCTTCGGTCTGGGTAGCAATGACGCAGGAGCTTCATTGGTTTCATTGATCATGACATTCCTTTATTTTTATACCCAGACTAACCTTAAGTACAATTTATTATTTGCAGCGACAGCTGAAGAAGAAATTTCTGGCGCAGGTGGTATAGCTAGCATCTTAGGTCAAATAGGAGAAATCAGTTTTGGTATTGTAGGTGAGCCAACGCTCATGGATATGGCGGTGCACGAAAAAGGACTGATGGTTCTTGATTGCTTTGCACAAGGAGCAGCGGGACATGCCGCACGTGATGAAGGCAAAAATGCTATCTACGAAGCAATTGGGGATATTCAGTGGTTTAGAACTTATAATTTTCCAAAAACTTCTGAATCATTAGGACCAATCAAGATGTCTGTAACGATGATAGATAGTGGCACTCAGCATAATGTTATTCCAGATGTTTGCCATTATGTAGTAGATGTGAGAACCACGGATGCTTATTCCAACGAGGAGACTTTATCGATTATCAAAGAAAATATCTCATCAAGAGTTGAGGAGAGATCTACAAGATTGCAGCCATCACGTATTACAAAAGATCATGATCTAGTAAAGGCCGCTATTGCCTTAGATACCAGATTATTTGGTTCACCGACCATGTCAGATCAAGCTCTTATCCCTTTTCCTACGGTAAAAATTGGCCCTGGAGATTCTAACCGCTCACATATGGCAGATGAGTATGTGTATATAGATGAAATCAAGGACGGGATCATGGGCTACCTCATGTTACTTAATAAACTTTTTAAATCCGCAGAATGAAGCTTTGGCAGAAATCCACTGATGTAGATAAACGAGTAGAATCTTTCACTATTGGCAATGATGCAGAGCTGGATTTGGTACTTGCACCATATGATGTGCTAGGCTCTTTGGCCCATATCCAAATGCTCCAAAGTATAGATCTCTTGACAAAAGAGGAATATGAAGCTTTGTCGGCAGAACTTAAAGTTCTTTACCGTTCAGCTATTGAAGGAACCTTGGTAATCGAGCCTGGTATGGAAGATATTCATAGCCAAGTGGAGCTGCTACTTACTCAGCGCTTGGGCGAAATGGGTAAGAAAATCCATAGTGGTCGTTCTCGCAATGATCAGGTTCTCGTTGATCTGAAAATGTATTTCAGAAGTGAATTGGAGTCAATCGTAAATCTGGTCAGTGAGCTTAGCAATACGCTTATTGAGCAAAGCAATAAGCACAAGGACATACTGATACCTGGCTATACGCACATGCAAATCGCAATGCCATCTTCAATTGGGCTTTGGCTCGGGGCATATGCCGAAAGTCTTTCAGACGATCTCATCTCTCTGAGATCTGCTTATGATATTATTAATAAAAATCCACTGGGTTCAGGAGCTGGGTATGGGTCATCTTTCCCGCTAGATCGCGAGTTGACTACTGAATTGTTGGGTTTTGAAGAACCTAACTACAACGTGGTTTATGCGCAAATGACTCGTGGAAAGTCAGAGGTAGCACTAGCAACTGCCATGGCATCTGTTGCGGCTACTTTGAGCAAACTTTCGATGGATGTATGCATGTATGCAGGTCAGAATTTTGGTTTTATAAGTTTCCCTGACGAACTGACAACAGGGTCTAGTATAATGCCTCATAAGAAGAACCCTGACGTATTTGAACTCATCCGTGGCAAATGCAATCAGCTGTTGGGACTTCCGAATGAACTCAATTTGCTTTTGAGTAATCTACCGAGCGGATATCATCGTGATCTTCAGCAGTTAAAAGAACATCTTTTTCCAGGCATTCAGACACTTAAGTCATGTCTAGACATGGCGAACTTCTCTTTGGCTCAGATGAAAGTAAAACCTGATGTTATCAACGATCTACGTTATGATTATTTATTCACCGTTGAGCGTGTAAATGAACTAGTGCTGCAAGGCGTTCCTTTCCGTGATGCTTACAAGCAAGTAGGAGCTGAAGTAGAGAATGGAAGCTATGTACCAAATCGCGCCATAAAACATACGCACCTTGGAAGTGTAGGCAACTTAGCAAATGATCAGATAGCTGCCAAAATAAAAAGGGAACTCGATAAGTTCCCTTTTGATCACGTGAGTGAATGTTTTAGTGCTTTAGCGCTATAGAATATTAATCTATAGTTAACTCAAATTCGAAAGGAATTCTAAGCTTACTAGCGATAGCATTGCCGTCACTGTCTTTTGCAGGCTCGAATTTCAAATCTTTCAATGCCAATTCAACGGATTCTTTAAGTTGAGTGCATGGGTAAGCAAGAGCAGTATTATCTGCTACGTTTCCATCAGCATCAATTTCTAAGTACATGATTACAGTTCCTTCTACACCAGCTGCATTTGTTGCAGTTGGGTAAGTCATGTTTTTCACTACTTCATCAAGATTCAAAGCTTTTGCGCTAGCAGCAAGATTTGGATCAGACATAGAAAAAGCAAATGATGCTACTAAAAGAAGTGCGAGAGATAGAGTTAGCTTTTTCATATTATGTGTTGATTAAGTGAATTACCTTATTGATACTGTAATGTTAACACATTATTACCAAATTAACAATTCCGTAACATTGAAATTTCAATAAGTTTTCTAGACTAAGATTGGACAATGGCGCTTGGGCTAAGTGTGCTTTATTATCTTTAGTCCAATGTCAAATCCTTTTCACATCTATAGGTCGGGCGCAGGCTCTGGTAAGACTTACACGCTTGCCCAATCCTATTTAAAAATTGCTCTTCAAGATCCTAAGGCATTCCAGATGATCCTTGGGGTAACCTTCACCAATAAGGCTACAGAGGAGATGAAGGGTAGAATAGTTCGTGTATTGAAGGAGTTGAGCAATGGTGAAAATGCTTCGATGCAAAAGGAGCTTTGTGAAGCTTTGTCGATAAATGAAAAGCAATTAGCTGAAAAAGCACGTGCCACTCTGAGCAATATCCTTCACCAGTACGGCCGATTCAATATTACGACCATTGATAGTTTTTTCAATCAGGTAATTAGAGCCTTCACTAGAGAAATGGGTCTTCAAGGCACATTTACGATTGATTTAGATCAAAAGGGTGTTCTTGAAAAGGTAGTCGAGCAAATGCTTCTGGAGATTGGTAATCCAGAAAAGAAAGAGCTAAGAACTTGGCTTACTAAGTTCGCAGAACTCAGGGTAGAGGAAGGTAAGCAATGGGATTTCCGAGAAGAAATTGCCACACTGGCAAAGGAGATTTTTAAAGAAGGTTTTCGTAATCATATAGATGCGATCAATAGGCTTACTGCCGAAAAGGGCGGTTTGGATGCTTTGCTAAAATCACTAAATACCGTCAGGTATAGTTTTGAAAGTCAAATTAAGGGATACCCGAAAGCCTTTTTTGACTACTTAGATAAAAATGACTTGAGCATTACTGACTTTACTAGAGGAGGCAGTGGTCCGGCAGGTTTGTTCAATAAGTTTGAGAAGTTAGATTTTGAAATCACGGAACCACGTAGGCTGGCAAATGGGAATATAGAGGCTTGGCTTACTAAGGCCAATTTGAAGAAAGGTCACCTCAATGACCATTTGGAGAGTCATATTTTACCTCTTTATGGTCAGATGCTTTCTGATTTTGATAATGGATATACGGCCTATATTTCCGCAGTTCAAGTGCTGCGATACTTTTTCACTTTTGGAATCCTCACTCACATCAATAAGTATATTCAGCAGTATCGCGATGAAAATGACGTGATGTTGATTGCTGATTTGCCGGACTTTCTCCACCAGATTATTCACGATAGTGACACGCCATTCATTTATGAAAAAGTAGGTAGTACTTACCAGCACTATTTGATAGATGAGTTTCAGGATACTTCAGCTTTCCAATGGGAAAACTTCATGCCTCTCGTAAAGAATGGAACAGATGAAGGAAAGTTCAGCATGGTGGTTGGTGATGTGAAGCAGTCCATTTATCGTTTTCGTGGTGGGGATTGGGAGTTGTTGCAAAGTCAGGTCAAAACGGATATTGGGGATTATAATACTGACCAGTTCAATCTAGATACGAATTGGCGGAGTGCTCCCAAGATAGTTGCATTCAATAATGAGCTGTTCACAGCTACAAAAGCTGTTTCTACTGATTTTTTCAAAGATCAAATTGCGATGGATGTTCCTGAATCATTAGTTGATGGAATTAATAAGCGGATTGAAGAAGTTTTTGAGACTTTCAGTGATGTGTCTCAGGAAGTGCCATTGCATAAAGATACCCTTGCGGGAAATGTTAGAATTGAATTCCTCGAAGAAGAGGATAGTAAAGCTGAAAAAGAGGATACTATTTCGCGAACAATAAAGTACGCTGAAGAGCTTCAGCGTCAGGGTTACGAATTGCGGGACATGGCCGTCCTCACACGTAATAGTCGGGAGGGAGCGACCATCGCAAAAGCCTTTTTGGAGTATGGCAATTCTGAACTGGCCGATCCCGCATTGCGATATGATGTGGTAAGTAGTGAAGCACTTTTTCTCACTTCGAGCCATGTAGTAAAATTTCTCGTAGCGATGATCAAGTGGCTTCATGATGAGAAAGATGTAATCGTTCTTGCAGAGTGGGTTTATGAATACCAGCGATTTATCAAAACTTCCGAATTGTCGGATGAAGCAATTTTCTCTTCTTATGCCTTATGGGAATCACTTGTATCGGAGGACTTTTTGCAGCAAAAGCAGATACTAAAAGCCAAGCCTTTATATGAAGTAGTTGAATCTCTCGTTGACTTTTTTGATCTCAATAAAAACGCTGAAGAGTTTACCTATTTGCAAGGTTTTCAGGATGCTATTTTGGATTACTCCAAAAATGAAAGGGGAGACATTGCGTCTTTTATTGATTGGTGGGAAGAGACTGGCAAACTGAAGGCGATCAAGATATCTGATGACAACAATGCCATCAAGATATTGACCATTCATAAATCTAAAGGACTCGAATTTCCGATTGTCTTCATTCCATTTCTGAGTTGGTCTTTCGATCAGGATCCCAAGAAAAACAATATTTTATGGTGTGAAGGAGCTGGCAAACCAGCGCCTTTTAATAAACTACCGATAGTGCCGCTTCGCTATGAGTCGGCTATGGCAAAGACTTATTGGGCGGATGCATATTATGAAGAAAAGCTAAAAGCCTATCTCGATAATCTCAATCTACTATATGTCGCTTTTACACGTCCTGTGGAGTGGTTGATTGCATTTGGCAAGAAACCTAAAAAAAGCAAATTCGCTACAGCTGCAGATATCTTATATCCAGTGTTATCACAAATGGAAGGATGGAATGAAGCTGAGGATAAACTCCATATTGGAGTAGTTCAGACTAGCAAAACACATGAAGTCTCAAAGGCAGAAGTGCAGTTGACATCTTATCCGTCATCACCTTGGCGAAAGAAAGTGAATCTCCAATTGCGAAGATCAGGTGGGCTACTCGGTACACTTTCCAAGGTTGATAAAGGGATCGTCATCCACGACCTTCTTAGTAAGATTCATTATTTAGAAGATTTGGAGAAATATAAAGACCATGAGGAATTTGAAGTGATCTCTCAAGTCGCAAATGAGCCAACGATCAAAGGATGGTTTGATCCATCATGGAAGGTCTATTGTGAAGTGCCTATACTTCTTCCCGGCGGAGATTTCCGAAGGATTGATCGATTGAATCTCAAAGAAAATGAGACGGTAATCATTGATTTCAAGACAGGTGAGCCAAGAAACAAAGACCTTTCTCAAGTGAAAGAATATGCAAGTCTACTGTCACAAATGGGCTATTCGAACATCAGCGGCTACCTCATTTACCTTCAAGATCTTAAAGTAGTAGCGGTATGAAAATGGACGAAATGTACAATACCACTTTTATTGAAGAACTGGCAGATCAGCTGCTGAAGGAGCATCATGACAAGCTTTCTGGCGTGAAAGTAATCTTCCCCAACCGTAGAGCTGGACTTTTCTTTAGACAAGCATTGTCTCAGCACATAGACAAGCCTTTGTGGATGCCTGAAGTCCTGAGCATGCAGGACTTTGTTTTTAGCCTGAGCACATTGGAGCCAATTGAGACATTGGCGGCCATTTTTGAGTTGTTTCAGACCTACTGTGCACATCAAAAAGAGGAGGAGACCTTCGAGCAATTCTACTTCTGGGGAGAAATGATTTTGCGAGATTTTGAAGAGATCGATCATTATATGGTCAATCCAGAGCATCTCTTTAGAAGCATCAAATCGCAAAAGGAGTTGGATGAGGAGTTTTACTTCCTCGACGATGAAGACAAACTTGTGATCCAAAGCTTCTGGTCCAGCTTTCTGCCAAAGACCACAAAAAGCCAAGAAGCCTTTTTAGAGACATGGAGAATTTTATTGCCTATCTATCAGGACTTTAAAACCCAGCTTAACGCAAAAAATCATGGCTATGGCGGCATGATTTATCGCAAAGTGACCGAAGATCTTTCTAAGATTGATCTCACTGGATTAGACAATATCTACTTCGCAGGTTTCAATGCTTTGACGAGCTGTGAAGAAGCTATTATTAAGCATTTTGTCTTTGAGGCGAAAGCACAAGTGAAATGGGATATCGACGATTATTATTTCTCCAGTCCCGTGCAAGAGGCTGGCTACTTCATGCGACAGTATGCCAAAGATCCTATATTAGGAAAGACCTTCCCAGAGGTAGCCCCAAAGCGCTTTGATAAAGACAAAATTGTCACTACCACAGGAGTATCCTTGGAGGTAGGTCAGACCAAAGTGATGGCTGAAATGTTGGCTGAGCGTTCGCAGCAGCCGGGTTTTGAGGCGAGGCGTTCTGTGATTGTATTGCCCAAAGAACACATGCTTTTTCCTACGCTTCATGCAATTCCTGAAGCAATCGAAAAAATCAACATCACCATGGGTTATCCGCTGAAGGATACACCTGTTTATGCGTTGCTGGAAAGCCTTTTACATCTGCAAAACTCTAGAAAAGTTAGTCAAACGAAAGGCGTATTGTATTACTACAAGCCACTTCTCGAAGTACTGGAGCATCCACTACTTCAGGGAATAGATGAAGAGTTGGTAGCAGGTTTGGTTAGAACCATCCGTAGACAAAACAGGATTACCATGGCGGTATCCGAGCTTCCTTTGGTTCATCCGATCTTCGTAAATGTGCTGGATGCCAATGACAATCCATTTGACTATTTGTTGGCAATACTGGAAGCACTCCATGAGGAGTGGAAGGAAAAAGATCAGGCGCTGGAGGAGGTGTGTATTGCTCAATTCTATACGCAGCTCAGTCAGCTCAAAGAGATGATGACAGCTCATCAGGAAGGAATTGAATATGGCTTTTTCATCAAGCTTTTCAGACGATTGGCGAGGAACCTGAAGATTCCATTTACGGGGGAGCCTCTCGATGGACTTCAGATTATGGGGATATTGGAGACGAGGAATCTTGATTTCGATCAGGTATATATTCTGAGTATGAATGAAGACAGCTGGCCAGCGGCTGCTCGCACGGGTTCATTTATCCCTTATAATATTCGTAAGGGTTTTGATATGCCGGTGTACGATCATCAAGATTCGATCTATGCCTATCTTTTTTATCGATTGCTTCAGCGAGCCAAAGAAGTCCACATTTTTTACAATACTGTTTCTGAGTTCAACGTGAATGGTGAGCTCAGTAGATATGTCCAGCAGTTGCAGGTAGAGTCAGGCTTCAAGATTGTCAATCGCATTCTTTCCAATGATGTGAAGACGAAACCAGCTTTGCCTATTCTGATCACAAAAAGCACTGAGGTGTTGGCCAAAATGGATCGCTACACCGCTGGGTTTGTAGGTAATGCTATTTCACGACCTTCGGCGCTAACGCCTTCAGCTTTGAGTATTTATCTCGATTGTCGACTCAAGTTTTACTACAAATATGTAGCGGGATTGTATGAGCAAGATGATGTGCAAGAGGAGCTGGACCCGATGGTTTTTGGGAATGTACTTCACAAAAGTATTGAGTTGCTTTATGATGCCTTCTTGGCTCAAAACAAGCGAGAAGCTGTCTACAAAGAAGATTTTTTCTGGATACGCGCAGGTGTGCCTGGTGCTGTGAATAAGGCTTTCAAGGAGCATTATCACGTCAAGGCGGATCAGAAATTTGAGTTGGAGGGTAGGTCGCTTATAGCCTCAGACATCTTGATAAAAATGATGCATAAGATTTTGGATCATGATGAGGCATACGCACCGTTTTCAATCCTTGCACTGGAGGCTGGAGCCAAAGACGGCTATGCTCTGGAAGTGCCAGTGAGTGTGGGTGGTAAGACCAAAGAAATCAAAGTAAAGGGAATCATTGACCGAATAGATCGGAAAGAAGGCAAGGTCAGAATCATTGATTACAAGACTGGCAGTGACGAGAGAACCTTCAAAACTGTGGCTTCACTTATAGACAGAGAAGACAAGAACCGGAATAAGGCTGTATTTCAGGTATTTATGTATAGCTATCTGTTTCAGAGTCAGTCAAAGGATGAGTATGATTCAATCGAGCCCTCCATCTTCAATCGAAAAGATCTATTCAAAGAAGATTTTACTTGGACTGTAAAGATGGGGCATCATCCTATATCTGACTTTCATGCTTATGCAGGTGAGTTTTCAGGCCTGCTTACTGATTTACTTACAGAACTCTATGATCCCGCCATACCTTTTGATCAAACAGAGGAATTGGACAAGTGCAAGTATTGTCCTTATGCTAGTATTTGTTCTCGTTAGCACTTCTTATAAATTGAAACGTCAAATATGAAATCGAAATCCCCTCCTAGGAGGGGTAGGGGTGGGTTTTAAGTGGTTGCTTTCTGAATACCTTTTCTTATCCAATACTCAGCGAATCATAAATCTGTACGCGCTCCCACTTGTCTTTGTTCTGATCAACATATTTCAAATGGATGGGATCTGTCTGATAAGCATCTTGATCTTCTTTTGATCTGAAAGTCACTACCAGACTTACTGAATAACTATTATCTACGACTTCTCTTGGTGTGCCAGCAGGCGCCCCAACGTGGTATTGAACGATCGTGGGTATACTAGATACAAATTTGTCTGTCTCTTTTTGAAAAGATAATATATCAGTTTCTGGCTTGAGCCAAAAAAAGACCATATGTACAAATTTTCCATCTAGCTTTTTAGCCTTGGCAAATGCACTGAATGGTAAAAGTCCAAAGCCTGCCAATCCAATAAATGTTTTCCTGAAAAATGATCTTCTTTCCTTCATTCAAGGAAGATAAGCAAAAGGATAATTATCAATAGCCTTCTTTGATTCTCTCTTTGAAATTCCTTTTCACTCGGTCTATTTTAGGCTTGGATACATTCATGACGTAAGGATTGAAAGGGTTATTGCGCTCATAATTTTGATGGTAATCCTCTGCCATATAAAAGGCTTTAAAAGGCACAATTTCGGTGACTATTTTGCCCGATGTGCTCTTTTGTAAATCCGCAATCTTACTTTCAGCAATGGCTTTTTGATCAGTGCCATGATAAAAGATTGAGCTTCGATATTGCCGCCCTACGTCTGGACCCTGACGGTTGAGCTGGGTAGGATCGTGCGCTGTGAAGAATATATCTAAAAGTGTAGCATAGTCGATCACACTTGGATCGTAGTAGATCTGAACAGTTTCGGTGTGATTTGTCTGTCCTGAGCTTACTTTTTTATAGTCTGCCGTAGCAGAGGTACCACCAGCATAGCCAGATACAGCTTCATTCACCCCTATGACTTGATCAAATGAAGCTTCTACACACCAGAAGCATCCACCAGCGAAGGTGGCAGTGTCCAATTTGTCTTCATTGCTCGAAGACACTATTGTTTCAGAAATTTTATTCTCTGGCTTTGCTGTACAAGCATTAATGGATAAAGCTAGTACAAGGAAGTATGGGTAGATTTTCATATGCTTAGATTTCTCATCATAGAAACGACTCAAAGCACGAATTGATTGATTTAAGATGATATTTCTCCCAAAAATGTTTGCCAGCTAACATTTTTTAGAATATTTTTTTTGATTTTCAAACTATTTGGAACTCACTAGAGTTGGGTTGAATATAGTTTAGTTAGCGGTGGATGACGCGACTCACTCGAAAGAGGAGTCGCGTCTCTTTTTTTAGTCAATCTATTTGCTACTGCTTAGCCAAGCATTACGCAACTTGATTTCTTTGCCCTTTATTTTTGACTCTGGTAAATAAGAAAGCGTAATTCTAGGATCTTGTCTTCCAACGAAACTCCCAGACTTCTCAATACCCATTTGCTCAAATGTCACTTTGTAGGTTTTACCAACTTCAAGAGAATTAATGATTCTATTGAGATCACTTGTATTATCAATGATTCTTTCATCAACAGTCAAAAGAATATCTCCAGTCTCCATACCTGCTTCATACAATGCTGTACCACGGAGACTTTGTGAAATCAGTTTTTTATTGACATCCAATCTAGGGTTGGCGAAGTAGACTGATTCTGGACTTTGCAGTGATAGTTTCACCCCAAATTGGTCGAACAGCATTTTAAAATCTGGTAGTTTATTTCCATATATCTGCTCCTTGAAAAAAGTTCTGGCGAATTGTTCATCCGAGACTTTTGCTAATATTTTTTCTAAGTCTGTCATCGTATAAGGTTTTTCAGGTTTGCCATAAGTTGCCCAAACTAGCCGCATGTATTCGTCAAGTGTAGTGTTATACTCACTGCGTAATGTAAGATCAAGACCAAGCGCTATGATCGAACCGTACACATAGTAGCTAACAAAGGTGTTTTGAAAGTTGGTCTCATCATTGGCAGTGCCCGCATCCTTAAATGGAGCTTGTTGACTCATATCTATGGCTGATCTGAAGGTGCGGCCAGCCCCGTTGAGAACATAGTTTAGTCGATATACTTGTCCACTAATGAATTCTTCTTGAGTGGTAATGCCAGCTCGAGTCAATGTTAGTCTGTCATAATAATCAGTGAATCCTTCACCAAACCAAAGTGCTTCAGATTGATTGGGTTTGTCAAAATCAAATGGCTCCAAGGAAGCTGGCCTGATGCGCTCTATGTTGTAAGCATGGAAAAACTCATGTGATATTGTGCGAATAAGACCAATTGCATTTTCTTTTAGAGATTGAGTAGAAGTACAAACTGTTGAATTTCGGTGCTCCATACCATCGCCATGTACCCAAGGATTATAGCTGATTAGAAATGTATAACGGCCAAAGTCGAATTTCGGGAGTTCACCCATTTGCTTTACATGCTGTGCTGCCACTTTTTTAATCCATTCTACGTAATTGTCTAGTTCCTCAGTAGTTCCTTCATGTTGCATGGCCACTTCTATAGTTTGTCCTTGAACAGTCCATCTTCGCCAGTCGATTTTCCCCACCATTGTAGGACTATCATAGAAATAGTAATAGTTGGGTGCAGTGAAAACGCTATCATTTATCCGCTGTAGTTGTGATGCTACATCCCATTCTTCATGCTTTGGTATGTTCAGAAGGATTTTCCTGTCATCAAGACCAACACCATAGACAAAAGTTGCAGGCATATTCATGTGGACCTTTCGCGCATCCACACCTAGATAAGTGCCATCCGCATAGTTGCCATAAATGGTATAGGAGAATGTTACTTGTCCGTCTTTCACTTCGGCCAACCACGAAGAAGGAGATAGCCTTTCTAACTTCACTTTGTTGCCACTAGCATCTTGAGCAATTTCCTCGTAAAGATTTTTGGCAAAGTTGTGACCAGCGTACCTTCCAGGCGACGCCTCAGGCATACGTATCTCAAGTGTTGGACTTTGAATTTCTTTGAATTTCACTTCAATGCGCAACTCATGATGAGCAATATTTTCAAATGAAAGCGAATATTCTATAGTGGCTTGAGAGAAGGTAAATGTGCTTATGAAAACAAGTAGGAAATAGATCAATCGCATTATGAATAAAGTGTTTTTTGTTCCAAAGGGCAATTATCGCCATATTATCAGTCTTTGTCAACGAGACTTTGGTGGGCGGTAGTAAGTTGTCTTTGCAGGCCGCAGACTGATTGAATGGAATAGTAGATACATTTGCGGCATGAATAACCTCTCAGTAGAAAATCTTGCTAAAAACTTTGATGAAAAACAGCTTTTTGATCAATTGACATTCGGTCTGGATCAAGGTCAGAAGGCTGCATTGGTAGGAGTGAATGGGTGTGGAAAATCAACTTTATTGAAAATTATTGCTGGTTTAGAAAAACCAGATAGAGGCGCTGTTTCTTTCCGTAAGGGAATAAGAGTAGCTATGGTTCCCCAAAGCCCAGAGTTTGATGACAATGATGATGTGGTGCAAGCTGTATTTGCTGAGGATATCGAAGAACTTAATGTGATTCGTGATTATGAAATGGCGCTTCACTTGGCTACTGTAGATCCTCATAATGCTCCTGATATTTCTCCTTTACTAGAACGCATGGACAATCTCAATGCTTGGGATTATGAAAGTCAAGTAAAGCAATTGTTAGGTGAGCTTGGAATAGAAAACTTGGAGCAAAAGATGGGATCGCTTTCAGGTGGGCAGCGAAAGCGTGTGGCTTTAGCGAGAGCGCTTGTCGTAAAGCCTGATTTCTTAATACTTGATGAGCCAACCAACCATCTTGACCTACAGGTGATAGAATGGCTTGAAGGTTATTTGGCTACAGCCAATCTTACATTATTGATGGTAACTCACGATAGGTACTTCCTTGATAAGGTGACCAATGAAATAATGGAGCTGGATAATGGTGAGTTGTTTCGTTATAAAGGCAACTATCAGAACTTTCTAGAAAAAAAGAGCGAGCGGGAAGCACAAGATGCGGCTTCTGTAGATAAGGCCAAGAACTTACTCCGCAAAGAACTGGACTGGATGCGAAGACAGCCAAAAGCGCGAGGCACAAAAGCGAAGTATCGTGTAGATGCTTTCTACGAGACCAAAGAAAAGGCTTCTAAAGGTGTGCAGAGAGCCGAAATGGAAGTGAACCTCAAAGGTGAACGGCAAGGAAAGAAAATATTGGTGATGGAGCATGTCTTTAAAAAATTCGACGAGCTCCGAATCTTGGAAGACTTTAGCCACACATTTCAGCGTAAGGAGCGTGTGGGTATCGTGGGGCCAAATGGTATCGGGAAATCCACTTTCCTGAATATGCTTATCGGAGAGATAGAATCGGATGCTGGAGTAAGAGAGGTGGGTCAAACGACGAAATTTGGCCACTACACTCAAGAAGAGCAGATCTTTAATCCGAACAGCCGAGTGATCGATATTGTGAAAGAAGTAGCGGAGGTTATAGAACTAGCCAATGGTTCTGTGGTTACAGCTTCGCAGCTTTTGAATCAGTTCCTATTCCCACCAAAGATGCAGTACAATATGGTTGGTAAACTGAGTGGGGGTGAGCGTAGAAGGCTTCAACTATTACGAGTGCTGATGAAAAATCCAAACTTCTTGATTCTCGATGAGCCTACTAACGATCTGGATTTGATGACACTAAATGTGCTGGAAGATTATCTGGATTCGTTCGAGGGTTGTTTGATGATTGTAAGTCACGATAGATACTTCATGGACAAGCTTACGGATCACTTGTTCATATTTGAAGGGCAGGGAATAGTTCGTGACTTTCCGGGCAACTATACAGATTACCGAGAGGAGGGAGGCTTCAAAGCAAACTCAAATCAAAAGCAAAAAGAAACCAAAACAGCTGAGTCAAAGGAGCCTGTTAAGAAGACTGAAGCTAAGAAGCTTTCTTATAATGAGCAGCGTGAATACGACAGTCTGGAGGGTGAGATTGCCAAATTGGAGACCAAGGTTGAAAAACTGACCGAAGAGATGAATGCTAAGACGGACTTTGAAGAGCTCCAGAAAATGGCACAAGAAATAGACAAGATCAAAGAATCAATTGAGGAAAAAGAGATGCGTTGGTTGGAGCTGACTGAGAAAATTGGTGGCTGATTTACATGTATTTTTTGATATTCTTAGACAAAGAAAAGGCTCTGAAATTATATTTCAGAGCCTTTTCTTCTAAGTGAAGAATTTCTTATTTCTTCAAAGAAATTCTAATTGAAATGGAAAGTGTCTCATCAATATCGTCCCCGTTGAAATCATCTGTTTCTGTCTCTGCAATACCAAAAACGAAGGAAGAGCTTGTTAGCGTGTAAACATCCACTACAGATTCATCTTCAGTTCCTGCATCTAATGTGAGCTTGTCTCCAGCGCTATTTAAGGCCCAAGTACCTGTGGAACTATCACCATCGAAAGATGCAGTGTATGCACCGCCACTTTTGAACTCAATTGAAATACCCTTAAAAATGTTAGAACCTTCCTCAAAACCAGAACCAATTTCTTCTGCCTGAGCTTCAGTTAGTTCTAATTCTCTTTTCAGATACGTAATGAAATCTTCATCACCAATTTTAAGGTCAAACGTTGCAGACTGGTATGTCCAAGCACCAACAAGACTTGCAGTAGTTCCTTCACCACCATCTTCGTCAGAACATGAGATTATAAATGGGAGGAGAATGAGAAGGTAAAATAGTTTTGTTAAATTTTTCATTATTAGACGTGTTAAAGGTTTGAAAGAGCGAATATAGGATTGATTATTCATTGGAATAATCATAAAATATTAATTAATAAATTTACGATTAGGAGGGTAGGCTTGCTACCTATATCTCGGTATTAAAAATTGAAATTTTAGCCTAGTTATTAGGCGTTTATCAATAATCGGAACATTTTTGGTGAATAATTAAAAAACACAACATGACAAAATATTTTGCAACACTGATTCTGTTTTGCACAGTGCTTATCGCCAGTGCACAATTCAAAGCCCAAATCGGTCTGAAAGGCGGGCTCAACCTAGCAAGTATCAACACTGACGATCCCAAAGCATCATATGATGCTACAACAGGTTATCACTTCGGTGCTTACGCCTTAATCAAAGTATTAAGCTTTGGTATCCAGCCTGAAGTTCTGTATTCAGTAAAAGGCGCAGCTGGAGAAATTGATGTAGCAGGTGTAAAGTCAGATTTTTCCCAAGATTTTGTGTATTTGGAATTCCCGGTGATGGCTAAATTCTATTTACCTCTTGGTCTAAACCTACAAGCAGGCCCACAATTTGGGACTTTGATTTCTGCAGAAGGCAAAATTCAAAATAGTGGAGGTACAACAACCATTAGCAAAGGCAGCTATAAGAATTCAGATATAAGTGCTGCTTTTGGTGCTGGATGGGACATGCCATTCGGGCTTAATGTTAGCGCTAGATATGTGATTGGTTTGTCTGATGTAAACGACGGCAATGGCGCGGATGCGAAGAATAGAACTTTCCAGCTTTCAGTTGGATTTAAGATTTTCGGGAAATAAGTAGTTTTCTGAAGCCTAGATAATAAAAAAGGAGTGCCACGGCACTCCTTTTTTATTGTTAATTCTCAGTTCAGTTCTTAACAATACTCTTTGAAAACTTCTACAAGGTGATTTGCAATCATATCCGCAGATCTTCCTTCTATGTGATGTCTTTCTACAAAATGAGCAAGTTCACCATCTTTGAAAAGCGCTACTGCAGGTGATGATGGAGGAAAAGGTAGCGTAAACTCACGCACTTTAGCTGTCGCATCGAAATCTACACCAGCGAATACTGTTGTCAAATGATCAGGTTTTTTAGCGCTAAGGTTTAGCGCCCTGGTCACACCAGGTCTAGCTGTACCAGCAGCACATCCACATACAGAGTTGATCACAACTAGAGAAGTTCCTTTGTGATCTTTGAAATGGCTTTCTACTGCTTCAGCTGATTTTAGCTCCTCAAAACCAACCGCAGTTAGTTCGTTTCTCATTGGTGCTACTAGTTGTTCAGGATACATATCGTTTTTATTTATAAGCTATTTGAAAATTCATTTTACATAAAACCAAGCTCCAACTTGGCGGCTTCTGACATCATCTCAGTAGCATATGGCGGATCAAACGTCACTTCCACTTCTACGTCGTTTACGTCAGATATTTCTTTGATTGCCAACTTGATCTCACCTGGGATTTCTTCAGCAGAAGGACATGCCGGAGAAGTCAAAGTCATCAATACATGTACATTGTTCATCGGAAAAATATTGATCTCATAGATCAAGCCGAGTTCATATACATCTACCGGTATCTCAGGATCAAAAACAGTCTTGATAGCCGTTACGATTTGTTCTTTGAGATTTGTTTCTGTGGTAGTATTGTTTGTCTCTTCCATCATTAAGATGCATTTTGTGATTTAGAACTCAAAGCCAAGGCATAAAGTTTCATTTGTTTAATCATGGCGAGAAATCCACCAGAACGTTGAGTTCCAATAAATCGTTGTAGACCACTTTTCTCTGGAAAGTATATGTCAGAATTTAGGATATCTTCCGGAGATTCGTTCGAGAAGACCCTAATGAGTAAACTAACGAGTCCCTTAGTAGTCGAGGTATTTGAGTCAGCACTGTATAAAATTTTACCATTAGAAAGCTCAGCATTCAACCATACCTTTGATTGGCATCCTTTTACCTCATAATCTTCGGTTTTGAATTCCTCTGATAACGGAGGGAGAGCCTTTCCCAGATCATCAACATATTCTAGGACGAACCACTTGTCGTCACCAAGTGTTAAGAACCCTTCTATAATTTCGTCTTGTTTACTTTTGATACTCATTTCCTGAATTTCTTTAAGATATCGACCAATGCTTCGGTAAACTTGTCAATTTCCTCTAGTGTGTTATAAACAGCGAATGACGCTCTCACCGTTCCTTCAATCTTAAAATGATCCATTAAGGGTTGCGTACAGTGATGTCCTGTTCTTACAGCTATGCCTTTTGCATCTAACCACATTCCTAGGTCAAAAGGATGAATCCCGTCAATAAGAAAGGAAATAACAGAGGTCTTATTTTTAGCCGTGCCAATTGGGCGAAAGCCATCAAGTTCGCTAAGCACTTTGGTGCCATAATGCAAGAGGTTCATTTCTTGCTCATGCAGTGTTTCAAAACCTATCTCTTCTATGTAGTCAATCGCACTTTTCAGCGCTACTACATCCGCAATGTTTGGTGTGCCTGCCTCGAATTTGTAAGGAATGTCATTGTAAGTAGTGCCTGAAAAGCTAACCTCACGGATCATCTCGCCTCCACCTTGATATGGATCCATTGCTTCAAGCAAAGCTCGTTTTCCGTAAAGGACACCCACACCAGTTGGTCCGTACATTTTATGACCTGAGAAAGCCATAAAATCACAATCCAATGCCTGCACGTCAATTTTTTGATGTCCCGCAGCTTGCGCACAGTCAATCATGACTACTGCACCTACTTCATGGCCTTTAGTGATGATCTCCTCTACAGGGTTGATAGTGCCAAGCGCATTGCTGATAGCTACTATGGATATCAGTTTTGTCTTCTCACTGATCAGAGAATCTATCTCCGCGATATCTAATTCACCGTTTTCTAAAACGGGTATTACTTTAAGTATGGCACCTGTTTGTGCGCATAGCATTTGCCAAGGCACAATGTTGGAATGATGCTCCATCCCAGTAATAAGAATTTCATCTCCAGCCTTTAGGAATTTTCGTCCATAGGACTGAGCGACAAGGTTTATCCCTTCTGTTGTGCCTTTTGTGAAGATGATTTCTTCCTTTTCAGCCGCATTGATAAATGACTGAAGCTTTTCCCTAGTTGCTTCAAATGCTGTAGTAGCACGTTCCGCAAGGGTATGAATACCACGGTGAATATTGGCGTTATCAAATTCATAGTACTGCACGAGTGCATCTATGACTTGCTTTGGTTTTTGGGAAGTAGCGGCATTGTCAAAATAGACCAAAGGTTTACCATTGACTTCCTGATGTAGTATCGGAAAATCAGCACGTATTTCTTCGATCGTTTTTTTTACAATAGTCTCCATTAACCCAGTTTTCCTGTAATGATTTCTTCTATTTCGGCTTTCACCAATTCTTCTTTTACCTGCTCAAGTGTCTCGTTTGCAAAAGCATTCAGCATAAGTGCTTTGGCTCTCGTCTTGGAAATCCCTCGTGAACGCAAATAGAAAATCGCTTCTTCGTCCAATTGACCAGTAGTACACCCATGTGAGCATTTCACGTCATCTGCCCAGATCTCGAGTTGAGGTTTGGTATGGATGATGGATTCTTCGGACAATAGGATATTGTTATTTGCTTGGAATGCATTGGTCTTCTGTGCGATAGGTCTCACGTAGATTTTACCGTTGAAAACCCCACGGGATTTTTCATCTAATATGCCTTTATAAGTCTCGTTGCTGTAGCTATTTGGCTTCACATGATCAACAGAAGTATTGTTGTCGACATGCGTGTTACCGGACAATTGGTACAGACCATTCATGTGCGCTTCTGAATTTTCACCATCTACGGTGATAAAAATATTGTTGCGAATTAAAGCAGCCTTGAACGAATATGTATTGGTGTAAAAGCGAGAGTTATTTCCTTGATTAGCATATATACCTTCAATCGAATAGTAATTGCTTGAGTAGTTCTGCACTTTGGTGTAACGAACCTCAGCATTATCTGCAACATGAAACTCCGCAATGCTCAAATTCAAATGATTTTCCTCAGTTAAGCTACAAACTGTGCGCTCATAGAAGTTGATACGACTACTGGATTCTGCCTTGACGAAAATTCGAGGAGATGAGAAGGAGCCACCATCCACAAAATTGTAGACAAAAGTGCTCGCTATATCTGCGCCTTTGCTTACGTGAATAGCTAATCCATCTTCGAAAACTGCAGTATTGAGATGAGCGAACACATCGTCAGTCATCCCTTTAGCTGATGCAAAATTTCCCTTAAGAAAATCTAATGTCTCAATTGAACTTGCATTAACTGTGTGCACTTCCAAATCTGAAGCATCAGAATAGATCAATGAGTTTTCTAAATCAAATCTTCCATTGATAAACACCAAGTGATTGGCATTTTCAACTTTGTAAAAGTGATTTTGGATAGATTCTTTTGACCAATTGCTTTTATTCGTTTGGCTTAAAGCTTCGAACTTGTTATTTAAAAACTTAGGGATTGAAGTGAACTTATAGCTTTCACTCTTTTTGGTCGGCAAACCTGTTTCCAGAAAGTACTCCTTAGATGATTTTTTCAAATCTGAAAGAGCACCTTTTCTCAGTTGATCATCCTTTGATGCCTCAAGGAGAAGTAGTTCAAAAAGTGGTTCTATAGGTGTGATTAGACTCATTTGTTTTGATTTTCTTAAGCTGTCGCTACTTCTTCTTTGATCCAGTCGTAGCCTTTTGCTTCTAGTTCCAATGCCAGTGATTTATCACCAGACTTTACAATCTGACCATTGTACAATACATGCACAAAATCAGGAACGATATAGTCCAGCAGACGCTGATAATGGGTCACTACGATAGTAGCATTGTTCTCGTTTTTCAAAGAATTAACGCCGTGAGACACTATTTTGAGGGCATCTATATCTAGGCCAGAGTCTGTTTCATCCAAGATTGAAAGCTTTGGCTCAAGCATGGCCATTTGGAATATTTCATTTCGTTTTTTCTCACCACCAGAGAAGCCTTCATTGAGTGCTCTACTAAGCAAGGCCTGATCGATCTCTACTAGCTTCATCTTTTCTTTCATTTCCTTAAGGAAAGCCACAGCATCCAATGCTTTTAAGCCACGAGCTTCACGCACTTGGTTTACAGCAGTTTTTAGGAAATTAGTAGTAGAAACACCAGGGATCTCCACTGGATATTGGAATGCTAGGAAAATGCCGACTCTTGCGCGCTCTTCAGGAGATAACTCTAACAAATCCGAACCGAGGAAGTCCACACTTCCACCAGTCACTTCATATTCTTCTCTTCCTGCAAGTACAGAAGCCAAAGTGCTTTTACCTGACCCATTAGGGCCCATAATAGCATGTACTTCACCAGCTTTTACTTCTAGGTTGATTCCTTTCAGAATCTGCTTACCCTCGATTGAGGCTTGTAAGTTGTTAATCTTGAGCATTTAATTTGATTTTTTAATTATCCAACACTCCCTTCAAGGGTGAGTGCTAATAGTTTTTGTGCCTCCACAGCGAATTCCATAGGTAATTTGTTCATAACCTCTTTTGCAAAGCCATTGACAATAAGTGCTACTGCACTTTCTTCATCTATGCCTCTCTGTTGACAGTAGAAGATCTGGTCTTCACCTATTTTTGAGGTAGTCGCTTCATGCTCCACATGTGCACTGCTGTTTTCTACGTCTATATAAGGGAAAGTATGAGCGCCACATTTATCACCCATCAGCAATGAATCGCACTGAGAAAAATTACGAGCGTTTGTAGCACGCTTCATTATATGAACCTGCCCACGGTATGAGTTTTGTGATTTACCAGCAGAGATTCCTTTTGATACAATTCGGGATTTAGTGTTTTTTCCAATGTGAATCATTTTAGTACCTGTATCTGCTTGCTGGTGATTATTAGTCACAGCTACAGAGTAGAACTCGCCTTGTGAGTAATCACCCTTGAGAATGCATGAAGGGTATTTCCAAGTGACCGCAGAGCCTGTTTCCACTTGTGTCCAGCTGATCTTTGAATGATCGCCAGCGCAGATTCCTCTTTTAGTTACGAAATTGTAAATCCCACCTTTTCCGTTTTTATCTCCAGGGTACCAGTTTTGTACAGTAGAGTATTTTACTTCCGCTTCTTTGGCTGCATAGATCTCCACTACAGCTGCATGAAGTTGATTTTCATCACGCATCGGTGCGGTGCATCCTTCTAAATAAGAGACATAAGAATTGTCTTCTGCCACGATCAATGTTCTTTCGAACTGTCCTGTATTTGCAGCATTGATCCGGAAATAGGTAGACAGCTCCATTGGGCAACGTACTCCCTTAGGAATATAGCAAAATGAGCCATCAGAGAATACTGCAGAGTTTAAAGCGGCGTAATAGTTATCTCCAGGAGGAACTACTGATCCAAGATACTTTTTGATCAACTCTGGATGTTCCTTCACTGCCTCGCTAAAGGAAGAAAAGACAATCCCCAATTCCGACAAGGTTTCCTTAAAGGTAGTAGCCACTGAAACAGAATCGATCACGGCATCTACCGCCACGCCCGTCAGTCTTTTTTGCTCATTTAGAGAGATTCCTAGTCGCGCAAAAGTGTTGAGCAACTCAGGATCAATTTCATCCAAGCTTTTGGCTTTATTATCCTTTTTAGGGGCAGAGTAATATTTTATGTTTTGGTAGTCAATTTTTGGATACTTGACATTTGGCCATTTAGGCTCTTCCATCTCCAACCATTTTCGATAGGCGGAAAGTCTCCACTCTAACAACCATTCTGGCTCGGATTTTTTTGCGGAAATAAACCGTACAATATCTTCATTTAGACCAAATGGAGCCTCATCAGCTTCAAAGTCTACATGCCAGCCATGTTCGTATTCCTTTGATGTAAATTCTTCAAGAATTTGATCTTCCTTACTCATAAATAGGTTTTCATGCGATTTGCTATGCTAACAACCAGAAGCCTCTGGAAGTTTTGCAAAGTAAGTACTTATTTATAACTATTCTAAATAAGTAACTAACTAATCAACCCTAGATGAGCTATTAAAATTAGGAATGGGAGTATTATTTCAGAATAACAAGTGTCTATTCAAGCTCTCCTCAAGAGATATGAAAGTTTCGGTGCGTTCGATTCCTTCTACTTTTTGGATTTTGTCATGAAGCACATCTTTAAGATGCTTCGTGTCTCTACAATGGATTTTAATGAAGATATTATAATTACCAGTAGTGTAATGCACTTTTACTATTTCAGCGATACCTTTAAGTTGCTCCACCACTTGATCATAAAGGGATGACTTTTGGAGGTAGATCCCCATAAAGCAAGTAACATCATAGCCCAACTTTGAGTAATCCATTTTCAAAGTCGTTCCACGAACAACACCCATCTCCTCGAGCTTCTTCATTCTTACATGAACAGTACCGCCAGAAACAAATACTTTTTTAGCTACTTCTGTGTAAGGCAGTTTAGCATCCTCCATTAAAAGATTGAGGATTTTCAGATCTACATTATCTATTTCGTAATTCTTGCTCATGACATTAGAGGCGGTTTATTGTATAAGTATCGTTACGGATTTAAAGCCGTCATTTAAATTTAAGTCAAAAATATTCAAATATTTTTAACAAGTCTATAGATTTTTTGGTTTTGAGTGCATTAAAAACTGATTAAGTGGTGAATTTCGCAGAATTCATACGGGGATTAAAGGCTTCTTATCAATTAGAAGGTTAGCCTTTGACCTAAGCAACTAGTTAGGTATTGGGCTTTTTGCCAAATTATTTAAAATAATCTCTTTCTAATTGTGACTCTTGCCAAATAAAGAATTGATTCTCAGTAATTCTATTAAATGAAATTCAAAATGGAAGTCTATTTCGAAGCTCAAATATGAATGCGACAAAAAATCCTGATAAAAAATACACGAGATGTAAATATTCATTCAATACGTTGAAATTATTTTAATAAATCAAAGAGCGTATTAACTTTGTTTCATCAAACAGTGATAAATACTAAATCACTGGATACTGTGGGGTGATAATTTGGTCTTCACTTCATGCGGGTTCAACTCCCTCGCCTACAGCCATTTTTGGGTTAATGTTGTTTATTTGAATCTGGTCGTGGTAGGGGTGCCACGACCTTTTTCTTTTTCTAGGCTGTCCGGTCGATCAATTTTTTTTCTAATTTTTCTTTCTGCTAAACCTTCGTTTGTCTCTCAGGTTCTATATTTAGTTTTTTAAACTAAAGTATTATGAGCAGCAGACCCTGGTTGTCGAGTTACCCTGAGGGAATTCCTCACTCGATAGATGTGAATAAATACAGTTCTCTCGCAGAATTGTTTGTTGAATCCCGTCAACGTTTTGGATCATTACCGGCATATGAAAATATGGGTAAAGTGATCACCTTCGAAGAGCTAGGTAAGCTCAGTGATGATTTCGCATCATATCTCCTTTACGATTTGAAGCTAGTGCCTGGCGACAAGATTGCCATTCAACTACCGAATATCCTGCAAAATCCTATTGCCATGTATGGTGCTTTAAAGGCGGGTATGACTGTAGTCAATACAAATCCGCTTTACACTGCAGCCGAAATGAAGCATCAGTTCATCGACTCTGGCGCCAAAGCAATTGTGATTCTTGCAAACTTTGCCTTCAATCTTGAGGCAATTCTTCCTGAAACAGGAATCAAGCATGTCATTACTACCGAGCTTGGAGATATGCTTGGGGGTGTTAAAGGCGCGCTAATCAACTTTGTAGTTAAATATGTAAAGAAGATGGTGCCAAAATTCAGTCTTCCTACGGCTGTTGATTTTAGAACCACATTGAATTTGGGTGGTCAGCATCAATTGGTCCCGCCTGCTATTAAGGCGGAGGATCTAGCCTTTTTGCAATATACTGGAGGTACTACAGGTGTATCTAAAGGAGCAATGCTTACGCATAAAAACTTGATTGGGAATCTTCAGCAACTTGAAGCTTGGTTGATGCAGACGGATCTCGAAGATGGTAAAGAGATTTTTATTGCTGCGCTTCCTCTCTATCACATTTTTGCATTGAATGCGCACGCTCTGTTGCCTGCCAAGCTTGGAGCTAAAAACATTTTGATTACGAACCCTCGCGATATGAAAGGATTCGTGAAGGAATTGAGCAAGCATCCGTTTACGCTCATCACTGGAGTAAATACTCTTTTCAATGGCTTGCTAAACACACCTGGTTTTGAAAAACTAGATCACAGTACGATAAAAGTTGCTTTGGCTGGGGGAATGGCCTTACAAAGAGCTGTTTTTGATAAGTGGGAAAAGGTGACGGGTAAAAAGATAGCGGAAGCATACGGGCTCACGGAAACGTCGCCTGGTCTCTGTATCAATATATTAGGTGATGGAAATACGGTAGGGTCTATAGGGCTTCCCCTACCGGATACTGATGTGGTATTGCTGGATGATGAAGGCAATGAAGTGGCGCCCGGCGAGAAAGGAGAGCTTTGTACAAAAGGCCCTCAGGTTTTCACGGGATACTGGAATAAGCCAGTGGAAACGGAACAAGCGTTTATTAATGGTTATTTCAAAACTGGTGATATCGCCACCATGTCTGCGGATGGATTCTTCAAGATTGTTGATAGGAAGAAGGAGATGATCCTTGTCTCAGGATTCAATGTTTATCCAAACGAAGTAGAGGATGTGGTGGCTATGCATCCAAAAGTACTAGAAGTAGGGGCCATTGCTGTGCCTGATAAAAAGTCAAATGAAGCAGTGAAGGTTGTGATCGTGAAAAAGGATAACAGTCTCACAGAAGAAGAAATCAAGGCTTTCTGTAAAGAGAAACTTACAGGTTATAAGTGTCCTAAGCACGTTTCTTTCGTAGCTGAATTGCCGAAATCAAATGTCGGAAAAATACTTAGGAGAGTGATCCGTGAGGATGATGCTAAAATTCACACCTATGATTAATCAGAATCTGTAATATTCCTTTAAATCTGAAAATGGAACTACTACGGTAATAGCTCCCTCTGAAAAGGAGCTGATTTCGTATGGATTATAATACAAAATTAGACCTTGAGCTGTGAAGCCGAAGGTTTCGCTAAGGGCAAATTTATCATTATCAAAGAGGAAACCTTTGTCTGACAATTTCTCATTTACTTGGATGCTTTGACTTTTACGAAATGCCAATTCTGCAACTCCCTTGACTTTTTTGTCATTCTTAAAGAAGAAGCTGAGATTGTCTATCTTTTTGCCTTTTGAAGAAATATTGAGATAAGTCAAATCACTATTGGCATGTGCCCCTCCTGTATAACTTGAGGTTTCTATAGCGATCGAGGTATATTCTTTAGTTTGGAAACTGACCTCACTATTAATTTTCAAATACCAAGAAGATTTACTTTCAGGGAAACTCATTTTGAACTCCTTGTAGCTATCAATGAACATTTTTGTGAGTGTCTCAATTGAAGCGTTTTTTGGTTTCTCTAAGATATAGTCCTTCAATATATCAGCTAAGGCCACTTCTATGAGGTCATTGTAGACCTTGTAGTTGTCTTCAGATTTGAAGAATGACGGGTAAGAGATATTGACCTCTGCGTTAAGGTTTTTAGCTTCATCATTCAACACTTTATCGAAATCAATAGTCTCATAATTTTTTGACTTATCAGCTATCACCTCACTCTTGACAGGTACTTCTTCACTTGATGTTTTGTTATTTGGTGTTTCCTTACTTGGTACGTCACACGAGCTTGCAATCATTAAAACTGCTAATATTAAGTATGTCAGTCGAAGAAGACGGATCAATTGTCGATAAAAGATGGTGATGGAGAAAAATTTCATTTTTTTTGCGCCTTAAATTCAACTCTAAATTAACACGAAGTGGCTAGGAATATCAAAACAAGCATATATTTCGCAAAGTCACTTAAGAAGCCAAATATTATGAAAGCAAAACATTTAACATTGATCGCTGCCTTGCTGTGCAGTATGATAGCCTCTGCGCAATCTGACACTACTTATTGGAAGAAAGGTGGATTCGTAGCGGCTACTTTTTCTCAAGTTAGTCTTAGTGACAGTTGGTCTGCTGGGGGTTCTGAAAACATAGCTATAAATGGAGCTACTGGCTTATTCGCGGATTTCAGAAAAGACAGAAATACTTGGGAAAACTCACTTGATCTAGGATACGGAATCATCAATCAAAATAACCTTGGTTTTGAAAAATCAGATGATAAAATCAACTTGGTAACGAAGTATGGTCATCAAATAGTAGAGGGTGATAGTAGGTGGTTTTTTAGTGGAATTCTCGACTTTAGGACTCAATTTCAGGAAGGATATGTGCAAACGGAGACCGGCGATAGCCTTATCTCAAATTTTATGGTGCCAGGTTATTTGACGATTGGTCTTGGTGCTGATTATCGCCCAAATGCCAAGATCTCATTCTCCTACATTCCTTTGACTGGAAAGTTTACTTTTGTAAATGATCAAGGTCTTGCAGATAAAGGAGCATATGGAGTAGATCCTGGTAAGAGGTCAAGAGCGGAGTTAGGTTCTTTCTTAAGAATTAAATATAAAGATGAAGTGATTACAAATGTCAATGTGGAATCGCGACTTGAATTATTCTCTAACTACATTCAGGATTTTGGAACCATAGATGTGAACTGGCAAACTACCATTGTGATGAAGGTCAATAAAGTATTGTCTGCTAATTTCTTCACACATCTTATTTATGACAAAGACATCAAAACCCTAAATGATGAAGGCGTTTCAGGAGATGCCAAAGTTCAGTTTAAGAGTGTGTTTGGCGTAGGTCTAGCTTACAATTTTGGAGCTGCTAGAAAATAAATAGACTTAGTTAAAGGCTTAAAAAGTCCATCGAGAGATGGATTTTTTTTGCTTTATGTATTTTTTCTTTTACGGGAGTAAAAGCGAGCTGTCTCCATAGCTCAAGAAACGATAGTTTTCCTTCAGTGCACTTGCATAGACTTCTTTCCAATGTTTGCCGATGAGTGTGGCTACAAGAAGCATAAGTGTGGAGCCTGGCTGGTGGAAATTGGTGATCAAGCCATCACACATGCGCATCTGATAGCCAGGGTAGATGAATATCTCAGTACTGCCTGCAAGAATTTGGATGTTTTTTTTATTCATGGATTGTAATACGGCAGTTAGACTTTTCTCCTTGGAAACAACTTTTTCGAAACTATAAGCGGTTTCCTTTGATATGAAGAACTCAGCATCTTCATCTTCGCACAGCAATTGACCATACCAAAACAAGCTTTCCAATGTGCGCATACTGGTAGTGCCAACTGGTATGGTGGTTGTATGATCAAGTAGTGTTTTTATATTTTCCTGACTGATGATTATTTGCTCCCGATGCATGGGGTGTTCAGTTACATTTTCCACTTTGATAGGTTGGAAAGTGCCAGCCGAGACATGCAAGGTGACATAATCTGTAGTGATGTTGCTTTTTGTAATATTCTCAAGTACTTCTTGAGTAAAATGAAGACCTGCCGTAGGAGCAGCCACAGCTCCTTCAGCTTTGGAGTAAACCGTCTGATATCGTGGTACGTCCTCTTCTGTAGCATCTCTTCCTAAATAAGGAGGCAATGGGATATTGCCAATGCGTGCTAGGATATCCGAAAAGGTAAAATCTGACTCCCAATCAAACTGAACCTCATCAGTGCCAACTCGAGTTGCTGAAAGTTTTATGCCATCAACAGAAGCCAATAATGGGATCTCAGATTTCCATCGCTTGGCATTGCCTATCATTACTTGCCAAGTACAAGTGTGAAGCGAAAGCATCACCGTTTCATGTACCGTAGATGGAAGCTTTGGCGCTAAAAGAAATATTTCAATTTTGGCTCCCGTTTCCTTCTCGAAGATCATTCGAGCTGGGATCACCTTGGTGTCGTTGAACACTAAAAGGCAATTTTTTGGTAGCAACTCGTGAATTTCGATAAACTTTCGGTGCTCAATCTTACCTTGGTGATAAACCAGAAGTTTTGAGTCTGAACGGTTGGTTGGCGGATATTTTGCAATTTTTTCGTCAGGTAAATCGTATTCGTATTCCCTCAGTAGCAAACTTTCGGTGGACATGTATATTTTACTGAAATGTTGAAACTCGAAGATAAAGACTACACGCTGGATTTTAAGTTTGAAGCGGGTACAAGTAGGGGAGTCATGACTACTCATGAGGTGATTTTCATCAAAATTTATCAATCGGATGATCCTTCAGTATTTGGTCTTGGAGAAGCCGCCCCACTCAAGAACCTTAGTCCCGAGCGACTTGATGATGTGAGAGAGGCTATTACTAAAATCAAGGCTGTGATCGCTAAAGTGATAATGCCCACTACTGAGCTTGATTGCTACAAACTAGTCAAAGAACTTTGTCCTGAAACGCTTCCAAGTTTGCGCACCGCATTAGAAACAGCTTTTTTGGACTTGATGAATGGAGGGCGAAAAATGATTTTTGAGAATGATTTTTCTAATGGCAAGGCCTCAATTCCCATCAATGGATTGATCTGGATGGCTGATGCACAACTTATGAAATCTCGGATTCAGGAAAAGCTGGCTGAAGGATTTGATTGTATCAAAATGAAAATTGGTGCGATAGATTTTGAACAGGAGTTGAAATTGCTTGAGATGCTTCGTGATTCATCGGTGGAGTTGACAATTAGGGTAGACGCCAATGGGGCATTCCCTACAAATGAGGCGCTGGCCAAACTAAAAGCTTTAGAGCCATTCGGTATTCACTCAATTGAGCAGCCAATCATGGCGGGTCAGCCGGAAGCTATGCAAATCATCTGCAAGCGATCATCTATTCCTATTGCTTTAGATGAGGAGTTGATTGGCGTCAATGGCAAAACCGAAAAAGCGCAGCTTTTGGATTTGATAAAACCCCAATATATTATTTTGAAGCCTACATTGGTTGGCGGCTTTGCAAGTACGCTTGAATGGATAGCGCTGGCAGAGGAAAGAAAAATAGGCTGGTGGCTTACTTCTGCACTTGAAAGTAATGTGACATTAAATGCAATCGCACAATTCGCTGGAAGATATCCAGATAATGGTCATCAAGGATTAGGTACTGGTCAACTTTATCACAATAATGTGGATTCACCACTAGAGATTCGCCAAGCTTCACTTCATTACAATCCTGAATTAGCATGGGATTCGGTCTTTTCTTGAGTAACCATTAGCTTGCACAACCATTTAAAGTCCAAATTAACTGACTATATCAATTTTCAAACATTGAATATTTAGAAGCGTTTTGCTTCAAAGCATCTTTTTATATGAGAAAACAAATCTTAAGTTTCGCCATTGTGTTCTTGGCACTTTCCTCACAGAGTCAAAACAAACTTGACTATTCTACCAGCGAAATTCTTCAACGATTAGAAAAACTAAATACCCTTGGATCAGTGCTTTATGTCGCCGCTCATCCTGATGATGAAAACACCCAATTGATTTCCTATATGGCAAATGGTGCGCATTTACGCACTGGCTATCTAGCAGCAACAAGAGGTGATGGTGGTCAAAACCTGATTGGTACGGAAATACGCGAATCATTGGGTGTGCTTAGGACGCAGGAGTTGCTTGCCGCAAGAAGAATGGATGGTGGAGAGCAGTTTTTTGCAAGAGCGATAGATTTTGGCTATTCCAAGGATCCATACGAGACTTTTCAGGTTTGGGGCAAAGATGAAGTGCTTGCGGATTTTGTGTGGACCATTCGCAAATTCAAGCCAGACGTTATGATTACAAGATTCAGTCTTGAGCCTGGCGTGACTCATGGGCATCATACAGCATCGGCCATTCTTGCTTTGGAAGCATTCAAACTCAGCGGTGATGCCAATGCTTACCCTGAGCAATTGGAGTTTGTAGATGTTTGGCAACCAAAAAGAATCTTTCACAACACTGGTATATGGTTTTATCAGCGTAGTGGACAGAAATTCAATGAGGCGGAACATCTTAAGCTGGATATAGGAGGCTATAATACTAATCTGGGCAAATCGTATACCGAGATCTCAGCTTTGAGTAGAAGCATGCACAAAAGTCAGGGATTTGGAGCAACAGGCAGCAGGGGTTCTGACTATGAATACTTCAAGCAATGGGCAGGAGATGTCGCTGATAGCAGCCTTTTTGAAGGGATCGACCAAAGTTGGGCTAGGGTGAAAGGATCAGAAGAGGTGAATTTTTTTGCAGAACGAGCTTTGAAAAATTTCAATCCTAAAAGCCCATGGGAAATATTAGGTGATTTGGACAATGCGAGAAACGCTTTGCTAAAAGTGAGCGACCAATACTGGAAAGAAGTAAAACTGGCCGAAATCAGGGAATTAATTCAAATAGTTACGGGTAGTTTCTTAGAATTGACCTGCGAACAACCATCTTATATTCCGGGTGATACTATTAGCGCAAGCTTGGAAGTGATCAACAGAAGTAATGTGCCGTTAATGTTGACTTCAGTAAATTTTATACCAAATAGCGAGCAGTTTGTTTACAATCTATCATTGGAAAACAACCAATACAACGAGCTTAGCTTCAGCTATATCGTTCCGAAAAAAATGCCGATTTCACATCCATATTGGTTGATGGACAATGGAACTACAGGCCTTTACAAAGTAGATGATCTTGGGCTGCGAGGCACACCTGATAATGCTCCCTCAATAGCGGCGAGGATTTCATTAAAGCTGGACGGTCAATTTTTGGATTATGAAGTGCCTTTACTTTACAAAACCAATGATCCTGTGAAGGGTGAGGTGAAGCGAAAAGTAGATATCATGCCTGCAGCGATGGTGAAATTAGATACCCGTGCCATGGTTTTTACTGGAGGTAAATCCAAAGCAGTGAAAGTAGATGTGGTCGCTGGAGATTCACAAATCACTGGTCAATTGGGATTGGATTTACCTACCAACTGGAAAGTGGAGCCTTCTTTCTTTGAAGTTAAGTTTTCTCGAAAGGGCGAAATCGCTCAATATGAATTTCAGGTGACTCCACCAGCTCAATATGAAGTGATGACGCTCAGCGCTAAACTCACAAGTGGTGATGAGGTTTACAATAGAGGGATGGAGGTCATCGCTTATGATCATGTGCCTCAGCAGACGATTTTCCCGAAAAGTGAAGTGCAAGTGGTGAATATCCCAGAGGCGATTGCATCAGCACGAGTTGGCTATATCATGGGAGCTGGGGATGATGTGCCTTACAGTCTTGAACAGCTTGGCTTCAAAGTGGACTTGCTTTCCGAAAGCGATATATTTTCAAAAAACCTTTCGAAATACCAAGCAATCGTGCTGGGTGTTCGCGCTTTCAATACACTCGATTGGTTGTCTTTCAAAAACCAAGAGCTATTCGATTATGTGAAAGCTGGAGGAAATTTAATAGTGCAATACAACACTTCCCATCGTTTGGTCACAGATCAGATTGCGCCTTATGATTTGAAATTATCGAGAGATAGAGTTACGGTAGAGAATGCTGAGGTGAGCTTTTTGAATAAAAAACATCCAGTACTCAACAAACCTTTCAAAATTACAGATGCTGATTTTGATGGCTGGGTGCAAGAGCGAGGGTTATATTTTCCAGGTGAATGGTCGGCTGATTTTGTGCCAATATTAGGTATGAACGATCTTGGGGAAACCACCAAAGAAGGTAGCTTGCTTGTTGCAAAATATGGAAAAGGTAACTACTGCTATACTGGACTATCATTTTTTAGAGAACTGCCAGCAGGTGTTGGTGGGGCTTACAAATTATTGGTCAATATGATTATGCTCCCAAAATCAGAAATGTAAAAATATGACTGACCCAAAGGACCAACCTCATAGTAAACCTCCTTACTTCAAAAACTGGAGTAGCGTCTACTGGATAGTAGTTGGAACGCTCGTGGCTTTCGTCCTATTGATGTCTTTGTTCACTTATTCCTTTTCATGAATACGTTAGATCTATTTGTTCTTTTCGGTACGCTCATCAGCATAGTGGCTTATGGTATCTGGAAGACCAGAGGCAAACAAGATATGGATGGCTATATCCGAGGAGGCGAGACGCTCAAGTGGGGAACAATTGGTCTCTCTGTAATGGCTACACAAGCCAGCGCGATTACTTTTATTTCCACACCAGGTCAGGCGTATGAAAGTGGAATGGGGTTCATTCAGAATTATCTAGGAATGCCAATCGCGCTGATCGTGGTATCCGCTTTTTTCATTCCCATTTTCTATAAACTCAAAGTCTATACAGCTTACGAATTTCTGGAGTCACGCTTCGATCTGAGGACGAGAATACTGGGTGCTACATTATTCCTCATCCAGCGAGGTTTAGCTGCTGGAATCACGATATATGCTCCAGCCATCATCCTCTCAACAATCTTAGGCTGGAATCTCAATGCTACGATCATTTTGACAGGTGCGCTTGTGATTTTATACACGGCATCTGGTGGTACACGAGCGGTGAGTATTACCCAGAAATTCCAAATGGCGGTGATCATGCTGGGGATGTTTACAGCACTTTTTGTGATCATCTACTACATCACGGATTATGTTTCTTTCGGAAATGCGGTATCGCTCGCAGGAAGCTTAAATAAGCTAGAAGCTGTTGATTTTGATTTCAATTTTGAAAAGCGATATACCATCTGGTCAGGATTGGCAGGCGGCCTATTCCTTTCATTGAGCTACTTCGGTACTGATCAGTCGCAGGTGCAGCGTTACCTTGGCGGTAAAAACCTTACGGAAAGCAGAATGGGGCTGATGTTCAATGCTGTATTGAAAATCCCAATGCAATTCATGATCCTCTTTACGGGTGTGATGGTCTATGTGTTCTATTTGTTTTATGCTCCTCCAGTCCACTTTAAAGAAGCATCTATAGATAAACTGAAATCTTCAGAATATGCTGCTGAATATGAAGGGCTAAATCAGGATTATGAGTCATTGATAGCTGAGCGCAAGACTTTAGCTCTGGACTTAGCCACAGTCGAAAAAGGAGGTGACGGCCAATCCATCGAACTTCAGCTGCAGCAAATAGATACAAAATCTAAAGCAGTACGTGAGCAAGTCAAAGACCTTATCGTGAAGATGGATCCAGCTTTGAAGACCAAAGACTCGGACTACATTTTTCTTTCATTCATTTTGACTTATCTGCCTCATGGGCTTATCGGACTTTTGATAGCGGTGATTTTTTCAGCTGCTATGTCATCATCATCTTCCGAGCTCAATGCGCTTTCGTCTACCACCACGATGGATTTCTATAAGCGATTGATCATGCCAAAAGCCAATAAAAATGAAGTCTTGGTATCTAAAGGTTTGACGATACTCTGGGGGATTCTAGCAGTTTCTTTTGCGATGTTGGCGAGCAATTCTGAGAATCTTATAGAGGCAGTGAACATTGTTGGGTCTATCTTTTATGGTACGATACTCGCTATCTTCCTTGTGGCCTTCTTCATCAAATCAGTGAAAGGGACAGCTGTCTTTTGGGCCACGCTCATAGCTCAGGTGGTAGTGATTGTCTTCCATTTCTTGGCTACTTACGAAGTAATCACGCTTGGATATCTCTGGTACAATGCCATTGGTTGTGTGCTCACAATCGTCCTGAGTTTAATATTCCAACTTTTCCAGCCTAAAGAGACGGCATAAAAAAAGCTTTCAAAAAAGGGACTTTGAACCAAGAATAACCCAGATATCAAAGTATTACTTTTTCGAAAGCTTTTGAAGGTATCGTTAATTGGTTTTTGAATTTATTAAAACCAAAAACCTAATACCCAACTCCTCAACCCTTAATTATTTCAATGACTTAATAAGATCTTCGTTTCTTTTTACATATCCGAAATCACCACCATCATTAGCCTTAGCTAATTCAATAGATTTATTGGCAGTGGCGATTGCTTCTTTTTTCTGACCTAAAGCTGCTTGAATTTTAGCTTTTGTATGGATGTTCCAGAACTGCTTGCTATTACCTTCAACAGCTAAGTACATATTCATCCACTCAAGTGCTTTACCTAAATCCTTATTGATAGAAAGATAGAAGTTAGCAGCTTGTACATAGTTGGAAGGATCTACTTGCGTTTTCTTAGCAATGTCAGCCATTACCTGGCTTACAAAGTCAACTGTCATTGGAACTTTCACTGATACATCACTCCAGCTCATTTCTATATTTGCCGAAGTGTTGTCTTCGCTGATGTCAGTAATTTGGAAAGTCAAAGCTTCCACAGAGCTGGCCAATTTTGTAGGCTTCACTTTTGCGATAGCAGCTGCATTTTCCTCCTTATATTTTGACATGTTGCCACCTATAGAAGGATCACTGTAAACGATGAAAGACCACTCGTTTTTTCCTGGGATGGTAAGGATAAGGTATTCACCAGCTTTCACGTCTGTACCTGCTATTTTCACGTCTGTACTCAAGGTAAGTTTTGAACCAGAGTTAGCACCAGTTCTCCATAATTGGCCGTAAGGCTGAAGAAAACTATCTCCCTCACCGAAGATGGCTCTTCCTTTTACTTTAGGACGGAAATAGTCGATAGAAACATCTGTGAGTCCTACTACACTGGATACACTTCCTGCAGGGCTTGGTTGTGGGGTATTGATTTGTGCGATTGCAGATCCGTATACAAATAGAAATGCGATCAAGGTTAATTTTGTAATCTTACTCATACAATTGAATTGGTTAGTGTTTTAAAATGATTGACCTATCTACTTACGAAAAAGTCCCGGAATCGTTCTATCAAAATGATGATGTTGTTTCGATTGCTCAAAGACTCATAGGAAAGTTTCTGGTTACAAACATAGATGGAATTATTACAGTGGGTCGCATTGTAGAGACGGAAGCTTATAATGGACGTATAGATAGAGCTTGCCACGCCTTCCAAAAACGTACTCCTCGAACACAGACTATGTATCTAAATGGTGGTGTCGCATATGTTTATCTCTGCTATGGCATCCACAGACTTTTAAATATTGTGACCAATGTGGCAGGAAAAGCAGATGCGGTATTGATAAGAGCAGTAGAGCCAATTGAAGGTATAGATCACATGTTCGCCAGGCGTAGAACTAATAGAGTGAATTCATTAACCTCAGGCCCTGGTAAACTAAGTGAAGCTTTGGGTATTAAAATGGAGCACGATGCGTTATCGCTCCAAAGTGATGAGATGTGGATTGGAACTACTAGAAGCCAAAACAAAATTCAGATATTTTCTGATGTTCGTATAGGAGTGGATTATGCTGGCGAGGATGCGTTACTCCCTTGGCGTTTTTACGAAAATGAAAATCCATACGTGAGCGTAAAAAAGAAAACCCCGGCATTTGCCGAGGTTCATCTATAGCTTTCATACACTTGTTTAACTTTGAGCTGGCTGGAACCCGCTCTACCTAGGTCAAATTTATCTATGATATTTGGTTAATAAAAATAATCATAAGTATTCTATAAATATTTACATAATGTTCAGATTGGCATTTCTTGTTGCTTTTTCTTTCTTATTCCTTACTACTAGCGCTCAGGTAAACTTTTTTGGGGAATCAGAGTCTATCAAAGCTTTGAATTCACCAAGTGATGAGAATTATATATTCTTCGATTTTCACAATTCAGAAATCTACTTTTCTCGTGTAAAACACGCTGATAATAAGGCTGGAGTGAAAGATATGGGTGATATATGGTCGAGTAAGATGGATACGGCATGGTCTAAACCAAAGAACTTGAAGCTCAATAGCAAGCATTTTGCGGCACCAGCCGGTACAACTCTTGATGGTTCTTACTTTCTTTTTCATGAAGTAGTATTTTCCAAAGGCATGTATACTGGTAGCGTCAAAGCGCTTACTCAAAATGAAAAAGTAATCGATATTGATATTCCCTATTTCAGAAACAAGTCGCCCCTTCAGACTGGTAGTTTATCTGCTGATGGAAAGTACCTGCTTTTGAGTTTGGAGAACAGTACTGGTTATGGTGTGGATGACCTTTTCGTGTGTGAATTAAAAGCTGACGGAACATGGACTTCACCAAAAAACCTTGGAAGTATAGTAAATACGAAGTTGCAAGAGATTACGCCGTTTCTAGCAGCTGATAATAAGACCCTTTACTTTTCATCAAATGGACGATCAGGTGCGGGGAGTTTTGATATTTATCAATCGAAGAGACTTGACGATACTTGGCAAAGTTGGTCGCAACCAATGAGCATGGGTACGTCGGTCAATACCTCTGGAGCTGAGAGCTCATTTATGTTTGAGGCTGAAGGAGAATACGCATATTATGTGAGTACTCAGAATAGCGACGGATATGGGGATATAAGGAGGATTAAAATCAAAACTGACATCAAAGCTGCTGTAGAAATGGAAGTAGTACAGTTGAAAATAAGTGAGCCGAAGAAACAAGTTCAGAAATGGTTTTCACTCCAAGACAAAAGGTTAGGTACTCCAGTTGCTGGGCAAGCTTTGAAAGTAGTGGATGGAGATTCATCAATCATTCAGTCCAATGAGAAAGGTTTAGTTTCTTTTGCAGCCGACCAACTTTCAGAAATAGAGTTTAAAGCCCAAGGATATCTCTCTGTGAGGTATGAGAAACAATTAGGGGACGTCAAAGACACTGTGTTGATCTTGATGGAGCCATTGGAGACGGGAAATGTGATCACGCTTGATCATGTGCTTTTTTATAAGGGGACAGCCAACTTTATTGAAGGATCAGAGAAGGAGCTAGATCTAATTGTCGAAATGATGAATGAAAATCCTGATATATCCATCTACCTAAAAGGTCACACCGACAATGTTGGGAGTGAGATGCTCAATCTTCATTTGTCAAGAGAACGTGTTGCGGAAGTGAAGCGATACTTGTTTGAAAAAGGGTTGCCATCCGAACGAATTAAAGGTGAGGGATTTGGTGGAACTCAGCCAATCTTTAGCAATGAAACAGAAGAAACTCGTCGATTAAATCGTAGGGTAGAATTTGAGGTGATAAGAAATTAATTGTTAGATGCTTTCGGTTGTCGGCTTTCAGTCCACGGCTTGCGTGCGGCCCTCTTAGGAATTAAACTAACTGAGAGGTTTAAGCCACCACTTTTCACTCTAATCTAAAACCTTTTATTAGCTTCTAAAGAAAAGCTGAGGACTGATTGCTGTCAGCCGAGCACTTTTTTAATACCCCAATGCTGCATCATCTCCTCTTGGGTCTGCGGCACCTTCTAGCTTGCCATCTTCGCGGATAAGGATACAATCATTTCGTCCAATCTTTTCTACGAAATTAAGCTCGTGACCCAAAGCTTTCAATCCATCAATTGTTTCTTGATTGAGCGCCTCATTTTCGGCTTTGATTTGATCAGGGAGCCATTGGTGGTGAACCTTCTTGGCTCGGACGGCCTCTTGCATGGTCATGTCATAATTTACCACATTAAGTAAAGTTTGAAAGACCGAGGTAATGATGGTAGATCCTCCAGGGCTTCCAAGTACCATTTTAAGTTGGCCGTCTTTTTCTACGATAGTTGGAGTCATTGAACTTAGCATTCGTTTAGAAGGGGCTATTGCATTGGCTTTGCCTCCTACAAGTCCAAAGTAGTTTGGAGCGCCTGGTTTAGCGCTAAAATCATCCATTTCGTTATTAAGGACAAACCCTGCATCCTTCACCCAGACTTTGCAACCATAGTTGAGGTTGAGAGTGGTGGTAGTCGAGACAGCATTTCCATATTTATCGACAATAGAGAAATGGGTGGTTTCAGTGGATTCATAAGGGACCTCACCTCCTTTAATACTGGATGAGTTGGTTTTTACTGTCAGGTCAATATTTTCAAAACGTTTTGCGTTGTAAGCTGAGTCTAGCAATCCAGCCACAGGCACCTCAAAGAAATCAGGATCTCCCAAGTAGACTGATCGATCTGCAAACACCCTACGCTCAAGCTCCGCCATGACATGAACAGCCTTAGTGGAGTTGTGCGGATATTGTCCAATATTATATTTCTCAGCTCCTTGGATTAATTGCAACAGTGCTACACCACCACTAGAAGGAGGAGGCATACTTATGACCTTGTGACCTTTGTATGTTCCAGTAAGTGGTGCTCTCCACACGGCCTTATAATTTGACAAATCTTCGAGACTTATAAGTCCATCTCCCTTTGCCATTTCCTTGACTATTTGCTCCGCAACTACCCCAGTATAAAACCCATCTCGTCCTTTGTCACGGATATAAGAAAGCGTAGCGGCTAATTGAGGCTGGCTTACAAAATCTCCATTTCTCCATCCTTTTTCTTTGATTACCCAAGGTTTGTAATGATTTGCGAGTTTGAAATCTTCTTGTTTTTCATTGAGCGCCTCAGCTTCGTTCTGCGTGATTCTGAATCCTTGGCTAGCGATATTAATAGACGGCTGCACCAAATCAGCCCATGGTAGTGACCCATACTTCTGATGAAGTTGCCACATTCCTGCAATACTTCCTGGCACACCTGCACTTAGATGTCCTCTAGTACTAAGGTCAGTGATGACGATACCAGCTGCATCTTGGAACATTGTTTCGGTGGCTAAAAGCGGTGCTTTCTCTCTAAAGTCTAAGGCATCTATGGTTCCATTGGCATTGCGGATCACAGAGAAGCCACCTCCTCCTATATTTCCTGCTCGAGGATAAACCACGGCCAAAGCAAGTTGTGTGGCCACAGTTGCGTCAAAAGCATTACCACCAATGCTGAGAATATATACACCGACTTCTGTAGCTATAGGATGTGCTGAAACGACCATAGCACTATCACCCAGTATACCGACCAATCTTGTTTTAGTGGATGAAGAGCTATTACAGCCAAAAGCAATAATTAACAGAATGATCGAAAATTGGAGGCTTCTTCTAATGGTCATTAATTCCTTTGGTTGTTTTCAGTGATTTAAACTTTTTGGTCTTTATTCTTTTTCTGCCTCTATCTTTCTTATCGTCATAAGGACGAATATGATTTCTTGATTTTGTGATGGGTACTTTATAGTAGCTCGCATGGCATCCACTCCCGAAAAGCGCGATGGTTAGGAGCCAAATACTCAAGAGGTTTTTTCTCATTGGATGAGGAGGATTCTTCACGAGCGAAAAGCTACTAAAATTATCCTTGACAGAGATGTATTTAGAGGTTTCAAGGTGGTTAATCTTCGAAATTGATGAACGATTTGAAATAGAAGATTTGACCAAATAAGTTCAGGTTTTAAAAATTAAGAATCGAAAGTTCAGTGGCATTTTAATTGAACTGGAGCACTTAGGTCAAATAGAAAGCAAATATCAAATGCAAATGTATAACATCTGATAGCATTGTATTTTTAGTATAATCTCCATACGAAATTGGACCAGAGCACCATTCACTTGCTAAAATTCAATTTCACTAGCTATAAATGCTCGTTCATTCATGGAAAAATTGAATTGTATAACTAATTGATTATCAGATTATACGAATCATCTTCTTCAATTGAATTTTTCGTAGTTCTACTTTGGATAATTTATTATTTCATTTATATTCATGGCTTAGAATTGATTTCCCTACCACAATCAACTATAAAAAATGAAAATCAGCGCAGAACCTCTCGTAGGTTTATCTTCAAAAGAAACAATCAAACTAATTGATATCCATCAAAAAACGACAACTAAAAAGTCTCTTTCTAAACCATTCAATTCAAAGCAATCAGGGCCATTGAAAGGGCAGAAGAATGTAAGAGAAGAGGCTGTCGCATCTATGATGTCTGATGTATTAACTTCTTCGTTGAGTGGGGATATGTCTGAGATTTGTAAGTCACAAACTACTAGTCGACTTACTGCTAAATTCAGAAGGTTGGCTGAATGTGAATTGGGGATGGATGATGCGCGTCCATTATCGATAAGCAAACATGGTCATAGTCTCAGTGGTTTTGAGTTTAACCGCGATGCAAAGTATGAGGATATTTTTGGCGCGAAATATTTCATCAAGGCGGGAAGCAGAAAAGGGCAGGTCATTCTTCATTTTCCAGCATTTATTCCAGAGCATACATTCATAAAGCCTGAAGGGGCTACAAATTTTAAAATCAACGCAAGACTGGTAGCAATTTCTGATTTCTATTTCAATCAAGAACTAAATAGCTACGAGGCGCTGCATGAAGAGCATCATGGGAAATATGGATCGTTCGAATCTCCAATGCTGCCCATCTTGAAAATGCCTACCGAACCAATGACCACACAAGTTTCTCTGAACGAGAAGGACTTGCCTGAGGAACTTGGTTTATTCCTAGTCATGTCCGTGAGCTTTTTCCATTATGAAAATGGTGGATTTGAGCATCTTAGCAAGAAGAGTGGGATGACAATTAAGCAGGTTTATTAACATTTTTTTTGTTTGGCTTGTTGTGTTGCTAATTGTAACACTATGAATAAGCATCCACTGCGATTAGAAGGAGATGAGCTTGCTGATGAGCTATTTCTTTATTTTAAATCCAATCCTGAATTTTATCAAGAATTCAACAACTTAAAGTCCAATGACGGGCTATTGAATTTTGTTGATGGCAATCTCTTTTTCGTTCCTTTGAAAGAATTGTTATTGGAAATCTCGGCAACCGATTTTCAGAAGAATGCAACTTTCTTCGAAGCAAATGTTCAGCAAATACTTACCGTTTTAGGGCTATATTCATTACCGTACTGCTATGCTGGCGCAAATGGAGCTCGTGTATTAGTGTCGTCAGAAAAGATCTTGAGTCAGCCGAAAACAAGACTGATGGAAACTGCACAGTTCGTTTTTGACGTATGTCAGAAAGATGCCTTTCATCCAGAGAATAGAGGTTTGCTGTCCATAGTCAAAGTGCGCTTGCTACATGCTGCTATTAGATTTTATAGCTCCCGATCTATTAAAGATGAAGTGCCAATCAATCAGGAAGATATGCTTGGCACCTATCTATCATTTTCACTTCTTGTGATCAGAGGGATTCGAAAATTGGGAGTGGAGGTGAGTGAGCAAGCAGCGCATTCCTACTTAAATTATTGGAATAAAATAGCGGAATTGTTGGGTGTGAAAAAGGTGCATCTACCAAAAGATATTCGAGGGGCAAGTAGTCTTGAACGCCAAATTAGGAAAAGGGAATTCAAAAGATCAGAAGATGGTGTGAAGCTCACTGCTTCATTGACGAACTATCTACAAAGTGAAGCTGTCCATTTGCCCGGAGTTGATCCGATTGATTTGATGCAATTTTTACTGGGAGCAGAAGTTTCTGAGATACTTGGTCTACCAGCTTCCTCAAATGTGAAACAGGAAGCAGTTGTGATTGGTTTTCGAACCAAAAACTTCTTCCAGAAGGTTAATTCAGAACTCTATGCGCAGCTTTATAAAGATTTTCAAAAGCAGCTTGCCGCAGAAAACATAAAACCAAATTTTCAGATTTCGTTTGAGTAGTTAATGAATTACGAGCTCCTACTGATTTCACTCCTAATGCTTCCCACAATCTCTCAAGCTCAGAGCAAATCAGAGATCGCAGAGGCTAAGTATAAGGAAGGAGTTACAGCTTATCATAGTAATCAGTTGAATATAGCATCGAAACTATTTGACGAGTCCCTAAGAGCTATGCCTACTGCCAGAACAAGCTATATGAGTGGTTTAGTATATGAAGCACAAGGCAAAGGCTTGAGAGCTTTATCAGCTTACGAAACAGCTCTGGCCATTGATCCCTATTACCATGAAGCTAAGTTTCAAAAAGCGTTGGTTTATTTGAAATACGGTGATCCCAATCAAGCGATCAATGATCTCACAGATTTGATCAATTCAGATGGTTCACTTTTGACTCATTCTGTTATTTTTCAAATTGACGCTCAAGGTGGAGATCAAAACAAAGTAATGACCGTATCGAACATGATGGCAACTTTTTATCACTATCGTGGCAAGGCTTACTTAGCATCAGGTGTGCTGGAACAGGCACTTGCAGATTACGAAGCTTCACTTGACGAGGAAAAGACTGCTGTAGTATTGATTGATCGAGCATTACTTTATCACAAAGAGGGTAGGAAGGAAGATGCACTTGCTGATCTCAAAACAGCCATAGAGTTATCCCCAGAGAGTGAACTGGCTTGGTACAATTTGGCAATGATAGAACCAACTACTACGGTGCCTCCTTCGCTTCTCAATGATGAAAATTTTGGCCCATTATTAATCCTTCTTACTGAGCGCGCCATTGAGAAGGAAGATTATTTTCTTGCTTTGCAATATCTCAATAAGTGTATAGATATGGATACTGTTCAAGCAATTAGCTATATCAATAGGGGTAGGGTCTTAATGAAGCTAGAGCAATATGGAAGTGCAAGAAGGGATTTGAACCGTGCGCGAAGTATTGCGCCTGAGCAGATCGAAAGTCTTTATTTGATTGGCAATACCTACTTTTTCGAGGATTCATATAAAATGGCATTGGCTTATTATGATCAATATTTAGCCGCAGACTATCAGAATGGAATGGTTTGGTACAATGCGGCCATTTGTCACCATGCGCTAGAGCAGCGAGACGAGGCTTGTCATTACTTGGCTCGCGCCAAATCTTTTGGCTTGACTCAGGCTTCTGATATGCTGGAGCGAATTTGTAAATAAGAATTACTCCCCTTGTTTAAACCGTAGAAATCTAGGGGTGGGTTGATTAAAGAATTGTTTAATTCGAGATAGATTCTAAACGAACCCACCTCTTAATCTCCTCCCAAGAGGAGAATGAATACTTTAGTATATTCAATGAATTTAGTATTGGTTTTCATTAAGCAACTCCGCTATTTTTTTAAGACCAGTAGATGCTTTTTCCTGTATCGGGTGAAAGCCTCTGATTAGGTTGTTTTCAGGTAAGTTAGGATCTACTATGTATTTTCTAGCTGTCGCAGGTACGTAATGAATCAATCCAGCAGCAGGATATACCGCCAATGAAGTACCCACCACAATAAATATATCAGCCTGCTCAGCTAGCGCCATAGCTACATCCATCATAGGCACCATCTCGCCAAACCATACAATATGCGGGCGCAGCTGACTTCCTCTCGGGCAGAGCGCACCCATTTTCAGTTCCCATCCGTCCAGATCGAAAATCAACGACTCATCAACAGAACTCCTGACTTTGCTGAGCTCGCCATGGAGGTGGTAAACTTTGGCACTTCCAGCTCGCTCATGAAGATTGTCTACATTTTGTGTGATGATGCTTACATCGTAATCCTTTTCTAATTTGGCTAGTGCTAAATGGCCTTCGTTTGGTTGGGCAGTCAGGGCTTGCTTTCTACGCTGATTATAAAAGTCTTGCACCAATTCAGGATTTGCGCGCCAGCCTTGTGGAGAAGCTACTTCCATGACATCATAACCTTCCCAAAGTCCATCTGAATCACGAAATGTCTTTATTCCACTCTCAGCACTGATACCTGCACCAGATAGGACGACTAGTTTTTTCATTTAGGTTTAATTGTTTGGAAAATAAGGAAAAAAGTCTGATCGGATATTTCGATATTACCGCTTGAGTTAAATTTATCCCATGAATTACGTTTTTTCATTAATTATCTGTCTTTTCATAAATACCCAAGACTTTAACTGGCTCAGCTTTACAATGACCAAGCGAACTGCAGCCAATGGAAGAACGAGCAAGTCCGATGCAAGGGTCTACTATAAAAATGATGGATCAATGGTTACAAGATTTTCGAGTCCGCTGGAGATGTATGTCCTTAATGATAAGTTGGGTTATGTTCAGATTTATAATCCTAAAACGAATGAGGTGGTAAAGTCGCTTGACAACCGATTTGGAAGTCAGAATAACACCTTCTATAGTTTCCTTTTTGCTCCTGACGATGATTTAGGTTTGAGCCAATCAGGTTTTCAATTAATAGACTCACATGTAGAAGATATGATGCTTGTTTCTGAGTACAGCCCTCCCTCGGATTTTCAATTTAACGTTAAAACTGTTGAACTTGTAAGCGACGGAGAAAAACCTGTTTTTATGGGGTATTTGGATAAGGATAATACCTATATAAGGAAAATTTACTACTATGATTATGCGTGGATTTTGAATGTCCAATTTCCAAAGGCAATCACAGAGATTGTATATTTCAATAATGACTCAACCATCACGAAAACTACATTTAATGATTTCCGAATAGATAATGAGGAGGATCGCATATTAGTTGATTTCAAAGTGCCCCAAAACGCAATTCTTACTGAATGAAGTTAGTCTTAATTCTTTTTTTAATTCTTGGTTCGTTGCAGTTGTTTTCTCAGGATGTTTCAAAGGATTTCGAGCTAATTGAAAGCAAATTGAAAGTAGAAATAACTTCTGAGAAATCAGGGAGTTTTCCTTTTCGGTTTTATAAGAGATATATCTCAAAGCAGATTCTTAATGACTGTATTTACGATCATTCATGTTCAAAATTTAGTGGTGATGTGATAGAGCATTTTGGAGCTATCAAAGGTCTCCTTTTGACTGCAGATCGATTGACTCGATGCAATAGAGCCTCTTTTGCAGAGATTCACCCTTATCAGATCAATAATCAAAACAAAGCCATCGACCATTGGGATGACTATGCTAAAAAGAGCCCTTAGCCTTTTCGCACTTTTCTTCAGCGTGGGTATTTGCTTTGCCCAAGATCAGTTTGCTGAGAAGTACAGATTTCTGAAGCACTTAGAAAGTATTGAAGCTTACTCTGAGGGCCTTTTGTATATTCATCAGTGGGATCTCAAAGACATGTCTGAGCAGCGCGTTGACTCATTAAACTATAGCCTTGGGCGTTTTTCCTATTTATTGAAAGACAGAGAACAGGCGGTAAAATACTTTGATAAGGTCTCGCTGAATCAAAAGGAATTATTCAATAAATCAAGGTTTTACGCAGGTTTGGAATCAGCCTATCTCAATAGACTGTCAAGTAGTTATAATTACTTCCAATCTGTTGATGCTCAAAATGAACAAGATAAGGAACTGCAGCTGTTTGAGTTAAAGGCACTAGCTCTATTGAATAGAGATTTTGTGCAATACAAATCATATAAAGTAGATTCGGAGCAATCCAGTTTTCATTTGAAAGATCATAGTGCCATCTTGGAGGAGAGCTATCAAGTATTATTGAATCATAAAAGTAAGTCACCAGTTCTTGCAGGATTCATGTCTGCTGTTATCCCAGGAAGTGGAAAAATTTACAATGGTCAGTTTGGTCAAGGAATCATGACACTGGTTACTGCATCCATATTCGGCCTTCAGGCCTATGAGGGCTACCGGAAGAATGGTTTGAATAGTGCGCCCTTTATCACTTTTGGTAGTTTATTCACATTGTTTCATATATCCAACATTTATGGTTCAATAGTGGCTGTTAGGCTTGGTGAGAGAAATTTTAATAACAATCAGGATGAAAGTATTTTGCTTCGTATGCATATACCTATTCGCGTGCTTCACAATTAATGCTCAGAGTAGTAAGGCAGATAGTTGCCTCGCTATTGGAGATTTAGATCACGCTGCTTTGTACTTTGAAGAGGAGGCTTTCTTTGAGGGTGACCTGATAAGAAAAAGTGAGCTTTTGCTGAGGAAGTCTTATTGTTACAAGGCATTAGGCAAGTTTGATGACGCTATAGGTACACTCTCGCGTATCAGAAAAACGCCTGTTGAATCAGTTAACCGGGCAGTGGGATATGAAATTATCCTAAATAATTATCTCGCTGGTCATTATGAGGAGAGCAATAAGGAATTGCTAAAACAGAAGCTTATGGCCAAGCAGGTTTATGTGGAGTTAGTCTATTTGGAAGCGTTGAACCTTTTGGCTTTGAATAGATGGAAAGAGGCCAAAGCAATAATTCAGAAGAACGCTGAATTTTTAAAGATCAATCAGGAGGATTTGGAATTAATTTTTGAAGGAAAATTAGATCCTAAAAAAGCCTCCAAGGCCTTTAATTTGTCAATGCTCCTTCCGGGGGTCGGTCAAATATATGCTGGTTATTTTAGTAAAGGGTTATTTTCGGGAGCAGTGCAAGCAGGGCTAGTAGGTATAAGTGCTTATAGTCTTTATAATGGCTATTTTTTTACAGGTACTTTTACCGGCGTAGCTTTCTTTTATACCTTTTACTTTGGTGGAGCTCGATATGCCCAAGAGCTGGCGTTAAAATCCAATGAGTCTAGAAGTAAGGAACTCTCTCGAAAATTGTTAGGAGCAAAAAAAAAGACCCTCACTGAGGGCCTTTAAATTGAATGCTTTTAAAGCTTAATTAAACATTATTAAGCCCTTCTTATTTACGTATGCACTGATATCATCATTGTTGATCACAAGCACGATTAAATCTATCAAAGGAAGTATACCGAAGATACCACCACATGTGAAGAAATAACCAGCGATGATTCCAGGAGGTGTTCCAAGATATACCCTGTGTACACCGAAACCACCTAAGAAGAAATCTAAAGCTACAGCTATCCAAACGTTTTGTTCCGCTTGGATACTTTCAGTACTGAAAGCGTTATTGAATTGTAAGTCAGAAGTAACAGACATTGATTGCTCAAAAGCAGCTTCCACTTTAGAATCATCGATGCTGTATTTAGCATTAGAAAACCCAGCAAGGGAAATCATCAATGCTAGGCCAAGTAGTACGGATTTTTTCATATTGTATTTTTTATTAGTTAAGCTACCAAGATAGAGATAAGAGAGAATACTTTCGCTAATAAATTTAAATTAATTCTTCGGAATCAATGATTATTCCCCATAACTCTTCCACATGCTCTATAGTTAGATTCGTTTGTCCCAGCACTACACGAATTCCATAGATGCCCTTCACCTTGGTATGCGTGAGATATGCCTTGCCAGATAGGTTTATTTGGGTTAGGATCGCTTCGTTTTTTTGATTGAGCGATTCAAGTGAATCCTCTTTATTCACATAGCGCATGACCAAGACGTTCATTTGATAAGGAACGATGAGTTCAAAGTTGGGATGAGCGTTAACTTTTTCTGCAAACCAATCTCCGAATGCATTGTGCTGGCGGATGATGTTCCTAAGGCCGTCTACCCCATAAGATCGAATAACAAACCATAATTTCAGCGCACGGAATCTTCTTCCAAGTTGGATGCCCCAATCACGATAGTCATTGACAGTGCCGTGCGTTTTTGTTTTGAGGTACTCAGGTAAGATTTCGAATGTTCTGATAAGAGACTCTTTGTCTTTCACAAAATAAGCCGAGCAATCAAAACCTACCATCATCCATTTGTGAGGATTGAATACAAAGCTATCTGCAAGTTCTAGTCCTTCTCTCAGCCAAGTCAGTTCTGGGAGCAACATGGCACTTCCTGCATAGGCAGCATCCACATGGTACCATACCTTTTCGGCTTGGCAGATTGTACCTATTGCCCGAGTGTCATCGAAGGCTAACGTGCTCGTAGTGCCGAGTGATGAAATCACACAGCAAGGAACGAAACCATCTATCCTGTCATTTTTGATAGCCTTTGCCAATTGTTCTGGAATGATTGCCAATCGTTCATCAACCGCTATTTTGACTACATTCTCATCCCCAATGCCCGCTATTCTCACAGCTTTCACCACCGATGAGTGCGCTTCGCTGCTACAATAGACGCGAAGCTTTTCTGTCTGAAATCCTTTTTGATTGATGGCTCTTTTTGAAACGTTTTCGCGAGCAGAGAGAATAGCTGTCAGTGTTGCTGTAGAGGCTGTGTCCTGGATGCAGCCTGACCAGTTTGCAGGCAAACTCATCATTTCTTTGAGCCAATCCATCATGCGCTCTTCCAATTCAGCGGCGGCTGGTGACGTCTCCCAAACCATGCATTGTGCCCCAAGACCAGCGGTGAGTATTTCTGCTATTACAGAGGGAAAACTGGAATTGGCAGGGAAGTAGGCATGAAAATGAGGATGCTGCCAGTGTGTGATACCAGGAAGGATGATTTCATTGAAGTCTTTCATCAACACCTCGAATGGCTCAGCTTGTGAGGGTGGATTAATCGGTAGCTGGTTGATGACTTCCTTTGGACTTACTCGAGACTTTACAGGGTATTGCTCGATAGATTCGAGATAGTCAGCTATCCAATCAACCGCAGCGTGGGCATTCTTTCTAAATTCTTCTGGTGACATGGGAGTTTGTTCTAAACGAAAATCGTTTGAGTTAATTCAAGCAATTATTCTAAATTATTCGAGAAAATTAAAGAAAGTGAACAGTCAATTTTAAATTAGTCTAGGGATTAATGTTTCATTGTTTCTTTTACTTTTCCATAAATAAAAAGTAACAAAAATCTAGGCTAAAATCATTTCCTAATGATTTTGAATGCGCAAAATCAGGGAATAAAAAAACTCATTCATGATGATTCTTTAATGATTTCATTTTCTGGAAGAACTTAGACAGTTTTTATTCCCGCTCTGATTTTACACTTCCAAAATCTAAAATGATTTAAAGCCGGTCCAGCACATTGATTTATCTTAATCGTAAAGATCAAGACTTGTCTTTACATCGGAATGTATACGATCTTTTTCGTTTCGAAAAATGGATCGCTGAAGTATTCGCTAATGTCAGTTTGGCTGTAAGATCGTTTCAGTTCTTTGAGTTCTTCGTCCAAGTCACCACCTTTCAAGAGGAGATAGCCATTTGCTTGTGTTGCGTGATCATTGGACTGAATGAGTCGGTTAGACCAATCCAACAGCATTTTTGTTCGTGCGACAGCTCTGGAAACGATGAAATCAAATTTCCCTTTCACATCTTCAGCTCGCATGTGTCGTGCTTCAATGTTTGTCAGACTTATTGCTTGAGCTACCTCATTTACCACTTTGATTTTTTTACCAATACTATCCACCAGTAGAAAAGTACAATTGGGATAAAGAATTGCCAATGGTATTCCAGGAAAACCACCGCCAGTTCCTATGTCCAATACTTTCGTTTGATCGGCAAATTGTGTGTGCTTTGCAAGTGCAAGGCTATGTAGAACATGGCGCATGTAAAGCTCATCAATGTCTTTGCGAGAAACCACATTGATTTTTTCATTCCAATCTTTGTATACTGCATCTAGTGCTTGGAATTGTACTTTTTGCTTTTCATTGAGCTCAGGGAAATGGTCGAAGATGACCTGTACGCCGAGTGACACTAGATGTGTTTCTTTTTGTCTTTCACCAACTCATACATGAGCTCGCGCGCACGATGCAATTGGGCTTTGACAGTGCCAAGTGGAGCTTCCAATTCCTTTGCAATCTCTTCATATGAAAGTTCATCGAAATAGCGCAATCTGACCAGTCGTTGGTATTTTGGAGGGAGTTTGGTTACAAACATTTGTACCAATTCTATCTTTTGAGTATTGATTGCTTCTTCGTCTGGTTGACGCTCATTGTCCAATACATCGATGTTCACAGACTCACCTCCATCATCAGTAAAAGAAGTGTTTAAACTGAAAGTATCCAGTTTTTTCTTTCTGATAAAATCAATCGCGTTATTCGTAGCGATGCGAAATAGCCAGGTACTGAAAGTATAGTCTTTTTTGAATCTGGCGAGGTTTTTAAAAGCTTTGGCGAAAGCCTCAATAGTAAGATCCTCCGCGTCATCCACGTTTCTCACCATTTTTAACACCATATGATAAACAGGCTTTTTATACCTAGCAAGTAGGTCTGTATATGCCGACTCATCATTTTCTAATGTCGCTCGATCTATTAATTTGAAATCTTGAAGTGCTTTTTCCGAAAACTGCCTTTTTACTTCCATCTAATATTTTGTTCTACACTTGCCTTGAGTCCTATCAAGGGTAAAAAAACTGCAAAAATCAAATCCACTATTGGAAGCCAAACTATTCTTAGAGGCATCCCAAATTTGACAGCAATTTTATGGAAAATTACGCCTTTTAAAACTATCAATACGGTAAAGACGCTTAGGTAGTTCACAGAATGACTTGCAGTTGTCAACAAATATAAAAAAGTAAGCCAAAGTGTGGAATGAATGAAGGCTTGAAAGGCCAGTGAGGCCTTAATTCGAGGTTGATAATACTTGCCTACAGAAAGGTGACGAGTCTTTTGATGCAAATAATCCTTCCAAGTTTCCTTTGGTGCCGAATATGCTAAACTCTCTTTTCTTGCATTCAATGTAAAGTTCTCTTTAGTGACCAGCTTTTGAACCAGTAGGTCATCATCACCTCCAAGAATACTTGCATAAGGATCAAATCCATTTGCTTTCAAAAAAGCTGACTTGCGATAAGCCAAATTTCTACCAACACCCATGTAAGGTTTTCCTCTCATTGCAGATCCAAAGTAGCTTACGGCAGTCTGGAAGGTCTCATAACTTATTAATTGACTGAGGATAGTTGGCTTAGATTGATAGGGGCTAAGTCCAATGATTAGTTCTTTGGTTTCGTCAGTCAATGTCGCAAAAGACTGAATCCACTGGTTTGAAAAGGGTAGACAATCGGCATCTGTAAAAAGTAGCCAATCATTTTGAGCCTGAGCTATTGCTTGTTTGAGGGTATATTTTTTACCATGAAAGTTTTTCGGAGATGTTTTGATTTCCAAGATCTGAAGCTTTTCACTTTTGATTTTATTCAAATATTCGTGGCTTCCATCAGTACATCGGTCCAAAGCGATGATAATCTCAAAAGAGTGATAATTCTGCTTTAATAATGCGGGTAGCAGCTTTTGAAGATTTTGCAATTCATTATGTGCCGCTACGATGATAGTGAATGGAGGAGTTTTGACTTTTTCAATTGCTGTAGTTCTAAATCGAAGCAGAGGGATTGCATTACGAAGAAACAGGAAGCTGTGGAGTGCTATCAAAATCCCAAAAATGCATACGAGAACGGCAGATATCATACTAAGTAAAGATAGAATTGGTAATACGGGGATATTCATGACAAGCCAACTATTTTTGCGCCGTATATGAAATTCACCCTTCAAAGTACCGACTCAAAGTCAAAAGCAAGAGCAGGCCTCATCGAGACGGATCATGGCACCATAGAAACGCCTATATTCATGCCTGTGGGTACTGCGGGCACAGTGAAGGCTGTGCATCAGCGCGAATTGAAAGAGGACATTGCTGCACAAATTATTCTTGGAAATACTTATCACCTCTACTTGCGACCGGGATTAGATGTGATTCAAAAGGCTGGTGGATTGCACGGTTTCAATGGCTGGGATCGACCAATACTTACGGATAGTGGTGGTTATCAGGTTTATTCTTTGGGGGCAAACCGGAAAATTTCTGAGGAAGGGGTGAGGTTCAAGTCTCATATCGATGGCTCGATGCACGACTTTAGCCCGGAGCGAGTGATGGACATCCAGCGAACGATTGGCGCAGATATTATCATGGCATTTGATGAGTGTACGCCATATCCGTGTGACAAGAAATACGCAGAGAATTCAATGCACATGACCCATCGTTGGTTGAAGCGATGTATTTCACGATTCGATTCTACAGAGCCTGTTTATGATTTTAATCAAACATTTTTCCCGATCGTACAGGGCAGCACTTATCCAGACCTGCGTGAGCAGTCGGCTACTTTTATAGCGGAACAAGGAAGAGAGGGTAATGCTATCGGCGGGCTGTCCGTTGGGGAACCGCATGAAGACATGTATGCCATGACAGATTTGGTCTGTGGCATTTTACCCAAAGACAAGCCGCGATACTTGATGGGGGTGGGCACTCCTGAAAATATCCTTGAGTGTATAGCTCTTGGGATAGATATGTTTGATTGCGTGATGCCGACTCGCAATGCTAGAAATGGTATGCTTTTCACAAGTGAAGGGATTATCAATATCAAAAATGAAAGGTGGAAGGAAGACTTCTCCCCAATAGACGCAGCAATAGGTGGCTATGTGAGTACGTTTTATTCTCGGGCTTATTTGAGGCATCTCATCATAAGTAAGGAAATCTTGGGAGCTCAGATATCCAGTATTCACAATCTTGCGTTTTACCTCTGGTTGGCAAAAGAGGCTAGGACACAAATAAAAGCAGGTACTTTTGCAAACTGGAAAGATATAATGGTGAAAAAAGTGACCACTCGCTTGTGAAAATACTCGACTTATATATTCTAAAAAAGGTCCTGACCACTTTCGTGTTCGTAGTGTTCATGTTGGTCTTAGTTATCTGCGTCATTGACTTTACAGAGAAGAATGATGACTTCATGCAGAACAATGTAAGTGGTGATCAGATCTTCAAATACTACCTGACTCTTTTTCCGTATTTTGCAATACTCCTTACTCCAATTACGGCATTTATAGCGACTGTTTTGGTGACATCTAAGCTTGCGGCACAGACAGAAATAGTGGCTATTTTGGCATCTGGGATCAGTTTTAGGAGATTGTTACGCCCGTATTTCATAGCCTCAATTTTGATTGCAGCTATGACTTTTGTTTTCATGAATTATATCATTCCTGATGCAAATAAATATAGGATAGGCTTTGAACTGAATTACCTCAAAAAACCATTTTTCTATTCGGACAAAGACATTCACTTGAAGGTGTCCGATGATGCTTATGTTTACATTCAGCGCTACAACAATCAGAGAGATATTGGCTATAATGTGACTTTGGAGACGATAATAGATGAGCGCCTCGAAGATAAACTCACTGCAAAGCGGATTCACTGGGATACTGCTACGAATAAATGGAGTTTAAAGAATTGGCAAAGACGTCAAATATTTGAAGATAATGAGCTGATCACTTCTGGTGGTGTAAATGATGATATAGATACTTTGCTACAGCTTTCACCATCTGACTTTCAAAACAAAGAACGCTTGCAAGAGACGCTTACTTTGCCAGAGCTAAACGCTTATATTGCTAAGCAACAAAGTAGAGGCTCTGATGATGTAAAATTCTATCAAATAGAGAAATACATTCGGTTTATGCAGCCTTTCGGTGTGATTATACTTTGCTTTATTGGGGTGATTGTCTCAGCTAAAAAATCGAGAAGAGGGACAGGATTCCAGATTGCTCTCGGATTTCTAATAGCATTCGTGTTTATCATTTTCTTCATCTTGGCACGAGCCATTGCTGAAGCAGGCTCTATCGAGCCTATGATCGCAGTTTGGATACCAAATATGATCTTCACGGCAGTAGGTCTACTGCTTTATAACACTGTGCCTCGGTGAAAAGCGAAACTAGAGATTATACCCTTTTACATTTCTTGGTGTTGATTTGGGGGTTTACTGCCATTCTGGGTGTAGTTATTGATTTGCCATCGGTTGAGATGGTGTTTTTCAGAACGGTGATATCGGCATTTGGCCTACTAGTAGTTTTGTTTTTCAAAAGAGAAACTTTACGATTTCGTCGAAATTCAGATTTGATTATTGCAATAGCTACTGGAGGATTGATAGCTGCTCACTGGATATTGTTTTTTCTTGCTGCGCGCATATCCAACGTTTCCGTTTGCCTAGCTGGAATGGCGACTTGTTCACTTTGGACAAGCTTCATGGAACCTTTAGTAAATGGTAGGAGCATCAAGCCGTATGAGGTCATGCTGAGTGTGATTGGTTTTATAGGTATTGTAGTGATCTTCAATGTAGAGTTCGATCATTTTATTGGATTACTTACAGCCATGCTTTCGGCAGCATTGGCAGCATTCTTTACAGTTATCAATGGAAAACTCACGAAACGAGAAAATCCATTTACAATAACCTTTTATGAGATGGTTGGTGCTTCGCTTTGTATTGCATTATTTTTTCCAATCTACTTACAAATTGATGGGATTGATAGCTTGTCTCTAAGTCCAACCTTGAGCGATTGGGGATATTTATTGATTCTATCTTTGGTATGTACCGTGTTCGCTTATTCCCACTCTGTAGAACTCATGAAGAGACTTTCAGCTTTCTCAGTCAACCTCACAGTAAATCTTGAGCCTGTATATGGGATTACATTGGCTTTAATATTCTTTCCTGATAAGGAACAAATGACTCCCGGCTTCTATGTTGGAACTTCACTCATCCTCGCTTCTGTACTGATTTATCCTATTCTGAATAAAGTATTCAAAAGAAAGGCGTTAGAGACGGATACTTTACGTTAATCAATCACACTTGATCTAATGGCTCTGGCAATCATTTCAATGCTATTAGAACTTCCAGACTTTCTTAGCATATTTTTAATATGCGTCTTTACCGTATTAGGTGAAATGAAAAGTATTTCGGCTATTTGATCTGCTGTAAAACCAACCGACATCTGCATGAGAATATCAACTTCTCTTTGAGTGTATTTCTGCTGTGGTGACACTTTTAAAATACCGTGGAGCCCCGAACTGTCATTTTTCAGAACCTTCATTACCGGTACTTTAAAGATTCGTGCCGATGGTTTGTCTTTGTATGATTTACGAGTAATTGAGTGCTGGCTCATAACTTCAGTGTTTAGGGTCAAATGAGTAAATGATTCTAGCCCAATCTGCTTGATTCTTGATGTGTAGCTTTTGACGAATGCTCTTTCTGTATGAGTCATATGTTAGTTTACTTATACCAAGTTTCAAAGCAATATCCTCCCTCTTAGTACCATTTCCGATGAGATGGATTACTTCCAATTCTCTTGGGGAAAGTTCATTTACGATATTTTGTCTGATCTTTTCGATACCCCTAATTAAATGGCTTTAAATGAAGTATACAGAAGTTTTGTCGTGAATGACAGGTTGCTTAACGTGAATGACCAACTAGCCCAACTTATTTTTAAGCTGCTTTTTGTATTTGCGAGACAAGCGAAGTGTCTGGCCATCGGTGAGAAGTACATGATCAGAGTAAGCCGCCTTCACAAAATGGATATTTACAATATGTGAACGATGGATCTGGATGAAATAATCTGGTAGGTCATCAAGAACAGCACTCAAATTGTTTCGATCAATTTCTTTCCCTGAAGATGCTTGCAAATGGAATTCGAGATAGTGATCATCACTATTGATATAGATGATGTCATTGATAGGTAAAACCGCTTTGCTTACCAAAGTAATAAATCCACTCTCTTCTGTTTTTGCTTTTTTCTCAAGCTTTGATTTCTCTTCTGTCAATATTTCGTTTTGCTGAACAAGCGATTGACTTCCCATTAGCATTTTCTTCAGCATGATCCCCATTGCGAAAGAGAGCACGATGACTTCCAAAAGGAAACCTAGAAGTATTGGATTAAAACCAAGTTTGTTTCGGTCTATTACGCCTAGTTCAAAACCAATTTGTATGAGAATACTCGAGAAAAATATGGAGTAAGCGAGTAGGAACATTCGCGATCTCCACGGATCTATTTTTCTATAGAATATGGCAGAAAATACTGCAAAGAAGACCACTAGAGCGGTTAGAATAAAATTAATAGGGAAGAGGATGCGTGCATACTCGATAAATCCATCTGGGAAGGCCATCCAAAAGCAAAAACCTACTACAAAGACAACCAACGCAACATCCATCACTTTATGAAATAGTGGTAGATATTTTTTAGTCTGGAAGAATGCTTGAACATAAAGAACAAGCCCCATCATTGTCAATTGAGAGCATATGGGCAGAAGATGCTTATTGAATATAGGGTAATCACCAATGACAAGTTGATAGCTAAATCCTAGGCTAGTGAAAATCCACACAGCAAATGATGAGATATAAAAAGCATAAGCCAAGAATACCCGTCTTTTAAGCACAATCCCCAGAACTATGGAGAAGACGAGAATTAAGAGCAAGAAGCTAAAAAAGATGCTATGCAAAATATCCGAATTGGCATGTTTGCTCCCAAATAGCGTTGCTGGGTAGACAGTCATGGGGAATCGCATGGTACTCATTCGTTTGTCCAGATTGAGTAGGTATGTAATAGTAGAATCCCCTGGAATCGTGAGAGGAAGCACGAAATTGCGATAGGCTACTTGGCGTTCGTTAAAAGGAAATGCGTCACCAGTGTGGTGAAGTTCCTCTGCGATGCTGTCTATTTGAAACAATTGAATAATGTCAATCTGAGGAAAGTCTATCTCAAGATAATATTCTACTTGTGTTGAGTCTTGGTTGGTCAGCTTGAAGGTGATCCAATAAACCTCAGTAGCGTACTCCATCCCAGGGTTGGACTGTTCTTCTATTTGCGTGAGCGACCCTTTTTGTATTTGTTCCCAAGCTTCTTGACCTGATAAGGTATCAGGCGTGTGGTAAACTGATAAATAGGGATTTAAATTAGTAATTTGATCTTTGAAGAGAATCAGGGTGCTATCGGACTTTTGTGAAAATACTGTTAAGCAAATCCCAAAATTGCAGAGCAATAGAAAATAACGCAAAAAATTTCTAATTGGTGATAAGGGCAAAATCAACGGCATTTTAGGCTACCAACATATTTGGTCTACATAAAATCAAAAAAAATGATGACTATTCTATTGAATTCGTCATCAGCAGGATGAAATACAGAATGAATGCTATTCGATTCCTTCTACAAGGTAATTAATTTATCTACCGTAAAGGATGGTGCTTCTTCAAAGATGCCATAAACAGTGGCACCTGAGCCAGTCATCGAAGCGTATATAGCACCATTGGCATAGAAAGATTCTTTTAGTGCAGCTATATCAGGTTGAAGTGGGAAAACAGAAGTTTCAAAATCATTTCTCAATTTGGATTTCCAAGTGTCCAGTGGTTTCTTCAATATTTCTGGAATAGATGTTTCAGAAGCCTTAGGCTTGATTTGTGAATATGCCTCTTTCGTACCCACGTGGATATTTGGATTGGTCAAGGCTAAGAATTTACCCTTGAGGCTTACCTCAATATCTGCAAATTCAAAACCTGTGCCCGTGACATATCTGGGTTTGTTTTCAATGAAGAAAGGACAATCGCTCCCTAGCTGAGATGCGTAATTTTTTAATTCATTAGTTGTCAAGTGCAACTCAAAAAACTCATTGAGGAGTTTAAGAGTAAAGGCTCCATCTGCAGAACCTCCACCCAGTCCACCACCCATAGGAATCATCTTGTGAAGATGGATATGCACGTTTCCAATTTGATGATTTTGTTGAATGAGATTAAAGGCTTTGACGCAAAGATTGTCAACTTGGTTCCCTGGTATGGGTAACCCTGTGGCTGAAAATTGGAAGCTTGAGGAAGGAACAATTTCTAATATGTCACACCAATCGATCGGCAAAAAACAACTTTCAATATTGTGATATCCATCTGACTTACGTGCCACCACATTGAGGCCTAGATTGATTTTGGCGTTTGGAAAGGAGATCATTTGAATTGAGAATGCAAAATGAAGAATTGAAAATGGAGTAGTGTGTTATCAATTCTCCATTTTCAACTATCAATTAGATTTTATTTCCCCATTTGCTCAATGATCTCTTCTGAAATCCCAGTGTTTGAATAACCACCATCATGCATTAGGTTTTGCATAGTGATCATTTTACTGAGGTCAGAGAATAAGAAAATACAATAGTTAGCACAATCACTTGCCAATGCATTGCCTAGTGGAGCCATTTTATCAGCAAAATTATAAAACGAATCAAATCCTCCAATCCCTGAACCAGCAGTGGTTTTAGTTGGAGACTGAGAGACCGTATTCACACGTATTTTCTTGGCTTTTCCTAGACGGTAGCCATAGCCCCGTGCAATTGACTCAAGCACTGCTTTGGCGTCAGCCATGTCGGTATAGAAAGGGAATGTTCGCTGAGCAGCTACGTAAGAAAGTCCCACAACAGATCCCCACTCGCTAATTGCATCTTGCTTTTCAGCAACGTGCATCATCTTATGGAAAGAGAGTGCTGAGATATCTATAGATTTTTGGTACCAGTCATAATTGAGGTCACCATATGAACGACCCTTGCGGATGTTTGGCGACATGCCTATAGAGTGAAGTACAAAGTCGATTTTACCTCCGAGTATTTCTTGAGATTTTGTAAAAAGGTTTTCCAGTTCTTCCACTGATGTGGCGTCAGCAGGGATGATTTCGCTACCAGTCTTCTCTGCTAGATTATTGATAGCGCCCATCCGCATTGCGATAGGGGCATTTGTGAGGGTGAAAGTTGCACCTTCCTCATGTGCGCGTTCTGCCACATGCCATGCGATTGAGTTTTCGTCAAGCGCACCAGATATGATACCTCTTTTTCCTTTTAGTAAGTTGTAGGACATGCTTTGAATTTTTTTCCAAAAATAAGAATAATGGTTTGAACGCACCTTATATAGAACCAAATGAATCGCTTCTTCTTACATGGCGCCTGTCAATTCATGCTTCAAAAATGATTCACATGAAATTACTTTCAGATCACTGAAATAAAAATCAGCAACATTTTCTGTAATGATGTATTGGCAACCGAATTTTTCTGCGCTGTAGTTTTGTATGCCATCTTCCAAGTCAATCACTTTAGGATTTAGGATTGCCTTTTTAGTACATGCCTCATCCACAGAAGTTAGATTGATGTGATTGAGCAAAGTTTGGATTTTCGTTTTGGCGAGTTTCTGACCTGATTTCTTACTTGCAAAGTAAAAGGCGATGGCTATACACGTAGGAGATGTGGACAATTCGAAATTAGGGCGATCACTCAGGCTGAGAATTTTAGCGGCATAGCTGAAGATTGGGTACTCCTTGTTCAGAACTGCTACCAATACGTTTGCATCCAGAAAGAGCTTCACTTTCGAGATTCGTAGTATTCTTCCTTGTGGGATATTTTCTTTTTGGGCTTGTATTCTGCTTCTCCCTCAGCTACCATGTTGACCCAATCGGATATAGGGAAGTCTTCCAAATTTGAATAACTGTTTTCTGAGATTCTTTTGTAAAGGAACTCTGTAAGTCTAGATAGGCTGATTCCTTGCTTTTCGGCGTATGCCTTGGCTTGGTTGATGATGTCTTCATCGAACTTTAAAGTGACTTTGGCATCCATGATCTTACTAATTTATCGGCGTACGTACAAATATAGTAATCAATACGTAAAATAAAACTTAGACCTTATTTTTTTAAAAGCAAATCTCTAGCACTTGCCAAAGCCCCTTCTCCTGGTTGATCGCCACCTATCATTTTGGCTATAGCCAAAAGTCTATCTTCTTCGGCGAGCTTTTTCATTTTACTCACTGATTTAGCACTTGAGTGATCTTTGTACACAAAATAATGTGCGTCTCCACCCGCCGCAAATTGGGGAAGGTGACTGATGGAAATGACCTGATGTCTTTGAGCCATTTGCTTCATCATGTTGATCATTTGGATGGCAATTTCACCCGAAACGCCCGTGTCAATTTCGTCAAAGATGATAGTAGGAAGAGCTGTTTTATCAGCAAGTAAGTACTTAATGGCAAAAATCAATCTTGAAAACTCACCACCAGAAGCCACACTTTTTAGTGGTTTGGGTGCCATTCCTTTATTTGCCGAGAAGAGTATCTCTACCAAATCTAAACCAAATGGAGTTGGATCTACAGGACTCAGAGCAAACTTCAAGCTCGCATTTTCAATACCTAATTGATGAATGATTTTCTCAATAGCATTGGCTAGTGGCTCGGCAAAACTTTTTCTACTCTTGCTTAAATCCGATCCAGCTTGGTGGAGTTTCTTGAAGCATTCTGTTAAGTCTTTTTCCGCCCTTTTGATCTCCTTGTCAATGTTGATAATCTGATCTAATTCGTTATCTAGCTGCGCCTGTATCACCTCTAATTCTGCAATTGTTTTTACCTGATGCTTTTGCAAAAGTCTATTGATCAGGTCTACACGCTCAGAAAGTAGGGCAAGTCTCTCAGGATCGAGCTCTACTCTGTCTTGTTCTTTGCGGATGTCGTTGGCTATGTCATCTATCTCAGCACTTGCTCCGGCGAGGCGTCCATAAAGTTCATTCAGGTTTTTAGAAAAACCTTTCATGGTAGAGATTACAGGGATTGCTTCTTTTAGTTGATTGATTACTGAAGTTTCGGATTCATCGAGCAGACCGCTGAGCAGGGTAAGGTTTTGCTTGATTTCTTCGGCATTTGCAAGCACTTCGAACTCCTCTTCGAGTACTTCTAAGTTTTCGCCTTTCAGATTTGCGCTTATTAGCTCTTCGAGAAGAAACTGCTTGAAATCTGTCTCTTTACTAGAAGCTTTGGCCTGTGAAGTCAATTCTTTAAGATGCTTATCTGCTTGTCGATAGGTCTTGTAGTTAGACTGATAGGTATCTATTAATACTTGATGATCAGCGTAAGTATCTAAAATGGATTGTTGGTAGGCATTGGTGCCAAGCTGAAGTGACTCATGCTGCGAGTGGATATCCAGTAAGCTGGCTCCCAAATCCTTCAAAACGTCTAAAGTGACAGGTGTGTCATTGATGAAGGCGCGTGATTTGCCTGAGGGGCTGATTTCACGACGAATGATACATTCGCTATCGTAATCCAACTCTTCTTTTTCGAAAAAATCTTTGAGTTTGTAGCTACTCACATCAAACTTCGCTTCCACCACACATTTTTCCTTTTCTGAAAAAAGTGCCTTGGTATCGGCGCGATTTCCAAGGAGCAAGCCTACAGCACCGAGCATGATGGATTTACCAGCGCCTGTTTCACCTGTGATGATGTTGAGGTGTGCAGAGGGCGTCATTTCAAGACGCTCTATCAGTGCGTAATTATTGATGCTTAGTGATGTGATCATGTATTCAGTTGACCTTTTCTTCTGCCCAGATTTCGGAAATCTCAGCGAAGGGCAAATGTAATATATGACCTTTAGTATTTATGGATTTTACGACCTCCGATTTGATTTCCACGGGACGCACCAAAAAGACAGATGTATTTTTCATGATGAAACTTAGGTATCGGGTGTCTTGCAAATAGTCTTTGATGGAATCCTTTTCAACTAAGATCTGACTCTTGGCCACTACTCAATTATTTTTTTGAAAGTGTCCATTTTGCTAGGATCGAGCTTGGCCAATATGTCGTAAGCTTGCTTTTTCTGATTCGGCGTGGCTTCTTTGAAGATATGGGTTAACTCATCGGCCTTTGCATCTATGAAACTGATAGTGAGAATAGATCTTGGTCTTGATTTATTGGCTTGTTCTACACCTTTTAAACCTACTAGGATACTTTCTCTAGCTTCTTCTGGTGTTTCTATGAATGTATCCATGCCTTTTATGTGATAGGAATAGTATGCTTTACGTAATGGTTCAAAATTAGCTCCCATCAGATTTTCACTCAACCAATATCTGTTTCTAACACTATTGAATTGTGACCAACCTGAGTAGTTGGAGTTTTGTGCATTTGACACAATTTGATTGGCAATCTGAAAATACTTTGTGCCACCCAACTCGGAATATGAATCATAATCCACCCCGATGATGGTGAAAGCATAGTATGCCAAGAGTGAAGTGATATTGCTTGTGAATGAGTTTTGGTTGAATTGCAAGGGTTGTGATTGTAAATAATCAAATTGCCAGTCTCTGTCTGCGAAGTTGAATACCACCGATTCATAACTTGTATTATAAACGGGCCTAGAAGAAAGTATTTGAACGGAAGCGCCCCATTTTCCAGAAGTTGGATTGGACTCGTTTGGATCGAGGGTTAGGATCACATTGCAGTTGATGCGCTCTTCAGCGTTGAATTCATCATCGGTCCATTTTCTATTGTTCAGAAATTGCGAAAAAGCAGTTTCCATATCTGTGAAGATAGCTCGCTCGGTCGTCTGAATCTGATCGGCATTGATGACTACACGACAGCTAAGCTCTTGGGAGAAAGCCACTGAGGTGAAAAACAATGATATGATCAGCAAGTATTTATGCATTGAGTGCTTCTTGGATAATTTGGACCAAATCTTTAGCGACAGCTTCTTTGTTCTTCAACTCGAAATGTGAGGCATTATTATGCTTATCAAATACAGATATTTGGTTGGTGTCATACGCAAATCCAGCACCTTCATTTTGCAATGAATTCAAAACGATAAAATCGAAATTCTTACGCTTCAGTTTGCCGAGTGCATTTTCCGTTTCATTTTCTGTTTCAAGCGCAAAACCTATATTAAGCTGATTTTGCTTCAATTGACCTAATTCGTATGCAATGTCGGGATTAGGTATGAGTGTCAACTCGAGGTTCTGGTCCTTCTTTTTGATTTTTGAATCAGAGATCACTTTTGGACGGTAGTCCGCAACTGCTGCGGCAAAAATGGCAACATCGGAAGCTTTGAATACAGCTTTAGCAGCTTCTAGCATTTCCATCGCCGACTTAATCTTCGTAATCTTGATATTGGGATGATTTGGAAGACTCGCTACTGGTCCAGTTATAAACTCAACTGAAGCGCCACGTCTTGCCAATTCCATTGCAATGGCTTTGCCCATCTTACCAGTGCTATGGTTACCAATGAATCTTACCGGGTCAATTGCTTCATTAGTAGGGCCAGAGGTGATCAATACTTTGCGACCTGATAGCAAATATGATTCACCAAAATGTTGCTCAATTCGTTCTATCAGCGTTTCTGGCTCAGCCATTCTTCCTTCACCTACCAGGCCACTTGCCAACTCTCCATACCCTGCTTCTATAATGATATTTCCATTTGCCTGAAGTGTGGTGAGATTTTTCTTTGTGGTAGGGTGCTGGTACATATCCAGATCCATAGCAGGGCAAACCATCACTGGGCATTTGGTAGAGAGGTAAGATGCTGTTACAAGATTGTCGCATCCACCATTGGCAAACTTGGAAAGAGTGTTTGCGCTCATAGGCGCTACAATCATCAGGTCTGCCCAGAGGCCAAGATCTACATGATTGTTCCAAGTCCCATTCTCACCATAGAATGTGCTAAATACTGGATTTTTGGAGACTGTAGCCAGTGTGAGAGGTGTAATAAAGTGGGTTGCACTTTCAGTCATTATGACTTTCACCTCAGCTCCTGCTTTTACAATTAAGCGCACAAAAAAAGCGGTTTTGTAAGCCGCTATTGAGCCACAAACCGCTAAAAGTATTTTTTTGCCGACTAGCATAGTCGGGGAATTAAGCTACCTCTTCGTCCGCTTTTCTGAAAGAAATCTTTCCTTCCATGAACTCTTCTATCGCTACAGTGCTAGGTTTTGGCATGCGCTCATAGAATTTAGATATTTCTATCTGCTCTCTGTTTTCGAAAATCTCTTCAAGATTATCTACAGAAGAAGCAAACTCAGCAAGCTTAGAGCTCAACTCTTCTTTTTGCTGTGCTGCAATTTGTCTAGCTCTTTTGCCTATTACAGCAATAGATTCGTAGATATTGCCTGTAGGTTCAGCTATTTTTTCGTTATCTCTCGTGATAATAGATGCGTTTGTAGCCATGGTATTTTATTATTTCTTATTTCGATCGGCAAAGATAGCTAATTGTTCTATGCTATCCGCATAATAATCTTCAGCTTGTTTGACGAATTTACTATTAGGGTATCTGTCTATAAATGTTTCATATAGTTCGAGAACTTTCTGATAGCGTTCTTCTTGTACAGTTGCTATTGATACTTCTGCCAATTGGTAAGCTGTCTCCACTCCCAAAAACGTCAATTCTTCTCGATATTTTGAATCTGGGTAGTCATATTGGAAGTTTTTAATTGCGATTAAAGCCGCTTTATATCGCTGTAGATTATGATAAAGTTTCGCGTTTTCATATGCTTTCGACTCTAGTTTTCTCTGTAGCTCATCTATCAATGCGTCACCATCCTTGGCATATTTGGAGTTGGGATATTTGTTAAGAAAATTTTGAAGAGCGGCTAGTGCTTCATATGTACTTGTTTGGTCTAAACTAGATTGAGGAGATTGCTTATAAAGTGAATATGCATTCATATAGGCAGCTTCCTCTACGTATTCACTTCTTCCGTAGATATCTGTGAAAAGCTTGAAATAATGTGCACTTAGTATGAATTGATCTTGGTAGAAATAGGTGTAAGCATATATGAAGTTTGCCTTTTCGGCTTCTTCGGTACCACGGATTATTGGTATGATGTCCTCCAATAAAGCATTCGAGCGGAAATAGTCTTTTGCCTCGTAGTAATCCAGCGCTGCTGCATACTTCACTTTCCAATCTGTACTTTTTTGAATTTTCCTAAACTTGCTACAGGACACAGCCGTCACCAGCAACAGTAAAAGGACAAAATTCTTTAACACTAACTTCATATTTTCAAAATTGACCGCAAACTTAATCGTTTCGCGTTGTTATTACTTAACGTCCGCCATCCTTCTTGATTTTACCCCCTCGGGAATTTGGTATTCCTTTTTTGGGACCTTCAAGTGTACGTTTTGGCTCGTTATTCGTCGGAGGTTTTTGCGACGTTGGTTTAACTGATTTAAAAGTGGGTTTATTGTCCTTTTGAATTGGAAGGGAATCATTTTCTAAACTCACTTCTTTTCTTCCAAGGCTATCGGTCTCCATAAATTCCAGATTGAGATAAGGAGCCAAATCAAATAATTCGGGCCTTTCATTTTCCCTCCAAGCAAAACCCTCCAGTATTTGAACATCCTTTGTGAGCTCATGTGGAGGGATAAACTGTGCCTCTGGATTGGTATAAACTGAAAAGCTCGACAATTTCTGATCTTGAAAGCGAATCTGCATGGATGCACAAAATATTTTGTTCATTCCCATCAAAACAGAATCCCCTTCTTCGAGTGCGAAGTAAAGAATCTCTCCATTACCATCTACATCTATCCGATTGATCTCATTCTCTACAAAATAGGTGATCATATCCCTGCCTTTGATCTGATTATAGTTCTCGATAGAATCCTCGGATATTAGAAATGCATCTGAAATTAGATTCATTCGTTTCATTTCATCTTCTGAGACTTCTATACTGATAGTATCTGAAGTGATCTGATTTTGATTGTTCCACATGATAGGGTCACTGTAGAAAAACAAAATGGAGTCATTTATGAAATAAGCCATAGAGTCCGCCTTTCCTTGGAGACCTGTTTTGTATGCTTTTACATTGCGATATGCCAAGATTCTTTTTTCCTCATCCAAGTCACTCTCAATTGCAACAAGTGTGTCAGCAGCCAAATAGAAAGTATCTGCTTCTAGCACTCGTTTCATAAGCGCATGACCATAGACTTTGCTGATTCCCAATCCACGATCGTAATAGCCCTCATCGCCGGTAATGATTACATCCTCATCTTTAGCAGTCATTTTCACATCAGTGATGGCTTTGTAATAGCCTCCAGATTCATCAAAGAAAAGTTGTTTTGCCTCTAGGTAATAGTCCTCTGTCTCTATATCTCCTTCTATGAAATCCGACTCTTCCTCCACTGTTCTATACTCTCCACCATTGGCATGGAGGACTGTGCCATCTTCTGTTGTAATCTGTGTTGGGCCGAATGTGTAAGCAATCTTGGTGACTGTATTGTACCGAAGTGTGTCTGTTTTCAAGACGAAATCTTCAGTTGTTAGGATCACATTTTTGTAAAACTGCGCGTACTCGTCTTTCGCGAAATAGTAACCTATCTGGCTGGTGAGCACATTGGTAGTATCTATAAGCTTCCCTTTATTGAAATAATGGGCGATTTCTCCATCCAAATCATAATCGAGGAAGTCTGTATAAAGCTTTTGCTCATCACGTAAGTAGACGACATTATCCCTGAGTTTGGCCATTCGGTTGTCCCCTTCGTAAATCAATTTTTTGGAAGTGATTGTAGTGGAATCGTCTATGATGCGAATGTGGCCTTCAGCTTCCATGATATTTCGGTCCTTGTAGAAATAGGAAGTGTCCGAGTAGACAGTCGTAGATTTCTGGGTGAACACTACATTGCCGGACAGTTTCCGAAAGCTTTCGTCGTTGATTTTACCAAACTCAAGTTGATCTGCCTTGTACTTGATCTTTTCCTTTTTTTGGGCTTGACCTAAGTGCGAAAGACCTGTCAGGAAGCAGAGGAATATATAATATTGTAGGACCTTCGACATGAGTGCGCAAAGCTAATAACTCTCAACGATTGCACGAGACATGATATTATGGAACAGGACTTTTTAACATTCATTCGCAAAAACGATCTTTTCGCAACTGGCGACAGGGTCTTATTGGCTGTGAGTGGAGGAGTAGATTCTATGGTTATGTTGCATTTGATGCAAATAAATGGCTTTGACATAGCCGTCGCTCATGTTAACTATGGCTTGCGTGGAGAAGACTCTGCGAAGGATGAGGAGTTGGTGGTAAAATGGTGTGAAGAAAATGAAATTACTTACTTCGCTAAGAGAGTAGAAAAGGAAGCCTATGATCAAGGTGAATCCATTCAAATGGTGGCTAGAACGATTCGGTATGATTTCTTTGAAGAACTGTGTGCCAAACATGGTTTCACCAAAAAAGCTACTGCACATAATCTCAATGATAGCCTAGAAACTGTTCTTCTAAATCTCACAAAAGGGACAGGAATAGCAGGGCTAACAGGCATTGCAGTGAAGCGGGACAATTTGATACGTCCACTTTTATTTGCGACCAAAGAACAAGTCTATGCATACGCAAAAGCTGAAAATCTAGTGTGGCGGGAAGATGTGTCAAATGAGAAAAACAATTACCAGCGCAACTTGATTCGCAATGAAGTGATTCCGCTTTTGCGAACGATCAATCCTAATATCGAACAGACTTTTGTGCATACTTCTGAGCGACTAGAAGGAGTAAAACAGCTTTTAGATGAAGCTAAGCTGAATCTTTCTGCGAATGATCAAAAGAAGGAGTCGGTTCAAAATTTCGATATTTCTTGGTTTGAGGGGACATCAAAAGACAAAGTCCTTTTGCATGAATTGATTCGGCCACTCGGGTTTAACTTTTCGGAAATTCTGGATATTTCTGAAGCTATTCTCAATAGACAATCAGGAAAAGTCTTCCATTCAGGTAGCCATTCATTACATCTGGATCGTGATCGATTGATAGTCTCGGTGGAACAGGAAGAGTTGATGCCTGTTGTCATAAATGAGCCTACTAGTCAAATAATTTTTGGTCAAAAGACCTTGAAATTTGAAGTGGTTGTAGGTCATGATTTCACGAAGGAGCAAAACGCCAATATGGCCTTTTTTGATTTGGACTTGTTGAAGTTTCCCATGGAAGTCCGCTCTTGGCAACAAGGAGACATTATCTATCCATTAGGATTGAAAGGCTCCAAAAAAGTAAGTGATGTTTTTATTGATTCCAAAGTGCCAAATCCAATGAAATCCAAAGTGCCAGTGCTCACTTCGGAATATCAATTAGTTTGGCTTGCCGGGCTCAGAATGGATGATCGATTTAAGGTTACAGTCCAGACCAGGCGAATGTTGAAAGTCACTTGTTTCTCCTACGAATAATATGATTAGCAGTTGATTTTGAAGACGAAACTATATGCTAAAAATCAGTTCAAAAAATGATTCTTCACATACCTCTTTTGATTTGAAAATCAGTCAGCCAAATAAGGTGTAATATGAACGGTCTGCCAAAAGCTTTCGGTAGTAATCTTTGGGATTACACGGCCTGAATGGTACTTTTGGGGCGTAGAAAATTAACATCAAAACCACATATACCATGAAGATTACCGTAGTAGGAGCAGGTGCAGTAGGAGCAAGCTGTGCAGAATATATAGCTATCAAAGACTTTGCTTCTGAAGTAGTATTGATAGACATCAAAGAAGGATTTGCAGAAGGAAAGGCGATGGACTTGATGCAGTGCGCATCGCTTAATGGCTTTGATACAAAGATCACTGGTACTACTGGTGACTATAGCAAAACTGCTAATAGCAATATTGCAGTCATTACTTCAGGTATTCCCCGTAAGCCTGGTATGACACGTGAGGAGTTGATCTCTACCAACGCTGGTATTGTGAAAAATGTGGCTGAAAGCTTGATTAAGCATTCACCAGACGTGATCATCATCGTGGTATCTAACCCAATGGATACAATGGCCTATTTGGCACACAAAGCAACTGGCCTTCCTAAAAATAGAATCATAGGAATGGGTGGTGCATTAGACTCTGCACGATTCAAGTACCGTTTGTCTGAGGCTTTAGGTTGCCCAGCATCTGATGTAGACGGAATGGTGATCGGTGGTCATAGCGATACGGGTATGATTCCTTTGACAAGACTTGCAACTAGAAACAGCGTACCTGTTACTGAGTTTTTGAGTGCTGATCAGTTGGCATATGTGAAGGAAGAAACTAAAGTAGGTGGAGCTACGCTTACAAAGCTTTTAGGAACTTCTGCTTGGTATGCACCAGGTGCAGCAGTATCTGCTATGGTTCAAGCTATAGCTTGCGATACGAAGAAAATGTTCCCTTGCTCTTGCATGGTGGATGGTGAGTATGGATTGAAAGACATCTGTATTGGTGTACCAGCAATTATTGGTAAAAATGGTGTTGAGGCAATCGTGGAAATCGCTCTTGATGATGCTGAGAAAGCAAATCTTGCTGAAAGTGCTGATGCAGTAAGAAAAACCAACGCATTGCTTTAAGCTTTAGCGAAATGATTTTGAAGTCCTTCGCGATAGTATTGCGAAGGATTTTTTTTATGCAGCAACGCCTTATCATTTTTTACCTCCACAATAATTTGTGAATTGCCTGCGGAGTTTGGTATTTTGAGGCTGTTGAAAAAACGCAGGGTACTTTGGCAAAGCACAACATAGAAATGATAGAAAAATACGACCATCTCATACAGCAAAGTGAATTAATCAGTCGTGACCTGAGTTGGATTCATTTCAATCACAGGGTGCTTGCTCAGTCTATGAAGGAAGATCGAAATCTTTTTGATCGACTAAAGTTTGTGGCTATCACAGCTTCCAATGCGGATGAGTTTTTCATGATTCGTGTCGGGTCACTTTACAATTATCTGGACTACAACAAAGACCGTATAGATTACTCAGGTTTGCGTGTGGTGCCGTTTAAGCGAAAGCTTTTGCATGAGTACAAGCTATTCAGCCAAATGCGCGACAATCAGTTTGTGGAAAGTCTTGCCCCAGCCTTCGATAGCCATAATTTTGTGATTGCCAAGTTTGCTAAGCTTCAAAAAAGAGAAAAGGAAAGGGTGACGAATTATTTCCACAAGATCGTTTTCCCGATGCTTACGCCAATGGTGTATGATACCTATCACACGTTTCCGATTTTGATGAACAATATTCTCATCTTCGGGGTGGTCACCAAGACGGATGATAAGAAAGAAAAACGCAAAATGTCTTTTATCCAGATCCCTCAGAATCTTCCAAGGTTCTATGAAATGGAGCGAAAAGACAAGGTGGTCTTTGTGCCAATAGAAGAGGTGGTGCGCGAGCACATCGATGAGGTTTTTAAGAACGTAGAGATCGTTTCTTCTACGCTTTTCCGAGTGACAAGAAATGGGGATTTCACACTAGAGGAATCAGAAGATGTGGAGTCCAACTTCATCGAGGAGATGAAGAAAAAGCTGAAAACTAGAAAGACGGGCCGTGTGGTGCGTCTGGAAATGGAAGCTGGTTATGACAGTTGGTTGATCAAGCAGCTCGTAGCTAAATATGAGATAGATGAGGATAATTTGATCGAGTCTCGTCAGGGAGCGCTGATGGATTATACAGGTCTTTGGCAAATTGTAAAGCACGACGAGTTTAGGGATCTAATTCCTACACCTGCAAAGCCAATTCCTCCGTTGAGTATGTCGGATTATGAGCATCAAAATATGTTCAAAATCTTAAGAGATAGAGATATCCTCTTGCATCATCCATACAACAGCATTGATCCTTTGCTTAATCTGCTCGAGCAGGCCGCTGAAGATCCTTTGGTGCTTTCTATCAAGCTTACGATCTATCGTCTGGCGAAAAATTCACGTATTGTAACTGCGCTTTTAAATGCTGCTGAAAATGGTAAGCACGTGTCGGTATTGTTTGAAGTGAAAGCACGCTTTGATGAGGAAAACAACATGAAGGAAGCGCAACGCCTACAGCGAGCTGGTTGTTTTGTGATTTATGGAGTTGGCTCTTTGAAAACACATACCAAACTCCTTTTAATTGTCAGAAGAGACGGGGAGAAGGTGAAGCGTTTTGTACACATGTCCAGTGGTAACTACAACGAGGATACCTCTAGGATTTACACAGACATAGGTCTTTTGAGTTCGGACGAGGCTTACGCCAATGATGTCCAAGAGTTCTTCAATGTAATCACAGGTCATTCCATCCCGAATGGGTATGAAAACCTCATCACGGCACCAAGAGAAATGCGCACGCGGTTGATCGAGCTGATCCGACAAGAAGAGACGAATGCGCGTGAAGGAAAACCTTCTGGTATTGTGATCAAAATGAACTCACTACAGGACATAGATACTATCACCGCCATGTATGCGGCATCTCAAGCTGGTGTGATTATTAAGTTGATAGTGCGGGGCATTTGTTGTCTAAGACCTGGCAGACCAGGTCTCAGTGAAAATATTACGGTACGATCTATTGTAGGGGATTACTTAGAACATAGCCGAATTTTCTATTTTCACAATGATGGGAATCCGCTGGTTTACTCCGGCAGTGCCGATATGATGGTTCGGTCTTTTGATCGTCGCTTGGAGTCTTTGTTCAAAATCAATGATCCATTCCTGAAGCAGCAGGCGATCAATCTGCTCTCTTACAATCTCAAAGATAATGTCAATGTGTACGAAATGAAAGAAGATGGTTCTTTCGAACAAGTGATACCAGGAGAAGAGAAGCCTTTCAATATCCACAAGGAGTTTTACCGAGTAAAACGCGAAACTGTTCTTGCGGCAAAGCTTTTCTAAATGATTAGTGGTACTTTTTGGATCGAAAAACTTCAACTAGAAGCGCATCCTGAAGGGGGTTACTTCCGAGAGAAGTTTAGAAGTGAATCTTTGATTCAACAGCCTGATGGAAGTTCTCGCAACCTGAAAACCAGTATTTACTTTTTACTAGATAAGGAACAAAAGTCACATTTCCACTGGTTGGATTCTGATGAGCTTTGGCATTTTCATGCTGGGTCTTCGTTATTGGTTTACATTATTGAAGCTGGAAAACTTAGAACAGAGCGGCTGGGTCTAGATTTAGCAAAAGGGGATTCGCCGCAAATTTTACTTCCCAAGCGATCCATATTCGCAGCGGAGCTGGTGGATAAATCTTCCTATTGCCTGATGGGCTGTACCGTGAGTCCGGGTTTCGACTTTGAGGATTTTCATTTATCAGAAAGTGCTGAGTTGACTAAGCAATATCCGCAGCATGCTGAATTAATAGAGCGGTTTACACTTTCTTGAAATCATGCACTAATCAGGTTTAATCAGCCCAATCAAAAGATCAACACACAGATCTCATTCATATCTCAAATTCCTTGCAGGATTAGATTTTGCTACTTTGGAAGTTTGCCAAAATATGGATATAAACCCAACGAGGAATAGAAACAGCATACTGGCTACAACCTCGATCACCCCGAGACCTGTCCCATATTTAATCAACAAGTAAAGGAACATCTTGTCATAGAAGACATAAGAGAATGGAATAGCAATAGCTGAGGAAATCAATATGAGTTTTACAAAATCCCTAGTAAGTAGTAGGTAAAGACTGCCATTGGTTGCGCCCATGATCTTTCTAATCGCTATTTCCTTAGTTCTGTTTTCGGTAGTATAAGACACCATTCCCAATAGTCCGAGACAGGAGATCGTGATAGCCAAGGCACTCAGAAAACCGAATATCTTGATTTGAGCAGTTAGGAACTTATAAGCCTTCTCTATTTCATCATTAAGAAAATTCCCTTCAAAATGAGATTTTTGATCAATGCCACTCCATAAATTATCTAGATCGTTGATGGTCTTTTTGATGTTTGGAGAACTGATGGTGAGCAGGGCATAATTACTCTTAGCGAGAGAATAGCGAAATATTAGCGGTCTTATGGATTGATTCAGTGGTTCAAAATTGATGTCCTTCATGATTCCAGCTATACGGCATTTAGTACCATCCGCTAGCGCAAAGGTTAGACTGTCTTTTTGAATATTAAATACCGCGATTGACCGCATGAATTCCTCATTCACAAGTACTGACTCCTCATTTTTGTTAGAGCTTCTTAAGCTAGAAACTTTGCCCCATTTGGCCTCCATTTTCATGTTTTTGATGAAGTCATCTCCGATATACACTTCATTTACCTGTATGGAATCCACATCGTTGGAAGTGATCCAGGAATAGTTCATCAGTGGAATGCCAGGTAGGTTGGAGGAGGAGGTAATGGCTTTCACATCAGGGTGATTACCCAATTCATTCATTACCAATTGTTTATCCAAAGCCTTGAAGGGAACAGCCAATATATTGTTTGACTGAAATCCGTGGTTGTTATTCATTACGTGACTGTACTGTCGGAATATTGTCGCAACGCCTATGATGAAAAACATGGAAAGGAAAAATTGAAATACAAAGAGTCCCTTTCTAACACCGGATACATTGCTCGATCCATTATTCATTTTGCCTTTGATGGTGTGGACAGGATTGAGTTTGGCAAAATACTGCGCAGGGAAGATGCCAGCCAGTATGCCTATCAAGATGCCAAAGAGTAGAAATACTGTAATTTGAGCAAACCCCATAGAAGTGTCTAATACTTCTGCGGCTATGATCATATTGATAAACTCAACTTTCGCAGGAATGAAGATGATGAAGGAAGCAAACAATGCGATCATGCTCAAGATGACGGTCTCTACTATGAATTGCAGTTTGATTTGCCATTTTTCGGCCCCCACCACTTTTCTTACCCCGATTTCCTTGCCACGTTTAAGTGCTCTTGCAATAGACAAGTTGGTGTAATTGAATACTGCTGGCAAAAGCACCAGTAGACCAATAGCGAACATGAAAATCATAGAACCTTGGTCCCAGCCGATACCAATGGCATTGCTAATGTTCCATCGAGGAACTACCTGATCAAGCGCTATTGACTCAAGGAAGATTTCCTTATTTGGATTGAATTCGGCAGCTTTTGTGCTGATTTGCGCAAGCGCCTCGGTCAAATGTTCTTTTTCTGCGCCTTCCTGCAACATGACATAGACATAGTTATTTCTATAGTTCACCCAATCATTCTTCAAATCGGACTTATCTATGAGTTCATAAGTTTCAAATGAAGTAAGCATCTCAAACCAAAAATGCGTTTGCTTGAGGTTCTTCATTACACCTGTAATGTTGAAATTCCCATAGTCCGTTTCCAAAATTTGGCCGATCGGATTCTCGCCTAAGAATAAACGCTCCGCCACTTTCTCGGTGATCACCACGCTGTAAGGTTCCGCTAGGGCGGTTGATGGATTGCCGTTAAGCATTTCAAAGCTGAAGACATCAAAGAAGTTGGAACCGGCGAAGTACCCACGGAAATTCATCTTATTACCCCGATGCTCGATTTCAGGGCTGAATCCAGTTTTGATTTTGAGTACTTCCTCGACAAAGGGATAATTATCCGCAAGGTGAGACCCAAATGCATTGAAAGTAGAAGCATAGTCATTTGAACTTTCTTCATCGGCAATGGTCGTATTGATTTGATAGATGCGGTCCTTGTGCTCATGAAAATCATCAGATCTGTAGATGGCTACCGCAATAGAAAGGGCGAGTAAACAAACACTCATTCCCAGAGCAAGACCCACGATATTCAGCGAAGTGAAAAGCTTTTGCTTGGCGAAATTGCGGATGGCGATTTTGAAATAATTCCCAAACATAGCGAAGGAATTGGACGCAAAGTAGGAGGAGTAGGAGGCATTCTTCTTGCGCCTTTGCAGTGCGTACGAGAAGATAATTGACAGCACATGTTTCCAATAGATCATGTCTGCTTTGAGCTTTCCTTTTTGAGTATGATCTATGGAGTAGGCTTCTGCCAAATCGCCCAATAAATCTTCCATGTAAGCAGTCCCGGCAAACCATTGTAGCAATCGGTCAGCCAATTTAGGTGGGTGTGGGTTGGTTGCTTTCATTAGATAGAGAGATTTACTTTAGATCCAGCCCAAAGTTCATCTCTAAGTGCTTTCATATTGTTTAGTTCTTGGATGGCGCTCTGTGTGGGCTCGAAGTATCGTTTTCTTCTGCCGCCGCGCTCATTTGTCGGCTCGCCCAAGTAAGAAGTGATGTAGCCCTTTTCCTCCAGCCTAGTAAGGGTCGAGTGCAGCGCGCCTATGCTCAGTTTTCTATTTGCCCTTTCGATGATGTCATTCAGTATCGCTACGCCATACGCTTCCTTATTCAGGTTGCAAATAGTGAGTAGTACGAGCTCTTCAAATTCTCCAATAAAGCCTTTCATAGTATATCTTTCTTCTTTTAAGAATTAATGATACGGGAGAAGTTGTGGATATGTTTCTGTTTTTAAGATTAAATAGAAATAATTTTTGAAGATGAGTAAAATGATTGTTTGTAATGAATGTTTAAATGCTTGTGATAATGTTAGGATATTATGTCAGTCCTATTTGAGTCTTTTGATTATAAAGTTTATTAAGTCATACAATAAGTCATATATTTGTTTAAAATAATAAACATTATGGATAAGAAGCGTGCAATACTTCTTCCTAAAACACGCCAAATTATCGAGGTGGTAGGAGAGCAAATTAAGCTAGCAAGACTAAGAAGAAAGCTTAGTGGTGAGATGTTGGCAGAGCGAGCTGGAATAGGAAGAAGTACACTTATTTCTATTGAGCAAGGAAAGCCATCCGTGGCTATAGGACATTTTCTCAATGTGATGAAAGTACTGGGGCTCGAAAGGGATTTTTTGCTGCTTGCAAAAGACGATGAACTAGGGAGAAAATTGCAGGATGCAGGTCTTTCAACAAAGGAACGCGCTCCTAAGAAGAAATAGCCATGGCAAAAAGAGAAATATATGTTTACGCAGATTGGCTAGAAGTAGGAGGTACAAAACTCATGGGAGTCTTAGCTTCGGAAAGACTTAGAGGCAAGGAGATTTTTTCTTTTGAATATGATAAGGACTGGTTGTCGTCAGGATTTCTACAGGCTTTAGATCCAGATCTCCAACTTTACACAGGCCCTCAATATCTCAGTGACAATGATAAGTTCAACTTTGGTCTGTTTCTCGATTCTTCGCCTGATCGATGGGGAAGAGTACTCATGCAGCGAAGGGAAGCTGCTAAAGCTAGATTGGAGAAGCGGACTCCAAATAAACTCTTCGAGACTGATTACCTACTAGGTGTTTATGATGCGCACCGCATGGGTGGGCTTAGATTCAAGTTAGATCCGAATGGTTCATTTTTAAATAATGATGAACATCAAGCGAGTCCCCCATGGACATCTCTTAGGGAGCTAGAGCAAATCAGCTTGAAGCTTGAAGAAGAAGGTGCAATTGAGAACCCTGAGTACTTGCAGTGGTTAAATATGTTAGTTAACCCTGGATCTTCTCTTGGAGGTGCGAGACCAAAAGCAAGTGTTTTGGATGGAGACAATCAGCTATGGATCGCAAAGTTTCCAAGTAAAAGTGATGAAGGAGATATTGGTGCATGGGAAATTGTCACCTACGATTTAGCTCTTGCTGCTGGTATCAATATGGCAGAATGCCAAGCAAAGAAATTCTCCAGTAATCATCATACATTTTTGACCAAGAGGTTTGACCGAACGGCAGATGGTAAGCGCATTCACTTCGCATCGGCAATGACACAGCTGGGTTATACTGATGGTGCGGATGCCTCAATAGGAGCTAGCTATCTAGAACTTGTGGATTTCATTACAAAGCATGGAGCAAATGTTGAAAATGATTTGCATGAGCTATGGAGAAGGATTGTATTCAATATCTGCGTTTCCAATACGGACGATCACCTTCGGAATCATGGCTTCTTGTTAGCTAATGGCGGATGGCACTTGTCTCCAGCCTATGATATCAATCCAGTAGAGACCGGTACAGGTCTGAAAATAAATATTTCGGAGGATGATAATGCTTTAGCTATTGATTTGGCAATGGAAGTGAATGAATACTTCCGACTTGATCAAGAGCAAGCCAGTGATATAGTAACGCATGTAAAAAAAGCTGTGAGTAAATGGCAGGTAGTTGCGACCAAATATGGGATATCAAAAGCAGGCCAAGCTTTGAAGGCGGCTGCTTTTAATGCGATCAACTAAAAACTGCTTTCTTCAGGGTCCTCTTCGAGTGACTCTCTTAGGAGAGAAAAACGTTCTTTTGACGTCATTCCAGCCTGCCTGCCGGCGGGCAGGTTTTAGGTAAATGAAAGGAGTCTAAATACCGGAATCCTATAATAGGCCTTGTGCGGTTAGCAAAAAGATACTGGTATTACTTCGCTGTGCTACATAAACCGGTATGACGATTGAGGAGTAAATTCTTACGCAATTGCTCGGCTTTGCCGAGTAATTAATGTTTCGAAAGCCTGTGGCCTAAATACTACCTTTAAATCAGGTAGGATGCCCTTTTAATACTGTTCACTGGTCCTAGCTGGACACGAACAACCGAGCGAGTGCTAGAGTGACTCTGCGTAGGATTTAGTTATTTTTTCTTTCGTCTGTTTCGAGTATCGAATATTCGAAATTGTCAGACCAGCCAGATTTCAAAGGTAACACTTGTCTTAAACGTCCCTCTCTTACCATTCCTGATTTTTCGAGTACCTTGATCGAGCCTATATTTCCAACGGCACAACCTGCTTCTATTCGGTGTAATTTAAGATTTTCAAATCCGAAATTTATTACCGCTTTCAAAGATTCAGTTGCATAACCTTTTTTCCAATAATCGGAATGTATTTTATACCAGACTTCAGCTCTTTGGTATTTTTTATTTCCGAGTTTTAATCCAAATAACCCAACAAAGTTTCCATTAGAATTATTGTCAATTGCAAAAGTGTAATTTGCTATTTCAGGCAATTGATTCTCCGCAATCCAAGGTTCAATTATAGATTTGGTTTCTCCAATACTTTTCGGAATTCCCAACGCATTATATTCATCTGTTTCTGGTAATGAATGCAAATTGTGGATTGACTCTAAATCTGATAATTCAATCAATCGCAATTTTAATCTATCAGTTAATATTTCGATTTTGGTCATTTTTTTATTGTAGCACTTCAACCTATTAAACACCATAGTGATCTTTAGTACTATTATTACTTAGCTAAACTAACCTCTTTATTTTGATAATTGCTTTTAATCAGATTCACTCGCAAAGGACTCTGAGGAGGGTTAGTCCTAGCCGGACACGAACAACCGAGCGAATGCTGGAAAGATGGGTAAAATCGCCTGATGTCTTTTTTTATTATGTCATTCCGGTTTTGGTCGATTGAAAGGAGGCTAAATACCGGAATCTTATATTGTGCCATATGAGGTAGCAAAAAGATACCTGTCTTACTTCGCTAATCTACGCATACTGGTATGGCATAGGAGAATTTAAGTCAAGTCCCCTCTTGGGAGGGGCTAGGGGTGGGTTTTACATGTTCTAACTTCCACGGTAGGTGGGCTAGTGCAGGAGAGGAAGAAAATCTGTCGCGTTGCAAACGCTAAAAATAAAGGCATCCTCGTTACGTTACGCTGTGCTAAACGAGGACGAGGTTAGGGCACTATGACACATGGCGGATCAGCGACTGTTAGCTATTGTTCATTTTACAGGTTTGTGAGCTTTCGTTCCAAGTCGAAATAGCCCTTTAGTTCAATGTTGTGTCTGTCCTTAAGAGAGCTGAGTTTACTTTCAATGAAATCGATCAACTTGCGTTGGTCCGTTAACTGTTTTTCTTTTTCGATGATACTTCTTCCAATTTTAAATTCGTTAATGGATTTTAATCGCTGATTGGCTTTTTGAAGTTCGTATGCGGTGTTCTCCAGTTCATAGGTTAGGTTCTGGATTCGCTCTTTCCTTCTATCTAACGAATCCATCATCACTAGCCGCTGATTAACTAAATCCAGTTTTCTGCTGAGGTCGCCAAATGATCCTGCAACATTTTGCCTGACAAAAGATTTGAGATTGTCAGTGTTTTGAAATTCCTTTTTGGTTGTCCCAGTTGAATCAATCAGACTTAGTTCTAGATTTCGCTCCTCTTGTTTTTGCTCTATATCAATTCTAATACTGTGGTTTTTATAGGGTTCATCGTTAATCAAGACAAATGAGCTTACTGAACCGAAATCAGAAACCTGTTGATCTGATAATTGAATTGAAATTAACATGTTATCATGTATAAACATTAGCCAATTTTCGTCTTCACTGACTGCCAATTCGCGTAGAGTTCCAACACTATCAAGAATAACCATCTCTTCAAGAGTTGACTCTTTTACCAGAATTACTTTTTCGTTCGATTCGTCATACCTTCTAAAAAGCACCGAGTTATAACGATCCAAATAGATAGGCTCATAATCCTGGTTGGTAAATGTTAGCTGTTTTGTTGTGCTGTCCGGGTATAAAACGTAAATATTACCACCTTTTTCGGTAGCCGTTGATTTAGTTTCTTGGACTTGTTTGTTACTTGGTTCACAAGCAAATAGGAATATTAGGATTCCTAGAAGAGTTGCAGTTGTGATATTTTGTTCAGAGTTCATTATTGCCATGGTGATGAAATATAATAGCTAACAATTCAGTAAACACTATGGTGTTTACTTTGATTATATCCTAGCTAATCTAACTTGTTTCTCACGACAATCAAACCTTTATCTGTTACCTAGCAACTCTTATCTAATACCCAACCACTATCACCCGATCCACCCCAAACTCAAAAACAACAATCTTCAACCCTTGAGGAGCATTCTCTAAAGTCACTTTTTTTCCAATTTCTACTTTGCCTATGCCAATAGGTTCACCAACAATATTGAAAGCTGCATAAGTGCCTTTCCTGATTTTATTATCAGAGCGCACCAAGCTTTCATTTCCTTGAATACTCAAACGGTACGAGCTTCCAGAACTTGATAGAATCCTTTCTTCCAAATCAAACAACCACAATACACTTTCAGCAAATACTGACCGCCAGTTTGCTTCGTTGTGCTCTTGACCTTCGGAGAAATCCGTGCGAATTGCGGAGGCAAACACACCTTTTGATTCTAGGGCCTTTGCCATGCGGTTCATGTCTTCCGCTACGGATTCTGGTTCTTTCGTCCCAGCGTTCATGTAGAGCTTCCCAATCTGTGGGTTTGGATTAGATTTATCTAGATTGAACAATTCCGGATTGTACCAAAAGGCAGGTGACATTGCTCCAACTCTAGAGAATAATTCAGGATACATCAGACCAGCATACAGTGAGATATTCGCGCCAAGCGAGCTGCCCATGATTCCCGTGTGATAGGGTTCTGTCCTCGTACGGTAGTTGGCATCTACAAAAGGCATAAGTGTATTCACGATGAAGTCACAGTAGGCCTCACCTTCACCGCCACCATATTTGGCATTGACCCAAGGTGCGTATTCCGTCATTCTTTTTGCATCACCATTTGCGATACCTATGACGATAATTTCGAAGTTGTATTCCTTGGCAAGTCGATTGAGGGTTTCGTCCACTTCCCATTCACCACTGAAAGATGTACTCGGATCAAAAAGGTTTTGGCCATCCTGCATATAGAGTACCGGATATCGAAGATCCGTAGAGTCATAACTAGGAGGTAGATAGACCCAAATATCCCTCTTGCGCCCTAGCTCAGGCATTTCAAAATCATGTAGAATAGTTACACCTTTCGGAGGTACTATTGCTGCATGGTTGGCGCCTGTCGTTTTCCAAGCTGCCACTTTCAATTTTACGGTATCTCTTTTGCCAGTTGGCGTGTAAGACCTATTACCAATGTCATTTCCATTGACATCTGTCTCCACAAGATCCCAGCTTCCAAGTGTAAGTTTGAATTCTACCTTTTCAGGAATAGCTAAAGTCAAAAAACCATTCTTGAATCGATAATTTTCATCGTTTGGCTGCCAGCCATTCATTGATCCAGCCAGAAAAGCATTTTCACCTTTCGGAATTACCTCTCTGTGATTTTCTAGATAAAATACTGTTTGACCAAAGCTTTTGAATGCAAAGCCTAGGATGATCAGCCACAGGAAATGAAATCTTAAGTTCACACTTTAGCAGCCTTTCTTTGCCAGAAAAAGAGCACTAAAAATATTCCGATTAAGATAACGGGCAGTATGCTGATGTTTGCCAATGTGGCTTGACCAGCGGCTAGCTCAAGTGCGTCTCCGCTGAGTCCTTCCAAAGCCTTTGCGCTTCTATGTCCTTCTATCCACCCACCTATGATTGGTTGGAAAACAGAAAGTCCGAGCATCCCCACGCCACCAATGAGGGACATTCCGAGTGCGCCGGTTTTAGGTAAATATTCCGCCACGAAGGAGATCATCGTAGGCCAGAAATAACAAACCCCGATTGCAAAAAGAATCGCGGAAACATAGACCATTGGTCCTGTTGCTACACTCATCATGTAGATGGCTATTGAGGAAATGACTGCTGATCCTAACAATACACCTGTGATATTCAATCGATGAATCAGCGGGCCTGCAAACATTCTACCGATAGCCATCAGACCAGTCACCAATGCCAGAACCAAAAGTGGTTGTGCACCAGAGTTTTGCAGAATTCTTTCTACCCACGATTGAGTACCTAGCTCTGTAGTAGCCGTGAGGATCATGCAGACAAGCATCAACCAATAGATAGGAGATGAGAAGATTGCTTTGAGATTATCTCCAGTAGATACGGTAGTTTCTTTAGGTGCTTCAGGGAATTTTTGTCCTCTGAATAAGAAGAAATAGATCAATGCCGGGATATACATGATGGCAATTTTCATGTGCCATCCACCACCAAACCCACCAATAGAAAGTGCCAATATCGAACCGATGGCTATACCTCCAGGAAACCAAACATGGAACCTGTTGAGCATCGTTGCGCGATTTTCTGTATACATGGCAGCAATCATCGGATTGTAAGCTGCTTCCACCATTCCATTTCCGAAGCTGATGAAAAAAGTAGAGAAGAATAAGGTGTAAAAACTCCCTGAAAGAATGGAGAAAGTAATGCCCAGTATATGCGCTGCGAAAGCAATATTTCCGATGCGTTTTGGACCTAAAGAATTATAAAGAGGACCTCCAATTAAAGTCGCGATTGGGAATCCAAAAATCCCCATAAAGTTGATCCAGCCAAGTTGAGAATCATCGAGACGCATGTCGCTCACTAGATCATTCATGATACCTGCACGTATGCCAAAGGCAAAGGCTGTGGTCAATAATGCGAAGCAACTCGCAATGAATAATCTATTCTTATTAATCTCTGCGTTCATAAAAATGAGTTTAAGTTTTATTTTCGAGTTTCAATTAGAACAATTTCGATCAGATTACAAAAAATTCAAGAATACAATTTATTGAAAACGTTTGCAAGAGTTATTAATTGAAATTGGTCTCATTTATTGATAGATTCCCATTTGAAAGCATTTCTGCCAATTATTTTTTTCTAAAGCTGATCACCAAAATTCATGAAGAAAAACAAAATTAGACTAGCCTTTGTTGGAGGAGGCACCAACTCATTTATAGGTATTGCACATCGAGTCGCGGCTTATATGGGAGAGCAATATGAGATTGTAGGTGGAGTTTTTAATTCCGATTTTGAAACAAGCAAAGCTTTTGCCTCATGTCTCGACCTAGACTTGAGTAGAGTTTATGCAGATGTCGATCAAATGGTACAGCAAGAGCTTGCATTAACTGCCGATGATCGCATAGAAGCAGTTGCTATCCTTACCCCCAATTTTCTCCATTATGATCAAGCCAAAAAAGTAATCAATGGTGGGTTTCATGTGATTTGCGAAAAGCCAATCACTATCACTTCTCAGGAAGCTGAGGAGCTTGAAACTTTAATCAAACAAAAAGGAATCGTCTTTTGCCTTACGCATACTTATACAGGCTACCCAATGGTACGACAGATGCGCGCCATGATTGAAGCTGGTGCTGTTGGTAAAATTCAAAAAATAGACGCTCAATATTATCAGGGTTGGATCAATCCGGTCATCCATGACAAAGAGAAAAGAAAAGGAACTTGGCGACTTGATCCGAAAGTAGCTGGAAAAAGCTCTTGTTATGGAGATATAGGCGTACATGCTTTCAATATGATAGAGTACACCACAGGCATGAAAGTGGCTAAAGTGCTAGCCGATATAACCACGCTTTATGATGACAATCCATTGGATGTAGATGGTACTACATTGCTCCGAATGGAAAATGGTGTGAGAGGAATTGTCCGCGCTAGCCAGATCGCTACTGGAGAAGAAAATAATGTTAGTATCAGTGTTTATGGTGACAAAGGCGCCCTGAAGTGGGAGCAGGAAGATCCAACGTATCTGACTTTCCTACAAGATGACAAGCCAGTTCAGATTTTCAAACCTGGACATCCCTACAATACAGACTTTGCTAAGGATGCGACAAAAATTGCCCCAGGTCATCCAGAGGGAATTTTTGATGCTATGGGGAATATCTACACTGGTGCAGCCAGAGCCATCAAAGGAGAGAACAAGTTTGAAGGTGCCTATCCGGGTATAATAGATGGCGTTAGGGGAATGAAATTTATAGAAGCAGTATTAGAGTCATCGGCCCAAGACCAGCAATGGGTTACGCTTTAAATAAAAAAAGAAACATAAGATGAAGTCAATTAAAGGACCAGCCATATTTCTTGCACAGTTCGCAGGTGACGAAGCACCGTTTAATAATCTTAAAAATATCTCAAAATGGGCCGCCGATCTAGGCTACAAAGGTGTTCAAATACCAGCTTGGGATACCCGATTGATTGATGTCAAAAAAGCTGCGGAGAGCAAGACTTATGCAGATGAGATCAAGGGAATCGTAAACGAAGCAGGGCTTGAGATCACCGAGTTGGCTACTCACCTTCAAGGACAGTTGGTGGCGGTACATCCAGCATATGATTCCATGTTTGATGGGTTTGCACCTACCGAGGTAAAAGGCAATGCCAAGGCACGCGAAGCGTGGGCAGTTGACCAAGTTAAATCAGCCGCAACAGCCAGTAAAAATTTGGGGATAGATGTGATGGCCAGTTTTTCTGGCTCTTTGCTTTGGCATACCGTCTACCCTTGGCCACAGCGTCCTGCTGGATTGGTAGAGATGGGATTTGAAGCTTTGGCGAAAAAATGGATGCCAATTTTGGATCATGCCAAAGACCAAGGCGTGGAGATTTGCTATGAATTGCATCCAGGGGAAGATCTCCATGATGGCGTAACCTATGAGCGATTTTTGGAAGCCACAGGCAACCATTCATCCGCAAAAATTTTATACGATCCATCCCATTTCGTTTTACAACAAATGGATTACCTCCAGTTCATTGATTTCTATCATGAAAACATCCGCATGTTTCATGTCAAGGATGCGGAGTTCAATGCGACAGGGAAATCTGGTGTCTATGGCGGCTATCAAAGCTGGATAGATCGTCCGGGTAGATTTAGGTCATTAGGAGACGGACAGGTTGATTTTGGAGGCATCTTTACCAAACTGAGCCAACACGGCTATGACGGATGGGCCGTACTAGAATGGGAGTGTTGTATCAAATCACCCGAGCAGGGAGCCCGAGAAGGATCAGGTTTTATCAGCGATTGTATTATAGAAGTCACCGAAAAGGCTTTTGATGACTTTGCCGGAGGAGGCCCAGACGATGAGCTCAACAAGAAAATTTTAGGATTATAGTCATACACCCCAACATCATGAGATACATACTCTTCCTACTTGTCACTTTGGCGTTTATTGGATGCCAATCAGAAAAACCAATTGAAAGACCTGATGATCCATGGGTATTCAGATCAGTCATGGATAAGCAGCCTCGAATGGTTACTGCAGCACTCAGCGATGAGATTTGGGTATCATATGATGCGAGGTTTGGTAGTCTTTACAAAGCTTGGAAAGGTGGTGTCAATTTTGACGGGGCGGTTTACACCACCGTACATGGCCCACAGCCTACATCCAAGGGTTATGCTTATTTCACAGATAAAGAGGAAAACATCGAATGGTCGGTGGTTAAAAATGGCGAGGAAGTGCCTTTTGATTTTAAATACAAAGGCCATCGCTTAAGCAAATCAAATCAAGTGAGTTTGCTGTACGAATTGATCGTTGATGGAAATGCTATCTCAATTACGGAAACACCAGAAGCCATAGTTCGAGGTGATCAAAATGGATTGTCGAGATCTTTTACAGTATCTAATGCTGGTAATTATGAGGTGTTCCTCAATGTAACTGTGGGTTCATTAGTAAATGAGCGTGACTTTAAATCCAACTCCACATTTGTAGCGACCAAGTCAGATACCATCAGATACAAGGATGGTGAGACGATGACTATTTCTGGTGTTTTGTCTTTAAGTAATGATGATGTTACTGAGTTGAGAATGTTTTTTCATCCTGGGTTTGATAGCATGGAACCCATGGAAAATACGAAGGTAGAAACATCCGAAGAACCAAAGGGTGCTATGCTGATAGATCAAAGTGATTGCCACTCTTGCCACAATGAAAAAGTGAAAACCGTTGGTCCGTCATACCTTGCTATTGCGCGTAAATACAATGATTCGGAGGCCACTGTTTCTAATCTCACTAAGAAAATAAAAAGTGGGGGAAGTGGCGTTTGGGGTGTTGCAATGATGACACCACATCCAGATCTTGCAGAGGATGATGCGAAAGAAATGGTTCGCTATATTCTCACATTAGATAATGGGGACAGCAGGGAAGATGCTGATGCATGGCACTTAGGTGAAAAATCAATCCCTTTGAACTTGAAATCAGAATTGGCCAATTTCGAAAAACCACAACCAGGTGTGCTGGCGTATGCTTACACGTATAGCGGTGATCAACCAAACTTCGAAGTTCTGCGAGAGCTAGCACCTTTGAAAGCGTCCAAAATTTCGGCTATTCACTTTAGATCTGAAGAGGATTTAGGGGAAATCCAGCAAGATCTAGCTGTTATTTTCAAAGGGAATATTGAGATAAAGAAAACAGGAAGTTATAGCTTTAGATTAGCATCTGATGATGGTTCTTTCTTATACATAGACGACAATCAAGTCATCAATCATGGAGGATCACATGGTGTCTCGTCTAAGGACGGTGAGGTTTATTTGAAAAAAGGACTTCATCCATTCGAGGTAGATTATTACCAAGGTGGAGGAGGAGCATCTGTTTCGCTTCAATGGTTCAATACAGAAAAGGGGACATTTGAGCTTGTACCAGAAAATGTGCTTTCAGTCAGTCCGAGTGATTACAAAAAGCCAGAAACACCAATACTTACTACAGACCTAGTAAAAACCATTCCTGGAGATCAGATCTGGCTTGCTGGTGTGCATCCATCTTTTGATCTTTTCCAAGCGCGTCCAGATGACTTCCAGCCAAGGGTAGGCGGCATTGATTTCCTTTCAGAAAATGAAATGGTGGTTTGTACTTGGGATTCTTTAGGTCCAGTTTATTTGGTGAGCAATTTCCGTGATCCAGACCCATCCAAAATCACCGTGAAGCGAATTGCAAGCGGCTTGGCTGAGCCTCTTGGCATCAAAGTAGTTGATGGTGAGATCTACGTTTTGCAAAAGCAAGAATTGACCAAGCTCATCGACAATGATGGAGACCAAATTATTGATGAGTACCAAACAGTAGCCAATGACTGGAGAGTGTCTGCCAATTTCCACGAATTTGCTTTTGGTCTGGTTTATAAAGAGGGTTATTTCTATGGCGCATTGGCAACAGCCATCATGCCTGGAGGAGCCTCTGCTCAACCACAAATTCCCGATAGAGGGAAGGTCATTAAAATCAATAAGGAAACAGGCGAGGTAGAATTAATTGCTTCTGGTCTTCGAACGCCTAATGGTATTGGGCTAGGCATAGACAATGAGATCTTTGTTTGTGACAATCAAGGTGATTGGCTACCAGCTTCTAAGATGAATCACGTACGAGAAGGCGCATGGTATGGTTCGCGCTCAGTTGATTTTGAAGGGACTGAAGGGAAAGTGCAAGATGAGCCAGTGGTATGGTTGGTGCAAGATGAGATCGGTAATTCTCCAAGTACGCCACTCTTGCTAGATAAAGGGCCGTATGCTGGACAAATGATCCTATGCGAAGTGACCCACGGAGGATTGAAGCGCATTGCTGTTGAGAAAGTCAATGGAATTTATCAAGGCGCTGTATTTAGATTTTCGCAAGGAATAGAAGCAGGGGTTAACCGCATCGCTTGGGCACCAGATAGCTCTTTGGTACTTGGAGGAATAGGTGTAAGCGGCAATTGGGGACAGACAGGTAAACTCAACTACGGCCTTCAAAGAATGGTCTATAATAAAAACTGTGTGTTTGAAATGCTCAGCGTAAATGCCAAATCGAACGGATTTGAAATCACTTTTACAGAGGCAATCAAAGAAGGTCAGCAAATTTCTGCAGAAGATTTTCAGATTGAGCAATTTTATCTAAATCCAACTGCCGAGTATGGTGGTCCGAAATTGGGACTTGAGACACTCAAGCCAACAGCTTTTTACTTAGCTGAAGATCGCAAAAGCGTTTCATTCCAATTGGAAGGGCTAAAGGAAAAGCACATCGTCTACTTCAGAATCAAAAGACCATTTGTTAGCGAACTAGATCATGAGCTTTGGACAACAGAGGCTTGGTACACATTGACCAATATCCCAAAACAAAATCCAGTTTTCACAAATGATTATCAAATAGCACATAATACGCTATCTGATCAAGAAAAGGCTAATGGCTGGCTATTGCTTTTTGACGGAAAGTCTCTCGGGAACTTCCGTAATTTCAAATCAGAAACGATAGGTGGAAAATGGACAGTGAAAGACAATGCCCTGCATTTTGTTGGAAAATCAAATGGTGATGGCTGGCAAGCCAAAGAAGGTGGAGACATTATCATTACAGATAAGCCTTACAAAAACTTTGAATTTCAAATAGAATGGAAACTATCAATCAATGGCAATAGTGGTATTATCTACAATGTGGTTGAGGCACATGAGTATGACTATGTGTGGAACACTGGACCTGAATATCAGTTACTTGATAATGTCGGGCATCCAGATGGTAAGATTTTCAAGCATCGCTCAGGGGATTTATACGATCTCATCCCTGCTAAATTTGTCACTGTAAATCCACCTATGGCGTGGAACCGAACAAGACTTATTATCAAGGACGGGAAAGTAGAGCACTGGCTAAATGGCTACAAAGTGGTCAGCTACGAGCAAGGTACTCCTGAATGGGAAGCATTGATTGCAGGTAGTAAGTTTGCGGAAATGAAGGATTTTGGTAAGAGTGGTAGCGGGCATATTGCGCTGCAAGACCATGGAGATAAAGTGTGGTTTAGAAATATAAAGATTAGAGAATTGTGATTGGAAAGTTTGGGGTTTTAGCTGCATTTGGTTTTCTATTGTGGGGATGTAGTGGCATGCATCAGGAGGAGTTGTTATCGACCGAACCACCTGAGGAAAATCGTTTCATAAAGGAAGTCTTTGAAGACAATCTTTTCGAACCTACTGAATTGGTGGTATTGCCAAATGGCAATGTCCTTTTTACTCAGAGAAGAGGAGGGATCAAGCTTTATAATTTAGCCACTGGAAAATTGTCAAATTTCGATTCCATATCTGTCCATTTCAAATTTGAGGATGGGCTTATGGGGATCGCTTTGGACCCTGATTTTGCTACCAATAAATGGCTTTATCTTTACTATGCTCCGTCAGGAGATATCCCAGTTCATTTTTTATCTCGTTTTAGTTTTTCGTCGAGAGGACTTTCCAATGAAAAAGTTGTAATGAAAGTGGATGTGCAGCGTGACGAGTGTTGTCATACTGGTGGCTCTATCGAATTTGGCCCAGATGGATTGCTTTACGTTTCCACAGGTGATGATACCAATCCATTTGCGTCATCTGGTTTTGCGCCAATAGATGGTCGTGAAGGCAGGTCTTCATGGGATGCTCGTCGATCATCTGCCAATACGAATGATCTGAGGGGAAAGATTTTAAGAATCAAACCCGAACCAAACGGCAGTTATAGCATCCCTAAAGGAAATCTCTTTGAAGATGATAACCCTTTGACAAGACCTGAAATCTATGTGATGGGCTGTCGCAACCCCTATCGTATTTCAGTGGATTCCAAGAAAGGTTGGTTGTTTTGGGGTGATGTGGGTCCTGATGCTAATAACGACCAGGAATCGAGAGGGCCAAGGGGCCATGACGAATTCAATGTAGCTCTCAATGCCGGTAATTTCGGTTGGCCATTGTTCGTTGCAGACAATAAGCCTTATAGAGCATTTGATTTTGGAACTAATTTATCAGGGGAGCTTTACGATCCTGATAATCCAATAAATAGTTCTCGTTTCAATACTGGTATGAAAGAACTCCCGCCAGCACAGCCTGCCAAAATATACTATCCGTATGCCAATACGGAGCTTTTCCCACTACTGAAAAACGGAGCTCGCAATGCCATGGCAGGCCCCGTTTACTATTCGGATGAAGTTGATTCGAAGGATAAGTATCCTGCTTTTTTTGATGGACGGGTATTTTACTTTGACTGGATGCGTGGGTTCATTTTTTCCCTTGAGCTTGATGAATTTGGCAACCCAGTCGACTGGTTTCCATTTATGCCAAGCACCGAGTTTAATAATCTTATTGATATGAGTTTTGGACCAGATGGTCAGCTCTATTTTATAGAATATGGAACGGGTTGGTTTACACAAAATAAGAACGCAAGAGTAGGTAGACTAAGATACACTGGAGGTAATCGCCCGCCGATCATACGTACAGAGGCAAGCAATTTGAGAGGCACCATACCGCTCCATGTAGTGATAGATGCTTCTGCTTCAGAAGATTATGATCAAGATGAATTAACCTTTAGCTGGGAGCTCGATGAAGAATATTTTAATGGCGAGTTCTTCGAATATGAATTCACAAAACCAGGCATTTTCTATCCGAAGCTTACGCTCAAAGACAATAAGGGTAACAAAAGTACGGAGCAATTCGTGGTGGAAGTAGGCAATGATCCACCGAAAGTGGAAGTAGCAATAGAAGGCAATCGGTCCTTTTTCTGGGAGGGTCGCAAGATTGCGTATTCAGTCAATGTCTCCGACTTAGAAGATGGTAGTTTGGCCAATGGGATAGATGAAGGCGAGGTGGATTTTGATATTATGCATTTCCAGTCTCCTGATAAAGCAGAAATGCTAGGCCATCAAAAGCCGGTAAGTAATGGGCTGGCACTTATAGAGTCTCTCGATTGTAAAAGCTGTCACAAAATGGATGGTCCATCTATAGGTCCATCTTATGCGCAAGTTGCTGAGAAGTACCACAAAATATCCACTGCAAAGAACTACCTGATCAATAAAATCATCAATGGAGGCGGAGGAGTTTGGGGTGAGCAAATGATGAGTGCACACCCAGAACTCACTACAGAAGAGGCAGGATCTATTATTGACTATATCTTCTCCCTAGCAGCCGAGGAAACGCTACCATTGTCTGGTGTTTATAAGACTGTGAAATCAGATGGTAATTATCTCTTCACTGCCAGTTATACAGACAAAGGTAAGGGGTCGCTTAGACCTATTTCAATTACTAAAAACATTTGGCTACAGCACCATTTGGTGGACCCCTCTAATTTTGACTTTGTGAATGAATCGAATCCGATGAGTAATGGCAAAGAGCTGGCTTTAGTTAGTAACAAGAGCTGGTTTGGATTTAAATCTATTGACCTTAAAGGAATTAATTCAATTGACTTAAATCTCAAATTCGGCAAGAGTGCCACTCTTACCTTACGAGCGGGTAGCTCAGATGGACGTGAATTAGGTAGAGTGAAAATAAGTCCTTCAAAAACATATAAACAAGTAACTATACACGTCAATAAAGAAGAGATAAATGACTTGTACTTTGTCGTCACAAGTGATGAAAAGAATGAACGAATAGGAAGTATTAAATCCATCATATTCCAACCAAAACCTTGATCCAATGTCAGATAGAAGAACATTTATTAAAAATTCAACCTTAATATCTGTAGGAATTATGGCTATCCCATCTTGTCTCTCTGTTTCCAGTAAAAAGGAATACTCGATAGGTGTACAACTGTACACGGTGAGGGATCAGATGGGAAAAGACCCTCAAGGGACACTCAAGAAAATAGCTGATATTGGTTATAAAGAGATAGAATCTGCTGGCTTCCAAAATGGTAAAATGTATGGTTTTGCAGGAAAGGAATTCCAAACCATTGTTTCAGATTTAGGATTGAAAAATGTTAGTGCGCATATTCCTTTGGATATTTTTCAAAATGAATTCGAGGAAGCTTTGGAATACATGGCCGCATCTGGTGAAAAGTACGCAGTGCTACCTTGGCTGAGTGCGGATGATCGGAAGTCACTTGATCAATATAAATCCTATGCAGAACTGCTCAATCGTTCGGGTGAGAAAGCCAAGACTTACGGTATTGAGGTTTGCTATCACAATCATGATTTTGAGTTTATCGAGATAGATGGTGAGTTGCCAATGAAGGTAATCTTAGAAGGTACTGATCCAGATTTGGTAAAAATGGAGCTTGATCTCTATTGGATCAATAAAGCAGGTTTGGATGCAATGGAATTTTTCAAGCAAAACCGAAAAAGAGTACCTCTGTGGCATGTGAAGGATATGGATGCCTCCCCCGAGAAAGCTTTCACTGAAGTAGGGGAAGGCGTTATCGATTATGCTTCAATTTTCGAAAAGAAGGAGATATCTGGCATGAAGCATTTCTTCGTGGAGCAAGATGTCTCGGTTGACCCGATGAAAAGCATCGAAACTTCCTATAAAAATTTGACTCAGAAGATTCTAAATTAAGTGAAGCACACCTTTTCGATACTCCTTATACTCTTTGGAGTATTTTCTTACGCACAAAAAATAGAGGGAACTGTTCGGGACGCGGTTAGTCTTGATCCGCTTGTTGGGGCCACTATTGCCATTGAAGCTACACAATCTGGGCAAATATCAGATCCAGATGGCACATTCGCAATAGACAATTTATCCAGTGGTCGCTACAGCCTCGCCGTGAGTTTTATAGGCTATCAAACAAAGGAGATTACAGAGGTTTGGGTAAAGAATGGAAAAGTCACCACACTAGATATCTTGCTGGAGCGAAGTTCGTCGGACCTGCAAGAAGTAGTTGTTTATGCTGAAAGAGCTACCATCTCACTAGGAAAAATTGGGATTACAGAGGAACAAATCAACCGCTATGCTGCGAGCTATAATGATCCTGCTAGGGTCATCCTCTCTAGCCCTGATTTGGCGGTTACCAATGATCAAAACAATCTTATTTCAGTGAGAGGCTTGTCTCCGTCACTCAATATTTGGAGGCTGGAAGGATCCGAGATTGTCAATCCCAATCATCTTTCCAATGCTGGCACTTTCCTCGATCAGCCAACCGCTACAGGTGGAGGCGTAAATATACTAAGTGCTCAGATGCTGGACAGATCTCATTTTCTTTATGGTGGATTTTCTGTTGCCCAAGGCAACGTGACTGCTGGAGTTTTTGATATGAATATTAAGAAAGGTGCAAGCAATCGGCAGTATACTGCACAGGCTTCTCTCATTGGTTTGGACTTTGCCACAGAAGGTGCTTTAGGCAATAATGGCAGAACAACCTATGCGGCGAATTATCGATACTCTTTCACAGGATTGCTTGCGCAATTTGGAGTGGATTTCGGTGGAGAGGCCATCGGTTTTCAAGATTTGTCATTGAGCGTGAATACCCAAATTGGTGAGAAGACAGAACTGAAATTCTTTGCTTTGGGAGGGGCCAGTTACAACGACTTTGAAAAACCAGATACGATAGAAAGAGCAAAGGACCGTGGTAATATTAATTACGAATCTAGAATGGGTGCAGTGGGAACATCATTTAGCACGGGATTGGAGAATGGGCATATTGGCGGAAGCTTGGTTTACTCAGGCGTTGAAAACTTGAGAAAGGCAGAGACTGTTGATAGTCTCAGAGTTTTTATTATCGGTCTTAATGAAGGCAAAGAGACGTTTTTCGAGGATCAGCAATCCACCCTGAGTTTCAATGGGTTTTGGAAGACGCGCATGCTTTCGCGTATTACCAGCAGCATAGGTTTTATGGCTAATCAATACTTTTATACAGCAGAAACGCGACAGACATATCTCGATGGAGTAGTCCATGAAAGTCAAAATGTCAATGGATCTAGCAATCAATATTTATTGAGACCGTACTGGGATTTGTCAGGCATTTTAAGCCGAAATATATCATGGTCGGCAGGTATTGCTATGAGTGCAATAGAGGATCAGACAAAGTTGGAACCGCGTGCTTCACTTACTTATTGCTTTACAGAAAATCATTCCCTCACTGCATCCTACGGTCTATACAATCAACTGCAAAGGCCATTCAATTTTTATTTTGATCAGACGCCAAGACCCGTAACTGAGACACCTATGAGGTTTTTAGAATCTCAGCGATTTTTACTGAACTATGCGGGTGAGGTTGGTAGTGTTAGTATGAATTCAGAGGTGTTTTATTACCTATTTCCTAAGGTGCCTCAGTACGATCCTCTTTTACCGAAAGAGGTAGAATCTAGTAGCTACGGAATCTCTTTATCTTTAAATAAACCACTCCAAAATGGCTACTACTTCCAAACGGGAGGCAGTTTTTTCAATAGCGAAATAGGCGAAGACGAAAGCGCCTACAATACAGGGTATAGCGCACGGCTTACTAGTGGTAAGGATTGGACAAGAATGAAAGAGGGATCAGAAAAGCGCTTTGGAATCAACATGCGTGGAATGGTGCAGGGCGGAAGACCTCTCACTGTGAGAAGCCAAACAAACGAATCACCTTTTTTGATTGATGAAGCGTATCGAACCACACCTTATATCCGCTTAGACCTCAGAATGATCTGGACCAAGGTTCATAGTAATTGTACGTCTTCTATAGCGCTTGATTTGCAAAATGTCCTAAACCGACAAAATGAAGCCTATAGATACTATGACTCCTATACGGAGCAAGTAGAAACTCAATATCAATTGGGACTGATTCCTATTTTGACTTATAGAGTGGAGTGGTGAGATCATTTGATTTCTTGAAACCAATCACTTTAAGTTGTTTTCTTCTTTTTTATCATTTTCTGTAAGAAAATGTTGTTAGGCAGTGATATTTCCTCGCCTTCTTTTGTCTTCAGTTTCACAAAGAAAAGACCAATATCACTTACTCTTCCTTCCACGTCATAGTCCTTGTCTATGATGGAAATTGTGTCATCCAATTTTACTGAATGATTAAAGAAGATAATTATGCCTGATGTAACGTTTGATAAATGAGACCATTGGGCAAATAGTGCAATACCCATCACCGTTAGCACAGAGGCCATGAATACGAACAATTCTGACTGGTCTACTCCCCATACTGTGAGTATGAATAATGATACTATTGTCACGACTATGATCTGAAAAATCTTCTTGATAATTTTTCCTCGGGTTTTCTGCAAAAGACTTTTATCGACAGTTCTATCAATTAGTCTAATAATTATGGTTCGGATAATGAGGAATAGGATTATCGCAATTCCAGTTTCAAAGATTTTGAACTCTATTTCATTCATACTGTTTGATAGATTTTATTTCATTTTAGACTAAGGTGAAATATCTGTTACTAATGATCTGTGGCAAACTAATGAAATCCAACACTCTTCCAAAGGCTCACAAATACTCTGATTTCAGAAGTGGTTAATTATAATTGGTTTCATTGCCATCACTGTCACATTTTCCACTTATCGCCCTATCTCACCATTCAGAATATCTCTGATTTCCATGTCGCTAATACCTATTACTTTTAACCTAGAAAAAAATTATAATCCAATGAAAAATACACTAACAATAGCCTTTTCGGTTATTATTCTTTTGCTTGGGTGTTCTGCTCCGTCAGAGGCCCCAAAAAAAGATGGGATCTTCCCCTATCCCATCGAGCAGTCCAAATTGGACAATGGACTCAATGTGGTGACTGTTCCATACAACAGCCCTGGACTGGCTTCTTTCTTCATTGTTGTCCGTGTAGGCAGCCGTGATGAAGTAGAGCCAGGTAAGTCTGGTTTTGCCCATTTCTTTGAGCACATGATGTTTAGAGGAACTGATCAGTATTCTAAAGCTGAATACAGTGAAGCTTTGAAAGCTATAGGTGCTGCCGCAAATGCAAATACATGGTGGGATCGTACGGTCTATCACATGACTGGAAATGCTGAGATGCTCGACAAAATGTTTGAGCTGGAAGCAGATCGCTTTATGAACTTGAATTATTCGGAAGAAGACTTCAAGGTGGAAGCAGGTGCTGTGAAAGGTGAGTATACTAAGAACTATGCTAGCCCTTACTCTAAGCTAAATGCTGCGCTGTACAAGACTGCTTACGATACGCATACCTACAGCCATACGACAATTGGTTTTTGGGAAGATGTGGTAGATATGCCCAATCAATATGAGTATTCGCTTGAGTTCTTCGATCGCTATTATCGCCCAGAGTACTGCACAGTACTAGTGGTGGGCGATGTGTCTGCAGATAAGGTGAATGATCTTGCTAAGAAATATTTCTCTAGTTGGGAGCGAGGCAGCTTCACTCAACAAATCCCTCAAGAACCTGTTCAGGAAGCCACTCGATACACCCATATTCAAGAGGAAAATTTTCCGCCAGTGCTTGACATGAATTACAAAGGCCCAGCTTTCAGTGTAGATAATAAGGACATGGCTGTGTTGGATGTAATCGGCAGCTTAGCATTTTCTCAGAAATCTGATATCTACAAAAAATTAGTGGTGGAAGAGCAGAAAGTTAGAAATCTTGGTGCTGGTGGATTGAACACCATAGATCCTGGGTTATGGTCGGTGAGTACTACTTTGGTTGACAAAGGTGATATGGCTTACGTGAAGGATGAGATCGATGCAGTTTTAGCAAAATTAAAATCAGAGCCAGTTGATGAAGAGTTACTTGCTCAGACTAAGAGTAATATCAAATACTCTTATGCTATGAGCTTGGATAATCCTGCAGCGATTGCCAACTCATTGTCGTGGTACATATGGCTCACTGGCAATCCAGCTGACGTAAATAAAGCATTTGAAAACTTCGATAATGTGACAGCTGAAGATATCATACGCGTTGCGCAGAAATATTTCGTAGATACTCAGCTTACAATAGGGACTATCTCACCTGATGAGGCTCTTGAAGTGTCACAGGAACTCAACATCAAACTATAGCCTATCATGAAAAAATTTGCATATATAATTCTGGTTTTATTGGGCTGTCAAGTGATGGCTCAAGAAGTGGTGGAACTGCCAATGACTTCCACCAAAATAGTGGTGAAACTTGCCTTTAAAAACGGATCAATTAGCGATCCTGTAGGCAAAGAAGGCCTAACCAATCTTACCGCAAGTCTTTTAACTCAGACAGGAAGCGATCTATATACCAAGTCTCAAATCGATGATCATCTTTATCCTATGGCAGCAAATTACAGTGCCTTTACGGATAAGGAAATGTCCACTTTCACATTTGAGGTTCATAAGGATTTTCTCGATTCATTTTATGAAATATTTAAGAGTCTCATTCTCAATCCTTCTTTCGCTGAGAAGGACTTCAATCGTGTGAAATCTAATTTTGAAAACTATGTGAAAGAAGTGATCAAAGCTAGCTCTGATGAGGATTTGAGTAAGATGGCTTTGGAAGAAAAGCTGTTTGCTGGCACTCGATATGCTCATATGAAAACAGGTACTTCAAAAGGCTTGGCCAACATTACTCGAGAGGATGTAGTGAATCACTACAAGAGCTTTTTCACTAAAAACAATGTGACCATAGGTGTTGCAGGTGCTTATCCTAAAACATTTCTGGAGCAACTTAAAAAGGACGTATCCATGTTACCAGTTGCTCAACCATCAATTCCCGAATTGGGAGTGGTACCTATGCCAGACGGTATTCAGGTGCAGTTGGTCACTAAGCCAAACAACTTAGGAACAGCTATCTACACAGGCTATCCTATTTCGATCAATCGAGGTTCCGCAGATTGGCCAGCCATGCTAGTGGTAAACTCTTACCTAGGTGAGCATCGCAAGTCTTACTCAAAGCTCTATCAGCTTATCCGTGAGCAACGTTCAATGAACTATGGTGACTATACCTACATCGAATGGTATCAGTCGGGTGGTAGCAATCAGCTACCATTAGCAGGTTTTCCAAGAAGCCAAAACTACATGGCGATTTGGATCAGACCAGTCCAGACAGCTTTCAGTTTGAAAAGCCAATATCCAGAATTGGGTGATATTAAAATCGGTCACGCTCATTTCGCTATGAGGATGGCACTGAATGAAATAGATCGAGTTAAAAATGATGGACTCACAAGCGAAGAATTTGAGCTAACAAGACAGTTTTTGAGAAGCTACATGAAGCTTTATGTTCAGACACCTGACATGCAACTTGGCTTTCTGATGGACTCTAAGTTTTATGGTTTGGGCGATTACATCAAAGAGATGGATGCGGCGCTAGCAGCGCTCACTTTGGAAGAGGTCAATACAGCTGCCGCGACATATCTTCAAACAGAAAATATGTACATCACTATGATTACTGATGAAGCAGAGGCTGCACCATTGAAAGAGAGCCTACTGAAAAACAAAGTGTCTCCTATGAGCTACTCAGATGTGATCAGAGCTAGTTTGCCTGCAGGGATCTTTGAAGCTGATAAGAAAGTAGAAGGCTACAAAATGAATGTAAAAAAAGTAGAGATTGAAACTCCTGCTAGTTTGTTTGTAGAGTAGGAGATAGGGTATTGGCTTTTAGTAATTTGGTTTTTTTAGGTACCCGTTGAGAATGATCAACGGGTATTTTTTTGGAATAGCTCAAATATTCTTCATCGCTTATAATTTTTCTCATAAAGACTCACCCAATCTTTTACAGTCATTTTAGAGGCGAGTTCACCAATGAGATCATAGGGAATGTCCTCCATCTTTTTGAAACGCATACAGCTTTTACCCATATCGAGTTTGCGATTTGAGTGTTTTGGAAACTCAGCCAAAAACCAATCCATTAACTCGGGATTGGCATAAATACCCATATGGTAAACTGCTACAAAATTCTTTTGAGAAGCAATATTCATGAATGGTAGCGGTAGTTTCGGATCGCAATGGTATCCGCTCGGATAGATTTGGTGCGGCACTACATATCCGATCATGCCGTAGTTTATAGTCTCCGCAAAGCCTTCAGGTAAATTGGCTTTTATTACTTCACGAAGTTTATTTATTGCTGTTTGACGCTCTTCAGGTAGCTGGAGGGTATAGTGATCAGGATTTGTAGCTTGTATTTGCATTGTTGACTTTTCAAAGAATTATGAATTTACTGATCATTAGATAATTTACCAAAGCGCTCAAAAAGCTAGTCAATTAGATTGTCGAGTATTTCAAAATTGTCACGCCAGCGGCATCCACTCATTTAAGATGTTATTTTTATAGTTGAGATTTACAAGGCTCTTCTGGCATATAATGACTACCTTTTAGCTGTTCTGTATTCTTATAGAAGTTAGTATTGACTAACCCCAGTCAGTATATTATTCTCAACAAAATGCGACTATTGTTATTTCATTCCCATCAAATGATCTAAAATTTTCGTAAAATCGTATAATTAAACCACTTTCCTTTTATGTCTATAAAAGTAGCTTTACGTCACTACACCAAATACACTTACGATCGTCACATAGAGCTAAGCCCGCAGATTATTAGGCTTAGACCAGCACCACATACACGTACCCCACTTAAAGGTTACTCACTGAATATCAAGCCGGATAATCACTTTATCAACTGGCAACAGGACCCTTTTGGCAACTATATGGCTAGGGTTATTTTTCCCGAAAAGGTTAAGTTCTTTGAGATAGATGTGGAAGTAATCGCCGATATGGTCGTCATCAATCCATTCGACTTTTTTATAGAGGAATATGCCGAGGCTTTTCCATTTGCCTATCCTGAGGAGCTTGCGAAACAACTAGGTCCATATTTGGCGATTACTGATGATGATCCATTGCTTTTGGATCTTGTTGCTCAAGCTAAAGACTTACTTAAAGATGATATCAAGACTGTTGATGCATTGGTGGCTATCAATCAATTGGTCAATCATCTTTTAGCCTACAACATCCGCATGGAGCCGGGTGTGCAGTCATGTCATGAGACTTTGACTATTAAGTCAGGTTCATGTCGAGATTTCTCATGGCTCCTAGTAATGCTATTTAGACATCTTGGTCTAGCAGCACGATTTACTTCAGGTTATCTCATCCAATTGACAGCAGACGAGAAAGCCCTCGATGGACCATCAGGTACAGAGGTGGATTTCACGGATTTACATGCTTGGGCTGAAGTCTATATCCCAGGAGCTGGCTGGATTGGTCTTGATTCCACATCGGGACTTTTTGCTGGTGAGGGCCACATTCCTTTGGCATGTACGCCGAGTCCACAAGATGCGGCTCCTATTTCTGGTTTTGCAGAGTCCGCCAAGACAGAATTTCATTTTGAAAATACAGTAAAAAGAATTGAAGAGACACCTCGTGTCACCAAGCCATATTCCGAAGATCAGTGGGAATCCATCATGGCGCTTGGTGATCAAGTAGAGCAAGATCTGGTAGCCAACGATATTCGGCTCACGATGGGAGGTGAGCCTACGTTTGTTTCTATAGATAATCAAGATGCTCCAGAGTGGAATACAGCCGCTGATGGTGAACATAAACGACATCTATCGAATGTGCTCTTCCATAAAATCAAAGATGAATACGCCACTGGCGCATTGATGCAATATGGTCAGGGTAAGTGGTATCCAGGAGAACCTTTACCACGTTGGAAATTAGCTTGCTTCTGGAGAAAAGATGGAGTTAGCATCTGGCACAATGACAAGATGATGGCCGACCTTTCTAAGGATTATGGTTTTGGTCAGAAGGAGGCAGATAAATTCATGCAGACATTGACTGGTGAACTTTCTGTAGATACTTCCAATATCCATCCTGCATACGAAGATCCTTTCTTTTTTGCATGGGAGGAAAGTAAGATTCCTGTGGATGTAGACCCCCTAAAACTTGATCTAAAATCTTCACTTGAGCGCCAAAAGCTTACTGACCTATTGTCAAATGGTATGAATGAGCCAGTGGCTTATGCTGTCCCGATTGCGTGGGATTATGAGGCTGAGTCTTGGCAGAGTTGCAGTTGGAGCTTCCGCAGAAAGGATTTATTCCTGATTCCGGGAAATTCTCCTGCTGGGCTAAGATTACCATTGAAGTCAATCCAATCAAATGAGGAGGAAGTATACAAACCAGAACGTGATCCTTTTGACAATCCCGGGCCTTTACCTGCTTCGGGTGAATTAGCATCAGAGGGAGGGACTTCTAAAGCAATTAACAATTCAAAAAATATCTTTAAGACTTGCTTTGTAATAGAAGTACGCGATGGGAAACTCTTTGTTTTTCTGCCTCCTGTGGAGTACTTCGAACATTATCTGGATTTGGTAGCAGCCATTGAGCGAACTGCCGAGAAATTACAACTTCCAGTTTTGATTGAAGGATATGATCCGCCTTCCGATAAGCGTGTTCAGAAGTTTATGATCACTCCTGATCCAGGAGTGATTGAAGTAAATATCCATCCAGCAAGTAGCTGGAGGGAGTTGGCATCTAACTATGATACCCTTTACGAAAAGGCAAGACTGTCAAGATTGACTACCGAAAAGTTCAATCTGGATGGAAAGCATACTGGAACTGGAGGAGGCAACCATGTCACTTTGGGTGGATTGACACCTGAGGACAGTCCATTGCTTAGAAGACCGGATATTCTAAAAAGCTTTATCACCTTTTGGCAACATCATCCATCACTTTCCTATCTATTCTCTACGCAATTCATTGGCCCTACGAGCCAAGCACCAAGAGTGGATGAAGGTAGGGATGATATACTTTACGAATTAGAGTTGGCTTTCCAACAGGTGCCAGATGCTAAGGAAAATGAAGTGCCATTTTGGTTGGTCGATCGAATATTCAGAAACCTATTGGTGGATATTACTGGCAATACGCACCGAGCAGAATTCTGTATAGATAAACTTTACTCACCTGATTCCACGTCAGGTCGTTTAGGAATTCTAGAATTCCGAGGATTCGACATGCCACCTCATTACCGCATGAGTATGGTTCAGTTTCTATTGATCAGAACTTTGCTCGTTTGGTTTTGGAAGACGCCATACGACCACAAACTAGTACGCTGGGGCACGGCACTTCATGATAAGTTTTTGTTGCCTCATTATTGTTACAAGGATTTGTCCGAAGTTGTTAATTCTCTGCGCAATGCTGGTTATGGATTTGATATCTCTTGGTTTGATCCATTTTTCAGTTTCAGGTTTCCATTTGTCGGAGAACTTCAAGTGGATGATATCCACATTGAGATGAAAATGGCCATAGAGCCATGGCATGTGCTAGGTGAAGAAATGTCAAGTACAGGCACAGCGAGATTTGTGGATTCCTCTTTGGAAAGACTTCAAGTCAAAGTAAGTGGCCTGACAGACGGACGCTATATCCTTCTTTGTAATGGATTACGAATCCCACTCGTGAAAACAGGTGTGCAAGGCGAATATGTAGCTGGTATTCGATACCGTGCATGGCAACCACCATCTGCACTTCATCCTACATTGGGAGTTGATACACCATTGGTCATAGATCTTTATGACACTTGGAGTAAAAAATCAGTAGCTGCTTGTCAGTATCATGTAGCGCACCCTGGAGGTCGAAATTATGATACTTTCCCAGTGAATAGTTACGAGGCTGAATCGCGTAGAATTAGCCGTTTCTTTGATTTTGGACACAGTATCAATTTGGTAGAACCTACCGTGCAAGCACCAACTGGCATGGGCAGATTCATTACTAAAATGAATATTGTGAGCAACTATGAAGCGGTGGGAGAGATGGTGAATCCTGAGTTTCCTTTTACCATGGATTTGCGTCGATATAAACGCAAATAAGTGCTTTTGTTCCTGAGTTTTATTTCAGCATTTTTGAGACATGATTAACAACTATCTGGTTGAGCGCACTTTTAACAATACCCGCTTTTTAGATGAGATGACCACATCAGATGGTCGAATTTCTCACAATTGGGCAAAATTGGCGCAACACTACGAAATGATTGGCTCAGAGCGTATGCATCAGCACCAGCTCGAAGTAAGCAAGCAACTTCGGGAGAATGGGGTGACCTATAATGTATATGGAGACCCGGATGGTATGAATCGTCCCTGGACGCTCGATCCTATACCGATGGTTTTTGGAAGCGACGAGTGGAGTGTGATAGAGAAAGGGCTAAAGCAACGCGTTCATTTGCTCAATATCATACTGAAAGATCTATACGGCGGTCGCAAACTCATAAAGGAAGGATTTATTCCATTCGAGCTGATTTACAATCACAAGGGATTTTTGCGCCAAGCTGATAAAATCATGCTTGAAGGAGATCAGCAACTGATTCAATATTCCGCTGATCTTGCCCGTGGACCAGATGGTAAGATGTGGGTAATGCATGATCGTACAGATGCCCCTTCTGGAATTGGCTATACCTTAGAGAATCGGGTGGCAATGACACGTGTTTTTCCTGATATGCTTAGGGAAAATCATGTCACCAAAATTTCTTCTTACTACCAAACATTAAAAAACAGTTTGGTTCACCTTTCGTCGAAAAATAAGGAAAACCCAAGGATCGTACTTTTATCACCAGGGCCAACCAATGAGACCTTTTTTGAGCACGCTTATCTTTCCTCTTTCATGGGATTTACCTTGGCTTTTGGTCAGGATCTTACGGTAAGTGATGGGTTTGTTTGGTTGAAAACCATAAAGGGATTGGAGAAAGTAGATGTTATTTTCCGTAAGGTTGATGATGTCTTCTCTGATCCGCTTGAGTACCGTAGTGACTCACAACTAGGAGTTGTTGGTCTGATGGAATCTGTAAGACAGGGTAAAGTATTGGTGATAAATCCACTTGGTTGCAGAATACTTGAAAATCCTGGTTTGATGGCATTTCTTCCCAAGCTATGTAGGAAAATAATGGGTGAAGAACTAATCCTTCCCTCTGTGGCTACTTGGTGGTGTGGACAGCCTAAGGAGTTGAATTATGTTATCGATAACATCGAAAATCTGATTATTAGGACGATCTATCGTGATGGTATCAATAAATCCGTATATGGTGGCGAGCTTAGTTTTGAAGAGCTGGCCAAATTAAAAGCAGATATACGTAAGCATCCTTACATGTATGTTGGCCAGGAAATGGTAGAGTTTAGCACTACACCTGCTTGGATCAACGATAAACTAGAGGCAAGAAATGCAGTTTTCCGTAGCAATGTGGTTGCTGACACTGCGAATCATGATTACCATGTGATGCCAGGTGGACTTTCCCGTACCTCACCGGACAAAGGTGTTTTTATAGTTTCCAATCAGTCTGGAGGTATCAGCAAAGATACTTGGGTAGTTGGAGGTTCAACTTTCTATTCACCCGCGAAAAAGAGAGATGCTATCGCCCAACCAGTTTTGAGGAACGTGCTACCAAGTAGAACTGGTGAGCACCTTTTTTGGCTTGGTAGATATTTAGAGCGATCTGCTTATAGTGTCCGCTTGATGCGTATTGTCCTTTTGACGTATAATGAAGTGGACAGTGACATACATATAAAAGAAGATCCAGGATTGTCAACACTTCTCAAAAGTTTGACTTTGGTAACAGCAACTATGCCTGGCTTCAATCAAAAGAAGACCTTGAAGCACCCTGAAGCAGAACTACTAGCGCTCTCAACCGACGCTGGAAAATCTGGTGGTTTGGCGCATTCTATTGCCAATTTACTTCGCAATGCCTATTCCGTTAGAGACCGGTTGAGTTTAGATACTTGGAGGATATTGGATAGTATCTCTGAAGAGCTCAATACACTCAAATCTGTTGGGAAGGACTTAAACAAAGTCTACGAATGCCTCGACAACCTTGTAATCAAACTCATGGGATTTTATGGGTTGAATATTGACAATATGACCAGAGAGTCTACCTGGCATTTGTTGAACACTGGTCGCTTTATAGAGTCGTCCATCAATAACTGTGCAGTGCTCAGTGCTATGTTAACCAAAGAGTTTGATAGTGAAACCAATAAGGCATTGATGGAAGATACGCTCCGTTGCAATGAGAGTTTGGTTACCTACAGATATCGATATAGATCAAATCTCGAACTTTCGGGTGTGCTTGATTTGCTGCTCCAGAGTGAAGACAATCCAAGGTCTTTGATTTATCAAATCAAGAAAATTGAAGAACATTTGGTAAACCTTCCATTGGAAAAACTTGCTGGATTGACGCCAGCTGGCAAAAAGTTATTGCAAGCGATGACCATGGTGCAGCTTGCAGATTTAACGCATCTTACAAAATGTGATGCCAATGGTGACTATATGCATTTGAGGAATTTCTTAAAAGAAATTTCGAACTTATTGAAGGACACATCATCGCTTATTTATGAAAAATATTTCAGCCATACCAATACTGGCTACCAAGTGATGCAACAATCTAACATACCAGAAATATGATTTACAAAGTCAATCATATTACCGACTATGTTTATGAAAATCCAGCTTCACTTTGTCACAACGTGATGTTTCAGGTGCCGCATGATTTTCCATTTCAGAAAGTATTGGAGTTCAATTACAGTATTTACCCCAATCCTAGTTTTGAGATCATGCGGGACGACTTCTTCGAAAACAAGTATGTTTACTTTTCTGTAAATCGTACCCACAATCGTTTAACTGTTGTTGCTGATAGTAGATTAGAACTTTTGACGCCAGGTTGGATGTATATAGATCCTGCAAATACCACTCCTTGGGATGAAGTAGTTGAATGGCTCCACAGTACCAAGGCGTCAAATGATGTCAGGCAGTTTTATCTAGAGTCCAAGCATATACAGTTTGCGGATGGGATCAGAGAGTATACCATGGAGTCTTTCACACCGAGAAGGCCGATCATGCAAGCTATGCTTGAGTTGAACAATAGAATCTTTAGCGACTTTAAGTTTACACCTGGGTTTACAGATATCAGTACCCCTTTAGACGAAGTTTTTAGACATAAAAAAGGTGTTTGTCAGGATTTTGCCCATTTCGGTCTTGCTTGTGTGCGATCAATTGGACTTGCTGCGCGCTACATGAGTGGCTATATAGAAACATTGCCACCGCCCGGTAAACCAAAACTGATAGGATCGGATGCCTCTCATGCTTGGATGGCGCTTTATATCCCAGGACAAGAATGGGTGGAGTTTGACTCTACCAATAATCTATTGGTAAACGATATGCACATCCGTACGGCAGTAGGTAGAGACTTTTCGGATGTCACGCCGCTTAAAGGCATAGTCTATAGCTATGGCAAACAGACCATGAAAGTCAGTGTGGATGTGAGGAATTTGAGTAATAATGAAACTTCCTAAGCTGAGTTGGAATTATTTTTTTAAAAGTGCCTTTCTGGTTTGATTCCTGTAGTTTTTGGTTGTTACCATCAATGCATGATCCCCTTTTCTTTGAGGTATTTGTACTTTTCTCCACAATTCATGGTGCTCAGGCTATTTGTTTCAACTTTATTGCCGTTGCTCTTTTCCAACTGGGCGATGTTGGATGCCACAAAGGTCTCAAAGTAAGCATTGGACTCTTCGGTAAATACGCCAATGATACGGCCATCTATTTGTTGGTCCTGGGCATCGTTATCCGGATATTTGGAGATGAGAGATGAAAGCTCTGTATCCATCTGGTTGTGATTATCTACGTCCAGTTCTCGTCGATTGAATCTCGGAACTCCTAATACGTATTTGATCACATATTGTGCAGTGTATATATCCTCAGCTGGTAAATCCATCCCCCATTTTCTTAATTCATAGAGCATTGATTGAGCAAAGGTTTCTGCTAGAAACGATCTTTCAGTACCATCATTTTTCACCATTGTTTCATAAGTCAATCGAAGCTCATCAGTACCCTTATTCGGATCTTTACGCTTTTGCTTATTCTGTAGGATTTTGCTATTCAATTCTTTTTCTGCGGGTGCGATCAGGTCGGCCGACGGATTGAAGGTTTGGAGAAATTCAAATGACCGCTGCTTTATCACACTTCGGGTTTGATCTTGAAGTGTTTCTGACTTTTCTGTAAGTGTTTGTTGTGCTTGAAGATTGCATGTGAAAAGACAACATACAATAATGAGGTGCGAGGTTTGATTCATTGGGTTAAGCGATTAAGACTGCTTAATATAAAAAGTCAAGCCGTATAATCACAAAAGTGGGTCTTTTTTGTATGGCTGCTTTGCTCCAAAGACGTTTTTAATCTTGCTAACCTAGTTATGAGGTTAAATGCATTTTTCAGAAATTTCGTTTAAAATGTGGTTATAACTAAACCGCCCGCTCAAAAGAATTTTGAGCGGGCGGTTTAATTCAATTAAATGAATAAATATTACTTATCCTTTTCGATTTTAGTATCATCTGGAAGCTGTGTAGGCTGAAGGAAGTCTTCCTCGCTGACCATATCTTCTTTGCCTAAATAGGTCCAGCTAATCACATCAGTATATTTGTCGATCACTCGATTGATATCTTCCAATGTCACTGCATTTACGTCTTCTGTGAATGTTTCAGCCATTTTCCACCCACCCTTAAGTTCATTTGTACCAAGGCTTTGAGACTGTGCAGATAGGGTTTCTTGTCCCATATAGAAGTTAGTTAGAAAACCCTGTTTTTTGTTCTTCAACTCCTGCGCCATATATCCTTCTTTTTTGAGCTTACTTATTTCGCCAACCATCACTTCCATAGATTGCTTTGGGTCAAGTGTTGAGATATATATAACATTAAATGGATTAGAAATTTTCCCATTATCATAGTATGCCTGAGGTGCATAGCTAAGGCTTCGCTTTGTTCTTAGTTCTATGAAATAACGTTCGCGAAGAATACTCATCGCCATCATCATTGCTATTCCATCTTCAGAGGATCGGGTAGGCGCACTCATGAATCCTGAAATATAATTTGTCGCGATATCTCTGTTTTTGATTTTGATAGTTGCTTCACCGAGCATATTTCGTTCTTCTTCGATAGGTAAAGTGCCTGCATCCATTTTTGCCAGTGAGCTTGCAACTTTAGCTTTGATATCTGCCGCTGAGATGTCACCAACTACTACCAAGAAACTACGGTCTTTCCCCAGAGTCGCTTTGTAGTATTTCACTAGCTGATCGAGCGTAAGATTATTAAGCGTCTCAGGAGTCCCAGCTGGTATTTTCTCATAGTTCTGCCCAGCAAACACATTCGCCATAGCTTCTTGATCCAAAGCTTCGTCAGGATCAGATTCTGTTTGTTTTGCATTTGCAATAAGCTGCTCCTTTAGGATATCGAATTGTTCCTTATCAAAAGTAGGATTCATAATGGCATCCGCATAAAGTGCCCAAGACTCATCCCAAGTTTTCTTCAGGCAAGAAAGCTCGAATTGTCCATAATCGTAGGTGGAAGACGCATTCACCGAACTTCCCAGCTTTTCCAAAGCTGTACTATATGCCAGTCGATCGGTATTCTTTGTACCACCAGTCACGGCAAGTTGAAATGCGAAATTTTCTATACCACTTTGCTCAATTGGATAATTCGCTGTACCGCCCTTTATAAATAAGCGAGCGCTCACTATCTCCTTTGGTACCATCTTATGGATTACTTTCAGTCCATTCACTTCAAACTCGCTAGTTTGAGCATTGGCATTTATGTTGATCATCAGGCAACAAATCATGGTTGCCGTGAATATTTGAATAGTCTTTTTCATCGCTATTTATTTTAAATAAGATTCCAATGTAGTAATGTTCATATCCGCTTTCATTTTTGGAGAAAGCAATAGCCCCGTAACGCTTGGTTGGCCTTTGATATAAGTCTGAACGTATTTTTTGATATCCTCACGAGTTACCGCTTGTAGGTTTTCTACATAATCGGTATAGTAGTCAATACTCGCAGAAGCCCACCAGTAAGTCACCGTGTGGATGAACTCAGAAGTTTGTTCTTTACTATAAGCATCTGACACGGCTAAACTGTTTTTAGCAGTTTCCATTTGCTCATCTGTGAAGTAATCATCAGTATCCCAAAGGGCCATTTCTTCTTCAAGAGCTGCAAAAGCCTCTTTTACCTTTGCTGGGTTTGGTACCACAAAGATGTTGATTGGGCCCACATATTTGTTGGTCTGGTATCCCACATTCACGTTCAAGGCAAGGCCACTGTCTATTAGTCTTTGTTGCAGTTTTGATGAACGCTGAGATAATATGAAACTGAAAACATCTGCTGCATAAGTGGCTGGGATGTCATTGCGTGTATCAGGACCATGGAAGCGCATCATTGCGATCGGGGTGCGTGCATTCTCGTTTTCAGTGATATAAAAAAGGTCTTGCGTTAAAGGAGCAAACTCTGGAATAGGATATTTCTCATGAGGATCAAAACCCGATGATTTCCAATCGCCATATATGCCTTCTACCATCTTCTCTACTTCAGCGTGCTTCACATCTCCTGCTACCACTATAATAGAGTTGTTCGGATGGTAATACTTGCCTTGTACAGTTTTCATTTTTTCTGTAGTCGCTGTTAGGATCACGTCATGATCACCGATTACATTTTTACGACTGTAGAGATCTCCCCACATGAGTTTTTCACTGTCATTGTAGAGAAAGAAAACTGGATTAGATTCATTTCTTTGAAACTCACCATCTACTACAGGGTTTTCATTTTTCATTTCCTGCTCATCGAAAAGCGGATAGCGAATGGCTGAGTTCATAAATTGTAATCCCTCTTTCATCTTGAGATTGCTCAGCGTCACATAGTAGTTAACGCGCTCACCTGAAGTAGTTCCATTGAAGCTGACTCCAAGTTCTTTTACTCGAGCGAGAAATGCTTCCTGAGAAGGCAGATCTTTATTGGCTTTGAAGAACATGTGCTCATAAAGATGGGATAGCCCATCAAATTCTGGACTTTCGGTGTATCCTCCATTGCGCACGCAAATTTCTATTGTGGCGAGTGGAACAGTGTTATCCTCTATCGTAAGGATTTCAAGCCCGTTTTTCAGTTTCTTCATGTAGAAGTTGTCCGGAAGGGCTTTCATTTGAGCGCTCAATCCCAAGGAGGCAGCGATAAGCGCAATCGTCAAAAGTCGTTTCATTCGTTTTGTGTTTTTTTGATTTTCACTGGGAGTTACGAAATATCTCAAAGAAAGTATAAGGTTTCTTGAGGAACGCGAAAGTGATTATATGAATGGTAGTGAACTGAGAGTTGATTAGCCACGGATGGAGTTTATTAATTCGAATCTAGGTTGGTTGGTCGGATAGGAAAGGGTACCTTCAGTGCCAGAATTATTAACTTTTCATTTAGATATTTATTGATTAAATTAATAATTTCATTATCGTCAGAATTCTTTGAGGCATAGAATACCTAAATAAGGGTATGAAATTTCCCCCATAAATTATTGAATTTTGAATACACAGAAAATTGTAGAGAAACATAAAATTAAAATCATGAAATCATCTTCAAAAATTCTTTTAAGCACGACTTTTTTGTTTGCTGCGCTATTTGCTTTCGCAGCGCAGCATACGGTAAGTAAAGACCCCAACAGGGTAGCTCAGTACACTGATTTACAATTAGCAATTGATGATGCCTTAGATGGTGATACCATTTTGGTTTATGGAGCTGCTACCAATTACGGGAATATTAACCTTTACAAACCTTTGGTATTAATAGGGGAAGGTTATAATTCAAATAATAGCCTTATTACTACAATAAGTACTTTAAGTATAACGCGCTTCAATACTACACTTAGCGCAAGTGGCAGCACAATAATGGGTTTTTATGTTCTATATAATACCACATTCAATGCAAATTTCACTGGAGCAACAGATCCAGGTAGACTCTTAGATAATATTACGCTTCTACGCAATAATTTGGGATATATAAACATGGGAAGCACAGGAATCCAGACCTTCTCTAATATTAATTTCTTAAATAATATAATTCGAGACTATATCACGTTGGATCCAGAGTCATACGATCTAACTTTTTCAAATTGTATTTTCGATGGTGCTTATTTCCAAGGATCTTTATCCAGATCGGGTGGTGTTTTAAGTACTTATGCCGATTTATCTAATGTGAAGGTATATAATAGCCTATTCTTAAATTACGAAACGGGTCTCCTTAATCAGACAGTTGGAATGGTATTCGAAGACAACATATTTTTCGGCCATGAACTCTATTACAATGATTATGCACAAGTCACTTGGAATAACAATCTCTTTTATTTGGTAGATCAAACAGTAAATCTATTTACTAATGACAATGTTGGGTCTGGTAATTTGTTAGATACAAATCCTTTATTTAATACTTATCCGGCTACCCCAGCTGCTTTTAGCTATAGTCATGACTACACGTTGCAGGCTGGTTCTCCAGCACTTACTGCTTCCGTGGGAGGTGGTGAAATAGGAATCTATGGTGGCGCATATCCATTCGCCGTGGGTGCAAGACCTCCAGTTCCAAGAATCACTGAAGTAACGATACAAGATGGGACGTCCTCTGTACCTGTAGGAGGAACGATCAACTTCAATTTCAAAGCTGAGTCGGGGAATTGATTTTGGGTTTTGGGGTTTAGGAATTTGGCATTTGGGTACAACTTAAATTGTTAGTTGCCTTTCCAAATAATATTTATACCCAGACTCTAGATCACTCAAACATTCCTTATTCAGGGAGACCTGAATCAAATAATAGCAGCTTTTTGATCGTCACAGCACCTGACAATTGAGAAGTTCATTATTTCACCTTTATCAGCATTGATTATGAAGCGATTCTTCAGGCCTATGCTAATGGTGGCAGCCATCTGGCTCTCCTCCACCGTATATGGTCAAACTATAAACAAAGCAGAGTACTTTCTGGATACTGATCCGGGAGTGGGAATGGGCATGCCCGTTTCAATTACATCTGCAGGAACCATTGATCAAAATTTCAGTGTAAATACGAGTGGCTTTTCGGCTGGTTTGCACAGACTTTACATCCGTGCTCAGCAGAGTGATGGACTTTGGAGTATTCCGAAGACTAGATTTTTTTATGTTTCTGATAATAATAACACTAAAACCATTCAGTTCGCTACGGATATCGTAGCGGCTGAATACTTTTATGATACAGATCCTGGAGTGGGAAAAGGTGCTAAAATACCGCTTCAGAAGTCTGCAACGATCGATAAGAATTGGGTAGCGAAAACGGATGGTTTGACTGAAGGTGACCATTACTTATACATCCGTACCCAATCGCAAGATGGATTTTGGGGAATGCCTGATACGGTATCCATTTATATTGACAGCACTATAGTTTGCCAAGTGCCATCAGTCGATTTTGATTTTAATACCGTCGATATCAATACCAATATTGGAATCACTGATCTTTCTACAAATGTAGATGGGGGAGCTACATATGCCTGGGATGTCAATGATGACGGTACTGTAGATGGAAACAGCGCTACTTTTGACACGCAATTTGCCACAAGAGGTGTTTATTCGATTCGACTCACAGTTACAAATTCAGATGGATGTTCGGCCAGTGTTTTGAAAGACGTCTTTGTAACAAGTGGAATTAGTAAAGCGATCACCTTATCTGCAAATGATAGCCTGATTGCTGGCAACAGCCTTGACCTAACAGCTCCAGCTGGTTATACCTATGAATGGTCTACTGGGGAAACTAGCCAAACTTTATCAGTTAGTAAAGCAGGCTCATATTATGTATTCTTATCTGCGGATGGGATTACTTTCAAATCAGATATTGTACAGATTAAAACATTCGAAGCGCTTACTGCTGATTTCTCTTCTTTCAATGCTACTTCTGGACTAAGTAACGGCGCGGCTATCGTCGAAAATATTAAGAGCGATGAATTACCATTCACTATTTCTTGGTCTACAGGTGCCAGTCAAGTGCGTTCGCTTACCGGATTGGCTCCAGGCAGTTATTCACTTACGATTACCACACCATTAGATACCTACAATTTTCCTTTTACCGTCAGTGACATCACTCCTGCTAATAATAGCATTATAGAGGCAGAGTATTTTATTGGAACGGACCCTGGAGTTGGTAATGGAACTGCAATTGATATTTATCAAGCGGGAACGCTTAACATAGGTTTCAATGTGGATGCCTCGTCCCTTTCTACTGGCTTATACAAGTTATATACTCGAGTAAAACAGGCATCTGGGATTTGGAGCATTCCAAAATACCGTCATTTTTATGTCATAGACCCAAATGCTCGTGTTTATGAGGAAAAGGATCTCAATCTGATTAGTGCTGAATATTTCTTTGATAATGATCCTGGAGTTGGAAATGGAACAACAGTACCAGTTTTTGCTACCAAAATCGCAGACATTAACTTTTCTCACACAATTAGCACACTTTCAAGTGGTCTTCATGATTTATATATCAGAACTCAGCAAGACGATGGAATGTGGTCACTAGCCGAACCAGTTACGTTTTTTGTAATAGGAGGAAGATTTGAAGAGATTATTGAATTCAAAACGGATATAGTAGAAGCTGAATACTTCTTTGACCATGATCCTGGTGTTGGTAACGGGAAGGCCATGCCTATCCAGAAATCAGCTCAGTTAGATAATCGTCCTTGGGCAGCCCCGACTGCAGGATTATCGCAAGGTGAACACACCTTGAACATTCGGACCAAGAATCAAGATGGTATTTGGAACGTGGTGAGTGCGCAGACATTTACCATCAATGATAAAGCTTGCCTGCCACCTATCGCTGATTTTGCATTTGATACTGTAGGTGTTGATACGATGGTAGGATTGGTAGATTTATCTACTGGTTTATCCGATAGCGTAACATATGCTTGGGATATTTACGGAGATGGCTCCATCGAGTCAACTCGAGCTGATTTTGATACTACATTTTCTGCCAATGGCGTTTATCCAATCAAATTGACGGTAGTCAATTTTCCAGACAGCTGCTTTACCAGTGTTGTGAAAGACATAATTATCACGGATGGTTTAACTGCCGCCATTACAGCTAATAAACTGGACACTCTCTTAGTTGGAGACTCTATCACTTATACTGCACCAGCAGGGTATGCCTACGAATGGAATAATGGAGCGACTACTCAATCAATCACAGTAGGCAAGACTGGCACCTACTACGCATGGCTAGAAGCTGACGGCATTAGCTTTAAATCTCAGGCCAAGACAGTTGCCTTCTTTAAGGAAATCACTGCAAATATTTCAGTTAGTGGCGCATCTATAGGACTTTCCAATGGATCTGCATCGGTTACAAACATATCTACGGATGGACTTCCTTATAATATTGTGTGGACGAATGGAGCAACTGGCCAAACACAAGTTAATGAACTAGCTACAGGGAATTATCAGGTAGAGATCAATACCATTTTGGATACGATCACCTTCACCTTCAATATTGGTGAAATTAATTTAGCCGGTACCGAAATTCTCAAAGCAGAATACTTTTTTGGAGCAGACCCAGGTCCGGGAAATGGTATGGAGATCGTTACCTATCAAGCAGATAAAGTATCGTTCGATTTTATACCAGACATTTCAGGTCTTGATATAGGACTACAAAGACTATATATACGTGCTCAGCAAGCCAATGGCATCTGGGGAATTCCTAAAGTAAGATTCTTCTACATCATAGATCCGAATGCGCGAGCCTATGTGGAAATTGATAATAATCTAATCTCAGCGGAGTATTTCATTGATGAGGATCCGGGCGCAGGGAATGGATCACCTATTGCGATAACTGAAGCTAAAACAGCTGATCAAAATTTCAATTTACTCGCAGATAATTTTAATCCTGGATTGCATACGATCTACGTAAGAACTAAGCAGACAGACGGTAATTGGAGTATTCCGAGCCGGACCAAATTCTTTGTCATAGATACGGCTAAAGCTGATTTGGTCGTATTCAATACGGATATAGTGGCTGCAGAGTATTACTTTGATAAAGATCCAGGAATAGGAAAAGGATTCAGTATTCCTATTCAGAAAACAGATACCCTTACAAATAGACCTTGGTCTGCATCTACTAGCGGTCTTGATGTTGGTAAACATCAACTAAACATTCGTGTCCAAAATCAAGATGGACTTTGGAACCCCATCAGCTCCACTGAAGTGTTTATCTATCCAAGCGATTGTGATTTCCCAATCGCTGATTTCAGCTTTGATACCGTAGGTATTAATACGCCGATCGCATTAACTGACCTTTCCTCAAATGTACTAACTGGAGCTACTTATAAATGGGACATTGACGGTGATGAGGTTTATGAAAGTACAGATCCTGCTTACAATCCGACTTTTGGAGCAAATGGAGTCTATCCAATTCGCCTGACTGTTCAGAATACAGAGGGTTGTGCTACAAGTATCGTGAAGGATATATTGATAGTAGATGGCCTACCGGGCGCTTTAGTGATTAATGGAAATGACAGTTTGTTGGTTGGTGACACACTCAAGATCACCGCTCCTTCAGGCTATGCTTACGAGTGGATCAATAGGAAGAAGAGTCAAGAAATATCGGTGACTAAATCGGGTAATTACTATGCTTACCTTACCAAAGACAGCATAAGCTTTAAGTCAGAAGTAATTACGGTTAAGTTCTTTAATCCAATCACGGCATCTATTGTCAGTTTTGATGCTACGAATGGAAGTAATGGTGCGGCTAGAATTGAGGCGCTCAGTCATGATAAACTCCCAATATCTATCACTTGGTCAAATGGTGCATCAAATGTGAATGAAATCAGCGATTTGGCTCCAGGTAGCTACTCTGTAACATTGAGTACCTCTCTAGAAACGACGACACTAAACTTTGATATTTTGAGCGGAACTGCCGCGTCAAATAGCCTTATATCCTTAGAGTACTTCCTCGACTCTGATCCTGGTCCAGGATTGGGAACGCCTGTTTCTATTTATGAAAATCCTAGTGTCCAAATTACTCGACCTATTGTAATGTCAAGCGTGGGCGAAGGTGCGCACACTGTTTATTTTAGAGCTAAGAAAGATGATGGACTTTGGGGGTTCCCAGTACCGAAGAAGTTTTACATCATTCCTGCTGATGGAGGACTAATTAATCTGGCATTCGGAGGAGATATCGTTTACGCAGAATATGCCTTTGATAGCTTGCCGAGTCTTGGCTTAGGTGTTCCTATCAACATTACCTCAGGATTGTCCTTAGATGAGTCCCTAGCAGTTGATATCACGAATCTAGCAGCTGGTGACCATAGCCTGTTTCTGCAAATGCAAGATGCAAGCGGAAACTGGTCTTTCTCAGAAGCAGAACCATTTGTGATTTGTACCAATGTACCTTCAGCACCTTTAGTAAATGATGTAACGGAATGCTATGGAGCTGATTTCGTACTTAACATCAGCGCTGACTCTGGAAATAACATTAATATCTTTGACTCTACCTACCAGCTGATAACTACTCAGACAGCTGCCACCTATACATTTGCTGGTCTGACTGAATCTCAAGTCGTATATGTGAGTCAGAGCGCACCAGATGGCTGTGAAAGTGTCCGAACTGCGGTAAATCTAAATGTGACTAATGTACAAGCATTTGCTGGTCCAGATATTAAACTACCTGTTGCAAGAACTTATTCGTTCCTTGATGATAATTTCCCGAAAGGGGGTACTTGGTCGGGGAGCACGTATGTGACTTCTGATGGTGTTTTTAGTCCAAAGGATGCAGGTCTTGGTGACTATACCCTTACCTATACTTTGGATTCAGCAGGTTGCACACTTACTGATAATATGACAGTAATGGTGCGAGAAATCACCAGTGGCATACCTAAGGTTTCAAATCAGATTTTCACTTTGAATGAAAACACCCCAGAAAACACTTCTCTTGGCACCATAGTGGCTACAGACTCAGATGGGGATACTTTGAAGTTTTATGGCGCTAACCCAACTGATACGCTGTATATCAGTATTGACTCTCTATCTGGCGAAATGTTCGTGAAAGACAGCAGTTACTTTGATTTTGAAATGGTGGATTCGCTGGGTATTACAGTGAAGGTACTAGACGAATTCTATGAGGTAGAGGCTTTTATTTCGTTCTTGATACAAAATGTAAATGAAGCTCCTGTCGTGGTTAACCAAATATTCGCTGTAAATGAAAACAGTTTGAACGGTGTGGTGATCGATACGGCGCAAGCCACAGATCCTGAATTTGATGCCATAACTTATTCTATTCTAAGTGGCAATGAATTAGGAACCTTCACATTGACATCTGAAGGAGTCCTTTCTGTAATTGATTCTACAGCGTTGGATTTTGAAACAAACCCGTCATTGTTACTTTTAGCGGAAGCTAGCGATGGTTTACTGAATACTCAATTCAGCATAGAAGTAAGCTTGATCAATGAAAATGAAAGTCCTGAAATTTCTAACCAGTCATTCATTATAAATGAAAACAGCTCAGTTAATAGCTTTATTGGCTCAATAGCTGCACTTGATCTAGATGGCGATGCGCTCTCTTTTGCTGGCCTTACGGCTAGTGATAGTCTTTATGTGAGTATCCATCCATCAACAGGTGAGATATCAGTGAAAGACAGTAGCTTCTTCGATTACGAGACTATCAACTTATTAGATATCAATGTGGTGGTTTCTGATGGTGTATTGGAAGCTTCAGCTTCCATTTCCATAGTTGTGGAGGATGTCAATGAGCAGCCACTTATCTCTGATCAGACCTATTCTATTAATGAAAACAGTGCTGTTGGATTTAAAATTGACACCTTAATAGCTTCAGATCCCGAAGCTCAATCGTTGAGTTATACTATTTTGAGTGGAAATGAATTAGGTGGTTTTGCTTTAACAACCGATGGTGTGCTGTCAGTTGCGGACACTTCAGTTCTGGATTTCGAGTTAAACCCATCTTTTACACTTTTAGTGCAAGTGAGCGATGGAACTTTGAGCACTCCGTTCACTTTAGAAATAGATATTCTTGACGTAAATGAAGCTCCGGTTGTGAGTGATCAATCTTACACCATTGCAGAAAATACTGAAGTCAATTCGTTCATTGGTCAAATCATAGCATCGGATTTCGAAGGTGATGCTCTTACCTATATTGGTCTCACGGCTGATGATAGTCTTTACGTAAGTATCCATCCATCTACTGGCGCGATTTCAGTGAAGGACAGTAGCTTCTTCGATTTCGAGACTACCAACATGTTAGATATCAATGTGGTAGTATCTGATGGTATGCTGGATGCCTTCGCAGTTATTTCGATTGTTATTGAGAACGTGAACGAGCAGCCAATTATTGCTAGTCAGACTTATTCTATCGATGAAAACAGTGCTAATGCAATTAAAATTGATACTTTAATTGCTATTGATCCAGAATCCCAAACATTGACTTATGGCATCTTGAGTGGCAATGAATTAGGGGGCTTTGCTTTAGCTACGAATGGTGTTCTTTCAGTTGCGGATTCTTCAGTATTAGATTTTGAAGCCAGTTCATCCTTCATAATTTCAGCACAAGTGAGTGACGGAGCTTTGAACACTCCATTCACTATAGAAATTAATATTCTTGATGTAAATGAGGCTCCGATTTTGATTGGCCAATCTCTGACTATTAGCGAAAATAGTCCTTCTTCAACCTTAGTTGGATCTTTAAATGCAGTCGATCCAGAAAACGATGTGCTGACATATAGTATCCTATCGGGAAATGGTTTAGGTGCCTTTTCAATTGACACCAATGGAGCTTTGATTATTGCAGATTCTTCAGCTTTGGATTTTGAGATCAACCCATCTTTCAATCTGGCCATACAGGTATCAGATGGTTTTCTGCAGGCTCAAGCTAACTTTTCCATTACAATATTGGATGTCGTAGAGGTTGTCAGCGAGGAAGATCTATTGTTGGTAACAGAGTTTTATAATAGCACCAATGGAGATAATTGGGCCAATAATAGCGGTTGGCTCAGCGAAGAGCCAATTGGAAATTGGTATGGTATAACCGTAGACGGTGATAAAATTATAAAGATTGATTTGAGAAATAATAATCTTGTAGGAACCGTTCCAAATAGTGCGCTGGATATAAGTTATCTAGATACTTTATTGCTTTCAGGCAATAGTCTAACCGATTTGCCTCCTTTGAATGAGATACCTGGTATCAAACTATTGGATATTAGTCAGAACCTGTTGTCTTTTAGTGTGTTTGAAGAATTCAGTTCTGCAGATAATACAGTTTATTCTCCCCAAAGACCGCTGCTGGAGGAGGTTAACATCTTAGCTCAGTTGAATGATGTAGTAACATTGAATAGAGCGATTCCGGGTCAGCAACTGTCTTATTCGTGGTTTAAAAATGGACAAACATATGCGGGTACCGGTCCGAGCATCCAAGTGACTGCCGAATCATTTGCTGCGGAGGGAAAATATACCGTACAAGTAACAAGCGCACTTATCCCAAATCTTTCCATCAATTCGAAATCTATAAATCTCAAAGTATCTTCTTTGGAGCGAGACTCTACAGTGTTGGTCGCATTGTACGACTCACTTGGTGGAGATTCTTGGACAAAGAAAGCCAATTGGAAAACTGGAAAAGTGACTGATTGGGAGGGAGTGCAGTTTGTGGAAAATCGCCTAGTGGGTATCAATTTTGCTGATAATAACTTAGCAGGAGTAGTGCCAGAGGAAATCAACGATGCTTTAGAACTAATTAACGTTGACCTTTCAGGTAATCAAATTACTGGATTGCCTAAGATTACTTTGACAGGTCAGACCACTTTCAACGTTTCCAACAATAGATTGGATTTTGCTGATCTAATACCCAACGTTGGTGTGGACGGCATTCAATATAACAATCAGAAAGCATTAGATCCACCGACAACAGAGTCACTGTCTGTTGGGTCGCCATTCACTTTGTCTTATAAAGTCGCTGGTCAAGGAAATCAATATGCTTGGACTAAGAATGAGTTAGCTATTACAGGTGCCAATACAGATACTTATACGGTTGAAGCCATTGGCTATAGTACTATGGGTGTTTATCAGCTTTCTGTGTCAAACCCTTCTGTACCAAACCTTATCATTAGAAGTGGGGTACGTACGATGTGGGCTACAGCCAATCTTGAAGTATCGTCAATATTCGATTTTGCTGATGGTACTCCTGGCATACTTCAAGAAGGAGAAGGTTACCTATTCCGCATTAAGGCTAAGGGCCCTTACGATACCATTCAAAACTTTCCAAAGATTGTGAATGAGAAGCTCATTTTCAATAATGTAAGACTGGGCGATTATATCTTGAGTGTGAAAACAACTAAAGGATATAGCCAGACAAATGGTGGTGATGTTGTGCAGTTTATGCAGACGTATTATGAGTCTACTATCGACAATATTGAAGCAGATGTATTAGAGCTTAGGGATCATGAAAGTCTAGAATTAGTGATTCAAAGACTACCACCTCCGTTCACTGGAGGTGATGGGGAAGTTGAAGTATTAGTTGAGAGTGATTTCACAGAAGAGACCCAAAACGGCAGTGGAGACGGTAGGGTTGACTCACGTAGGAAGGTGAAGAAAGCGGTTGTTTCGATGCGTAGATTCGTGAGAGCTGGGCGACTAGACGAGTCGGCTCAAGATGAATGGCAATTGGTGGCTTACTTGGAGACTGATGATGAAGGTAAGGTTTCTTTTGAAGGAGTTCCTACAGGCCGGTATAGGATCAATATTCAATATCCTGGTATTCCAATGGACCCGAATTCATTCGTCGAGTTTGAAATAACTGATGATAAGGAAGAAGATGGCTTTGTGCTTGAAGCGACGGTAACGGAAGAAGGAATTTTTGTGGTGCTGATCGAGGAGTTAGGTTTTTATCTAGACTATTTCAAAAATCTCAATGTTTACCCTAACCCTGCTGATAAAGTGCTGAATATCTCTTATGATAAATTGTTTTCAGACAATGTGAAAGTCATCATGACTACCATAGATGGTAAAAAAGTGAAAGAGTTAGAGATAAACCGAGGGTATGGGGGATCTGCGCTTATAGAAACTGATAATTTGATGGAAGGAATCTATCTGTTAAGATTTGTGGATACAGCAAATCCAGGGAGAGTAATTGCCTATTTGAAAGTCATAGTGAGACATTAAGGGCTTGGTTATTGATCCTATTCTATCTCTAAGTGAGAATTAACAAAAAAGAAGCTGTCCATTTGAGACAGCTTCTTTCATTTAGTCTTAGACGTTTTAGCTCAAGCAATTTCTGCTGTTTTCTTTTCATAGTCTATGTAGCCTTTCGCGCCTGGAGTATAGAATGTGCCGCCATCCCAGTCTGTAAGCTCCACGCCCTCCGCGAATCGCTCCACCAAATCAGGGTTAGAGACATAAGGTTTACCATAGGCTACCAAGTCCGCGTCTCCAGCTTTGATCACTTGATTTCCTTTCTCCTGATCAAATCCCGCATTGATGATGATTGTACCTTTATAGATCGGTCTGTAACGTTTGGCTATTTGAGTTACCGCAAAAGGAATCTCGGATACATCATTGAATGGCTCAGATAAATGCAAATAAGCCAAATCATAATCATTGAGCTTTTCAATAATGTAATCGAAAGTGGGAATAGTCTCTTCATCCATCGTCATACCAAAAATGCCGTTAAGAGACGGGTTCAGTCTCAAGCCTACTTTCTGAATGGGCGTCTCAGCCTTGATGGCATCCAATACTTCGAATAAAAATCTTGCACGATTTTCTTTACTTCCACCATATTCGTCCGTTCGATGATTGGAAGTAGCACTAAAGAATTGGTGAAATAAATATCCATTTGAAGAATGTACCTCAACGCCATCAAAGCCAGCTTTCATTGCGTTTTTTGCTGCAATTGCAAAGTCCTTTACCGACTGCTGGATGTCTTCTTTGGTCATCTCTTTTGGTGTGACCGTGTCTTTCATTCCTTCAGGTGTGTAAGATTGAGCATTAGGATTGATGGCGCTAGGTGCGTGAGGTAGCTCTCCCTTATGAAAGTCTGGATGTGAAATTCTCCCAACGTGCCAAAGCTGAATAAAGATCTTTCCGCCCGAAGCGTGTACTTTTTCGGTTACTTCTTTCCAGCCTGCTACCTGAACATCAGTGTGAATTCCTGGGGTATTGATATATCCTACGGCTTTTTCAGAGACCTGCGAACCTTCAGTAATGATTAGTCCTGCGGAGGCTCTTTGAGCGTAATAGGTGCCTTGAAGGTCGCCTGATGCAGCTTTTTCAGGATTGGCTGCTCTACTCCGTGTCATGGGTGCCATGACCATTCGGTTGCTAAGCTCAAGGTTAGAAGATTTATAGGGTTGTAATAATGGTTGAATTTCTGAACTCATATCGATTGTATTAATTATGTGTATTTACATGTAATGATTAAGGATCATGAATAGTTTCATGAATGGCATTTTTCCTTCCTTTTTCCACATTGAGAATGTTGGTGTTATGAGAGGTCAAGGGTTTTTATAAAACTCTAGGGATTTCAAAAGAAAAGCCCACCTTTTGGTGAGCTTTTCTTTTTTAGTGGAGTCGGAGGGATTCGAACCCTCGTCCAGCAAAGGAAACAATAGACCCTCTACATGCTTAGTTATTCGTTTGATCTTGCAAGCCAGCCGGTGAATAACAACCTACTGAACCTGCCAGTCACTGGAGTTTCGCGCTGGCTTAGTAACCTCATCAGCGCTAGTCCTAAAGTTCGACACCCCTTGATCCAGCCTAAAGGACAGAGACTTGGAGGGATGTGGCAGGGGGAGACGTTGGCCTCAACCCTGATAAATCATCACAATTAAGTGGTGATTAAGCTGCCATGGCGTAATTAGATTCGCCAAATAATTGTTGGAACTAGTGATCAAGGCGCGCATCCCATGCGCCTGCATGCAAGCATACTCTTTACACTCCCTGTCGATTCCGGTCGACCCCAGTATAAATTGTGATGCAAAGGTAACAACAAGTAGCTGCATCGTAAGATTCCCTAAGAGGAAATATGCATTGTGGAAATCAATAATCTCTGCGGAGCATTATGTTGATGTCATGAGGAGCAGATTCGTTACCTCCGAAATATGGAAACAATAAGTAGTAAGCTCCCTTGTCACAAGGCTTTATTCTAGGTATTTCTAAGATTTCGTTATCAAACCGAAAGATGTAGTGGGTATCCGTTAATTGTATTTCGTATAAGTTGGTTTGAAAAGGCTGTGTACTACCAATGTATTCGATAATCCTTTCGCCATTCACATAGCAGTATGCCATTATTTCAATACGATCATTTAGCCATCTCCAACCAAATCTAGCACTATGCTCGTGATGCATTGAGTTGCAGTCGGAGAAACCAAACAGTTTGTTGGTGTCCCATTGGTTTTCGGTGGTTAGGGATTGATATACTGCAGTTTCGTCAAAAGTCGCTTGAAAAATCAAGGAGGAGGATTGTAGTAGTTCTATTTTGTAAGTAGAATAGTGTTTTCCTTCTGGAATAGTGTATTTTTCGAATGGCAGGTCTAATTCTGGCTCGCACCCCCATGTGAACAGGGTTACAATATAGAGGAAAATGATTCGGTGCGTTCCCATTGGGGTAAGGTTAATATTTCATTATGTCAAAACTGATAGTTAACTAATGTGGGACTAATAATGTATCGAGATAAGTGCTCCCATGGCAGCATGGCCGGCACGGTATGATGTGCTGAATCCGAGATTAATGAAGTTGTTAATAGAAAACTCTGTGGTTACCTGAGGGGTGATGATGAGAAAAGAGCCGTTGACAAGACCTGCTTTGATTCCTCCGTAGAGGCTTAGTCCATCACAGCTCTTGATGGGAAAATTTGCATGCAATCCATGGAGGGAATAGTTGTACATATCCTTCTCAAAGGATATTTTCTCTGAAGCTTGATAAAAATATCCAAGACGAATCTTCTTCATTTCTGTGGAAACTAAAACTCCTTTCTGCAACCCTACTATATTTTGCTCCACGAAAAGACTGAAATTAATGTGCTGAGCACTGGCCTTTTTACCTGCAACCAACAAGAGAAATGATAAGAGCGCAATTAGAATCAACTGATATCTAATTTTTGAATTGAGTGCTGATTGTGTTTTTGTGTTGGGTTTCATGATCGTAGTATTTTGGGGCATCCTATCGTGACGAATACTTAGGCTGCGAGTACTCTCGGTGAGATACTCAGATCAAAGAGGTCAGCAAAATCATGGATGCTATCAAGTAGATCTTGATCTCCTTGCTGGTAGTACCATGTCACTTTAATTGTCTTTCCTTGATTTTTAAAACTACTGAGGCCTTTGAACATATCGAAGAGACACTTCACATTCATTGTGTTCATTTTTTGAAGTGATAAACTCAGGTTGAGCTTTTTATGAGATTCTAGGTGACCTTTGATAATCAACATGTTGCTTCTGTACAGTGTGAGTACTCTTTCGTCGAAACTGTTGCCCCTTATAGACATTTGATTTTGGCGCTCATTGTAGTACACATAGGGTGTATTTCTTCTTGGTTCGATAACGAAGAATGCTGGCTCATTTTTGGTAATTGACATTGACCAATTGACTTGCGGAGTGTTTATTGATGTATACATGACTTTAGCGTTTTGAGTGATTTAATTTTTAGCGGTGTTATTGCAAATAGTTAATTCCACATTTTGAATTTGACAGACGCTTGAAGTGTAGGTCGGAATGCTCTCACCCCTACACCAACTCCTAGTTGCATTGTTTTTAGTAAGTTGTAGTTAGCCAAGAGGCTAGGAGTGATGGTGAAATTTTCACTATTAGTAACTCCTGTTCTCACATTCAGCTTGAGGCTTGCGAGACGATCGCTCACGATCGGGTAATTGAAATACATACCCATGAAGGTTTCCTCGTATATTTTATATCCATCGGATCTTGTAGGCACATCAGTGACACTATTTTGATAAAACCCACCTAATTCTATTTGATTGCTAAAACTAAAACCTACTGCAGCACCTATTTTTGGACTGATGTGTGTGCTTTCTGTATATGAAGAAGCATAGATGGATTGGCTATGCAATTGAAGTGAAATTGCGATCAGTAATGCGAAGGTGTATATCGTTTTCATGACTTTGACTCTCTAATTATGAATCAAAGCTCGTTCAGATAGCAACCCTATATCAGAGTATAGTACCGATTTTGTAAAGTCATGAAATGCGAATATTTGTTGTGCATTTTTATTAGTAGGATCATGTAGGTAATTCTTCTAAAGCTCTAAGTACTTTGATTGGATAGAACATAAGAGTTTTACACATTTTGTTTCTCGGAGAATTGCCTAGTGAGGAAGCAGCAGCTTCAGATCAGTTTATGCCATGCTCTATTGCGTACAGCACCAAGCCTGCGAGGGTTTTAATGTATCGAAATTAGTGCTCCCATGGCAGCATGGCCAGCACGGTATGATGTGCTGAATCCGAGATTAGTGAAGTTGTTAAAAGAAAACTCTGTGGTTACCTGAGGTGAGATCACGAGAAAAGTGCTATTGACTAGCCCTGTCTTGAAACTTCCGTAGAGAGTGCGTCCATCATAGCTCTTAATGGGAAAATTTGCATGCAATCCATGGAAGGAATAGTTGTACATATCCTTCTCAAAGGGTATGTTCACAGAGGACTGATAAAAATATCCGAGGCGAATCTTCTTCATCAGTTCTGTGGAAGCTGATACTCCTTACTGCAACCCTACAATATTTTGCTCTGCGAAATGACTAACATTAATGTGCTGAGCACTGGCCCTTTTACCTGCAACCAACAAGAGAAATGACAAGAGCGCAATTAGAATCAACTGATATCTAATTTTTGAATTGAGTGCTGATTGTGTTTTTGTGTTGGGTTTCATGATCGTAGTATTTTGGGGCATCCTATCGTGACGAATACTTAGGCTGCGAGTACTCTCGGTGAGATACTCAGATCAAAGAGGTCAGCAAAATCATGGATGCTATCAAGTAGATCTTGATCTCCTTGCTGGTAGTACCATGTCACTTTAATTGTCTTTCCTTGATTTTTAAAACTACTGAGGCCTTTGAACATATCGAAGAGACACTTCACATTCATTGTGTTCATTTTTTGAAGTGATAAACTCAGGTTGAGCTTTTTATGAGATTCTAGGTGACCTTTGATAATCAACATGTTGCTTCTGTACAGTGTGAGTACTCTTTCGTCGAAACTGTTGCCCCTTATAGACATTTGATTTTGGCGCTCATTGTAGTACACATAGGGTGTATTTCTTCTTGGTTCGATAACGAAGAATGCTGGCTCATTTTTGGTAATTGACATTGACCAATTGACTTGCGGAGTGTTTATTGATGTATACATGACTTTAGCGTTTTGAGTGATTTAATTTTTAGCGGTGTTATTGCAAATAGTTAATTCCACATTTTGAATTTGACAGACGCTTGAAGTGTAGGTCGGAATGCTCTCACCCCTACACCAACTCCTAGTTGCATTGTTTTTAGTAAGTTGTAGTTAGCCAAGAGGCTAGGAGTGATGGTGAAATTTTCACTATTAGTAACTCCTGTTCTCACATTCAGCTTGAGGCTTGCGAGACGATCGCTCACGATCGGGTAATTGAAATACATACCCATGAAGGTTTCCTCGTATATTTTATATCCATCGGATCTTGTAGGCACATCAGTGACACTATTTTGATAAAACCCACCTAATTCTATTTGATTGCTAAAACTAAAACCTACTGCAGCACCTATTTTTGGACTGATGTGTGTGCTTTCTGTATATGAAGAAGCATAGATGGATTGGCTATGCAATTGAAGTGAAATTGCGATCAGTAATGCGAAGGTGTATATCGTTTTCATGACTTTGACTCTTTAATTATGAATCAAAGCTCGTTCAGATAACTACCCTATATGAGAGCATAGTACCGATTTTGTAAAATCATGAAATGCGAATATTTGTTGTGCATTTTTATTAGTCGAATCACGTACGCAATTCTTCTAGAGCTCTAGGTACTTTGTTAGGATAGAACATAAGAGTTTTACGCGGCTTGCTGCTAGAAGCAAGAAGAATTGCCTTGTGAGGAAGCAGCCTCTGATCAGTTTATACCATGCTCTATTGCATAAAGCACCAAGCCTGCGAGGGTTTTAGAACCTGTTTTTTCTAGAAGGTTATGCTTGTGGCTGTCAACAGTTCTGATGCTTATGAATAGTTCATCGGCAATCTGGTTGTTTGTGTACTCCTTAACGATGAGTTTTAAAACTTCTTTTTCTCTAACTGTAAGAGAAGCTTCTACTGTTAGCCTTTCATTCCCATTCATCTTTCTATTTGAGAGACTGTTTATGATTATCTGAGTGACTTCTGCCGAGTAGTATGTTTCCCCCTTTAGTGATTTATTTATAGCAAGGAGCAGCTCGTCTTTGCTTGAGTTTTTGAGCAGAAAACTTTTCACGCCAAGTGACAGCATTTGTTTGATGTACCTGTATTCGTCGATCATTGTGAGCACTAGTACTTTTTGATCTGGGTACTCTTTACTTATTGTTTCCATCATTTTCAGTCCATCCATCACTGGCATGGATATGTCCGTGATGACAAGGTCAAACTTCTCTTTGCCCAACAACTCAATCGCTTTGGAGCCATTATCTGCTTCTCCTGCTACGTGCAGGTCTTCCACATTGCTTAAATAGTATTTGATACCCTCTCTTACTATTTTATGATCGTCTACAAGCAAAATATTCTTCATGATATTTATTTTTTATTGGGTATTTCAATGAATATGTGCGTTCCCATTTTTAGTCGAGAATCAATTTCTATGGTTCCATTGAGTGCAGCCACTCTATTCTTCATAGACAAAAATCCAATTCCGTTTGAATCATCATTCGGATTGAAACCCACGCCATCATCTTCTATATTTAAGGTGATTTTATCTGGTGTCTCGATGATTTGTATATAAACATGGGAAGCGTTGGCGTGTTTTAGAATATTGTTCAAAGCCTCTTGAATAATCCTATAAAAATTGAGTTCTACATCTCCCGGTAATCGCTTTTCTTTGAGGTTTTCATAGAAGTTTAATTTCACATGAGTGCTGATCTCACTTAGAATGCTATCTAAAGCATCTACAAGGCCGAAATCTTTGAGCACCTTAGGCATAAGTTGGTGGGCAATCATTCGACTTTCTTTTATGGCTTGATCGATTTTAGTGTAGGCAAACTGCAATTTATCCTGGAGTGTATTTGGGAGTTTATCCATTTCTTCCTTTACTGCTCCCAAACTAAAAAGACTGGAAATTAAGGTCTGCTGCAGTCCATCATGGATATCTGAACTTATTTGAGAGCGAACATTCTCCTCTGCCTTAATAGTAGCACGGAATATCTCCATGTCATGCTCCATCTTATCTGTGATATCTGTTATGGTAGCAATCAACCTTAAATCCGTACCGTTATGTTTTATAACAGTCCCTGTAAGCTCAACCCATTGAAAACCTTCACGCTCATTATTAATTAATCGGAATCTTTTAGGCGGGATGTCTTGCTTACTTGCCTTTGCATTCTTTAATAATTTTTCGATATCGTCTCGCTCCAATAGATCGATATGACTAAGAAATTCTTCGAAATCCAAGTATTCTAAACTCGGAGAGATACCAAGAATTTGTGATGAATAGCCGTCAATTTTAATTTTATCGTCTAAAAAGGCCCATTCTAAAATTCCAATCTGGCCTATAGATAGTGCGAGTTCTAGCCGCTTTTTACTCTCAGTAAGCTTATTTTGATAGGTTACCCTATCTGTTATATCTGTCTGTAAGGAGAAAAAACCAATATGTTTCTGCTGCTCATCAAAGAGGGGCTGAGATTGAATTTTGATGTTATATTCTCTCCCATCCTTAGCGTAATTAATCACTTCAACATCAAATGGATCAAGATTGGTTATAGCATCGCTCATTATACTTACAACTGTTTGATCAGTATTTTTGCCTTGCATTAGGTCACCGGGCTTCTTACCAATCATTTCCTCTAATTGATATCCAGTAATTCGCGTGGTGGATTCATTGATCCAAACTGTTTTGCCCTCAGTGTCAGTAATTATTGCTGCATTGATCGTATTTCGGGCAATCAGGGATAACTTATTGATTTCTTGCTGATATTCTATTCTATCAGTAATGTCAATCATGGCAGAAATATTGAAGTCCTTTTCAATTCTCTTGGCATTGTATATTGCAGTTTTGTTTTTGCCTGATTTAGCTAAGAAATGTAACTCTCCTGCACTGATTCTATTTTTTTGATATTCCTCCCAAGTTCCCTCGTTGTGATAAGAGGGAGAAATTAAATCTCTGTAGTTCATTTGAAGTAACTCCTCCTTTGTATACTCAAGAAGATCTACTGCACCATTATTCACAGCAATATAATTTCCTTCGTCATCAGCGACCATTATAGCATTCAATGAATGGTCGAAGATTGCATTTAAGAATGCATTACCCTTTGCCAATTCTGCATTTTCTTTAATGACTTCAGTAAAGTCATTAACAGAAACTACTATAAACTGACAGATGCCTTTGGTATCGAAATATGGAGAAATAGTAACTATTCCATTAGTTATTCCTTTTTTGAAGTCCATGCTCATCTTCCACTGAATAGTTTTTTTTTCTGCAATGGCTTCTGAGTTTTTCGACTTTATCTCTTCAATAGATTTTTTAGGGAGTATTTCCTCAATCAGCTTTCCTTCTATTTCTTCTGCAGATTTTCCTATTCTATCGCAAAACTCTTGATTCACGAATGTATAGCGGTATTGGTTTCCAGTCTCAACACTGATTTTGAATATTATATTATTTACAGTATTTAAGATTTGGCGTGATTCGAGCTCTTTAGATTTTATAAGCTCAAAGAGTCTGAAGCGCTCGAGAGTATAATTGATTGTTTTGAATAAGTCTTCGGATTCCAATCTTGACTTCAGTAGGTAATTTTGAGCTCCTTTTGCTAATGTTTCACTGATCCACTGGGCGTCATTACTTTCACAAAAGATAATAATAGGTACTGTTGGGTATTCCTTAGATAGTTTTTCTAAGCTCTCAAGTTGATCATTTTTTGATAAGTTGAGGTTGAGTAGAATCAGATCAAAGCCATTTCCCACCAATAAGTTTCTACTCTCGCTTAAGGTGCTGACAAAGGTTAGTTCTATACTTGGGTACTGCTCAAGCAAAGCCCTCAAGATAACCTCATCATGCGGGTTGTCTCGGATGTAGCGTATTTTGATAATGCTGGACTTTGTTGACATCTTATATAAAGTGCACTAAACTCTCGTTTTAGTAGCGTATTCGATTGCCTATAAAATGATGCCTTTCGGGAAGCGGCTTTAGCATTTTCAATGATCTAATCGAAGATAACATACTTAACTACAGGTTATCTATGATTTATCAGAGTTTTCAGCATTCTAATAATCACCACATTCCATGGCTGAATTAAAAATACTAATTGGATAATTGGATTCAATTTCTCCAACAAAACCTAAAAACATAGCCTAATAAAAATTTATTAAGAAGGATAAGTTAATAGGTAACAACGACTCTCTCAGGTGTATGGAAGTTAGTCTTAAAAATCACATAAACCAAGGTTATTTTCCCTATAATTCGTTTCTCATTTATTATCTGCCTATGCTTTTAATCCTATATTATGGTGCATTCTTTTTTCATATGTCAGTTAATTGACAGGATTCTTAGTAGTTACCGCTATAATTGGGTATGGTGTATAACTACTTAGATTCTTGCATTTATTCTTTTTTCGGAATGATAAGCATATGTCTTATTCTGAAATAGCGTGTTGGGTTTAGCAGTTGATGAGTTGTTTCTATTAGCTCCCCTAAATCTATTGATTCCCTTTGTTCTATGATTCGACCTGTGCTCTAGTTCGTTTAAACATGTCTTCTACCATCATTGCCTTTCCCTTAATACCTGTTCTACAATAATTACGAGTTTTTTTGCTTCTTTGACGCGTGTTTGGTCATGATTAAATTCAAGTAATTTCAAATTGAATGTGATTTTTGTCAGTGGTACTTCGAGATCATGAGCCACATCTCCAGCAAAATTCTTAAGATTAATACTTTTACTGTGGAGCTTTTGATAGTGCTTGCTAAACTCCACGGTATTTTTATTGTGCTCACTAAGTGCTATTCCCACATGGGACATCCCCACCATTGCTTTGATATGGTGGTCATTCAAATTGATCTTTACGCAAAGAGCACCAATAGATGCCTCGGTAGAGCCTTTTAAATTGGTTCCAGCATGAAAACGTGCTTTGGGATTTTATTGAACCAAAGGATTTGAGTCGAACCCTCATATCCAAGGTCAAGTCCTCAATGATCATGATGCCATTTAATTCATGTATGTTTTGTGTGCAAAAGCCCAGTTCGTTTGGTCGCTTCTTTATCTCTGCTCCATGACTGGATTTAAGCCATTGTCTATCCTTATCTAGTAGGATGATTTGCGCTAAAGGAGGTCTTGTATATTTCGAGGCTAGCTTGGTAATATTGTCATATTGCTTTCTTGAAGACATATCGAGTATTTTAAAGCCGGCCAGTGCTTTCGGCCTTTCAGATTACTTGGGTTACTTCCTTTGTTGTCATCTCTAGGTATTATTAATTTCTGCCTCTTGAGGTCATCGTATTGTTTAACTTTTAATTTGTATAGAATGTCTTTATGACTAACAATGTAGGCGCATCCCTTGCGCCTACATTGTTAGTATATTATAGACAGTCCCTGGCGGTTTCGGTCGACCTTAGATTAAAATATGAGAAAGGATGCAACCTCTTTACATGAAATTTTAGTTCATGTATTTCTTATTTTATTCTATTCCAGATTTGGATTCACGATCATGGGTGTAGATCCATCCGTCATGATGATCTTCGTATTTGGAGATTGCGATAACTCACGAAACGCCTCTATACTTTGCCATTGAATGATTTTGTCCGTAAGTCCCTCAGAAATTATACGCTGAGCATCACGAATACCCTCTGCTTCTATGATCTTTCGCTGAGCCTCTAGTTTCTCCCTATCCAGTAAAAACTCCATCCGCTGAGCGATCTGCTCGGCTTCTAGTTTTTCCTCGACTGCACGTGCCAATCCAGTCGGTAGTGAGATGTTTTTCATCAAAACAGCTTCAATCTCAAAACCACGAGAACTCAAAATAGAAGACATCTGTGTCGTGATTTCTTTCTCAATAGAAGCCCTTTGGGCCGAGTGCATGTCTTTGGCATAAAATCGCGAACATACATCTGCAGCGGATGAACGAAATACACTAGAGATTACATTGACCTCATTGCCTAGTCCAATATTCTCTACGATGGAAGGAGCCTTTCCTGGGACGATCTTGTAGAGAATGGAGATTACAGCGGTGACGTTAAGACCCTCCTTTGATGGGAGATTTGTGCTAATCTCCATATTCATCGTTCTTATTGGCATTTTAATGACTTTGGTTATAAAGGGATTATATACCACAGCGCCTGGTTGAATGATGTTTTGGTCAAGCCTACCAATGCGTTGTTTCATGCCAATTTCACCTTGGCGTACTACCGAACAACTCATTAAGGCAGATGCTATGAGAAGCGAGGGAAAAATGTATTGGATTTTCATAGTCAAAGGTTATAGTGCTTAAAATTTAAATCTTATGGTTGGTGCTAAGTTGTCACGATACATATCAAGAAGTAAGTGAGGCATCTTATTGTCGCTCACGTCAATGAGCTTTATTGTACTCATTTCAAATACTTCTTGAGGCAATTCAGCAATTTGATTGTTGCTTAAATTGAGGTACTCCAAAGCTTTCAATTTGTTAATATCAGCAGGCAATTGGTTGAATTGATCTCCAGCTAGATGTAGCTCTTTAAGATTTGGTAATCGACTTAGCACTGATAGGTTGGTAGTAAGCTCGAAGTATTTATTGTTCTCCACATACAGGACTTGTAAGTTTTGCATTGATGCAAATTCTTCAGGGAGTTGGGCTATAGCATTATCAGAAAGTCCTAGGTATTCCAAATTCTTGAGATTGCCAATAGTGCTGGGTAGCGTGGTGAGTTGGTCTCCACTTATGTCTAAAACCCGTAATAGCGGTAGCTGGCTTAGGATTTCAAAATCGGCTTCCAAATTTAAATTAGTATTATAATCCAGATAGAGATTTCTTAAACTCTTGATTCTTGATAATCCTTTTGGCAATACAGAGATTTTATTATCTGATAGATCCAGATAGAATAAGCTCTGCAGCTGGGCAATAGCTTCGGGAAGAGTTCCGATGTTATTACCACTGAGATCCAAGTATTTGAGATTATTGAAAGACAGGATTTCTAATGGAAAATCATTAAGCTGCTGGTTGTTTAGCACAAGCCACTCTACCTGCTCCGAATTTTTCAAAGCCTCATTTAAGTTATCAAATTTTTTGGCACCATTAGTCTGACTATATACTGGTAAGATGAGGACAATTAAGAAAAATATATTGATGAAAATCTTCATGATTTTGGGTGTTTAATTGGTTGGTTGTGTGGATTTGAATTCGTTTCGAATCCACGATTTGAGTTCACTAACATCGGGTCTTTGCAACCACTTCAGTGATTTTCTGTATTCCTTTTTGAATAGCTGTTGATCAAAATGGACAGCCTTTAAAATTTGCTTACAGTACTCTAGCATTGTAGCCTTATTTTTCATTGCTCAAATGGTTAGATGAACTAATTATTCAATTAGAAAGAATGGAGTATGTCATCGATAATTAGATGACAATGAAATGGGGAGTAACTAGCCTAAAGCAAGAAACAGCAATATGCGATCATCCGAGGGATGTGCAAATTGACTGATTGGGAGAATAATAAAACTGGGGATAAGCGAGGAAAACGATGCGAATTTTTTGAGTATTTTTGAATTGGTATTTCACGCTTGATTTGTGAAATAAAAGTTTGAGAACCCAAGCGCTCTTCTACAATCTCTACTTCGGATTCGCAAGTTTTTTCTGTTCCTTGCGCACATAGCGCAGATGTTATGCCTATCTGATTGCCATCTATCAAAAGGATTGTAAAAATACAGATTGCGATGTGGCTTAGGGTTTTCATGCTCCTCATCTAACGGAGAATTTGGGCTGTTAGATGATTAATAAACATAATTATACATTTATGTTTATTATTAATTGTATTAGTATTGTTTATGAATCAATCGACCGAGCTAGACTTGGTTTATGCCATACGCTTATTAGCACATTTCCTTGGTGCTTTGGATATAGCAGCAATGCCCAAACGTAGATTGGCCAGATTCAATCCCCAGACTTCAGCTTCATTTCAGAAAGCTTCTCACCACCTTTTATACCAAAATCCAAGGTGCGAATTGGGAATGGAATAGTAATACCTTCTTTGTCAAAGGCAGCTTTGATTGCTTTAACGCCACGTGAAGTCATTTCGAAAATAGAGGGAGGACCTGGATAATTAATCCAATACTTAATTTCAAAATTGATCGAGCTATCGCCAAAGCCAGTGTAATTGAAGATCATATCTTCATGTCTAATGACATCATCCAATTCTTTGATTGTCTTCAAAACAAGGTCTTCAACTTTTTGTAGATCGTCAGCATATGAGATGCCAATAGGTATGTCAATTCGTAATTGACCAAGTTTAGAAATATTTTCGATGGGGTTTTGTAGTACATCTTTGTTTGGTACGTAGACTTCCTGTCCTTGGAATGTCTCGATCACTGTTACCCTCAGGTTGGTTCGAGTTACAGTACCTGTATAGCTACCAATTTTGGCTATGTCTCCTATCTGCACAGGGGTGCGAAATGCCAAAATAATCCCAGAAATGAAATTTGCCATGATATCCTGAAAAGCAAATCCCAAAGCAAGACCAATCACACCAACACCAGCCAAGAGAGAGGTGACTGCTTTGTCCAGTCCGAGAACTTCTAATATTATGAATAGCCCGGTACCCAATACTATATAATAGATAATGGTACCAAAGAGATTCTCCAATGCCCTGTTATCGGCAGACTTTCTGAAAAGTTTTAAGAAGACCTTCTGTGTTCCTTTTGCGGCAAGCATAAAGATGATGAAAAGGAGAGTAGCTACTGCCATATTGGGCAGCATAGAAAAAAGCGTTTCCATCCACCCATCCAATTTCTGAGTTACTTCTACTACAGGTTCCGTGAATTCTTCTTTTAACGTATGGTCTTGCATTATGAATTTATTTTTGTGCTACCCCTTAGATGCATCGTTCCTTAAAAGTAATAGATTAAGATTGCTCACGGCTACCTTGATACATTTCATACTTTTGAAATTTACATTCTAATGGCCCGTTGAAAAGCACTATCTTCTTTGATGTTTTCAGTCGCATGTGCTTGAATGCTTCCATATTGGAGCTAAGTATCCACGCATCAAAACCAGTAAAATTGTTCTTCAATGTATCACCAATTTTGCCATAAAACTCATTGGTATTGTCTCTTCCGATCCGCTCTCCATATGGTGGGTTGCATATAAACATACCACTGGAAGTGTCGGGCTTGAAGTCTGCCATATCTCCTTGTTGCACGGTAATTACATCCTTCAGTTTAAACTTTCTCAATGTGCGTTTCACTTTACCAATGGATTCACCATCTATGTCTCCACCACGGATATTGAGTGGATTCTTCTTGATGCCCGACATTGCGGCGGACTTCACGTTGTTCCAAAGCGTAGGTTGGAAGTTTTTCCAATTTCTAAAACTGAAATGATCTCTGTGCATGTGTGGGGGCATATTTTGCCCCATGAGTGCGGCCTCTATCAGGATAGTACCTGTTCCACACATTGGGTCTACCAAAGGAATGTCTTTGTTCCATCCAGCAAGTTTAAGTAAGCCTGCTGCCAGTACCTCACTCATAGGCGCCTCATGTCCAGGCTCCCGATAGCCTCGTCTATTGAGGGTGTCACCTGAGCTATCTAAGGAGATGGTAAACTGATCTTTGTAGGCGTATAGATCAAATTGGATATCTGGATTCTTAATGTCTACCGAAGGTCGTTTTCCTAATTTGTTCCTGAACTGATCGACTATCGCATCTTTGGTCTTAAGTGCCGCATATTGAGAATGCGTGAAAAACTCCGAGAAGACTGTGTTGTCAATCGCAAAAGTCTGATGAATATTGAGATACTCAGACCAGTCGTGTTCCATCACGCGATCATAGAGCTCTTCAGCAGTTTGTGCTTGGAAACTGTAGATAGGCACTAATACCTTAAGTGCTGTCCGCAGCTGGAAGTTTGCCTTATAGAGGAATTCAAGATTGCCCTCACATGCAACCGATCTCTTATGAATCACAATGTTTTGACCACCTAAAAGTTTTACTTCCTCTGCTAAGATCTCTTCTAGTCCAAAAAGGGTTTTGATATGTATGTTCAATGGCTGTCGTTTTCCCAGGCCATTACGCCTGCTTTCACTTCCAAAGCTAAATCATTCTCACGAGGCGGTATTGGGCAATTATAGTTTGGACTATAGGCGCAGCTAGGATTGTAGGCTTTGTTGAAGTCTATAACAATGCTATCCCCTTCAGGGATTTTGAGATCTAAATACCTACCACCGCCATAGGTGGTAATAGCTGATGTGAGGTCTGTAAATGGTGCAAATAAATAGTCTGCGTACTCTTCAGTTTGCTGGATTTGTAAACTTTGGTACAAAGGGAATTTGTATTGCTTTCCATCTATGGTAAAATGCGCTATGGCATATCGCACAAATACTTTTTCTTTCTGTGAACTGGTGGGCATAGTGAAGGGTATTTCATTGCTCAGCCGCTCCAGTTTAGCGACTATCATAAGATCTTCATTGATCGGATAGAATTCTAATCCTTTAAATTTTTTAATTTCCTTATCTGTAAGTGGAGAGGACTCAGGATCTTTGAAACTATCATTCAGCTCTTTTTGCCAGGTTATGATCTCCTTTTGATAATCACTTTGAGCTATAGCCTGCAGAGAGCCTATTACTAATAATATGGAGAGCGTATTTTTCATATTGGTTAAGTCAGAATTAAGATTGGCTTAAGCCAATTTCAATTAGATTTAGGAGCCAAATTACACACATTCCTATGATAAAATCATTTGTATCAGTCAGCTTTATCTTTATCACGACTTTTATCTGTCTGGCTCAAGATGGAATCAAATTTGAAAAGTTAGAGTGGAAAGATGCGCTTCAAAAAGCTAAGGACAGCAAACAGCTGGTGTTTTTGGAAGGTTATGCTAACTGGAGTCAGCCATGCGCTATTCTGGAGAAATACAGCTTTTCAGACAAGGAAGTGGCAAGTTTTTACAATCAGAATTTTATAAACATTCGTCTGGATATGGAAGACATACCGGGTGTGCTATTGGCGGAGGAGTACATGGTGAGCTCCTTTCCGGTGTTGCTATTTCTGGATGATGAAGGCCAAGTGATCCATAGAGGATGTGGAGCTATTGCTTCTGATGAGTTGATTGTGCTTGGCAAAATTGCCTTGGGCAATGATCATTTGGCGGCTATGGACAGTGTTTTCAATGCGGGTGAACGAAGTAGTGCTTTTCTAGTCAAGTACTCAGAAGCACTCAACAACGCTTGCTTGGATCCTTCAGAATTGGTAGAAACTTACTTTGCAACTTTGCCGCACAAAGATTGGACAAACAATACAAGTTGGGATATGATCAATCTCAATGTGTCTGATCCTTACAGCGAGCCTTTTCAGTATTTGATGTCTTATCAGGATATGTATGCTTTGAAATATGGGAAAGATACCGTGGACCAGAAAATTTATGATGTTTTGCTAAATCAGATCATCGATATTTATGAAGGGGAGGATTTGACCTACTTGGCTACTAGGGCTATTGAAAGGTTGATCGCCTCTATAGATTTTAATGGAAAAGATGAATTGCTTTCGCTTACAAGACTCAAGACTGCCGACTTAAAGGAAAACTGGCCAGTGTATGCACAAAACGCCATCAATGTGGTAAAAGAGCAAGAGGTCACAGATCCAGATCAGCTCAATGAATTTGCATGGAAATTTTATCTTTTCATTGATGATAAATCCCAATTAGAGTTGGCTGCTGGCTGGATGAAGCAGGTGCTAGAGGATTACCCAAATGCTACTTATTACGACAGCTATGCTTCTTTACTTTACAAACTTGGAAGGTCTAAAGAGGCAATCAAGAATTCAGAAAAAGCGCTACAGGCAGCAGTGATTGAGTTTGAGGATCTGATGCACTATGAGTCTCAACTTGAGAAATTCAGTAAGAAATAAAGCCATTGATTACACGCTCTTAACTACCCACTATGCAAATCTCCTTTCAGAAGAATTTTTTCGCACTTGCTTATGCTTTCCTTTTAGGCCTATTCTTATGGTTGACGAAAAGCATCTTGATCCCAATTGTATTTGCTCTGCTATTCGCTTTCGTACTATATCCTATAGTGAAGAAGTTGGTCTCAAAGGGAATTGGACTTACTTGGTCTATTTTGCTTACCATGCTCACTATCACTATGGTAGTACTAGGCACCTTGGTGCTCTTCTCAGCCAAACTTCTTAGTATGCTTGATCAGTTTAAAGACTTCCAAGGTAAACTTAGTAGTGTGCTGGAAAAAGGCATAAAATTCATCAATGAAGAGGTTCCGTTTATTTCAGATATCTCCATGGAGACTATCGTGCAAAGCATAGGAGAATTATTTTCGAGCAGTGGTTTTTTCATTGTTTCAGGTACTATTACTCAAACTGGGACAATCCTCTCTTATGTCCTTTTGACCTTTCTATACACTTTCTTAATCCTACTCTATCATCAGCGCTTGCGTAAAGCATGTTTGAGTTTTGTAAAAGAATCTGAGCGCGAAGAGTTATCAATAATGCTCCGAGAGGTTCAGCAGGTTGGTCAAAAATATGTTACCGGTATGGGCTTTTTGATCATTGTTTTGGGTGTCCTTAATTCTATTGGATTACTAATTATTGGTTTGGACTATGCGATTTTCTTCGGTTTTTTTGCAGCTGTTCTAGCCATTATTCCCTACGTGGGCACGGCCATTGGTGGCTTGATCCCGACCCTATATGCGCTTTTGGAGTATGACAGTCCTTGGTATCCATTGTCTATCATATTGGTCTTTTGGTTTATCCAGACGCTGGAAGGTAATGTGCTCAGTCCTAAAATAGTAGGAGGTAAACTTAACCTTAATGCACTCTTTGCGATCATAGCTTTGATAGCTTCCGCTGCTCTTTGGGGGCTTCCGGGTATTATCTTGGCATTACCAATGGCAGCAATCCTGAAGGTGATTTTCAACAGCTTTGACGCACTCAAGCCCCTCTCAGCTCTTATGGAAAATGATGATTCTCAGGAAGATGGAAATCTTATCGAAAAAATCAAATCCAGTAAATTGGCCAAGATGATAAAAAAATAGCCACAAGGCTAGTTGTCTTTCCTAAATTGGGTAGGAGGTTATATTGCTATTCGAAGTATCAGGTCCTCTTGAGGGTCATTTCCAAGCTGGAAAATGTGAGTTCCGAATTCCTCGAACCCAAGATTCTTGTAGAAGGCAAGGGCCGCTTCATTTTCTTTCCAGACACCTAGCCATATATATTGCAAATCCTTGGATTGCTCAATGGCATGGTTGATCATCATGCGACCAAGTCCACGTCCTTTGTGGGACTGTGCTACATATAAACGTTCGAGCTCAGCAGCATTGGGATGGTCTGGTTCTGTTTGCGCCTCACCATAGTTGATCTTGTAATACCCAATTAACCTGTTCTTTTCCTCTAGACAATAGAAGTTAGATTCTGGATGCTCAAACTCTCTTTGAAAGGTCTCCTCAGAGAATGCCTCTTCGAGGTAAGAATCCATGTCCGAAGGGTTGTTGAGGTGGTAATAGGTAAGAATGAAGTTTTCTTTGGCAAATGAGAGCAAGGGGTTCCTATCAGCTTCTTCAGCTTTTCTGATTTCAATATTCATTATTGGTGTTTTCAAACCGAATCTGTAAAGTGACGATCTTCTTTATCCTTGGAGAATTTTTCAGCATTGTAATTTGAAGACTGACCTTTTTGAATGGAAAGTGATTCCCAATCATCTCCTTTTAGGAGCTTTCCTAAGTAGATAATCTGTCCAACATGGAGCGGGTAATGTGCCATCTGTCTTTGAATAGCATCCATCACAGACTGGCCTTCATTGCGGATATAGATGGTTTTTACCAAATCTTCCGTTTTAAGTACTTCCAGCGCACCTAGAAAGCAATTCCAACCTTCGTTCCACCTACTCAGCATTTCCTCTTTGGATACAATATCCGATTCAAATTCGCCTTCTCTGTCACGCCAAGGTTTTTCTCCATCTTCTGTTAGGAAATTGGTCCATCTCGAGAGCATATTACCCCAAAGATGCTTGACTATAACAGCTATACTATTTGACGATGGCCCTGGACTCCAGAAGAGTGCATCTTCTTCCAATTGTGTGAATGTTTTTTCGCCCAGAGCTCTATAGTATTTGGCTAGTTTAATAGTGTTTTTGAGATAGTCTTCCATTTGGAAAAGTTAACAAAGGACTACTTAATAGATCGCTTTTGCGAGCTGATTTTTGCGTGGCTATACTCTTTTCGCAACTTTCTTCATCTCAGACATCTGGTCTTCATGTTCCTTATCAAAACCAATAGTTTCTAATTGGATATTGCGATAAGCTGCATTTTCCTTGAAATCATCAATGATTTCTAAGATGTCTGGATGAATAAAATGCGACCTAGATGCATCCATTACTACTTTGGAATTGTCTGGGATATGAGCAACAGTTTCAATCATACTTGCTTTGCTTAGGAAAGTCAGATTCTCAGACAGTTCGAAGTACATGGTACGCTCACCATTTTCCTCAATGGACTTTACATCATATGGTTTTTTGAAGTTGTTGTACAAGACATGGAAGATTCCAACTGCTAGTCCTAGTAGAATCCCGATGAGTAAATCTGTAAATATGATTCCGAATAGGGTTACAAGAAATGGAATGAATTCACCCTTTCCAGAAGCGAACATTTTTTTGAATACGGCTGGTTTTGCCAGCTTAAACCCAACCATTATGAGTATAGCCGCTAAAGCCGAAAGTGGGATCATATTGAGCACATTTGGGATCAGTATGACGGAAGCCAGAATGAGTACACCATGCATGATGGCGGATATTTTGGTTTTTCCTCCTGACTGGATGTTTGCGGAGCTTCGCACTACGACTTGGGTCACAGGCAGGCCACCAATAAGGCCTGAAACAGCATTTCCTAAACCTTGTGCAATCAATTCTCGATTGGTAGGAGTGATCCTCTTCATAGGGTCAAGTTTGTCAGAAGCCTCTACACAAAGTAAGGTCTCTAGTGAGCCCACAATCGCTATAGTCGCGCCGATGATTAAGACATCTTTCCTGAAGATTGCCGAGAAATCAACAAGTGTGAATTGACCGAAAAATTCTCCAATGTTGCTAGCCGAAGGTAAGCTCACCATATGCGTCTCATCTACGTGAAACAAGCTGCCAGTGAAAGCTATATTGAGTAAAATGCCAGCCATTACAGCTACTAAAGGTCCTTGCACCACTTTGGTAAAACTCAAGTTTTTCATGAATTTCTGTTCCCAAAGAATGAGCACAGTCATCGAAACAAGGAAAATAGCAATCGCACCTTCACTTACATAATCAAACATCGTTACCAATTCTGAAAAAGTGTTTTCACCATCCTCTTGAAAGAATTCAAGGTCACCTTCAGGGTCAGCATCATAGCCAAAAGCATGTGGAATTTGCTTAAGGATAATAATAATACCAATTGCAGACAGCATCCCTTTGATTACCGAGGATGGAAAGTAATAGCCAATAATACCTGCTTTGGAAATACCTAAAATGATTTGAATAAAACCACTGACAACCACTGCAGCAAGGAAAACAGGGTAAGTTTCTAAATCTTGAATGGCACCCAATACAATGACAGTAAGTCCTGCTGCCGGACCGCTTACACCAACAGATGATCCACTAACCATACCTACGATTATTCCGCCTACGATCCCAGCTATAATCCCAGAAAATAGTGGTGCGCCGGAAGCTAGAGCAATGCCTAAACAAAGAGGTAACGCGACAAGAAAGACGACTAAACTGGCAGAGAGGTCAGTTTTGAAATTAGAAAAAAGACCATTTTGATTGTCCATGGGAATAGATAATTGACGTTGCTAAGTAAGGAATTTGATCAGGGGAGAGTCAAACGAACTTAGGCGGAGGAGTCAAATTATCTAAAACAGGAGAGCACCAAAAAAACACGAGTTCACCGAAATGATCTGTGGGTTTGGTTTGCATTGGGGGCACTACCAAATCAAAAAGGCAATTGTATTCTTTTAGTTTATGCTCTTCGTTTTCCTCTTCATTGTCAGAGTCTGATTCGAGTACAATCGTATCTTCGGCATGTAGAAATGCAGTTATTTCAGCCACTACTGAAAACACCAGTGTGAAAGTTAATAACCGAATGAAGAGAACGTTTCGCATAGGAGGCTTAAAGCCTGATTTTCTTGATTAACCATTTAATAACCTCAAAAATAAACAATTCACGGTGATAAGCTTCGATTTCAGGTTGAGCTTGGGTGCAAATGAACCAATCTGGATTTTGAATTTCTCACACGAAAATCTTTAACCTAATTCCCCCAACAAATTTTCCATGTCTATCTGCCTTGTATACATATGTAGTGAACCATCTGGGTTCATTGGCCAATCTTCCTTTGGACGATCCCAGTAAATCTCTACACCATTTCCATCGGGATCATCTAGATAGATCGCTTCAGACACCCCGTGATCTGCTGCACCCGTCAATGGGTAACCTTTTTCCAACAACCGATTGACAGCGAATGCTAAATCCTTGCGAGTCGGGAACACAATCGCCGTGTGAAACAATCCTGGCTGATTTCTAGGGGCAGGCGGCATACCTTTGCTCTGCCAAGTATTGAGTCCGATGTGGTGGTGATAGCCTCCTGCGCTAATAAAAGCCGCATCACTTCCCATCTTAGCCATCACTTCAAATCCGAGCATGCCACAGTAGAAATCCAAGGCACGCTGTAAGTCCGCGACTTTCAGGTGAACATGACCTATCCGTGTACCAGAAGGCACGACATACTTTTCTTCCGCGCTCATTTTACTTCTTCTCTGCCGTCCGCATGAATTGCAAAACGTCCTTTTTCTCGTGGATGAACATGGTCATTAGTTGGCCAAGGCCAACCTCCAAATTCTGTGCGGCGATAGTCTGCCATTGCTTCTTGTATCTCTTGTTGGGTATTCATTACGAAAGGCCCGTATTGTGCCACTGGCTCGCCTATTGGCTTTCCTTGAAGTATTAGAAATCGGCAGTTTTTATCTCCAGCGATCAATGTCACATCAGCTTGCGGGTGTAATTCGATGCATTGATGGCGATTGATTTTTTGACCACTCACAGTCACCTCGTCACCTTCATAGAAGTAGAGCGATCTATTGGTGCCAGCATTGGCTTTTGGTAGATTGACAGTCGCCCCAGCTTCCATGGCGATGGTCCAGATAGCTACATCATTGGCAGGATCTGCTGCCCAAGAATCAGGAGCAGGAGCAGGCGCTATGGTGTTTTCTATTTTCCCAGCAATCACCGTGACTTGTGTCTTTTGATCGGTTGTTTTATACACAGGAATGTCTTCACCCCAAAGCATTCTAAAATGGGGAGCTACGAATTTGCTTTTCTTTGGAAGGTTGAGCCAGATCTGAAAAAGTAGCAGGTGATTTTCTTGCTCTTTGCTTAGTAAAGGGAACATTTCGCAATGGTTTACACCTTTTCCGGCAGTCATCCACTGGGTATCTCCGTTACCAAATCTACCGGCAGCTCCTAAAGAGTCTGAGTGATCAACCATACCCCGTGGCACTACGGTCACCGTCTCAAAACCTCTGTGTGGATGTTGAGGAAAACCAGGAACTGTATCGCCATGATACATTCTCCAACCATTGGATGGATCGAAATCCTGACCCAAACTACGACCAGCAAGCGATGCTGCCGGACCCATTACATCATTCCCTTGTGGGTAATCATCTTTATGGTAAACACAAAAAAGAAAGGGGTCTTGAGTTGCCCATGGGAAACCAAGGGGTTTTAGGTTTTTAATAGCAGTCATAGTATAGGTTTTGGAGTAAAACTCCTCAGGTTAAAACTTGTTTTTCACTCAAACAATCCAGAACTAAGATATCGTTCCCCAGTATCGCAAACAATGAATACAATGAGTCCAGATTCTATGTTATCGGCGATTTTCAAGGCAGCGGTCAATGCGCCACCGCTACTCATTCCAGACAAAATGGACTCTTCTTTTGCGAGTCGTCTTGCCATGTTGGTTGCCTCGGCTTCACTTACATCTATGACTCGATCTACTCGACTTGGCTCGAAAATTTTCGGTAGAAACTCTGGAGACCATCTACGAATGCCCGGAATTGAGGAGCCTTCGGTGGGCTGTGTGCCTACAATATGAACATTGGGATTCTGTTCTTTTAGATATCTGGAAACACCCATGATCGTACCTGTGGTGCCCATTGCCGACACAAAATGCGTCACTTGTCCTTCAGTGTCTCGCCAGATTTCTGGTCCTGTAGTCTTGTAATGCATGCCATAGTTGTCCGCATTCGCAAATTGATTGAGCATGACATAGCCTGCATTGGCTACCATTTCATCTGCAAGCTCTCTGGAGTATTCTATGGTTTTCTCAGCAGGAGTGAGGATAACCGTGGCTCCATAAGCGCGCATAGCCAGCACGCGCTCTCTGGTGCTATTCTCTGGCATGAGTAGGGTCATATTTAGTCCTACAGACTGAGCAATCATTGCCAAGGCAATCCCAGTGTTGCCACTGGTAGCTTCCACCAATTTGTCGCCAGCTTTGATGTCACCACGTTTCAGCGCTTCCGTGATCATGCCATATGCAGCACGGTCTTTTACACTTCCACCCGGATTTTGACCCTCTAGTTTGCCAAATATTTTCACATTTGGATTGGTGTGAATCTTTGTGATTTCTACTAATGGCGTGTTTCCTATGAGATCGATTAATTTCATGCTGTAACTGTTTTGTTATCTCGGTCTTCGGCTGATTCGCTTAGAGTTACTTAAGCTCCTTTATGCTGATTGTTTAATACAAAGCGATTAATACCATTCTCAATCCTAAATTACTGAGGACTGATCGCCGCTTACCGATTGCTTTAATTTATTTTACTACGATCAGATCGGGCTTTCCTTCTGCACCGTCTTGCATCATGGTTTGATAATATACTCTTGATTCAGGCTGGATACTTCTGGTCAGCCAAACATTTCCTCCAATGATAGAACCACGTCCAATTCGTGTTTTTCCACCAAGGATAGTAGCACCAGCATAGATCACCACATGGTCTTCGATGGTTGGATGTCGTTTCACTTTTGCGTCATTCTTGTCCACGCTCAAGGCACCTAGAGTCACTCCTTGATAGATCTTGACATGTCTACCTATAATAGTGGTCTCACCTATGACGATACCTGTACCATGGTCAATACAGAAATATTCACCTATGATGGCATTAGGGTGGATGTCGATTCCAGTCTTGCTGTGGGCATCTTCTGTGATAATTCGTGGTATATTCTTCACGCCAAGTAAAGCCAACTCATGGGCTAATCTATAGGATGCAATAGCGAAAAAGCCAGGGTAGGAGCGTATGATCTCCGACTTGTCTGTGGCTGCTGGATCGCCTAGATACATTGCATCCACATCAGTTTCTAATCTTGCGTAGAGTGTTGGTAGACTGTCAAAAAAAGCATCAATGATCTCCTGCTTATTATCTCCTTCTAGTGAAATGTTCTTTTTTAGGATGCGTCCAAGTTTGTTTTGAAGCTCATTCATCTGAAGCTCTAGCTCTTCTTGAGTCTTGATAGGATGGCTGGAGAAATCAGGAAAAAGCACACCTAACAATTCATTGAAAAAGCCACAAATGGAGCTCTTCGTGGGTGTTTTGGTATACTCTTGATGCCGCTCAAAAATTTTTTGAATAAACTGATTGTCCATCGTTAATGATTAAATCTTGAATGTGTACGAACGGGGATGTCTGTTAAATGTTGATTAGAAAAGGTCGGGGTGGAAACCTTTAAGGAGTTTTTAGCTCTCTTTATTTTTTCTGATACAAGGTTAAAATTTCCTTGTCAATTTCTGGCTCTATTTTGAGCCATTCTGTGGTTTTTTCTTTGTCCCATCTATAAAGCCATGACATTCCCCATGGTCCTACATAGTAATCTTTGGATTGATAAACGGGATCTTCGAGTGCTTCGTCCATAGAAATGAATTCATAGCCTTTGCCTACAAGGCCATCATAAACTTGATCGATGTAGGTAGCATTCAAGTGGTTTGCATGGCAAAGGAAAATGTGATTGATCTGTCTACCTACCGTGACATGCGCAACACTATCCATAAAGTCAAACATTCGCAGGGTGTGACTTACATATGCTTCACCTACTGATTTCATTTGGGTGGAGTCCCCGTTTCGGTAGGCATCTAGATAAACTTTATTGAAAATATAGTCGCTACTTTCTACAGTCACCGGTGCTACCTGATAGTCTACGCTATCCAAAAAAGCTTCAAAAGCCGCTTTAGTAAGGATATCAGGTCCCGTATTTAGAAATGGGTGTCTAAAGTATTTCAATTCCATATCGAATTGACTCATCAGTGGGCGTGTAATAATTTCACCTTTAAGAACCTCTTGCTTAAAATCGTCCAAAGGTGTATTGTTAAGAGAAGGATGACTGAAAGTATGATTTCCTACTTCTAGGCCATTTTCCACCCAGCTCTTCAATATTGCGATGCGTCTGGCTTCTTCTGGCTTGAAGAGTTTTTGCTCATTAACAAAGCCTATTGCAGGCACATTATATCTTTTACAGGAGGCGATTATTTGCTCATTTGCTGACTCTGTCAACTCAAGAGATATTTCGCCACCACCTAAAATGAGGTCATCGAAAGTGATGGCTACTTGCTTTTGAGCCAGCGACAAATGAACACAAAGTATCAAAAACAAGAAGCCTATCCATTTCATAACTTCCCTAAGTTAAGCTTTTCGCTTACTCATATTTCAGATTGCTTGCAGGATTGCTATTTGCCGCTTTCAATGCATGATAGCCTGTAGTAAGTATGGTGATGATGGAAATCAAGAGTAGAACAAAAAGGAATAAAACTATACTTAGATCTATGTGATACTCGAAAGTCAAGAGCCATTCGTCCATGAAATAATATGCAAGGCCAAAAGCTGGCAAAGCACCAATTACTACGAGCACCATGAAGTCTTTTATAAGCAGGGATACCAATTCGGCAACATTGGCGCCCAGTACTTTCCGAATGCTTATTTCTTTAGTTCGCTGCTCGGCTATGAATGACGCCAAACCTAGAAGCCCAAGACAAGCAATGAAAATCATCATTACCGAAAAACCTAGAAATAACTGCCCACGGAGTTGATCGGATTCATATTGTTCCATGAAGTCTGCATCTAGGAAGCTGTATTCGAAAGGCAGATTAGGATAAACTTCCGTCCAATTGGACTCTATACTTTGGATGGTTTGTTTAATGTCACCATTGATTTTAAGAATGACATTTGAGTTGTTCAGTTGAGGAATAAAAAGCAAAGCTTCAATAGGATCATAAAGTGATCTTTGATGAAAATCTTTGACCACTCCAACTACTTTATGAAACACCGTGCTATCCCGATCGAATTGAAATTTTTTACCAATCGGGTCAGCCCAAGACATCCTAGTGGCCATCGCTTCATTGATAATCACAGCGGTAATTGTATCTGTAGAATATGACATGGATATGTTTCTGCCTGCTACAAATGGGACATCAAGTACCGAGAAATAGTCATAATCAATAGAATAGTGATCGATTCCAATTTGTTCCATTTGACCTTCTTTGGTTTCGACACCCATTACATTTTTTCCGAAACCTCTTCCAGGAGAAGTGGAGGCACTTGCGGCATTTACCACATTTGGATCTTGAAGCAGTTTGTCACGAAGTACTGGCCATTTGGCTCGGTCCTCTCTGCTATTCAAGACAAATCTGATCACCTTTTCTTTATCAAAACCTAAGTCTTCATTGCGCAAAAACTGCATTTGCTGATAAATCACTAGCGTACCAATGAGCATAAATATCGAGATGGAAAACTGAATACCTACCAAAACACTTCTCAAGTATTTGTTGCCTGATTTTCCACCTTTTCCTTTTAGTACATCTACTGGCTTGAAAGATGAAAGATAGAATGCGGGGTAGCTACCACTCAATACACCCGTAATGATCAGCATAATAGAAATGGCTAGAAGCACCCCGGGCTGTGTTAGATTAGCAAGGTCTAATCTGGTTTGCAGTTGATTGTTTAAGAATGGAACCAGAATCGTCAAAAGCAGTAGACTGATTAAAAGTCCTGCGAGTGTAAGGAGAACAGATTCAGAAATAAATTGGCGTACCAGAGCGCCTCGTTGTGCACCCATCACTTTTCTAATGCCCACTTCCAGAGATCTTTTCATAGATCGGGCAGTTGATAAATTCATATAGTTGATGCTAGCAATAAGAATTAGAAAAATACCCACAGCACCGAATATGTAGATGTATTTGATGTTGCCTAGTGGTTCTGGTTCGCCTTGAAATGTGGAGTGGAGGTGAATGTCTTGTATGTTGATCATTTCATACTTCACCTTGATATCAAATTGGTCAAAAATAACGGCGACATATTTTTTGTTGATTTCTGCTAATCTATCATCCATAATTTTCGGATCGACACCCTCTCTGAGAAGGACATATGAATAGATATTAAAGCCACCCCAGCTTTGAGAATTATTTCGTTCGGAGGTGCTGGCTGATATTAATGCCTTCGGTCGGATATGTGAATTCACCGGTACATCCTCAAATACCCCAGTTACTTTTACAGAAAGTCCATCTTCTTTTATGAATTCACCTAAAGGGTTTTGATCTTTAAAGATTTTATCTGCAATTGATTTGTTAAGACAAATTGTGTTCGGTTCAGCTAGCGCGGTAGCAGGGTCACCTTGTATTAGTTTGAAATCAAAAAGTTCAAAAATGGTACTATCAGCCATGTAAACATCCGTTTCAAAGAAGTTGATGTCTTCTTTAGAGAATGTTGTTCTCCCATTATCGATTATTCTGGCATATTGTTCTACCTCGGGTACCTCTTCTTTTAATGTCTTGGCGAGTGGAAATTGTGTTACCGCCCATCTAAACGAATTGTCTGGTTCCGTGAAGTCAGAAGAGATTCTATAAACCCAATCTCCCTTTGTATGCTGCTGATCAAAACTCATTTCATTGTACAAATACAAAATGATGAGTAGTGATGAGACAATTCCAATGGTAAGTCCGAGCACATTAAGGGTAGTGTAGCCCGGTTGGCGTAGCAGTTGTCTGATTGTGATCTTGAAGAAGTTGGTTAGCATGGCGGAAAATTTTTAAATGAAAGTACTCTTTCGACAACTCTATGGTTGTTTTTATTCCATGAGTGGTAGCCATATTATGAATCTTTAACAATTTATTAACCAATCTCTGTGGATAACTCCGTGTACAAGCGGGGTATAAGTAGGGTATTATGTTGTGGGAAAGTGGTTGATAAGCAAGCTTCCTAAAAGTTGGAAATTCTGATTACTACTCATAACTTCATCAAATAAGAGATAGAAAGCGGAAACATCGTTTCGCCAAGTTGATGCAAAAGTTGGGTAATCACTACGGTATTACCAAGTGTGGCATAGCAAGGAAGGAGATAGGTTTTTGGGGTTTCCTCGAAATCCTTTTCGAAACGCATTCGAACTGTAGTTTGACGGTTGGCAGGCGCTAAGGCGAATGTCAGTTGAAAGGGTGAACTTCTCAGGAGGGGCACCCTTTTTGTTTTTAAACCAATCAAATATTAATTTATTTTCTCCATCTCGATTTTTACTTAGCACTTATCGGTAATCAGAATCTAAACGGCTAGATTTGGTATCAAGCCTATCAGACCCGATTAATATGAAGAGATTCTCTATTTATGCCTTGCTCACTTGTTTTATTGCCATTTCTGGTTCTGCACAGAGTGATTCTGTAAGTAGTGCTCTGAAGTTGTATGGGTTAGCTTTCACCCAAGCAGAGATTGATTCACTCACCCCTGGACTGCAAGACAATCTCAAAGATTATTTAGCCATTCGGCAAATGCCTTTGCCAAATAGATTGCCATATGCTATGGTGTTCATACCGCCAGTCAATGAGGAAAGATTGCCAAAGGTGGATCAGTCAGCCGTTTTCAACCTTTCATCTAAACTGAAACGGCCAAAGAATCTGGAAGACTTGGCATTCTACTCAGTTGCCGACTTGTCCGTTTTAATCAAGGATAAAAAAATCACTTCTACCGAACTCACTACGATGTATCTCAATCGCCTAAAGCGATTCAATGACACCTTAGAGTGCGTTATTACATTGACGGAGGACCTTGCATTAGCTCAAGCCAAACGTGCAGACGAAGAAATAGCCGCTGGAAAATACAAAGGGCCACTCCATGGTATTCCATATGGTGCAAAGGATTTATTGGCTGTAAAAGATTATCCCACCACTTGGGGTGCCAAAGGATTTGAAGATCAAATGTTTGATGAGTCTGCCACGGTGATCAAAAAACTAGATGAAGCAGGTGCGGTACTGGTGGCCAAACTCACATTGGGTGCATTGGCTTGGGGTGACGTTTGGTTTGGTGGAGTCACAAAAAATCCGTGGAATTTGGCTCAAGGCAGTAGTGGCTCATCTGCGGGTTCGGCTTCCGCTACGGCTGCAGGATTGGTGCCTTTTGCAATTGGTAGTGAGACTTGGGGATCGATCGTTTCCCCATCTACAAGATGTGGAACAACAGGACTAAGACCGACATTCGGGAGGGTGAGCAAGACAGGGGCTATGGCACTAAGCTGGAGCATGGACAAGCTTGGACCTATCTGTCGCAATGCTACAGATTTGGCTATAGTTTTCAATGCGATCAATGGCCCTGATGGGAAAGACCTTGAAGTACTGAAAAAGTATCCGTTCAATTACAACTATTCAGTGAATGCAGTGAAGAAGTTGCGCGTTGGTTATCTAGAAGACCTCTTCGATCCTGAAGGATACAATTACCAAAATGACAGTTCATTGTTGGCTTTAATCAGGGCAGAGGGTGTTGAATTGATACCGAAGAAACTGCCTTCAGAAATACCTACCAATGCATTGGGATTTATTCTGTCTGCAGAGGCGGCAGCAGCTTTTGATGAATTGACTAGATCAAATAATGACGATCTGCTCACCAGACAAATAATAAATGCATGGCCAAATGTCTTTCGCAATGCCCGACTGATTCCTGCTGTGGAGTATATCCAGGCTAATCGACTAAGATATAGCTTAGTGATGCAATTCAATGAAATGATGGCAGATATAGATGTGCTGATCACTCCAAGTTTTGGCGGTGATCAAATGTTGATGACCAATCTCACAGGTCATCCTTGTGTAGTACTTCCTGATGGATCTTATGCAGATGGAAAACCGGGAACCATTTCCCTGATTGGCAACTTATTTGATGAAGTAAGTATTTTGCATTTTGCGCGTTACTTGCAAGAAATTACTCCATTTGAAGACGAACACCCACAAATGTTTCAGCAATGAATGATCTCTCTGAAGATACCGCACGATCACTACGCGTGATCAAAAATATATTGGTGGTCTTTCTGGCTATCTTGATATTATACCTCATGAAAATTCTCAGTGAGTTGTTCGTGCCGCTAGCTTTCGCATTATTTTTAGCCATCTTGATGCAGCCTTTAGTGGCTTTTTTCCGCAAGAAATTTTCGTTGAACCTCAGTGTTATTTTCACTTCAATCGTTTCGGTACTTGGCTTTTTGCTGATTGGTTTTCTTTTCTATAATGCTGTAAGTGGGTTTATAGAAAATAGGGAGAGCATCTTGGAAGGAGTCACTGCGGAAATCAAACCTATAATAGATAGGTTGACAGCCCTTGTGGGAAGTGAGTTAAAGGAGGAGGAGTTGCAAGCTTATTTGTCGAATATCATACCCACAGACAAGGTGCTTTCCTTGTCGGGATCATTCATCAATACCTTGAGTGGTTTTGCAACAGAGCTTTTGATGACGATACTTTATTTTGTGGGATTACTAGGAGCCATTGCTCAGTACGAAAAAGTTATCAGTTATATCATGCACGGAAATGATCAGAGCGTACATTCCTCGGCATCTGATACTTTCAAAAGAGTGAAAAAATCTATAAGTGTTTATATCAAAGTGAAGACTGTCGTAAGTCTAATGACAGGATTTGGGATAGGGTTGATCAGCTGGCTTTTTGGCATTCAATATGCCATTCTTTGGGGTATTCTAGGATTTGTATTGAACTATATACCTTATGTAGGTTCGCTCATTGCTATCATACCTCCATTGCTTATTGGTGGACTTACAGCAGATTCTGTTTCGGAATTCTTTTTTCTGTTTTTAGCATTGGAAGGTGTACAGATTGTAATGGGCAGTATCATAGAGCCTAAGATGACAGGTAATCTCTTATCGATTAATACAGTAACTATTTTGTTCAGTTTGGTTTTTTGGGCCTTTATGTGGGGGACAGCAGGCATGCTCCTTTCTGTTCCGCTTACTTTTTTGATCAAGGTTATGTTGGAGCATGTATCGGATGCTGGCTTCTTAGTGAGATTGATGGAAAAGAAGTCTGGGAAGGAGTTTGGCTAATCCAAACAGGAACGATGTTAAATTCAATAGGATATGAAAATTATAGGAATAGGAAAGAACTACGTGAAAGAAATGGCAGATATGCCAAAAGAGCAGGTGACACCTGTTATTTTTTTAAAGGCTGATAGTACGCTGCTGGAAAACAACGCTGACTTTTTGTTCCCTGCTTTCAGCCAAGAGGTAGGGTACGAGTTGGAGTTGGCTTTGCGTATAGGCAAGACAGCCAAAAATGTAAGCGAAGCGGATGCTATGAGTTATGTGGACGGCATTGGTTTGGCCAATGATTTGACAGCTTCAGATATGCTTGCAAAGAGCAGGGAGACTAAAGGGCCTTGGGCTCTCGCCAAAGGATTTGATGGAGCAACTCCTATTTCTGCCTTTCAGCCAATATCAACTATCAAGGATATTCACAATGTGAATTTTACACTTGAGATGAATGGAGAAATAGTGCAGGTAGGTAATAGTAGCTTGATGATCACAACACCAGAGCGTATGATTGCCTATGTTTCGTCCGTCATGACATTAAATCCCGGTGATATCTTGCTTACTGGCACTCCAGCTATAGGTGCTGGAAAGTTGAAGGATGGCGATAAGATGATAGGTTACTTAGAAGGAGTCAAACTATTGGAGACTTTTGTCAAATAAGCTTTAGGATTCTAGTCTTTGGCCTTTTTTCTATTCTCGACAAGACGAAAATTCACTATTTCACGAATCAAATCATATGGAATGGGTGCGTTCAATGGGAATTGAACAGAACCTTTTCCCTGCTTATACTTTGCTAATTCTTTTGCAAATGCTGCATGTCCCGAAGGGGTTGCATAGAGGCCAATATGATTTTTGTAGGCAGCAAAATAAATCAAAGGCTTACCGTCAGTTTTATAAGCTGGCATGCCATAATTAATACTCTCAATAGCTTCTGGAGCTGTTTTTAGGATTAGTTTTCGAATATTATTGAGGATTGTTGCGACCTCTGAATTGAATAAAGCGATGTAATCGTCTACGTTAAGTGTGGCATTCATCCTAAAGATCAAATTTTAGTAATACGCACCTTTTTGGTCTTGATTCTGGTATTGTCGAGCTGTGCTATAATATCATGAGCTTTTGATTTGGCTACTGCCACAAATGCACAATCAGTTTTGATTTCAATCAATCCTAAAGTGTCTTGAGTAAGTCCACCTTGCTTCATGAAATAGCCGGCTATATCTCCTTTAGAGATTTTATCCTTGCGTCCACCAGAGACAAATAGTGTTTCCCATTGAGATGGTTTTGGTGACTTGGTGGACTTAAGATTAAGCACTGGTAATTCTGGGATAAAGTCTGGAAGCGATTCGTTTTCCCAAACGAGGAGGTAGGCAGAGCCATCTTTATTCATACGGGCTGTACGCCCGTTTCTATGCGTAAACTCCTCTTCACGATGTGGTAATTGGTAATGGATGATAAATTTCAACTCTGTAATATCCAGTCCTCTTGCAGCAAGGTCTGTTGCTATCAGGAGCTGATGTGTGCCATTTCTGAATTTGATTAAAGCCCTTTCACGATCTATCTGCTCCATACTACCATGGTAGCAGCCATGACTTACTTTTTTCTCAGCGAGAAACAAGCTAATCCGCTCGATGGATTCTTTGTAGTTACAGAAAATGAGTCCGTTTTGTGGCTCTGGGTGATCGCAAAGTTCTCCAAGTGCTTCTAGCAAAGTTTCCAGCTTGTCCTTATCTGGCGAAATGATGCGCTTGATGACCAACTTCGGAGTTCCTTCTTCCAAATAGTCAATCATATGTGGATTTCGAAGGTTTACATATTTAGGAATGCGAACTCCCTGTGTAGCAGAGGTGAGGATCTTCTGTTTTACCTTATTGAGGTCCTGGATGATGGCTTTCATTTCTTCTTCAAACCCAATTTCTAGGGATTTGTCAAACTCATCCAATATGAGCGTGTGCACTTTTGTGGAATCGAAGTTTCTTCGGGTTAGGTGATCTGACAGTCTGCCTGGTGTTGCTATTAGAATACTAGGGGCATGTTTGAGATCAATCTTATCTTTAGCGCCAGCGCGACCACCATACACAGCATTCACTTTGTGACCTGTACCCATTTCACGCACTACTTGCTCTATTTGTAAAGCCAACTCACGAGATGGCACTACTATGACTACTTGTACGAGTTGGATATTGATATTTATTTTCTCCAAAACGGGAAGTAAAAATGCCAATGTTTTACCTGTACCAGTTGGGGAAAGTAAGATGACATCTTTGTTTGCTGAAATAGCTTCAGCTGCTTCCTCTTGCATAGGATTTAGCTGTGTGATTTTCAGTTTCTGGAGGATATCTTCGTGCTGCTTGTAAGTGCTCATGAGTCGTAATTGACTGCAAAGATGGATAAAAAACGCACGGCAGACTTGATAGCTTTGGCTGGTTTAAGATCTGGTGTTTACCAAATCAAGATTGCGATTATTTCTAGCCCACTACTTCTCGATTCAAAGTTTGATTTGTTCTATCAGGTTGTCTTTGACTTCTCGGGGAATAACTCTGAGGAGATGTAAGTGTATTGGCTATCCTTCATTTAGTAAGTACTAGCCATGATAAGTAGTACATGATAAGTAGTAGTGGTTACATAAAACACTATGTTTCGTTCGATTGCAGGCTATACATGGACAGAAAGATACGTATCTTTTGTTTCAAACATAGCTATGAATGAATTCAAACATAGCCTTGCATAGAGTAAAAGATACGTATTATTTATACGGTATAACACTATGCTTGGAGTAAATCCAAAGCATGCTTTGGGGTGACTATAGCCTTGGCTATGATGATTATACCCCACATGGCCCAAGTGTCCACTTTTACCTTCCTGAAAAGTAAGCCTCTTGGAATTTAGAGTACAAGTGGACTGGGTCGCATAAACGCTTGCACTAGTGGGAGCTCATCATGGCAAAGAACTCTTGATCTGTCATTTTCTTTCTGCTATCAAGTAGAAAATTGGCATCTTCTCCTGCTCTATACCTCAATTTTTTTGTTCCATCTGTCACAGCGTCATAGATTACCTCTGCCACTAAACTTGGTGGTGAAACTGTGTTGTTCGGATTTCGCCATTGTTTCATCAATGCCCCAATAATTGGCTGGTACTCGACAATATCACCCGCCTGAAAATCGAACGAACGTCCTCCGAAATCTGTCGCAATAAACCCGGGTTCTACAATCTTGACCTTTACACCAATTTCACTCATTTCGTAATGGAGTGATTCCGAAATACCTTCAACGGCAAACTTAGTTCCGTGATAGAGGGAACCCAAAGCAAAGGTCATTTGTCCACCAATGGAAGAGATATTGACAATAACTCCGTCTTTCTTTTGCCTGAAGTGAGGAATGATTGCTTGGGTAACGTCCATTAATCCGATGACGTTGGTATTGAATTGTTTGATGATGTTTTCTCTTGGGAAGGATTCTAATGGTCCATAAGCCCCATAGCCAGCATTGTTTACCAACGCATCAATTTTTCCAAACTTTTGAATGCCGTTTTGAATGGCCTGATTAATGGATTTTATATCGAGAACATCTAATTTTTCAAGATGAATATTATCCAAAGCCCTTAATTCTGTTTCTTTTTCTGGTGAACGCATCGTAGCAATTACATTCCAACCTTGTTTTTGAAAATGGATGGCTGTGGCCTTGCCAATGCCGCTACTTGCTCCAGTAATTAAGATAGTTTTGCTCATTTTAATCTTTGTTTAGAGTGAGTAGATTATCCACGCCGTTTGCTGTATAGATCGCCTTTGTCGTCTCGTTCAATACTTGGTTGTAGTTTTCAATGGCTTGTTTCAAACCTGAAAAATCGACTACCGTTCTAAAAGGCTTTTCGCCAAATGGGATCTCAACTAAAGCCGCCACTGCTTCTGCGACTCTTTCAGGTCTTTGTTCAGGGATGGATTCCACATAGGCTACATAACCCTGTAATGATGCTTCAGGAAGATTGGCCATTTCACCATATTGTTTCATTCTTTCTGTGTCACTTGGTGTGATCATGCCTCCCATAAATCCCGTAGGAAATCCGCCGGGCTCTACTATGCAAGATTCAATTCCAAACCCTGAAAGCTCTGCTCGGTACCCTTCTACTAAGGATTCTAAAGCGTATTTTGATGCGCAATAAGAGGCAAGGAATGGGGTAGTTACTCTACCGATACAACTTGAAGTGTGAATGAAAGTGCCTTTGCCTTGTTGTCTTAAATGTGGTAGTACCGCTCTCAGAAGGCGTTGAACACCAAATACATTTACATCAAACATGCTCTGAATATCATCAGCAGTAAAACATTCAAGGATTCCATTTGCTCCGATACCTGCATTGTTGAATACAGTATCCAAACCTCCCATGATCTCTATGGCTGAACTTACACCTGAATTAACACTTTCTTCATTGGTGACATCCATTTCCACGAGTGCCACACCTTTTGATTTTAATTCATTAATGATGGCTTCATTTTTTCCTTGCAGAGAACGCATGGTGCCAACTACCTGATGTCCGTTTTCTGCTAATTGAATACAAGTCAAACTGCCAAAAGCTCCACTTGCTCCTGTTACTAAAATTTTATGTTTCATCTTCTGTGTTATTTAATGAATTGATGAAACAAATATCTGATGATTAGGAGGGTTCGGTTAACACGAAAAAAGGAAGGTTAAACACAAATCGCAGAATCCATCAATCTCCTAAAATTGCGTATCATATTTAACATCATATGGTTGAGGAATTTCTTCTTTTGATTCCCCTAAATTTTGGCGTAGGTCAATTTCAATACCTCTTGCAATGGTGGAAATAGGCACATCGTTAGAAGTACCTTCAAACGGATTTTCACCAGTTCTTCCAATTCTCTCCATGGTATGAAAAATCCATGCCACTATGACATAAAAAGGAATGCTAAACCAAACAAAAATCCGACTTATAATAGGTTGATTGGCCGTGATTTCCTGTCCTAATTCCATGAACTGAGGCATTAATCCAAGCGGAAGAAGAAGAACAAAAAGCCACATGAAATAATGATTGAGGGTAGCAAATTGTCTTGGATAAGGGAAGTTTTTAATACGTTCACTTTTTCCTTGTTGCGAAAATAATTCTTGGACCAGATTTTCTAATTCTAAAAATGAAAACTCCCAAATAAGCCCTTTTTCCTTTAAATCTCTTAAATGATGTGATTGCAGATACAACAAAGCTGTTGGTTTGTTTTCCTTACTCATCGCGTAGTTAAAATCACTTTCTGAAATATAGGGTTTTAGGTCTTTTTCTAATGTTGATTCACGCTCCGGAGGTCTTATATCCCATTCAACATTGGTTTTATGATTTAGTACGGTTTCCCATGGTTTTGGCATTCTCATTTGATGCCTTAATGCGGTCATCCATGCAATATGTCTATAGGTGAGCGTTTTTATTTCAGTCTGAATTTCTTCTTTGGTAAATGGTGTTTTTGCGTACTCATTGGTTAACATATCTTGTATATAGACACCAAAAGTTCTGGAAGTATTTACGATTCCTCCCCAGATCATTCTGGCTTCCCAAATTCTACCATAGGCGGAGTTGTTTTGAAACCCAATAACAAAAGCAACGGCTGTACCTATTAACGCAAGGGGAGTCCATGGTATTCTCAACCATTCGATTTCAAAAAAATAATATATTGCGACCCAAGCTATGGCAATAATTAAAAACAAAAAGGTTTCGAATCGTGTCCAAGTGGCCAATTCAATGAAGGAGTATCTTTTTTTTATTTGCATAATTTAGTTCTGTTGCCTGTATTCTTGAGGGGTTTTGCCTGTCCTCTGTTTGAAAAGTCTTCCAAAATAGTGAGGATAATTGAAACCAAGTGAATATGCAATTCCGCTTATTGAATCGGTTGAGCTTAATAGTAAATGTTTGCCTTTCTCTATTAGAAATTCATTGATATGGTCTTTTGCAGAACGCCCGGTTTCTTTGGCAAGCAGGTCACTCAAATAACTAGCCGATAAATGACAATGGTCTGCTAAATATTGAATCCTCGGCTGGCCTTTTTCAATGAGTTGGTTGTCAGAATAATAGTTTTTTAGTAATGTTTCTACTTTAGAAACCACATCTATATTGCTTGCTGAACGCGTATTAAACTGCCTTTCGTAAAATCGCTTGCTATAATTGAGTAGTAGTTCAATATTCGATACGAGTACTTGTTGACTGTGATTGTCTATTCGCTCCTTGATTTCGTCTTGAATCAATTGAACAATTTGATCGAGGGTGTTTTGCTCACTTTCGGAAAGATGTAAGGCTTCATGAACTTCGTAATTAAAGAAGTTGTAAGCGTCAATTTTTGAACCAAGGGTTGTATTTCTGATAAGATCTGGATGAAAGTATAGCATCCATCCTTTTACTTGATTCAATGCTTGTGGTTTCTTGACGGTTATCACTTGTTGGGGTGCAGTAAAAATCAATACACCGTCATCAAAATCGTATGAATTACGACCGTAATCAATGCCACAGCTTGAATCTTTCAGTGCGATACAGTACAAGTCTGAAGAGAATCTATTTCCTACGGTTTCTTCTCCATAAGCAAGTTTCTGAGTGTCTAAGATGGTAATCAATGGATGTGTAGGTTTCCCTAACCCAAATACTGACCTAATTTCAGCAATTGATTTTGAATGGAGAATCTGCTGGCTCATTTCACAAAAATATTAAAATGCTCTGAGGTAGATTAACACAAATCGCTGAATGCTCAACACGTTTTGGTTTTAATGCGCTCTTGCTAAAAACTATTCAGAATAGAAGATCAATTATCTCTTTCTTCAATACTACCTAAAGCTGCTCGGATTTCTTAAGCCATAGCCAATAGGAGCCCAATAGTACAGCAATAGCTATGAACATGATAATCATAGGGGGCACGAATCCACTTACCATGAGTCCAGAATAAGTGGCTCCCACTAGATCGAAAAATAGTCCGGCATAGGCCCATTCTTTCAGTCGCTTAAAATAGGGTAGAATCAAGACAACACAAGCCGATAGTTTAGCAACCCCAAGGAAAGGTAGGAGATATTGGGGGTAGCCTAAGTCATTAAAAACCTGGACCCAATCATCTGTTTGCATAAGGTTCATAATAGAACCAGGGACAAGAAAAAAGAGGACAAGGCCGATAGAGATCCAATAGTAGATATTAAGGTTTTTCATAGTATTCGATAATTGAAGTTTCTTGAAGAGCTCGTACCAGTAAAAATCCCTAAGCCAAACTTTTCAAATCCCAATAAAAATATCTGATCTCCGCTGTATTAGCAAATTGTCTTGTCGTGATAATTTGGGTATCATCACGCCTCTTGCTTAGTGATTTTGGGCACAATGCCCTTGGGATATTACTCACTCGGCACAGCCGAGCGAGTGCTGGGTGCTGGGGGGTCTACTTTTTAGAAATTATCAACTTGCCATTTTCAAGAATTAAATTGGCAGAGGAAATTTGAGAGGGGCAACATCTAGGGTCATCCGGACCATACTCCTTCATTTCTCCCACTAATTCGTTACCGATAACAACCTTCGGTGAAAAATTTAATGCGTTATCCTGTGTTCCCTTGAATTGTAATTCGTTACCATTATTTAGGAAAAGAGCAAATCCAGAACCACCTAGATTTCCACCATCTGTTAATTCCCAATAAAAATGGACAATTGCATCTTGAGTAGAATTGTTGTCAAGATCAACTAAGTACACATTTTTTGACTCGCATTTTCGAGAGCCGCCTTCAATTACAACTAAATTCTTTTCAAATGAAGCAAGTGCATCATTTATTAAGGTTTGTTCTCTGGAACCACATTGAGTAGCCAAAATCAAGATTGTTGTAATGACAATTACGTGTTTAGTTTTCATGGTGTCATTTGGTTCATTGAGTTGATAAAAAGGAATTATTGAAACATATCCTCCCATCTTTGGGTAATTCTATTGGTTCCTCCCCCCTCCGTTTTAAATTCAATTTGTATACCTGCTTTAGTCATGTAGCAATTAATAATTATATCGGGGTTCCCTATAAGTTCATCTATAGTCTTCGTCTTAAAGTTATCTTCATTGATGCCCGCTTCAGATGTCATTGAATTTATCAATTCAGCTTGAACAACTGCAAAAACACTCACAAAATTGTCTCGGCTTATGGTTCCATCGGCAGGAGCTTCGGCATATGATTGAATTTGAAGTGAGCTGCCGTTAGGAAAAGATAGAAGAGTATAATCTACAGATTTGAATTTTCCACTTTCGATTTTGACAAGATCCTTTTTTAATAAATTAACCCAATCTTGAGAATAAGAGATACTGATGTTAAAAATCAAAAATGAAAGAAGGAGAATTAGCTTTTTCATGAGCGGTTAAGTTAGTTGTGATTCACTGCTTTGCAATTTACTTTTATTTGTGATTTCTAAAAATACTACCCTGAATATATTTGGTGCTAACAACTTAGTATAACAGATTACCCCATTTATAACCGCTTTACACCTATAAAAACGCGTTAAGTGTATATCGTGGACTAAAGTATACCCCAAATAAAAGATCCAGACGTCAGTCTGGACCTTTGTATTATTTTCCCTAAAAGGGTGATTAGTAAGCTAATCCTCAGACAGCCTCCCAAGTCTGGTTGCCTGTGTAACGCTGGGCGATTTGACCTTCGTCGTTCATTGCCATGAGGTAGATCCATTGGTTGTCGACAAGGTTGCGTACCATTGGGTGCTTGGCTATTACTTGGTTGATGGCTTCAGTAGGTGCTTCGATTACTACATTGAGTCTCAAAGGATCGTGTTGAAAGTTCTCTCCGTCATGAACTGACTGCATCGGTAGTCCTACACGCAGGTCTCCAGAGTAGCCTTCGATTACACCTATTCCAGCAGTCACGTTGTGGAGGGTTTTGTTGCCAGACCCGAAGTTTTTGTTGTCCACCGTAGAGGCGTAGTACTGCAAGTTGATCCAGCTGGTCACTATCATCGGTGCAGTCATGATCACCTCCAGTATTCCAAATTCGGTATCTTTTTTCCAGTCGTAGTTGTGCAAGAAAGATTTACCGCCAAGGTCTACCTGCTTGCTGTGCTCACGTGGCGCTACTACGAAGGCTGAGCATCCTGCAAGTCCCCATTCTGGTCTTATCTGTGACCAGTCTGTTGCTCTTCCGCGCATTGCTTCGTGGAGCTGGTTGGCTGATGCTTTTGGCATTCTCAAGGCACGCTCAATTCTACTAGATGCACTTGCAAGAGCGAGTGATTTTTTGATGTCCTCCAGTTCTGCTAGTCTATCGGCTGGTATTTGGCTTTCGTTATACACCGTGATGTCATCAGAAGTCGTATCATGCAGACAAGCTAGGAAGCGTACTCGTTCAGGTATGTTGAGTCCAGTTGCTGCCAACTCGGCTCTTACGTTTGTGTCGTTCAGTACTGCTGCTGCTACTTTGGCATTTGGTTCACCGCTTTGTCCGCCGCAAGCTCCACAGTCTAGACCACTAGCGTGCGGGTTATTGACGCTCGTAGATCCATGACCCACGATCATTACCATATCTGCGAAGTTATCCGTGAGCGACATAGCTCTGAGCGCATTTCTACCCATCGTCACTCGTTGCTCCAGAGAAAGTCCTGAGACACCCTCTGCATGCTCGGTTACATCTAGGTTTACCGCTTTGTTTTTGTTTTGCTCCTCGGTTAGTCCGTAAGTCTTTGGATTTGGCACTGGTCTGGTGATCCCAAAACTATCCGTGAAGAGTTTCGGTAGATAGGACAGTCCCGTCGCACTTACAAAGCTGAAGCAAGTAACCGCACCTGATTTAAAGGCTTTCCAAAGGTATTTGACTTGGTGGGTTAGCAATCTTTTTTCTGTTGCTTCCTTTTGGTCGTTTGTGTTTGGTAGATGCTCTTGGATCGTAGCACCAGGACTTAAAAGCACAGGACATTGTGCATCACCATGATTGTGTGCTAGTGGTGTGTGCTGGATAGGGAATCCGAAAAATCCTGCAAAGCCTATCGTTTCTATTTGGCTATCCGCTGCTTCCAAATTTCGTCTGTAAACCTCTGATCTCACGTCTATACAGAAGACCGCTTGCACTTTTGGCTTGGTTTTGACGATTTCTGGTTGTTTGTTTTTAAACTTTTGGATGAGTGCTTTTTGTGCGCTGCGATCAAAGGCCTCCTGCAAGATGAGTTTCTGCACAAGGTATTGGTTCACATCGTGCTGGCCTTCAAGCTTTAGCTGATTGAATTTGGTCTCTTTCCACTTTTGCTCCAATTCCTCACTTGCCAAACTTTGGTAGAGGCAAGCCTCCCAAGAGATGAGAATGGCTAGAAATTCTTCCAATTTGCCGCCCTCTTTCCCAGCCAATTTCAAATCCCAGTCTAGCTGTGCTGCGTAAGCTGACCAGCCACCTATTCTTCTAAGTAGTCCATGAAGATACCATGAGGTGAGCTCTTCAGATACTTCTAGTATTGAAAGAGATTGAGCAATAGCTTCTGTGGCGTTTTCAGGTAGATCAGCTACTAGTTTTCTGAATCCTTTCAAACCTGTAAGCTCAGTGGTCTTATCGATAGAGGATTCATATTTCCAAGCTAGGAAGATGGATTCTTTTTCGAAAGTTGCTTTCCAAGTGGCTTGTCCAATATCAAAATAGGACGCAGACCATGAAGATACTCTAGACATCATGAACCTGTTCCAATCAGTTGGCGACATTAGGCTTGCTGTGTCTCCTACAGTGAGTACGTTAATAATACGATCCTCACCCTCTTGGTTTTGCTTGATATTGGCAATGAACTCTTTTCCATCTTTCTGTGCTATTTGCTTTTCCGTAAGGATTTCCTCCAGATCTTCAAGCTTCAAGCTTCCCTCTTCCAGTTTGTCAAGATAATAAGACACTGGCAAGGTCATAGACATATCACCCAAGAGATCCAGATCTTGAGCTACATCGTTGAATCCTTTGTCGATCATCCCGAGGTAAGGGTTCACCGCCACAAAACTCTGGAGCGGCCATACAGGTGCTATTTTACTGCAGACCTTTTGGATGGTCTCTGAAAGCTGATTTGGTGACTTTACTGGGTCTAATTGGCTTTTCATTTTCTTTTGGTTTGATGTATTAGGAAGGTCTTTTTTAAGCGTTAGATTCATTTATAAATTTATGCTTGAGCTGTCTGTGGAAAGGTTTCCAACTCTGTCGTCTGGTTCTCTATCAAAGGTGTAGGAGAGACTTGATTGCTCCATGATCCTATGATTCTGTCAAAAATCGCATTTGCATATAGTCCGTTTTTCAAGTGAATGGCCAAAGCGATGTGTGCTGGTTTTTTAGTAATAAATGGTGCTAACATTTGCACGATCACCGTCGCTAGGAAGGCGAAGAAGATGATGCTGATCAGGACGATTTCAAATAAGCTAGAAGGCATAGTAGCTGGTACTGCTGTGGCTACCAAGTAGTGAGCGCCAGTTTCTAGCAAGAAAAATGCGGTGCTAACTCCCATGACCATTAGTAGTGCTTGGCCGATCAATTTTAGATTGGCTTTTGAATCCAAGGCATTTACGAATATTCTCGATATCCCTAGCGTGAGTATCGTGCCAATGATAAGGAGCGAAAATTCGCCTTTTGGATCAACACCTACAACCATAGAGCCTCCGATGAATACGCCGATTGATAGGGCTATTGCTACTAGAATTCTCAATGGGCTTCCTATTCTCACTGGTGCCCCTAGTCGAGCAATTTTAATTAGATCTATCACACTACCAGAAGACAAGAAGGAATGTGCTTTGTAGAAGGAGTGTGCTACAAGGTGAAGAATGGCCGCAGGGTAGAGTCCAAGACCGCACATCATCAAGCTGAATCCCATGTGGGCAATACTTGAGTAGCTCAAAGCTGTCTTAATGCTCGTTTGTGTAAGATATACTACGGATGCAAATAGAGCAGTGAAGGCTCCCATGATGACCAAAATATAAGTAGCGTAGCTACTCACTTCCATGATAAAGGCCAGTCTCATGATCAAAAATGGACCAGCATTTAGTAAACCTGCATGAAGTAATGCCGATACAGGGGTAGGAGTTTCCATTACTTCTACTAGCCAGCCATGAGTAGGGAAGAGGGCAGATTTGAATACCGCTGCAAGTGCGATGAATATGGCGGCAGTCTCTATTCCCATGAATGGGCTCCCGGCTATGGCGTTTTGCTTGATTGCCTCAAAGATGATCGTAAGGTCACCGGTTCCAAACTGCTGGTAGAGCATGACTACAGCAAGAGCAAGACAAGCATCGCTCAATCTAGCGACGATGAATTTTTTTCTTGCTACGATGATAGCACCTGGTCTGTCAGGATAGAAAAGTAAAAGTCTATGTAGAGAAATACTAGTAAGTACCCATGCCGCTAGGATCAGACCTAGATTGCCAGCAAGTACAAGCAATTGTACCGAAGCAATAGCTGCAGCTATTCTCCCAAGGAACGCACCTTGTCTAGCGTCACCATCTAGGTAGTTGAGGCTGAACTTTACAACAATGAAGCCAAGCAGGGCGATCATGGTGAGGATAATCATGCTTACACTATCCAATCGAAGACTTAACCCTAAGCCAGTATAACCGATAGTGCTGCTTTGCAAAGGCCCATATGCGAACACAAAAAAACCTCCTAGGATAGCAATGGGAATACTGATCGCTGCGGAGGCTATACTGATCCTTTTTACGAGTGTGGGTCTCATGCCTGGCTGAAACCAGGAGATCAATGCTGTGAGCGTGAATGCCACTGCACCAATTAAAGTGATCATAGAAAGGAAATTGTCTGTAGAAATCTGCATCATTTTTAGTCCTTGTGAAAAATTGAATTGTTTGGTTGGTAATTGTTTTAGGTAATCGCTGTGAAAGTGAGAGTAGCAGGCGTGCTTCGGCAAGTGCTGCCTGCTATTCGTAGTTATTCTACCTATTTGATAGTCACTTTGATATTCGCGTCAATTCTTAGCTCAGTATCACTTTCCAACGAGTCAAGCATCGCTTTCAGATTGTTGATGGTTTGAGAGAGCTCTAATATTCGCTTCTCTGATTTAATATCTTTGTCTCCACTTCTCACGGTCATTCCAAATATTCGTTGATTGTGAAATTTGATTTTGGAATTGAGTAGATTCATTAGGATCTCTCTCGACTCTTCCAAGTCGAAATCACCATCAATAAGTGTGTACTCGTGAACATCAGCTTTTTTAATAGTAGTTTCAGTACCTAATGTTTGAGTGTCTGTCAGATTTTTCATGCTCTTAAGGTTTGATTTCGATGCAAATCTGTATTGATTAATTCATAAATTTTAATTTATATTTATTATCTTAAACATTAATAATACTAATGAACTATACACTCAATCAACTCCAGATATTCCTTAAGGTCACTCAATATCAGAGTGTTACCAAGGCATCAGAAGCTTTGCATTTAACACAGCCAGCGGTATCTATACAGCTTAAAAATTTTCAAGATCAGTTTGACATACCCTTGATAGAGGTGGTCAGTAGGAAAGTTTATGTGACAGATTTCGGAAAAGAAATCGCTGAAGCGGCCGAAAACATTCTCAATCAAGTGGATGCCATTAAGTACAAGACCTTAGCATTCAAAGGGCAGCTATCTGGTAGGCTGAAGCTCTCTATAGTTTCCACGGGCAAGTATGTGATGCCATTTTTTCTTGCAGATTTCTTGAATGAGCATGCTGGTATCGAGCTGATCATGGACGTAACCAATAAGAGTACGGTACTGGAGACCTTAGCTCAGAATGAGGTGGACTTTTCTTTGGTTTCTGTGATACCAGATGGATTGAATGTAGATCGTCTGGATTTGCTCCAAAATAGACTTCATCTGGTTGGTAGTAAGGTACCGAATTTCAATAAGAAGGCCACAGTGAGTGATATTTTCAAGGACCTACCGCTGATCTTTCGTGAGCCTGGTTCTGGTACACGACAGACGATGGAAAAGTTTATTTCTTCGCATAATCTGACCGTTTCTAAGCGCATGGAGCTTACTTCCAATGAGGCGGTGAAGCAGGCGGTACTAGCGGGGCTTGGTTACAGTATTATGCCTTTGATTGGGATCAAAAGTGAGCTGCAAAACGGAGAGCTCCATATCGTATCTGTGAAGGGACTTCCCATAGAAACCACATGGTCTCTCATTTGGCCAAAGGGTAAACGCCATTCACCAGTAGCTGCTGCGTTTTTGAAGTATCTGGAATCAAATCTGGAATCTATTGCCAGAGAGAAGTTTGATATTTCACAATTAGCAAAGTAATTATTTGTTCTTAGATAAGAATAATAAAGCCATACACGTACCCAACTTAACTTTGCACCATGCAAGGCAATGACAAGGTCATAAAAGTAGAAGAGCCGTTGGTTGATGATCTGCGAGCGAAGCATGCTGTAATGCAAGCTGAACTTGAGCAAATCAATAATGTAACACATGCTTTTGAAGCTAAGCTCAGGGCTGCATTGAGCAATGAAATCATAGCGGAGCAGGAATTGTCTGCGCTGTACAAACAGCAAAAAAAGGAGAAGAAGGAAAGGCGCTTAGAGCAAAAAAAGAAGGGCAAAAACTACAAAGAACCAACTGGATTGGTCAAATCTCAATCAACTCAAAAGGCTCCTGTTTTAGATCCGGATGACACCAAAGAACTAAAGAGGCTCTATCGCGAAGCGATGCTCCATGTGCATCCTGATAAGTTTTCTATGGAGGAGGAAAAGTTGGATTTGGCTACTGAGGCTACCACACGGCTTATAGAGATTTACAAGCAAGCCGATCTAGCGGCTATGGTGATTTTTCATGCCCATATCTTGGCTGGAGGTGTGATGTCAATCAAAAATGCTCGAAGTTCTGCAAAGCAAGAAGCGGCATCTGTTGATTTTTGGAAAATGGAAATCGAGAAACTTGCGGAGGAATTGAAGAAGGCCAAAAAGCGAAATACTTATAGAATCTTGACTACTTACGAAGATCCATATACTTTTATCCACGAACTGAAGGAGTATTATCAGGATAGAATTGCTAAAATGAAAAAGCGAACCAGAACGACTTAAATAGGCGAGAATTCTGAATTTTTATTTTCCTCTGCTGAAGGAAGGTATATCGCAACAGTGCTTCCTTCATGCTCTTTGCTATTTATTATCAATCTACTATTAATCGCTTTGAGCATTTCTGCACTTAGATTTAGACCAAGACCTGTTCCTGGTTCATTTTCAGTTCCTTTTTGAGAATATACGAACTCACCTTTGGTAATGGAGTCAATGGTCTCTTGCTTGAATCCCAAACCATTATCATTAATTTCTAAGCAAACCTCATCCTCAACTACTGAAGCATTTATGGTTATCTCCCCTCCGCTTTTGGAGTATTTTATAGCATTGTTGACAATGTTTCTTATCACAATATTCAAAAGTGTTTCATCAGATTTAATATGGATATTAGGGTCGAACTCTACTTTCAGTTTCAACTTTTTGTTTGTGGCTATTTCTGAAAATTGATTAGAAATCAACAGGCAAAGTTGATACAACTCCAGTTCTTTTATGTTGGGTATAAAACCATCTAGATGTGATTTGGCCCAAATCAACACATTATCCATTGTACTGACCACATTGTTGAGATTCTCCTTAGTCCTTGATTTCAAATTGGATAATTCTATCTCAGTAATGTCCTTACTATCGCACAACTCTACCAATCCAAACATTTGGTTCAATGGATTTCGTAGATCATGGGCTACGATACTGAAAAGCTTTTTGTTGGTTTTGTTTATTTCTTTTAATTCTGATTCGCTGACCTCCAAAAGATCTCTTTGATGACTTAAATCCAGGTTGAGTTCTACAATGCTGTCAATACTTTTCCTGAGTTCTTTCTCAAACATTGACATGAAAAATGCGACTGAACATAGGGCGATGGAAATATTCAGAATCGTAAGAAAAAAGTTGTTATCGAAATTCTGCTGGAGATAGTAGAATTTATATGCTGTTAATCCAAAATACACCGTCACGACTAATATTAGGATCATTTTTCTAGATCTACCATTATACAAGAAAAATGAGCCAGCAAATACTCCGAATAAAATAATCTCAGTTTCTGTCCACCTGCCTTGGTGAAAGGCACCGATCGAAAAGTAAGCTATGAATAGCATTATGATGACAAAAAAGGCATTTCTAACAAGAAAATACCTTTGTTGATGGTGTAATTGAAAAAGTGGTAGATAAACAAGTATAAGTATGAAATTGGTTATCGCATTGGCATAAAGTCCAGTGAATAAATCTATGATAATCAATGAAATACCCATAGCAGCACAAAAGATGAGGACTCTATTCAAGAAGTAGACTTTATGTCTTTCTTGAATAGGCGTATTCTTAGTAAGTCCTGCCTCTAGATACCATGATTTAGTGAAATAAGGCATGTTTGTCATCAGATTTATCTTTGAGATTTAGATAAAGCACTTTTAATATAAAAAGGAAATAATGCAATGATGAAAAACGATAATTGGGAAGATTTCATTTGAAAAAAAATGGAAATGAATGAGTTATTTACAAATATTAATTTTGAACAAGAGCAGACTAAAATGGCTTTTGGATTCTTAAAAATATCCAAAAATATCAGGTTTAAATGCACAATAATGTCCGAATGGGGGAATTTATTGTTGAACGTGAAAATTTATGAATATTTGTCTAGGCTTGACAAGCTACCATTCAACCCTCGGCTAAATTGAAAAATAATGAATGGCAATAAAGTGAGGAAATAAATGCTAATCAGTCACTATTTTTTTGGCTGCACCCCAGCGTGTTTCTTTCCAATTTTGCTGTTGAGCCTTTGTTAGAAAAGTCCAAGTAACGATCCTGCTTGTTTTGTTTCCTTGTCCCATTGGAATGGTATGTATCTGAGTCGCTTGCGCATTTTCAAGCGCCTTATAAATGGCGTTGAGATGCGTCTGTTTAGCTACCAATGAAGAGAACCAAAAGCATGAGCTTCCAAACTTCTTGCTCTCGGTGATATATTTTGCAATGAATTTGCTTTCACCACCGTCGCACCAGAGTTCAATGGGTTGCCCAGCAAAATTTAAAGTGGCATCAGTCTGCTTCTTGCCAGTAAGGTTTTTTACTTTTCGATTGCTTCCAGTTTGTGCTTCCGCTGCAGAGTTGTGAAAAGGTGGATTACAAATAGCGAGATCGTAATGCTCATCTTTGTTGATGGCACCATAGAGGATGTCTTTGGGGTTTTCTTGAGTTCTCAGCTCTACCTTTTGCTCTAGGTTAGGATTCTTATCGATGATAGCTTGGGAGGCACCAATGGAAACAGGGTCAATGTCCGTCCCAACGAATTTCCAATTGTATTCAGTAGTGCCTATGATTGGGTAAATCAAAGACGATCCCACGCCAATATCCAAACAAGTGATTTTAGGTCCTGTTGGGATTTTGCCAAAGTTGTGGGTGCAAAGCCAATCAGCCATGTGATGGATGTAATCCGCTCTTCCTGGGATTGGTGGACAGAGATAGTTTTCAGGGATTTCCCAATAATCTATTTTGTAATGAAGTTTGAGTAAGGCTTTATTGAGCGTTTTCACACCCAAAGGGTCAGCAAAGTCTATAGAATCATCACCATGAAGATTTGGTCTAACCAAAGGCGCAAGCGCAGGTTCGCAAGCTATCAATGCAGCAAAATCATACCTTCCTGTATGCTTGTTGCGTGGATGAATGCTTGAGATGGCTTTGCCTTTTTTCTTCTGACCCATTGTCTTTTTTTAATGTCCTTCTAGATCGTAAAGGTAAGTTGCGAGCAGTTTTTCAAGGATCTCGCCTTTAGACATATGGCTCAGCTGCGCTTTGAACTCCTCCTTGGTGCGCTCGTCCAACTTTTCACCAAGAGGTTTGGCTTTGGCTATTTTGTTGGCCCAAAGTATGGCTTTGCTGATCATTTGATCTTTATCTGATGGCACTGGAACAGCGTGGATTTTCACTTTGATTTCGTCCATCAGCGTCTGCATTTTCTCACGCTCCTCAGGGAAAATAAACGTGATGCTCTTGCCAGTTTTGCCTGCACGGGATGTACGACCGCTTCTGTGTGTGTATGCCTCAGAAGTATCAGCTAAGTGATACTGCAGGACCAAACCCACATTCTCAATATCTACACCTCTGGAGGCAACATCCGTAGCTATGAGGTAATCAATGTGACCCTCGCGAAATTGCTCCATTACCTTATTGCGAAGGCCTTGCGGCAAATCACCATGAATGGCTCCACTCTTAATTTTATTAGCAGAAAGCTGTTTGAAAAGCTTCTGCACACCAGATTTGGTACGGCAAAAAAGGATACCTTTTTTCTCTTTTGAGTTTTTTAGAAAGTGTAGCAATACATTGAGTTTCTCCTCTGCTACCAGCTCTACGTAGAAATGCTCAATGCCTTTGTTAGTGGATTTTGCTTCGTCTACCATCACTTTTACCAAATCCTTCGTAAGATAGGTTTTAGTGATAGCGTTCAATTCATCGGGTAGCGTAGCTGAGAAAAGCCATGTGCCATAAGTACGATTGGCTGTAGCCAAAATTTTATCCATATCTGTGCGGAAGCCAGATATCATTTCGTCCGCCTCATCCATGATCACATATTTGATATCAGCCAAGTGTACCACTTTGCGCTGTACCAAATCCATCAAACGTCCAGGTGTAGCCACGATCACTTGCGTGCCGTTGCTCAGTTCATGTATTTGCGACTTCAGTGAAACACCACCATAGATTGCTTCTATTTTCAGACCTTCCATGTTTTTCCCAAGGCCCTTCAATTCATTACCTATCTGTTCTGAAAGCTCTCTTGTAGGGACAAGGATTACTGCTTGGACAATGCCTTTGCTCACATCTATTCTTGAAAGGAGAGATGCACCATAAGCGTATGTTTTGCCTGTGCCTGTTGATGAGCGGCCGATGAAATCACCTTCGTGGGTTAGTAAAATTGGAATTGCTTTCGCTTGGATTTCAGTAGGTCTTTCTAGTTTTTGGTCGGCCAGTGCCTGTATAATGTCGGGGTGAAGGTTGCTTGAAGCGAAGTTGAGCATAAAGTGATTTGAGCGAGATCCATCGGTGAATCAGGACACTGCAAAGTTCAAGTATTTATTCGCTAAAAGATAGGAGGAGGGGATAAGTTTTGGGAAGGTCTAAATATGAGCGTGCAAAGGCGGAGGTGAGACTTGTTTTCTTCCAATTGTTAGTTGTGCGATATAACCTCGTCTCTCGTGAGAATGTACGTATCAGTCGTCTCGCCTCTTTGGCGTGAAAAACGAATCTCCTCTCCTTTTTGCTCAAGATGAAAACTGCCCGAAAGGATGTTTTCCCAAACCCTATCTGCTGTCCTTGCACACGAATCAACAAAAACAATGCTATCCCCAGAAATAGAAAAGGACCCTCTACAGATGGAAGGATAGTCTATAAACTCACCTTGACCATAGAAGATATTTCCCTCAAAAGTCAAGGATACATCTGAAGCTTTATACTTTATCTGCGGATGAGCTTTACCAAATATGCCGCTGTATGAACCGGACAAGGATTCAACTGGTAATTTGGAGATATCATCTTCACAGCTAAGGGAGGCTAGGGCGAAAATAACGATTACAATGTACTTGGGCATGTTACAATTCTTTGAGTTTTTCAATTAGACACAAGCCACTCATATTTAGTTGTCAATTAAAGAAGATTAAAGGAAGTTCAAGTTTCACTCTTCAAGCTCCTCCAACACTTTCTTCGCATTGTCATTTTCTGGGTTTAGCTCCAGTGATTTTTTATACGCGGCAATTGCTTCTTCCTTCCGATCAAGAATCAAAAGACATTCTCCATAGCTATCATAGGTGTTGAAGCCTTCGGGGTAGATTTCAGTGTTGAGTCGGAATATTTTCAAAGCATCCTCATACTTTTCCCCTGCCATCAGATCATAACCAAATCCATTGATTGCTCTTTCAGAAAAATCATAAACAGGTTTTGATTCGAGCTGCTTTTTAATAATCGAAATGATCTCATCTACGCTCATCACATTATTTGTCAATTCATCAAGTTTTTTGAGATTCATTCGGATCACTTTCGCCTTTTGCTCAGCAAGTGTTTCCACACCATATTCGATCCGTTCAGCATCTGTGATTTGAGTAGTATCCATGGGGGATTGTTCCCATGGTTGATCCATACTCTGCCTGCGAAACTGAGTACCGTAGATTTGTGGTTTATTTCTACTTAAAAGATCGCGATCTATTGCTGCTGCTAAAAGCCATTTATTGGCGTTGCTATCTAGTTCTATGGATTTTCGCATAAGCTTCACCGCCATGCCATATGCTACAGAGTCCCATCCATGCTGGAAGATCATCGCAGCATGGTAATAATCCTTAGAGGACTTTACCAGACCAGAATCTAGGAGTTCATGGACGCGCTCTTGGCGCAAAGCGTCCCTTTCACCCACTATGCTCCAATCTATTTCTGCCGTTCGACGATCGTTTTGATCATTTTCATAGATCTCGGCTAGCTCCATATTATCAGCTAGACGTACTGTAGTTTCCTCAGGTGGTGTTGGTTTTTGGCAAGACCAAAATATGATAGCTAAGAGTAAAAAAGGGAGTTTATGTTTCATTAAAGTTGATATCAAGCAATTAGCAAAAGGAATGTGATGATAAGATAATACATTAGTAACGATGCATTATCTTCCCGATTGGCATTCTAAAAGTTGGATTTGTAAAGAGTCCATTCTTGTCATAAGAGCATTTAGTTTAGCGTCTGTATGTTCTTTGTATGCTTTCAGCTCTTCTGTCTTCTCTTCAGCGATTTCATTCTTCTTATAAGCTAGCCCCGACTGTTTTTCCGCTTCACTTGCCTTGATATTGGCGAAGACAATAAAGAAGATTGTGACCAGAATGAGCAAAGCAGAAAGTAAATTTCTCATGATTTTGGATTGATTTGGTGATTGTAAAACTCGAGTAGTTAAGTAAACAAAGCCTAATGATACATTGGCTGGGCCAACAAATTCTTTAGGAGCAATCACATAGCTGAGGCAAAATAATATGACCGCAATTAGTTTTAAAATTTCAATAATGGACTTACGATTCGGCTTCTTAAGGAACCTGAGTGTGTAAAGTGAGCCTGCACTCGCGGCAAGTAGACCCATAAAGAATCCATCAAGTTGCCAGCTTGTAGGTAAGAGGTATATCAGCGGCATGAAGCCAATGCAAATAGCTATCTCTTTTAGATATTGCTTATTCGAGTTTTCTAAGAAAAGATAATAGACAAATAGTAAGGAGGTAGTTATTGGCTTGAATAATTCTGTCTGGTTTCTCCATGTGTCATTAGCAACAAGAAATGCTACTAAAGGTAAAATATAAAGAGGTATTACAACCTTGAGTAATCGTGATAGCTTCATATTAATTAAATATAGACCAATAAAGAGGTGTTTACAAAAAGTGCCCCTTCACCAACCTATTAAATCTAGCCAAATAGGATCTTGACTTTCTTCTCTACACCCTTCCTCACGCCAGGCGAAAGCGGTGAAATGTATTCCTCTTGAACGAGGAATTTAATCTCACCTTTCAGTTCCTTATATTTCTGAATTGTTAAGAATATGAAGTTGAATGCAAAAGAACGCACTGAAGGACTTTTGCCCACCTTTTCCCAAATAGACATGCAGCAATCAAAGAGTACACCTTCCTGTTCTTCGTTGAGAGGAACTTTCAGGACTAGTTTGATCAGTTCTCGCTGGTGACCGTCATGTTTAAGTGGAATTACAGCAAGTATTTGATCGATAAATGGCGTTAATCTTGAATCCCTTTTTTTGGTACTATGAAAAAGTGCCCAAGCTGCACGCCAGCTCGTTGGATCTTTATCTGCAATAGCCAATCGTATACATTCTTCAAAGCTGGAATTATCGACATTGATCATATTGACCAATTCGGGCATTTGGATTCGAGTATTGATGGCTTGCTCTAATGCTGTCAAATTGATGGGGCTTTAGTAAACCATTTCCAGCTTTTCTGATGCTTCCCTATTCTTCTTCCATACGATCAAACTCACCCAGATCACCCAAGTAGCATCAAACATAAAGGTGATTTTTTGAAGGAAAGGGAGATAGTAGAAACCAAGTTTCGTTTCAAATATAAAGAACACTACCACACTCAGGAAGAAGCACCAATAGGCCAATATATTCAGCAGTTTACTGGGGCAATTTTTCAATTCCAACATTAGTGGGATCATAGCAAACGTGCCAATGATGCCTGTCAATGTCACGATATGGTCATGGTAAGAAGTGTACATCAAGACGAATACTGACATTGAAAGCATACCAAAGAATCTTATCAACTTGGTATTCCTATTTTTATGATTAAAAATTTCCGGAAGTAGATAAAAGAAAGAAACCATTGTGAAACTGAGGATGATATGCGAAACCACGGCCATGAATCTTGCACCATTGAAGACCCCACCTTTGGTGATTGGATCCATCACATCACACAGGAAATTGTGAAAAAAGCTGTACCCTGGAGCATAGGGAAGGTTCTCCGAACCACCAGGATAAGCACTTGCAGCAAAGGTGAACACAATCAAATATGCCCCCATTCCTACGATTGGGAACAATGGATAATATGCTTTAAGTAACTTCAACATGCTGCTCTAAACTACAATCGAGGCATTAAGGTTTTTGAGCATAATGCATTGACTTAAATAGTCGCGTTTAAACTTTTATATGATTCAATTTACCAATGATTGACTGTTAAATCAGCCAATCCAATTTTTGGATTGAGCGAGTTTTGCCAAGAAAATAAACCCTAAACCAAATGCTGCTACCATTATCGGCATTATAAGACCTTCGGGCCCATACACATCCATAGCGGTACTAATGACTAGGTTGTAATACATCTGCACCGCTAGGCCTATGAAGGATATAATGAAAAGCATAAATGCTGAGGCTTTTCGGAGAAGAAGTGCCAAAGATCCCAATACACCACCGAATACCGCAATTGCAAATGCGCCCGTATACCATGCAGGAAAATCATTATAAAGCGCGCGTTCGGCTTCTGGTAATACTGCCAATGCTTCTGGCGTCATCATGACCTGTGTGATATAGGCCATTACGCCAAGTCCATTCCATATTAGGGCTATTGCGGAGATTATCCAATACCAAGTAGGGGCTTTAGTTAGAGTGGTCATAGTAGGGTTATGTTTAGTGTAGGTTGAAATTAACGATTTTTTGAGAATAGCCAAAAAGGGGAGGTAGGATGTTATGCCGATCGCTGTTCGCCTAGCTCCTAGGGCTGATGCATTCTCGCTAACTTCCACTTTCCAATATTAAAAAGTGTTGTGGACTGAATACCGATCGCTGAAAACATTTTACTAATAATTGAGTAATCTTTGCCTACTATGAAAAGCATCAATGGAAGTGTAGCAGTAGTAACAGGAGCAGCCTCTGGGATTGGGAGAGAGTTGGCGATACAGCTGGCTGCTCAGCGCTGCCACTTGGCTCTGTCTGATGTGAATGAGGAGGAGCTCAATCAAACAGTAGCACTTATTTCCAACGCTGAGATAAAGGTCAAAACAGATAAGCTGAATGTTGCAGATCAGACGGCATTCTTTGCTTATGCAGATGCTGTAGTTGCGCACTTTGGGCAAGTAGATATTGTTATCAACAATGCTGGTCGTTCTGTAGCTGATAGCTTTTTGGATGGCTCTATCGAGGATTTCAAGATGATCATGGATATCAACTTCTGGGGCGCGTTTTATGGAAGTAAGGCCTTTTTACCTCACCTTTTAAAAAGACCATCAGCCAATCTTGCCAATGTTTCCAGTGTGAATGCGCTCATTCCTTTTCCAAATCAAAGCTCTTACAATACCTCTAAATATGCGATAGCTGGACTGACCGAAACGCTGCAGCAAGAAATGCGTGGCACTTCAGTGAAAGTGATGGCCATTTACCCCGGAGGTGTACGAACCAACATCGTAAAGAATGGCAAGTTCATCAAAGGCCCAAAAGAAGATATGACGCAGGAGGAATCTGCGAAGTACTTCGAAAAGGTAGCTATGACCAGTGTGACTAGGGCGGCTAGATTGATCATCAAAGGCATCAGAAAAGACCGATCCCGTCTTAGGATAGGTCCAGATTCATTCGTTTTCGATTATCTCAAAAGACTCTTCCCACGTTTCGCCGTGAAGATCGTAGCTATTGCTGCTAAAATGTGATCTCTTAGTTTAGCATTCACCCTTTTGTGCTGATCTCTTCAAAAAATCCTGCTGGGAAAGACAATCAACTGGATAAAATTGAACTCAATATTTCGGAAAGAAACGGATGCATAGTTTTGATCATCAAGTGCAAGGCTAGGAAACCATCTTAGATTAGTTCTGAGCAGAAAGGTTTGTATCCTGTTTGGACGAATGTCCCACCCGAAGGTAATGCCGTATGACAGCTTCTGCTCGGAGAGATTTACCTCACTCTGATTTTCGAAGTTCTCAGTGAATTGTAAATTTTCTAAACTTAGAGCTGGCCCAATAAACGGCACAAACCCATGATAGTCAAATAAAAACTTGGCGCCTTCCAGCACCAATGATTTGCGCCTTGCTGTCTGTGCGACCCCATAAGTATCGGTGGAGATACCATAACTTCTATAAGCCAATGCAAAATGTGCATCAGCATCGTGCAAATAGTACCCGAGTGAAAAATCTGGCATTACAGAAGTGCCATAGTTCTCAATGTATGGTCGGTTGATCACGTTATAGTCGCTTTGGCCAAGCCAAAATGAGGAAGACATTCCAGCGCCCAAAAACCAGCCACTGAGCTTTTTGGAGGCTGCCAATCGTTCTGTGACTTCCTGTGTCCTGCCAGATTCCCAATCTTTCTCAGCACTGAGTGTCGTTTCTATCATGAAGCGATAGGACAGATTGAAATATAAGGGAGGTGTTTGAATATTGACACTTGTAGTTCTGCTGATTTGATAGGATTGCTCATTGGCATAATTCCACGCAAGGCCTATATCTACTAAATGGTTTTTTCTATTGAAAGTAAAGCCTACCAATAAAGGAAGGGAAGTGTGGTTCAGTTCTGGGCCATTACCAAATACACGGCTATTGTCCGTCTGTTCGAAGAAAAAAGGGGTTAATGAAGTGCCTAAGTAAGGCCTCACTTTGTTATGAGCTATCCGCCAAGGGTAATACTTAAAGGCAGTTTCTACTCCCCTTTCAAAATAGATGGACTGATCAAACGAATCCTGGGCAGAACTTCCTAGTGGTATGGCTATGAAGAAATCAGCATGACCCCAAAAATGTGTCCCACCAATGACAATCCTTGGTTTGTATTGGTTGGTGAGACTGATTCTTTCAAGATTTCCTTGGCTGGTTTGAAAATAGGTATGTCCCCCCGAGGAGGATTCCAGATCTATGCCAAGATTCATCTGAGCAAACCTAAACCGTGTCTGCTTATCCGTGAACACTTGCCCATGGGCTATTGCAGATACAAAAAGTACTGAGAATGTTGTGAGCGTGATCTTCAGGAGTCTTTTACCAGGCATTTGATAAATATAAGCATCAACCCATGAAAATGTTATCTAACAATCATAACCACTTAGATAGTCCAAAATATGAGCGCTGCTAATCAGTTACACAATACAACCTCAGAAATATCTTTGCAGTGATGTCAATCCTTTAGCATCAGCTCACGAATGTGTCTTACAGGTGCATTACCATAGCTCAAAAACGCTTCGTGAAATTCCTTGAGGTTGAATTGATCGCCTTGCATGGCTTTCAACTCTTCTCTGAGTTCATAGATCTGGGTGAACCCAGTAAAATACGAACTCAACTGCACAGATGAAAGAGTCAGTCTTCGCCATTTGTTGGATGCTTCTGTTTGCTGCTGGAAAGCGTCAGTGACCATGAGCTTCATTCCTTCTTCTTTGTCAATTCCTAACACGTGATAGCTGTAATCCAATATCGTATTGGTTACCCCACGCAGATGCCATTTGTTTCTCATCAGCCACATTTCGGGTGAGTTGTTATAGCCTTCTTCTAGCATCATTAGCTCTGTGTAGTTTGCCCAGCCTTCTATCATTGCACCATTGCCTAGTAGGGATTTGATTACACTAGGGGACTGATTGCCATATACTAACTGGGTATAGTGGCCTGGTATCGCTTCGTGGATGTTCAATATCTGCAGAATATATTCATTGTATTCTCTCAGATAGCTTTCTGCTTCTTCGTCTGTGTAGTCATCCAGCGGCGTGACATTGTAATAAGTGTCTTCATCTTTCTGATAGGGGCCGGGGCTGCTTATAGATGCGCCGGCACCACTGCCACGCATGTAGGGAGGTGTTTCTCTTACGACCAGTGGTTTGCTTGGATCTTGCGTCAATAAATCATGTTCTGTGACAAATGCAGCTAGAATAGGTATTTGACGCTGGATTTCTCCAAAGTAATCTTCCTTGCTCACATGCTTCTCTGAGATCTTGTCAATGAGCATTTTGACCATTTCTATCTCATCTGTTGGCTTTTCTACTCCAGCTAGATAGTCATCCCAAATCGTGTCTGCGATCACAATCATTTGGCGATGCAAAGAAGCCTTTTCAGCCAATGCCTTGTTGTAGATATCTTCGGCCGTGTAGTCCGAGTTGATCTCTAATTCATATTTCTTAAAAAACAACTCTTTCCCAATTCGGGAACTTCGCGCTAAATCATCTTTCAGTTCCAATTTGATATTTTCGAGATTAGCAACATAATTATTTATTGATGCTTTGGATGCTTCCACTTGCGAGAGGAGGGTTTGTTTCTCTTCGTCACTCAAGCTAGAACTGGCGATAGAATCTAGTAAGTCATCACCCAGCACTTCTAATCCACCATTGTTTTGCATGATTCCCAACTCTAGGTGCTCCATTGTGGGGATCTTAAGATTTTTGTTACCTGCCTGATAGTAAGAGGGTACCTGCTCCAAAAGACGAGAAAGAATCTTCAGTCGTGTATCAAGGTCAGCATAATCTCCATTGATTATCGACCATGCCCTATCAGCGATATTGTATTCAGAGGCATTCCATTCGTACGACTTAAAATCCGAAATGCTCCACTGCTCTGATGCGATGAGATTATCTATGAGGTAGTAGTCGATTTTATTATTGTCACTCAGTTTATCAAGCTCAAAGGATTTAAGTTTAGTTTGTATTTCGCCAAGAGCATTCAACTGTTGTTGTCTTGTTTCATCCGAACTGATAACCAGCACCGAGTCATATTGATGCAGTCCTGCCCATGAGGCCCATCCAGGGTATTGTTCCCAAAGAGTAGTCAGAAATTCTTCCTTGAAGGTATCAAAAGATGCATTTTGATCAGTTGAATCTTTTGCTGACTCGCTGCAGGAATTTAAAATCACAAGAAGAGTGATGAAAATTACGGAAAATCGTTTCATGGCAAATGGGGTTGGTGTATACGTAAGTTACTATTGAATCGAATTTATCCACACGATGATTCAATAAATTCATGAACAGCTCGAGGTTGCATATGGATGCAACCCAGACATTTAGAATAACTGCAAAACCTATTTAGTTTTTGTTGGTAAATCTTTTAATCCCTTCAGTCTGGATTGTAGTTTTGCGGCATGAAGATCGAAGAAGTACATGATTTAATCAGGAATAGGAGAGCAGTCTATCCACTGCAATACAAGTCAACAATAATTCCAGATCAAATCATCAAAAACATACTAGAAAATGCCAATTGGGCACCTTCTCACAGGCTCACCCAACCATGGCGCTTCAAAGTGATGAAAGGCGAGGTACTTAAGGACTTTGGTATCTTCATGGCAGAAAAATACCGCTCGCTCAATCCTCGCGAAGCGTTCTCTGTAGCCAAATACGAAAAGCTAAAAATGAACCCTCAGAAAGCAGGCGCCATCATTGCGATTTGCATGCAAAAAGATCCAAAAGAGCGTGTGCCAGAGTGGGAGGAGGTAGCATCAGTGGCGATGGCTGTTCAGAACATGTGGCTGACAGCATCAGCCTATGGCATAGGCGCTTATTGGAGTACACCAGATTTGCTTATGTATTTCGATGAGTTTGACACTCTGGAGGAAGGTGAGTCATGCATTGGCCTTTTCTACATGGGCTATGCCGATGCACCTAAGGTGTCACCACCAAGGACTCCAATAGAGGATAAGGTGAAGTGGTTGTAGATTTATTGAAGTACGCCTTTCCTTTTCGTCATTCCGGCTGAAGCGAAGGAGAAACCTGAGCGCAATGCCGGAATCTTCTCTAACATCATGAGATTCCTGAACTCCGCTAAGCTTCGTCAGGAATGACGATCTAAAGTATTGCTCGTCTCCCTAAAACCTATCAGGCCTTTTTCATTAAGGCACAAGCGGTTTGGGTCGCACAGACTGGGTCGCACAGACACTTGAGCATAGAGTGGTTGTGATGAGTATGACGAAAATCGCATCAACATTTGCCGTCTTTCACATCTTGAATTCCATCAAGGAGCATTTTTTTGACTTGCTGGAATTGACTGATTTTAGTTTCAATCTCCTTTATTTTAAGATTCAAAACTTCAATTTTCTTTTCGGGAGATAGTTGGTTTCCAAACCAATCCTCAAGCAAATGCTTTATTTCGGAAAGGGTGAATCCGATCTCTTTCGCTTCTTTTATCAATTGGATCTTCTCGACTAGGCTTTCATCGTATTGTTTGTAGTTGTTGGTCTTCACCGCTTGATCAGTAGCCCCACTGAACAGTCCGTAGTTTTCATAGTATCTCAAGGTATGGATGGTTATCTCTGTTCGCTTCGCCAATTCGCTTATTAACATGACCAAAATCTTAGATAGTGAAAATAAATACAAAGCATAGACTATACTCTATACTTGTAGGTTTCAAATGTAAGCCATATGTTTGAATTTCTAACCTATAGCATACTCATGAAAAAACTAACTGACTTGAAATTTCTATTCACAGCAGTCGCCATTTTAGAATTCCTCTATTTTGCTACAGCGATGTTACCACCTTCACTTATCCCCGCAACTACCGGTTGGAATCTTGGAGCGGATGGCCATTGGATTGCCAAGCTCATTGGATTGTCGCTTGGAACGATGGGTTACATGGCTTGGATATTCAGAAAAGATCCTCACATCGGAGTGGCAAAGGGTCTTGCGTTTTACCAAATGGCAAGTGCTACCATGGATTGGGTCATGTGGATCGTGATGAAAGACGAAGGCATCTTCGGAAATTCTTTTGCTGAATCCACGGTGATAGCCGCTATCGCTTCACATTACTTCTTTGGGATTTTACTTATTATTGGCATTAGCAAATCGAAAGCAAATGGATAACATCGTAAAGTATTTTGAAGGAGAAAAACTCCAATGCATCGTCGGAGCGGTGATCTCACTCATCTGTATTTCAACCTCTATATATTTTCTGTTCTCTGGGAAACCGCAGTTGAAGGGATTGGCCTATGTTGTTTTGCCATTGTCCTTATTCCTACTGGCTATCTGTGTGGGCGTAATCGCCCGAACTTCATCAGATATTGATCGTGTAGGCACCTTTCTTTCTGAAGCACCCGATAGCATCGAAAGCCAAGAAATTCCTAGGATGGAAAAAGTAATGAAAAGCTTTAAGATCATTAAAATAGTAGAGCTCGTACTACTTATCATAGGATTGATTTTGGTAGTTGCTTTTTGGCAAAATGAACTAGTCAGAGGAGTTGCCATTGGTCTAGTTGTTATGGGTATTTCGCTCTATGCGTTTGATCATCTTGCAGAGGCGAGGGGAGAGGTCTACATAGAGTTTCTAAGATCTTTATAATCAACAAGCATGGAAATTACTTCCGTGCTTTTACTCAATATGTTTATTAGTCTTGGCTTGGTGTGTGTTTGTAAAACGTACCTATTCTGAGTTTTATATTATCAGAAACCCTCCAGCACAACCCTCCTCTTGAACTCCAAATTCCATCACGCTTTCTTTTGAGTGAAGCACAAGTGGACTGGGTCGCATCGACACTTGCGCCATAAAGGGAAACAACCAGATGCTTAGCCAGACGATAAAAAAAGCCCATGCCTGCAAAAGAAACCTAGGATTCCCGATCACCTCTCACACAATACATTTCAATTATTGTTTAGAAGTATTGGTTTGTTGTATGAAACTGAAACGTCTTACCTGATGGAGAATTTTTCGCAAAAGGAGAGTTCGAAGAAATCGAATAAACCAAATAAAGTTCTTTCAATTTAGTCGGATGTTAGCTTCTAACAAGAAAATCAAAATAAAGGAATTACAGTTGAACGCTTTACTTCATTTAGGACAAATGTGCTTTTGATTTGAGAGACATTGGGTAAGGCAGCCAATACGCCTGAAGAAAATTGATGATAAGCTTGCAAATCTTTTACTACGACTTTTAAAAGGAAGTCATTTGCTCCTCCCATTAAATAACATTCAATTACTTCCGAGATGTTTTCAACTGCTCTATTAAAAGTTTCTATTTGCTCTAACTTTTGACTTTCAAGCGAAACAGAGCAGAAAATAGTGATTGAATTTTCGATTTTATTAGTATCCAATACTGCCACATACTTTTTGATAATACCTTCTCTGTTATACCTTTTTATCCTATCATATATTGGCGTTTTGGTGAGATTTAATTGAGCAGCTATTTCTTTTACGTTTGCATTAGAATCATTTTGGAGTAACTCCAATAACCGTTTATCCATTGCGTCTAATTTTGCCATAGGAATGTTTCCTTATTTTAATAGTTTACAGACTTTGATTTGAGTGATATTCCTTTGATAGTAAATAATACAGGAATAATAACTGATTCATTAGTAATTATAAATCATAATTCCTGAAATAGGTATTTTAGCTATTATTTAGATTAAATAAAATACCTTAAAATGAAGTCAATATTTCACCCCGAAAGTCTAATGATGACCCATGGTTATAAACCTGAGTTATCGGAAGGTGCAATTAAACCACCAATTTTCCAGACCTCTACTTTTGCTTTTAAAACAGCAGAACAAGGAAAAGCATTTTTTGAAGTAGCTTATGGATTAAGAGAAAGAGGGAAAAACGAAGAACTGGGGCTTATTTATAGCAGAATTAATAATCCCAACTTGGAGATTTTAGAAGACCGTCTATGCTTATGGGACAAGGCGGAAGAATGTGCTGTCTTTGAAAGCGGAATGTCAGCGATAAGCACCGTGCTTCTTGAATTTTTAAAGCCTGGAGACCTACTACTTTATAGTTTGCCAGTTTATGGTGGAACAGACCATTTTATAAATTATTTCTTAAAAGAATTAGGTGTTCATTCCATCGGATTTCGACCAGATCAAAGTAAAGAAGAAATTATGGAGTTGGTTGAAGGTAGTGGCAAGGCAGCTGCATTATCCCTTATTTATATTGAAACACCGGCCAATCCAACAAATGATATCATTGATATCCAAATGTGTAAAGAGATAGCTGACCATTTTGGAAGTATTGAAAAACGAGTTTATTTGGCTACAGATAACACCTACATGGGACCTCTTTGGTCAAGTCCACTACGACATGGAGCAGACTTGGTGATTTATTCTGCTACAAAATATATAGGCGGGCATAGTGATCTAATTGCTGGAGCAGCTTTGGGCAATGCTGATGTAATGAAAAGGGTAAAAACACTACGCACTTTCTTGGGCAATATGGCAAGTCCAAATACTTGTTGGTTGCTGTTACGAAGTTTGGAAACCCTAAAAGTTCGTATGGAACAGCAGGCAAAGAATGCACAAGAAATCGCCAAATTTTTAAGGGAGCATCCAAAGATCTTGAAATTACATTATTTGGGTTGTTTAAAAGAATCATCAAAAAAGTATGAATTATACAAGAGACAATATTCTTCTCCTGGAGCCATGATTGCTTTTGTAATCATAGGAAAGGAACAGGAAGCTTTTCGTTTTTTGAATCATTTGAAGCTGATTAAATTGGCTGTAAGTTTAGGTAGTACAGAAAGCTTGGTTCAACATCCAGCAACGATGACACATGTAGGTTTAACTCCGGAGCTGAAAGCAAAAATTGGAATTACTGAGGGACTTATTCGTTTATCTGTCGGAGTGGAAAATCATGAAGATTTAATTTCTGATCTTAAGCTCGCACTAAAGGCAATATGAGTTGAGAAAAGAAAATGAGCTTAAAAAAAGAAGTCGAGAAATTTTGAAGTCTTAACCGCACTTGGCACCTACCAGGACTCAGTCGCATAGACACTTGGACCATATAGGGAGGAGCTACTGCAATTTTCGATTAGATGTATTCGTTTGTTGGATGAATCTGAAAGATATCATTTGATTGGAATCGTTTATCTGGCGATTAAGTCACAGAAAACGAATAAAACAGATAAAGCTTTATTGTGATGTTTGCACATATAAGACGAAATCTATACTTCATATTATTTCTTTTACTGACATATAGTTCAGTATTCGGTCAGGCCGAATTTTACCAAGAACTTTCAGATTCGGCATTGACTTTAACTGAGCAAAAAGTTCAATATGACCCATCATATTTTCGACTTGATTACCCAAATGGAGATGTTCCATCAGATAAAGGTGTTTGTACTGATGTAGTAATAAGAGCTTACCGAAAACTTGGAATCGATTTGCAAAAGGAAGTTCATGAAGACATGTTAGTCAATTTTGATAAATATCCGAAGAACTGGGGTTTGACAAGACCTGATAAAAATATTGATCACAGGCGCGTTCCTAATCTCATGACATTCTTCATTAGATATGGAACAACCAAAAGAATTTCACGGAACCCAAAGGACTATCAACCAGGAGACATTGTTTGTTGGGATTTAGGAAGAGGAATAACTCATATCGGAATCGTGTCAGGAAAGAAATCGGCCGATGGGCAAACGCCTTTAGTCATTCATAACATTGGTTCAGGACAAGTGATTGAAGATATGTTATTTGATTACAAAATAATAGGGCACTATCAATTCGAAAAATAATCCCCAACTAATACAACCCTACACTAATAATCCAAATCCCATCAGGCTTTCTTTTCAGTATGGCACAAGTGGATATTTGCGATGTGACAAGATCACTACGGGATGACTGTAAGGGCGAAATTTAGTCTATTCATAGTCACCTGAAGGGACTATGATTTAGTGAGCTAAGGACAAACTATAGATCAAGTACTTTCTCCACAGAGAGGTCATTCGGCAGGAATCCTATGCTCAAAGAACAATGATGCCAAAAATCTTGTTTTGCGATAAGATCCCTACGGGGATGACTGTAAGGGCGAAATTTATTCTACTCATAGTCACCTGAAAGGGACTCTGATTTAGTGAGCTAAGGAAAGACTACAGATCAAGATCTATCTCCACAGAGAGGTCATTCCGCAGGAATCCTATGCTCAAAGAGCAATGATGCCAAAAATCTTGATTTGCGAGAAGATCCCTACGGGGATGACTGCAAGGTCGAAATTTAGTCTAATCATAATCACTCTAAAGGGACTCTGATTTAGTGAGTTAAGGAAAGACTACAGATCAAGACTTATCTCCACAGAGAGGTCATTCCGCAGGAATCCTATGCTTAAAGAGGAATGATGCCAATAATCTTGATTTGTGAGAAGATCCCTACAGGATACTGCAATTGCGAAATTTAGTCTATTCATAGTCACCTGAAAGAGACTCTGATTTAGTGAGCTAAGGAAAGACTACAGATCAAGTACTTTCTCCACAGAGAGGTTATTACGCAGGAATCCTATGCTCAAAGAACAATGATGCCGATAATCTTGATTTGCGATAAGATCCCTACGGGATAACTGCAATTGCGAAATTTAGTCTATTCATAGTCACCTGAAGGGACTATGATTTAGTGAGTAAGGACAAACTATAGATCAAGTGCTTTCTCCACAGAGAGGTCATTCCGCAGGAATCCTATGCTTAAAGAGGAATGATGCCGATAATCTTGATTTGCGATAAAATCCCTACGGGATGACTGAGAGGGCGAAACATTTGCAGAAGTGGACTGGTTCGCAAAGACTGGGTCGCACAGACTGGGTCGCACAGACACTTGCACTAAAGAAATAAAACAACAAACCCAAACACTATATCAATCTACAGTCTAAGTTGCCTCGCGCATGGCCTTCATCTACCATTATCCTAAGCATAAACTCTTTCAATCATAGTGTAATTGAAGCATTAAATCACGTATCATTTTTAACTAAAGTACGTTTTATAATTAATTAAGCTACGTGTCTTTTTATTAGCACTAGGCCTTAATCAAAGGAGTTTTACACTATAAACAGAGGAAAGTAATGGCAGTTTCATACAAAGTAGTAGGCAAGAGACCGGGCGGCATGGCCGGTGAGCGATCACCAAGATATTTTCCCATGGTGACCAAACGTGGATTGATAGACGCACGGGGACTGGCAGAGCTGATCAGTGAGAGAACCTCTTTTTCTACAGCTGATGTGATAGGCGTTATCGAGAGCTTGATCCATATAGTACCAGAAATGCTGAAGAATGGAAATAATGTAAAGCTGGACGGGTTTGGAACCTTTAGTATGCATGTATCAGCAGTAGGTCAAGAGCTCCCAGAGAAGGTTACCAAACGCGATATCACCAACGTGAAAATGGCTTTTCTGCCCAGTAAAATCGTCAAAGAGAAGCTATCACGAACGGAATTTTTAAAGGCAAAAGGCTAGGGTCAAAGTCACGCAATTATGCGAGCTTGTGAAGGAACACATGCGCCTAATAAAGGCGAACTATTGCAATTGCTCTTTAGAAGTATTAGTTTGTTGTATGAAACTGAAAGGCCATATCCGATTGTAACCGTTTACTGAATTACATAGCATGACTGTCGCACCGCATATTTGCCAACTCATTTGAACAAACTTTTAATTCTTCTAACTGTTACTCTTTTCGCATCAACTCTGAACGCACAGAAAGTGAAGGAAAGTTTTCATCCTGAACGACCTTTCGAACAACGAACTGACACAACGATACTGGGAACAGACATTTCTTGGATTTTTCGGTCTATTTCGAACGAACACATAACTCAAGAGTATCAGGAAGGAAATAAACTCTTCAAATATTACTATCGAGATACTGAACTGAACATTCGAACAGCCAACTTCGAACTGACATTCACCAAGATGAACTTTCAGGATTCTATTGGCTTTGAACCTGGAGTATTCACCATGAACTTTCTTGGCCTTGAGGGATTTGACGAAAAAACGTCTGAACTCCAATTCTTCCTTACGGTCAACAAGCCAGATACAGACTGGACTTACCCAATTTATTTGTATGTGAACCTGAACGGAAGTAGCCGCTTCGAACTCCCAACTTTGGAAGACGACTATTAAAAAACGCCATGTAACATTGTGTATGGACGCATGTGCGAACTGAGCATTTAGCCAGTTTCGTTGGAACTTGACCGTGAATCTGCCGCTGGGGAAACTTTTCTGCTTTTTACAAGACTCAGTTCGCAGGAGTTTTTATCTTCTGAACGCACTGCCTCTTTGATACTTTGGAAGCACCGGCAGATTCACTATTTTAGTGCTAATTGCCAGTTTGGCGCACACAGCGCCATACACGGGCGTTGTGGTGCATCAGGGCAACTCATATGAAATACATTTTTATCTTAACTCTTGCGCTTTCCCTTTTTAACATCCGAACGAACGGACAGGAACTTGCTAATAAGTGGGCTAACTCCGTAAGCAACATTGAAGGTTTCCAAGAAATTGATATTTCTAAGTTTGATAATTGGGATTTTAGCATTGTACTATCCAATCAACCTCAAAATAACCCACTGTCAACATACATTGGCGTATTTGGACCTAACTACAGAAGGATGGATTTCTATCTGGAGGTAAGCAAGAACGACGGAACATATGAAGTAACTGGCAAGAGTAAACTCGGTAACAACATCCAAAACTTAAACGGTGAATTAAATCTAATTAAGGTGTTTTATCGGAAACAAGATTATATAGCCGATACTCTGTTTATAGGGTTATTTGAATGTGAACTTCAAGAACCTGGCATCAAGGACGGAGACGGTGAATTCAAAGGTATTTTCTCAGTAGTATTCTATTCGAAGAATGGCGAAATTAAAATTTTCAAAACATCATCTGGTGATGAACCTACATTTACAAACACATTTGTTGGATCTTGGAAACGATACAACTCTGAAGTGGAGCGAACAGTCATTTTCTCATTCCATCCAGCTGGACTTTTTGAACGCCTTCCTTTCTGTGAACCTTTATATACCATTAAGGGCATGAACGATGATTATACAATCATAAAAGAGGAATTTATTCAATACGGCTGGGAAGGGTTTGATTACAAAGGGCAAAAATCAAACTGGTGGAAATAAACCCCCAATCCCGCAAGTTTAGCGGAGCATAACTTGTGGGTATCATGAATTAAGCTTTCAGCTTGGTATGTCAATCTAAAAATATGATCGGAACTTTACCCTTACTTCCACTGTAGTCGATGGCACTACTGTAAGGATATTGGTTTGACTCCATGACCAATCCTTCTACAACAGGATTTTGATGTATATACGCTAGTTTTTGATCCATTAGCGCATTGCTATCGAGTAGGATTGGTTGGTTGTTCTGTTGCCAAAATTGGTAATGGATATTGTTAGGATTTCTCTTACCAGCACGTTCGAACATCCAAAGCATCCATTCTTTTCTGGATTCGGTAGGATTTGATTCGATTTCACTAAGGATCGACTTGGAGGTATGTCTTTTTAGGTCTCGAATGATTTCCTCTATTTTGACTTTAGTAGAGCCAATGATCAAATGGACGTGATTACTCATAATACACCAAGCATAAACCTCAAGTCCTTTTTCTTTGATGCAAAATTTTTAGACTATCAACTATAATGTCCTTGTATAATGGGCGACTAAGTGCATCTATCCAACTGACAGTGGTAAATGAAATAAAATAGAGCTTGTCTTGATCCGATATTTTATAATTTCTACTCACTCAATCAAGTTACAAAACTTGAACAAAAACACTCTCAAGTTACGCTTTGCTAAACTTGAGAGATAGGCGACACTAAGACCTGTATAAAGACTCAAAGACCCTTACCAAGTCAAATTCACCATCAAATTAGGCGCAAAGCCAATCGAATATCTAGCCAAAAGGGAAGGTGCTTTGTCGCCAGCTCTTACTACTGTGTCTATCTGATTTTTTTGATTGTAGACATTGATCAGCGAGAGGCCAAAGGACGTTTTGAAATACCTTCTGTCTGTTTCGGGGATGATATAAGAAGCAGAGATATCCAAATTGTGCACCGCAGGATATTGCTCAGGCAGAGCATCAAACGGATTCTCCACAGCAGGCGCATTTGGAGGTCTGTTGTTGATGGCGCGTTCATGGTTTCTTCTAGCCATGATGATGCGGAAGGAGTCACTGTATTGCCCTGTAGCATAGCGCCAGCCTGCAGATAATTTGAATTGATTTTTTATCCAGTTCACGCCGATCTTAAGATTTTCTGGCTGGCTATATTGAGAATTGATCCTGGTATCTCTTGCACTATCTAGGGCTATTTCAGACTTGCTCGCTGAGTAGCTCAGCCAACCTTCTAAGTTTTCATTGATGCGTTTTTTCAGCATGAAGTCCACGCCGTATAGGTACTGTTTTCCGAATAGGAAATAATCCTTGTCGGTGAAATTGTGAGCGGAATAATAGGCTACGTTTTCCGCTTCCTTATAGTATCCTTCTACATCCAAAATCCAGCTTTTCCATTGGTAAAGTCCTCCGAACATGGTCTGAATTCCGCCAAGGATTTTATTGGCTTGACCATCTGCCATGAGCCAAAGTTCATTGTCAAACCCACCATTGCTAAACTCTAGTGTCTTGACTTGACTTAGGTATTGGTAGTAATAGCCTGCGCTTGATTTGATTGTCAAACGCTCCGTAGGATACCAGTTGGCAAATAGGCGAGGGGAGACTCTCCAATTATCCAAGAGGCTGTAGTAATTGAGTCGGCCTCCGATGCTTAGATAGAATTTTTCAGATCCTTTCCATTCATATGTTGCGAAAGGTGAAGCGGTATATGCTTTTCGAATTTGGTTGATTTTGGCTTGTGTATTGTTTTGAACATTGGTGCTGTTGTAGTCATAAGTCACATTTTGCTGAACGATAGAGGCACCGTATTCCAAACTGCTTTTTGATGATAGCTGGGTATTGAAACTTTGGCGAAAATTAAAGTCCTTGATTTCATTGAGTGCCTTATCCCCTTTAGTATTCGATACTGAGGATTCCACTGTAAACGCTGAGGTGTAATTTGAAAATGTCATGACGGTACTGGAACTTAGTCTCGGCCCTATTTGCCAATTCCACTCGAGGTTTGTGCCATAGTTGTCTGTAAGAATAGATTCTCTTTCATTCACTCGACCATACTCCAAACCCGATTTGCTGTAGATTCCAGTTGCCGAAATTTTGTGATTAGTAGTTGGTTGGGCGATCACTCGCACCAAGTAATCATCGAACTGCGCCTCTACATTTTCTCTGATATTTCCTGCACTATCTATGATCGCAGAAGCCTGAAAGATCATGTCAGAAATGGCCTGCAACTTTGGAGACTCAAAGGAATAGGGGTAAGATTTCCGCGCGCCGGCTACCAATCCAACTTTCCCATTTTTGGATTTCACTCCGGCAAACCCCATTGCATAAAGGGTATTTGTGCCCAAACCAAAATGATTTTCATTACTCACCTCCGTATTGGTATTGACTTCAATAGCGGCACCCACACGATCACCCATTTTGGCATTGAAGCCATTGCGATAGACTTTCACCTCATCCACCACCAGGGGATTGTAAGGGGAGATCGTTCCAAAATAATGACCTCTGTGGTAGATGGGGATATTGTCATAGAGGATAAGTGATTGGTCCGTGGAGCTACCGCGAATGAAGATATTGCCAGCCCTGCCGTCAGGGTTAGAAATACCAGGGAGCGCACCAATGGAGGCGAAAATGTCTCCGTCAGTTTCTCCGGGAAGGAGTGGGAGCTGACTCACATTGATATTGATACTTTGGGTCTGTGGGTTCAAGTTGATGCCTTCCGTAAGGTAATCCCGCACAGTCACTTCTTTGAGTTGGCGGATATCAGGACTGAGCGAAATGCTTATAGGGGTACGCGATTTTAGACTTTGATAAGGAATGAGCTGATTTCCAAAGCCATAAGCCATGGCGTAGAGTGTATCGTTTTTATTGGGTTTGTGTTTGAAAGAAACGTGATCTTGTGCTCTCTTAATTAGAATCGGTTTGCCATTTCGCACGATCACCACAAACTCAGAAGGAATGGGTTCATTGGAAATGCTATCAGTCACTATCAACTCATAGGTGGCTTCAATTGGGCTTATTGAAAAGTAAGTATCTGAAACCTTGCTTATTGAAACAGGGAATTTTTCGGTGATCTGGGCAATCAATTCATCCAGACTCGGTTCGTTATTTTCATCCCATTCCACAGAAAGACCTTGAAGGAAATCGGTATCGTACGAAAAGGACAATCCATATTTGGTCTCATACTTTTTGAGTGCATCTGAGAGTAAATAGGATTGACTGGATTGCGCAGAAATGCCCAGCGCAACCACTAGCAATAGAATGAAGAAAGAACCTCTGAGCATACTATTTGGATAGCGTCAGTTTTTTGTCTTTCAAAAGGTAAGTAATTCCAAATGGATTGAAAACCAATTTGAGCGCAGCGTCTAGATTATCTGTCGGGATGCTTCCCGTGAATCGCTGTGTCGTATCTATTGCCTTGTCGTCCACCTTGATCTCATATTGGTCTTCCAAAGATTCGATCACTTGACTCAGCGGAGCATTGTCAAAGACTATTTTACCGGCTAGCCATGCTGGCTCGTTTTGGTTAATTCTGATTTTATCTTCCCACACACCATCGTGAAATAGGGAAGCTTCACCAGCGCTGATTATTTGGGTTTTAAGGTCTGTAGAAGTACCGCGCACTTTTCCTGTAAAACAGATAATCTCTAGAGATTTTTCGAATGAAAACACTTCGAAAGTAGTTCCAAGTACATCAACTGATCCGGAGTTTGTCTTTACGACAAAAGCACCTGGGGAAACATCGAAGAAGGCTTTTCCATCAAGAGAGAGTGATCTATTGCCAGCTTCCCAGTCGGCTTTGTCCCATTTTAACGAAGCACCAGAAGATAAGGTCACGAATGAGCTACCATCGGGTAAATCGACCTTCAAAGTTTCGCCAGCATCAGCCGAGTATTCGGTTGTGGTTTGATTGGTCAACCACCAAAAGGAAAGGAAAGAAACCAAGATCACTGAAGCGGCAATTGATAGCCATTGTGATGTGTTGAGGGCAATGACTTTAGCCGATTTTTTTGCTGTGTATAGTTCCCGCTCAAATGCCAAAGGCTCATTGTCTGGTGTCCAGCGATCCACTTCACCAAGTATTTGTCGGTACTTAGCAAGCGTCTCTTGGTCAATCTCAGCAGCGACTTCCTCATCGGAAATCTCACCTGAGAGCCATTTATTTAAGATTTCGTCATAGTCAGACATTTGGCGTGTGGTTAACTAATAATACGACGAGCACCAGCATCAATACCCTACTTACTTGCGTTCTATTTTTCATTAAGTTCAAATTTGATTGATTGCTATTTCGACAGGCTCAATATGACAATCAATCAGCTGCTACTATTATCTTTCTAAAGAAATGTCATGTTGAGGCGCTCGAAACATCCCATTTCTTTTTGTACAATCTTTCAACCCTATATAGATGAATGATTCAATTCATCGAGTTGACTTTTCAATGTTTTAAGCGAAGTGGCTATGTGCTTTTCTACTGTTTTTATAGAGATGTCTAAAGCCTCAGCTATTTCACGGTTCTTCATTTTATCGATCCTGCTCAAGAGGAAAACCTCTCGTTGCTTTTCGGGCAAACCGGATATGGCATCCTCCAATTGATCTTTGAATTCATCTTGACGATAGAGGTACTCTGGATTGGACTCAATCTGAGCTTCTGACATATCTTGTCGGTATTGAAATTTCAGGACCACCTTCTGGTGCTGGAAATCATCTAAAAACAGCCGATTGCCGATGGTGAAGAGGTAGCTCTTCACTTTCTCAAAAGTCACCTTACTGCAGTTAGTCCAAAGCTTCACAAAAGACTCTTGAGCCATGTCGCAAGCCTTTTCCATATCGCCTATTTTGTAATAGAGGAAGTTGCGCAGCGCCGTACCATGTGTACTGTGAATCTCTGTAAAAGTTGCTTCTTCACAAACAGAAGGTTTACTCATAGAATCTGTACTTTTCTAAAAAGAAAATAAAGATAACGCCCTTTCTTTCTGACACATAGGAGGTAAGCTACTAAAGTGATTTTTTATGAGGACTTAGCCCACTTAGCGTATGAATGGATCCGACCATCTTGCATCTGTATATACCTCTGTGCCAGATAATGTTTTCACAAAAGCAGTGAGCGCAGCTATTTCACCATCAGATAGGTTTAGCTTTTGACCAATGCCGCGTTCGGTCAATCTTCTGTCTGTATTCGCATTGACGACTATATCGTTGTAATGCGCCAGCACATCCTCAAAGTCCATTTCGCCATTATGCATCAGTCCACCATTTAGCTCACCTTCTGCATTGAAAATATCTCGCAGCGATGGAGATCTGGTTACCTGAGTATCTGTGCCTCCGTTGATCGACGCAACAACACCATTACCATTAGTTCGAGGATCTATTGCAAATTCAGGCGCACGGTGGCATTGGTTGCAGCCTGCACCACCATCTACACGAACATCATTGTTGTTTAGTACAACATTTCCCATGAAGAGGTCTTTGCCTTCATTTTCAAGGTCGCTAAAATTATTGAATGGTCCACGGTCATTTCTTGCTGCACCAAGTCCAACATCATATTTGCTATCGAAGGATTGGATGCTTCGGATAAACTGCGCCAAGGAGTTTTGTATACGTGTTTCGGTGACTTTGCTATCGCCATAGACGTATGTAAAGAGCGTTTGGTAATAGTCGATGGTATCAAGCTTTGTGATGAGATCGTTGAGAGACAGGTCCCCATCAGCGCCGCTAAAACCCATTTCATTATGATCCTGAATAGGCATGGTCGATTGTGCTTCTAATGATATAGCACGTTCGTCCCAGAAGAATTTTTCTTCATCAGCAAAGCGGCTGTTGATGAGTCGCATGGAGTGTCTTCCAGTGCTTCCGTTCACACCTTTTGAGGCTCGCGCCAAATCAGAAAAAGCGTGTGCTTGTTGATGACAAGAGGCGCAAGCCACCGTGTTGTTTACAGAAAGACTTTTGTCATAAAACAATACCCTACCGAGCGTGGCGCCAGCATTGCTGATCTCATTGCTGCCAGTATTGTCCATATTGATATAGTTGGGGACTTCCTGATTGGCATAGTTGGCGAGATTATCCAAGTCGATATTTTCCCCAAAGACATCTGCTAAACTGCGGGTAGTTGTTGTGTTATTGTCAGGGTTTTCCAGATCGATAGGATTCTTCACGATTATTTCCTCTTCGGATTTACTCTCGTGACATGCAGTGCTTACGAGCAGTAGCAGGCCAAATATTGATGTGATAGTTTTCATACGATGATTCTTTTGATGGTTAGTCAATGCGAATAGTATGTATCAATCCGCTTAAGAATCAAACGATGAGGTTTTGAATTACCCTACTTCAATTATAATTATAGGAAGAAAAAATTGTATTTAAATTCTGATTCGATTATCCCATGCGGTAATTCAATCCTCGTAAATGTCAAACTTGGCGGACAAATCTTTCATGAGTTTGGAATCAGCAAATTCCTCATCTGTCATTTTAGAAAGGGTTTCTAGATACAAATCAAATTGCCCGTTTTTGAATATAGAAAGCATTTTTCCACCATTTTGGCATTTTGCGGCATGCCATACATTGGGTGGCACTGTGATGGTATCGCCTGGTTTGCAGATTACCGTCTCATCATCAAATATGAGTTCTACTTCACCTTCCAAAATGTAAAACACTTCTGTCATAATTTTATGATGGTGACGGGGGAGGAAAAAACCCGGTTTTATGGTGTCCTCTACAAAGCACAGCTCACCATTGTTGTGACGAGATGAGAGCTTGATAAAGCAATGATCTTGTGAGTAGTTGTAGTTTTCACCTTCTCCTTTTCTGATTACCTCTTTTGTCTTCATTTTAATTTTACGTTTAAAATCAATGGTCAAAGGTGATCATCTGAACTGTCAGGGAAAAGGTGAATATGTTCCTTAAATGGGTAATAATCGAACTGAATCGACTACTGGTTGTTTTTGAAGTCCGCTGGAGTCTGTCCAGTATGCTTCTTAAAGTATTTAGAAAAATTGGATGGTTCGTCAAAACCCAATTCGTAAGCCAGCTCTTTGGTGGATAGATCTGTACAGCGTAGGTACCTTTTGGATTCTAACACGATATAATTGTCAATGAAAGCTTTGACGGGAAGCTGAGTAATGCGCTTACAAATAGTGTTGAGATGTTTGTAAGTCATATTTAATTTTTCGGCATAGACACTGGCATTTCTTTCAGATTTGAAGTGTTCAAACAGCAATTCCTGAAAGGCGCTAAACACATTTACATATTCTCCCTGAGCAAACGACTTTTTCAGCTTCATTTCCCTCTTTAGCTTGAAAAGTAGTGTGTTGAGTGAAGACTTCAGGATTGCTGCAGTATCATCGTCGTGATCTGCATGATACTCTTCCATTATGTCATTAAAAGAGTTCTGGTACTTTACGCTCTTTTCCTCAGTTAACTGCACAGTAGGGCTCATCAATTGGAAGTTAAAACCGTGATTGGGGAGCATAAAGGGCAGCTTGTTGTCGGACAAGAAGAAGGAATTGGTAAACAAGACTAAGTAGCCTTTATAACTTCCTTCTGGATCAAAAGAGTGAATTTGGCGATTAGATATAAATAGGATTTTTCCAGAAGAAAAGTCGTGCTGTTTGAAATCGATAAGATGACTTCCTTTTCCTTCTGTAATAAAAATAATGATATTGAATCCGACTCGTTGCAATCCAAATAGTGGATGATTTAAGAGATTATCTTTTTTGCGCTGAAATAGACTTTCCAATCTGATAATCTCGAAATGAGGGATTTTATCAGATAGGGGAATAAAAGGAATATCGGTGATTTCTTTCATTGGGTACTAAATCTGACTTAAAGATAAACACCGCGGCAACAAGGAGTTATCTACCCAATCAAATACACCTTAAACGCTACGTAATCATTCTTAATGAAGGTGGCTCAAAAAATTAACTACTCTACTTTTCCATTGTGCAGTTACCTTCAAAGGTATTATTTGAGAATAATGGTATTGAGTATTGAATTTTAGTATTCAATGAAATGCTAACTCTCCGCTTGAAGTAGTCGTTCCCAATTTTCCATGGCGTCATTCGTCAGGTATGGAAGGAAAATCCTGAATGTAAATCGAATGTAGTAAGAAGTGTCATGATTCGTATAATCTGATGCTGTGAGCCATGAACTGATTGTGAAGATGAATTGATCGGAGATGAACTGAACTTGACTTGAGCTCAAATCAGGGCGTAAAACACCCTGGTCTTGATAGGTCTGGATCATTTGCTGGATGTCCATTTTTTTCTTTTCAAAAAGGTTAGAAATACCCTGCTGAATTTCAGGTACAATTCTCCAGACAGCTCTGTATTCTCTAAAAAAAAAGCGATAATTATACATGATCTGGTAGTTCTTATTCATGGATTCCAAAACCATGTTTTCAGTAAAAACCATATCCCTATCAAAGGATGAGGCTTGAGCTATGACTAATTGAAAGTCTTCAAAAAGACGAACAATCAGTAGTTCTTTGTTAGGAAAATGATAGTGAAGGTTTCCCTGACTAATATTTATGTATTTGGCTATTTCACGAGTGGTCACCTTATCCACTCCTTTCTTATTGAATAATTGCAAAGCGCTTTCCAGAATTTTTTCTTTTGTACTCATTAGGTCATTTGAACTAAAAAAATTACTTTCACCTATCGAATTTAGGTCAAATGAACTAATTATGAAGAATCAATATTACTTATTTGTCTTTTTGGGTCTTATCTCAATTAGATGTACCGAATCAGAACACCCACATTTGGTAAGCCGAGAAATAGATGTTAGTTCCATACTGATCCAAGATGTTGATATTTTTAATGGACGTGATGCTACGTTATTATTTGGACAGGATGTTCATATTAAAGAAGGAAGAATAGTAGAAATTGGTAAAGATATATCCATCGAAAATCAAGACAATGTCACACTTATAGATGGTAAGAGTCGGGTGCTAATGCCCGGATTGATCGATGCCCATGTTCACCTTTCTGGAAGTGGTGCGGTTCCATGGGATAAGTCAGCGGTAGATCTTGAATATAATTTATCGGCGTATTTATATGCAGGTATCACCACTGTTTACGATTTGGGAGGAATGGCTAAGCAATTAAAAACGCTCGCTGAGAAAGTGAAGAGCAAAGAGGTCATTGGTCCATCGATTTATCATACACATCTTCCCATCACGGTCAAAAATAGCCATCCGATTCCTCTGGCAGAGCAAATGGTTGCTTGGCCCCTTAAAACATTGTTAAATACTTTGTCACCAACTATAAATGAACCTAATGAAGCTCCTAAGTTGATCGAGAGTTATTTGAAGAATGAAATTGATTACGTGAAGATCATTTGTGATCAAATTCCTCCAGAGTCACCAGAAATGGTGTCTGATCAGCTTGAAGCTCTCATTGCTGAAGCTCATGGTCATGACAAAAAAGTATTTGTACATGTGGGGAGTCCAGAGAATGCTGTCACAGCAGTGATGGCAGGGGCAGATATCCTTGCGCATGGTGTATGGAGGGGTAAACTGACGGAGGATCAAGCTGATGTTATTGCTCGATCAAATACTCCAATTATCTATACCCTAGCTGGATTCCAAAATGTAATTCTCATTTATACAGGTTCCTTTATTCCCAATGAAGAAGATTCGCTTCTTGTCCCTCAAGAGATTCTTGACCCTGTAGCTGGTGAAAATGGCCTTGATGTACGTAATCAAAAAGTAATGAGTGAATTTTTTAAGGATGTAGTTCAAAAGGCTCCGTTTTGGCATGAAAACTTTCGTTTATTACATGAAAGGGGAGTGAAAATCTTAGTAGGTACAGATAGTAATTTACCTGGAACCTATGCTGGGGCTACCTATTATCAGGAACTTGATGAGTTAAAAAGATTTGGTTTAAGCAATTTTGAAATACTTACTGCTGCAACCTATCTAAATGCAAATGCTTTTTTGGATGAGCCTGAATTTGGATTGATAGATGTTGGAAAGCAGGCCAACTTATTGCTCATCAATGGAAATCCTCTAGAGGATTTGGAGAAACTAAAAGACATTGAATTAATCGTGCTTCATGGCGACATTATTCGAAGAGAGCAATAAAGGTTTCTGTGGATTATTACCCAATCAAATACGCCTTAAACGCTTTGTAATCATTCTCGATGAGGGTCGCTTCTTTAGTGCGCGTCATCAGTTCTGAGACAAAATCAGGCAATGGTATTTCGCGATCCAAGGCCTTTACCACTGTATCTAAGAACTTACTGTAATGAGCTGTTTCTAAGAAGATGCCTATTTCATTGTCAGCCAAATCTGCTTTTAAGGCTGCATAGCCGATAGCTCCGTGTGGATCGAGAATGTAGTCCGTATTGCGGAAGCATGTAGCCATGATCTCCAAAGTGTCTTTATCACTTAGCGTGAAACCTTTCACATGCTTTTTGATGTCTGCAAAGAGTTTGTTGTGTAAGTCGAGCATCCTTGGATGATTACTTGGGTCACTTACATCCATCGCATTGGAAAGGGTTGCTACCGTTGCTTTTGGCTCATATCTGCCACTTTCTAGATAGCGAGGCACCACATCGTTGGCATTGGAAGCGGCTATGAACCTTTTGATAGGCAAGCCCATTTTCTTTGCAAGCATACCAGCGGTGATGTTGCCGTAATTGCCTGAAGGCACAGACATTACCAGTTGCTCACCCGGCAGCTGACGATACGCGTCAAAGTAATAAAGAGACTGTGGTAGCCATCTAGCAATGTTGATGGAGTTAGCCGAACTCAGATTGAGTTGACTATTGATGTCTTCATCTAAGAAAGCTCTTTTGACCATTGCTTGACAGTCGTCAAAGTTGCCTTTCACTTCTATCGCACGGATGTTTTTGCCCAAAGTGGTCAATTGTTTTTCTTGCAGATCACTCACTTTTCCACTAGGGTAGAGGATGACTACTTTCACTCCTGGTACCTCATAGAATCCAGAAGCAACTGCACCACCTGTATCACCAGATGTGGCTACAAGAATGGTGACTTCTCGTTGCTCGGTTTCATTGAAGTAGCCAAGGCAACGCGCCAAGAATCTCGCTCCCACATCTTTGAAAGCGTACGTAGGGCCATGGAATAGTTCCAGTGCATGGATATTGTCATTGACCTGTATTACTGGCACTTCAAAGTCCAATGCCTTTTCTAGTATTTCGGCAAGCTGAGCTTTAGGAATATCTTCTTCACAAAACTCTCCAAGTACTTCAAGACCAATTTCTGGTAAAGATTTTTCACTTAGGCTTTTGAAGAAATCAGCAGGAAGCACAGGGATGCGCTCAGGAAAGTAAAGACCTTTATCAGCTGGCAAGCTTTTGATGACTGCATCTTTGAATGATACAGGATTGGAAATGCCGTTAGTAGAGTAAAATTTCATGTTTGATCAACTATTGAGCACCTCACAACCGCACGGGTTGATTTTGGAGATGTGAAGCAATACGGTAAGATTGGTTTCGTCGTAGAGAGGTTTGACAGCATCGGCGCAAGCTTGAGCCGCTTCATCCGAAGTAAACAAAGCAAACATACTTGGTCCCGAACCAGAGATATTGAAACCCACGGCGCCTTTTGATTTGGCCAAAGCCTTCATCTCATCATAGAGCGGAATCAACTGCTTGCGAGCTGGCTCAGCTATGCGGTCCTGAATAGAACGTTCCATCAGTCCATAATCCGAAGTGTGCATGGCATGGATCAAGCTCCCAACGTTTCCCCATTGCTCGCGCGCTTCGCTCACCTTCAGCTCTTTGGGAATTAGTCCCTTGGCTATAGATGTTTTGATTTCCACGTCAGGAAATACGATGAGTACACGCAATGCCTCAGGTGTAGGCACTTCGAAAAGCTCCAGTGGGTCATAGCTTCTTACTGCTTGAAATCCGCCAAGAAGAGATGGTGCCACATTATCCGCATGATAGCATCCCGAAGCAAGCGCTTCACCCTCTAAAGCGAAGGGTAAGAGCTCATTATCGGTCAATGGACTGCCTAAAAGTTTGTTCGCGGCATAAACAGAACCAGATGCACTAGATGCGCTGCTGCCAAGACCACTGCCAGGTTTGAAAAGTTTTTTGATGTGAATGTCCATTCCCTGCTTGCTGCCTAAGTGATCCAATAAAGATTGGATGGCCACTGAAGCCACATTTTCCAATGGATCAGTTGGTAAGTCAGCACCTTCTGTAGGCAGGACATTTAAAAGTCCGTCAGTACGCTTGGTTAGCGTGATTACATCTCCTAAGCCCTCTATGGCAAATCCGAAAGTATCATAGCCCGGACCCACATTGGCCACAGAAGCAGGAGCAAATATTTTAACTTTTTCCACGTCGATTTATTCTGATTGAGAAAGTCTAAGCACATCTGCAAAAATCCCCGAAGCAGTCACTTCCGCACCTGCGCCAGCACCTTTGATGACCATCGGTTGCTCTTTGTATCTATTGGTGTAGAAAAGCACAATGTTGTCTTTGCCTTCCAAATTGTAGAAAGGATGCTTTGCATCTACGGCTTCCAGACCCACAGATCCGTGCCCGTTTTCATACTTGGCTACCACTTTCAAGCGTTTGCCTTCTGCATTGGCTGATTCGAAAAGTGATTTGAAATGAGCTTCTTCCTGCTCCACTTTTTCATAGAAATCTTCAATCGAAGTACTCTCCATGCAGCTTTTTGGTAGAAAGGAGTTGAGCGTGATGTCTTCATACTCGCATTTGTATCCGCTTTCGCGAATTAGGATGACGATCTTTCTTTTCACATCAGAGCCAAAAAGATCCAATCTTGGATCGGGCTCCGTATAGCCTAGTTCTTTCGCTTTCTTGATGACATCCACGAATTTGGTCTTGCCATTGTATTCATTGAAAAGGAATACCAAAGTGCCTGACAATACCGCTTCTATCTGATGGATTTGATCACCACTTCGTACCAAATCGCTTAGCGTAGAAATGACTGGTAAACCAGCGCAAACATTGGTTTCGAATAAGAAACTGCTTCCGTGACGTTTGCTGATATTCTTCAAGTTGAGATAGTCAGTATATGGCCCTGTTGCGGCGATTTTATTAGGCGTTACCACAGAAATGCTCTTTTGTAGGATTTGCGGATAAAGTGCTGCTACTTCCTCAGATGCGGTGATGTCAATGAAAATGCTGTTGCGTAAGTTCATGTCATACATCTCTTTGAGGTATGCCTCTTTATTATACTTCTCGCCTGCAGTAAGGGACGTTTGCCACTTTGACAATGGGATGCCGTCTTTGTTGAAAGACATAAGTCGTGAATTGGCTACACCAATGACTTTGATGTTTAGCTGATGGTTTTTCTTCAGGTAATTGAACTGCTGAACCAGCTGCTCGATAAAGGTCTTCCCAACGTTTCCTGTACCAATGATGAAAAGGTTGATTCGTTTCGTCACGGAATGGAAGAAACTCTCATGAAGCACGTTCAAGGCTTTTTCAAGATCATCTTTTGAAATCACTGCAGAGATATTTCGCTCTGATGACCCTTGTGCGATTGCTTTGATGCTCACACCATTTTTACCAAGCACATTGAACATCTGTCCACTTACACCAACTTGATTTTTCATGTTGGAACCTACCAATGCGATGATGGAAAGGTCTTTTTCGACTGTAACTGGATCTATCTTATTTTGCTCTATATGTTCTTCAAATTCTTGATTGAGCGCTTTTAAGGCAGCTTTTGCTTCCTTGTTGTCAATGCCTACTGAAATAGAATGCTCCGAGCTGGATTGCGTGATTAGGATCACATTGATCTGAGCATCGGATAATGCCTGAAACAGTCTGAATGAAAACTTCGGAACACCTACCATACTGCTACCACTGAGCGTCACCATAGCGATATCCTTGATGCTAGAAATCCCTCGGATTAGCGATTTGTCTTCATCCCACTCTTTTGTGATCAAAGTGCCAGAATGCTCGGCATTGAAAGTGTTTTTGATGGTAATCGGAATGCCTTTCTGTAGGGCTGGCTGGATACTCGGCGGATAGATCACCTTTGCGCCAAAATGCGAAAGCTCTAGTGCTTCTTCATAAGAAACATGTTCAATGAAGTTGGCTCGCTTCACGATCCTCGGATCTGCTGTCATCAGGCCATCTACATCCGTCCAAACTTCAAAATGATCTGCATCCAATACACCTGCTAGAATTGCTGCTGAATAATCCGAACCTCCACGACCCAAAGTGGTGGTTTGATTGTCCATAGTCGAAGCTATGAATCCAGGGAATAGGTTTACTTTTTTAAACTCAGGTCTCAGCGCTTGTAGTCTCTTAGTAGTCTCTTTGAAGTTGACACGGGCATGACCAAAATGATCATCTGTGATGATATAGTCACGGCTATCAAATAAAGTAACGTCGATGCCTTCATTTCTAAAAAACTCCGAAATGATCAATGTAGAAAGCCTTTCTCCAGTGCTGTGGATATAATCTGCACTTCTTGGTGTCAGCTCTCGAAGCAACCAAACACCTTTACAGATGTCCTCAAATTCCTGTATGATAGCGTAGAAATTCTGATCAGGCTTGTTTTCAATCAGGTTGTAATACAGCGTTTCGTGCTGAACCTTTACCGCTTCTATGTGTGAGGAATAGTCTTTGCGTCCTGCAGCAGCTAGTTCACCTATTTTCACCAACTGATCAGTCACACCACCTACCGCGGAAGTCACCACAATTTGCTGATCTACGGATGATTGAACAATGCGTGCCACCTGTCTGATCGCCTCTTCATTCCCTACTGATGTACCACCGAATTTTAATACTTTCATTTTTATCTAGGTGTTTGCGTATTCAAGTGTTTGAGGGTTAAAGTTTTTAGGTGTTAAGGACTAATCCTAATTACTTTCCTAAAAACCCAATAACCCAACTACCTAAAATCCTAATTCATATCATATAACTAAACAAGTCAGGTTTTTCATTGAGGTATTCCCCAAAGAAGTTCCTGGCTTTCATGCGCTCCATCAATGGCGCAAAATCTTCTTTTTGACTCAATTCTATTCCAACTACAGCAGGGCCTTTTTCCCTTGAAGTCTTCTTAGTGTACTCAAAATGCACAATATCATCATTTGGTCCGAGTACTTCGGCCACAAATTCCTTGAGAGCACCAGCACGCTGCGGAAATCGTATGATGAAGTAGTGCATCAATTCTTCATGGAGGAGGGAGCGTTCGCGAATCTCCTCAGTTCGGGTAATGTCGTTGTTGCTTCCAGAGAGGATGCAAATCACATTTTTACCCTTTATTAAATCTCTGTACTGATCCAGAACAGCCACAGAAAGAGCACCTGCTGGTTCCAAAACGATTCCACTTTCATTGTACATGCTGATCAAGGAAGAACAAAGTTTTCCTTCGTCCACCAAGGCAATTTCTTCTAAAAGTTGCTCGCAGATAGGGAAGGTGAGATCACCTACTTTCTTCACTGCCGCACCATCCACAAATTTGTCAATTTCATCGAGTACAATGACTCTTTTTTCTTCAAAAGAGCGGTACATCGCAGGAGCACCTGCTGGCTCCACACCGATGATCTTGGTCTGTGGACTTAATGTTTTTAATACGCTGGCTACTCCTGCCGACAGTCCACCTCCGCCTACTGGCAAAAAGAGATAATCGATGGTGAAGTTTGCGTCTTTGAATATTTCCAAGCCTACTGTGGCCTGACCCTCTATGACTTTCGGATCGTCAAATGGATGTACAAATGTGCTTCCATGAGCTTTGGTATAATCCAGCGCCATCTGGTATGCATCATCAAAAGTATCACCTGCAAGGATTACCTCAACTTGGTCTTTGCCAAACATGCGCACTTGCTTTACCTTCTGCTTAGGTGTAGGAGATGGCATAAAAATCACACCTTTTACACCCAATTTGAAGCAAGAGAGCGCAACGCCTTGTGCATGATTGCCTGCACTTGCGCAGACTACACCAGCTGCCAGTTCATCCGATGAAAGGGAAGTGATTTTGTTGAAAGCACCACGGATTTTGTAGGAACGCACGATCTGAGTATCCTCTCTTTTGAGATAAATACTACAATCATACCTTTCGCTCAGATTGAAGCTGTATTGTAGAGGCGTTTGGTGAATAACCTGTCCTAGGTTATTCTGTGCCTTTTTTACATCATCAATCTGTGGGAAATACATTTTATACTACAATTGGAAATGGATAATGGAGAATGAGGAATTTTTTCCTGGATATTGAATTGGTGTATTAAAACTTAACCTTAAAAACTTATGGTCAAGTTTTGCCAATTGTCAATTTTTCATTCTCCATTATTCATTCATTTTTTAGCTATTTTCAGGACGAAGCTTTCTTACGGCTTTACCTGCTTGCCACATTTCTGAATCTTCCAATTCTTTCAATTCAGCCTCAAGCTTCACTCGATAGTCAGACTTAGAGTTGCTATCGATAGATTTTTGAGCTTCTACTCCGTCTATTACAGACTTGTATAGTTGCTGAAATACTGGCTTAGTAGCTTCGTAGAAAGGTCCCATCCAATCCAAAGCCCCACGCTGTGCAGTAGTAGAGCAGTTGGCATACATCCAGTCCATACCATTCTCAGCGATCAAAGGATAAAGTGACTGTGTAGCTTCTTCTACAGTCTCGTTGAATGCTTCTGAAGGAGAGTGACCGTTTTCTCTGAGTACTTCATACTGAGCTCTGAAAAGTCCTTGGATAGCACCCATCAAAGTACCACGCTCACCTGTAAGGTCAGAAGATACTTCTTTGTAGAAGTTGGTTTCGAACAAGTAACCAGAACCTACACCTATACCCAAAGCAACTGCACGCTGACGAGCGTTTCCGCTAGCATCTTGATGCACTGCAAAACTTGAGTTAAGTCCTTTACCTTCTACGAAAAGTCTTCTTAGAGAAGTTCCTGATCCTTTAGGAGCAACCAAGATTACATCTATATCAGCAGGAGGTACGATACCAGTTTTCTCTTTGTATGTCACGCCAAAACCGTGAGAAAAATAAAGCGCCTTACCTGGAGTAAGGTGTTTTTTTACTGTAGGCCATAGTGCGATCTGTCCTGCATCAGAAAGTAAAAATTGTAGGATAGTTCCTCTTTCACATGCTTCTTCAAGTTCGAAAAGTGTCTCACCAGGTACCCAGCCGTCAGCGATGGCTTTTTCCCAAGTCTTAGAATCTTTACGCTGACCAACGATCACGTTGATGCCATTGTCTTTCAGGTTAAGCGCCTGACCAGGACCTTGTACACCATAACCTAGTACAGCTACTGTTTCATTTTTCAATACTTCCTGAGCTTTCGCCAATGGGAATTCTTCTCTGGTAACTACTTCCTCTTCTACCCCGCCAAAATTGATTTTTGCCATTTTTCTGTTTGTTTGTAATAATTAGGATTTAAAAATCTTTGATACTTAAATAATTTGATTCAGCTTCCTCCAATTGCTGGAGATAAGCCTCGGTTTTTCTTTTTGATTTCGATATTGCAACACGACCCGAGCGAACAAACTCAAGCAGGCCATGTGGTGCCAGTTTTTTGTAAAGATCGTGTGTATCGTCCTTATGCCCCGTCTTTTCTATGATGATATGATCCTTTTCGATCACAAGAATACGCGCACCATTGTTTCTTACTAGGTCTTCAATTTTGCTTCCATTTAAGAAAACAGCCGTTGGGACCTTGTAAAGGGCAATTTCTTGATAGTAGATCTCATTTTCTTCGTAGACGAAGGCACCAAGCACGTCTATGATTTTTCTGATCTGCTTCACTACTTTTTCTACCGTCTCGCGAGTGGTCGTCAAAACTATTGTGAATCTTGATACCCCTTGTACCTCCGTAGTGGAGACATTCAAGCTGTCAATATTGATTTTTCTTCTTGTGAAGATGATCGTGATGTGATTGAGCAGACCAGACCTGTCTTCTGTCAATACTGACATAGTAAACTCTCTTGTTGGATCTTCCGAAGTGTCTTCGCTATATAAAGTTGCCATTTGATTCATTTTTAGTCCAATCTTATATCAGATACCGATGCTCCAGATGGTACCATTGGAAATACGTTCTCTTCTTTTTCTACTACCACCTCTAGCAATGCAGGATCGTCGTTAGCTAACCAATGATCGATGGCAGCATCGATTTCTGATCGTTCAGTCACTTTTTGCGAACGGATGCCATAGCCGTCAGTGATTTTCTGAAAATCTGGATTTGTAAGCTCTGTAAAGGAATAGCGACGCTCGTGGAAGAGCTGTTGCCATTGTCTCACCATGCCCAAGAAATTGTTGTTCAATATCAAAATTTTCACTCCAATCTGATTCTGAGAAATAGTGCCAAGCTCTTGGATAGTCATTTGAAATCCTCCATCACCTATCACACCAACTACTGTTTTATTTGGCTGGCCCATTTTTGCTCCCATAGCAGCAGGAAGACAAAAGCCCATAGTGCCAAGACCTCCTGATGTTACGTTTGCACGGGTATCAGTGAATTCATAATATCGTGTCGCTACCATTTGATGTTGCCCAACGTCAGTCACTAGGATGGCTTTTCCCTCGGTTTTATCAGAGATTCTACGGATGACTTCTGCCATTAGTAAAGGTCCTTCAGTAGGATATTTCTCTTTTTGGATGACTTTTTCATCTTCGATCTTATCACAAGCTCTGAATTCTTCGATCCAATTTTTATGCTCGTTAGGAGTGACATGCTTATTCAAAGCCAATAATGCTTGCTTTGCATCTGCATTTATAGCTACTGTGGTCTTTACGTTTTTGTCGATCTCTGCTGGATCAATTTCTATGTGAATAACTTTAGCCTGACGGGCGTATTTCTTAAGATCACCAGTCACACGATCATCGAATCGCATTCCGATTGCTATCAGAACATCACATTCATTGGTTTTGACATTGGGACCATAATTGCCATGCATGCCTAAATACCCTACATATAATGGATGGTTATTCGAAACAGCTGAAAGTCCTAACAAGGTAGAAGCCATTGGGATATTGGCTTTTTCTGCAAGGGCCAATAGCTCTTTTTGTGCTTGAGAGAGAATGATTCCTTGGCCAACCAAAATGAATGGTTTTTTAGCTGAGTTGATCAATGTAGCAGCAGCTACTATGTCTTCATCTACCAAAGGTGGGTAGGGGTGATAGCTTCTTATTTTGGTACACTTTTCATAAGTAAACTCTACTTCCTGAAATTGTGCATCTTTTGTAATGTCCACTAGGACAGGACCAGGTCTTCCAGTATTTGCTATATAAAATGCTCTTGCGATCGTCGCAGGGATATCTTTAGCATTGGTTACTTGGCAATTCCATTTGGTCACTGGCATGGAGATACCCATAACATCAGTTTCCTGAAAAGCGTCGGTTCCAAGTAGATGTGAAGGAACCTGACCAGTGATGGCCACCATAGGAGTAGAGTCTATTTGTGCGTCAGCTAGTCCTGTGATAAGATTAGTAGCTCCAGGTCCAGAGGTAGCAAAGCAAACACCTGTACGACCAGTGACTCGTGCAAAGCCCTGAGCAGCATGCGCGGCACCTTGCTCATGACGTGTAAGTATGTGGGTAAGTTTGTCACTATAGCCATATAGCGCATCGTAGATAGGCATGATCGCTCCACCCGGATACCCAAATATCAAATCGACACCTTCCTCGATCAAGCATAGCAATAAAGCTTCTGCACCTGATACTTTTACAGTGGTCTTCGTTGGCTTTTCTTTTATGTCAAGAGATGATGTGCTCATAACTTTTTGTTTTCTGGTTGCCCTAAATCAATCTGTAACGCATCCTTTTGATGCAGATTGAACAGCATTAATATATTTCTTAAGTATTCCTTTGGTAGCCTTATAAGCTGGTTTTTTCCAAGCCTTGCGTCTAGCTTCCATTTCCTCATCAGAGATTTTCACGTCCAATCTGTTGGTGACCGCATCGATGCGGATAATGTCTCCATTTTGAATCAAACCTATTGGTCCACCTTCTTGTGCTTCTGGCGTAATATGTCCTACCACAAATCCATGCGATCCTCCTGAGAATCGTCCATCAGTGATCAATGCCACATCTTTCCCCAATCCTTTCCCCATTACAGCACCAGTTGGTTTTAGCATTTCTGGCATACCAGGGGCACCTTTAGGCCCTGAGTAGCGGATGACAATGACTTCACCTTTTTGTACTTCATCTTGGATACCACGGATCGCATCGAATTCATCTTCATAAATACGGGCAGGTCCTTCGAAAATTTCACCTTCTTTACCAGTGATTTTCGCCACAGATCCTTCTGGAGAAAGGTTGCCATAAAGGATCTGGATATGACCGGATTTCTTGATTGGCTTTGCGAATGAATACATTAAACCTTTGTCGTCTTTTAGATCAGGAAGATCAGCAAGATTTTCCGCCAAGGTCTTACCTGTTACGGTCATGCAGTCGCCATGAAGGTATCCTTCATGAAGCATGATTTTGAGTACTCCAGGGACACCACCGATCTTGTGGAGATCTTCCATGAGATATCTTCCACTTGGTTTTAAGTCGGCTAGGAAAGGAGTCTTGTCACTAATTCTTTGGAAGTCATCCAAATTAATATCTACATCTACTGAGTAGGCCATCGCGATTAGATGCAAGACCGCATTCGTAGAGCCACCCAATACCATCACAGTGGAGATTGCATTCTCAAATGCTTCTTTAGTCATAATGTCCCTTGGGAGGATATTCTTCTCCATCAAGTTGCGAACCGCTGCACCTACTTTGGTGATTTCGTTTTCTTTGGCATTACCTTCGGCAGGATTGGAAGAGCTATAAGGTAAGCTCATACCCATCGCCTCGATAGCAGAAGCCATCGTATTGGCAGTGTACATGCCACCGCAAGCTCCTGGTCCTGGGATAGAGTTTTTGATGATTCCTTTGTAGTCTTCATCAGACATATTGCCTTGCATCCTAGCACCGTAAGCTTCAAATGCAGAAACAATATTCAAATCTTCGCCTTTCCATTTCCCCGGTTTTACGGATCCACCGTAAACCATCAGTCCTGGTCTATTGAGACGACCAAGAGCCATAATAGATCCAGGCATGTTTTTATCACAACCAACCACAGCTACCAATGAATCATAAAACTGAGCCTGTACGACAGTTTCAATAGAGTCAGCGATAATATCTCTTGAGATCAGTGAGTATTTCATCCCGGTAGTACCATTACTGATACCGTCACTCACACCAATGGTATGAAAGATCAAACCAACCAAATCGGATTCTCTGACGCTCTTTTTCACTTGGTGTGAAAGGATGTTGAGGTGCATGTTGCACGGGTTGCCTTCGAATCCTGTAGATACGATGCCCACCTGAGCTTTGCTCATGTCCTCTTCGGTAAGACCTGTAGCGTAAAGCTGAGCTTGAGACGCAGGTTGAGTAGGATCTTGAGTGATAGTTTTACTGTACTTATTTAATTCTGATGTCATTATTATACGATGGTGAGTCCTTGGTACTCGTCAAACATTACTTTTTGTCGGTAGATCAAATGCACATTGTAGCCTATGGAGTCTTCCCAGTCTTTGGTGAATTTCTCTCCATTGACAGAGCTGATGTGGGTGATCTCTGTAGCCGTTCCACAGAAGAATGCGTGATCCGCTTTGTAAAACTCTTCCGGGGTAATGTCCTTTTCGGTCACTTTTACTTTAAGCTCTTTGCAAATCTCTAATACAGTAGCTCTGGTGATTCCAGGTAGGATGTTGCCAAGCTTAGGTGTAAAGAGTTGTCCGTTTTTTTCGTAAAAAATATTGCTTCCTGGGCCTTCAGAGATGAAACCAGAGTGATCCAATAGAATAGCTTCGTCATAGCCTAGCTTCTTTGCTTCCATGGAAGCGAGGGTATTAGCTGAATAGTTTCCAATGATCTTAGCTTCTACAGGCGTGGACTTAGGACTTGGCTTCAAGTATGAAGATATCATTGTGTTGAGGGGCTCGTATCCAGGATACTTTGCCCATTTCCAAGCGGTCATGAAAAAATGTGATTCTTTGGCTGGCGCCAAGATCATATTAGGCCCAGCGTATAGCAATGGGCGGATATAAGCATTGGTGAGGTTGTTTCTGTCGATCAGTTCGTAAGCTATTTTAGTCAGGTCCTCTACAGAATAGGGGACTTTCATGTATACCCGATTGGCGGATTCATGAAACCTCTTAAAGTGCTCTGCTGGTTTGAAGATGTTGAAGCCACTTCCATTATTGTACGATCTCAAACCGTCAAAAACACCAGTTCCGTAATGAAGGGTCTGATCAAAAAGGCTTGCCTTGGCATCCTTGGCCAAGATCCATTCTCCGTCTAAAAAAACTTCTGTACGATCGTCGTAATACATTGGGGTATAGGATTAAAAAAAAGCGCCATTCCGAAATTGGAATGGCGCTTAGTGTTTCTTTTATGTTTTCACTTAAACACAGCCATTCCATTTCTGAATCACGACGGTGACCAGAATAATCGTTGGTATAATGACAGTATTTAGATTGAATCTTTTCATTTTATGAAATCAAAGCTAATTCATAGCACTCCAAAATGTCAAACTGTTAAAGGCATTTTTTTACTTATTCCAAAATAATTACGATGGCTAACGACGATTATTGAGTTTTTTGTTCCCTTCGAATTGATTTTTCTGGTTTCAAAGAATGTGAAGTGGGAGGATTTTAGATATTTGAAAACAACAAAACCCTGCAATGACTATGTTGCAGGGTTTTGAATGAACTATAAACTAAAGAGAGGATTATCTCACTTTGCCAGTTCCGTAGTATATGTCTACGATCCTTGTGATTCCACTTGTGGAAGTATAAGTTGCTGGTCCAGTGAATGGCTGTGCGACACCTGGGACATTATTATTGACATAACCAGTACCTCCGCTTGTTACAGTTACATTAGCTATCTGTCCATTTGCAATGGCTGCTGTAGCTGTAAATCCTGTACCCATTATAGATGAGATCATCACATTGGCTGCTTTGTAGTTATCACCACTTTCGATGATGTTTACGGCGGTGATTACTCCATCAGTTACTTCCACAGAAGCAGTAGCTGGATTTGATGATCTAGCCATGGTAACTTCATTGTAGGTAGTTCCCGGATCAAGGACAACTACAGTAATTGAACCCGAATTGATATAACCACTTCCAGGGTTTGTAAGCTGAATCCCTGTTACACGACCATCAGTTAGAGAGGTAGTTGCGGTAGCACCTGTGCCAAATCCATCGGAATCAACAATAATTAAATCAGGAGCTGCTAAGTAACCTGATCCTGAATTAGAAATGCTAAATCCACTGATCTTCATTTCATCAAAAGCGGTCTGAGCCGAAGCTCCAGATCCAGAAAGGATGGTGATAGAAGGTGCTGTGTAATAGCCTCTACCATGATCAGTAAAGTTAATACCTGTCAATCTTCCATCAACAATTACAGCTGTACCTTCCGCTGTTCTTGAATTGGCGCCTTTGTAGTCAGGTTCACTAAAAACAATCAATGGCGTATTGATATATTCTGCAGCAGCAGTGCCGCCATATGAAGAGGTAATTTGGTAGGTCTCTATGCTTTGACCTTCCCATACTGCAGAGGCGGATGCATTGGAAAAAGTACCATTATCAAATGAGATGGTTTGGCCGACGGTATAGCCTGTACCACCAGAAGTAATCTGCAGGTTTGTCAATCGAGAATTATTAGCTGCGTCAATATCCACAGTGAATGTAGCTCCTGATCCACCTCCAGCAACTGTAATGTCAGCCACAGCGGCATAATATTCCCCAGCATTGGACAAAACAACCCTTGCTATAGCACCAGTGCCATTAACAGAGTCTACCACAGCTGTCGCATTTCTACCGGAGGTAATTGTAATTGCAGGCACAGATGCATAGCCATATCCTCTATTATTCACCGAGATGCTGGCAATGTTGCCTTGTGCATTCATAGATACAGATACATCAGGAACACTTGCAGCACTTCCTTCCAATACATTATTGAAAAGCACAAATGGCGTCACTGGGGCATTATTAGACCAATAACCTCCAGAATTGCCGATTTGTACTGCCGCTACACCACCACCTTGGTTTCCAGAAGCGTTTGTATCAAAATCATTTGGATATAAGGATGTCACCTGAGCAGTTGCACCGAATCCTTCTGTAATGGTGATTGAAGGAGTTGACGTGTATCCACTTCCACCATCAGTCAATGTTACACCTGTAACTATGCCATTGGCAACCGTCGCTGTTGCAGTTGCTTGAGTGCCTCCAGCAGTGTTAGGAGCACCAATGATAATTCTTGGCGTTCCTTGGAAGTTTTGACCTCCATTTACAAGGTTAAGGGCGGTGATGCTTCCAGAGCCTGAAACTTGAGCTGTAATGCTAGCGCCACCACCTGCTGAAAAGGATACAGTTGGTGCTACAGAAATGGTAGGTACAGCTGTCGGAGTATGGCTTTGTCCATATACGGCCGATCCAACTCTTTCTGTTACATCACCATTAGACTGTATAAATGCCGTTTGATCAGCTACAAAATCAGAATAATTCATTTTGATAGGTAAACCCATAGGACTTGCTGGCATAGCGAAAGTATATATTCCCGAAGCATCCGTAGCGGCTGTTAATACCGGACTATAGCCATAGGTTAAGATGTTATCAGTGAACAGTTGAATGTTTTGAGCCGTGACGAATCTTTCAGTGAAAGAAGCATCGTCTACATCTATAAAAGCAGAAATAGTAGTTCCAACAGGAGCGAGCTCAGCTACTGTATTTGTCAAGTCCGTTTGGGCAGTTACTTGGCCAGATAAAGTGCTGGTTTTGTCACCACTTGTACTGAATATGGTAAATGCATGACCCAAAGCACTATTGATGACATATTCCATGTAGACTGCATTGTCGATCAATTCAAGTGTAGGTCGGATCAAGGTTTCTGAGGACCACTGGAATGTTGTATAACCAGTTGCTTTGATTGATCCGCTGATAATACCCCTACCAATGTTTTCAAAACTCACCAAACCGTCTGTAGTTGTTTTACTGATGGTTTCACCAAATTGTGTGATACTTACTGTCACTTCTCCATCAAAAGCTGCAGCAGCTTCTGTTCTTCCGTTGATAGCGGTATTGCTACCGTCAAATACAACAATTGTATAAGTAAAAGGGAGGTCTGTAGAGAAATCGCCGTTTGTGTTTGCAACAACAATTGAGTCTGCACGACGCAATGAATCAGTGTATCGCTGATATTCGATTTCACTGAGTTGAATTACAAATGCTAAAGAATCCTTATAGTAAGCGAGATTAGCCGAGTCTAGAAAGTCCTCAAGGGCTTCAATTTCGTCTTCAAGTTTGCTGATCTTATCTTCGTCATCTTTACAAGCTGTGAAAAGCAAAGTAAGGAGTAAAAGCATTATGGAAAATTTTTGTATACTCATAGCAATAGATGTTTGTTTGCTTAAAATAAGCTAAATCCTTATCTCGCATCAATACCTATTTTAGGGTATATCTATCTTTATGAGCTAAAAACAGCGACAAAAGCGGCTGAGGGTGCTTTTATTTATAATAAGAGGTTAAAATAATATCCCATTATTGAAAGCCTAATATTTAGGTCACATTTCAAGTATGCTTTCAATTCATTCCACCCTTGCAGTACTTAAAATGGTCACTGCTTGATCCCAATTTCCGAACGCCGCATTAAGGTGAAGTACCTCATGGAAAGTACTGTTTTTTTTTAGAAAGAAGGTGCCTGCTTTGAATTTCATATCATTCGTTGGCTGAAAGCATCCATATAAATAGGGCTCCTCAGTATTATTACAATCAAAAAATAATACACCGGCCGTCATAGAAGTATCGTATGCAGAGCGGATCATTATCAAACCATCTGAATTTTTATATGGTAGGGTTATCGGTTCATTAAGAATTTCGGGTGGGTCTGCACCCCAGCCTTGCTCAATACAGAATGATACTTCATTATCCTCCCGATCTGCATTAAATGCCCAAGTATCAAAAGTAGGTCTGAGCCAAGTGGTGTAAGTATTCGGAAAACTCATCATTGTTTGATTCGGAAGGTCGATGTAAACTTCTTGCCATCCTTCTGTGGAAACATAGTTTGGCTCCAAGGTGCATGAATCGATGGTGATTTCTTCATCTGCAATGGGGTACTCTTCTTTACAACTGAATAGGAGGAGGCTTGATGATAGTAGAAGTGATATTTTGAATAATTTCCACATAGGATACAATGACACCAAGATACGAATGTTCGTTGTATTGCAGTTACGTAAATGTCATTTTATTTTACTCTGCGGCATTAGGTCCTTGTAATCAGTGCACAAAAAAAAAGCCCCCAGTTGGAGGCTTTTCAAATTGTGATATTTTTTATCGACTAAGCAAGTACTTCTCTTACGCGATCAGCAGCATCTTTAAGTACCACGGCTGAAACTACTTTCAAACCTGACTCATCGATGATTTTAGCACCTTCTTCAGCATTGGTTCCTTGTAGGCGCACAATGATTGGAACAGAGATATTGCCAATGCTTTTGTAAGCCTCAACAACCCCATTTGCTACTCTGTCGCATCTTACGATACCACCGAAGATGTTGATCAAGATTGCTTTTACGTTAGGGTCTTTCAAGATGATTCTGAAACCAGCTTCTACAGTTTGAGCATTTGCCCCACCCCCTACATCCAAGAAGTTGGCAGGCTCACCACCAGAAAGTTTGATGATGTCCATAGTAGCCATTGCAAGTCCAGCGCCATTCACCATACAACCAACGTTTCCGTCAAGTTTTACATAGTTCAATCCGCTTTCGCCAGCTTCTACTTCCAAAGGATCTTCTTCGGAAAGATCACGCATCGCTGCGATATCCTTATGACGATAGAGTGCATTGTCATCAATATTCACTTTGGCATCTACAGCCAATATTTTGTTATCTGAAGTTTTCAAGACTGGGTTGATCTCAAACTGAGAACTGTCAGTTGCTTCGTATGCCTTGTAGAGCGAGAAGATGAATTTCACCATTCCTTTGAATGCTTCACCTTCTAGGCCAAGAGAGAAAGCCACCTTACGTGCTTGGAAACCTTGAAGACCAACAGCAGGATCTATCCACTCTTTGGTGATTTTCTCAGGAGTTTCTTCTGCTACTGTTTCTATGTCCATTCCACCTTCGGTAGAAGCCATGATCACATTGCGACCCGTTGCTCTATCGAGGAGGATAGATAGATAATATTCTTTCGGTTCAGAATCTCCTGGGTAGTATACATCTTGAGCGATGAGTACTTTGTTTACTTTTTTGCCCTCAGGTCCAGTCTGGTGCGTGACAAGTGTACCTCCAAGGATAGCAGCAGCTTTTGGTCCAACCTCGTCGAGGCTTTTTGCAAGCACTACTCCATTTGAACCTGTCTCGTTTACTTTTCCTTTACCACGTCCACCTGCATGAATTTGTGCTTTAATCACGTACCAAGAAGTACCTGTTTCTTTATTGAGCGTTTTTGCTGCTTCTATAGCTTTTTCTGGGGTATCAGCTACAAGGCCCTCCTGTATGGCAACACCGTAGCCTTTGAGTATCTCTTTCGCCTGATATTCGTGGATGTTCATGCTGTTGTTTTTTTGTTGCGAATCTACTGCATCCGACGGGGTATTTCAAGAGATTTTCGGATTTGGTTTGCTTCTGATAATCTGAGTTCAAAAATTATTCAACTAAGCTGAGAGAGAAGAAAACAACCAAATTTATCTTAAAGGCTGGCATTTGTCTTCAAGCCAGACCTGCTCATACTTTTTGCATTGGCAAAAAAGTATGCAAAAAACCTAGCCGACGCGGCGCGGAAACATTTAAACTCACTTGCCCAAAGGGCAAGTTCAGACAGTAAATCTTTCAACACTAAGCGAAAAAAGACTAGAACGACTAACACCCATTTTTTTAAATCGAAATCAGGTTAATAGCTATCTCTATATTTGCGTTCGATCAAAACGCGATTGCAAGGAAATGTTAAAAGCTGAGGGTATTTTAAAAGCTTACGGAAAGCTGCCAGTCTTAAAAGGGATAAATCTTGAAATCAAGGAAGGAGAGGTGATTTCAATAGTCGGAGCCTCAGGAGCTGGAAAAAGTACGCTACTGCATCTTTTGGGTACTTTGGATACGCCTGATGCTGGTAAGATCACTTTGAAAGACACGGATGTTTTCGCTTTGGATGAAAAGGGTCTAGCTGATTTTAGAAACACCAATATTGGCTTCATTTTTCAGTTTCATAACCTACTGCCTGAGTTTACAGCGTTAGAGAATATCATCATGCCGGGATTAATCGCCGGTAAGTCTCCAAAAGACTTGAAGAAAAGAGCAACAGAGCTCCTCGATCTGCTAAAACTTTCTGGAAGAGAATCCCACAAGCCTTCCGAAATGTCTGGTGGTGAGCAGCAGCGTGTTTCTGTAGCACGTGCGCTCATTAATCAGCCAGCGATCATATTTGCTGATGAACCTAGCGGAAATCTTGACTCTAAGAATGCGGATGAACTTCATGCACTCTTTTTTGAATTAAGAAAGGAGCTGAATCAGACTTTCGTGATCGTGACGCATAATGCTGAGCTAGCGGACATGGCAGACAGAAAGCTGGTCATCGAAGATGGTCTGATCCTTTGAGTACCAAAACACTTTCTACAGGCGTACGCTACATGCTCTTTGCTGGCTTTGTCTTCACCCTGATGAAAGTCTGCGTAAAATTAGTCCCTCATATCCCTGCGATTGAGATCATCTTGTTTAGAAGTTTGATCTCTTTGGTGATCAGTGTCTATTTTCTGAAAAAGCAGAACGTAAGTCTTTGGGGAAACAATAAACCCATCTTGGTTTTGCGTGGAGTGGCTGGGGCGATAGCCCTCATTACGTTTTTCAGTTTGCTACAGCAAATCCCTTTGGCGACTGCCTCCACACTTCAATATCTTGCTCCCATCTTCACGGCGATTCTTGGGATTTTCTTGGTAAAAGAAAAAGTCAAAAGCTGGCAGTGGCTCTTCTTTGCCATCAGTTTTGCAGGGGTAGTGGTAGTGCAAGGTTTTGACCACAGGATATCGCTGCTTCATCTGATGATGGGGATAGCTGCGTCATTTTTTATGGGCCTTGCTTACAATTTTGTAAGGATGCTCAAGGACACAGAGCATCCTTTGGTGATCATTTTCTACTTCCCTTTGGTACTGATTCCTATTGCTGGTGTTTGGTCAGGAATGGTCTGGGTGCAGCCCATAGGATGGGACTGGTTGGTGTTGCTTTTGGTGGGCTTGTTTACACAAACAGCACAATACTACATGACTAAGTCTTATCAAAAGGAGGAAGTCTCCAAAGTCTCTATCATTAACTATATCAGCATCGTTTATGCACTTGCTTTTGGATGGCTGATATTTGACGAGACCTTCAATTTAGCAACTTACCTTGGGATGGGGTTGGTACTCCTCGGTGTGGTGGGCAATATTGTCCTCAAAAAAGCCAGATAAATTCTACATTAAGTTATCTTAATTACAACAAACACCTTCTTTGAAAGCTATTTCTGAATGATAAGCTACGCATCCACCACCATCACAAATGACACTATCTGGTGCTATGGCTATGCTGCAGTCTGAACCTAATCCTTTTTTATCGTTATAGATTCTTTCGAGCTCATTGTAATCCTCGACAAGTCCTAGAATTCGCTCCGTATCAACATTGGTAGTGTAAATCAAGTATTCCCATGGGCCACCGCAGGGTTTGGAACCTAAGCCTACGAATCTGCATTCAGATTCACCTTCGCAGGTTCCATCCTGCACTTCAGCGATAATGACTTGTCGTAGAGAGTCCAACTCAAATAACCCTTGTTCTATACAGTCACCCGTATCCGAACAAGGAGATTGATCTTCCTCTGTGCAGGAGAAAGCAAACAAGATCAAGGAAGCAATTATCATATTTTTCATAAAGCTCAAAGTATTGGGTTGTGTCATTTTGTTTCAAATATCCGAACGGCATTAAGACACTAGCATTGATCAAAATGTACGAAGTATTTCTTGGTTTTTTAGTTCGACTGCCGATGGGGGTTATCTATATGTGGTCTTTGTAAGAGTAATCAATAGATAGTATATGCTCATTACTTTACTATCCCTGATTTTAGGAGTTGCTCGAACTTATAATCTTGCTCCTGATAAATTCCACTTAAATGCAGTGATGGATATCAATATTGATGATTTCAAAAAGGTACTTTTCTGAGAGTTAAGCCTTACCAATCGCTATTTATGCATGCGCCTCCATTTACGCCAATAGACGGTTGACTATTGCTGCTTGCAGCTAGACATATGGGTTGAAGAAACTAGCTGATGATAGGAAAAAATAGCATTAGGTTTAATTTGTTTCATTTTGGTGGTCCTCAGATTTAAAGTGCTGTTTTAAACTATGAGTAATGCTGAAGTTTATGCATTATTGCGTTTGAATTGATACTTAGCATACGGTATACTGATCTTTCAGAATGAATGGTAAGGATGGCTGAGATAGCCTTACAATAAAAGAAAACACATACTTGTTTTAAGATTTCATTATAGCGGTGAAGGGAGGGTCATTTGAGTCTAGTACTCGTGATCCTCTATTTTTATAAGTACCAGCTAGGACGGGACAAATCCTTTTTGAAATACGGGTACATCGCCTTTAATGAGCTAAATCCAGAATTTGTATCTTGCAAAAAACAAACATGAACCTATGAAGGCACTGTTATCACTCGTTATTATTTGTTCCTCCAGTATATTGTATGCTCAGCAATTCAAAGCATTGGTCTTTTCCAAAACGGATGGATGGCATCATGAGTCTATCAATGATGGAGTAGACGCACTGAGATGGATGGCTAAGCGTCACCACTTTAGTTTGGACTGGGAAGAGAATGCGGGTCGGGTCTTCACTGACGATTACTTAAAAAAATACGATGTAGTTATCTTTCTTATGACTACAGGGAATATCCTCAATGATGAGCAGCAGGCGGTATTTGAACGCTTTATCCAATCTGGAAAGGGCTATGTTGGGATACACAGTGCTTCAGATACAGAGTATGATTGGGCATGGTACAATGAACTTGTAGGTATGATGTTTCATATACACCCGAGAAACCAAACGGCTATGATCAAAGTTGAAGACCGCAACTTTCCTGGGATGCAACTCATGCCGGACACCCGCTGGTGGACAGATGAGTGGTATGAGTTTGGTGAGCCAAAATCCGATAATCTTAAATATCTCATCAGCGTAGATGAGTCCACTTATGATGTGAAAGCGCAATGGGGCGACAAGAAAGCTAAAGGCATGGGCTTTCATCCAATCTCTTGGTACCAAGAGTATGATGGGGGCCGTTCTTTCTACACAGCTATGGGGCATATTCCTAGTACTTTTTCAGATGCTGTATTCCTTGAGCACATTTATGGAGGCATCTTCTGGAGTGCTACTGGTAAGGGAATCTTAAAAAAGTAAGTCAGAAAGTGGATGCACCTTAGTTTGCTGTGCTGAACTTGAGGTTTGGGAACTATTAATTTAACCAGTCATATTAAGCTTTTACCTTAAATTTTCTCCGCAGTAAGTGGCTTCTCAAAGTAAGCGATTACGCGATGTGTAACTCTCTGCGATTCTTTTAACTTCTGGATGATTTGAAGAGGTAAGCAATGCAATCTTCACATCCTTGTTTACTGCTTTATTTTTGATGGCTTTTGCCCGTCAGATTTGTCCAGTTACATAAGAAGCGAGGTTCGATTAATCCTCAGGTAACCATTATCTAGCCGTTGGTCTTTCAAATGGATTACTAAGGAACCTCTCAACCATTTGATTGAAAAGCTCATGTTTGCTACTTGGCATGTCATGCGTAGCTCCCGGCATGATCATCAGCTGTGATTTGGGAATACTTTCATATATCTCCAAGATATGTCGCAGTTTGATAAGATCTGCATCACCCGCCATGACCAATACTGGAGCTTTTATTCTCTTCAATTCGTTCCTCTCAATATTGGGATGCTTATCCAACAAATTGAGATGTTCTTTTGCCCGAAAGTTTTCCGCAGATGTTTCACCCTGCACTATTTTACTTTCTACTTCTTTAAGAGCATTTGAGACATTATCAATATCCCATTGCCAAACTGCTGTGCTGTCAGGTCTTAAATTTGGTGAATTTGATACAAGTTTGCTGACTTTATTCGGATAGTTCATAGCGAGCAGCAATCCAATAATTCCTCCGTCACTGAGTCCAATGATGTAGGAAGAGTCAATGTTTAAATAATCTAGAAGGGAAGTGTAGTCGCTAGCCATGAGTTCGAACGTCAATCTTTGATCACCATTAGTGGTTTTCCCATGAAATCTACTATCTGCCACTATGATGAAATAATCGTCTTTAAAATATTCGATTTGGCATATTTCACTTTTGATCGATCCGCCATTTCCGTGAATGATGAGTAAAGGTTGGTCAGCGGAATCACCGTAAGTTTCAAAGTACATTTCTAGACCATTCACACTGGCAAATTGTCCAATCTCTGCATTGTTTCCATAGTCAACGTTCGTATCACAATTGGCTTGACCAAATGAAATTAGAGTAGAAAATACAAGTGAAATGGCTAGAATTAAAGTTTTCAAAACTTTGGATTGATGAATGTTGATATTGGCAAAATATTAATTAGTTACGAATAAACGCTCATTAATTGAACGTGTGTTTTGTATACTCTTAAGAAGGATAATTTTCGTTTAAACGTAATTTATCAAAATGGTTATTGTTGCTATTATTTGCAATAGATAACTCGAGCTAAGCATAAACTTTCATTGCTCTCTGGCGCTAGGGTAATGTCATAATGGATCGAGAGTTTCACCTTACGGAGAAAATATCATCCACATAGAGCTTTGCGATATTAAGTGGTCTCAAGGAGTTTTTCCTTTTAAAGGAATGTGCTTCCATCCGCTCTAAGATGTTTTTAAGGGCCTTTATTGCCTCGTTGATATAGGGTCCTTTATTGAGCATTACGCAATCTGCATTGGCGCTCTGTGCAGCGTCGCTAATTTCGGCCCTGGTAGGAATGCCAGTTTTTGCAAGATTTTCTAACACTTGAGTAGCCCATATAACAGGAATATGAGCGGCCTCACAAATCCACAAAATCTCGTTTTGAACTTCTGAAATCCGCTCAAATCCAATCTCCACTGCCAGATCCCCTCGGGCAATCATGACGCCTATTTTATTCCTTTTCATTCCTTCAATTAGAATTTTCGGTAAATTTTCAAAGGCTTCTTTGTTTTCGATTTTGAAAATGACACCTAGGTTATCGGCCTTCAGTCTGTTCAGATGACCGTACAAGTGGGCAACATCCTCAGCAGTTCTTACAAAAGAATAGCCCACAAGGTCAGCATGCTTACAGACAAAAGGTAAGTTCGCTATGTCCTGTTCAGTCAATGCAGGCAGGTTCAGTTTGGTGTATGGCAGGTTGATGCCTTTTTCAGATGATAACTTTGACTTGTAGCAGTGGGTGATTTCCAGTTCAATGTCATCTTCATTTTTGGAAACAACTATCGATTCTATCATCCCGTCATCAAACAATACTATATCGTCTACTTGCACATCATCTATGATTTCCGGTAATAGGACTCCTACCTCCGCTTTTTCTAATTGATCGTTGTGCTTCCCAAAAGTTGATTTTTTCCCCTTGGTACTCCTTTTGGTCAAAATAATGTGCTCACCTACACTGATAGGAATTCCTCTTTTGATTTTGCCATTCTTACCAAGTATCTCAATCTGAGAGGTTCTGATTTTAGGGCCAGATAGATCCATGTAGATCTTTAGATCTTGTTTCGTTTTCTTTTTGATTTCTTGGATGTGTTCGATCATTTTGGACCAAACGCTCAGATCGCCATGACTTAGATTTATACGAGCTATTTGCATCCCTTGAAGTACCATGTTTTCAATAATGGACTTATCCTCAGCAGCCTCGTTAGGAAGTGTCACCATTATTTGAGTATAACCTTTGCTGCGCTCTTTGTTGAAGAGTTCTTTAGCGTGTTTTTTCAGCAGCTTTTTGCTCTTTTGATAGCCAATTAATTCTATCTCCCTTTTTTCATCAAAGGGAGTTCCTTGTATCAGACTTAAATTCTTGACCACATTGTACAGATTGCTATAAACATAACCCTCGGAAGATCGCAGGGAAGAGATCCCAATATCAGACAAGCGGTCGTGGTATTTTCTCAGATCAAAGGTTCTTAGGAGTAGGTATCTGCTTAGATTTTTACTACTGAGTTTGTAGTCTTTGTGGACACCTGACGTTACCAAATCTATCTTAGATTCACTTTCGATCATCGAATTCAAGATCTCGTTTAATCCTTTATAGAGCTTTTTGGTTTTCATCTAGGTTGGTAAAGATTAGTTTTAAAAAAAAATGATGTGCGAACGATTTGGAAGATCTAGGGCCATCTTTCTATCTATCAGTTCAACGTTGGTTTGATGACACTCGTTGGCGTTTTGTTGATTGAAGAACATTATTTTCACAATTATCTTTTGAGTCTTTTTTTTGCATCCATGACTTTAGGATTTATTCGTTGCAATAAATAAAGCTCCTTCATTTTGGGTGATCCAATTTGAATTTTGAAGACCTTGCAATTTTTTCAAGAATCATCTGCTCAACCTGAGATTAGTTGAGTGTAAACAATAGCGTAAATGGCGGATTTTTATCCAGATCAAAGGTGGACAAGTGAGGGGGAACCTGAGCTGGGTGTGGGTGTTGTTGAGGAGACAAACAAGAATCGCGTACAAATACACTTTCCTTCTGCTGGTGAAACACGGCAGTATGCTTTGGTGAATGCTCCTTTGCGGAGAGTAATTTTTAAGCCGGGAGATACTGTTCTTGATGCAGACAAACAACCTTTTGTGATTGAGCGAGTGCAAGACAATGGTGAACTGCTTTTGTATATTGGGAAATCTGGTGTTTTGTCGGAGGCAGATCTAGGTGAAGTATCGGTGAATCATGGTGTCTCAGATCGACTTTTGATGGGTGATGTAGAAACGCCTATTGCATTCGCGTTGAGGAGAAGAACGCTAGAGTATGACCATAGTCGGAGAATTTCTTCTATCAACGGATTTGCAGGAGGACGGATAGATTTAATTCCGCATCAGCTTTACATCGCGCATGAAGTTAGTGGACGATATGCACCACGGGTTTTGCTTTCCGATCAAGTTGGGCTTGGCAAAACGATCGAAGCATGTTTGATCTTGCACCGTCTACTTTTGAGTGGTCAAGCATCTCGAATCTTAATTTTGGTTCCTGACTCTTTAGTACATCAGTGGTTTGTGGAGATGCTGAGACGTTTCAACTTGTGGTTCCACATTTTTGATGAAGAAAGGTGTGCTTCGCTCGATGAAAGTGCCCCCGAGGGGAATCCTTTTTTAGATGACCAATTGGTCATTTGTAGCACTTCATTCCTAGCAGGTTCTTCCAAACGTGCGCAGCAAGCAATTTCTGCTGAATGGGATATGTTAGTGGTGGATGAAGCGCATCATTTGGAATGGTCGCTAGAGAAAGCTAGTCCTGAATATGCCATTGTCGAATTGCTTAGCAAAGTAGCAAAGGGTTTATTGCTATTGACCGCCACACCAGAGCAGTTGGGCGTGGAAAGTCATTTTGCTAGATTGAGATTACTCGATCCTGAGAGATATGCTGATTACGATGCCTTCATCAACGAATCACAGGACCACAAGGAGATTGCCAACCTAGTAGAAGATTTGTCATTAGGGAAGCCATTGACTGATCAAGCCAAAGGCTTATTGAAATCCATATTTGGAGAAAAGCGAACGACAAAGCTGGAAGAAAATGGAACTGTGGCCAAAGATCAATTGATAGAAGATTTACTGGATCAGCATGGGCCTGGGCGTGTGGTTTTTAGAAATACACGATCTGCTATGAGTGGTTTCCCAACGCGTGAAGCACATCTCGTCCCATTAGTCCCAGCGAACAAAAATGAGGAGTGGATCCAGCGTTTGTCTAAGGAATTCGCCATAGATAAGGAAGTGAAAATAAGTGAAGACACCAAGGAACGTTTTTGGTTTACGGAAGACCCACGAGTCACTTGGCTAGTGGAATTATTGGCAGAGTTAAAACCAGCCAAAGTATTATTGATCTGCCGAACCAAATCCAAAGTTTTGGCGCTAGAAAAAGCGCTAGAAAAGCTTTCAAATGCCAAAGTAGGTGTGTTTCATGAAGACCTTACCATCGTACAGCGAGATAGAAATGCTGCATGGTTTGCAGAGGAGGATGGTGCGGGTATATTGCTTTGTTCGGAGATAGGTAGCGAGGGCCGAAATTTTCAATTTGCCCATCACTTAGTCTTGTTCGATTTACCAGTGCATCCAGAGTTGTTGGAGCAGCGTATTGGTCGTTTGGACCGTATCGGTCAATCAGAAAATATTCAGATCCATGTACCTTATCTGAAAGGAAGTCCACAGGAAGTTTTGGTGCGTTGGTTTCATGAAGGGTTGAATGCTTTTGAGGAAAACATTGAAGGTGGAAATCAAATTGGACAATTGTTTGCTGAGCGCTTGGTAGCGCTCACTATGGCTGCCTCTTCCACGGATATCAGCACAAAACTAGATGCCCTGATTGCTGACACAGCTGTTTACCAAGAGGAGCTGAAGCAAACATTAGCCAATGGTCGAGACAGACTGTTAGAAATGAACTCATTCCGGCCATTGGTTGCCGAGCAATTGATAGATAAAATCAAAGCTGCTGACCAAGATTTAGGCCTTGAGATTTATATGACCCAAGTATTCGAACACTTCGGGATAGAGATGGAAGATTTGGCACCACGGACATATTTGCTTCATCCAGCACGAACAAACAGGGAGCCGTTTCCATCTATTCCAGATGCAGGCATATCAGTGACCTTTGATCGTAAGCGTGCCTTGAGTCGGGAAGACATCAGCTTCATTAGTTGGGATCATCCTATGGTGACTGGAGCCTTGGATATGGTGCTTAGTTTAGGAACTGGAGCGGCAAGCTATGGCGTATTGAGAGGAACAGAAGAAACAGGCATACTCTTGGAAGTGATCTTCGTGCTTGAAACTGCTGGTAGACAAGGAGTTCATGTTGACCGCTTTTTACCAAATACACCTTTGCGTGTGGTGGTCAATCACTCCAGTGAAGAGGTCACTGGAGATTATCCTGTAGCATTGTTTGACAGGCAGTTAAAGCCCGGAAGAGTCGACGACCTCATTGGGAATGAAACTTTGGTAGACACCATACTGCCTGAGATGATCAAGACCGCAACGGAAATAGCCGAACAGCTGAGGATAAAAGAAATAGAAACTGGGCTTGAGCGTATGAGTCAGACCATGGATCATGAAATTGGTCGATTGGCTTATTTATATGAACGAAATAAAGCAATTAGGCCTGACGAAGTGCGCACAGCACTCAATGAGAAAAAAATACTGACAGCCTTGATTGAAAATGCGCGTATGCGTATGGATTCGCTCCAACTTATTCGAGAAGGAGACATGTAGTCTTCTCAAAACTTTCACGTTCTGGCTTTTGCCAAATGTGGTTATCATAAAAAAAATCAACTTGTATCATTCGAATGAATCGCTGCGATTCTTCGCCATGATGTCTTGTAAATCAAATTCAAAAACTAAATATCAAAATGAATATCTACCAACGAATAGTTGCTGAAATCAATGCAGCCCCAAACATTGTCATCACCTCACATAAATCAGCTGATGGCGATTCGGTAGGTAGTTCTTTGGGTTTACTACACTTTATTGAAAAGCTAGGCAAATCGGCTAAGGTGTGTCATCCAGATGACGCGCCGGGATTTTTGGAATGGTTGGATACTTCGTCTATTCTCTTGATGACCGATCACCCAGAGGCTGTAACTGCCGCTTTCAAAGAGGCTGACTTAGTGTTTTGTTTGGATTACAATGCCACCAATCGCATCGGTCCGGATATGCAAGCGCTACTAGAGGCGGTCACTTGCAAAACAGTCATGATTGACCATCATTTGAATCCTGAAGACTTCCCGACCTTGACGGTTTCCGAAACTACCGCATCTTCTACTTCGGAGTTGATTGTGGAGATGATCACACAATCTGGTCATGGCGACTTACTTGATGAGAAAATAGGCACTCCACTTTACTTAGGTATTTTGACAGATACAGGAAGTTTTAGATTTCCTTCTACAGGTCCACGTACGCACGAAGTATTGGCAAAGCTACTAGCCGCAGGAGTAGCGCATCATTTGGTTCATGAAGCGCTCAGCGACAATAACACAGCGAGTCGTTTGCGTTTGCAAGGATATGCCATAAGTGAGAAAATGGAGATCATGGAAGAATACATGGTGGCTATTATTTCATTGTCAAAAGAAGAACTTTCGAAATACAATTATCAAAAGGGAGATACCGACAATCTGGCAAATCAAGCCCTATCCATCAAGGGAATGCGGGCGGCTATCGTGTTTTCAGAAAGAGATGGAATTATGAAGATTTCTTTCCGATCGAAAGGGCAGGACAACCCTGTAAATGTCATGGCAGCAGAATATTTTGATGGAGGAGGTCATGCCAACGCATCGGGAGGAATGAGTAATCTTACCGTATCAGAAACCTTAGACAAGATTAAAGGTCTAGTACCAAAATACTTCTCCCTTGTGAAATAGCGTATATAAAATTAGGGGAGTATTACTTAGCTTAAGCCTCTTTAATCCCTTTGCTTGCCTGATCAAATAATTCATGATCACCGAGCATGTATTCTAAAATAGGTCTGCACTTATCCTTACAGGCTGGGTAGAAGGACTTGTGTTCTCTTTCATTGTTTTTAGGTGGATTTCCCCACCAAAACTCACTAATGGCAATGGGCCTTAGCTGATGGCTGAAAGCATAGTTGAGTAGTTTTGGAGCCGCACAATCACCAGCGGCAGAGGGAGGATTGCCTTGTGAAGTTTTGATGAAAATCTCCACCACGTTTTGCTCCTCGCCTAATGCATTTAAGAAATGATAATTGGCGAAAAGTTGTTGCTGTATGTCAAAGGATTTTTGCTTCCGTTGTGCGGTTAATGAGGTGATTTCTACTGGATTATTGGACTTTTTTATTGTGTTGCCGATTTGTGTCAACTCAGTCATTCCTTTGTTGATGAAAAAGTCGTCTACCGAGTCATCAAACACAGAGGGAGCGAAATGATCACAGCAGATCTCTCTTGATAATTTACCTGAAACAGTTCCTAAATATCCGAGGCTATTGTCAGCTTTTTGAACGACCAATACTCCGAACATTTTTCCTTTTTGAACACTGAAGTCATGACCCCAATTTGTTGATTCTAAAGCGATCAAATCCTGAAATTCCATAGCAGCTATTCTCCCAATTTCAGGGATATCCATACCAAATGGATTGTTTAGCTTCTCAGGAATAGTGACTTGTAAGATTTCCGATTTAAAGCTAAAAAGCACTTGTTTCTTCATCTGGCTGATAGCAGCAATTTGTAGCTTCTATTTGGCGCAAAAGTATCTAGATAATTGATTAAGGATCTTATTTATCATCAGGAGTCACTTGAAATAGCTTATTAACTGCTCTATCTCTTTAAAATCAATTAAAAATTAATCCCGAAAGGAGGTTGAGGTTCATTCTAAATCGGATAATATTGTTATTGGGCTTTTAACACATTTTGCATCGAAGTGCTTTCGATGGTCGAATGAGAACTAACTAACGGTATTGACTTGACACAACATTGAAGGATCTGTTTCTTGAAAATAGGGAATTACTAGTCGTTCTTACTGGATTTTTGGTGATCGCCATTTCTTCCAATAAGATCGCCCATGCCTTTCAGAAAATCCATTTGCCGCTTATCACAGGAATGATCTTTACCGGCATATTGGCTGGGCCTTATCTTCTTGGTTTGATACCGAAAACTGCCAAAGCGGATCTGCATTTTATCAATGAAACAGCTCTTGCTTTTATTGCCTTTGCGGCGGGAGCGGAGCTTTATCTCAACGAATTAAGGAGTCGATTCAAGAGTATCAAATGGAATACGTTTGGTCAGCTTATGGTGACGTTCGTATTGGGCACAGTGCTTGTCTTCTTTGCATCTAGCTATATTCCATACATGGCTGATTTGGGTGCAACAGCCCAACTTTCTATTGCCATGATCACTGCTACCATTTTTGTCGCTCGATCGCCTGCATCAGCTATTGCAGTGATCAATGAACTTCGTGCCAGAGGACCTTTTGTGCAAACAGTCATGGGAGTGACTGTGGTCAAAGATTTCTTGGTCATCATGCTCTTTTCCATTTGTTTTTCTCTCGCTCAGTCGATGATCAATGGAGTTGCCTTTAGCATGCAAAATGTGCTTTTCATCTTGTTAGAATTGGGAGCATCTTTTGCGCTGGGATTTTATGTTTTTGGTCAATTGCTACATCAGGTTTTGAGGCTTAAAATTCTCAAATATGCTAAGATTACTTTGATGCTGGTAGTAGGTTATTCTGCCTATCTCTTAAGTCATTGGATCCGTGACAACAGTGTGGATTTGGTAGGACATGCTTTATTGCTTGAGCCATTGATGATCTGCATATTGGCGAGCTTTTTTGTCACCAACCTTACCAAACATAGGGTTGAGTTTCTTAAGCTGCTGCAGGATGCAGGTCAACCCATTTATGTTTGCTTCTTCACGCTCACAGGAGCTACGCTTGCCATAGATGTGCTGCCTGAGGTTTACGGTGTAGCCTTGATCCTTTTTGGAATACGGCTGGTGACGATGATTATTGGCGCTTATACAGGTGGGATCTTGGCTGGTGACCCGATGAAATTCAATCATGTGGGCTGGCTACCGTATATCACTCAAGCAGGTGTTGCGCTTGGTTTATCTTCGATTGTCGCACAAGAATTCCCAGCTTGGGGTGTGGAGTTTTCGGCGGTCATAATTGCAGTAATTGTACTAAATCAATTTATAGGTCCTCCATTATTCAAGTTTGCTATTTTCCGCTTAGGAGAGGACAACTTGAAGGCGCAGGAACCAGAGTTTGATGGTACCAGAGACGCACTTATTTTTGGTTTTGAGAGCCAATCGGTTTCACTTGCTTATGAACTAAAGAAGCATGGATGGAATGTGGAAATGGCGACCTTCAAGAAGGAGGGTGAATTTGAGGAACCAGACGGAATTAGGTTTCATTATATTACAGATTTTTCCCATGAGCAGTTTGAAAAGATGAAAGCAGGACAGGCTGAAGCAATCATAGCTATGCTTTCGGACAAGGACAATCTGGAAATTTGCAACATGGCTTTTCATCAATTCGGTACTCGGGATTTGATCGTTCGGCTTGATGATCGCAACAACTCCAAAGAATTCATTGAAATGGGTGTGAAGATCGTAGAGCCAGCCACAGCAATTGTTCATTTGTTAGACCAGTTTGTGCGTTCACCTCAAGCAGCTTCCCTTCTACTGGGAATGGAAGAAGGCAAAGACACGAGAGATATTAGAATTAGGAATAAAGACATGCACGCACTTGCCCTTCGCGATTTGCGATTGCCTCAAGGCGTCATTATTCTATCAATTCAGCGTGCAGGTCACTCGATTATGTCCCATGGCTATACGAGACTAAGACTAGATGATGTGGTGACATTGGTAGGCGCTGTTGATGATCTGAATGAAGTGGAATTGAGATTTGATGTCCGATGAAAATAGGAGGATTAAAAATCGCTTTTTCGAGTAATTTTATTTTTCTTAAGCGTCGGGAGAATGCGGAGCTGTGGAAAGGGAATATTTTGGGATAACTCTATAAAATCACTGAGATCAAATGAAATTTTGCTTAATACTTCTGATTATAAGCTCCTTTTGGGTTTATGAAACTGAGAGTGGCGTTAATCTCAGAAAAGGTCCTGATAACAAAAAGAAGGTATTGACCACAGTTCCGAAAGGGCAAACTATCACCATACTAGAGGAGACCAATGAATGGTGGTGGAATGTGGAATATCAAGGAAAGACAGGTTACATAGCCTCCAGCTTCATCAAAAAATCGTACCCAAAAACGATCCTAAATATCGTCCAATTATATCCTATTGGTGCCCTCATGTCTTTTGCCACTTTTGTGATCATTTTATTTATTCGCTTCAGGAAGAAATAGAGTCAGCTTTTTAACTTGTACTTCCATCAGTTTTCGGTTCTGGTTGAAATCTATCTTAAGTCTAAAAATTAATAACTGCACCTAGCTATCGCTGTATAGACGGCTCAATTGATTAAATATCTAATTGCGTTCTATGCACCACTGAAGGCGTTATGACTTAGAAATCCACGCTATACATCAGCACTATTAGTTTGCTTTATAATGTGCTCAAGCTTCTAATGTAGTGTCTTTAAGCTTTCAATGTGCTTTGTTGATGTTAAAAAGATAGCTATCTAATTTAATAGATATAGCTATCTGTTATCATTAAGATATGAATCTCTTTTATAAAAGATAGTTATCTATTTTGTTATGTATAAGGTGTATGTGGGCTATATTAAAAGTTAGGTACCGAAGCTTTAAAGCTTAGAAACCCTCGTTAAAAATGAGATATGGAGAAGGGGCATCTTTTTGCCTGTTACCTGATCGATAAAGTTTTTGCGAGTGGTCTTTTGACTCAACTTAGAAAAGAAACCTTGTATTGGTCCAATAGCACATTCACAATTTGAACTTCCATTTGCTTTGATAGTTAATGACCAAAGAAAGACACGAAGCGTCTAATAATGTCTTGCGGGAGGTACACAGAAAATAAATTTCTACTACCCAAGCAACCATTTGGAATTAATGCCGGTACAGTCTTATAAATCTTAGTGCATTGTCTCTAAACATTGAAAATACAGAGTTAGTAAAGCTGCTTCAGAGATGCGCCAAGGATAAGCGTGACGCTCAGAAGGAGTTGTACAAGCTGTTTTATTCTTATGCCATGAGTATCTGTATGCGATATGCAAACGACAGAGAGGATGCTGTAGAGATAATGAATGATGGTTATATGAAAGTATTCACCTATATCAAAAAATTCGATTTAGAGAAACCCTTTAGGCCGTGGTTTCGGAGGATACTTATCAATTGTGCCATAGATAAGATAAAGAAAGTAAATAAGCATGACGGATTGTACGACCTAGATGCTTTGGTAGATGGCCAACTTTCCGACGTGCCTCAGGATTCGATTACCTACAATGAGATGCTCGCAATAGTGAGGGAACTACCACCTGCTTACAGGATGGTTTTCAATTTGATAGCCATTGAAGGGTATAAGCATGAGGAAGTTGCCAAACAGCTAGGAATCAGTGTTGGCACTTCTAAATCAAACTATTTTAAGGCCAAGCAGAAGTTGCAGGAACAAATGAAGCTCTTTTTTGAAATAGGGAAATGAAAGAGGAAGATAGAAACTTAGAAGATTTTTTTAGAAACCGGCTTGATTCGAATCAATTTGAGTTTCAGGAGTCCGATTGGGCTTTACTGGAGAAACAAATGGATGCTGCAGGGATTGGTACCCAAGTGTCCTCATCTATATCTCACACCCTGAAATTTATCATTGCTGCCATCGTAATTACATTTATTGGATTTCTGGCCGGTTGGATTTTTAGAGATCAGAGTGAAAAACCTAACATTATAGATGAACTAATACCTCAAAATGTGAAAGTGGAAGAATCTGCCCACATAGCTGGTGATCAAGAAGAAGCGGATCAAATATTACTATGTGAAGAGGAGGTGAAGTGCTTGGACGAAGTTTTATTACCCAATGGAGAATTGAATAATTCGCCGGGCCACAGTAATAAAAAATCTAACGCAAAGATCTCTTTTGATAATCAAAACAACCCCAACATTTACAATGACGGTGGTTCTCAAGCTACAATAGTTTCGTCTACCATCCTTCTTTCTGCTGTCAATGGTAATCCAATTAGTAATGTAGGTTTTGAGTCATCCGATGACGAAGTAAAGAATGTCAAAAAGAGCGGCAATTCGGGTGCCAAACGAGAAGTTTTAAACCGATCATTTCTTGACTTGAATAGTCAGCTAATGCCTGATCATGGTGTCATGCTACCCGATAAAATGAGCTTACTTCTTGCCGAAGAAATGTCTTCTAATTATCTAGATACGATACTTGCTGGTAATGTGGCGGCCCAAAGTATTTACCCTCAAAAAGACGGAAGATTTTCAGTTGGACTTGCACTTTCCCCGGATTTTAATGGGGTAGGGTTTGGCAATAAAATGTCAGCCTCTGTCAGACCAGGGATTATGGTTTACTACCGGCTCTTTCCAAGATTGAGCGTCTCTACTGGAGCACATTTTGACCAAAAACGCTACCAATCAACTACCGAAAACTATAATGCGCCCTCAGGTTATTGGAGCAACAAATCCAGTGGTTATTTCCCATCGCTTATCAATGGGTCATGTAGGGTGGTGGATATTCCACTGAATTTGAATCTGCGGTTGGCAAAGTTTTCAAAAGTCAACTTGGGAGTAAGCGCAGGAGTGAGTAGTTATCTGTTGTTAGATGAAGCGTACCAATTCGAATACGATCAATATAACCCTGGAGCGGCTGATGGTTGGGCCACCGATGAAAACAGCAGTTATCTAGCTGGATTAATGAACCTATCACTTTACATAAGTACAGCAGTAGGAAGAAACACATATTTCTTGGTTGAGCCCTATTTCAAAGCGCCAATAGGAGAAATCGGCTGGGCCAATTTAGCACTCTATGGTTCAGGCGTGCAGTTCACATTCACATACAATTTCAAGAATAAAGTCAATAATTAGAACCAAATCAAGTAAAACAGTTAAATCAAAAACAATGAAGCATTTATTAACAAAAATCAATTTCAAACTAATCTTGGCGCTTTTTGCCCTTGTTACTTTTGTCGCATGTAGTGATGATGATGACACTACAGACCCTACCCCGGAAGGTCCAACGCCAACTGGCACTTCTACTACCTATGAGTTGAAGGAAATGGCCGTAGAGGGTATCTCTGGTACGGCCAAATTTATCGAGAACACTGATGCCTCCATCACTGTGGAGTTAAAACTGTCAGGTACACCTCAAGATGGGCAACACCCTGCGCACATACATGTGAATACTGCAGCAGAGGGTGGTGGTATTGCCATCACCTTGGGTACAGTGGATGGCAATACAGGTGCTAGCACCATTACCTTTTCAGCTCAAGATGATGGTTCATCAATTACCTATGCACAATTGATAGACTTTGATGGTTATATCAATGTCCACTTGAGCGCAACAGAGCTTGGTACAATAGTAGCCCAAGGAGATATCGGGCAAAATGAATTGACAGGCACATCTAAGGAATACGCACTCGGAGAAAAAGCTGTAGCAGGAATATCGGGCACAGCTACCTTCTACGAAAGAGTAAATGGTGAAGCTTTGGCCATATTGAGCCTTACAGGAACGCCTGCTGGCGGTGAGCATCCAGCGCACATACACCTCAATACTGCTGCAGAAGGTGGAAGCATTGCTTTCTCATTCAATCCAGTAAATGGTACTACAGGATTGAGCGCTACTAACGTGGCAGCTTTGGATAATAGCGACGCTTTCCAGTATGCCGATGTATTGACCTTTGATGGTTACATCAATGTCCATTTGAGCGCATCAGAGCTTGGGACGATTGTAGCACAAGGAGATATCGGGCAAAATGAATTGACAGGTATGTCAAAGGAATATGCGCTCGGAGAAAAAGCTGTAGCGGGAATATCAGGAACAGCTACATTCTATGAAAGAGCCAACGGTGAAGCCTTAGCCATATTGAGCCTTACAGGAACGCCTGCTGGCGGTGAGCATCCAGCGCACATACACCTCAATACTGCTGCAGAAGGTGGAAGCATTGCTTTCTCATTCAATCCAGTAAATGGTACTACAGGATTGAGCGCTACTAACGTGGCAGCTTTGGATAATAGCGACGCTTTCCAGTATGCCGATGTATTGACCTATGATGGTTACATCAATGTTCATTTGAGTGCAACAGAGCTTGGAACCATAGTAGCGCAAGGAGATATCGGGCAAAATGAATTGACAGGTACGTCTAAGGAATATGCGCTTGGAGAAAAAGCAGTAGCGGGAATATCAGGCACAGCTACCTTTTACGAAAGAGTAAATGGTGAAGCTTTGGCCATATTGAGCCTTACTGGAACGCCAGAAGGTGGTGAGCATCCAGCTCATATTCACAATGGAGAAGCTTCCGTTGGAGGTGGAATTGCATTCACATTCAATCCCGTAAATGGTACAACTGGATCGAGTGCTACCAATGTGGCAGCTTTGAACAATAGCGACGCTTTCCTTTATGCAGACGTATTAACTTTCGATGGTTATATCAATGTTCACTTGAGCGCAACTGAATTGTCAACTATCGTAGCACAAGGAAATATTGGTGCAAATGAAGGGAGCACTGGCAGTAGAGTGACCTATACTGTTACCAACAGTGGTGCTTCAGCTTATGTATTTAATGGGGAAGGCCTTACAGACGCTAGTAATCCAGATTTGACACTTAAAAGAGGAATGACATACGATTTTAACGTTAACACACCAGGACATCCTTTTTTGATCAAAACAACGCAGACTACAGGAACAGCCGATGCCTATTCAAATGGTATAACTAATGGTGGCGCTACCTCTGGAGTCGTCTCATTCACAGTGCCTCAAGATGCTCCAGCTACTTTATTTTATATCTGTGAATTTCATGGCTCTATGACGGGTACTTTGAATATCGTAGATTGATACAATCGCTTAATTAAGTTAGGAGACCGTTTCAGTGAAAGTGGAACGGTCTCTTTTTTATACCCTTTGATTCTCTCAGAAAGGTCCACCTGCAGTGTTTAAATCCTTAGAAGAGAACTGAAAAGATAAATTCAAATTAGTGCGTATGGTTCCACACCTGCGGATTAGCGAAATTCTGACTTATCTAAAGCGGATTTCCTTAAATAATGAATCTTCACCAAGGTCTATTCCCACAGACTGCTCTCTTGATTAATCCTCAAATTTTGTTCAATCAACCACTGAAGGACAGTGGGCTTCAAAGCTTAGAAATCCTCGTTGCAATCAAAGAATTGTAGAGATATCAGACGGCATCTCCTCTTTTATGTGCGATTTTTAGCAACAACTCCCAACTTCACCACTTTCTAAAGAAGAAGTGAAAGGCATATTGCCACCGCAGCCTTCGAAGATGCCATAGTGCACATCCCAAGTGCCGTAAAAGTCAAAGTATTGCTTGAAGCGGGTATCGTGAAGCATTTTGTAAGTATTGCCACAGACAGTCATCATTTTTCCTTTAGGGAAGTAGTGATGATCGTCTAGCAAAAATGCCATTTCATTTTCAGGAATTCCACCCCTATAAGCCACTGCTTGCCCATAGTCTTCACAGTCAGATTCTAATCCATCAATTTTCATCAATCGATAAGTCACGGAGTAGAAGGAGATATCACCAACGAGTGCTTCTACCTCTTCATTCTCTATGGTAATGCGTCTATCTTCTACCGCTCTAGGGTCTGTAAAACCTGCCTTTTTAGCAATGTTCAAGAAGTCATTCCAATAAAGAGCGCCACTCAAACATTCTCCCCACAGTACTCTATCGTTTTGCAAAGTTTGAGGAACTCGACGGTCACTATAGACATCAGAAAAGTACATTTCGCCACCTGGCTTGAGTAGTTCGAACGCATCATTCAAAACCTTCTGTTTGTCTGAAGCAAGGTTGATGACGCAATTAGAAATAATGATATCGAAGGAGCTTTTTTCAAGATTCAATTCATCCAGCTTTTCAATGTTTCCTTTGATGAACTCCACATTGGATTGAGCATAGCCAAATGCTTCTCTGTGATAGGCTATATGGTCATTGGCAACTTTAAGTTGCTGGTCCGTCATATCTACGCCTACCACATAGCCTTTTTCTCCGACAAGTTTTCCGGCTATATAACAATCTCTGCCACTCCCAGAACCCAAGTCCAATATTCGTAAGCCTTCCACAGCTGAGGGGATGGTCAAGCCGCAACCATAGTATTTAGCTTGCACTTCATCTGCAACCAATCGCAATGCTTCGAGAATATGCTTTGGTGGTTTTACCAGTGTGCAACAAGCATTGGTTTTTAGGTCTTCTGATTTTTGTAGTTCAGAACCGTAATATTCTTGTACATCTTCGTGGATCTTGCTCATAGATGGAATGCTTCTTAGGACTATTGAAAGTGGATGAACAGTGAATTTCAATTTTATGTTCAGTCAATCACAAAGTTATGCATTCATGTTTCGGAAAGGTCTTTGGCGCGAAGACCTTTTCAATGATTAAATCTTAGATCTTCTTCCCTTTATCAATTTAGATAGGGAGTCTTATATCTTAGAAATCCTCGTTGCAAACGAGGACTAGTGGGGGAAATATCTCCAAATCAGATGCTTCACTTTGCTTATCACGAACGTTAATGTGAAATCATGGTTAAAGAAACTTGACTGTCTAGATCAATTAGCTCTTTTGGATATCAAAGAGTACTTCCACTAGTAACTGGATGTGTTTTTAGGGGCTATGCTTGTGATTTATGTAAACATTGGTCAGAGCAAATCGTAGCAAATATTACTTTTTCCAGTTTTCCTATCCAAAGCCAAGATCTTAAGGTATCTTATTTTTCACGAGCCTGGATTTGGAATATTTTGCATTTTTAACCTTCATAACAATAACATCATAATGCCACATTTAGTCATAGACTGCTCTGAGCATGTCATCCAATTGGTCCCCGCAAAGAAAATACTGCAAACCGTAATGACAGCTGCGGAAAACTCAGGGCTATTTACAAAAGGAGACATCAAAGTGAGAATCCGACCATTTGAATATTTCCTCGCAGGAGAAGGTCAGGATGATTTTATCCATGTTTTTGCCAATATTTTGGAAGGGCGGAGCAATGATCAGAAAAAATTGTTTTCAGAACGGATTGTCAAAAACCTTAAGAGAATGTTCCCAGAAGTACCAATTATATCCATGAATGTTAGGGATTTTGAACTAAGCGGATATACCAATCGCAATATGGTTGATGAGTGATTAGTAAACGATTCCTTTAATTGATTCTTCCAATTCAACTCTCCACCGATCATTGAAATCTGAGCTATCTTTAAATGGAATAGTCAGACTTAAATGATGATGAAATACACCCTTTCCCTAATCGTACTCTCAACGTTGCTGTTTTCCTGTAAAGTCAAGAATAAAAAAACTCAAGATTCGAATGAAGATGCGACAATTCTAGAAATACCCAGAGATCAATATTTAGATTAACTGCAAGGTTTTTGGCTTGGCCAGTGCATCGCCAATTGGACTGGTTTGGTTACCGAAATGGATAAGATCGGTAATATTGGTGAGATCAAAACTGGCGATTTTTATACCCGTGAGGACTGGGGAAAACCAGATCAACCGAGCATCTGGGGACAAGGTGTGCCCAGTGATTTATCGCCGACCATCGATTTCGTATTTAGGGACACGACTGCAGTTTGGGGTGCAGATGACGACACGGATATCGAGTATATGTATCACCACCTCATGTTTACTCACCAGACGAGCATCTTAACCGCAGCACAAATTCGGGATGGCTGGCTGAAACATATCAAGCCAGAAGAGGAAAACTACTTGTGGGTGTCTAACCAGCGCGCTTATGATCTGATGAAGGAAGGAATGCTGCCGCCCGAAACTGGAAGTCCAGAAAACAATGAACATTATGAGATGATCGATGCCCAACTCACTACGGAGATTTTTGGACTGTTCGCCCCCGGGAGACCAAATATAGCGCTGAAAATTGCGCAATTGCCTATTCAGACAACAGCAAGTGGAGAAGCCGAAAATATCGCTTCATTTTATGTCAATATGTATGCGCTCGCCGCTTTGGTGAATAATAAGGAGCCATTGAAAGAGCAAATTTTCGAGATGGCTAATCAATCCAGGAAAGTGTTACCAGATAGCTCTTATGCTGCGCATATGTATGATTACACGCTAGAACTTTATAACTCTGGTTTGCCATGGGAACAAACACGAGATTCACTCTATAATCGATATCAGGTTAATCAAGCTGATGGATATGATATCACTTCGAAAAATCTGTACTGCAATGGCTGCTTTGCAGCCGGAATCAACTTTGCTGCAAGTATGGTAAGCTTGTTTTATGGTGGTGGCGATCTTTTGGAAACTATCAAAATAGGAACGCTGACCGGTTGGGATTCGGACAATCCTACCGCCACCTGGGGAGGCATGTTAGGTTTTATTTTGGGTAAAGAAGGTGTAGAAAAAGCATTTGATCGTAAGTTTTCCAATCAATTCAACATTCACCGAACCCGGCAAAACTTCCCTAATGCAGGAATCGACTCTTTTGAGAGTATGGCTGAAAAAGGACTTGCTGTGACCGAAAGTGTATTATTAACACAAATAGGCGGATCGGTTGATCTGTAGAAAAATGTGTTGGTTATTCCGCTGAAATAAGAGGTGAAGGGTGGGTTAATTGAATAGCATATCCTGATAGCTCTTCTTCAGGAAGCAATTTGAATAGCTTGTTGTGAGAAATTATTTTTTACCTTTTTATTGACCTATAATAAGTCTTCTCATTATTTTCATGAGATGTATGATACCCTGATCAACCATTTCCGTCAAATAATACCTTTGGAAGAAGGTGATGAAGTACATATCAAAAACGCCTTCAAAGTGCGCGAGCTTTCCCGCAAGGAAATATTACTTCACAAGGGAGACCAATCGAATCACATGCGGTTTATCGTGGGAGGCAGCATGAAAGCCTACACCTTGGATGAGAATGGTGGAGAGCACATTTTACAACTTGGCGTTTCGGGTTGGTGGGTCAATGACCTCTATAGCTTCCTCACGCGAACACCCGCTGAATTTGTGGTGCAAGCTATTGAGCCTTCTGTATTGCTACAGGTTCACCGAGATCAATTGGAAGTTTTGTATCATCAGGTACCTATGATCGAAAGGTTTTTTAGAATCAAAATCCAAAATGCATATGTGGCCTTGCAAGAAAGAACGGTAAAGTCTATGCACCTGACAGCTGAAGCACGATATCAAGAGTTTATCACTAAATATCGCTCTCTGGAGCAGCAAGTTCCTCAATACATGGTAGCATCCTATCTGGGAATTACACCGGAACATTTGAGTACTATTCGCAAAAAACTCAGTGAATCGGAGCGTTCTTAAGATACCTTAATTTTTAGGATTGAGGTTTTAGAAAAATTTGTGCTGTAACTAAAATTTATAGCACAATGAAAACAATTCGCATTTACTTATTACTGGTGGGCTTGATGACTCAGACGGCTCTCGCTCAGCAAAAAGAAGAAGTTGGCATTAGCCCTTGGGGACCAACCGATGAGATAGGCACGCTCAATATGATGACTAATTCATCCCGGTTAGATGTTCTGTCCAATATTACATCAGGAAAGGTTTATGATCTCAGTGTAGACTATTTCGTAGGGATGCCCAGTTTCCATTCTTTAGGAGACCCTGGCTACCAGTATTGGCTAACCCACACGCCTCACGGAACGGTGGTTGACAACCCCAATGGTTTAGGCTCCGCCATGAATCAAAAAGTAAGCTACACAGGAGATGCCATATCTATGTACACGCACATGGGTACCCATATCGATGCATTAAATCATTTTGGACTCAATGGTAAGATATGGAATGGCTTTACGCCTGAAGAACATCTGGGTGACAAAGGCTGGAAAAAAACAGGTGCAGAAAAAATTCCTCCAATTATCGCAAGAGGGGTGTTGATAGACGTGCTATCTCTACTTGGAGAGGATCAATTGACCAACAATTACAGAATCAATTCAAATGATCTCAAAAGTGCACTGGAGGCACAAAAGACCAAACTTCATCCGGGAGATGTGGTACTGATCCGGACGGGTCAGGCTAAACACTATGAAGATGCGGGCAAATATTTGAACCACTATCCTGGAATCAATCTGGATGCGGTAAAATGGCTCGTTGAAGAACAACAAGTCATGTTGCTCGGGGCTGACAATCTGAGTTTCGAGGCTTTTCCACCGGAGAGAGAGGACAATTGGGTTCCGGTACATACCTATCTCCTGGCCGAAAAAGGCATGATGTTCATCGAGCAAATGAATCTGGAGCAATTAGCTGAAGATAAGGTCTATGAGTTCGCATTTATTGCGGCTTCTCTTAAGCTAAAAGGCGCCAGCGGAGCTCCTATGAGACCAATTGCAATTCCAACTCGATAAAGTCATGAATCAAGTTATTTTAACAGGAATGGCCCTTATGGGTGGAGTTTTTCTCGCGATGCAGGGCGGATTGAATGCGCAGCTCGGTTCATTACTCAAAAACCCACTGCTGGCTACTTTAATCGCTTTTGTCATGAGTTCGGGAATGGCAGCTGTGGCAATACTTATTTCCATGAAAGAGCTCCCTTCTGCCGAACAGGTCCGATCTATTCCTTCATACCTATGGTTTAGTGGTGCTTTATCCAGTGTAATTGGCGTAAGTCTTTATTACTACACCATTCCTCGTTTGGGCATTTCTACCATGATTTCATTGGGTCTTAGCAGCCAACTTATTTTCTCTGTAATCGCTGGCCATTATGGTTGGTTTGGGTTGCCCATAGAGCCTGTTTCAATTAAAAGACTGGCCGGAGTGATTTTGATGATTACCGGCATTTTATTCATTAATAACACCAAATAGCATGAATTTAATAAAAGAAAACATCACAAATCTCACCAGTCTCTGGGAAATGGCGGCAGTGAAAGCGGGCTCCTTCACGACCACCCAATATATCCGAACCAGTAAGGTTGACAATTCAGATTGGCCAAACCGGCTCTGGTTCAAAGGAAAACTCTGGAAAGAATTGATAACGAATGTGAAACCCCTCGTAACACAAGAGAGACTTACTGTTCCTGTATGGGAGGATCAGGAAGAAGTCCACAACTGGATGCTAAGCGCGGGCTTTTTGGAGAAGCTCCTTTTGGCAGGTATGTCGCTATCACTAAGCGATTCAAAAATAGCCACGAGTAACCTAAAAATAAAGCAGGTTAAAAATGCTATTCACGCCATCGTTTGGATGGATCTATTCGAAGCATCTTTTGGATACAAAATACCACACTGGGTCATAGAGGCTACCATGAATGACATCCAGTATTTTATTGGTTACGATGGCTCCACTCCCATTGGCACTGCTGCCCTGTTTCAGCACAAACCAACAATCATAGGCTTGCATTCTATGGGCGTCATTCCCGAACAGAGAAGAAAGGGTTTTGCTGAAGCCATGTTGGACGAGATGATAAAAAAAGCAGCTGCTACTGGTGCAACATATATGACCCTTCAAGCTTCCGAAATGGGGAAGTCGCTTTACCTGAAAAAGGGATTCGAAGAACAATTTATTATTAGAAACTACACACTAAAGCATTAAGAAATGAAACTCATCGAACACTTAAAATGGCGCTATGCCACCAAATTATTTGACCCGACCAGAAAAATCAGCCCGGAAAATCTCGGACAATTGCAAGAAGCCATTCGACTCACGGCTACATCCTATGGGCTACAACAATTCAAAGTTCTGGTAATTGAAGATTCTACAATTCGCCAAAAGTTGAGAGAAGCCTCCTGGGATCAATCACAAATTACCGATGCCTCTCACTTGTTTGTTTTTTGCAACTTCACTACAGGTTATGACGAATTAGTAGATGATTATATCAACCGTATCATTGAAAAGCAAGACAAAGAACAAGCTGGCTTGCGCAAATACGGCGAAAGCATAAAATCCAATATCAAAACAATGTCAGATGCCAGAAGGCAAAGTTGGGCTGAAAAGCAAACCTATCTGGCCTTGAGCAACCTGTTGACAGCTTGTGCGGAATTAAAAATCGATGCCTGCCCGATGGAAGGATTCGATAGGGATGCTTACAATGAATTGCTGAAACTGAAGTCAAAAGGGCTAAATGCGGCGGTGATAGCACCCGTAGGTTATCGAAGTGTAGCCGACGACACTCAGTATCGTCCTAAAATCCGCAAGCCCGCAAATGAACTTTTTGATCTGATATGATCAAAAAAACTCGGCCAAAAGCACTTCTTAACTTAAGTCAATGAAATCGGTTTTGGCCTCCTCTAAACTTGTATTATCAAAATGATCATCGCCACGGCGGGATCCTAAAATATTTAGAAATATGAAATTATTGAAAATCAGCCTCTTTGGGCTACTCGCTATAGCTATGTCTGTAGCCAAAGCTCAGGATAAGTTCACCATCAGCGGATATGTAAAAGATGCCGAAAATGGGGAAGCGTTAATCGGATCCACGATATTCATAGACGAAATAGGTGGGGGAACCACCACTAATGTCTATGGGTTTTATGCTATAACATTACCTAAGGGCAACTATACTTTGACCTATAGATATCTTGGGTTTCAATCCGTACGAAAACAAGTGGAACTCACTGCTGACAAGCGATTGGATATTGAGTTGTCCTTTGCAGATTCAGAACTTCAGGAAGTAGAAATCCTTGCCAATGCAGCCGATCAGAATGTAACAGAAGTGGCCATGAGCACAACTATCTTAGATGTGCAGTCCATCAAAAAAATGCCCGCTTTTGCAGGAGAAGTAGACGTGATCAAAAGCATCCAGATGTTGCCGGGCGTCACCAGTGTAGGAGAGGGAGCGCCGGGCTTCAACGTGAGAGGAGGAAGTGTGGGGCAAAATCTCGTCTTGTTAGATGAAGCACCCGTATACCAATCGTCTCACCTCTTTGGTTTCTTTTCAGTTTTTAACCCAGATGCAGTAAAGGATATCAAGCTCTACAAAGGTGGCATTCCAGCCAAATATGGAGGGCGATTGTCCTCTGTGCTGGACATCAGAATGAAAGAAGGCAACACTAAAAACCATGAGGTTAATGGAGGAATAGGGACAGTTTTCAGCCGTTTGTCAGTGGAGGGTCCTATTAAAAAAGACAAAGCATCTTTTATCATTGCCGGAAGGAGATCATATGCAGATGTTTTTGCAAAGGCATTCACAGATATGCTCTCAGATGGAGGATTGTATTTTTACGACCTCACAAGTAAAGTAAATCTCAATATCAATGATAAAAACCGACTTTTTGTGTCCGGATATTGGGGCAGAGATGTCTTTGATATGGGGGAGACTGCTGGCTTTGACTGGGGCAACCGCACGGCCACACTCCGTTGGAATCACTTGATCAATCATCGGCTATTCAGCAATTTCAGTTTTTACTATAGTCTGTATGACTATGGATTCAGTTTTGGCAAGGAGCTAGATCGGTTCGAGTGGAAATCTAATATTCAGACCTACAACTTCAAACCAGAGTTTGCCTGGTCATTGAATTCTTCCAATGAGTTGACTTTCGGGGCAGAAGGGGTGCTGTATCAATTTATGCCAGGAGAGGCTGATGTAACTAACAATGGCGACCCTACGCACATCAAACTGATAGACAAAAAAGCGCTGGAAGCGTCAGGTTATGTGGACAATAGCCAACGTATTTCCAATAAACTTTCGTTACAATATGGCTTTAGAATGAGTTTTTTCACCGCTTTTGGTGGAACCAGGTATCACTATGGAGACACCATTGCGGGATTTCAGCGGCCATTGGTAGGAGTCGAAGATTTGAAGAATTGGGAAGCTTCCGCGACTTTCCAAAACCTGGAACCCAGGTTCTCTGCACGCTATCAGCTGGGAAGTCAGACATCCTTGAAGCTTAGCTATAACAGAATGGCGCAATATTTACATCAGATTTCAAATACAACCGCCTCTACACCAACTGATGTATGGCAGCCGAGCAATGAAAACATCAAACCACAGACAGGTAATCAGATAGCCTTTGGTTATTTCCGAAATCTTGAGAAAAACACCTATGAGGCTTCTCTGGAGACTTATTACAAATGGAGTAACCATCAGACAGACTATATTGATGGGGCTGAATTGTTCGTCAATGAGCAGCTTGACGGTCAGCTCCTGGACGGGAAAGGAAGAAGCTATGGGTTGGAGCTGTATCTTAAAAAAAACGTTGGGAGACTTACTGGATGGGTGAGTTATACGCTCAGCAAAACGGAGCGCAAAGTAGATGGTATAAACTACGGGGATGATTTCAGACAAAGAACAGGACAGTGGTATCCTACACGCTATGATCAGCGACATAACCTTAAGGTAGCTGCCTTTTATGAGCTTAATGAAAAATTATCTTTCTCAGGAAACTTCAGTTTTATGACCGGCACTCCCACCACACTTCCCACAGATAGGTTGAGCGTCAATGGATATGTGATCCCATACATTTCTGGAAGCAAAAGAAATAACTACAGAATACCGGATTATCATAGGCTGGATCTTTCGCTAACGATCAAGGAACTGGGCAAAAACAGGCGAAGAAACCCTATTGATGACCAATTGGTCTTATCGATTTATAATGTTTACGCCCGACAAAATCCTTTCAGTGTGTATTTTTCTCAAGGCACTGAGCGCCAGGGAAGCTCGGAAGTCCAAACAGCGGCCACCCAAATGTCGATGTTGGGAACATTGATTCCTGCAGTGAGCTACAACTTCAAATTCTAATTCAGGACAGGGTTTTACTGTTCACAAAATATTCTTTCAAGCACATTTATAAACATTCAATAAAATGAAAAAGATCATTCATTTAATGGCAATACTAAGCGTTTTTGCCTGCGAAACGGTCATCGAACCTAAGCTAGAACAACCAGCAGAAATCATCGTGATAGATGCCTGGATCACACAAAAACTGGAACCACAGACTATCCATATCACCAGATCCCAGTCTTATTTTGACAATTCCTCGCCAGAAATGATTCGCGGTGCTGCTGTGTACATCACTGATTTGGAGAATGACACGGTATATCCTTTTGAAGAAAACGACACTGCATATGTATGGGTGCCTACTGCTCCATTTGGGGAGAGCGGGCATACTAACCTACTCACAGTGACCATGGAAGAAGCAACCTTTATGGCTTCAGCGCTCCTCGGGCGCGTACCATTGATAGACTCTATCGTTTTCAAGCCTCAGCCAGAAGATTTCAACATTTTGGAGGACTATTATGCAGCAGAGTTCTTCGCCACAGATTTTGAAGGGCCCGGAGATACTTATTGGATACGTGCCTGGAAAAACGGAGCGCTACTCAATAAACCATCTGAAATCAATATTGCCTATGATGCAGGATTTGCAGAAGGTCAGGGTGTAGATGGCAAGTTGTTTCACCAGACTATCCGAAGAGATTTTATCAATCCGCTAAAAGAAAGACCAGACAGGGCCAACTACTACTTTCCTCCTTATGATGCTGGCGATTCTATTTATATAGAAATCCACTCCTTGGATCCGGCTGCATATGCTTTCCTGTCTGCAGTAAAACAACAAACAGATCGGCCTGGCGGCTTTTCAGAACTTTTCGCCACGCCCTTGGCCAATGTTCCGACTAATATCAGAAATATAGACCCAGCGTCAAACGCTTTGGTTGGCGGTTTTTTCAATGTTTCGGCATATAGCTCTGGAGGAGCTAAGCTCACAGAATCTCCTATGGATTAATCTCATTTATCTATTCACTCATAAACAATTACAATATGAAAACGCAAAAACAAAATGCTAGAATAACTGGACTGATGTATCTCCTGGTCATAATCTGTGCAGGTTTTAGTCAGGGCTATGTCAGGGGAACGCTAATTGTTCCGGGCGACGCTGTAATTACTGCAAACAATATTTTAAGCCATGAAAGTCTCTTTCGGCTGGGGTTTGTCACAGACTTGGTAGCATTTCTGCTCGATGCAGCCATCTCTGTGATGTTTTATCAGCTGCTTAAGTCTACCCACAAGACATTGGCGCTAGTAGCGTCTGCATTTCGATTGCTGGCTCATCCGGCTATTGCCAGTCTCAACTTGCTGAATCACTTCATGGCATTGACAGTGCTGACAAATCCTTCTCTCGCAGCGCATTTTGATGTTGAGCAACTTCGGTCTATGGCACTCATGCTAATGGAATCACATAGAATCGGCTATCTGATTGCCGGAGCATTCTTTGGCATTCATTGTCTTCTACTAGGAATCCTCATTATCAGGTCAGGATTGATTCCGAAGCTTTTTGGCCTTCTCATGATTTTTGCCTCCGTGGGGTATGTAATGGAGAGCTTTGGTGACTTCCTATTCCCAGGAAACGAAGAATGGCTCGCGTGGATAGTAGGCATGAGCGCAGCAGCTGGAGAAGTTGCTCTCACATTATTCTTACTCATTAAAGGTGTTAAAACTCAAAAAGGAAAATAAAATGAAAGCAATAACATATGATAAATACGGCGGGCCAGAGGTTTTGGAAATAGCCGAAGCAATACAGCCCAAGCCGAACGATGATCAGGTCTTAATCAAAATAAAAGTCGCTGCTATAAATGCTGGCGATATACACCTCATGAGTGGTAAGCCTTTGATGGTTCGAATGATGGCTGGCTTTAGCCGGCCAAAGCAAAACATTCTTGGAACGGACATTTCTGGCGTCATTATCGAAGTTGGGAAGCATGTAACGAAGTTCTCCCCTGGCGATGAGGTCTTTGCTGATTTATCCGAAAGTGGAATGGGTGGATTTGCAGAATATGTGTGTACCACTGAAACAGCCATTGCTATGAAGCCTTCAGGTCTTAGTTGGGAAGAATCTGCTGCTGTGCCCACCTCTGGAACTACGGCATTGCAAGCCCTACGTGACTATGGTGAAATCAAAGTCGATGATCGAGTGATGATTGTAGGCGCATCCGGAGGAGTTGGTTCATTTGCCGTAAGGTTGGCCAAAATATTTGGCGCTAAAGTAACAGCAGTATGTAGTACCAGTAAGATAGATCGGGTAAAAATACTGGGTGCTGATCAAGTTATTGATTACACCAAGCAAGATTTCACGAAAGTCAGTCAAAAGTTTGATCTGATCTATGCTCCCAATGGAAACCAATCCCTAAGAGCTTACAAAAGGTTACTCGCGCCTAATGGCAAACTAATAATCAGTGGCGGGCAGGGAAATCAATTTCTCAAAGCCATGTTATTTGGCCCCTTGCTATCTGGTGGAGGAAAAAAAGTGATCGGAATGATGCTAAAACCCAATCGACAAGACCTCAACTTCCTAAAAAATCTAATGGATGAGGGCGTTCTGGTTCCTATAATAGACCGAGTCTTTCCGCTCAAAGATACTGCCCAAGCCATCGCTTATCAGCAAGCTGGCAGACCGCAGGGAAAGGTAGTTATCAAGGTTTAATTCGGTTATGGTGTTGAGCGGCTAATCCTTCTGAGACACGCGCTTTCTGATTCGGCTCAGAGATTCTGGTTTCACACCCAGATAAGTGGCCAGATGATATTGAGGAACGCGATGTATCAATTGCGGTTGGGTTTGTAACAGGTGCAAATACCTTTCTTCAGGAGATTTGGTAATAAAAGCAGCAAGAGCCGCTTGCTGCTTGCCAAACTCTTCCTCCATGGAAACCCTGCAAAGGGATTCAAACTTGGGAACGCGCTTGTACAGCTCTATTTCCTTGTCGTAATTGAGGACTGCCAGTGTACAGTCTTCCACACATGCCAAAAAGTGATCCGAGGGAATCTTATGCAAATAACTATTAAGAGAAGAAATGGCTTGTTCTTCGGTAAAAAAGGAAGTCGTCTTTTCCTCTCCATCTGAGAGATAATAGCGCCGTACCAGTCCTTTGATATTAAAATAACTATCTCTGGCAACCTGACCTGCTCTCAACAGAATGGTGCCTTTTGGATATTCTTTCACGGGAATACATGACGCCAAAGCCAATGCCTCCTGATCTGTGAGCGTCATATACTTCGAAACCATTTCAACAATAAGACTATTCATGGGATACAAATTGCAAATCTTTTGGCTAAAAATGAAAGTTGGTTAGAAAATGGATAAGAGTACATTCATCAGGAAAACAATAAACCAAGGTTGTAAGCGCTAATACTCTTTCCGACTAATCTATATGATTGATGATAATGACAGGCTTCCATTTTCTCTGGAATAACTAACTTTTCCAGATCAAATCATGCTATGACTCCCACACAACAATCACTTTGAGACCTCCACCACCAGCTTGCCTTTGGCTTGATTGCTTTCCATATAGGCATGTGCTTCCGATACTTTAGCTAGTTGGAAAACTCTGTCCACATTGAGGGTGATCTGCCCAGCGGCTACTTGATCAATGAAGTTTTGTAAGTGGTCTTTGGATAGGTTCTTCGACTCACCCATATAAACAGTCAGTCTGCCTAAAGAAGGTATATCACCCATTGGGGTAAAGTCTTTCATGCTCCATTCATTGCCCAAGATTCCGGTCATGCAGACCATGCCTCGAGTAGCTATGCACTTGAGTGAATCTTTCAGCGTACGCGTACCGATCAGCTCCAATACCTTCTGAACGCCCTCAGGATAGAGTGCTCGCAAACTTTCCGCTACCGTACCTTCATCTATCAAGACATGATCAGCGCCATTGTCTTTCAAGGCTTGTACTTTGTCGGGATTTCTTGTGGTGGAGACCACCGTAGCGCCGAGTGTTTTTGCAAGTTGGCAAGCAAGCATTCCGATGGAGGAGGTACCACCACGGATCAGCAGTACTTCACCGGATTGTAGTTCTAGTGCTTGCTGCAAGGAGCCAGAGACGGTCTGAAACATCTCTGGAATCGCACCCAAAGTAGCCCAAGGAAGATCGCTTGTAAAAGGAAAAATGATCTCCTTTGGCACCAGACAATACTCTGCATAGCCACCATCGAATGAGCGACCCATCCCGCCCATAATCGCGGCTACTTGCTGACCGCTTGCGAAAGTGCCAGATGGATCTTCAGCTACCACACCCACACATTCGATCCCTTGGATTCTTGGGAACTCCACGCCGGGAGAGTCGCCCTTGCGGGTAAACATCTCCGAACGATTCAGCCCAAAAGCCCTCACTGCTATCAGCACCCAGCCACTTTTTACTTGTGGTATAGGTATGTCCTGTATTTGAATGACTGATGGTTCTCCTGCTTTGGTGGTGACTGCTGCTTTCATTTTAGTTGGCTTTTGGTGTGGTTTTGTTGAACATGTAGCGAGCGATTTTCCATTCTTCTCCAATTTTTTCAAAAACGAAAAGCTCTCTGTTTGCTTCCTCTAAGGTAATGTTTGCTTCTTTTATGAGCACGGTTCCTTTCGAGCTAGTCGTGGCAAATGCCAAATCACCCTCTACTACGATTTCATCTATGAAGAATTCAATGTTCAACTGAATTTGTGAAAAGATGAAGGTATAGGACTGCAGGATATTCTCAGTGCCAATTGCAGAAGGTGCTTCTGTTGGCATGAAGATCCCATCTTTGCTGTAGAGGCTTGCCGCCAATTTGGGATCTGATGTGTTGAGAGATCCTTTGTAGGTCATTAGTAATGTTTCGATTGCTTCTTTGTCTTGCTTTTGCATGGTTTCTGATTTTGATTGTAAATGATTTTCTGCTGTGGCATTTGCCCAAAAGGTGACGATTAATAGTATTGGAAGTAGGATTCGTTTCATTGTCTTTTCATTTTGTTTTTGATAAGACAAAGCTCGATTGCGGTGGCTTAAGCCACTTATATGGTATTTTAAGAAAGAATCTTAAGGTAGATTAAGGGTAGAGGGAGCGAAGCTTAGTCTCTTATGCTTCTGAGAGCTTTTTGCGAATCATACTTAGGAACTCTGGTGTGATACCGAGGTAAGAAGCCACCTGCACATTAGAGATGCGATTGAAAAGATTAGGAAATCGCTGCATGAAGTCCAGATAACGTTCTTCGGCTGTGGTACTGATCGTTTGCAACAGACGATATTGAAGTTGCACAAATTCATCTTCCACCATCACACGAAAGATGCGATTGAAGAGAATACTGGTTTCATAGAAATGAATCAGATCCGACTGACTAATCTGGATAACCTCTGAAGGCTCCACAGCCTCAATGTAAAGTTGGCTAGGCTGCTCTGTATGGAAACTGCCTATGTCAGTGGTCCATTGATTTTCTATCGCAAAGTGGATGTTGTGCTCTTTACCATTGTTGTCCACTTTGTACATTTTGAAACACCCATTCACCACGAAGTGATAATGCTTGCAAACATCTCCTGACGCCAGAAGAAATTGCCTTCTTTTTAGGTTTCGAGTAGTTACACGTGTCCTCAAATCCTCCTGCTCTGCCTCTGATAAGGTTACTAGTGAATTGAAATGGGAGAGGAGTGCTTCGATAGCCATGCTTAAAATTACGTCAGTGTAATTTATTATTCTTTAGTGCTACTCTTCCTCACATAATGAAGTTGCACCAATCCTGAGTCAAACTGTTTGCTTGGAAGAGCCTCTAGTCCAAGCATGGGACTTCCTCCTTTGAAGAGCCTGATACCATCGCCAAGTAAGATGGGAATTACTGAGATGATATATTCGTCAATCAGGTCCTTATCCATAAGAAGCTTGACAATCTCAGCTCCACCATCACAGTAGATATGCTTGCCATTTTCGGACTTTAAGCGAGCAATCAAATCTTCAATCTTGCCATTGTAAAAAGTGACTGCATTTTCGTTTTCACGAGCTTGCCGAGTGATCACATAGCAATTGTGTTGATCGGCTGGAGGGAAGATTCCTCCTGAGAGCCCCAAGACAATCTCATACGTCTTTCTCCCAACAATGTAGGTATCTACCATCTCATTAAAGGCGTGATAACCATAGTCCTCGCCTTCTTTCTCCACTACAGAAAGCCAAGAAAGGTCATTGTCTTTGGTGGCGATATAGCCATCCACACTCATGCTGATGTATAAGATCAGTTTCCTTTTCATACGCTCTTGCCTTGGTTTATATCCTCAATTAGTCCTTTAGCCAAAGCTAATGACTACTTTTTAATAATTCTAAATTGAACTCTTTTCCATCATCTTACCATACTTCTAACCTCGATTATATGCAATTGTAAAAGGATAGGTTTAACTTATAGGTGTATAAAATGGAGTTAAGAGTAAGCTTCTATTTTTACTAGACAACAATAAAATAAACCTCAAAAAATGGAACATAATCCACATGCACACCACACATCTCATGACATGGGAGATGAAAGTAAATGCCCATACTTGGGCGGTCAACTGAAGCAAACAGCCGGATCAGGTACTGGCAATCGCGATTGGTGGCCAAATCAATTAAAACTAAACATCCTTCGCCAAAACTCTTCATTGGTTGATCCAATGGAAGAAGGTTTCAACTATGCCGAAGCTTTCAAGTCGATCGACTATGATGCGCTGAAAAAAGATATCAATGACTTAATGACTGAGTCACAAGACTGGTGGCCAGCGGATTACGGACATTATGGTCCTTTCTTTATCCGCATGGCATGGCATAGTGCAGGTACATATAGAATACAAGACGGTAGAGGAGGAGCAGGCTCTGGAACCCAGAGATTCGCCCCGCTCAATAGCTGGCCAGACAATACCAACCTTGACAAAGCGCGTCTTTTGCTTTGGCCAATCAAGCAGAAATATGGCAACAAAATCTCATGGGCAGATTTGATGATCCTTACGGGGAATATCGCTTTGGAATCCATGGGCTTCAAGACTTTCGGTTTTGCAGGAGGTCGCGCAGATGTTTGGCAGCCAGAAGAAGATATCTACTGGGGAGCTGAGACAGAATGGTTGGGCGACAAGCGCTATGAAGGAGACCGTGAGTTGGAGAATCCATTAGCCGCTGTGCAGATGGGATTGATCTACGTAAATCCTGAAGGACCTAATGGCAATCCTGATCCACTGGCGTCTGCCAGAGATATCCGTGAGACGTTTGGCCGTATGGCAATGAACGATGAAGAGACAGTAGCCTTGATAGCTGGAGGTCATACTTTTGGTAAAACACATGGCGCAGCTGATCCAGGTAAATATGTAAGCCGAGAACCAGCCGCAGCTGCTATGGAGGAGCAAAGCATGGGTTGGAAAAACACCTTCGGTACTGGTAATGCTGGCAGCACAATCACAAGTGGCCTGGAAGGAGCTTGGACAACTACACCAACGAAGTGGAGCCACAACTACTTTGAAAACCTATTTGGCTTTGAATGGGAACTATCTAAAAGCCCAGCGGGAGCACATCAGTGGACACCAAAAGGGGGTGCAGGTGCAGGTACTGTACCTGATGCTCATGACCCTGCTAAGAAACACGCACCTTTCATGTTGACGTCAGATTTGGCTTTGCGTGTAGATCCTGCATATGAGAAAATCTCTAGAAGGTTTTATGAAAATCCAGAGGAGTTCGCAGATGCATTCGCTAAAGCATGGTTCAAACTGACGCATCGTGACATGGGACCAATCACCAGATACTTAGGCAAAGAAGTACCGAAAGAAGAGCTTCTATGGCAAGACCCAATTCCTGCTGCGAAAGGCAAGCTTGATGATAAGGACATTGCTGGATTGAAAGATAAGATTGCAGCATCAGGGCTGAGTGTATCACAATTGGCAGGTACTGCTTGGGCATCAGCTTCCACTTTCCGTGGATCGGACAAGCGAGGAGGAGCAAATGGTGGACGTATCCGATTAGCTCCTCAGAAGAATTGGGAAGCAAATGATCCAGATCAGTTGGCAAGTGTATTGTCTAAGTTGGAAGCTATCCAAAAAGACTTTTCAAAATCAGGGAAAGAAGTATCTATTGCGGATTTGATTGTGTTAGGCGGAAGTGTTGGTGTGGAGCAGGCGGCTAAAGCTGCTGGTCATTCTGTGACTGTACCTTTCACACCAGGTCGAGGTGACGCTACTCAGGAGCAAACTGATGTAGAGTCTTTTGCGGCGCTTGAACCGAATGCTGATGGTTTTAGAAATTATCAGAAGACGAAGTACAGCCTCTCGGCTGAGGAAATGTTGGTGGACAGGGCACAGCTCTTGACACTTACTGCGCCTGAGATGACGGTACTGATCGGAGGTCTTCGTGCCATCAATATCAATACTGGAAATTCGAAGCGAGGTGTATTCACCAAGCGTCCAGGAACTTTGACGAATGACTTCTTCTTGAATCTTCTTGATCTAGGTACTACTTGGAAAGCGGTTTCTTCCGCGCAGGATGTGTTTGAAGGAAAGGATCGCAAGACAGGTGAGCTGAAGTGGACTGGAACCAGAGTGGACTTGGTTTTCGGATCAAATTCAGAGTTGAGAGCTTTGGCTGAAGTCTATGGTTCTTCGGATTCTGAGAAAAAATTCGTGAAGGATTTCGTAGCGGCTTGGACCAAAGTGATGAATCTTGATCGATTTGATTTAGCTTAAGCTAGGTTTAGCGAAAGCTAAAAAATCAAATAACAACATAGTGCAAGTGGCTTCATAAGAGGTCGCTTGCCTTATTTTATCATTAACCCCCTTAGAATGATAAATCTCATCTCCGTGTCTGGCAAGACAGGTAGTAATTTCTACCTAGGTCCACAATACACCGCTGACTTCAAGTCGCTCGTCAATTGCATTACTTCAGGTAGGGTGATGATCGTCTCCACTAGATACCGATCGGACTTGATCTATACCTCTGAAAAACCGAGGAACAACTCGATATTGAAGTTGTGGGCCCTTTACGCAAATACCACTTTACCCAGTCTTAATCGAAAGGATTTCTCCACTGCAATAGGAGACAAGCAGTCTTTCACAAAATACTTTCAATCCATCATGGCGCTTTCTAATAACTGGCATCACTATGACCTTTATAGAAAGGCTTTTCGAACTACATTCTGTGCAGATCAGGACAATCCCGTGACCCAGATGGTGATAACATGTGATCAATACCTCACCCAGCAGGATAATATTACACGAGAGCCACTGGTGGATATAAATGAGAAAATCATCTCAACATTAACGAAGGACACATTCTCACTTGCAATGGATCTTCTTAATAATGAGACGCATGTGAATTGAGGAGAATCTTCAGTCGTAATGAAACCTACATTTTGCAATTAGAATTTCATTGTCGCGGACTTGATAGATTAATCTATGCTCTCCATCTATGGGTCTCGACCAAAATTCGCGATATTTATATTTAAAAGGTTCAGGCTTTCCAAAGCCGTCAAATGGATTACTTGAAGTGTCTTTTAGGAGTGTGTTGATCCGTTTTAGGATTTTTTTTGTCTGTTGCCAGTATTACATAATCCTCCCAAGACTCATCTACGAAGACATATTTCATTCCTCCAAAAGCGCTTTCTTGAATGATGATCCTGCCTTGAACTTAGCAACTGCAGCATCCAATCTTTGCTCATTGGCTTTCGAGGATAACTCATGGTGAGTAGCAGATAGTGAATTATATTCATTAAGAGACATAATGACTACACCGGAATCTTTGCCTCTATTGATGATGAGTGCTTCAAAATTATTGGTGACATTATCTAGATATCTTTTGATGTCTTTGCGGAAATCAGATAGAGTAGTTGTTAGCATAGCTTCTTATTATTAGTACATAATTAGATACCATCTGTCAAATATCAAATTATACAATTGAGCTATTATGGACTTTCAATTCATGAAAGTATTTTCCTTTTCAGAGTTGAAGTATGCATGAATCAATAGAAATGTGCGATTTACACACAGCGGTTTTTCTTGCTGGATAGAAGGGCATTTAGCGCTTCCATAACTGCAATAGACACAGCAGTCACCGTCTAAAGGCTTTAGTACGACTTTGCAGTTTTCACATTCATAGAAATACTGACATGCGTCTGTAGGCATGGTTTCCTCTTTTTGTTGTCCACATTTCGGACAAGTGATGATGGACTCAAGAATTACTTCACTCATTGTAATTCTTGTTTTATCTGCTTTGTTTCTTCACTTGACATGAGTCGGTATTGCTACCTTCAGGTTAACTAACACATTCATTAGATTAACAGTGCCGTCTGGCATAGAATGACCAGAATAATTTCCTTTTTTCAAAGATTGAATGAAGTCACATTCCATGTCCAATAGAGTTTACAAAAGTTAGTTTAGCGCTTAAAACGGTCTCTTTAATACTGATTGGTAATTTTTGAGATGCCATAAAAGTAGGAAGATATTTAATCAGGCTATAGAGGGTCTCGAGAGAACTGCATAGGATTTTGATCAGCTTTCTGTGGAATTTAATAATAAGTCAAAGTCCCACTGACTAAAAGTAGGACATCTTTTTGATGTCCTGCTTTGTTTAAAAGTGCTCTTTTCAAAAACTTGCTGTTTTGATTTTCCACACTCGTACCGTTTTATCGGAGCTTGGTGTTACCAACCATTGGCCATCTGAACTTACATCAGAAGTGGTGTTTATATCATTACTATGTTCTGACACAGTTTGTAAAACCTCCTCGTTTTTAATATCCCACAATGTACCGACAATACGATCTAAAGAGCCTTGGTAATTGAAATGATATTCTAGGAACTCACCTAGTATTTTCTTGTCTGTACCGCCAGCAAATAGTTTGTCTTCATCAATAAAAGCTACGGAATGAATTGCCTGATTTTCTCCTTTTAGTGTATGAAGTAACTGCCAGTTTTGTGTGTCCCAAATCTTCACGGATTTATCATCTGACCCACTGGCGAGTAATTTTCCATTTGGACTAAAGTCCAAAGTCAATACAACCATTGAATGATCATCTAGCGATCTGATCAATTCACCTGAGCTAACTTCATAGACCCTTATAATATTATCATTTGCGCCACTGAGCAAGTATTCTCCGGAAGGACTAAATACGACAGTCCATACGTCGTGGACGGCATCATTGAATTCTAGAATAACTTGTCCAGTCTTTGTGTCCCAAATTGTTACCTTATTGTCATCTCCTCCAGCAGCGATGAGATTTTTTGTTGGGTGGTAGGCGATGGAACGAATAGCACCATCCTTTCCGTTTAGAGTTCCTTTCAAACCCCCATTCCTTACATCCCAAATTCTTACTTTTCCATCATATGATCCAGTGCAAACCTCACTACCATCAGGACTAAAAATGGCACTCGATGAGCCATAAGGATGTTTTAGTTTGTGAACAATATTACCACTCGTTCTATCCCATATAAGCGTATTTTCTTCATATCCCGCACTTACTATCAGAGAGTCGTTAGGGCTAAAATTAGCTGACCAGACTTCATCAGTATGCATCTTAAAAATTCTTTCTGTAGTTAGATAATTGCCTATTACAAGTTTTGGTTTGCTTATGAGTTGAAAATAAGACCATGAGAATATCCCGGCCATTAGCATCAATGTGAAAGTGATTTTTTTATTCATATGATTTTCGTTTTAAAACTTACCAAGATATACGCATCGCATAGAACTATGTTATGCATAGTACCAATTTTGTTGAGCAATAATCAATACTTGTTTAATACTAAAAATCGAGATTGGATTCTACACTAGTCCCGTTTGTGGGGTCAAAGCATGCCTTTTCTGCTTATATAATAAATAACGTTAAGAAAGGTCTATTTAATCCAAAGTGCTTATAATAAAGATGTTAAGCTGGCAATAATTCCCATGGAATTCCCTTTTAGAAAGCCAATAACATGTATCCTAAATGATCTTAATATCGAGCATTTAAAATCCTGTCTATGATATTGTTTCGATGTATGCTCCGAGTGCTTTTTGTCTTTTTGGAAGTTGTTATCCTTTGCCTAGCACGTGTATCCTTATATCCTGAAATTAAGCCTTGATTTTTCAATTGATTATCGGAACTGGTTAAAGTTGGTTGCAATGATTAATCAAATCATTAAGCGTTATTTTTACACCCTATATTCTCATCATGACGCACTCACTAGCATACTTAAAATCAGGAAAACTAATTGGCTCAAAAACATTGAAATTGGCCTGTGGTCTAACAGAATTCCCTGAAGAAATTTTAACACTTTCAGAAACCTTAGAGTATTTGGATTTATCCGACAATCAATTGACTGAATTGCCCGATAGCATAGCTCAGTTGGAGCAGTTAAAAATTATATTTTTTGCTCGTAATAGTTTTACAGTGTTTCCTGAGATTTTAATGACATTTCCTGTCTTGAGCATGATTGGGTTCAAATCCAATTACATCCATACAGTACCTGAAAATGCATTTCCTCCAAGGCTCCGATGGTTAGTACTTACAGATAACAAGATCAAAAAGTTACCAAAGAGTATAGGAGATTGTAGTCTGCTACAGAAATGTGCATTGGCTGGTAATCTTCTGGAAGAGCTACCAGTTGAGATGGCAAACTGTTCAAACCTAGAACTTCTCAGAATTTCATCAAACCAACTGAAGTCTATTCCCACATGGTTATTTGAGTTACCCAAATTGTCTTGGATTGCGTTTGGTGCTAATCCGGGTTCTCACATAGTTCCAACAAGCTCTGATTTAGAATCCTTTGATTGGAAGGACTTCACCATACAAGAGCAATTGGGAGAAGGTGCTTCTGGAGTGATTTCAAAAGCAAATTGGAATTTGACCAATGAAGATGTGGCTGTCAAGGTTTTCAAAGGTGATGTGACCAGTGATGGATTGCCGGAAGATGAAATGGAGGCATCTATCTCAGCGGGATTTCATCAGAATTTGATCCCGGTTTTAGGTAAAATAAAAAACCATCCAGAAGCGAAAGGCGGCTTAATCATGAGGCTTATCTCTCCTTCCTATTCCAATTTGGGCAATCCACCAAGTTTGGAAACATGCACGCGCGATGTGTTCGATGAGCAAGTTGTTTTCAATGGAGATGAGTTGTTGAAAATTGCAATAGGGATTGCTTCAGTATGTGCCCAATTGCACAGCAAAGGCATTAATCATGGAGATCTTTATGCGCATAATATTTTGGTTAATCATACAGCAGACTGCCTATTGGGCGATTTTGGCGCGGCTTCTTTTTATGATGTGAATTCGGAGCTTGCCAGTAAGATTGAGCGAGTTGAAGTTAGAGCTTTTGGGTGCTTGCTAGAAGATGTATTGGGACTTGTGGGGCAAAGTGAGCTAGCTGCTCATGTCCGTCACCAATGGCTAAAGTTAATAGCTGATTGTACTGTTTCGGATGTTAACCTGCGTCCCAGTTTTGCCGAAATTTTAGAGCAGCTGGCACAGATTACTTACTTTCGATCCATCTCTCCATCAAGTTTTATAGATTGCAAAATACCCTCTTGACGGTATATATTGATCTCTAATAGCGGTTGATATTTGTATAGCATTGGGACTTAAAGAGCAGTCATTAAATCATCAAGCCAAGTAACCGTACTGGTGCCAATTTTGAATTACTCAATCTCGTACAGAAACATTTTACCAAGCTTCAAAACCATGAAAAGCATTGAAATCTTAATCTCAATTACTATTGTAGCTATTTCACTCATAACAGCCTGCGGTGAAAAGGATGAAGAAACGCAATTAGAATGTAACACTTATGATGTAGGTAAAAATGCAATAATGGAATCCGAAGAAAGTGACACAAAATGTGTCTATGGTACAGGCAACTATAATTTACTACAGGACTCTTTTGATGAGCCTGGTGAGTCCATTCGGTTTCAATTGAATGGTGATTTCACAGTGACATTTACGACTTACGAATCTTATTATGACGGCACAGGTGCCTATGTCAATAAAAGCAATGGCGTGTTTGAAGTAGGTGAAGTTTATACAGCAGATGCACGAACAGGCAATGCGACTTTTTTCTCCGAGGCGAAATTGGAAATAGAAAGTATCGATAAGGAGAATAAATTGATATCTGGCAAAATCACGGGTCAAGCTCCGATACGCTGGGTGGATGCCACACCTGTTATGGGATACATCATTTTTACATTCGTGGATTTTAAGATTTAATAGCTGATAAGCTTTATTACAATTTAGCTAGAAAACTACAATGAGACGGACCTATCATCAGAGACTTAACATTTCAAAATTTATTTTTCTCATGCCAAAAGTTTTAATGTTACTAAGCCTGTTTCTCGGCATTTTGATTTTGAGTTCCTGCGAAGAAGAAGCACCGTCTGGGTTTGATCCTTGCGCAGATGGGGACTGGGGTAGGGTAGAGCGTAATGGAGAAGAGATCTGTTTCCCTTCGTCCACTGCATTCTATTCTGGTGCCAATACTACACAGGCTTCCTTTGGTCTCCAGTTGGGCACTTTTGGTGAAGTGGGAGCCATATCCTTATCCGCAGGGTTTAAAGTGCCAGTATCTGGCCTTGAGTTAAACAAAGTTTATACGCTATCAAGTGGTGACTTTTATGGAATAGAGGAGCTTGTGAGTGGTGAGATGACTATTCTCACTTACGAGCCAGTTAAAGACGGCAACTATTGCAGCTCAGGTACATTTAGCATGATCACCAAAAACCCAAACTCTGGAAGTGAGACCACTCTGACAAATGGTAAATTTTTAGCCCAACGAGGTACTCCTGATTGTAATCCTTTTTAATCTACCAACATGAAAATCACGCACTTATTTTTAGTCGTCTTAGTGGCCTCAGTATGTACTTTACAGTCATGTTTTCTTCCAGAGGAAGATGAGGATTGCTCACTCACTGCTTTTCCAGTGACAAACGAAACCCTCACCACAGGATATGATGGTAACGGTAACAATCAATGGGTACCTACAGCGTTGTATAAAACACCGAAAGGGGCAGAGCTCTACTGGTCATTAGGTAGCTGTGGCACTGAGATCAATACCGAATGGGATTATACAGGAGACTATGAAATTCTCTCTCAAGGCCAGAGAGGCGGGTTTTCTGCTCTGTTTTATTCCAGTGGCACGTTGTGTGGGCAGTTTGTAGGCAATGGCAAAACATCAAATAAAGCTTGTCAAGAAATCAAGTTGTTGACTGAAAATATTTGGGCAACGGGACCAGATTTCCCAGCAGAGGCAAGCGTAAATACCATTACGATGAACATCAACAATGTAATTTATAGTGGTTTTGGCAACACCAATGTTTGGTATAAACTAGACACGCTTGACTTCACGTGGGAGGAAATGGCTAATGTTTCGAGTCTTGCTTTCACAGCCTTTGCGGGCTTTTCCCTAAACGGGAAAGGTTATATCGTGGGGTCCAACTCTCAGGTATATGAATATAACACGTCTGCCAATACATGGACCAACATCGGCGAGTTTCCAGTAAATGTCGCGGAGTATCTTATTTTGAGTAGCGTGGGTGCCGAACGATATTTCTATAGCATTCTGGGAGCAGCTGCAGGCGGAAAGGGTTACTTTGGTTTGGGTGATCAAAATAGAATTTGGGAATTTGATCCGACCACAAAATCATGGACTGAAAAAGCCAGTTATCCAGAGACGCATGAAGACTCCAACTACATCTTCACTTTTCAAAACCGCATCTATGTCGGTGCTCACTATTATGACATTGCTTCGGATACATGGGTGAAGAACAACTACGACTTTAGGGTAGAAAATGGTTTTGGTATTAACCCAGTGGAAATGGACGGAATGGTGTATGGAAGTTATAACACCAAGACTATGAGGTATGACGGCAATACGATGGAGGTTTATGAGCCTCGTCCTCGTGAACCTTATGAGCCTTTTGCACCGCCTACTAGCGTGGTGAATGGTGCGGCTCTCGGCAATCTAATCATTTACCCAAGGGTGAGCTATCATCTTGGAGCTTACACCAATAGCCCTTCAAACAAAGTAACCATCTACAGAAAATAGGCCATGAATAGATTAATGATATTTCTTTTGATTCCCCTTATATGGGCATGCGGCAAGGATGATCCTACTGTAAAGTGCATGGGTATTTGGGAAGTGGAGTTACTCCATGAAGGAGCTACTGCCGAGGTGGTGGATGGAAAGCTTCAGCTACGGGTGGAAAACCCTCAGACGGACCATGATATTAGGCTTATCCAACGCCAGACGGACTACCACGTGCCAGGACACTTGGGTATCTATGTCTATTGTGAAAACTTTGATAGTGAGACCACTGGCAATAACAACTTTGACATGCAATTGAAATCTTGGTATGCCTATGGCTATTCTCCGGATCAGCTTTTAGCTGGGCTTGCTATCGGTACTTTTGGTGTAAGAGCTCAAGCTAATGGCATTACCTATGAAGGCTACCAGCAGCCTGATTTCTTGAGGTTTGGTGGATCCAATGAAAGCATCAGCTTCACAGGTATCAGCGGGACTTTTACGATCCCAACGATTCAATCAGATGCCAAAATATTGTACATAGACTTTGGTGTCGCTCGATCTTCTGGTACAGGTAATTCAAGTCGTATTGCTGTAGATATTTCCGAAGTATCGTTCAGCAATGATGGAGGAAAGGATGAATTGCTCAATGACACTTTTGACTGCAATTCTTTGAAATAGTGGGGGTGGAAATTGGTATGCTGATGATTTAGTTAAAAGATCTTAGTTAATGCTCCCCCGATTTGGTTCAAGTGTCCACTTGGGCCTTAGTGTAAAGAAAGTGTGATGGAATAGTACAAGCGGATGCTTGCACAGGGTGGGGGTGAAGTTCGATTGTATTATACCACCTATCACGCAAGCATTTTAGGTAGTTTATGGTATTGATGAGAGGCAAAATGACCGATAAATTGCCTTTAAAAACATTATGAACAAATTATCGATAATTACTCTGGCTGCAATTTTAACCATCGGACTTAGTTTTTTTGCATGTAAGAAAGATGAAGAAGGCAGCGGAAGTGATTGCTATACTTGTGACAGTTGCGCTGAAAGTCCTTATATAAATGGAACTGAATATTGTGTTGATGGATTTGACAACCGCTCGGATTGGGAGTCAGCAAAAAATCAGTATCAAACTAAATTTGGTTGTACCTGCACAGATAGCTGAGATACATAACTTATCCGATGGTGTGCTGACTTTGTCAGTGCACCCATTCATTTCCACTAATGGGCCTCAACTTATCTCAGGGCAGGTCCAATCGCATAAGAAACACTTCGGCATTATCAAAATGCATTTTCCTCTTGTCTTCATCCATTTTATCGAAGCTACGGACAAGCATGCTGAGTCTTGGATTGCTTAGGAAGAATTCTCTATTTACATGCATAAATCTCCAGAACAGGCCATCCCAAGTAGCTTGCCATTCGCCTTTATTATAGTCGCTCATTTTCATCAGGTAGTTTGAGCCGCTGATGTAAGGCTTGGTGGCGAAGAGGCCTCCATCGGCAAACTGGCTCATGCCATAGATATTGGGCACCATCACCCAGTCGTATGCGTCTATGAAGAGCTCCATAAACCAGCGATAAACCTCATCTGGGTGAAACTCGCAGAGCAGCATAAAGTTGCCTAGTACCATCAGTCGCTCTATGTGGTGACAATACCCTGTTTTCAAGACTTGCTTGATGGTGTGGTCTATAGGTTCGATACCCGTCGTTCCTTCGTAGAAAGTAGCTGGGATCTTCCGCTCAAATCCCCAAAAGTTTTGAGTGCGGGAGTAGCTGCCTTTACATTGGTACATGCCTCGGATAAACTCTCTCCAACCTAGGATTTGCCTTACGAATCCTTCAAGGGAATTGATGGGCACATTGTTGGCTTCCGCATAGCGAATGGCTTTTTCTATGATCTGCATAGGTGCAATTAGGCCTACGTTCATCATGGGTGTCAGGACACTGTGATGAAGGTAAGTTTCCTCTTTCACGATGGCATCTTCATAGTCTCCAAATGCATGAAAGCGTACCTCTAAAAACTGCTGCATCCACGCGGCTGCACCTTCGTGACTTGTGGGATATCTTGGAGTAGGGGAGAGCATACCGAGATTGTCAGAGAAATGCTTCTCTGTGTAGTCGACTGCTTCTTCCCAATAGCTATCCCTATCTGGAAACTGGATCGGAGGTGGGTTTTGGCCTTTTGGGTATTTCTTTCTATTGTCACCATCGAAGCTCCACTGACCACCTAATGGTTGGTCTTCGCTTTCGATGAGAATATTCCGTTTTATGCGTTGTTGTTTATAAAAGGTAGTCTGGAAGAAGGATTTCTTGTCTGGTTTGAAAAAATCAGCGAGTTCTTCTCGCGTGTTGATGAACAAGGGATTTTCATATTTGATTAGCTGGATGTTCAGCTTGGCACTGGTTACTTTGATCCGCTTTTCCAGCCAATTGTCTATAGGATCTATAAAGTGAATCGCCTTGTTTCCTTGCTGATTGAAATGAGCGATGAGTAGACGAATGTCAGAGGTTTTGTCGGAAGTTTCGATGTAATGAATAGTGATTCCTTTTGTTTCCAAATACGCTTGATGGCGCTTCATACTTGCACGATGGAAGGCGATTTTGGTCTTATGAAAGTTGAACTCACGAAAGAAAAGGTGCTCTTCGACTAGATAGATGTCATAACCATTTTCATAAATCTCATGATTTACAAAAAGCTGATGAGGAAAAAGTAGATTAATTGCTTTCATGAATTTGATTTACTTCTTCGGCATTTTTCACTACAGTATTTCACCTCTTCCCAGACCGATTCCCATTTTTTGCGCCAAGCGAATGGCCGCAGGCATACGATGCATATTTTGGTAGGTAAGTGCTGCTTTTTCATTCATGTGAGTAACTAGGACATTAAGCTTTTGTTGGGAAAACTTAACTAAGCTGACTTTGATCGGGACACATCAAGGGATGGTTGCCAAAGTGATTTTCACTGTTGTTCCTTCATTAATTTTGGAGATGAAATTTATATCACCTTTATGTGCTTTGATGAGGCTATAAGTAATAGAAAGACCGAGACCGGTACCCTGGCCAGGAGGCTTGGTTGTGAAAAATGGATCTGTTATTTGAGAAAGATACTCTTCTTTAATCCCACAACCAGAGTCAGAAACTTCAATGATTATATGTTGTTCATCTAATGATGTCGTCACTTTGATTACACCCTTGTCCTCAATAGACTGTAAAGCATTTGTCAAAACATTTGTAAATACTTGGTGGAGCATACCTACATTTCCTTTGGTGGTCCAGTGAGTACTGGTATAATATTTTTCAATTCCTATCCCATATATTGTTTTCTCCCTGAGCATCAATAGGCAGTTGTCCAAAATAGAATGTATATCACATTCTTCATTCATGCTCTTAGTGGTTCTACTGAATTGGTTCAGTCCTTTTACAATTCCTGACGCTCGGTCTATTCCTACTTTGATGTGATTAAGTAATTCTTCTGTTTTTTCAATGTTAGCACTTTTATTTTCCTCAAAATAGTCTTGAAGGCCAGCATAGCCTCCTAGAATATAGTTCAAAGGATTATTTATTTCATGCGCTACACCTGCAGTAAGTGTGCCGAGTGAAGCCATTTTCTCAGATTGGATCAATTGAGTTTGAGTATTTTGAAGGTCAAACAAGGTATTGGCCAGTTCCTGATTAGTTGACTGAAGTTCGGTGTTTTTTGTGTTTAGCTCCTTGGTACGTTCCGCTACAATTAATTCTAACTCTTGTTTATGCTTTTCAAGTGAGGCATAAAGCTTCTTATGTTCTAGTTCCGCCCCAGCTCTAGCTGCAAATATCATCAGTACGGATTCTAGCGTATGGGTATCAATAATGGCATGTTCATAAAGAGCAACTATGATACCTGTTGGTTCTTTTTTAGAGTCATATAGTGGGACACCTATATAAGCGTCTATTCCCATATCAATGAGTAGTTGATCATTGGGAAATAGTTTTGTGATATCACTTGCATAAGAACAAGCTCTTTGGCCGATCACGTTTTCACATGGCGTATTTTTCAAATCATAGCTGAAATTCTCAATAACTAATTGTTTATGAACCAGAGAGATCGTTTCAACGCTGGATTTATCATCTGATAGTTTGCCTACGAATGTATAGTCGGCTTCTAGTATTTCATTCAGTCTTAAGACAATCTTTTCAAAAAACTCGTCTCCAAGATTATAAAGGTCATTAGTGGCAGTTTCAATAATGAGGTTGAATCGTTTTTGGAGCTTCAAACATTCTGCATTGGTCATACTTGTGTGGATTAAAACATAATAATTTTAAATTGTGGAAGTATGAATACAGTTTAAATTTTATTTAACATTTGAAATTCAATTAGAGAGTCTTGTTCATTCAATTTATTTGAGAAAATTACTCATTACCGATTTTATATGCAATGGCAGACTCATATACTGTCTAGTTTATTCTTGATGAATTGTATCAATCCTTTTTTCTATGGTGTTGATGAACAAAGCATTTTCATATTGAATTAGCTCAATGCTGTGTTTGTTGATGGTTTCATGAAAATGACTGTGGAATTTATCCATCGAATGGTCGCTGGCAGATGAAGCAGATTTTAGTAGGTAGGAGCTGTTTTTTCATCAAGGTGAGTAACACTTGATAAGGTCAGTTTGAAGGGGGTAAACCTCAATTTCGCCCCCAAATAATCCGATGTATTGAAGCTTAAATAGCTATTAAATCATATTTCAAAAGCACCCACTGCCTTTTCACAGCTATTCCAGAAGGTATTGATGTTGGTTTCATCGAATAAGATTTCCTCAGGTTCTAATAGATCGGGGTACCCACTCCAACCAGCTGTAGGTCCGTAGAAGTTTCCTGACTCAGCTGTTGGGTCCATAGCAGCACGGATGATTCCTGTAGCTCCATCTTCGGCGGATTGTGCTTGATTCATCAACTCACTATTTGCTGCCATTCCACCGTTTGCCGATGTGGTTACCTGAAGGTTGGTTTGGGCAAGTCCTGGATGCGCCAGAAGCGGTTTGATATTGGTGATCTTTGCAGCTTCTAGTTTGTTCTTCAGTGCATAGTTGAATACAGCATTGGCTAGTTTCGTTTGTTGATAGCGGTCCCATCTTGGTCCTTTGAAGTTGTGGTTTTCAGCTTCTGTACCATCTCCACCAAGATTTCCACCGTTCTTTCCGAAGAAGTCTGGCTTAAGCGGCCCACCCAGTCGTGCCATAGAGCTATGATTGACGATTCTGGCTGCAGAGCTTTTCTTCAATAGTGGAAACAACTCTTTTGTCAGCAAGAAATGCGAGAGCACATTGGTTTGCATCTGTATGTCATAGCCATCAATGGTAGACATATCCTCCAGAGCCATTACGCCAGCATTGTTGACCAATACATCTAGAGTGTCATACTTTGCTTTGATGTCTTCAATTGCCTGCTTGACAATATCAAATTTTTGCAAGTCACAATCAATTGCTTCGAATGTCGCATTGGGAACCGCTTTCGCGAGTTTTTCATGGGATTGCTCTGATCTTGCACTTTTGCGGTTGAGGAGGATTAAAGTTGCGCCTAGTTTGGCTAATTCTCTTGCACAGATAAAGCCTGTACCGCTGGTAGTTCCGGTTATAGCTACGACCTTGCCAAACATGTCTTGTGAGTGTGCATTGATGACTTCTTTGAGATGTTGGGTTCTGGTAGGCTTTGCCATGTTGATTGTTTTTTAGGATTAAGGAGTCCCGAAAGCAAAACTGCACTTTCGGGATATGGAGTAAGGTACTCAGATCAGAAATGGTTATCACATCTAAGTATCAAGAACCTATTGTTATGCGGTAATTTGTTCATTTAGAATTAACTAAATGGCTTTCTTCCCTATAAATCTAATAACACTTCCAACTCCATTGTGGTAGATGCCTTCATTCAGTGCTACTTCTACCTCTTCTAACAGGACGATTTCAAAGTCAGGGAAATTCGCTTGAATTGACTCTTTGGAAAATAGGAAATCAACCGTTTTTGGGCCGCCGATATTGGGGTATTTTTCTTGATATTTTATGTGGTTTTTACTGAACCCTTCTAGGATGATCATTCCACTGGGTTTGATCAATTCAGCTATCTTTCTATAGTACTTTGACAATAAGGAAGGTGGGAAATGAGCATAAATCAACGCAGCGGCATCATACTGGAAATCGACTAATTTGAGATCGTAGAAATCACCAACTTGATAATCGATGGTCACGTTTTCTTGAGCCGCCAGTTTTACGGCCTTGTTTTTGCCCTCAATACTAATGTCGAATGCTGTGACTTCCAATCCACTTTTAACTGCGAACACGGCATTGCGTCCTTCACCCTCGGCAGGCATGAGAATTTTACCAGTGGGCTTGTATTTATCTAGTGACTCTCTAAAAAACTCATTGGGTAAGGTCCCATAAGCGTATTCATTATTAGCATATCGACTGTCCCACATTTCTTTCATGTCGTTCGTTTTTAGAGTTAACCTGTTCAGATCTCAACAAGTTTTTGCCTTTATAGTTGCATGCCGAGGGCTTATTTATCAGAGATCAGTTCATAATTACCGATCCTAAGAATAATCTCAAGAAGGTAACCTGCTAACGCTACAAGATTGATTTGGGCACTACACCTCTAAGCCAAAGTTGGAATCGTTTGTTCTTGTCAGCTTCATCATCAGGGTTGAAGTCAGGGGTGATGTGCCATGCGTTTTCTGGCTTGAGCTCTTCTACCATTGTGTTGAACAAGTTTTTCCCAATAGTCGGATCATGGATGATAGCGATGCATTCCGTATTCAAATTGGCACTTCTTGGGTCTAAATTGAAGGTGCCGATAACGGCAACTTCCTGATCAATGACCATTGACTTGGCGTGGAGTCCAAATTTCGGACTGAAATCCATTTTTCTCTGTAAGGCTCCAGTCATTACTCTATATCTTATTTCGGCATCAGGCTTAAATTCATAAATGTCCACTCCAATAGACATGAGGGTTTCTCGCTCTCGTTTATAGCCGCTAAATGCTTCTAAATTATCAGTAGACATAAGGCTATTGGTTAAAATTTTGATTGTCACCCCGCGTTCAATTGCTTTTTGAAATAGGGATTGACTCAGCTCAGTAGTCACTAAATAAGGTGATTGGATATAAATAGATTCTTTAGCACTATTAATCAGGTAGATCAATGAATCGGTAGTCAAGCCACCGCCTGAGAGACTACCATTTTCATCGTTTTTACCAGGTAGGTCAGAGACAAAAGAAACTTGATCCACCAAGACCAGCTTGCCTGATTCTAGCATTTGCTGAAATAGGGCCGGAGCAGCACTGATCTTATCGCGTACCTCAGGCCAAAAATTGTAAGGGTTGCATGCATATTGGCGCAGATATTCGAATTTCACCGCAGCATTTATAACTGCTTCATCTTCCATGAGCAACTCACTGATGGGAACACTCAACGGATCAGCCCAAAATAAAGAGAAGGACTTGGAGACGTCTTTTGAGACCTCCCCAAGCAGTAATACATCTCGATCTCTGAAATTGTATTCATGATCATAGTCGAAATATTCATCTGCAATATTTCGACCTCCTGTAATGACCACTCTGTCATCTACGATGAAGGCTTTATTGTGCATCCTCTTATTGAACCCACTAAAATCACTGGTCATGCTATACAATTTCTGCGGGAGGTTTTTGCCAATATTCGCAGTAGGATTATATATTTTGATAGATAGATTGGGGTGAGCGTCTAATGCCAGCAACTCATCTGCATCGGCTTCCACCATGATATCGTCAACGATCATCCGAACCTTTACGCCTCTGTCAGCAGCACGTATTAGGTAATCGATTGCTATCAGTCCTATATTGTCAGCAGAGAATATGAAGTATTGGATATCAATGGTTTTTTCAGCTGATTCACTTAACCATGCTCGAAATATCATTGACTGATCGCCTTCTTCTAGTACAAAGGTACCAGTCTTGTCAATCAAGGTATCCGATATCGAAGAGAGCTGATCTGATAAGACAGCAAATTTCCCTTGAGGGAGCTTCGCACAATAGTCCTCATCAATGGATTCATATTGCCTTACGTCCGAAGCACAAGAAGTAAGAATAAGAACAAGTGTGATTAGCGATAATCTCATGATTAAAGTTCAGTTTGAAGCTATTTGGGGATCAGTCTGACATCTCCATATCATCCCGTACATTCTTCTGTACGGCTATAGCTCCGAATAAGGCCAATAGAAATGAAAAGGCATAAAATCCTTTTTCGCTCGGTAAAAGCTCAGCATTCCATAGACCTATCACCAAGAGTAGTATTGAGAGGATTGTAGAAAACCAGCAAAGACCGTAATAAATATCTGTGACTTTTATTCCTTCTAGTCTGTCCCTTACAGCCTTTTGTACCGATATGACCGCAAAGAGGCCGTACATCAATATGGTGAAGTAATAGCCCTTTTCATTGAGCATCATTTCTGCTCTCCAAAGGCCAACCAGAAACCCAATCATTCCTGCTCCAACTGCCACCCAAGAAGCAGCTATAAAAGCACCTGAAGTTTTTTGACTCATACGTTTAGTGTGTTAGTGAATACCTAATTTAAGGATTTAAGTGAATGATTTTCAATTATTTGCTACATATACTCGACAAGCCGAATATGAATGTGTTGGCCGGATTTAATTGACTTATGATGGTATTGACTCAATATATGCTACCTACAGAAAGCAGTAAGTAAGAATTTCACTTAACTTCAGTGCTTCTCTATATTTCTTTATGTATTGTTAGATATACTCTACTACTCCAAACTATCTATCCAATCTGCCAGTCTATCAGGCCATGACTGCAAATGACCTTTGCCCAAAGCCAATCCATAACCGTGTCCTCCAGAAGGATAGATGTGCATCTCTGAATAAACACCAGCTTTTTGTAAGGCATGATAGAACGATAAGCTATTCTTCACCGGCACGGCCTTATCGTCCGTGGAATGCACAATGAAAGTAGGAGGGGTATCCTTGTTCACATGCAATTCATTGGAGTATTGGTCTATTAGTGATTGATCAGGGGTTGTTCCAATCAAGTTATTCCTTGAGCCCATATGTGTATACTCGGCATCCATGGTAATGACAGGGTAGATGAGAATCATAAAGTCAGGTCTTGCGCTTATAGTGTCAATAGGGCTCGTTTCTTTCAGGTAATCATCCTTGTAATGTGTGCCTAGAGTAGAGGCCAGATGGCCTCCAGCGGAGAAACCCATGATACCGATTTGGTCCTTTGAGATGTTCCATTTCTCCGCATTTTGTCTGACAAGTCTCAATGCTCTTTGTGCGTCTTGGAGGGGCGCCCGATGACCCACAATTATCGATTTAGAGTATGGCAATCTGGACTTGAGGACAAAAGCAGCAATACCTTGGGAATTGAACCATTTCGCAATGTCAGTGCCTTCCCAATCATAAGATAAAAAGCTATATCCTCCCCCAGGGCAGATCACTATAGCTTTGCCTGTTGCATTTCGTTTTGCAGGGAGATAGATCTCGAGGGTAGGCTCTTGTACATTTCCAATCCTTATGATCTCTTTAACTTCTTTAGTTTCTATCTCATTGCTTTTTTGATAATTAGGCATTTCACCTGACTTCCAGAGAGGAATAATGTTTTCTTGCCCAAAGCACAAGCTGATAATGGCTACAAAAAAAAGACTAAAGAGAAAGAGGTTTTTCATTTTTGAACTTTTAGTAAAGCTGTAATCAGGGAGTTTTAAAATCTAAATTTAGTCAAGTTTAGGCAGCCGGGCGAACGTGTAGACTTTGAAGTGAACTTAACCGTTTTGCGATCAAATAGTGTTGAGATTCACAACAAAAAAGAGTAAGAGTTGGATTTATTCAACAAACGATCGTATTCTTTAAAAATTAAGCATGAGTTGGACATTAAAGCATATTGCATCGCTATAACTTTGCTTTAATGGAGTCACAAACCAAGCAGCGTATTGCACTGAGTACCTTCTTCTTCCTCTCTGGGTTCGGTTTTGCCACGTGGACCTCACGCATCCCAACCATCAAGGGCATGCTTGAACTCAATGAAGCTGAGCTTGGGTCTATACTGCTAGTGATGCCGATCAGTTCATTACTGGGATTGCCTCTTTCGGGTTTTCTTGTATCAAAGTTTGAAACCAGATTCCCTTTGATCATCGCATTTTGTCTTTATGTATTTGCGCTATTTACTATTGGATTGGCTGACAATGTGCTAGCCTTGACCATTTCCATTTTCTGCGTAGCATTTTTCATGAGAACCGTGAATATCTCCATGAATACCCAAGCCATTAGCCTGCAGAAAATCATAGGCAAGAAGATCAATGGATCTTTTCATGCGCTCTGGAGTATGGGGGGGATTGTAGGAGTAAGTTTTACTACACTCATGATTTTGCTCGATGTGGGGATCTTTACGCATTTTATCATCTTTTCTTGTATTGCCATACCAATTGCATTTTTCGCCTTTCGGCAGTTGCTGAAACATGACATTGCTGCCACTGGGAACAAACTAATTCTTAGCAAGCCTGATCCTTTTATCATGTCATTGGGATTTTTGATCCTTTTTGCCTCAATATGCGAAGGTGGCATGTTTGACTGGAGTGGTGTCTATTTCAATGAAGTGGTGAAGACCGACGTGTTTACTTTTGGATTCTTACTTTTTATGATCAGTATGACCATCTCTCGTTTAGCTTCAGATTGGTTTATAGGCCTGCTGGGCATGAAGCTCACGTTTATGATCTGCGCAATCACCATTACTGTTGGTGTAGCTATTGCAGTTATCTTCCCTACGTTCTATCCGGCTTTACTGGGATTCTCATTAGTTGGATTAGGTGTAGCACCTGTTGTGCCCATGGCATTGGTAAATGCTGGAGATTCCAAAAAGTATTCTCCAGGAATAGCCGTCTCCATTATATCAACTTATAGTACTTCAGGTATGCTCATTGGACCACCCATCATAGGATATCTGGCACATGCTTTCGATCTCAGAATCTCCTTTATTTTCTTGATGATCATGGGTCTTGCCATCATCCCTGTATCAAGACTTTTCTATAAAATAAAAGAAAGGAATTAAGGGTAGATAAGGTTCCTCTTAATTTGATAAAGCTGTGGTCATGCCTTTTGTTTATACCTTCTCCTGGCTTTTATCAATTGGTACCTAACATCGTCAAAGAATAAGCTCACGAGTAGAATAAAAGCACCCAAGATCAAAGTGTTTAATTTCCAATCGAGTCTGGAATAAAGAAAACCACCAATTAATCCACCGCCAAAGAAGAACGAGATGATATAAACCCGCAGTTTGATGGTCGCTTTGAGTTTTTCTCTATGCGGATGTGTTTTCGGAAAGAACAATTGCGAAAGCTCAATTCCCAAATCCGTAAAAAGTCCCGTTAAATGGGTGGTTCGTACGATCGCATTTGAAATCTTAGTGACATAAGAGTTTTGTAGCCCCATTGCGAAAAGCAATAAACAAGCGATTAAATCTGGATAGTTCAAATCGATGAAATTGCTCAATAACGCAATGGATATGAGCACCAGACATTCAATTATGGTTGGTAAAACATAGACATTGAGTTTCTTATTCTCTCTGAATTTTTCAATGAGAAAGCTAGATAAAAAGGAGCCAACCAAGAAGGAGAGTATGTATAGGAGGTAGACGGTGCCTTTCCAAAGCTCAAAATCCGCAACATCATTGATGAATAGCGCAAAATGACCAGTCACGTTTGTGGTCAATTGCTTAAAGGACAAAAAGCCTGTGACATTTACAATACCAGCTACTAAGGATAGGATAGTGGCAATTCGCAGGTTGTGCTTCGGTGTTCTGCTCTTGCCTTGATGTCTAAACATTCAGTTGGTTGTTGAGGTGGATAGTACATGCAACGTAGCTTTCAGAAGGGAGACTATGGATTATGGATATTTAGTTCAGCACTATTTTTAATAAGTGTGGTCCCTTGGTTTGAGTCTTCACAAACTGGCTATATAGTTTCGATTCGTGAGATAGAAACCGAGGCTTGGAAAGACCAGCTATTCATCATTATCAAATTGGTCGAGCGCATTCTCAACATCTTAGCGTCCAATTATTGTCATTATTTCAACCACATTATCCTTGATGCGGTAGTAAATACTATCAGATCCACAAACACATCATCTATATCCTCTTTTAATAAAATCTACAGATTCAAATGCCAAAGGTCGCTGGGAGATTATTTCAAAATAACTGTGAAAGGAGTCTAGGTATTTGTCAGCTTGGCTCTCCCCATATTTCTCAATTCCAAAATGATAAATTCTTATTAAATCTTCTTTGGCAGTATTACTTAATCTATAATTAGCCATTGAAGGATGATTTGGCTTGCGCTAATATCTCTTCTCTACTATCCTGAGTGAACCCACTTTGTTCAGCTTTTTCAAGTTTTAATCTAACTAAATCAATTTGACGCTGTTGGTTTCGTGCCTGTCTCACAAGATCGTTTACAAGTTCACTTTTACTTGCGTACTCCTTGTTGATCACTTGTGATTTTAACCATTCATCATTCGGTTCTGTTAGTGAAATACTCTGCCTAGCCATGCTATTTTTTTGGTGTAAATATACACCAGCTATTTGAAGTCTTGAAGAAACGGTTTATGTCTTCATAAGCCACCTTTATTGTTTCTATGTGTGAGACAAGAACGAGGCTAGGGGTCACTTCGAGGAGATGGTTTTATACTTACTACTTACTAGATGCAGTATTGGGGCATGTCTTCAACCCAAAGATGGTATAGAGTGGGCAGAAACTGATTAGGCTTGTTAGGACGAATACTGCAGCAAGTATGATTAAAACGATTCCAAGGGTTCCTGTCAAGAAGCCCATAAAGTAAAGAATTACAATAATTGAGGCGATTACTACTCTGATGATTTTGTCAACAGATCCCATATTTTTTTTCATGTCTGAATATTTAAAGGTTAACCAATAACTGACTGAATAAGGACAACCATGCCATAAACTATCGCGATGCATAACATACATGCGCCAAGGAGTCTTGCGAATTTGTTCCCCATCATTCTATCCCAAAGATTGCAATAATCAAACTCCCAAATTGTGACATAAGTCACAATCCAGTTGTTTTTATATAAATATACTTAGTGACACCTGATGTCATGGTTTGCGTCTCCAAAAACTAGCTTTATTGTTTGGATCCGTGAGACACGAACAGAGGCTGAGGGTTGAATCGTGATATCCACAAGTTACGCTTCGCTAAACTTGTGGGATTGGGGTACAAGTGTTTCCAAAAACGATAAGCTGCCCGTTTAAACTACAAATGATTTGATTAATTGGCAGAACTCAATTTTTGTGTCTTGCAGTCTTAGTGAAAATCCATTTTTAAGCTTGAAATTTAAACCGCTAATTGAACATTAGCTATAAAGTCCTTGTTCGTCGAAAACGACAGCTAGCAAGACAGCATGTTATAAAAGTGATTAATTATTGACCTTATGAAAAATCAACAAGATCTCTTCGTGAAAATGGTACTAGACCAATGGTTTACTCAGGAGAAAAGGACCAGCGATCTATTCGATGAACTAACTGACGATCAACTCATGAATGAAACTTCTCCTGAAAAAAATAGAGGCATTTATCTACTAGGTCATCTTACGGCAGTTCACGACCGCATGCTGCCGATGCTTGATTTTGGTGCACAGCTTCACCCTGATCTTAATGCACTTTTCTTGAGCAGTCCAGACCGAACGATGGATTTGCCCGCTGTTGCAGAGCTGAGGGAATACTGGAAAGAAGTGAGCCAGGCGATGGCAGCAAAAATGAATGGATTAACTGGGACGGATTGGTTCACGAGACATACGGCTGTTTCGGAGGAGGATTTCAACAAAGAGCCTCATCGAAATAAGCTTAATCTGATCATCAATCGGACCAATCACATGTCTTCTCATTATGGGCAATTGCTGTATCTGAAGCAGAAGTAGCGCTTATTTTATCCCTTCAATACATATTGTTGGCACATGTCGAGAAGACAATTATTTTAAAACTGGTCGTAATATTTGTGAGAGGCGAACCGAGGCTAGAGATTGATTGACCAAGCTTAAAGCTTGAATTATGATGCCCACAAGTTACGCTTCTCCAAACTTGCGGGATTAGAGGTTTTCACAAACCAGCATTATTGTTTCGATTCTTGAGGAAGAATCAAGGCTAGAGAATATAATTGACCGGTCTTTTAATTAGCATAAAGATCAAAAAACTGTTCAGTGTCCCTGATATTATTAATACCTAATATCCAACAAACTTCAGACAAGTCTGAGAAGTCTAATCCCCCTGCTGCAATCGCCTCATTATTGTACCGTCCCTCTTTTCCATTGTATCTATTTGATAAATCAATAGCAAGCTCCCATATTTTAATCAATGCAGGATTGGTGATTTTATCATCCCAATTAGTGAATTCAGGGGTACGAAATCCAGGGCTTCCGTTCCCAACACCATTCCCATCCGGGATTTTTGTGTAGTCCGTATTTTGTTTGACGAAGGTTAACTTTTCAGGGGTCGTTACCTCTTCATTCCAATCGGCATGTTGAACCACATGTATTCTTTCCAAGGTGTTTATTTTAGGCAAATCCTTTTGGATGGCTTGAACAAGTTCAGCCGAAAAATCAGATTGTCCTGCATCGGCAATCCATACGTGCCCATTCTTTGAAAGTGTTTTTATAACCATTGGTTTTACCTTTTCAACAGCGCCTTTCATGTTTTCGTGAGCATCTGTCCAATCGTCTCCAAAAGCTAGTTGAAACAATACATTTGGAGGAACATACAGGCCTTCTTGCATGCCGTAAGTACCCGCAACCGCATGATAGTTTATGTTAATGAAATTGGAATCTGATAATATAGTGGCCAAAGCAGCGGCAGTTTGAAGGTCATCCACATCTGTCTTGCAATCAAATTGCACTAATAGGAGGTCTTTCTCTTTATTGAAAGTTCTGACTGTTGAATCCATACCGATGCTCGTGCAAAACGCGGAAATAGGTACTGCGATCAAAAAGAAGAGTGTTTGTAGTATCATATTTTTATCATTAAAATTATTATTAGCGCTCTTCGATGATCTCCTGAGTAGAAAAACGATAGCGCATGTTTCTGTAGACAGCTATATCTGTGATGTCTTCAGGAGTCCCAGTTGGAATAGCTCTGGCATTTGCAGAGACGCGGTATTCCCCTTTGATGGGAAGCACTCTATGCCAACAGTGCCCATGTAAGATAACAAGTGTTCCCTTTTTTTGGGAAAGAACGATTTGATTCTCCAAATCCTCATGCGGTTTGCCTGCTGGCAACTCGCCCATGTTGTGAGAGCCAGGGTATACAATCGTTTGGCCTCCCGTCTTCTCATTGATGTCAAGCGTATAAAAAAGGCGATTTAGATTAAATCAGCTTGAATTTTCCGGCGGACTGTCTTGGTGCCACGCCTGACCTTGGGTCCCTTGTTTGGAAAACATCACCATCAGATAAAGTGATTCCCACCCTTTCCCTAAAATATTTTGTGTGAGGGTTTTGAGCCGCTCGTCCACTTCAATTGGTTGGAAGTTTGCATCGCCTTCCTGTAAAGGAAACCAGGGAATCACTTCTTTTGCTGATTTCTGAATGAAATCATCCGAATGTTCCCACTCAGGATTTCTTCCAAAATGTGCCAGTATCACCTAATTCAAATGATCCATCAACTCATCGGTGAAAAAGTTTTCTATCACAAGATATCCTTGCTCCCAGAAATCTCGGTCGTATTGTTGATAATTCATGGTTAGTCTTTTTTAGGTTCCATAGAAGACTTTATTCCACTTTACAAGATAAAAAAAAGTCAACTAAATGGGGGTCTGTTCTCTAATTACCGCTGGTACCCAACTATTATCCATGAGCTGGACTGTCTAAAACCAATTTGCGTAGACTTTCAAATTTCCATTGTTCTGATCCCATGGTTTAGGTCTTCGTAAACCAGCTTAATTGTTTGGATTCGTGAGGAAAAATCGAGGCTGGGGATTGATTGACCATGCTGCAAGCTTGAATCATGATACCCACAAGTTACGCCTAGCTAAATTTGAGGGAGTGGGGGCTGCCTTCATTATTTATTTTCAAACTCTTTCCATAGTTGTTCGATTAATTCGGATGCGGTGGGTATATCTTTTATTTTGCTTACGCCTTCCCCTGCATACATACACATGCTCTCTAAATCGCCAGTATCCCCTTCTACAGGCCTACGTGCCGAATACATTTGAATATCACCTCCCCACGGTGTTTTTCCTATCACTTCTCCTTCTCTTGGCTTTTTCCCATTTGGAGGGCAACCTTCGGCTTCCCAATTGAGAAATGTGCTAGTTCTCAACACTCTATGCATGGCATTCCAGTCCTGATTGAAACAATTGGTATAAACCGTACTATTCTCTCCGGCTTCAAGCAACTTTTGTCTGTAACCATCAGTTAGGTTACTTTCTTTAGTGGCAATAAATCGAGTCCCCATAACAACTCCGGCAGCCCCATTATGGATAGCCGCCCTAATATCCTCCCCTGTACTGATACCTCCAGAAACTAACACAGGTACTTCTCCAGCTACTTCCAATACTTGAGGCAAAGCATATTTGTTGTATTGTGTTGCTTGTATGTGCCCGCCAGCCTCTAAACCTTGACAAATCAAGAATTCTGGCTTTAGTTCCAACGCTTTTTCTGCATTTTTTTTACTCGATACCTGTATGCCAAATTTTGCCCCGGCATTTCTTATTTTTGAAATAATTTCCGGGCTCGGTAAACCCCATGAAAACTGAAAATTCTGACAACCTGCTTCTAATACTTTATCTATTGATTTAGGCTCAAAATGAAGTACGTAATTCGCAAAATAATTCCCATTGGTCTCATTATTCAAGTCCTGAAGCCATTCATATGAATCATCTGGAGATGACCATGTCAACTGGACGCATCCCATTCCTCCAGCCTTTGCAATTGCTGCAGCTAATTTTCCACCACCAGGCGCTGCTTGGAAAAATGGATATTTTAAATTGAATAGGGCTAAAAGCTTTTTACTGCTTTCGTTTAATTCGCCGAGCTCTTGTTCTTTTCCTTTTTGACTGGCCTGTGCAGTGGAAGAAATGATAGCAGTTGATAATCCTATCCCAGCTAAAGAGCTTGTCTTGAGAAAATTTCTCCTTGACGATTTGTTGTCTTGATTTCCCATGTGAAAAGTATTTTTTAGTTTAAGATGGCATCCAATGACCGGCAATCAACCACTAGTGGTTGCTATTTGCCTTATAGTTATAACTATTGAAATTCTAATTCATTCATTTTATGTGACTTAGCTGTATGTAAACGGAAGTATACGGTTACAAACAGGTCAGGTATTTTCACTTTCACAAGATAAATTACTCATTCCACCCAATAATTGCAATGGACACTTCGTGTATCCAATTGAGCAGCTTATATTGTCAAAAGCCGTTCGAATAATCCACCGATTTCCTTTTCGCGATTCACTAAATGAATCTCCAGAATCCAACCGCGTTTTTTGCCGCTTAGCTTGGGATCGAGCAGGTTTGGAGTATTGTCGGTTGGCCTCAGCTAATACCAAAGAAACCAAGAATCGGAAGCACGCTTCTCCCTATAGCCGTGTGATGCTAATCCATAAAAAACCAGCTCAGAAATAACTTCCGAGCTGGCGAGATAGGCGGTGATTCGTTTTATAATTTACTCTTATCGATTGCCTTCCAAACCATTTTTTCGTTCATCTTGGCTTGCATTTCCAGAGGCATGTGTTTGGCCATCCAAGCCATCATTTTATTCTTTCCGCCAGGCACGATTAGAAACTTTTTGCCTAAGCCATTGAGGCCTGCTTCTGCTACTATGGAAGGGTCCATGGCGCTCATCGGTGTTTTGCTCCAATCCATACCATTATCGGCGGTCATTGGGGTTTTTGTAAGGCCAGGAGAGAGCACGCTGATGTCTACACCTTTAGGTTTCAACTCTCCGTATAGAGAAGCACCAAAGTTGATGACGAAGGCTTTAGTGCCAGCATAATTGGCGAAATATGGATTTGGCATCTGACCAGACAGACTCCCTGTAAGGAGGATGCCACCTTTCTTATTATCAACCATTGCTTTGCTGAAGTGATGGGTCAGTTCCATGGTGGCGACCACATTGAGTTGGATCACTTTCAATTCATTTTCCAATGAGTTTTTCTCGAAAGCACCATTTACTTCCAGACCAGCAGCGATTACCAGTAAGCCGATAGACTCATTTATTTGCTTCACTTTTTGTACTCCTTCAGGGGTGGCAAGGTCGGCAGCTATGGTTTTAGTTTGCACGCCGTATCTTTTTTGTAGAGACTCTGCATGCTTGATCAATTCGTTTTCTTTACGCGCTACGAGGACTATGTTGATCCCACTGGCCGCTATTTGGCTTGTGAGTTCGGCACCTATGCCTGATGTAGCTCCAGTGATCAATGCCCAATCACCGTATTTCTCATTGAGATTTTTCTTCATGACTTGTTTGTGTTTACACCCATTAGTGAATACAATGGATCCGAGCCCATTAGACCTGGTATCATGATACCTGCACCAATTAATCCCCAATATGTCTGGCAGTAAATGCCTACAGCAATGATGACAATGCCAAATAACATTCGTAGGATGCGATCAGTTTTACCAACGTTTTTTTTCATGATCTTTGTGTTTGTTGTTGGTAACAAAAGTCGAGAATCTAGAGGTTTGGTATTTTACATATTAGTCCAAAGGCTGACCAAATTAGCTCAAGCGATATTCAGAGGGAGATTTGCCAGTTTGCTCTTTAAATGCCCGGTTGAAAGTGGTCAGCGAATCAAACCCAAGGTCGTAGGCTATGTCAGACACACGTGCGTCTTTATTTTGCAAAAGGGTGGTGGCCTTAGTGATCTTCATTTTCGAAATGTACTTTGCAGGGCTTTCATTGTACACTTCTTTGAATTTTCGTTTGAAGGTTGACAGACTCATGTGGCACAAGTTTGCCAATTGATTGAGATCCAAGTCTGAATATATATTGCGCTGAATCACTTCTTCAAATTTCGCAAAATTTGGTTTGAAGATAGAGCCCAAAAAATCAAGCTCAGAAGGCGCATTCACCATTTTGGTGATGAGTATGACGAATTCACGCAGCTTATTTTTGACCAGTTGCTCATCGGCAAGCTCTGGATGATCCAAAAGAATACAGACGCTTTGCCTATAATGCTCAAGCAATTGATTCACAGGGATTTGTTTGAGGTTGAAATCTACGGTATGGTTTGATTGAGTAATATCAAAGTCAAATAATTCTTGTATGAGTTCTGGATAAAATAATAGTCCCAAGGCTTCTACATTGTCCATCTCATCAGCTGATTTTTTAGTGGACTCGTAGTAGAAATTCATGCATTTGGCCAATAAAGCAGTTTCCTTGTTCAGTTGCAAACGCTCCGTCTGAGCTCTCACTTGGACCTCTCCTTGATTGATAAAGATGAAACAGGCTTCATTTTCAAAATACTCCTTTGGCAATCGAGTAAAAGACGGAACTTGGATTTTTTGAAAAACTACACGACCATGGTATTCTATCGTTTTTAAAGAAGGCTCCATTGCTTCGAAGTTTGGTGTAGGGAGGTGATTACGCTAAAGTTGGGAAGATAGTGCTTTGATCAAACTCCTAATCGCGCAACAATAAGATTTTCTCATCTAATAAATCCAGATAAGGGGAGAGGTATGCCGGGATAGCAGATCTATCTGTATCGATGCGCCAATTCGCTATTTTGCTTGAAGTGCTGATTTCGAGAAAATAGCCACCTTGATCTGCGCAATCTGGACAACCAAGAACGGACTTGCTATCAGCAAGAAGAGACATTGGAAAGTCACTCAAAAGTTCGTCAATTACAAATGAAGCCGGATTGTCGATTTCTGTAAAACCTGCTTGATATGGAGTGTTGCCAATTTGGGTTGATGATGTTGGATAGATGTCCTCCGATTCGTATAATCTGTTGTTTTCAAGCTTATAGATTTCAATACATTGATCGCCTAGGCATTCACCAGCAAAGCGACCGAAGATCAAGTATTCTAGTTTCTCATTTGTAGCTGTGGGCGCATCTTCCTTGCAGCCATACGCAAAAACCGTAAGGAGAATTAAACTTAATAATAAGTGGTTTTTCATCTGAGATTTTTTGGCATGTGGATTTAGGACGTTTAAAAACGCTATTTCAAGACACGTAATTTGCAAAAATAGTTGTTGACTTTTATTGCCCTCCAAAAGGTGATTATTATCACAACTAGATATAATCTTGGTCATTCTTTTTCTGATATAAAACATTCAAATTGTTCAACAAAATGCAACGACCATGTCCAGTCAAGAAGGGATAGTTAATTTTAAATACCACGCTCAGGACCGCTTTAGCCACGAGGAGTATATGATTGAGCACGCATCATATCAGTATATTATGGACATGATCAAGTTTTATCATGAGAGTATCTATCTATTTCCCGATAGTGAAAAAATAAGAGCGGCTATTTGGCACGAAGACCATTGGGATCAAGAGACTGTGCCAATCAATCATTTGGTCTTTGATTGAATAATTGATTATCGATTTGCTTTTACAAAAAAAAACCACGACTTGTTAGCCGTGGTTCAATCAAACAACTAAAACAAATTAACTAATCCATAAAGATTTTTCTAACAATCAGTTTTCTTTCTTGAAGGTCCTCAATGCGTACAATGAGAATTCCTTTTTCATTAAAGTTCAATATGGTTTCAGTATCGGAAATGACACCTTCTGAGACTTTAACGCCTGAAATATTATAGATACTAATTTTTGAATCGACGAGGCTTGGCGTTCCATTTACGAATAGCTGTCCGTCTTTCGAATATATAATCAGGTCAGACGTCTCTACATATCCCAAAGGTCCGACAGGGTCAGCAGCCTCGCCAAAAAATACATCATCCCAATAAAATACCTGACCAGTACCTTGCTTGCCAAAGTTAAAAAAGATAGAAACCATGTCAAATTTGGTAGATAGGTTGAATGGGTTTGTTCCTGTGGCTACATTGCTAAAGTCAAATGTTAAAATTTCCCACTGATTGGCTTTAGTTGTGATCGCCTCAGTTTCTACAGTGAGGGTCTCATCCTTATGATCTTCAGCTTTCAGTCTTATCGTAATACCAGCCGCAGGCGAATAGATTTTAATATTGACCTTAGTTTCTGATTCGGTGAATGGCATTGCTGAAGCAAATCCTTGACTTGTTCCTAAAGTCGTACCTGCCCAGGTTTCTGCTCCAGAGGTTTTAGTAGTGATCGCGACAGTGTTAGATGCATTCATAGGATCTTCGCCCATTACCGTACTATTGCCTCCAAAATCTCCCATGGCATAATTGGTCGTTTCGCTTTCAAAAGTAACAGGCATGGCAATCTGATCTAGTCCACCCGTATTGTCAAACATCTGCACATCATCAAAGAGGAAGGTCGAGTTAGCTCCACCATCACCCACCGTACCAAAGTCAAACATAAATACTAGGTCATCGAAAGTATTGGATGCAGTTCCTGTAAAATCCCAAGTGATTGTTTCCCAACCATTTGCGATAGTAGTTTTACTCATCACCTCTGCTGCTGCATTTGGTCCTTCTAGTTTAAATAATACAGGAACATCTGATCTGGTAGAGTAGACCTTCATACTGAAAGAGTTGTTCACAGAAAAATCAATCTTTGTAGCTAGTTTTAATTTACTACCGCCCCATTGAGCGCCTCCGTTTCTCACGATCTGTGCCACTTTAGCGCTAGAGTTGTCTGCGTTGTTATGTGGATTGCTAATCACAGTCGCTTTTCCACCATCAAAATCAGTAAATCCGTAGGCTGCTCCTTCAAAGTCAATTGGTAAGGTGCTTGGCCCTGCTACTACGCTTTTTGTTTTGAATGCTACCGAATAGGTCTTCGCTGTTGTCGCACCTTGAGCAGTGACAGCTATGGTCGTGGTTCCAGGAATGGCTGCTGCTGGTGTGATTACAACACTAGATGTGCTTACTTCGCTTACTGCGGTAACAGTTGGGACAGTCGTGGTACCTTCAGCCAATTCCACTGTGTAACTAAGTACACTTGGCGAGAAACCCGATACTGTTTGTCCGTTGACTAGTAAGTCGCTTAGGGAATTAGAAGACGATCCAGTTCCATCCCCTGATGTGAAATAGATGTTGTCAAGATATACTGTTCCATTTCCTTCAAATTTTAATTGAATGATGTCATTAAGTGCTGGCACTGTAAAGTCTGTTAGCGGAACATCTACACTTACCCACTTCCCTTTGGATATGGTCAAATCGGATTTGTTTTCTGCAGGTCCAGTGCTAATCAAGGAAACAGCTAGGGCCGTTGAATTTGCAGTCCAATAGTCTACATGTAGAGATTTCATAGCAGAGACGTCTTGGGCACTTCCGAGTTCAATTCCTTGATAGTTTAGACCAGTGTAAAGCAACGTGTTGTTTCCAGCTATCTCTACCTGAGTAGCATTGGTTGTTTGTTCCCAGTCCGGATCGAAATTGGTACCAGAGACATTGTTATAGCTATCGCTGAAAATCGAAATTACGTTAGAGGCATCAGGAGTAGGTGTAGGAGCGGCAACCACAGGCTCCGTAGCTGTTTCTTCAGATTCTGATTCTTTTTGATAAACTCTCACGTAATCAATTTCCATGGCACTTTCAGTAAATGCTGGGTCAATAGATCCTCCTATTCCACCCATGGCTATATTCAATAGTAAGTATTGTGGCTCATCAAAAGGCCATGTAGCAGGATTCTTATCTGATGGATTGTAAGTGTAAAAATTTATATCGTCTATCAAAAATTGAATTTCATTTTTGTCCCAAATAATGGAGTAAACGTGGAAGCTAGAACTTACATCAGCGATGACTTTGGTGCCAGTGTTTACAGTAGCTCCAGAGCTTGATGTCGTATGGATAGATCCGTGTATCACGTTAGGGTTGTTGCCCCAGTGTTCCATTATGTCAATCTCCCCCGTAGCTGGCCAGTTGACATTTCCGAACTCATCTGACCAGTATCCCCCTGGCTCATTGATGTTTTTGCCAAGCATCCAGATAGCTGGCCATGTACCTGCTCCACTGGGAAGCTTAGCACTTACATCCACACGCCCATATTTGAATGCGTATTTAGAGTTTAATCTTGCAGATGTATACTCTTTGGTGGCTCCTTGGTCGGTGAAGCTCTCTTTTTTTGCAACAATGTTTAAGTAACCTTGATCTGTATAGGAATTCTCTAAACGATTGGTATAGTGTTGTGCTTCATTGTTGTACCAGTTTCCGCCAGCGGGCAATTGGGTTTGGTGGTGCCATTTGCTAGAACTGATGGCGCCATCTTCTGTGAACTCATCTGACCAAACCAAAACATATTCATCAGACGTTCCATTACCCGGATCTCCGAAGGTGATGTTGTCAAAATAGATAATGTTGTCCTGAGAACGAGTGGTATAATCTGGAAAGACTATGATCTGGTCGATCACCTTTGTTACTCCTTTTCCTATGCTTCCAGATAAATCAAAAGTCAACTTTTCCCATTCATTGATTTTGGTATTGGCAACTTTTACCTCGGGTTGAGCCTCACCATTGGATTCTGCGAACTTTAACCCCACATCGCTAATCACTGTCTTGTAGACCATAATAGTCACAATACTATTTGATGCATCGAATGTGAGAGGACCAAAGTCCCCATGCGCTGACTCTGCGCCAGCATAAGGTTGCCCATCTTGCTTGGCTGTAAACTTGGCGACTGTGCTGGAGGTGTTGGCTCCTGAAGCATCTGGATTTGCTACAATTTCGATGGCTGGGTTACTTCCATTTTCAAATACATTCCAAGTGTATGATGCTCCTTTTCCTCCTGCTTCAAAATCTATGACAGGAACAATACTTCCGATTGGGGCTTCTTTTATTTTAAACGCTACAGAATAGGTTGTTTTTGCTGTTCCTTCTTGAGCTGACACCTCCACTGTGGTGGTTCCTGGGATAGCTGTTGCAGCTATGATGGTCACTGCAGAAGTACTCGTCGTGCTTACAGCTGTTACTGTCGGAACTGTAGTCGTACCTTCTGGTAGTTCAACAATGTAATCAAGCTTTCCAGGAGAGAAGCCTGGGACTGTTTTGCCATCGACTAACAAATTATTTAGCGTGGTTTCTGAGTTGCTTGTACCACCATCGCCGAAGGTGATATTATCAAAATAGACGATGTTGTCTTGAGCGCGTGTTGCGAAATCAGGAAAGACAATGATCTGGTCGATCACTTTGGTGACCCCTTTACCTATGCTTCCAGATAAATCAAATGTCAGCTTTTCCCATTCATTGATTTTGGTATTGGCAACTTTTACCTCAGGTTGAGCCTCGCCATTCGATTCTGCAAATTTTAATCCTACATCGCTAATTAATGTTTTGTAAACCATAATAGTAACAATACTATTAGAGGCATCGAATGTCAATGGACCAAAATCTCCGTGTGCTGACTCTGCACCGGCATAAGGTTGCCCGGCGACTTTGGCTGTGAACTTCGCTACAGTACTAGAAGTGTTCACCCCTGTAGCATTAGGATTAGCTACGATTTCAATTGCTGGATTACTTCCATTTTCAAATACATTCCAAGAATAGGCGGCGCCTTTTCCTCCTGTTTCAAAATCGATGGTTGCCTGTGCTTTTAATTGCACATTGGTTATCATCATAAAACAAGAGATGAATGTTATTAGGTAGATTTTTTTCATTTTATTGTCGTTGTGTTTTGACTTTTGTACAAATGCCACATTTCCACAATGACATATTACAAATATCACAATTTATATTTTGATGTGGCTAAAATGTACTACCACTTGACTACATCAGGCATTACATCAATGCTACTTCACACGAGATGAAATTAATGCTGGAAAGTATAGGTTTAAAGATGGAATTGGATTGAAAACCTGCTTTTCAGGTTAGTAGTGATCTAGGATTTCAGATATTAAAGCTATGGAGTTGTTAGAATCCGCTTCTGGCAGCTATTATCATTTCCCTGCCACTTGGTTAAACATTTTTTGTTTGTGAAATGTCCGTATGTGAAGAGGGATATAGATTCTTAATCGACACTATGTTGCGTTTGAACGGTCTCAATGCCCTATTGAAAACATATATACAAAAAAAAGTAAAGTATAATTTACATAATATCAATATTACTTGTCTAATAATAAAAGAACACTTAACATTGTGTCAAGTTTAGTTTACATCATAAAAACGAATAGATCATGGAAACACAAGATTTTAAAAAGACCAATACAAACAACACCTTAAATCTGGCAGCATGGACCTTTGCTTGGCTGGCAGCTACAGCCTTTTCCACTTTTGGCCGCATATACCTTTGGGATATCAGCAATACGACGTATTCAGCTATGGCGATCGGGCTCACATTTCTAGTTGGCATAGGGATGATATTAGCCAATAGAAGATTCATAGCAGGACAGGATGATCTCCAAAAGAAAATCCAATTGGAGGCGATGGCTTTTGCTTTGGGAATAGGTATAGTGGGAGGGTTGTGTTTTTCCAGTCTGGACCAAGCAAATGTCATCTCTAGAGATGCTGACATAGGTATTCTAGTAATGGTGATAGGGGTGGTTTATATCATAGGAATCATCGTTGGTAGACTCAGATATAATTAATAGCCATGAAAAATAGACTTAAAGTACTTCGCGCTGAGCATGACATGACGCAAGCCGATTTGGCTGATGCATTGGGGGTTTCACGTCAAACAATCAATGCCATAGAGAAAGGTAAGTTTGATCCTAGTTTACCACTTGCATTTAAAGTTTCACGATTATTTAAGCAGCCAATTGAGGTGATCTTTGATGATGAGAAATGAAAATTATACACTGAATGAGATCGCTTCAGATAGCCCCTGTCAGTTGACTATGTGGTATGAAGCGATCTTTTGAATGAAGACAGATTAATAATTTAGGATAGTAGTTTAGATTATGATAGACTATTGCTGCCTACTATATGTTTCTATGATGGTTAGTACTTCATCATCTTCAAACTGTTCAAAATCACAACAATATTGCTGATCGGTCAAATATAGTTTGACTTGCAGCTTCGTTTTGGTCAACAGCATGATATCGTATTCCCAGTAAAAGTCACCCAATCCTTCTACTGGTTCAAGAATTAATTTGTTTTTATCTAATGACCATTTACCACTTACATAATTACGGTAATAGGTTTGATCTTTATCTAAATAGAACGCTACAGACATCCAGTCAGTTATTTCTTCATTATCAATCTTGTTAATTGCCACATTTTCTAGATTCCAGCCTCCAGATAGTTGATCTGGGTTGACCAGTACCTCTTCATGGTCACAAGCGAATAATGTAGACAAACAAATAGTGAATAAAAGGACTTTAGCTGTTTTCATAATTCTCTCAATTTGCAAAATTCAAACGGCAGATCTTGTATAAAGGTATATTTAGGATTACAAATCACAAAACAGTTGCCTGATTGTTCAGGTCTACTTTTAATGATAAAAGGGGGCTAAAATCACTGCAGAATATACTTTGATAACCAAACCAGAGTGACAATCGGACTGAGGCTTTAGAATTCGATATTGGCCGAGATCTATACTACGTGCTTCAGATTTACTGTAAAATGTAAAAGAAAAGCAACCAAGTAGCAATCGCTGCAAAGTAACCAGCAAGGGCGGGAAGGGTGCCTCGCTTGAGGTATTGAATAAACGAAAGGCCGGGCACTTGCCCCATAGCTGCAACACCCGCTGCTGAACCGATAATCAAAATACTACCTCCAGTGCCTGCTGTAATTGCTAGCAACACCCAATATTGAAAATGAATGGAATCTGGAAGCATGTTAAGCACAGCTGCCGTAAGCGGTACATTGTCTAAGAAAGAGGAAACCAATCCGAGTACGCTATGACCAATGATAAGACTTTCTGGATGAGACGCAGGATCTGCACCAAAAATCACCCCTGCGATTATTTTGAGTACTCCATGATATGCTAACGCATGTACTGCCAGCAAAATACCAATGAAAAAGATTATGGTAGCCATGTCTATGGATCGAATCACATTGACAATTTTGTTTTCATGCTTTTTAAGCTTTCCACGCTTTAAGCGGAAGTCGATCACGATGGCAGCCACTCCTAATCCGAAGAGAATGCCCATGAAGGGAGGTAGGTGAACGAGGTTTACCACAACAGCGAACCCAAAGGTGCTCACACCTAGAAATATAATGCTCCACTGAAGTGGAAGAATCTCCAAGGATTGCTTTCCCGCTCTTTGTTCAACGACAATTTTCCGAGTAAGCATCGCTTGAGGGATGATCCATGCAACCAATGAAGGGAGAAAACCAAATTGAAGTACTTGCCACGCCGTGAATTTTTGCTCAAGCCAAATCATAATAGTGGTGACATCACCTACTGGCGACATGGCACCTCCTGCATTGGCAGCTATCACAGTATTGATGACGAAAATATTGAAGTTTTCCTGCTTAATATAAAGCCTTCTACCTATCTGAATCATAATAAGGGTGGTAGTTAGGTTGTCTAACACCGCTGAAGCGAAAAAGGTGATCAGCCCCAGAATCCAGAATAGCTTTTTATTGGTGATGTTCAACTTCAAAAGCTGTACCTCTATCCAAGTGAAAAATCTGAAATGGGCCATCATTTCTACAATGGTCATGGCCCCAATGAGGAATACTACCAGTTCGAATATTTCGGCGGAACCGCCTCGAAGTGCTTTGTGCATTAGCACCGGATCTACGCCAATAGAAACCACCAACCACATAATGGTTCCAGTGAATAAGGCGATCCAGCTTTTATTGATTCCTAGGTTGTGCTCGAAGGCTATGGCAAGGATGCCGTTAGTAAAGAGTATGAGAAGGAGTATAGATTTGAAGTCCATGTTTTAGGAGCAAAAACAGTGAACGATAGTGTTCATGGTATTGAAACGCGAAGCTAGAGGAACTGGATGCGAAAAGGCTGAAAAATAGGAGTTATTAAAGGCTTTTATTCAACAAAAAGAAAGCATCATTTGCAAAGACTAATTGGGATAAAATACCTATAATTCACCGCAAGTAGTGCTCACGTTCGTCATAAAAAGCACTGTGAAAAGAAAACTTTCAATATGGCAAGAGCTAAGAAGAATCTAATTCACATTCTTCTTAGCTACGTAATTTGAGCAGACCCAATACTACAAACATTAATGTCTTTTATCCTTATTACCAAAATGAACAATAGTCGCAAATTCTACCCTCTCATGACAAGATAAACTAGATAGGCTAAATAGACGAGAATGAAAAAGCCACCCATAAATCTACCAATACTTGCTTTGCGGCCTACCACAATTGCCACTATGAGCAAGGTACTCGAGGCAATTACCATAAGGATGTCAGAATTGGAAACCACATCAAAAGGTAAAGGTCTGATGACCGAACTCAGTCCTAAAATCCACAGTAGATTGAAAATATTTGAACCTACTACGTTACCCACCGCCATATCAGATTGTCCTTTTTTGGCAGCTATTGCAGATGTGACCAATTCCGGCAGAGAAGTACCCACGGCGACTACTGTCAAGCCAATAAATGTTTCTGACAAGCCAAATAGCAAAGCGATTTCAAAGGCGCCATCTACCACCCAAGAGCCTCCTAAAAACAAAGCGAATGAACCACCTACAATGAATAGAATGGATTTAGTTTTAGACATTTGAGAAGGATCTGCAACGGGCTCTGGTTCTATCTCCCCAGTTTTGGATTGAGAAACTACATAGATATAGGTCATAAATAATGCAAAAAAGAAAAGCAAAATCATGCCATCATATCGACTAAGCGATAGACCTTTTACATCTACAAACAAATCAGCATTGGCCAAAAAGCCAACCAAAACTGTTGCAAAAAGCGAAATTGGCACCTCTGTGAAGTAAATACTTTTATGAATAGTAAGAGGCTTGATCACAGCTGCCACACCCAAAATGAGTAGGACATTGGCGATGTTGCTGCCTAATATATTTCCTATGGCTAGCTCAGAACTACCATCAAAACTCGCGAGTAAATTCACAATAAGTTCTGGCATGCTAGTGCCAAATGAGACAATGGTCAATCCAATCACCAGCTCAGGTATATTGTTGCGTTTTGCAAGTGCTGATGCTCCGTCCACTAAAATATCAGCTCCTTTTATTAAGAGCACAAAACCAATTACAAATAAGATGTAAACCACAAGGCGAAAGATTAAATGTGACAGCTAGAAAACTTCCGAAATTATAAATAATTGTTATTATTCCTAAATGAATTTGTGAAATTATTAGAAAAATTTAGATTTAATTAATACCCTTTTAAACTAATTAAATCTTCATTTGAAAATGGTTTTGAGCTTAGTATTTATGATCTGAAAGTAAGATCATGAAAATTGTAAGGATATCCTGATCGTCGCCCCTCAAGCATGATTCTGGTGTATTGCTGTTACAAAGGAGGTCAAATAGGAGATTGTAAAATCCGTATATCAGGGTATAGGGAAGCATATGCACCTAGCATATTTTTACCTGAAGCAAACTACACTTTCATTATGGACTATCAGGAATCAAAAGCTCCGCTGACAAAAGAGGATATTAAGAAGCTCAAGCAAAACATAATTGGGGGAGCAATATTCGGTGTATTCGCCATTATCGTTTTTGGAGTCATGTTTAGTGTGATTGGTAATTTCGATGACTCGGTGACTTTTTACATTTTTGGTGGTTTTGGACTTTTCTTTTTTGGTATCATCGCCTTTATCATTGGAGGGCCACTACTTGATATTAAAAGCGGTCATAAGACCATCATCACAGGGACAATTACTAATAAGGAACGTTTCCAGAGTCGAAGTTCAGGTAAGAAATCAAGGAGTAAGCCTACTTATTATTTCTATTTCGGAGAGAAAAAATATGTAGTAAGTGATGAGCATTTTCACTTGGCGAATGTTAGCGATAGCGTATCCCTGCACTACGGACGTAGATCCCACACTTCACTATCTGTAGAAAGGCTATCCACGGGAGGAACAACTTCTGAATTCAATCATCAGGAGCCAACACCAACCTCCCCACGGGATTTTATAGAGCAGCTCCAAAAGGAAAGAGCTTCTGTGCAGAAAAATGAGTTTCCTTTAGACGCAACAGACCTTAAAAAGCTCAGAGCCATTCGCAATAAGAAGGTTGTGAAAAATGTATTTCTACTCATGTTCTTCAGTGTGTTTGCACTGGCATTCTCGCTAGGTCTGATACTTTCCCATTGGTTGTTTATCATACCAGAGGTTATCTTTTTGATCATCATTGGATATGCCCTTAAGTGGATTGCCCAATGCTTTCGTAAATACCAAAAGGACAGAGATTCGGGTATGAAAACAGCAGCCTTATCTAAAGTGAAAGACAAGCTAATGCATGGTGGTAGCGGAAAGGGATTTACGGTGACTACTACTTATGATTCTTTTCCCATTTCAAAAGACGAATATGACTTGATCACTCCAGGAGATCAGATTTTCACCTTTCATGGAAAGCATTCCAATTGGTTGATCGGTGTGAAGGTAAAGTAAGGTTTGGTCAAAAGAAGCGTCATAAGGATCAATGAAGTGATCTCGATTAAGCTAAAAGCTTAATCCATGTTATGCTTTAGGAAACTTGAAAGAATGGGTAGATCATCTTAGTTCATTACAAATGAATCCTGATGCCTACTTGAAAATTCATAAATGAAGTGTATTCTTCATCTTCACTGATGAGGGTGCTGGTTTGATTTATCACCGATTCTGAGGTTCCTTCAGAGAAATAAGGAGCAAAACCAAAGCCTATGAATGGAGATATTACCAGTTTATCGCTCATATTGAATTTATAGCCTGTACTCAAATTCAAGTAACCTCCGAATTGAATGGATCGAAGTTTTTCTTCATCTACTAGTAGCGTTTCATTATCAATTTTTTTAATGAGTATGCCAATGAGACCTGATGCACTTAAATCGAAAAACAGGCCGCTCAGTTTTTGCTTATTTTCATAATGCATGAGATAGCCAATTCCCATCAAGTTGAAGACCAACTTGGTGTCGGTACCCAGATTTTCGGCCCAACTCCGATATGCTGAATGTTGGAGAATGAATCCTGATTTCAAACTTCTATCGGAATTAAACAAATAAGAAAAGTCGCTGTGTATTCCACTGGAGAGCAAAGGTTGATTTTCTTGCAGATATGGGCGACTGAAGTTATAGGTTTGAATGAGGTTGTCGAATTGCTTTGAATACAAATAATTGTATCCTACACCGATGCGGACATTTTGTGCATTGGTACTGCTTGCGCAAAGCAAAAGTGAAAAAGCTAGGATTACGACGACTCTCATTTCTTTACTGATTTCAAAATGTTAATGACCTCTCTATAGCCTGTTTCTACAGCGCCATGTACGGTTTGATGATTACCATTTATATTCATGGCTTCACCTGCAAAAAATAGTTTATTAGCTATTGGTTCGGCGGCAATGCTTCTCGCATTTCCGATACCCACTTTGCTGTAAGAGTATGCCCCTTTCACATATGGATTTGTAGTCCAATTTTCCACATGAGCGTCTTGATAAGTGGCAGTGGCCTGGCCATCATACATCGTATCCAATTCACCAAGGAGTGCATTTACAATCGCAGCGTCGCTTCCTAGAGAGGTAAGGTACTCGGCCTGCTTGCCCATTACAAATGCCAAAAGCACATTATCAGCACCTTTTTTGCCGACACTGTCGTCCGCGTAGGCCGCACAAATAGATCCACCCGCTATATTTTCGTCAAAGAATTTATAACTGAATTTTAAGAACACTTTCATTCCAGCTCCCATGCCGATCTTATTAAAAGCGTCTGTTTTAGCCGTAGGAAGCGCCGGTATAAATTCGATATCACCATCTTGCAATATGGTGATAGGCACAGTAATTATCACTTTGTCAGCATTATAGGTATTTCCAGATTGGTCCGTAATGTTTATTTGATCACTTGAGTAATCTATTTTTTCAATAGGCGTGTTTAATTGAATTGAATCCTTCACCTTGTCGGTGATATTCTTTTCTATCAGGTCAGAAAAACTTTCTTGAAACTTGAAATCGTCATCGCCAGCATTCCATTCGTCTTCTTCAATAGCCGTCCATTTAATAGAAATGTCCGAAGAATCGGCTCCTAAATCACCTGCAAGCTGCTCTACCAATAATTTATAGTCATCTCCCAAACCATTTGCTTCAGCATAGTCGGCATAAGATATGTCAGAAGCATTCATATTAGGCGTCATGATTCCTTCAACATCTTTTGGCAAAGTGCCCGTAATTTTATTGTTGTACCAAAATACTGTTTCTGAATTATCAATTGTGAAGGCTGTTTTTGTTTCTTTGGCTAAGTCTCCCAATATTGAGTTTCGGCCATGTAGCCATTGCGCGCCAAGGTCTATTGGAAAGTCCGCAAAATCAGCTTTCTTCCCAACTCTTCCTCCAGACTTGTTAGCTGCTTCTAAGATGGTAAAATCAATCCCTTTGGATATGAGCATAAGACCGGCATATAGCCCGGCAGCACCAGCTCCGATAATGATGACTTTTCCTGAAAAATTGACGTCTAATAGCAATTCTTCTTCGCGACAGCTGCCTAATATTCCTGGGCTCAAGGCCAAACCTAAATAACCTAGGGTGGATCTTTCAATAAATAATCTTCTCTTCATAGTTTATGTCTTCATAGTTTATGAAATAACAATTCGATTCTGATGTCTCTTTAAGGTTATTTGTTTTTTGACGGGTTAACTAAAATACTTAAGATAAGATAAAATGCATAACGGTTTTAAGAAATATTATAGATTAAATCGGGTAGAGTGTGGTCGCGCTAATTTCTACTCAGTGCCACCTAAAAGGGACGCAGAGGATTAGTGTTTACCGAATTGTAACTAAGACTTCTCTACGAGCAACCTTGAGGAAAGGGAGGAGCACCTTCATTTACATGTATGACGAGCCAAGTACAGGCTTGGCCTTAACCGTCACTCCCCGAATTGCTGGCAGGAATAACAAAAGGCAACTAAACGACTTGCAATTATAGTGGAGTCTAATTAGGCAGTTTCTCTAATACAAGCTATGGACTTGGACAATTTTCCATACGCGTTACACTTCTCTAATCTTGAGGGATAGCATATAAATTATTTTGTAGGATACGGATTAATCCTGAACAAAATAAGCAGCCTTACTTATTGTCGATAATGAATTTAGAAGGTTCGGAGACCTTCCCTAACTCATTATGGATTTGAAGAAAATATACTCCGGGTCGTAATTGCGAAACGTTTACTTCCAATTTAGATTGGCCATTCATTTGCAATGATTGGACCTTCTTGCCAAGTAAATCTGTGATTACGACCTCATTATTACCATTTTGATTGAAAACAACATTGAGTATTTCACTCGCTGGATTGGGGTACATTTTAAGACCGGAATCTCCAAATAGATAGCGTACAGCCTCCACTCCAACAATTACGTGGGTGCCATCATAGTCCGTTTGACTCAAACGATAATAAGAATAGTCCGGAAATTGGAGAGTTGTCCTGAAGAGAGTATTCCAGTTTTTGATTGGAGTCCCCCGCGCCAGATAGATGGCTTAAAACCTCATAGTTCTCACCATCTCTTGATTTTTCAATCGTGAAGAATTCATTGCTTTGTTCGGATGCTGTAGACCAATTAAGGGATACTTGTCCATTTTCAGCACGAGCAGTGAAATCTAGTAGCTCAATAGGGAGTGATATAGCAGTACATGCCGTTCCTCCAAGATTGCATCCCCCTGCAGCAACATAGATGCCTGATCCATTCAAAGCCGGAGATGTGTTAGAACCTGCCGCATCTCCTGACTCAGAGAAGGTGCCATTAGCTTGGAAAGTACCGTTAACATTAAAGGTAATCTTGGCTTTGGTGAAAGTAACATTTCCATTGACTATCAGCTGGGAAGTTGCATCTATATATACACATACTTCTTCACCATTGAGACTGAAATTGCCATCTATTGTCAATATTGAGTTATTAATAATTCGAAGATTAGTCTTTGCTCCCATTGTCACTGTGGCGCAAGAGGCGCTTGTGATGGTCTGATTTGCACCATTCAAAACCCACATCCCATTTTCATTGTTCATTGAGCAGGCCGGCGCACCTCTATTTGTTCCAGTGCATTGTGCCCATATGGAACCATAAGCCAGCAGAAGGGAAAAAGTAAGAGCTATTCTCATCTTTCAGTGTTTACTAGTAGAAACGATTTTTGCTGGTTGGTAACAAAGTTAACGAACTAAGCGGATCGAAGTTCAGTGTCTTGTCCTGAAATAGGTTTACACATCAAACTGGTATTGCTACATTTGACTGGATAGTAAGTTAAGCTTAGCTAAACTTACGGGATGGGTAGTTTGAGCAACGTTCTATAAGAAATTGCGTAGACATTTAATTCATAAGCCAAAATCAAATGTCAGAAGGAATAGGTACTACCAGACACGGAAATCAGAGTTTTCAACTGAATACCCGGAAACATCCACTTCAGGTAATGCAGGAGAATAAATTCATTAATCCTCCGGCCTGCCATTACCAAATATCCTTGGCTTTATACATCGAACTTTTGGATATCAAAAATCAACGTTCCCAAAAGGAAGTAAAACTGAGATCTACCATATTCACCGGAGTGGTCATTGGCCTTATTTCCATAATCGGATTTTTAGGTATGATTTAGAAGGTGACCCATCCTAAAAAAAGCTACCCATTATCAGCTTTTTACCTCAGTGCTCTTCCGCTTAGCCTCCCAAACCCTGCAGGTGCATTTGCAAGGCATACCTATTCACTCAAATTGCGTTTCGAAGAGATGCCTGTATGCAAAGGTATGACGAGGAGAGAACAATCAACGCTTCCCTTAACCGTCACTCCCAGAATTGCTGGAAGGAATAACAAAAGGCAATGAGAACACCATGCAAATGTAGGGGAGTCTCATTAGGTAGATTGGAAAATAAAGCTGCAAGCTAGAGTCATGCTCCCACAAATTACGCTTCGCTAAACTTGCGGGATTGCGGGCTTTTGCAAGGTGAGCCTATTTGGAAATTTCAGCATCCTACAATTTTAATTGGTCGCTGAATTTAGTGCGTATTAATACTGAGCAAGGCTACCCAAAGGCTGGTATTTTGATGTAATTAATCTGTCAAAGACTCAATTGTTATTTGACACTCAGTTACTTTAGAATAAAGAATCTAAGCTATGTTATTATTTAAATCAACTATCAAGATCTTGTTTTTCGTTTCTGCAATCAGCTGTTTACACTCTTGTGGTCTTTTGTCAGAAGAAGAAGTCCGTCCAAAAGACAATCCAGAGTTAAGTGCTTTCAAAAGCGGTAATGGCTTTGTTGAGATTGCCGTCTTAATCCCCAAAGTACTAGAGATTGGCAAAGGAGTTGGAGGTGGATTTAACGACTCATATTCCCTTGCGGACATGACGATCACTGATGATGGCAATACACTTTATGTGGCCACTTGGGAATCTGGAGCTTTGCAACTGAGTAATTTCCTTACCACTTTCGATCGATTTAGTGTAAATATATCAGATGGTAGCACGGATTCAATACCACCGCTATCGTGGGAGATGGATAATAATCTCGGGATCGGTTTTCTCCCTTATTCTCAAAAGATGTATCAAACTAAAGTCACCTATAGTAATAACGGAACGAGTAGGTCAGAAGTATCAGGAGATCTTAGCTATAGTCGATCCTCTGGAGGCAGCTACGTGAAGCAGCCGAGGGTTACTGTAAATAAGGAGATTGTAGAAGAAGTATACGGAGATCACCAATTATTGAAAGTAGGCACCTATCGAAACAGGTTATTCTTTGCCTATCAAAACAGAGATGGCTCCATGAAGGAATATTACTTCACTAAGAATACTGGCACCACAACATCAACGGCAATTTATATAGGCGCATTGGAGCCAATAGGCGCCAACGCAGAAAAATTGTTATTGTTAGGCGTTTCTAAAGACTATTTGTACGCCTTGGAAATCCATGCCGATTCTGTTCATGGATCTGTCATAGACAATACATTACCTACTGCCGTGGATAGCATACCCCTTCCCGAATCATGGACAAAGGCTCAACTAGCAATCAAGACGACCGAAAACCAAAAAAGAATAGGGATTACGATGAGAAACAGTGTTGCGCCTTTTGAGTTTACTACTGCATCCTATGATGTGGCAGCTAAAAAGCTAACAATCAATAACAGCAACCTTACCATTCCAAATTATGGAACGGGTTTGATCAATTATGACTTTGATGAAAATGGAAATATGTGGTTTGATAATTATGGCAATGATTTTAAGGCTGATAGCGTGATCTCAGTCTATAAAGCCTCCCAAAACAATTTCACCTTAGTTGGTGAAGATCTATTAGTCGGAGGTACGATAACTAATTTCAGATACCTGAAAGGAAAGATCTATGCCATAGTCAATTATGGCTTTGAAGAAGGAGGATACAAGTATCATAGAATGGCCATAATCAGAGAGGAATAAATTAGTTGGTGCTTTTGTGCTGAGTGTTCAATCTCCTTGACCTATGTATCACCAATTACCATCACTCCCTGAATTGCTGGAAGGAATAAGAAAAGGTAAATAATACCAATCGCAAATGTAGGGGAGTCTCATTAAGTGGATTGGAAAATCAAGCTACAAGCTAGAGTCATGCTTCCACAAATTACGCTTCGCTAAACTTGCTGGGGATGTCACAGACCTTAGAATAGTAGCCCAATGACACAAGCTGGCATCATCATGATTCTTTTTTTGGCTGAAAGGTCAAAAATGGATGAATTGATAAAAGCGGTTTTAGTAATTAAAAGAGTTGTTTATGAAAGGTTGTTTTTATTATCTTCGACTTTTTATAGAACTATGCAAGCAGTTAAATACCTCTCCTTTGTTTTACTATATTTCATTCAGTTTCTGGCGTTTTCTCAGCTTTCTGCTGATGAATTTGTTGGTAATTTTTTAAGATTCAACCAGCAGCGTCCCGTTGAGAAGGTCTATTTGCACATGAGTCGTGAAGTGCTGACTTTGGGCGATACGATATATTTTAGTGCTCATTTGGCCAACGGGGCAAATCACGGAGTAAGTACACTCAGCAAGCTGTTATATATAGAGCTGATTGCTCCAAATGATAAAATCATCAAAAGCCTGCCTTTAAGTGTGGACAGTCTGGGTAGAGCAAACGGCGATTTTAATTTATCCGACAGCTTAGATGCTGGAATCTATCAAATACGCGCTTACACAAATTACCAGCGCAATTTTGATGATGACTATTTCTACACAAAGTCCATAAAACTACTTCCCAGGCTGGCGCGTCAAGAGATAACTCAACAGGATACACCCGAGCCTTCGGTTAATTTTACCTTGTTTCCGGAAGGTGGAGATATCATCGCTGGTCAAGATAATTTTGTAGCATTTATGGCAAGAGATGAGCATGGACTGCCGATTGTGCTTTCTGGTGAGATTATCACTGACAAGGGAGTCACGGTAGGGTCATTTGAAACTGAGCATGCTGGTATGGGTATGTTTCTGTTTGGTGCGGAAGTTGGAGTCAAATACTCCTGCTCTTATCAATACAAAGGTCTTACATTTTCGCAAGCACTTCCGGATGCCTTAGAGGTGGGTTATCAGCTTCATGTAAGAAATACCGCTACGAAAGTGCACGTGTCTGTGAAGCCCGTTGGCCGATCTATGGAAGGTGCATTTCTCGTTATTCAATCAAGAGGTAGAATACTTGATTTAATTAAACATCAACCAGGTACTCCGGCCATTTATTTTCGAAAGAATAGAAGCGAGTTGCCTTCAGGTATTATTCAGTTGACATTTTTCGATGATCAGTTTAAAGCTGTGGCTGAGCGATTGATTTACAATGAAAATCCCGCAGATGAGACCAGCGTGAATATTTCTGTACCTAAGAATATTGGTACTCGCTCGAAAGTATCTGTAGACTTTGAGCTCACAAAAAGCAACGGTCACGTTCCCACACATACCCTCTTGTCGACAAGCATTGTCCCGGGAAGTCTTTTTACCAATCCTGAATCGACCATAAAGTCATATATGCTGCTCAAATCAGATTTGAAAGGCTACATTCATGATCCGAATTATTACTTCGACACGCTCAATACCAAGCGAATGAACCACGCTGATCTACTGATGATGACTCATGGCTGGCGAAGATTTGCTTGGGAACAAGTGGTCAGTGGAGAGCTGCCAGAGTTGACGTTTTTTGTGGAGCAGGGTTTCACAGTACAAGGAAAGGTCACCCGTTATTTTAATAGAAATAAAAGCGAGGCAAGTGATCTATACCTAAGCTTTAGAGAGAATCCGCTTTTCAGACTTCCTGGACGCACCGACGAAGAAGGAAACTTTGTTTTTACTAACCTGGATGTGCGAGATACGCTCAGCGCGTTTATTAAAACAGTCTCTGAGGATGAAAAGAAGAAGGAAAAAGATAAGGTTAATGGCAACACCTTCATAGAGATTTCTCAGCGTACACCTCCAGAAATTGACCTGTTACAAGTCAAATACCGTACTTCTGTGGAGGATCAGAATATAGTAGAGCGAGGCAAAGAGCTTTTCGATATATCCTCTATGTACGATGGAAATGTAGTCATTCTGGACGAGGTGTCCATTAAAGCTAAAAAAGAGGACCCGTTTGCCGCAGATGTGAAAGCTTATGGAAAACCGACTTTCAGGTTGGTGGCGGATTCCATGAAAGGTGTATATATGAATGTGTTCGATATGCTTCTCAATAAGGTACCTGGTTTGCAGGTGCTAGGGCTTACAGGTAATCAGTATGTGCAGATGCGATCGGCAGCAAGCTTTTCGGCGAGTGGGGAGCCTACTTATTTGCTTGATGGCATGCCAATAGATGTCGGTATGGTGAATTCACTGCAAGCATTGGAGATTTCATATATAGACGTGCTGAAAGGACCGGCTGTGGTTTTTGGTACACAGGGAACATATGGAGTCATCGCATTTTACACAAGAAAAGGGGCAATCCCTGGTCATCTGCTACCTGACGCAGAAGGTATCGCACTCTTCGATCTATATGGTTACTATGCCCCTCGCCAATTTTACATGCCAGACTATGATAGCCCTACGGAAGCAGAAAAATCGCGTCCTGATTACCGCAGTACGCTTTATTGGAGCCCAATGCAGGAAGCTGAAAATGGCACAATGAGCGATGAGTTTTATACCTCTGACGAAAAGGGCGAGTTTGTCATCTATACAGAAGGGATAAGTGTAGATGGGACACTCTTTTCAGGATCTTCTAGATTCAGGGTTGAGTAGCTCTCGCTAGTTCGAGCTTGCAGCTCGGACAATATTCCTAAAGCTTATTTAGGTAGTCCATTCGCTGATGCAAAATTCTGATGATTTCAATCGTACTCTGATCCTGATATCTATAAAAAATGATGTGTGATTGAACTGGCAAACCTCGGTATCCAGACCTTAACTCATCATAGCTTTTACCAATGTTGGGGTTGGTACAAATGACTAAAAACTTAGCTACTATATCTTGATAGTAACTATCAGCCTGATCAAGTGACCACTTAGCCGCTGTGTATTCCCAAATACGGATAAGGTCAACTCTAGCCTTTGCTGATAGTTGATATTTCACTTATTTCGATGCTTGGCGTGCAGTTCTTGAAGTAAGGCATCAGGATCAAAGTCCTCAACCATTCCACTTTCTTCTCCGTCTTTCAAAGCTTGAAGCAAAATGTTCTTCTTTTCTTCCTGCTCCTCCATTAGCCTGAGAGCTGTTCTGATTACCTCACTGGCGGAACTGTATTTACCTGTCTTCACCTTGGCGGAAATGAAGTTTTCAAAATGATCTCCAAGTGCTACAGATGTGTTCTTTCCCATAGTGAGTTGTGATTATTTCTTCGAAGTTACCAAGACTTGGTAATAAGTGCAAAAGAGGATTTTGACTGCACAGACTTGAAAGGTAAGGCAATTCTTAGTTTAAAGGATTGCCAATAGTTGAGAGATGCCTGTATGCACAGGCATGACGAGGCGAGAACAACCACTACTTCCCTAAATCGTCACTCCCCGAATTGCTGGAAGGAATGAGAAAGGGTAAGGAAAACCTCTTGCAATTGTAGGGGAGTCTTATCAGGTAGATTCGACTATCAAGCTACAAGCTTGAGGCATGTTCCCCACAAGTTGTGCTTCGCTAAACTTGCGGGATTGGAGGAATCACCAGCATCCTCGTTACAAACGAGGACGAGAAAGGGGAGTCTCATCAGTTAGATTGGAAAATCACATGCTACAAGCTTGAACCATATTCCCCACAAGTTACACTTCGCTAAACTTGCAGACATAGTCGATTACTTTACCAAAACTAAAACACGGTATTTAGCAATATATAAAATGACCATTCTATCTTTGATATGACACTTAATACAGTGGGGAGATTTAATTATGGCGCTTGTTTTAAATAGACTTATTAATAAATATGTGATAGGTATTTTCACCTGCACGATTTTTTTTTCATGTCAATTTGAACTTGAAGAAGTCTATTTTGCTGAAGTAGAGGAGCCAGATTTTAGTGATTTGGCTGTTTATCTCAATAGTGAATCGAATGACTTATTGGTATACAAGCCAACAACTTTCAATTTTCTGATCGATGACGTCAATTCTAAGGTGTTTGAAGTGAAGGTTTTGATAGATTCCGTAGAGCTAGTTAGGTTTAGTCAAAATTTATCTGATACACTTTCATTCTATGTAGACCCAACAAGGTACGGGAATGGTACATATAAAGTCAGCATCCAAATTCTTGCTAGACCAAATAATGGAAGCCTTGGGCAGCAACTAGGTTATGAAGCCTATCTCCTTTGGAGAGATTGGGATATGGAAATTGATATGACACCACCTGATCCAGTAGAGATTGACACAATTTATGTGAGGGATGGGACTCTGCGGGTAGAATGGAAAACTCCTTCAAAGCTCAATTTTGACAATTATAATTTGAATCATAATGTTCGTGGAAGTAGAATATCAAAAGTGAAAAATTCAAGTGACTATTATAATTTCCTCTCTGGCACTACAACGCTTAGAGTCGACATAGAGTCTCCTTACTTTTATGTTCGAGGTATAGAAAGGGAATTTACTTTTGTAGATGATTGGTACTCCATTTCATTGAATGAAAGCAATGATATTTTTTTCAATTGGCGTCAGCCAGTTTTGTATAAAAATTTCGGAAGATTGTCGTTGCGTGATGATGATGTTGATTTCTTACATCTTAGTAATGAGATTTCGGGCTCATTCTTAGTAAGGGAAGATTTGAATTTCGGAGAGATGTCCGACATTAGTTTTACAGTGGCATTTCAAAATTCTGACGGAATGTTGACGGGATCTGCGAAAGATTATTATGAAAAAATAGGAATTGGGGGTTCAATTCCAAGATTCTACAAAGTTGCCTTTGATCCTGTGAATTCGAATTATTATTCTATTTCTGATATTCCCAGCGAAGACTTTTTCGCTATTTACAAATATAATATCGACTTAGATATTATTGATTTAATAAAGTTTAGCAGAGATTCCATACCCAGTCGGTGGGGTTTGTCTATAAGTCCTGATGGAGAAAAGATTGGCGTTTTTACTCGGAATCTTCAGTTCATTGAGATTTCATCTGAGACCATGAAGGTCATTAGGCAAGTCGATATCGGAGAGCTTATTGATTATGATACTTGGTTTGTATCATTAGTTGAATATTCCTCTGATTCTAAAGTTCTTTTTAGGATGTATGAGCGTGCTGTTGTAGTTGATTTGAATCAATTAAAAGTTATCTATTATACAGGTTCTGATATACTAGGTACGACTATAGATATTTCTCAAAATGGCGAGTATTTGTTTGATCGGGGATCATTTTACAAGTATACTGATGATCAGTTTGTGTTAGATTTTAGTGCCAATGATGCAGAGCAGGGCATTTTTTTATCAAATAGTGAATTTTTATCGGTTTTAGATGCATCGGCTCAGATTATAGAACTCACAACAAGCGAGGTATCAAAAGAGCTTAATTTTCCAGAATGGTCTAGAATCACAGGTAAGTCTGGATTCATTTCCGAGGAGTTATTTCTGGATTTAGAAAGGGGTTGGATTATTACCTCCGCACCTGATAATCTAATCAGGATCTATAATATTTCTACTGGAAATTTGTTAGATCAATTTGCATTTAGCGGAGTTATTGGATCTATAGAATATTTGAATGGTTACTTTCTTCATAATTCTGGGCAAGCATTAAGGTATGAATAAGATTTCTTTTTTGTTGTTAATATTCTCCTTGATAGCCTTTTCAGAGTTAAAGGGACAGTTTCTTTTAGCTGAGTCTAATAGCTATTACTCCATTTTTTCCATGCGAGATTTGAAAAGCACTCAGAATCTAATCCTTGAATTTTCACCTGAAGGATCACGAGTTGTAGAATCCTTTCCAGTTTTTGTTTCTCATGATATTAATTTGATGTTCAAAATAGCTGAAGTTAGACTGATTGGTTTCTGGTCAGGTTATCAGTCCACAGGAGGGAGAATATCATATGCAGATTATTCTGGAAGCCTAAATACTGATATTTTAATCTCGGCATATCATTTTGGTTTGACATATCAGGAAAAGATGGGTAATTCACCAATATGGTTAAGTTTTAAATTAGCCTATAGAGGTAATGATGCTAGTATTTCCTCCAAGCTAAAGACACCTAATTTTGAAGAGAAAAGTGAATTTAAATATGATTCTAAAAGTATCCCTTTGCGACCGGGTTTGGTGTTGCGCAAGAGTTTTTGGAAGTTATACTTTAACATATCGATAGAATATGAATTTTCACAGATTGGTACTCCACTTGAGCAGGTTGACGACCCTGATATCAAAGTGTTAAACGAAGATGGCGAAGAAGCTATAGTTGACTGGTCAGGGTTTAGATTAGGAATAGGTCTTGGGATTCAGCTTTAAGTTATTGATCAGTATATCCAGTAAGAGAATGTTTTCAATTCAAACGATGATGCTATACCTGAGATATAACTATATCACAATATACCTCCTAAACAAACAACAACCCCTCATCCCTCAACTCATTCACCGCTTCTGATTGCACGAACTGCTCAAAACCTTTCAGCCCAGTGGCTTCATATTGCTTTCGCATTTCGCCAAGGGTGGTCTTTTTGGTTTTGATTTGGGTGAAGAAGTCTAGCAGCCAGTTGGCTGTTTTACTTACGTGCTCTTGCTCGATGACACCTTGTTTGATCGGGAAGGCGAGGAAGGAAGTGCCTTTGGATTTTCCACGGTAAGTGGAGACCAAGCTAGGCTGTGCACCTGTCCAGACTACCCGCAGATGATCAGTGAGTGTGGTGCCGGGATTGGTATTGAGGATTTTCTGAATGTAGTTTTTCGGCAAGTGCGTCTTAGGCACTCGGTGGTCAAACCAGTCTTGCAGTGGATGGTCGAGCGCTACCCCATTCATATAGTTGAAGAGGGACTTGGCAAGGCCTGCGCTGAATTGCTCATGATCGGCACCTTCGGGATCTTCGTGCGAGAGGTCATTATTGGCAAACGTGCCATCCTCCGGACCTGACTTGATCACGTGGAAAGCTTTTGGGTCTAAACCCACGGGACTATGTGCCGTCATGGCAAAGAGATGCCAGAAGCCAGACTGTAAGATGCCGGCTTGGAAAAGCTGCCGCACCACCTCCAGCGAGTCGATGGTCTCCTGCTCGGTCTGCGTAGGGAAGCCGTACATCAGGTAGGCATGTACCAAGATGCCCGACTGGGTAAAATGCTGCGAGACGCGGGCCACTTGGCTGATGGTCACGCCCTTTTTCATCAAGTCCAGCAGGCGATCAGACGCCACCTCCAGTCCTCCCGAAACGGCCACACAGCCAGAGGCGCGCAGCAGTTGGCATAGGTCTTGGGTGAAGGACTGCTCAAAGCGGATATTCGTCCACCAGCTTACCACGAGTTTCCTCCTGATGATCTCCAACGCGAGTTCTTTCATGAGCGCAGGAGGGGCGGCCTCATCCACAAAGTGAAAGCCTGTCTCGCCCGTCTGCTCGATGAGTTCTTCCATTCGGTCGCACAGTAGCGCCGCACTGATCGGATGATAGTTGCCGATATAATCTAGCGATACGTCGCAAAACGAGCATTTTTTCCAATAGCACCCATGAGCCATGGTGAGCTTGTTCCACCGTCCGTCGCTCCAGAGTCGGTGCATGGGGTTGGCCACTTCTAGTACAGAAAGGTATTTTTTCAGAGGCAAACCACGGTAGTCCGGTGTGCCCGTTTGGCTAAAAGGAATATCGGCTTCTTTTGCGGCGTTTTGGTAAACAACCTTTCCGTCTTCCAATACAAAAGTACGCTTGAGGTCTTTGCTGGCTCTGTCTCCATGTAGGTGATCGAGGAGGCTGAGCAATGGACGTTCGCCATCATCGAGCAGGATGAAATCCAAATAGTCGAATACCCTGGCATCTGAAACCGAACGCAGTTCGGTGTTTGGATAGCCGCCGCCCATGGCTATTTTGATATGGCGGTGGTTTGCTTTGATCCACTGCCCGATGCGCAAGGCGCCGTAGAGATTACCGGGGAAGGGGACCGAGATGGCTATAAGATTTGGTTCATGTTGTGCGACTAGATCTGCTAATAGTGCTGTGGTAATTTGATCGATGAAAGTTGGTGGCTGTGCGAGGGCTTCTGCCAAAGGATCAAAATGTACGGCGGACCGACTGATGCGCTCGGCATATCGTGTAAACCCAAAGTATGGATCGACCGCTTCACGGATGAAGTCACCCAGATCTTCCAGATAAAGCGTAGCAAGATGTCTCGCCCGATCTTGGATACCCATCTTCCCAAAGGCCCAATCCAAGTCTCCGAGCTGACTGAAGCGCGAAGCTTCCGGCAGGAAGGGATGATCGCCAATAGCATAAGCAAGGGTAGGATTGTCATTTTGTAAAAACCGAATGACCGGGTCGATGGTGTTTAAGTATTCGTCACGAAGCGAGTAAATCCGCGCCGAGTTTTCCAAAAAGATGTCTGCTTTTTTAGAAGCTTCCGCAAAAACGGCTTCTAATCCTTTTTTGGAAAACAGCTTTAGGATCACGGAGATGCCCAAGTCTGCCTGATGGCTGGTGATGTTTTTGGTATTGAGAAAGCCCTTGATATACGCAGTAGCCGGATAGGGGGTATTTAGCTGGGTAAACGGTGGCGTAAGTAAGAGGACTTTAGGACTGGTCATGCGGTGGCAAAGGTCAGCAATTGGTGGGAAATGGAGGAGGTGTTTTTGAAAAGTGTTGAGTGGGAGTAATTACACCTGACAGGTTTTTGAGACCTGTCAGGTGTATTATTGTGGCTTTTCCAAGGTTTAGGAAAAGCGGCGAATACTCTAATACCCCCGAGTCACTCCCTTGCCGGGCGCCCGCAGGAGTCTTGGCAGTGCCGCTTTTCACGCTAGAGCCAAGATGCCTACGGCATGACTCTGTGGTGGTGTAGATGCTGGTATTCTTACGCTACGCTACAGAAACCGGCATGACGTGGAAGATGGGAAACCTTTTTCAACGTCTGGGTCGTACAGACTCATTTTTTTGTATTTTGTTCTGTGTGTGGCAGAACAAGGGGTGGAAGTTGATCTTAAAAAAAAATCGCGTTATCTTTAATTTAAAAGGAATATGTCGAAGTTTAAGATAATCGGTTTCATTGTGCTTGGTTTGATTTTTTGCTATTGTGTTGCATTTGCTTATGTAAAGGCCACAGAAGCAGAACATTTTCATGGTTTGATGATAAAAAAGAGCGAAGAGAACTTAGAGTTGAAGAAACAACTAGATGAATGCCAATCAACTTCTGCCGAATTGGAGGTGAATTGATAAGGTAAATGTCTTTGTACTATTGATCACTACACCTTTTGTCACACTGAGGCTCTCGAAGTGTAAGACAAATGGTGGTTGCAAATGTCTGGTTCGAGTCCCCTCCTTGCAGTCGGCCTCACCATGACATTTAATTAGACACTTATTTAAAATCATCCACCTCTACCACCTCGCCTGCCAGTAATTCGCTTAATTCAGTATCGCCAATACGCACACGGATCAGCCTAAGGGTAGGAAAACCAACTGCGGCAGTCATCTTTCGGACTTGTCGAAATTTACCTTCTGTGATAGTTATCGAAACCCAACTCGTGGGGCCGTGGCGTTCATCTCTGATTCTTCTTCCGTTGGTAGGGTAGTTGGGCGCAGGGTCGATCCGAGAAGCTTTGCCAGGCAGAGTTTTGTAGCTTTTGGCTTCAGATCCGATCACTACACCAAGTTGTAGTTGCTCAATTGCTTCATCGGTGATGATGCCATCTACTTGTACGTAGTATTCCTTTTCTACTGATTTGCTACGAATCTGCTCGCTGACTTTTCCATCTGTGGTGAGTAGGAGCAAGCCTTCTGAGTCTTCATCTAACCGTCCAATGGACATAGTTCCTTCTGGGAAATCATGCAGTTGGCCTAGTAGCTTTTTGTTCTTTCGCTTTGTCTGATTGTTCACAAACTGCGAGAGGTAGTTGTAGGGTTTGTGGATGATGAAGTGGCGATGTTTTAGCAAATTGAAAATTGAAAATTGAAAATTGAAAATGGAAAGTGGAAAATTTGTTAGGGTAAAGTTATGGGATGTTTGTTTGTCAGTTTAAAAGTGTTGCAAGGATTGTCGATGGTTGTAGGGGAAATTAGAGATGTTAAAACAAGAACTGTCATTCCGGTTTTTCGTTACCGGAGGGAATGAAAATACCGGAATCTGAAGCCCAACAGGAGTGGAGATGCCGGTATTTCTCCGCTCCGCTCCGAAAACCGGCATGACGAACGTGAAAGGAAAATCGATATGCTTACGCTACACTCCGAAAACCTTCAAGTCCAGTAGGTGGTTAGGCATGACGAACTTGGCATAGTTAGTTGCTGGTATTTCTCTTGCCTCCTGTATTAATTAGGACTAGTAAATTATTTACTAAGTATCACTCTTGAAGCGGTCTTGGCTCCTCCAGAATCAATAACAAGCGAATAGATACCATCAGCAAACGGCTCCAAGTCTATCTCATATTGATGCTTGTCGTTTGAAAGGGTTTTTATGGCTACTTGGCGGCCAGTCATATCTACTAGGTAGATTTCTGAAAGTGGTGTGGTAGAATCTAAATAGAGGTACCGGCTGGTAGGATTGGGGTATATCTTAATAGCAGTGTTGATTTTATTTGCGGCAAGCGTAGGTTCGCCTACCCACCATAAAGTTGGCAATGACTTTGCCTGAGCAGGACCAATCGCCTGATCAAAGAGTCTCACTTCATCAATTTTTCCTTTCCAAAAATACCTCACATCACCGGTCAATTGCTTACCCACTGTGATGGGCGAGCTTGTCGTATTAATTGCTCCTGAATGTGCAACAAAGCTATCCAGTTCGCCATCAATATAGAGGATCATAGCATTGCCAGAGTAGGATGCAGACACATGATACCAGACAGATTTTTCAATAGTGAAGGAATTGTCCAAGTCTTTAATCCCGTCTTTGGTGTTGATGGTCCATCGGATCTTTTTGTCTGTGGTGACGGATAATTTCCAGCGCTCTGCCCATCCACCATGTGAGATGATAAACCGTTCTTCCGAAAAGTCACTTATCTGCATCCAGCAGCTCACGGTGATCTCCTCACCAAAATTCAATTGAGGCGTATTGCTTACACGCAATTCATCTGAGGCGGAAGAGAACGCCAAGGTTTTTCCTTCACTATTTTGAGCATCTAATACATAGGAAGTACCCTGAAGAGAAGTGGTAAAACCATTCCCACTTTGATCTTTAGTATTTCCATCGAATGGAAGGTAGAGAAGGGCTTCTTGTTCTGAAACTTCTGCCAATACCAAAATTTGGAGCGTACCAACAGTTTCCTTATCAAAGCTATTCTTCAAAGTAAGCTGCAAAGGGAAGACACCTGCACTTGCTGGCAATTTGATCTTCACACTGTCGGCATTGGCTTCCAGTATTTGACCAGCCTCAAAAGTCCAGCTATAAGTGAGTTCTAGGTTTTTTGGGTCATGAGCTTCGGACTTTACCCAGATTTCTGCCGCTGGGAGTTGCCAAGGATCATCCGTGAAAATCCGATCGATGATTGGGACCTGAGCTATCAGATCCACCACTTCTACTTCCAAACTATCTGTTACTTGTTGAGAAGCGGACTGCACAGTCACTTTGATCTTCGATGTGCCATTTTGATCAGGTGTCCAAGTGAGAAAGTCGGTAGTGCTCTGCTGTGCTTGTCCATCTATTGTCCATTGATAGGAGATAGATCCAGTGAAATCGACAGTGCAATAAATAGTGTCTGCCATGCCTTTTTCTACAGGATTGGCTGTGGCACTTATTGATTTGATTCTCAATTTTTGATCAAAATCATAGCCATAGTGGTGGTCCAAGACCTGCCTGTCAACAAGCAGTTTCCCGTCAAGAGCATTAGTAGTGGCGCCCGAGGGAATGTAGGAAATTAACAGGGCCCCTTTTGCAGGAATGGTGACTTGTGTTTCTCCAGATACGTTTTGGAGCAATATGGTTTCGCTTATCGCATCGTAGAGATCTTTGGCTTCATTGCCTATTTGGAGGGTGATCTGCTTAGCCTCAGCCAATGGATTGTAAATCACAAAAGTCGGAAAAGGGTTTGGACCAAAAAAGTCCGTAGCATTCGCATCCAACTTCAAGATGCCGTCCACGTTGGTTTGCTCGACAATCGCTCCGAGATAGCCCACGTGTGATGAGCCATATAGTCCCAAGTTGGTGGATGCCCAACCGGCATCTTTGGCATCACCTCTCGAGTAGAGGGTCTTGCCTTCCCATTTTTCTTTGATGGATTCATAAGCAATGATCGATTTGGGATCAAAGGTCGTACTCCATGTATAATCCGACTGGTGATCTTCTGGCACATAAGCCGCATAAAATAAGCGGCTGGCATTCGCTGTGTTAAGCACCCATTTGGCTATGGAAGCCGCGAAGCGCTTGTCATATTTGACCAATGGCACCACTGCAGCAGCCAATTGAAATCCATTCATGATGAAAGCATAGTCGTCTCCCTGATCATTGGCTTCACCGATCAAACCGGATACGTCAGTGCCACCCCAGTTTCCAACGATGCTTCCCCATCCACGTAAGCCTCCTCTGGAAAAGCACCAGTTAAGCATTTTCTCTACATCGTAGTTGGTCCCGATTTCTGCATTCATTTTGGCTGCAGCCAAAACGCCATAAGGAAGCTGAAGTTCGTAGGAAGGGTTGCTCGCGAGCCCATTGAGGTACTCCATGGACCACTGCGCTCCGACGAGATATTTATCATCTCCAAGTTCTTTGTATGCCTGATACAATATCCAAGCGATGGCACCAGCAGCTTCAGGTTCTTTCACTCCGTCAACCAAGGGTTGCATCGTTTTCAAATCCCAGGCGCGGTAGTTCATATAAGGTACTTGCCACGGGGTAGTCGCTCCTCCCATTACTTTCACAGCCTCTAGCCAACGGTCAGCTACCATTCGAAATTGTGCTTCAAAACCCGAAGTATTTGGATACAAATCATAAAGCTGGTAAAAGAAAATATTGGGCATGGTTTCATACCACCAATCATTTCCTGAGTTATCTGATGGACCATTGAGATAGATCAGTTCACCATTTTTGAGATTGTAGAAGTCTCTAACTTTATCCACCCAGTCGATTCCAAACTGGTTTTTTTTATCAATACCGACAAGTGAAGCACCGACGATCGCTGGGATGATATTGATCGCTTCTCGTTGCTGTCCGTTGCTGGATGAGCCTACATAGCTGTCAAGAAAGATAGGTTTGATTTCAGGATAATTGACCCCTTCTGTGCCGAGAGCCATGAGTGGGAGGTGGGTGCCTTGACTTGTCAAGGAGAATATGAGAGAGTCGTATTGCTCAGCTACATGCTTCCAGTCCCGCATCTCGTATGGTGACGGCATATCGGGCATTTGCTGGATACGTGTAATATTTAGTTGTTGTTGGGCATATAGATTTATGACCAACAATAGTAGCGATAAAGAGATAGCGGTTGACTTCATTTTATGTTTTTATATGAAAAAAGGGTGGCATTGTGCCACCCTTCCTAACAACTAACACTGAAAATATTAAGGCTTCTCTACATCATAGATCGACTTGATCTGAGTTGCAGTTAAGACTTTATTATAAAATCTGATTTCATCTAATGAACCGATGAAATATCCACCCCAATCAACATAGTAAGGGCTTGTGTCATCAGTTGAGTAAATGCTCGTTGGTAAATCCTGACCGATAGTCAGACCTACTGGTGTATCCGAAATAGAGATGGCTGTACCTGGTGTGTTGTCCCATCTTTTCACTTCTGTACCATTCACATAAAAGGTCATCTCACCACCACCGAAGGTCACAGAAACATGGTACCAAGTATCTTGATCCAAAGTTGGAGACTCATTATCACGGTCATAGTAAGCAGGATCAGCACTTCCAGAAACATCTGCTTTTACAGTCATAAAAGGCTTGTTTGCACTTTGCAATTGGAATTTGAAACCATTCCATCTGTTGAGAGAAACCATGTAGTTGTTTGCCCAAATTGGATCAACCACATCACCTTTTACCCAAAGAGAAATCGTCATTGCCTGAGGGTTCAATGCAGTAGCATAAGGCACTTCCACGTTTGCTCCTTTATCAAAATGCAAGGCTTTTGCAGCGTTACCATATCTGTCAGCAACCCATGTTGGTGTTCCTGCTCCCCATTTGGAATGACCAGTCGACAATGTTCCATTGCGACTGTTTCCTGAGAAGTCTGTAGCGCTAGTGCCAGTACCCGCATCGAAAGTCCAGTGGCCTATTAAGGCTGCAGGCTCTATCGGTACGATTGCTTTAGCATTGAAAGCGGTAATCGCTTGGCTAAGAGTAGTGACGGAGTTGTCCACCTGAACTTGGGTAACTACATCGCTATCCATAATCTGCTGTGCCAAATCTACTGCACCTTGTAGTACGGCCTTAGAGCCTAATTGGAACTGGCCTGTTGCGGTACCTTCCATTGAGTTAGTTATCAGGGTTGTTGCTTCCTGAATTTTGGTCTCAAGTGCTGACTTATCAATAGTCACTTTATCTTCATCATCGGAGCATGCGACGAAAAGAGAGGTGGCGGCTATTGAAAGCATCCATAAAAAACTTTTCAAATTTGTTCTCATAACGTTTTATTTAATTGTTGTAGTTTATTGATTTATTACTCTTCATTTATTCAATCTATTTTCTTGTTGATATCCGTCTCAGACAAGGGTATTGAGAAATACTGATGTTCTTCGTAAATGAAATCAGTCTCTGATAAGGCCGCTTCTGCTACGGATTTCCCATATCGCATCAAGTCAAAGAATCGATGAAATTCCAGACCCATTTCTACGCGTCTCTCATGGCGAATGGCAATTCTCAGATCATTCTGATTAGTACTAGTGATATCATTGAGAAGACCTGCCGGTATCGCTCCAAAACCTGGTAGCTTTTCGTCTACGAGGTAGCTTTCTCGTGCTCTTTTGCGAATGGCATTCAAAGGCGCCAAGGCCAAAGCTGGTGTACCTGACTCATTCAATGCCTCTGCCTTGATGAGTAGGATGTCTGCATATCGCAGGTAGATATAGTTTAGACTTCCATCTCCTTTGATCCCTTTTGGGATCTCTGCAAGGGGCTGTAGATGCTTTTTATTAAGAAAACCTGTAGTTGACCAAGCAGGATCAAATGACTCTCCATTCAGCCAAACCTGGCCTTCGCGTCCCACTGAATAGTCTAATCTAGGGTCAGGGATCAATGCTGTTGTTAGCTCGAATTCATCTACAAAATCCTGAGTAGGGTTGTTGAAGAAATAACCTCCCTCTTGCTGTGAAGCAAACCATTGGTTGAGACCCGAACCCAACTTAGGAGAACCTCCGGTTATATGTTGAATCTCGAATAGGGATTCTGCATTATTCTGACTTCCAAACTTGAAATTGTCAGCGTAAAGTGGCATCAGCGAATAGATGCCTAGATCTTCTAGGTCTTGAATAGCTTCCAAAGTACCTAAATAATCTGCTCTAAATAGTCTCAGTTTTGCGAGTAAACCGAGTGCTGAGCCTTTGGTGGCCCTGCCTGCCGTTGCGGTGATCGGCAGATCGCTAGCCGCTTGGATCAAGTCTAGATCAAGTTGATCCAATATGGCATCAACGCTGCTCACAGCTACATGTACCGCAGATTCATTGAGTGGAGGGTCTAGTTTGAGCGGGATCTCACCAAATACATTGGTTAATCGGAAGTAATAGAAAGAACGCATAAATAATGCTTCTCCATTGATCTCCTGCTTTCTCTCTTCATCCATGGCAATGTCAGAGATGTGATACAAGAGGTAATTGGCACGAGTGATCCCTTCGTAATAATGTGTCCAAAGATCTTGTAAGTAGCCATTGCTAGGCAGATAGTTAAAGTCTTCCAAGAACTGGATATTATTTTGATCACCGGGCTGTCCGCCCTTTGTGGCATCATCTGACGTCACATCTCCAAACACCCAAATGTTGTTTCTAGGACTAGCAAAAGAGGCTGTTTGATATACAGCTGTCAATGCCAACTCGGCGTGATCGGCTGATTGGTAAAAGGTACTATTGGAGTAGGTACCCTGAAGGTTTTCCTCTAGGAAGTCAGTACAACCTGATGCGGTCATTGCCATGATGGCTATAAGTAGATATCCGTGTTTTGATTTCATGATAGTCATCGTTAAAAGGATAGGTTAAGACCGAAATTGAAAGACTTTGCAACTGGGTAGGTACCCCAATCCATACCTCTAGCCAGATCTCCTTCACCACTGGCATTGTCACTGGTAGTCATTTCAGGATCTAAGCCTGGGTACTTTGTGAAGGTGAGTAGATTGAGTGCTGAGACATAAACCCGCAGCGAGCCGATGTTGAGTTTGTCTGTGGCAGAGGCTGGGAAGTTGTAGCCTATTTGTAAGTTTTTCAGACGCGTGTAGGAGCCATCTCTAAGAAATCTTGTAGAGACTCTTACATTATTGTTGGATCCATTCCAACTTGCCCTGGGATAGTCATTGCTAGTGCCTTCGCCTGTCCATCTATTGTCATAAAAGTCTTTTGTGAGATTGAATGGACGATAAAAACCTTCTATATCATGAAAGGCAACATTGTAGATTTCAAAGCCATAAGCACCTTGAAAGAACAAGGTCAGGTCGAAGTTCTTATAACTTGTGAAAAGATTTAAGCCAGCCGTAAATTTCGGTATGGCACTACCTACATGTGCCCGGTCTTTTTCATCTATAAAGCTGTCACCATTTACATCTTTGAATTTCACATCTCCAGGACGTATGTTGTTTCCCTGATAGGCGCTAGTTGCTATATCCAATTGATTCTGGAAAATTCCATCCATTTCGAACATGTAGAAAGAACCGATCGGATGGCCAACTTCTGTAAGTGTGGTGAAAGTGGAACCAATTGAACCACCTGCAATAGGCGCAGCGAGTTTGAGTACCTCATTTTTTAGTACCGCCATGTTCCCAGAGATATTGTAGCCAAAATCTCCCTTTTCCTGCCTTACACCAAAAAGAAACTCCAGCCCTTTGTTGAGTACCTGACCATTGTTGACCCACGATGGAGCGGCATAGCCGGCACTTGGCGGATTGGGTTGCTTTACGAGCATATCATCCGTGATTTTGTAGAAGTAGTCAATCGAACCATACAATATTCCATTGGCAATTTCGAAATCTACCCCAGCATTGATCTGACTACTAGTCTCCCATTTTACATCATTGTTTCCCAGTTGAGTCACTGCGTAGCCTTTCGATTCTACATCACCTATGGGGTAGTTGAAGTTGGCGCTGATAAAGTCTGAATAGGCATAATTTCCGATTTCTTGATTACCCAGCTCACCATATCCTACTCTTAGTTTTAGCTGGGAAAGGAAGGAGTTGTCCTTGAGGAAAGCTTCATTGTGAAGGTTCCATGCTCCTGATAAGGAGTAGAAATTTCCCCATCGATTTTCTTCCGAAAAGCGGGAGGAGCCGTCTCTTCTCAGTGAGGCACTAAAGAGATATTTTGAATCGAAACTATAGTCGACTTTTCCAAAGAAAGAGAGAAGTGTATAGGCATATCTGAACTCGTAGATATTGGGCACACCAAGTCCATTTCCTAAATATATAAGGTTAGCATCCTGATCTGGAAAATCTCGATCCGTAATGTTCGATCCATGTCCTTGGCCTTTGATAGCCTCAAGACCAAGTATGGAACTAATGGTGTGTTTCTCTCCAATATTTTTGGTGTAGGACAGCACGTTGTTGTTGGTCCAGGTGATGGCATCACTGCTGTTCAATGCCATTCCATTTGGATTGTTGATACGGTCGTTTGTACCCCAGTTCCTATCTACTCTTCTGGCTATACTATTTTCCGAATCAAAACCAAAATTGGAGGTTAAAGTCAAATTTGGGGCAATTTTAAAAACACCAAAGACCTTTCCGAAATAACGATCGGTGGCTCTCTGATTGTCGAAAAAATGTGTGAGACCTACTGGGTTGTAGCCATCTCCCAAAAAGTCAGGACGATCAGGAAGGTCTACGAATTCGCCGTTTTCATCCCTTATTGGAATTCCAGGTGTTCTGAAGTAGGCGTACCGAACGATGCTTCCGCCATTGCCTCCAGCACCATCACCGGAGCTTCCGACTATATTGGTATTGGCACGTGAGATATTTACATTGGCTCCTGCGGTTAGCCAAGGCTTGATGTCTGACTTTACATTCAGTCTTCCAGCAATTCGATCATAATCGCTACCAAGTATGATCCCTTCCTGATTGAAATAGGTCATCGATAGGAGGTACTGAGATTTTTCACCTCCGCCACTGGCCGTGATGCCATAATTTTGAATTAAAGCTTTTCTAAAAATGGCTCCAAGTTGGTCCACGTCAGGAAGTGACGCAGCATAATCTGCGGGGATAAGCTTTCTTTTAAAGAGATCATCTTCGAAGAATGCATTGTCATTGGTAGCCGCCTCATTGAACATCTCCACGTATTGATTGGTATTGGTCATTTCTGTCAGGTTGCCATGCACTTGTACACCTACCTGACTATTGATAGATATAGAGGATTGATTCTTTCCACCACTCTTAGTCGTGATGAGCACCACCCCATTGTTCGCTCTAGATCCATAAATGGCTGCAGCTGAGGCATCTTTTAATATGGTGATTTCGGCTATATCTTGCGGAGAAAGAATATTTAGCACCTCTCGTGTGGGTACTCCATCTACTATGTAAAGTGGGTCATTGCTGCTGTTGAGCGATCCTACCCCACGTATCCTAATAGACACCCCTTCGCCAGGTGCTCCAGTATTGGCAGCTACATTGACGCCAGGTGCTCTACCCTGCAGTGCCTGATCTATACCGGCCACAGGGAGGCTATTGAGATCTTTGCCTTTTACAGTATTCAAGGCTCCAGTTACGTCACCTTTGCTTTGGGTGCTGTAGCCTACTACGATGATTTCATCCAACGATGTGAAATCTTCCTTGAGTGTTACATTGATGATTGACCTTCCGCCAATTGGCTCTTGCGTAGTTTTAAAACCAATAAAAGAGAAATTCACAATTGCGTTCCGAAGTGAATCTGGTATGATAAACGCATAGTGGCCCTCATAATCTGAGATGGTGCCAATGGTCGTATTCTGAAGATATATGGTCGTTCCGACCACTTCCATACCGCTTCCATCGGTGACTTTTCCTGAGATTTTGGTTTGCGCTGCTAACGCAAAACCTATAAGCGTCAATGCTAGAAAAAGCATAGGCTTAATTGAAATCATGTTGGGTTTGTTTGTCATAAGCCTGTTCATTGATAAGCGATGATTATGTCATTGCATGTGTATTGTTTACCTACTTTTTTGATTGCCGCTTCATGAGGAATTGTGACTATCAAAGCGGCGCTTCTTCCACTTATTGAAAATTGGCCCGAAGTATCAATGTTTTCTGCTACCAGCTCGTGAGTTAAAGCATCAAATAGGTCCACTGCGCCTTCATTTCCATTTTCAAAAACTATTTCTTGACTATTCTCAAAAGGATTGTAGTAGAGATAAGTAGGATAGGCGTCATCGCGGTAGAAATCTGTGGCCAGGCAATTAAGGCGAAGCACTTGGCTCACATTAGTCTCTTGAATAATAGCGCCATAAATCCCCGCATATGCAGAGCTGTATAGGCTAAACATGGAAATATTGGGCTGACCGACGAGCCAGTTGGGTCCATCACCGAGCGCTACGGGTTCTACACCTTTCAGTCGTTCGCTTCCATAGGGATCAGTTTTTCTTAGACCTTCATAGGCGATTACATTTTTTGTCAATTCCTTCTGCTCAGGTAGCCATTGATGATCATCGTCTATTTCATAAGGATAGAAAAGTCTCGAAGCATTGGAGGCATTGAGCATCCATTTGCCTATGCACTCCGCAAACTTTGGCTCGTAGCGTACCATTGGTACCAGTGGCCAAGCCATACTATATGTGTTCATCAGGAAGGCATAGCCGCCTCCATCGGTGATACTACCTTGTAAACCATGAGCATCGTAGGGTCCCCATTTCTCAGCGATCACGCCCCATCCGGTGCGGCCTTCTACGGCTTTGCATCCTTCAAATGACCAATCGAGCATTTTGAGGACGTCATAGTCGGTGCCCTGTTCGGCATTGAGACGAGCAGCGGTGTAAGCCCCGAACGGCAACAGCACTTCGTAAAATCGACTTTCTGTTTGGCTGAGCATAGCCTCAATAGCTGATTTGGCACCATCTAAGTATTTCTGATCGCCAAACTTTTGGTAGGCACTATAGAGTACATACGCATGTCCCGCAGCTGCATCTTCCTGATTGGTGATGTGGTTTTTCATTCCCTTCATCGCCGCATAGTCGAAGTAGGAATAGTGATAGTTGCCATCCAATACCGAATCAGCTTTATAGAATTGATCAGCTATGGATCGCTGGATATCGTCAGCTCCGACTACTTCCGGAAAAAGATTGCTTATTCCATAATACAGTAAGTTGGGATAGACGTCATACCACCAATCTCTACCGTATCCACCTCCCAGCATGGCGATATCTGGATTAGTATTATTCATCATGATGTTCCACCCATTGTCGCTATTGAAGTAGTTCTGTACCATCTTCACATAGTTGAACCCGTCCTGATCTGTTTTATCTATATCTGACAAGCCTGCGCTAATCAGTGCGCCTAATGAGGTCAAGGATTCATGAAAATCTGGGTGTGCCGCATAACCTTGGCGCACATCACCCATTACTGTATAGATACCAAAAGTGACTTGATCTATGTTGCGTTTGGAGGAGTCTAACCAGATCAAAGGCATGTATTCGCCAGTGAGTGTATGGTCAAAAACAAACTCATCAAAATTAATGGCCTTTTCTTTCCATTTTAGTTGCTTGTAAGGCTGAGGATTGAAGGGCATAACCTCCACTCTGTCAATCGCTACTTGTGCTATAGGAGTTGCTTTTTCATCACAACTGCCTAGCCAAACAACGGATATTGTAAGAATTAAGAGTTGAAAAATTTTGATTGTTTTCATGTTTTTCATTTTGCTAGAGCTAAATGTAAATCGTCCATTTTTTCTGCTTCAGCAGTCTTTTTCTCGTAAGAATGGCATTGTTTGGTAATGTGTATGGCCAGCGGAATGGAAAGGATTTGAAGAAGTGCCACTGCGATTAGGGAGTATTTCAGCGCGAATATTTCAGAGACGTATGTAGCCAATACAATGAATAGCCCAAGTCCAAAAAACCTCCCGATATAAAGCCCAAATTCATGGTTGAAGATGTAGGCGAATTCGCTGCGTTTTTCTTTTGCAGAGACCACATCGATCACGCGCATTTGTATAGGGAAGTAGCCTATATCATGAAGTGGCTGGAAGAGGACTTTGCACAAGACGAAGACCATGACGCCAATGGCGGAAAAGAGGATTCCGTTGAAGATGGAGCCGATCAGAAAAATGAAGAGTCCTGTTGAAAGTATGGCTATTCGATGTTCTGGTTTTGCCATGCGCCCGATCAGGTAGAGCATCACCGCAGTGAAAACCCCACTAATGCCTTGTATCAACCCCAAAGCGCCTTCATCGCCTACTAATCGCATGATTAAGATAGCAGGAGCGGTGACCAAATAACCTTGAACCATTCCTTTCAATCCGGCAAGGACCAGTAGTTTATTCCAAAGCTTATCGAACTTGAAAAAGAGAAACTTCTTCTGTGCTGGGTTTTTGAATTTGTCTTTATGAATGACAATACTCGAGATGATTGTGAGGCCTACTACTACAAGCGTGACCATCTGATAACTCTGCGACATATTGCCATCGAACCACCCGTTTTTATTAGCAGTACCCAGAAACCACCCAACGGCTATCGGAACCAAGATGGCTGTAAGCGTATAAAAGAAGGTTTCTAATCCGTAATAGTAATTCCTATTATCGTTATTGGTAGTACCTAGCGCCAAGTAGTCACGATTGGCCCAGAAAAAGCCAAAGGATGTGCCCATAAGCAATCCCGCTAAGCCAACGCCCCAAAAAGTCATTTCCTCGAGCCCCATCATCACAAACATGGAAATCCCACTGAGCAACATTCCGAAGCTATACAAATTGGAAATTCGAAACCACCTGAGGAGGTAGCCATTGATTAGGAAAGTAAGGGGGATGCCTGTGTAAACGGTAAGCTGATAAAGCGCGACTATTTTAGGATCGTCGGAGCTACGCATAATGTAGGCTCCCACGAATATGTCTATCACTGGCAACACAAAGGCATAGATCATATTGGTGCCTAATAGCACGCGCATGTCTTTCGGTTGGGTTAGGAAAAACTGGTATTCGCTAAGCGGCTTTTTGAAAATATTCATGATTTTCCCAGTGATTTAAGTATGTCTTTGATGGATAAAGTAGCTGCGCAGATTACTTCATCACTTGCTCCGTAGTAGAGTGTTATTTTGTCGCCATCTACTGTATGACCATTGGTGAAAACCACGTTCCCGAAAAATCCCGTCTTTTCATAGTCAGCAATTGGTTCCATGATAGGTTCTTGGCTTCTGGCGAGGACTTTTGATGGATCTTTCAAATCCAAAAGCAATGCACCTAGGCAATATCGATGCCCTTCATCTGCACCATGATAGATCTCTAGCCAACCAGCTTCAGTTTTTATTGGGGCGGCTCCTGCGCCCACTCTAGCACTGTCCCAGTAACCTTTTCTGGTAGTGGCGATGCATTGATGGCCACCCCAATGTTCCATATCAGGCGACTGTGCTATCCAGATATAGTTGCCACCAATGTTGGGGCTGCTTGGCCTGTGCAGTGCGTAATATTTCCCTCCTATTTTCTCTTCAAACACCGCACAATCCTTGTTGTGGGCAGGGAAGATCATTCCATGTCGAGCATATGATTTCCAATCTCGTGTAGAGATCAGCCCTATGCCTACGCCTGTCGCGGAGACTTTGGTGTAGGTGAGGTAGTAAGTGTCTCCGATTTGAGAGACACGGCAATCTTCTATTCCAAAAGATTCTTGCTCGCCAAATGGCAATAGTGGCGGATATTCAGCGTCTTCTCTAAAAATCACTCCATCGTCACTTGCAAGTAATCGAAGATGTGAGAGCGTAGATAGATAGTACGCTCCATCGTACTCGAAAACACGCTTATCACTATCATCAAATTTAGGATCATTGTTATCAAATGTTAGCAGTTCTAAAACGCCTTCATCACTGTATATGGGAAGAGTGGTTTTTCCTTCTACTTGCTCAGGTCTTTCAGCAACGCGTACAAGCAACCATATTTTATTTTTAAACTTAAAGACGCCAGGGTTCAGCAAACACTCTATCTTCATAGATGCTGCGCTAGGGCGGATCATTTTTGGAGTGAGGATAGGGTTATTTGCGAATCTGTTTGCTATATCCATAATGTATGATTGACTTCTTTAACAATCGTATAATATCAATCTGATAAAAGGATCGATATTGCTAATCTCATAATATGATGATCATCGGGTATCCTCTATACTGTTAATTGTGTTTACTCTGGTTCATTCTGCTTATCGTGCATTTTTATCTCACTATTTTGGTCATAAATAATACCCTGTAGGACACTTCATATGTCTAGTCAATACATCAGAGTCATCTTTCTTTTGCTAATAGCTACCAAACTCCCATCCGTATATGGTCAGGGCGAATGGCCTTTGCAGCAAATCGATAAGCGTTCGGGACTTTCCAATAGTGCGATAAACGCTATCTATTTTGATAGCAATGATCATGTGTGGTTTGGAACTTGGGATGGGCTAAACTATTACGACGGAGATAGAATCGTAAGCTATAAACCACAAGTTGATGACGATCATTCCATAAGCAACAACATAGTCAGGCAAATACTTGAAGATAAAAATGGCAATTTATGGGTGGTCACCCATGATGGTATCAATCGCTACGATCGCAAACTGGATCGCTTCCATAGGTACCTTCACGATATTGAAGACCTTCCTTTTTTGGAAAACAATCTCCAAGCTACACTATATGATGACTCTTTACTTTATGTAAGTCTGGTTGGCTGGGGCATAGGCAGGTACTCCCTTGATGAGGATCAGTTTGTTCGAATACATCAGGAATCTCAGCTCTTGAAAAACATCTATACACTTGGCAGCTATGAGCAAAATGTTTATCTGCTTGGGGACAGCACACTGAATGTGTTAGATACCAAAGGAGAGATCACTAGTCACCAGATAAATTGGAGTTCCGATATGGCATTGGGCAAACTGATTGGGATGGACGGTAGGTATTTTCTCATCTATCAACCAAACCCCAATCTACTGGAACTGCTGGAGCTCAATGGTAATGAAATTATTGCTAAACATGAGGTCCAAACAGCTGGAATGCTTATCACCAGCATTGCGCAAAGCCAAGATAAAATGCGTCTCTATCTGGGTACTGATGAAGGCAAGCTGCTGCTGTTAAGCATGAATAATGACTCAATCAAAATGACATCATTCAATGAGCAGCTGTCGAGTCTGCAAGAAAAGAAGTTAAAGATTTTTTCTGTGCATGAGTCTAGACAGAACCTCCTCTGGGTGGGTACCGATGGAGATGGGGTGTATAAATATCTCACGAAGAAGCGGTCTTTTCACACTATTAGTGAAGGCAATGCTTCAGAAGGTAAAATATCTAATAGTATTGTCAGGTCTATCTATGCTGACAAGAGCAGACTCTTCATTGGTACGCGAAGTGGTGGGCTTAATGTCATCAATGTGGCAAGTGCTGAGACCAAAATCTACAATAAATCCAATGGGCTCAATGACAATACAGTCCTTTCACTGGCAAAAGATGATCAGGGCAATATGTGGGTAGGTATGGATGGGGAGGGTTTGGATATGATAGAGAAAGAGACCGGACGGATCTATCATTTTCCTGAAGATTTCAAGAATGAAACCAACGGGCTTTCGTTTGGGTCAGTCTACAAGATTTTCTTTGATGTCTACGGTCAAATTTGGTTAGGAACGAGTGGGAATGGGGTGATTTTCCTAGACATTGAAAAGGACAAAAATGGGGCATATATCCTGAAGGAGTCTTACGCCATATCTCCTGAAGAAGATGATCGATTCGGAAAGATTCGCATGAAGAGTAATATCGTCTACAGTATTGTAGAGGAGGAGCCTAACATACTTTGGTTTGGTTCGAGAAATGGTGGATTGTACAGATACAACTCAATCCTGAGACAATTCACACACACACTCCAAGCAGATACCAAAAGCGAATGGGCGATTAGTAACAATGATATTCTCAGTCTTTACATCGATCTTAAGTCTCGACTTTGGGTAGGGACAAGCGGTGGTCTTAATGAGGTGAGTTTGAATAACTATACGGTGCAGCAGTACACCCAAATTGACGGTCTTGCCAACAATACCATCCATGGTATCTTGGAAGACTATGCGGGCCGGCTATGGCTATCAAGCAACAACGGACTCTTTGCTTTCAACCCTGAGCAAAATACATTCAAGAATTATAACTGGAATGACGGACTTCTCAACTTTGAATACACCGATGGAGCTTATTTTCAGACCAGTGTCGATGATCGGCTTTATTTTGGAGGTACCAATGGAGTGGATATGGTATATCCTGCGCGGTTAGATACTAGCACTAACTTTCAGCGCTTGGCTTTGACCGACTTATACGTATTCAACCAGCGAATCCATCCCGGAGATAGCTCCCATATTTTACCACAGCACATTGACCAGCAAGAGGAAATCTCCCTTAACTATGATCAGAATTATCTCAGTCTTAGATTTACGACATTGGATTACTGGCACAAGCAGCGATGCAAATACAGGTACTATCTGGAGGGGTTTGATAAAGGATGGATAGATCTTGGCAAACAGTCCGTCATCAACCTTACCAATATCCCGCCTGGTCAGTACACCCTGCATCTCAATAATAGCAACGAAAACGGCGATTGGAACCCTGAGGTACGTTTGCTCGCTATCAATATTTCACCACCCTTTTGGGCCTCTCATACAGCTTATTTCATTTATTTTCTTTCACTACTACTAGTGCAAGTGGCTTTGTTTCAGTTTTGGAGAAACCGAGCAAAACGTAGAAAAGCGGATGAAATAATGCGTCTAAAGCAAGAGCAGTCTGTCATCATTCAAAAGTATAAGTTGGAGTTTTTCACCAATATAGCGCATGAGTTTCGCACCCCACTTACACTGATACTAGGACCTGCAGCTTCTCTTTTGGATAAAACCAAAGCTGTGCCTGCTCTACACCAACCCATTCAAAGTATCTATCGCAATTCTCTGCGCCTACAAAAGCTAATTGAAGAATTGGTGCAGTTTCGGAAAGTAGAGCTTGGCAAGGAGCAATTGCGCATACGCTCTCTCAACCTAATCATGTTTGTAGATGAACTACTGCAAAGCTTTAAGCAATATGCGCTGGATAAAGAGATCGCTTTGAAATATGATGCGCCAAGTTCTTTGGTAGTAAATGTGGACACGGAGATCCTCGAGAAAATCCTCATCAACCTTATCAGCAATGCTTTGAAATACACCGAAGCTGGAGGTGAGGTCTATATCAAAATCAGCAGTGGTGGGGGACGTATTTATTTCTCTGTAAGCGATACAGGCATTGGTATCCATGCCGATGAGATCGACCGGGTGTTCGAGCGATTTAGCAAGCTAAGCCACGACAGCATTGGACAGGCGGTCAACAGCGCTGGCATTGGTCTTTCGCTTACTCAAAAGCTAATCAACCTTCATCAAGGAGATATCTCTGTACAAAGCCAACCAGGGGAGGGGAGCGACTTTAGTTTTTGGCTACCATCAGATCTCAGCAAGTCGGAAGATACTATGATGGACGATGTGGATGAGGCCATGATGAGCAGTCTTCATGGTCATGTGGAAGCTGAGCTCTACCATGACGGTAATTTGGTGCAGGAGATGATCAACATCAGCCTAGAGCGCTTCGAGCACAACATCTTGATTGTGGATGACAATGTTCAGATACTCAGTCTGCTCAAGCAACTACTTTCATCTAAGTATAACACTATCGCTTGCGTCAATGGGCATGAGGCGCTTAAAGTATTGCTTAACAGAAAAATAGACTTGGTGATCAGTGATGTGATCATGCCTGAGATGGACGGCTATACACTTTGTGAGACTATCAAGTCAAAAATAGAGACTAGCCACATACCGGTGATCTTACTTACAGCCAAAGGAGAACTGGAGGAACGTATAGAAGGGCTTCATGCGGGGGCGGATGCTTATATACCCAAGCCATTTCATCCAGAGCATCTTTATGTCCGTGTGGAAAAACTCATAAAGACACGTGAAGTGCTGAAAAATAAATTCGAAGCTTATGGGATCACTGAGAGTGAGATGGCTTCCTTTGGAATAGGCGCACGTGATGACGACTTTTTCAAAAAGGTTGATCAGTTCATTAAAGATGAAATGGCCAATCCACAGCTGGACGCCATGCACATAGCCAACCATGTAGCCATAAGTAAAACCTCACTTTATAAAAAAGTGAAGGCACTCACTGGGCTCACACCCCATGCAATGATCAATCAATATCGCCTGAAAAAAGCTGCTTTTTTACTCACCAATACTGATCTTAATGTATCTGAGATCATTAACAAAACTGGTTTCAATAGCCGTTCTTATTTCTACAAATCCTTTCAGGAAATGTTTCAATGTTCACCGTCAAGCTATGGCGATAAGTAGTAAGCAGGATTAATCAACCTCATCTGCATTATTTAGGTCTGGAAAAACTGCAACACAGGAAGTGACTTTATTAAAATGGTCATGATTTTCAATTGATTTATCGCGGAATATAGTTGGAGTTCTAGTCGTGAAAATTGAGTGATCTAGAATTTGTAGCGTTCGAGTACGTTTAATCTTCGCCAATCGCTTGGTGATCATAACTTAAAATTCTGGTCAATTTCCATTCACCATCTTCGAGTATCCAGACGCTGGTGAACTGAGCAAAACCAACAAGTTTTTCTTCTTTTCCGTCGATTTTTTCATAGAATTGATGCGCACCATTTTGGACAGCTCCATAAATAGTATCATTTCGATAAAGTGGGTAGATGGCCGTATTTGCTGCGATAAGCTCCCTTTTGGATTGGTATTTTTCCGTGGCAATAAACAAGCCGTTTTTTAAATTATGTAAAAATTCAGCTTTTGTGGATATGCCGTCTTTGTCATGGTAAAACTCGAGACTGGCACTCAGTTTGTTTTCAAATTGGCTAATGTCGCAAGTGTTAAAACCCACATTGAAAAGTAGACTGTCTTGGTCAAGGATGGTTTTGTATAACTCGGAGTTTTCTGGCAGCTGTCCGTACAGATGAGATGATAAGAGGCATAATAATGCAAACAAGGCTACTTGTATGGTATGGTTCTTTTTCATTTTATTTATTTCATCAATTGAATACTCAATCCAACAACCCCAATAAAGAGACACAAAGGAGAATAGAACTTCGTGTCGAGTTTTCCGAAATCTGTCGTTTTCACAGTCTTGAAAAATCCGACAAAATTGAAATCTCCAATTGCTCTTAAAAGAAATAGTATTGGTATAAGCCAGCCTCCATACTTGAAGAGCCAATCAGGAAATCTGAAATCGATAAATCCAGTCTGAAGTAGGTAAAAAACACTGAAGGCAGTCAATCCAAACCCTACAATTGCACTATGTATTTTTTTGGGGTTCAGGACTCTCTTTCCGCTTTCGTAGGTCGGTAATGTTGCCGCAAAGCCAAATTCTCCTCCTACTGCCCAATAGAAGTGAATCAGTCCAAGACATAACAGAATGAAGCTTAAAAGTATAGTGAGTATCATAATTGGGGCATTTCGGATTCAATAAGAACCCAAGTTAAACACAATGCAACCATCTTTTGATACCAATTACTTAGTCTGAGATGCGTATGAATACCTCTATCAAAGCCCTGCTTTTAGCTGTCTAAGTTTATCAAGGTTTTGTTGAGCTTCGGCTGATAAACTTGCAGTCATAAGATTGGTTTGTTCGAAGGGATCTATGGATAGCTTATATAAATACTCAGTACCATTTTCTAAATGGATAAGCTTGTAATCAGCATTTCTAATGGCATAACCATCATTTCTTGTAGAGGTGTTGTCAAACTGCTCGCTATAGACAAATGTCCTTTTTGTAGCATTGGCATCTGAAAGGAGTGGTTTAATGCTGCTACCGTCTTCATAATCTGCACTACCCGCACCTGCGAGATCCGCCAAAGTGGCAAACATATCTGAACCCTGAACTAGTGCTGTTTCTACTACGTTTTGCCTCGTCACATTTTTCCCACAAAAGATCAAAGGAGCATTGATGCCTCCTTGAAATAGCGTGCCTTTGGAGCTATTATCCGCGTACGGTGTTTGTGTGACCTCACGAGGAGTTCCATTATCTCCCATGAACACAAAAACAGTATTTTCTCTTTGGGCAGGAGTCATTGAGTATATCAGGCGGTCTATTTCAGTATCCATTGCTTCTATGGAAGCCAAGTAATAAGGGTAAGGATTAGCATCGATGGTAGCTTGATTATCAACTAGTGACTGATCGGTGATTAAGTCCAATGGAGGACGGTGAAAAGGTGTATGCGGCGCATTGAATGCAAGCCACAAAAAGAATGGTCTTGTTTGTTGCTCAATCCAGCTCACAGATTGATCTACCAAATGTGTGGTAGCGTATGTAGTGATATTTTGCTGTGAACCACCACTTGTTTGTGTCCAATTGTAATAGTTGGGAATGGCGCCAAGAAATATCCCCGAGAAAAAGCCAATACCAAAATCCTCTGGTGCATTTAGTTGATTTGATTGGCTTAAATGCCATTTTCCTATAAGGGCAGTTGCGTATTCATCGGAGGTTTTATCATTGATATATTTTTGGATGATTGTTTCTGAGCTGGCTAGCACTGAAGTAGGAGGTGTTTGTACGCCACCTACACCGGTCCTGAATCCAAATTTCCCAGTGAGCATGGTAGCTCTGGTTGGTGCGCAGATAGGGTTGACCCAGAAATTTGTAAACGTGATACCATTGCTAGCTAGGGAATCTATGGTCGGAGTGTTGGCTTTGGTTCCGTTAATGCCAGAGTAGTTTCCATAGGCATCCCACCCTAGGTCGTCCGCAATGATGAAAATGATATTCGGAGGTGTATTTGTGTTTACTACATCTATAATATCCTCGTGATTCGAATCCTTACTGCATGATATAAAAACAGACAAGATTACGATTGTAATCAATAAGGGGATTTGCCTGATGATTTTCATATGATGTCTATTTTATTGAGGTGTGCCCTTGAAGCAGCCGATGTTGTAGGGGAAATCATACGTCCAGTGATAGTGGTATAAATCGACCATCTCACCATCCCAAAGTACGGGATGTGAATGTCCGTGGCATTCATCGAGATCCTTAGACAAAAGGACTTTTCCATCCTCTCCACGTGGGCCATAGATTCCAAATCCGTCAATCATATAGCCCATGAGTCCTGAGTGACCTTCTTCTTCAGGGTGTATGTGCTTTTGTAGGTTCTCTGCGGGATAGTGGTAATGGTAGGTATTTGTACCGTCTGAGTGTCCACCATAGCTATCGAAGATTTCGTGAGCCGCGGCATCATTGCCAAGTGTAGATGCGCCATGGTAGATCACACTTCCGCTGAGCGAAATTCCTGCTGCTCCATACGTCACGCAGCTTGAGCTAGCAGCCTCTTCAGGAAGCTCAGGCAATGTGAATAATATATCACGTGCTTTGATTTCGTTGGTATTACGATCGTACTGGTAGGCTATGCTGTTGGGATCGATAGGAAAGACTCCTGTGGGATGTCCTGGTAAAGAATTTCCAGTTATCAATCGCTTACCATTACCGTCAAGGAGTATTTCAAATTCACTGACCCACGTTAAGCTACCTTCTACTTGTGGCTTTCTAGTATAGTCCCAAGTACCGTCTTCATTGGTCCAGTCGCTCGCATCAGAGTTGCCTGCACCATCAGAAGGAACACCGCAGAGCCAAAGTGACTCCAAAGCAGGTTGACGGATACCTTTGTCTCTTCTTAGGATATTGCCACCACCAAATGGTAGATGCGTTAGATCGACCACTTCATCCTCAGTAGTAGTATCGGGTTCGGGCGTGTCAGTGGAGTCAGAATCTTTACAGGATTGGGTGGTCACTATGAAAATGAATGCCAATGCCATCAAAGTTGATTTTCGAAAGAGATCTAAAAGTATGCTCATTATGCGGCTGAGTTTTGTTTGCGGGTTTAGATGCAATAGAAACTAAAAACTTTCGGTCATTATGACTTTTTTGAAAAATCGGTGACTGAAAGGGTATTTCATTGATGTCAGTTACACCTCACTAGGTGCTTAAATCCATATGTTCAAGGCATTTTACTTAGAGTTTAGCAAAGGAAATCTAGATCACTAATATCAGAAACTGAAATCCTCTTATAAAAAGGATAATCACCTAGGTTGCGACAAAAATTATAACGGCTCTTTTAAGTTTTGATTTATCTTTTTTTATTAGTCCTTGAATAAGTACTATCAAAGCTATGAGCATACCAATTAGCCCAAATACAAATATTATGATATCTAGTATTACCATATTGATCTGATAGAATTGGTAATGTTTTAATACCAAATTAAGGTACTCAATTTCTATACGGATTGGTGGATAGTGGATAGCTCATTAAATATGCAATTACATTTTAGTCCTCACCCTTCCTAAGCGGTTTTAAATTTTAGCAACTGCTATAGACATTCACAAATATTTATTTAATTGCCAAAAAGCATTAAAGCCGTTTTGTCCTCTAATCTCGCATCAAATATTCAAAGTGGAAGTAGAGCAGCCTTTCAAGAAGTATTTGATAGGTTTTTCAGTCCTCTGTGTGCTTTTTCTTACAAATACCTGCAAGACAAATCGGAGGTTGAGGATATGATACAGGAGGTTTTTGTGCGCTTTTGGGAGGCACGCAAAGCCTTTGAAGACATCAATGCTATCAAGGCCTTTCTCTATTCCTCTGCAAGAAACCAGTGCCTCAATAGACTCAAACACCTCGCTGTAGTGCAAAAACACGAATCAAATCTTATCTATGAACTAGAGTCAGAGCAATATTTTAGTAGCAACTTAATAGAGGAGGAGGTTTTTGCCCAGCTTCATATTGAGATCCAGCAACTGCCAATAGCTTCTCAGCGCATCATGCTTTTGGCTATGAATGGACTGAAAAATGCGGAAATAGCAGATGAGCTTGATATCTCTGAGAATACTGTGAAAACGCAAAAGAAGATTGCTTACGCTAAAATTAGGGACCGCATGGGCTCTGTTTTTTCAGCCATACTGCTGAGTTTTTAATTTTTTTTCAATTCCCTTTCACCCGCTTTTGTAGAATGGTTGTTTTAGGTCTGTAAACTTGGAACAATCAAATGGAAAAGTCATTCAAAATAGCAGAGAGCATAGCCCGACAGATTCGCGGGACCATCAGCGAAAGCGAAAAGTTGGAGTTGGATGCTTGGAGAAACGAGTCCCAAGAAAATGAGGCATCGTACCGCAGATCAATTGATCCAAAAATACAATTGGAGAAGCTGGATCATTACAAGTCTTTTGATAAAAACAGAGTTTGGGAAACATTAGAATCAAAAACCGAGACTAAAGTCATTCCTTTCTTTTCAACTACCGCACTGAAATATGCGGCTTCCATTATGCTCCCCCTTTTGCTTGGAACTTTGGGATACCTCTACTTTAGTGTAGAAGAGCCACAAACGCTAGCTAATATAGATGAGCATATTAAAGTAGGAACAGATAAGGCAGTATTGAAGCTGTCCAATGGTCTGTCTATCACGCTAGGTAGCGACCAAGACCTGAAAGAACTTCAGGAGGGAGACTCCAAAGTCACTATAGCTGATAATGAGCTCACCTATACTGCCGAAGCAGTAGATGAGGAATTGAAGTCTGATATTTATAATGAGCTATATGTGCCTAAAGGAGGCGTTTACGATCTCACACTGGCAGATGGCACCAAGGTATGGTTGAATGCTGATTCAAAGCTTCGCTTTCCTGCTAGTTTCAGCGATTCCACCCGAGTGGTTTATTTGACAGGAGAGGCTTTTTTCGATGTAGCGCACAATGGAAAACCTTTCATAGTGGATGCGGGTGAAACACACATTCGTGTATTGGGTACAGAATTCAACGTTTCGGCATACGATAACGAATCCTTACAAAAGACCACATTGGTAGAAGGAAAAGTAAGAGTGAGCATAGAAGGTAGTGACATTCAGGCTATTCTAAGTCCGGATGATCAGGCAGTATTTGGAGACTCTTTGGTAGTCAATAGCGTGAATACTTCTCAATATGTTTCATGGAGACAAGGGAAGTTTGAGTTTGCCAATGATGATCTAGAAACAGTAATGAAGCGCTTGGCTCGATGGTATGATTTTACCTATGAGTTTGGCAATGACGATGCTAAAAACTATCACTTTTCAGCGCGAATCAATAATAATGAACCGATCTCAGGAATATTGGAAATGCTCCAATTGACCACTGATGTGAAGTTTGAAATAAAAGAGAATACCAACACTATAGTAGTATTATAAAAAATGGGAAATGCGGCCACATTTCCCATTCAAAATTGAAATTAATAAAAGACCTGTAAATCTTAAATCGAACTAAAATTATGAAAAATTTTATAAACAATTATCTAAAGATATACCGACCCCAGAAGGTCGGCAAGTTTCGGGCGCTCCTGGCGATAGTATTTTTGCTAGGGTTTGGCTTGAGCGTAGATGCTCAAGATGAGAAGTTTAATTTCTCGCTTCAGGACGTAACCATCGAATATGTGCTGGATGAAATCAGAACTAAATCGGAGGTCAATTTTGTGTACAATCATGAGGAGCTTCAAAATGCTCCGAAGATTTCATTAAGCCTGAAAGAAGCTACTTTGAAGGAAGTGTTGGATGCGGCTTTGAAAGGTACGGGGCTCACTTTTCAGGAGATCAAAGGAACAATCGTAATTAAACCTGTTGTCAATGATCTAAAGATGGGTCAAAACAATGAAGGACTTAAAACTACCCAGACCGTGAGAGGGCAGGTCCTTGATCGTAGCTCAAAATCTTCATTGCCTTTTGCGACCATTATGCTAGTTGATTCTGATCCTATAATAGGAGCCACTACAGATCTTGATGGATATTTTGAAATGCAAAATGTGCCGTTTGGTAGACATAGTTTTAAGGCGTCCTTTATGGGGTATGGCGATGTGATTGTGCCTGAGATATTGGTAGGATCAGCCAAGGAGGTGGTACTAAATGTGGAAATGAAGGAGCAGATTCAAGAGTTGGGAGAGATCGTTGTGAGATCTGCCAATCGTGAGCCAATGAATGAAATGGCTATCGTGAGTGCTAAGTCTTTCAATGCTGAAGAAACTAAAAGATTTGCAGCGAGTATTAGCGATCCGGCGCGAATGGCACAATCATTTGCAGGAGTGGCTGGGGGTGATGATGCTTCCAACGAAATCATTATTCGTGGCAACTCACCCAACTGGTTGCTATGGAGACTAGAAGGAGTGGAGATACCCAGCCCAAACCATTTTGCAGAGGAAGGATATGCCTCTGGTGCGGTCAGTATTCTTAGCTCTAATATGCTTGGGAGTTCTGATTTCTATACCGGCGCTTTCCCAGGAGAGTTTGGCAATGCGCTCTCTGGAGTGTTTGACATTAGTCTTAGAAATGGAAATAATCTAGCCTACGAGCATACTTTTCAGGCTGGGGTGTTGGGATTTGATTTTGCTTCTGAAGGACCTTTCAAAAAAGGCTATGGTGGCTCTTACTTATTTAATTTTCGATACTCAACACTTTCCCTGCTCAACGATATGAATGTTCAGATATCTGAAAATGCATTGCCGAGATATCAGGATTTATCTTTCAAGGTAAATTTACCTACTAAGAAAGCTGGCACATTTTCTATATGGGGAGTGGGCGGCACCTCACAGTCAGATGAAAAGTTTTTGCCTGACACCACCCAAACTGAAGACATTGAACATGGCTATTCTGACTTTACTAAATCAGGGATGTATGCCTCTGGGATTACCCATACAGCTTACGTCAATCCCAATACTTACTTTAGGTCTGTTTTGTCAGTGTCCTCTAGTTGGAGTTCAGAGGATTACGAAACCATGGATAGTCTAGGAGTGCTAAGAGGGGAGTTTTATGATGATCTTCAAAACAGCGCGATACGATTCAATTCCTATATGAATACCAAGGTAAGTAGCAAGCTAAGCATCCGTACTGGTGTTGTATACAGCAACTTGAACTACAATTATTATTCAAGGAATCGAGTGGATTCTACCAATGAGTGGTCCACTTTTCTTAACAGTAATGGTCGCACAAGTCTATATCAAGGCTATGGTCAGTTTGCTTACAATTTTTCTGATCGCGTGAAGGTAATCGGAGGAGTGCACGGAACCTACTTTGCGCTAAATGATGATGTGTCTATAGAACCTAGACTTGCTTTCAACTGGCAGCTTAATGATACACAAAAGTTGAGCTTTGGATATGGATTGCACAGCAGACATGAAAATCTACCAGTATATTTCATGGAGATCACTGACGAAAATGGTAACACTCATAGCCCGAATAAATCATTGGAACTTACCCGTTCGAATCATTTCGTATTGGGATATGAAAAAATGGTCACTGATCACCTAAGTGTAAAGGCAGAAGTATATTATCAGCACATGGGTAATCTTCCTGTTCCTAACAACCCTGATAAACATTTAGCGCCAATGTTCGGTGGCGTTAATCAGGATGATACCCTTGCTAACATTGGAAAAGGACGTAATTATGGACTTGAATTAACAGTGCAAAAATACTTCACAGATGGCTATTATTTCTTGGTGACCAGCTCCCTTTTCGATGCGAAATATAAGACAGCAGATGGCCATTGGTACAACACCAAATACAACCTAAACTATGTGAACAATTTTGTAGGTGGTAAAGAAGTGAAATGGGGTGCAAATCGTCTTTTGGGATTCAACACCAAGGTGATATGGACTGGAGGCAAACGAATATTCCCAATCGATTTGGCAGCTTCCATAGAGGAGGGAGATGCAGTCTATGATGAGGACGTTGATATTTGGTCCGTTCAAGCCAAAGATTACTTTAGAGTTGATCTCGGATTTAGCCTGCGTTTTTATCGTCCAAGGTCTGAGCAAGTAATTTCTCTCGATATCCAAAATGCCACCAACAGACTCAACACCTGGGCTGAAATCTATGATGCTACCAACGAGCAGGTGATCGATTACCCAATGGCTGGATTGATTCCGATACTTAGTTATAGAATCGAATTCTAGTCACAACAATACTTTTTCTAATAAAGAATTTTAAAAATTTAAATACCAAAATCATGAAACTTCAACATGTATTACTATGCCTTATTGCCTTTACACTATTGTCTTGTAAAGAAGAATCGCTTTGCCTTACAGGATCAGGAAAGATGAATGAGTATGATCTGGAATTATCTGACTTTAGTCAAATAGCTCTGAAAGGTCCTGTCAACCTGCGCTTGAAGCAAGGTGACGATCACATCGTGAAAGTATTTGCTGAGCCTGAAATGATTGCAGAGCTAGATTATGGAGTAAAGAACAATGTGCTCGAAATTGGCTTTGATGGAAATATTCGCTGTTTTGATACGGATTATGGGGTTTGGATTGAGGTTACGGCAAGTGAATTATCAAAGATTAGTTCATCAGGTATCAGCGAGATAGAATCAGACGGACCTTGGGTGGCGAATAGATTAGTAATCAATACGAGCGGTTCTGCCTATCTTAGAATGAGTGGCGAGGTAAATCAGCAGGTGATCAAGTCGAGCGGTACGGTGAACGCTCACAACTTCGAGCTACTTACCGCTGAGACTACAATAGATATTGACGGATCCGGAGATTTAGAAATCTCCTGTTCAGAAAAATTGAATGTTGATTTGAGTGGCGCTGCAAGAATAGCCTATAAAGGGACTCCTTTGATTTCAAAAGATGTATCGGGCTCACTCAATTTGGTGGATGCCAATTGATCATTTTAGAGCTTGTTTTCCGATTTCATCAAAATGACCTTATATTTTTATTTTTAATGCTATAAGAGAGTAATCTGGTTAAGATTACTCTCTTATTTTAAAGACTGATTTGTCTCAGTTTCTTACTTCACAAGCACCAAATATTCCCATGGTTCTAGCTCCAATGGCGTGGCATCAAGACTGTAGGTTTCACCTGTGAAGTATTCTAAGTAGCTACCAAATGCTTGCTCATTTGTGATGTCTACTTTTTGGTTTTCTGGAGAAAGGTTGAAAATACCAATTACACGATTCCCTTCTACCTCACGGATGAACCCGATGACATCTTCATTTGCCTCAATAGCAACTGGAAAACCTCCAGCATCACCCGCCCAAATAGCAGGGTTGTCCTTTTTGAGTTTTACCAAAGACTTGTAGAAGTCTTGCAATCCAAGCGAGTCAGACCAGTCAATCAAATCTTTCTCGAAGAACTCAAGTCTTTTGTTGAGCCCAACCTCCTGACCACCCAAAATTAATGGAAAGCCGTAAGCGGTGAATACTAGCGTTTGCAGTGCTTGGTGAGCATCACCGAATCGTTCTTCTGTGGTGCCATTCCAAGAGTTGAGGTCATGATTGGAAGTGTAGGTCATTCTCAAAGCAGTACGGCCATATTTGAACATGTCTTTTTCTATCCATTTTGATAGATCATTAGCATTTTTCTTGCCTTCTACCACTTCACGCATGATGTATTCATACTCATCGGCATAGCTACCGTCAAGGATGAAAGTTTCGTGTCCACACTCTGCTAGCCAAAATAAGTCTTTGATCGGATCAAGCGCAGCACGTGCTTCTTCCCATAGATAAAGTGGAATTTTGTCACCACAGCCGTGATCTAGGCGAAAGCCATCTATGCCCAACTCTACCCAAAATTTCATGGCATCAACCATGGCTTTGCGGGTATTTGGATTGTTGTGATCCAAAAGTGCCGTATCCCACCAGACATCAGTAGGACTCATAGATTCGTAGGTCACATTGCCTTCTTCGTCTCGGATGTAATACTCCGGATGTTCTGTTACCCAATGGTGATCTCTACCTGTGTGATTAGGCACCCAGTCAAGAATCAAATTAAAACCCAAATCATGAGCTTCTTTCAGCAATGATTTGAAGTCATCAAGCGTACCAAACTCAGGATTCACATCTGTGTAATTGCTCGGTGCATAGTAGCTGCCCAAAGTTCCTTTTCTATTGGTAGCACTTATCGGATGAATTGGCATGAGCCAAAGCACATCTACGCCCAATTCCTTCAATCTCGGAAGGTGCGTCGCAAAGGCCTTAAATGTTCCCTCAGGTGTGTATTGCCTGATATTCACCTCATAGATGGTCGATCCCACGAGTTTATCAGGAAATGTCATTTCCTTGGAAGGAGCCGCTTGGGAAGTAGTTTCTTTTGGGGTAGGTGCTTGGCAGCTAGCAAATACGATGAGTGATAAAATGGAGTAGTAAAGGTTCTTCATGCTTCTTGTGTTAATGTCAGAGGGTACAAAATAACACAAAAGTGTATTATCTGCACCTTTCACTTTAATTCAGTCACTAATCTTCTTAAATATCGAACATCACTTTGATAAGCAAATAGCGCTGCTGAATGTCGTAGGTATAGGTACTGATGACATTTTCCGAAAAGGAATCACGGCGGATGCTTCGTGTGTTCAGGAGGTTGAGTCCTTCCAAAGAAAACTCCCAAGGGCTGCCTTTTTTGCGGTAGCGGATAAATGAATCTAGCATTTCATATTGCGATTTGGACGATCCAGAAGCATTCTGATAGTTAGTCAAGGAGTATTCTGTGATCCATTTCAAACCTTTAGTCACTTTCAAACTAGCGCGTAAGCTTGTTTCGTTATTGATGAAACGACTTGTGTTTTGATTGCCTTCATATTCATTGATCATGATTTCATGTGCAAGACGAAGGCTTAGTATGTCCCAAAATCTGGACGTAAGCAATCCTTTGTAGACTTGGCGAAAATTCAGATTGGTATTGCGAGTGTTGTTTAGTTCATTATTTACCAGAGAATAAGTCCAGTTTCCGTTGAGACTTGCGCGAAAATTGTCGAAGCGTTTCTCCATATTCAGATAGCTGCTTGCCTCTTTATTTACCAAAAGGATGTTCATCGGCTTTCCAATCCTTTCCCATTGGTTGATGGTAAAGCTGTCCTGAATGTCATTGTTTTTTATCTGCACATTCATTCCTCCATAGATATTGAAAAACGTGTACATGTTGAAGTTGCGATAGTCGAGACGAAAGGAATGAAACAAGCTATTGGTCAAGTTAGGATTGCCTGTTTCTATAAAATTATAGCTCGTCACCACGAGGTTGTTCAGCACGTTTTGGATATCCATAAAGTTGGCATTTTGGCTGTAGCTGAAATTGATTGATTGCGAACTTCTAATTTCATATTTAGCATTGAAGCCTGGCAGTAGCAGCCATTTGTCAAAACCCTCAGTTTGCGTAACCTGCCGATGACTGACATCATAATAATGTAGATTCAGCTCTGGTGACCAAGTCAGTTTGCCCCATTTACTTCTAAACTTCAGACCAAAAAAGGAATCGTGAAAATCGAAAGTAGCATCATTTCCAAACTCCTGACCAGCCAGTTGATCATTGCCAGTTTCTAAAACTTGAAAAAGCCATGCATCGTACTCCTGATGGTTTTGGGTGCGCCCAAAGCTGAAGTTGATGTGATTGGTTCGGTTTAGGATTCTGTAATAATTACCCAAGGCCTCTAGCTTATTAGTCAAAATATTTCTCTCCTGAAGCAGCTCATATTTATCACTTGCCATAAGAGGAATACTTCCCTTAAATGGTTGAATCGTAGTGTTTAGCGTATAGTAAGGATTTTGAACTTGTCGATTTTGACCTAATTCAAGGGAAAGAACATCTTTGTCACTGGGCGCATAGAACACACGCAGTTGCTGTTCGATGGACGAAGGTTGTTGAGATTGAAGCCCAGTAATGCTGTTTGAATTGGTTGAAACTTCGGAAACCTGATTTGAAGAATTGTCAATATCAGCAATCCTACCAAAAAGGTTATAACTCATATGCAGCTTGTAGTTGGGTGCATACTGCATGGAGAATTTACCCAAACCAGATTTGCTTTGCACATTGCTTGTAGAGCCAAAAGTCTCATTCAATGTGCTGTTTTCCTGCAAGTAGGTTCGTTTAGAAAATGAACCGAATGAGTTGTCGACGGCTGAACCAATCATGAAGCCACTGAATTTCCAACCTGGCTTTGGTGTAAGGCTATAATTAAAAGCTCCTAGTTGATTATTGAGAGATTGGGCACTGTTTCGCTCCGCCATGGGTATACCTGTCTGATCATTTGAGACATTGAAGTTGGAGCCACTACTATTCAATAGGCTGCCCAGTCCTCCAGCAAAGCGAAAATAGTCGTTCATTGTGAATGCAAGCTCACCCACATTGTTGGCATCAGCGATCAAGTTGAGGTTGGTTTTCTTACTGTAGTAAAAAGCATTCGCATGACCGAGATAACGATTTTCAGGACCACCGCCCGCAGTGAGGTCGCCAAATACGATTTCCTTTTTGTCCTCCTTCAGCTGTACATTTAGCGCAAGCTGATCGGTAGGGCCAAGGCCTCCCAATGGGCTGATGTCATTGTAGTTTTGAAGCAATTGAATCTTATCGATCACATTGGCAGGTAGGTTTTTGGTGGCGAGCTTACTGTCACCCTCGAAGAATTCCTTTCCATCAATTAGCACCTTATCTACGCTTTTGCCCTGCACTTTGATTTCCCCATTTTCTTCTACCTGAAATCCTGGCAAATCCGCTAATACATCTTCCAATTTTCGTTCATCTCCCTGAGTGAAAGCATCGGCCGAGTAGGTGATCGTATCTCCACGAATGGTTACAGGCATCTCCGCTACTATTTCCAATGCATCCAACTCTAACCCACCAGAGTTCATCACAAAAAGCTGTGGAATTTCATTTGATATTGCTGATTGAATGAGTTGCTCAAAAGGTGCATAACCAACAAACGTGATCCTGAGGGTGTACACTTTTCCCGATTCGATGCTGATTCTAAACTGCCCTTTTGGGTTGGTCACGGCGAATCCTGCCATTTTCTGAGTAGCTGTATCTAATGCCATCACATTGGCAAACTGAAGTGGTGCTCCTGAAGTGTCGCGTACTTCTCCGCTGAAAAAGATGGCCTTTTGGGCCGTTGCTAGCTGCATGCAAAGCAACAACCCGGCTGTGAAACCTATGAATCGAGTCATGAAATTGTATCGTATTTTACGGAAGTGGGGATTAATTACCCATTTGGATCATCATGACGTGCTCGCCATCATCGCCATCGTTTGAGTATTTTTTCATCATCTTGGCAGCCATCTCTTCGGAGAGTTTTTCAAAATCCTCGCTACTTATTTTCTTGCCTTTTTTAGGTTTATCGATCTCTATACCTTTCTCAGGATTCAATACCACTTTGGTGCAGAGGTAAGATACTTTGCCATCTGTTAGCTCGAGGATAAGTCCAGGAAGTCCCCAATATTGTTCAGGACCATGTGGCACAGGAATATCGGTCGTATACCAAATGGTCACATTGGTAGTATCCATTCGCTTTTCAGTTGCTTTGCCTTCATCGGACATGGAGAATGTCTGCACCCCTCTGATGTTTTGATAGATCGCTTGATAGGTGGTGTAGTTACCTATTTTCTTACTTTCACCTGTAATCGTCCACTGGCGTTCTTCTAGATCATCGTTGATGAGATATAGTTTGCTAAAGGCTTCTACCTGCTCTATTGAAGTTTTAGTTTCCGTGTTTTTATAGGTCATACCTCCACCCATTGATATGGAAAGCTCCATACCACCAGCACTTGCTGTAGCTGGACCTCCGTCTAGACTTTCGGCCTCAGCCCAAGTGGATTCCGTAAGGTTAAATTTGAGCTCGTATTCTTTTTGAAATTGTTTTTTCAGTTGTGCTTTCATTTGGTCCACCATATCGGGCGACATGCCTTCTCCTTGAAATTGGAAGTCGTTCATATTGCGGTCAGATCTGTAAGTGGCAATACCTTGAAATTTTTGAGCGCTACATTCAAAAGTGAGGCTGACCGCAAGGAGGATTCCGAATACGATCAGAAGAATTTTTTCTTGTGTTTTCATGATTGTTCTTTTTGTTTTGAGCAAATCAATGAAGGACAGTGCTAACGAATGGTTAACCAATGTTAACGAGTGTTAAGCATGGACAAACTGTAGTTTGGAGGCCTATATTTGCTTTGTGAGTAAGCTCTCTACCTTCCGACATTCGCTGGTGATCATCAGCATTACGATCGTGCTAATTTTAGCATCGCAGGTATACCGTACGTTCAATAGTTACCAACTCAACAAGCAGCGATTCATCAATGACGTACAGCTTTCGCTTGATCTCAGTGTGGAGAAATACTATGCAGATAGAGCACGGAATCAATTTAGATTCATGACTTTCAACACTAGCGATTCCACTAAAGCGCATGCATTTAGTTCGCTTACTATGCGAATGGACACCTTGGTCATGGATTCTCTCGATGTAGAAAGTGAGATTATCATTTTGGATGATAGTCTGCGCAAGGAGGGTCAAAGCAATGGCTTTAAATACAGCTGGTCTTCTGGTCCAAAGAATGTAGATGTGAAAAAGGAGATTCGTCGTTTCACGACAGATTCGGGTAGCCAGTCGATGATCACCAATTTGATTACTTCAAACGATTCTTCCAATCGATTCAACTTTGAGCATTTTAGTCAGCTTACGCAAAAAATCATCATCTCAACTTCTGAGCAACAAATAGATCTTGAAGAACTGAAAGGTCTTCTAGATGAAGAGTTGAAAAGGAAAAATCTCGCGATTGGTTATCAATTGGATTATGAATCAGATGGAGACAAAGTTGTATTGTCAGAAGGTCAATATCCGTATGAGTATCCACTCAGTACCAATGCAAAGAGCACTTATCTTTCGGGCAATGAATTGCTAAAAGTAAATTTCGAAAACGCATCATTGCTTATTCTCAAACGCGGAATTTGGGACTTGCTGCTGTCTTTGGCGATTGTGCTTTCTGTGATAGGAGCTTTGCTTTATCTCTATAGAGTGATCAGAACTCAAAAGGAACTCGCCATGATCAAGGATGATCTGATTGGCAATGTGACCCATGAATTTAAAACGCCAATTGCTACAGTGATCTCTGCACTGGAAGGTATTGCCAACTTCAACGAATCCAATGACAAGGAAAAAACCACACGCTATCTGAAGATGTCTCAGGATCAGCTGGCAAAGCTCAATGTGATGGTGGAGAAATTGATGGAAACAGCCACCATTGATTCTGGAGAAATAGAGATCAATAAGGTAGAGACAGACCTTATGGAAATGACCAATCATGTTGTTCAAAACTTCAGGGTCAGGATAGGAGAGAAGCAACTGAAAGCAGAGTTGCCAGAAGGAAGTTTGTGGGCCATGGTAGACTCATTTCATTGGGAAAATGTAATGTCCAATCTCCTAGACAATGCCATCAAATATGGTGGTGAACAGATAACAGTTCGTTTGGAGAAAGCTGGCGCAAAGATTCGTTTTCAAGTTATTGACAATGGAGGCAACATCGAGAAAGTACATAAAGATCGCGTATTTAATAAGCTCTATCGAATCCCTAAAGGCAATCAGCACGATGTGAAAGGATTTGGAATTGGGCTCTACTATACCAAATCTATTGTGGAGCAACATGGAGGCCAGATCAGTCTTGAAGTTTCGGCAAATAGAACATGTTTCACTGTGAGCTTATGAGTACCAAACACAAAATATTGCTCGCAGAAGATGAGGAAGCTCTAGGCACTATCGTTAAGGAAAGCCTTGAAACCAGAGGTTTTGAGGTGATTTTCTGCAAAGATGGGGAAGCGGCCAAGTCACAATATCAAGTGTACAAACCTGACTTACTCGTGCTGGATGTGATGATGCCCAAGAAAGATGGCTTTACGCTTGTTCAAGAGATTAGAAAACAAGATCAGTTTATTCCGATCATCTTTCTGACAGCTAAATCGCGAACGGAAGATGTGGTGGAAGGCTTTGGCTATGGTGCCAATGACTATTTGAAAAAGCCATTTAGCATGGAGGAGTTGATCGTAAGGATCAAGGCATTGCTTGGAACGCAGCGTGTAAGTGGAGGAAGAGAACCTGTAACTATTGGTCAGTATTCGTTTGATCCACAAAAGCAAGTGTTGAGCACTGGCGCAAATGAAGAAATACTCACTAATCGAGAATCCGAGCTGCTCTTCGCGCTGATCCAAAACAAAAACCAACTCACCGATCGCAAGGAAATCCTCAATACCCTTTGGGGAAATGATGACTTCTTTAATGCTCGCAGTATGGATGTCTTCATCTCTAAACTGCGAAAAAAGCTAAGCCAAGATCCATCCATTCAGATCATCAATGTGCGTGGCTATGGGTATAAGATGGTGTGGTGAGGGTTTAGCCTGAGAAATTTGCTAAAGCGTGCGTAATAACGTACGTTTGTGAAATGAAGCATCTATCCATCACTGAAGCAAGGAAGAACATCTACAAAATAGTAGATGAAGCCTCTGTGACTCATGAGCCAATTCAGATTATAGGAAAGCGCCACAATGCGGTATTGGTGAGTGAAGAAGACTGGCGTGCCATCCAAGAGACGCTTTTCTTGACCGCTATACCTGGAATGAGGGAGTCTATAAAAGAAGGCATGAATATGCCTATCGAGGAAACTTCTGATAAGCTAGACTGGTGAGCTATAAGCTTGTATATACCAAGCAAGCTCAGAAAGACGCAAAGAAGGTAGCCTCTTCAGGTTTGAAAGATCGTGTGATTGAATTGCTTAAAATCATCGAGAAAAACCCTTTTCAAGATTATCCTCCTTATGAAAAGCTAATCGGCGACCTGTCCGGTGCCTATTCCAGAAGGATCAATATTCAGCACCGCCTTGTTTATCAAGTTTTAGAAGAAATTAAGACTGTAAAGGTCATTAGGATGTGGACGCATTATGAGTAGTGGATAGTTCATCTAACTCCAAGTCTTCAAAAATTCCGCTAAAAGACAATGACGATCTCTCAGTTAAAAAATTAGAATCTAAATAATTAAGAAATAGATCAAGATTAAGGAGTTGATCTTCCAAAAGCTTCTTAACCTTATTTAGAATCGTCTCTCTGAGTTTCTTTGTTGTCATAGTGTAATGTCAGTGAAATTCCGTATTGAGGGCAATGGGAGATACTTGATGTAAAATTTTCTCTTTTTTACTTAAGAATCGTAGGGTAATAGTTCTAGTCATTTCATTCATTAGGCAACCCCGATAAAGAATTAGGCAGCCACAAGTTACTCTTAGCTAAAAGTGCTGGTCTCACACACAAAATTCTCGATAGGCTTTTTTGTTCCAAGGAAAGGGGGACTGTTATTCTATTTCTAATTGTACTTTTTTAAGTACTGCCTTACTAGTATCAGTTATGTTATACATTGTCCAGTCCACCTCACTTTTTTCGAGTTCAAGAAGTCCTGTTAGGACAAAAAATGAAACATCTTCATCTTTCCTGTCAAACCATCCTTTTTCGCATTGTATTTGAATTGCAGAATGTACAAACTTGTCCACCAATTTCTCTATTAGTTTTTCGTACAACATGTCGATAGGAGTTAAGCTGATGTCTTTTGTTCTTTTTTCCTCTAATGATTCGTCACATTCTCATTCGGCATTCGCACTATATATTTCTTGAATTTGACCCTCCAAAGCATCAATTTCCCTTTGCATTTTACTTCTACTTTCCCTTTCCTTTTCAAGTTTTATTTCCGAGTAATGTTTGTCGGACTTTAATTTGACATATGTTTCTTTAAATACAACAGAATCACTATCCGTTATCTTGTAAACATAAGGAGTTTGGTGATTGTGTTACTATCTTATCTAAACTGTTTAGGAATCAAACCTTCGCTGGCAAGCTTGATTACTTCGCCTATCCGATTTTGTCTGGTTTCTGCACGTTTAGCAAGTAAAATCCATATCAAGATGGACTTGCGATTTGATTTACTCAAACTCAAGTAAAACACCTTTGCATCCTTATTTTTCTTAAATTCTGCTTCAAGATCATCTGGAACAATCAATTGCTCAGCTTGATCTAAGAGCGTCCAGTTGCCATTATCTTTGGCTATTTCAATAGTTCTATTGCCTGCATCAGTCATTCGGTTCTCTGCTATCAGAAGCCGAACTTTCTCCTTGTTTATCTTAGACCATGTGCTGGAAGGTTTTCGTTTGCTGAAGAATTGCATGAAACGTTCTTCATCCACGGTTTTTTTCAAACTATCTATCCATCCAAAGCAAAGTGCTTCATCTACCGCTTCACTCCAACTGAGATTGTATTGAGTGGAAGTAGACTTATAATAAATCAACCAAACCGAATCAAGGGTTTGATGGTTTTCTGCCAACCAATCCCTCCTGCCTTGAACATCTTTCGGACAAAAGGTATTTTCATTCGGTTTAGTCATATGAAGTTGATTTCATTGATAATATCATCAAAAAGGTAAGCGTCCCAAGGTTTTGAAAATGAACCCATTACCTTTCTCAAAGCTTTTCTTTAGCCAACTCATCAATGTTTGGGAGAGCAAATAAAGCCTTCTTGAGTGAAGCTTTATCCTCACCAGATTTTATCGCACTATGATAATGAAGTTTGAGAAGCCTTTTGTCGTCACGCGAAAGATCGGCATTTGAGGTGGCAGGATATTGATAAAAAATACTGAATTCATCGTCCAATTCTCCCAGCATGCCCATTGATTTCAGAAACCCTTTGTTCAAACGATATACCGCTTCATTCTTATCCTTCATTTTATTGGGAACTATACAAAAACTTGTTTTCGTTAAGTTGTAGTTGGTGTCCCAATTTCGGCTACTCCAATTGTTAAATCTATTCAAGGAATTAGAGGGTACTTGTGCTCCAGTAATTTTGGCATATTCGTACAATTCACCTAAGAAAATGAGAATATGATATTCACCAATTTTCGTTTCGATCAAGATTTTTCCACTGAGAGATTGAATTTCTGATAGAAATGCATCCCAAGATTTCTCAGTTACAAAGTCTAATTGGCCAACAACTTTAAACATTAGTGTATCAACATTATCTCCCCATTTGACTAGAGGTTGATCCGTACCCTGAACATTCCAAAATGCAGCGTTCAGATAATTATCAACGAACTTGATAGTTTTCTTGTCTTGAGCAAATACGACACTAGTGAGTAACACTAGTGAAAATGCAAGAATTGATTTTGAATGCATAACTATTAGGATCTTGATTTTGAGCAAGAATAAATAATCCCACCACTAATTGCAATTCGCTTAAGTTTTCTCACTCAAATCTTTAGTCCGAATAATGGGCGTAGGAATTTTACGCGCTTGATCACCAGCTCATAGGTAAGCATACAACCAGCAGTAGTAAAGGCAAACAAGAGCAGAAACTTCACCAAGGCAGATAGCTCTAGCTCAAAGAGTAAAGCAGAACCTAGATATAAGAACACCATGTGGATAATATAGACAGGGTAGGCGGCTTCACTCAGATAGCTGAGGGCTTTGCTTGGTCGGTTGAGGTACCTATGTCCAAAACCGAAAACTGTGAATATCCAGATGTTTGATTCTATTGCCTTTAGATAGTCTGGACTGTTTAGCTCAAATACCACTAAGCGAACCGTATAGAAAGCAATAGCTATAATGAGAAGTTGCCACCTCCAAGAAGTCACAGTATTCCAGAAGGACTTGCCACTGTATACACACATGAATCCAACGAAGAAGGCAACCAAACCTAGCCAAAAGCCATGGGCAGTCATGGCATAGAGTTCGAAGTTGTCAGGTCTGACCAGTACGGCCTCTGCCACCAAAGGGAGCATCATTACCAACAATCCCAAAGGATTGCTCAAAAGCCGACTTAGGAACTGTTGAACCTTGCCACCAGAGTGCTTCTTTAGGTAGAAAAAAAGAGGTGAAAGTACCAAGACATAGATAAAAATATTGCCGAGAAACCAGAGGTGGGCACGGTTCGGATCGTAGGCCAAATCTTGCTTATAATAGACTTGCCATACCAATATGTGGAGCGGAACAATCGCTACCATTCCAAAGAGGAATGGTAGCAGTATTCTTTTGGAGCGCTCTAGTAAGAGCATTTTCCAATTGCGCCGCTGTATTGCGAAGAAGACACCCATACCTGAGACAAAGAAGAGCAAAGGAATTCGCCACACGTTGAGGACTGACATGGGATACCAGATCCATTCTAGCGACTCTTCGTTTTTGATAAAACCTATGAATACTGCCCAAGGCTGGAATGCGATCGCTATGTGGTAAATGAGTAAAAGTCCTATGGCTATTACTCTTAACCAATCGATATCGAATCTTCTTTCGCTTACAATCATGCTGCTTATTGTTTGTTGTTGTAGGCTTGGATCATTTCGGTAATTACCGGTCTTGCTGCTTGGATTTGTTTGTAGTCAAGCTTTAGACCAAGGGGTCCGAGATCTTTCGACATTTGATCATATACAGGTTTTACATCTTCAAAAGGTCCAGCCACTGATTCCAAAGCCGTTGATCCGTAGACGTTGCGGACACTCGTATCGATACCTTTATCGAGAAGTGCTTTTACGATTTCTGTCCTACAGAAAAATGCTGCACTATGTAGCGGTGTAGATCCGTCTGCACTGGTCACAGTCAAATCTGCCCCTCCGTTTATAAGCAGTTTGGCGGCATCTACTTTACCAAATAGTATTGCTATGTGTAATGGAGAGGAACCATAAGCATCTTTTTCATTGAGGTCAGATTTATAGACAATGTGTGCTTTGATGGCTTCTACATTTCCAAAGAAGGCTGCTTCTTGTATGGTAGTAGTAGGTGCCTTTGGCTCAGCTTTCTTTTCTTGAGCATTGTTGCAGGAGCTTAGTCCGAAAAAGATTAGGAAAAAGAGGACGATAGATCCTGTTGTGTTTGATTTGAAGTTTGAATGTGTCATTGTTATTAAGGTTTAGTTTTTTGTAAATGATTTGATGACACAAAGGTGAGAAAGTGGCTATCACCTTGCATATAAGCTATGTTGCGAGCTTTATCACCTATGCACTTTGATTGGAAACTATGACGATGGACTATAAACTATGATGCAAACAGACCAAACAGGCTTATTGTGAGTGGGTTTTAAATTGACGATCATTGTGCTTTCAATCGTTCAGTTTTATGTTTGATTTTCTCAGTTCTTCACATCCAATTCTCCGTAAGGTCGTAGCGTCCATCGAGGAAAATTTGGCCGATGAGCATTTTGGAGTGACAGAACTTGCCGATCAGCTGAACATGAGTAGGTCAAATCTGCTTCGGATTATAAAAAAGGAAACAGGTCTTTCTGTAAGTGTATTGATTCGTCAGGTGAGGCTTCATCATGCCGAGCAGATGTTGGCGGAGGGGCTACTCACGGCTTCAGAGATTTCTTACAAAGTTGGATTCAACAGTACCTCGTATTTTACTAAATGTTTTCGTGAGCAGTATGGTTATCCACCAGGAGAGCACAAAATGAGAGGTTCTGAGGATACTGAAGAAATAGCGGTGGTGCATGATGTTCAGCAAGGTAATAGGAAGGCTCAAGTTATTAATACTGTGATTTTGCTAACTGGTTTGATACTCATAGCGAGCTTGGGTTTTGTTTACCTAGCAGGCGATAAAGCACCGCAGAAAAGTCCGCCAAAGTCGATTGCCGTCCTACCTTTCAAAAATGACAGTAGCGATAGCACCAATGTCTACTTCATGAATGGGCTGATGGATGCCATCTTGGGTAACTTCCGAAAGATCGAAAACATCCAAGTGACCAGTCGGACGACTGTAGAGAGATATAGAAACGTTAGCAAGTCTATTTCAGAAATCTCCAATGAACTGGATGTTAAATATTTGGTGGAGGGAAGCGGTCAAAAGATTGGAAATCAAATCTTACTAAACGTACAGTTGATTGATGGTTCCACCGACCAGCAGATCTGGTCTCAAAGCTACAAGAGGGAGTTTGAAGATATTTTCGAATTGCAAAGACAGGTAGCGGAGCAAATAGCTGTGGAGATTGGTGCAGCGATCACGCCTGATGAACGTGAACGAATAGAGAAAATCCCCACCCAAAATTTGGTAGCTTATGATTACTATTTGAGAGGCTTGGAGTTTGTAAATGATCAGACAGGCGCAGGTTTATTTCCGGCAATAGAGATGTTCAAAAAGGCTATCCAGGAAGATGGGGAGTTTGCGCAGGCATATGCCTATGTGGCGTTGAGCTATTATTATCTGGATCTCTACGTGGCAGATAAGCAGTATACTGAACAGATTAAGAACTATGCAGAAAAGGCAATTATGCTAGATGATGAGTTGGGTGAGAGCTATATCGCCCAGGCGCTTTATCAAATGCAACTCGGTGAGTACGAACAAGCCGTGGTTTACTACGAAAAAGTATTAGAGTACTATCCCAACGCAGGTTGGATTCATAATTCGCTATCGAATATCTACATGAGCAACTTGCCCAATACAGAGAAGTATCTGAAACATGCCATCCAAGGGATTCAAATGACTGTATTAGACGAGGATTCTATCACTGCTAGTTACACTTATCTTCATCTGAGTAATGCCTTGATACAGAATGGCTTTATCGTCGAGTCGGAAAAGTACGTGAAGCGATCACTGGACTACAATCCCGACAATATATTTTCGGAATGTCTGTACGCCTATATCAGAATGGCGCAGGATTTTGATTTGGGAGCAACTAAAAATTCCCTCAAGCAGACGCTACAGAAGGATACTTCCAGACTAGATGTCCTTCAAGAGATAGGCAAGGTCTGCTACACCATGGGTGATTATCAGGAGGCTTTGTATTACTATCGAAAAATGATAGAAATGGAGAAAGCCATGCATATAAGTGTATACCGGAATGTGGACATCAATATTGCTTTTACTCTGCAAGAGTTGGGCAAATCAGAAGAAGCGAAGGAGTATTATGAAAGCTTCCTTGAGTTTGCTGAAAATGACAAATCGATCTACCGGGAGTTGTGCTTTTCAGCTTATTATGCCGCCACTGGAGATATCAAAGAGGCTATGAGTCATCTAAAGCTATTCGCTGAGAAGGACAACTACCAATATTGGATCATGTTATTTTTGGACAAAGACCCTGTCATTTTGAGGATGTCAGGACACCCGGACTTTACGAAAACCATGAATAAAATCAGGGATAAGTTTTGGATGAAGCACATGGAAATGCGTAAGATGCTCGAAGCTGAAGAGGTGATTTGAAAGTGCTAGTAATTAGTAGAAGTTATACATTCAGATTTGGCTCGCTTAACACTGATTCAGCATGATATTTTCATTTTAATCCCATAGTTTGGCGTCTGCACACACCTTTAGCGTTTGGATTCGTGAGAACACGATCTGAGGCTAAAGAATGCATGTCACCATGAGTATTTCGAAGGGTGATATGTATGCGAGGTTTGAAAACTCGGCAAAGCCAGGCCGACGCATGCACTATAGGAAGATTTCACGAGCTATTTCAATATTGCAAATCATTCAGAAGACTGACCGTTACTCTGGTACCTACATTTCTTTCAGACTGTATATCCAAAATCCCTTGATGACCTTTTATAATATAATATGCAATACTGAGCCCCATGCCAATTCCATTTCCGGGCTCTCGGGTAGTAAAAAATGGATCCATCACACGAGATATATTTTTAGCCGCTATACCTTCACCATTGTCTTCAAACCTGATAATACATAATTCCTTGTTTTTCTGCGTAGTGATGGAAATAACTCCATTCTTGCTACCCACAGCTTGCGTAGCATTTGTAATAATATTCAAGAATGCATGGTATAATTGATTGCTGTCACCTTGAATAATCAACTCTTCCTTTTCAAATTCAATCTTGATCTCTAAGTTAATATTAGACTTACTTCTAATTGATAAGACACATTCATTCAGTATTTCATGAATATCACAACGGTCATTTATACTTGTTTTACCTTGACTAAATTGCTGTAAGCTGGATATGATTTTAGCGATTCTATCTACTCCTGAATCTATAAGACCGAGTGCATCCTTTTTAAATTCCTGATCTATCAACTCATGGCTAATTAGTTTGCTTTTAATTATTTCAGACCCACCTTTAATGAAGTTCAGTGGGTTATTTATCTCATGACTCATTCCTGACGCAAAAACCCCGATGGAAGCCATTTTTTCAGATTCCAATAATTTTTCCTGTAGCCTTTCCATTTTGCGTTTATAGTGATTAGTAACATTATCCAGAAATAGCAATCCCATAGCCACCAATAAACCGACAATTGCGGTTATTACATTAAACAAAAACAACTTATCAGGGTCAAATCCTTTTTCAACTATACCTGCTCCAAACCATGAGTAAATGGGATTCAGAAGAAATATGACTAAAAAAGGAATACTCAGTAGGCAATAGAAGAGCGCCTTCTTTCTGGAATTAATGACCAAAATGGGTATGACAATAGATGCAATAAGCCAAAGGCTACTTCTATAGTAATCGCTTTCAGAAATAAATTCTAGAGGTGTAAGAACCTTATGAGTAGTGTGAGTAATAACTATAGATAAAGGAATGAGCAGACTAATGACTACCGCCCCAAGATTTATAAATCCCTTAGCATTTAAGACAAGTACCCCAACAGCCATAAATAGGGGGATAAGAAAGGTGATCTGGATATTTAAAGGATACCCGAAGGAATAAAACAATGGAAATAGAGCGGTGACGATCAGGCAAAAAACCAAGCTCAGTTGGTTTGAAATAATCGTTTTGATCTTAGAATCATTATTTGTCTGGCTTTCAATCCCCAGAAATGAATACTTGCGCCAGATCAATTTGAGCATGGAAATAAAAATACACAAGTATTCTGAGATTTACACAGTACAGTCTAGTGCCCTGGTTTGTGTCCTTACAACCTTTAGCGTTTCGATTCGTGATGACACGAAACGAGGTACTAGCGTTTCTTAGTCACCGTTTTTTAGCTTCAAAATTCTAGAGCTGTGGTGTACAGTTAGGATGAAAATGTTGTCATTTACGATCTCATATATTATTCTGAAGTTTCCTTCTATGAGTTCTCTTAAATTCTCCTGTTCGGTTTCAGGAACTATGCGACCAACTCTTGGGTGAGTTAATAGAATTTCAACCTTATGGTATAGTTTGGAAACCGTTAGTTCTGCGTACTTAGTTGAATTTGTCGCTATGTAAACACCAATCTCACTTAAGTCAGCTAATGCATTACTAGTCCAGACTATTTCAGCCACTTGTTAAGTTTACTTTTTGCTTCTTCATGCGAATAAGTTTGACCGGATTCTACATCCTTTCGACCTTTTTCGATCTTTTCCAGAACAACTAACCGCTCAATCAATTCATCAAGTTCGAAATCTTGAGGCATGCCTTTTAGTGAATCAATAGCCACTTGTTTATTCATATTATAAAGTTACAGAAGATCAGCGATAAAATTTGCAAAGCAAAAAAATGGGCGAGTGAAGGAAGCTACGATGCGACCTCTACCTCGACAGATGGTATGGTTAGTTTTAGAAGAAAATAGTAATCTATAAAAGTATTTTCTAATGAGCACATCATGCCTGCGCATGCAGGCAACTCATCAAAATATGGGGATTAGAAACAGGCGGAATGTTGGTTTAGGATGAAGTCACGGAAGTACCTTCCGCGCCTTGGGGGGTGCTAAAGGAAGATCTGGAAAATGTCGACGCTTCGAGTCCCCTCGCTTTGCTCGGCCTTAGCATGACATTTTGAAGATTGTAGAAAGATTGCAAATGTTTTAGTTTATTCATCCGTGTGGTAATCACACATTATAGAATTTCATTATCTAATCATTTCAAAATACTTACCTACGGTTTTTGTAGTCGTGTGCCGTGTATCATGAAATCTGTCTTTTTGAAAAACTTCTGACTTTGTCAAACTATTTTTGAAGGAAAATAGGGCAGATAAATGATGCAGACTCGAGTAAGAAATGCAATAGAGACCAACTGGTTTCAAAAGACGATAGTCAGTTTAATCATTCTCAATTCTATTTTGATAGGATTGGAAACGAGTCCAGCCGTAATGGAGCGTTTTGGTTTCTATATCGATCAGATTGATCGACTCATCTTGCTCTTGTTTGTGATAGAGATCGTGCTGAAACTTTATGCTTATGGAGTTGATTTTTTCAAAAGTGCATGGAACCTATTTGATACGATTGTGATCGCAATCTCAATTATCCCAAGCGTGGGCGCAGCATTTACAGTACTCAGGGCGCTACGAATACTCCGTACGCTTAGACTACTTAAGAATATACCAAAGCTGAAGCTGATCATAGAGTCGCTACTGCATTCTATACCGAGCATCGGATGGATTGCGGTGTTGCTCGTTATTATCTTTTACATCTTCGCTGTAATAGGTAATAGCTTATTTGGCGTGACCAACCCTGACTATTTTGGCTCATTGGTCAAAACTACGTTTACGCTTTTTCAGATTATGACCTTAGAAAGTTGGGCTTCAGGAATCGCTCGGCCTATAATTAGCCATACGCCTTTGGCAGCCATTTATTTTGTTGTTTTTATCTTGATTGCGACCTATACTACACTCAATATCTTTATAGCCATAGTTGTCAATACCATGAACGAGTTGCATCTAAAGGGCCTGCAAGAAGAGGAAAAGGAGATTAAGAAATTCGTTCATATTGAACATGAGGAGCTCATCGAGCATATGCAACACATGAAAAATGAGCTTGACGAGATCAAAAGACTCTTGAAAACAAAGGCTCAAAATTATTGAAATTTTCTATTTCCAATGCCGTATTTATTGTCCTCACAACCCTTTAGAGTTTCGTTATCAGACGAAACGATGTTCACTGGGTTAATACTAGTCCTGAAAACTAGCGGATGGTTGCGCTAATAGGGGGCGGGCTTTCCGATCCTCATTAAAATATCTTGACCGATAAAACCCCATTCATTTACCGGTACTAGTGGCGATAGTTTTTTTTATGCCCTCTTTTGTGAAATACTTTCTGAGAATACCTCCTTTGATATTGTTCACATCAAATTCGATGATAAATGCTTCATTATCAATCTTATCAATCAAATTATAAGTTCTTCGAATATCGATTCTATTTATGACAGTATGAATAATGTCCCCCTGTGATTGTGTACCACGCTTCCCAACTCCTCTTGATCCTTTGTATAAAGTCATTCCTGCTCCAACCTTAGTGATAAGTCCCTTTTCAATATCATCAACATTTTTGGAGACTATCATTAGTCCTACATAGTCTTCAAAACCTTCGATCATTAAGTCGATTACTTTGGCGGTAATAAGGAAAGTTAATATTGAGTACATGGCAATCTCCATTGATAGTACTAGTGCAGTAATACCAAATAGGACAATATTGAAAAGTAGAATTGTTTTGCCAATACTTATCCCTAAGCGATTATTAACGAAAATGCCCAATATTTCGGAACCGTCTAAAACTGCCCCATTTTTAATAGTCAAGCCGATTCCCGACCCAAGGAAAAGCCCTCCAAAAATGGCTATCAAAAGTTTATCTTCAGTTAGAGAGTTGAAATTTTCAAAATGAACAAAAAAAGCAAGTGCTATTATAGATAATACTGACTTAACCAATATTCGTTTTGTAAGTGTAAACCAAGCTAAAATGAGGAAGGGAGCACTTACAACCATCAGAATCAGAGAAATATCAATAGTATAAAGTCTACTAATAAGGATAGCTATACCTGTCGCCCCACCATCCAAAAAACTATTTGGTAGTAAAAATCCTTTTAGCCCAATACTTGCAAGAAGTACTCCGAGACTGATTTGAAAAACCTCAGAAATAAGTTGCTTATAATATCTACTCATTTTCATCTTCTCTCTGCTCCTAAATTCTTAACATATGCAAATACTATGAATGCATAGTAATGAATCCTGCTAATTTCTTGATTGAAAAAATCATCTATATCGCTATTCCATGTTTGTGGATTTTTATTCAATCTTGAAAAGCTCTTAGACAAGATCCCAATGTATATATTTTTTCTTGATCATTGCGAAGAAAATTTGGTGGATACATGTGGTACATGGGTATCCAGTTTTTTGCCATTCGTGGTGTTGCTTAAGTAAATATTAAGAGGATCATCTGCTAAGTGCTAGCGACTAAAAGAGATCAACCTGAATATTGACTCCAATATCTCTTTATTATTTAGAATTTTAGTGGGTCAACATGAATCTCACTTATTGGTAGCATCTTGAAGTCTTCCCCGCTAATATCTCATCACTGATCTTTTCCCTTACGTGGAATCGCCCAATCCCACAATGAATTGCAATGAACACTAAAGGTCATTCGGTAACTAGAAACAGTATGTCAGCCTGAGTTCATCGAAGGGCGGCATGGGGGAAAAGCGTAAAAGTAGACAAAGCACGAGTGGGACTGGGGCATAGACACTTGCGCTAAAAGGGGGGCTAAAAGAAACCTTAAAAAAACATGGCTATGAATCAGTCAAAGCATGGCTATGAAATGAGTAAATGATAGCCATGAAATGATCAAACCATGGCTATGGTTTTAGAAAACATAGCCATGGTTTTTAAGCTCTTGTGAAATCGGCATTTTTGAGCTCTGAGGGAGGTTTTTCAGAAGCTAATTATTTGGGTAAAATCAAATTGAGAATGAAAACTCCATAAGTTGAAGCTCATTCTTTAGTAAATGTGAAGGACAGGGAATGCTATTTCAATATGTGGTCTTAGCGGACGCTACGACCAGTGGGGGTCTAATCTGCTTCTAACATTGTCGCATTCAACACCAACCCTTCGCTTAAACATTATTGTGAATTGACTCGGTCATTAGTACTTCTAGGCCTTTGGATAGATAGATATGTAAACCTATTTCAGTACGAGACAACTTACCCCACTGCTATCCAGCAAACTTTTGACAATTCACTTATAATCTGAGCTCACTTTCTCAGTTCCAGGAAGCTTTGGGCCTATTTTATCATAGCTCTTTTCATCCAGGTAGTACATGATATCACAAACAGTTACAGGATCTTCGATAAGTGACAATGCCATGATGGCCAGCTTGGGTTTCACAATGCTGAGGATATTTGCCATTTCTTCTTTCGGACTTTGTGTGATCAGTTTGATCACCCAGCGGGTATTTCTTTCTTTTTTGCTAGGATCTTGAATATCTTCTATTGTCCAACTCATTTCTTCGGCTCTTTCTTTAGTGGTTGGATTTCTTGAAAAAAGTCCTTCGATCATAATTGTTGATTCAGTATATGGAACATTACGGGGAGTGTATCGGGCTTTAAATTCCTTCTGCTTCATAAAAGCAAATAATGAGCGTAGATGTTCTGGATCATTATTTTGCTCTTGTCCATTTGCCAATTGTACTGCGAAAAGGATAAGAATCAGTGATAAATATTTCATAGTGTTTTGTTTAAGCCAAATGCCTTTAATAATTCCAATGAATCACTTTCAGAATCAAGTGAATTATACCTCAATGGAGGCATAATTCTATCTATCAAATGTATCAATAGACTGTAAGATTTAACATACCCACCAATACGGATATTTCGTCAGTTGCTTATCTCAATGCAGTCTAGCAAAGAAAAGGACTAGAACAAGCTGACGCTTGCACTAGTATCAGCATATAAGCACCAAGAGCATTTATAAAAACTAGCTAAGCCGTACTATAGTATCAATTTTGACAATGTGACTAAGACTTAAATCAATCTTCGTTTTGAATTATTAATTAGTGAATAATTTTCTAATTTAAGGCTGATTCCATTCGACCTAACCATGAATAAGACCAACACCGCCGCAAGTACATATGATAGTGAGCAACTAATCGATATGCTTAAGGAATTACCTGAGAAGGAGCGCAACAGAATATCAAAAGACCTGACAAAAACATGGAATGATTTTCAAAATCAATATGCGAAGAATGAAGCCAAGAAAACGCATGTTGCTAGGGGTAAACTCGTATTTAATGCAGACAATAATAAACCACTCCATCACTTTAAAGTAGAATTGTGGGATAGAGACCTTACTTCTCCTGATGATTTTTTAGGGAAGAGTGAGACAGACATGGAGGGTAATTTCGAAATCCTCTACGATCCGAATGACGCTGGATTCAACGATATTCCTGACCTTGAATTACGGGTATTTGACCCTGTTCATCAATACTCGCAAAATGGACTTCTATCCATCAAATATCACCTGCTACAGTCATTTAAAGGAGATGACAATGTCACTGCTAAAGAATATGATTTTGGTGTATTGGCACTTCCTTATTGGGAATATGATCCCAGTTCAAGTTCTCCGCGAGTTTATGTACCAGAACATGGTCAGCCCCCTTCAACCTATTCAGATGGGAGATTAATGGCATTGGTTAAAATTGGTGCTCCGCTTGAAGTGGTTAAGAGAAAGCATTATCTACAAAACAAGTTAAATCCCAATAAACCGTCAATAGAAGAAATACAGAGAGATTATGGAACGTGCAAAACGCTGGAGATGGAAAAACACAATCCAGGAAGTTCACGATCTGACGAATATTTCGGTGATCGAATCCTAAATGGAATGATTGCTACTAATCTAGATAAAGATCCTTTTAACCCCAATCAGTATTGGCTCTACCATCAATGGAATTCTTATGAGCAAGATGGTATCCATTGCCTACCTAATGTAGATATCAAATTTGCAATTATCAATGAAAAACTAGTGCCTGTTCAGATCATGCTAGCCTTCCGAGAAAAAGGCGAAACTGCGGGTGGATCTTCCACTACCAAAGTGAAGGTCAATAATAACGAAGGTGAAAAATGGCTTCAAGCAAAGCGTGTTGCTCGAATGAGCTGTAGTCTATGGGCCGAATTGGAAGCACATTTGGTCAACACTCACCTTAACACAGAACAATACGCGATTTCTCTTTTCAGAAATGTCAGAAAAAACCCATTCAGGTTCATTCTTAGCTCTCATGTGAAGGAAGTCGCTTCAATCAATCATGGAGCGAATTCAATGCTTTTGGGTAAAGATGGCCATATTACTAATGCTTGTGCTTTAACTGAAAAATCAATTAATGAACGCATAAGCCAATCCTTGGGTATGCTGGATTGGAAAAATTGGTCCCCGAGAAAGCCAATCAATCAAGATCACTTGTATGCTCAGACAGCTCAGCTCTATTGGAAAGCACTGGAAGTCTATATAGATCGTGTGTTTGATTATTATGATGAAGACATCCGAAAATATTGGCATGAAATAAAATTGTTTTCAGATGAGCTCATCGCAAATAGTAATCCATTCTACTTGTGTAGCTATCTACAAATGGCTTTAAGCAAGGACGACTCATGGTTCAATAAAGAAGAACGCCCAGACTTAACACTTAAGCGAGAGGAAGTTAATGGTGTTAAGGTCGCCCTCTCCAGAATTACGGATAGCATTGAAGCAAATGATGAAGGTATAGCTAATCTAAAGCAGGTTGCTAGGTATGTGATCATGCACTCCACATTTATGCACAGCTGGGCCAATAATCAACAACAAGACGATGGTGCAGAAGTAAGGTATGCTTCACTTGGATTGAGATGGGGTGAGCATGGCGTATTTGTACCCGAATCAGATGATAGCATTGCTCCATCACCAAGAATAGCTTCTGAGCAAATTTGGATTAGCACTTTTCTTACCAAAACAAAATTTGGTTTCATCATGCGCAATGAAGATCAGGATATTCATCCGCTTTTTTTACAGACACTCAGAGAATTCAAAGATGAATTTGATGCCCTTGGACTAAATATTGATGAACTTCAATCAAGAACCAATATCTAATGAAGAGCATTCAGTTCAGAAAAAGACCATCGCTGGTCGAGGAAATTTCATATAGCCCAATCCCTGTTCCGGAGGTAAATCATTCTAGTAGATCCGGCTGGAAAAATGAAGCAATACAGGCCTACGAAGAGATTTTTGGCTTGCCACTAGCCAGTGCCAAAAATGATCTAGCCATACCATTCCCAAAAGACAGTTTCAAGGAGCGCACAAAGTACAAATTGAAGACGGCTTTGTTGAAAAATATGTTTGCGCTATTATCACTCTTCACAAAGGAGCGCGGTACGCATCAAAATGGAGGTGTTGGTGCAAAAGGAACGATACGTTTTTTAAATAACGAAGCAGCTCGTAAACTAGACTTCTGTAAAACTGAGAATCCACTTCCAATCAGTCTAAGACATTCGAATGCTTCGTTTGAAGATGATGCTTGCGCTCAATTAAGAGCAATGGCTTTTCAAATTCATTTGCCAGGTGGTGAAACAGAAGACTTGCTACTCAGTACAGGTGCGATCATTCCATTTTGGAGCCTTTCCAGCCTGCTGAATTTCGCTAAGTATCGGAACAAAGTGAAAAATGACAATTGGGATCCTCAAAAAGAGTGGCTTAAAAATTCTCCTACAGCATTTATTGCGGGAATCGAAGCTGTACGTCTTGCGCCGGAATCCTATACGAAAATGTCATATTATTCAGGTATGCCATACGGGATTAAAGAAACCAATGAATTTGTAAAGTTCAGAGTGATTCCCTCGGACATGAAAATGGAGAGCGGACTATTAACTAGTGAGGAGCAACGAAGGGTTTGGATCCAAAATAGATTGGATAATAATGACAAGCCAAAGCAATATTTGGCGGATGAATTTAAAGACAAATTGAATAATTCTTCTCCAATTCAATATGTGCTAGAAGCACAATTCCGAACCTTGAACACTGAAACTGATACATCGGAATTCTTTAACCTTTCGAGGTATTGGGATGATATAAGATATCCATGGGAACCAATAGCCAGCCTTTCAGCTGAAAAGACGCTGGACGATAAGAAGACAGAAGGCCTTCATTTTTGGCTAGGCAATATTCCCAAGGGACTTGATTTTATGGAGACCTACTCAGCAGATGACTATAATTCAATAGCTACAGGAAGAATCAATATCTACCCGAGAGCACAGGCTTGGAGGAAAAAGTGAGGATGCTTTCGCTGGTCAGGGGAGAAATGATGCTACGCGACGCATTGCAAATGTTAGGGTCTATTCATCCGCTGTGTAATCGCTAATGAGAGGGGCACTCGTTGCAAACGAGCACCAGCTGTGGTTAGTTTTTTATTTCTTCCTCGTGCTTTATAAGAGCAAAGATAGAAATCAAGTTTTTGTCGACTTTATAAATTATCGTATAACCCTTAAAAGCCATGTCTCTAATGTCTTCCCTATCGAAATAAATAGATTTCTTGAACTTAAAAGGCTGATCGACAAGGTTTCTGCATTTCTGAAGTAGGTCTTTCTTGAACTTTCTAGCTGCATTAGGTTTGTCAGCTGCAATATAGAGGACTTGACGATTTAGTTTTTGTAGGAAGGCGTCATGAAGTTCAACCTTCATACTGACGGATAGCGTTCTCTAATATTTCGTCTACTTCATCAATTGAATATGCTTTAGACTCTCCAGATTCTAAGCGACTCAGTTCGTGTTGAACATATCGTTTATTGGCTTCAAAAGAATCGTCAGACTCAACGATTTGTAGATCCTCGCTTTTAAATTGTCCGAGTAGCCACATGACTTTGTCAAGTACTTTGTCGCTCACTTTTAGTTTCAATATCGCCATGATCCAAAGATAGTTGATAGTTCGTTTTTTTTAATTACCCCTACAACGAATAAAACATGCTTAGCATGACTATCAGGTACAAACCAAATCTAAGTACTGCCCTTTTAACCTTACGTGGAAGCATAATGCCACTACTAATTGCAATAAGCACTAAAGGTCAGTCGGTAACTAGAATCAGCATGTTATCCTGAGTTTATCGAAAGGCGGCATCCAGGTAAAGTATGAAATGATGCCAAGTAGCAAAGCACTCTTACGAGCGGGTAAAACTTCCGAAAAGTATGATTTTGCAAAACAACTTGTTGTTCCGCTCCAAGGAACTTGTTCCATGACCTTGAGGAACTTGTTGTTCAAGCCCGAGGAACTTGTTGTTCGACCCTGAGGAACTTGTTGTTCCTGCCTGTGGAACAAGTTGTATTGCTGATGTGGTCAAATATGCTTCTAAGATTGTCGAATTCAACACCAACATCTCGCTTAAACTTTGCTTTGTATTGACTCGGTTATCAGATTTTTTAGGCCTTTGACTGTCTCTTCTGTTAGATAGATGGGTAAACCTATTTTAGGACGTGACAGGGAATGCTTTTTCGGTATTGGGTCTTAGCTGACGCTAAGACCAGTTGGGATGTTTTAGACTAATTATTTTCTCTGCTACTTGTTGGCAATGTTCAATATTGCCGACTACCCCAATTGTAACTGTTTCTATTTCGTGCAAAGTCTTTGCTATTGTTTCTTTGTCTGCTCCGTTTTTTTTTAATTGGAATATACTTGGTGTATAGCCTTGATATTCTTCTCTTGGCGCAATGTCATTAATTCCAATCGGATCCCAGTCGTTCCAGAGTATCAAGTCAATTGCTTCATAAAGATTTCTCGGGTCTTCATTCTTGAGTAACTCATGAAAGTCTGTCACAAGTGGTTCTATACAAGTTTGGTCTGTTTGAAAACTAAATTTCAAGTAATTATCCTCGTATGATCCGCCTAATTGTCCATATACAACTACTTGTCCATTTGATTTCATTTGGAAATTAATAGTTGCGTCACTGTCATTATCTTCAAGTGTTGTATTACCTGATATTGACTGTTTCATTATTTTTAAGTCAGAACACATTTTTTCTATTTGGTCTCGCCTTACACAAAAATGTGAAGTCCCACTGTATGCATTTGATATAACAGTCAAGTCAAAAGTGAAATTGATTTGAACTAAATATCTTGTCGCAAACAAAACGCGTTCTGTTTCCCTGTATGTTTTTAATTCAATTATGTCATCAATTTCTATCATTCGTTGATTGATGTATCGTTTTTAAGTGGAATATAAGTCCGAGCTAGGGGGCACTTGTTGCAAACGAGCGCCAGCTGGGGGGATTATTTAATATCTCTTAATCTAGATTCTATTTGATCAGTCATCATTTTTGATTCAGTGAACTCATATATTAACATATCGACAACCTCTAATAACAAGTTCTTAGATGCCTTCAGTACAGTAAACTGTGTTGGAAGTTTAGCGATTCCTGATCTCATTGTTCCAATTCCTTGAAGCGCATAATCAATAGATTTTGATATGCCAATAAATTTATCGAATGCAAATTTAAACTCGTCAGTGCTCATTGATAGTTTATGAGACAATATTGACATTTGCTCAAATGCAAGTAGTCCATGAGAATACAATTCAGTGTATATATCAGTCTCTCTTTCTAACCTCCTTGAAATAATGTTTAGATTCTTTGAAAAGCCTTTAATTCCTGCAATAACTTGAGGCGACTTATCTGATAGGCCTTGTTCAACATACATTCTCAGTTTGGCATTAAATGCCTCAGTTTTCCCCCTTAATTCGGTTATAATTTTAGCAATTTTAATTATCACATCTGCAGAGTCTCCAATACATTCAGTATCCTCGACAATATCGAAAATGGTTTCACTACTAACTTTGCCTCTAAATAATTCTAATACCGCGTGATTGTGAGTTTTATCATCAAGTATCTGAGTAAGTTTTGTCTTAGCACTTTGGTTAAATAGTTGATTAACTGGTATTTCCAATTTCCAACGTTTACGAGCTTTTTTCAGACTCTGTTTGTTGATTTGTTCCCAATACGTTTGCTCTGTTTCTGGGAAATGGGCTACAAGGATAATAGGCAAATCCAAGTTAAGCCAATAATGATAATGAATGTTTGAGACGTAATAGATTATGTGAGTTTTAGTAATATGGAAGTGACTTTTACCTGATTTAATTTGAACAGCTAAAAATTTTCCAGTAGGATTTTGATCTTCAGATTGTTCTATTAATCCGTCAATTCCAACATCAACAATGGGTTGTTCTCGAAATATCCAAAGAAGTTCTTTTGTGACAATTAAGTCAGTTTGAACAACACCTAAACGTTCTATATGATTATGCCTCATTGAATCAATGCCTACAATCTGGTAAAGTCAACATAGTTTACTTCATCCGCCTTATAATTTCGCGAAAGCTAATCAAACCCACCACTAATTGCAATGAACAGCACTATTAAGCAGACTTCTAAACTATCCGCTTCTCTATATAGTCAGAGTTAAACAGGCTAAGGGCGCCCATGTATTTGAGGTTAAAGGAGATCAGGTCTCCCACTTTGTATTTGCCGCTTTTCTCACCTAGATCTACGATGAGCATATCAGAGCTGGCACCACTGAGCGTGAGGGAATCATCTTCTGGGATCAGATACTGCTCTGCAACATCCAATAAGCCCACATCGATAATCGCTCGGTAAGATTTCTTACCATAGTCTTCTTCGTTTACCTCGAAGGCCTCACCGGAAGGGTTGCGCTCAAGTTCGCCGCTAGGCACTTTGGGCATATAACCGATAGCGCCTATTACTTACTGGCTCTTTTCTTATTCAGCTCGTTGCTCTTTCGATAATACTCTTTTAACTGTTCAAAGTTCATACCCTCGGTATCTTTGTCAATTTTGTTACGAATCGAACGCATCATCTCGACAGCATCGAATTTCTTGTCTGTGGTTGTTTTAATCTTCATAGTTTACAATTTCTCTTGTTGTCCGGATCTCAACAGATCTGTAGCCGTTCTGTAAATTCACTCCGTTATAAAGGTGAATCTTGTTAAGGTTAACAATATGCTTGAAATTCCAACTTGTTAAAATCTCGATTTCGTTTACAGTTGCGGTTGCAATATGTCGGCAATCCACCAGACTTTTAATACCAACTATCTGGCTATTAATGTACTTTCTCGCCAATGCTTCTATATCACTTGTTAGCTCCACATAAACTTTATGTTCATCTGGAAATTCGTCTATAAAGTCACGGATGAATTCAGGAGCATGCTTTAACTCTTCGGTTAGAATTTCAGATATGACTATCTGAAACTCATGTTTCTTAACAGATTCAAAGAAAATTTTAGTCCAGAATTCGAATTCTTCATCAAAATACCTCCAACCACAGAAGTGTCGATATAGACTTTTTTAATCATGAAATAAAGTTCGTCAAATGCTCATGTCTTTGCAAGTAGCACTGCTGCTAGGTAACAACGAATATAACACACTTAGCATGACTTGGAGGTAGAAACCAAATCTCAATACTACCATTTACACTTTCGCGTAAGCGTCCAATGCCACACACCAAAAGAAGGCAGAATTCTAAACAATTCGCTTCTCTATATAATCAGAATTAAATAGGCTAAGGGCGCCCATATACTTAAGGTTAAAGGAAATAAGGTCTCCTACTTTGTATTTGCCGCTTTTCTCACCTAGATCTACGATGAGCATATCAGAGCTGGCACCACTGAGCGTGAGGGAATCATCTTCTGGGATCAGATACTGCTCTGCAACATCCAATAAGCCCACATCGATAATCGCTCGGTAAGACTTCTTACCATAGTCTTCTTCGTTTACCTCGAAGGCCTCACCAGAAGGGTTGACATCAAGTTCGCCGCTAGGCACTTTGGGCTTCTCGGTGATCTCAATGATCTCTGTGAAGAGTTTGAAAACTTCACTTTCCATCCCTTGGATGGTCTCGCGGTTTACCAAGTCCACGCCGAAAAATAACGTTTCGCCTATGCGGAAATGATTGATTCCATTCGGGATCTGATGTCTAAATACCAGCGGGATCACAACAGACGTTCCACCAGTGACCCATGGGATTTTTCGATTGAATTTTGCTTCGATAAGCTGCTTGTAGAGGCTCAGTTGGATGAGTTTGTCTTCAGACGGCATCACGCCATAGAGACAGTTGAGGTTGGAGCCTATGCCCGTCACTTTGATATTCGGCAACTCAAACACGGAAGCGTAGAAGTCCAGCAAATGATCGCCCATGATTCCTTCGCGCAGGTCGCCAAGCTCGATCATGATAATCACTTTGTGGGTTTTGTTTTGCTTCACCGCCTCGTCAGAGATCCATTTGATGGTTTTGTACTCCGTATTGAAGCTGGCGTCAGCGTACTTTACCAGATTGGGGATGCTTTGCTTAGCGGGTGGTTTGATATAGACCGTGGCTATGTCTGGATTGATCTTTTTGATCGTCCGGAGATTGCTGATTCGGGAGTCACAGATCTCTTTTGGTCCGAGGCTGATCAGCTCCGTAAGGTATTTTTCATTGCCGCAAAGCAGTTTGGATACTACTGCCCACTCAATGTTGTGCTCTTTGAAGAGCGCATCGAGGAAACGGTAATTCTTACTTAGTTTGTCTTTGTACAGTTCTATAAAAGCCATGTCACTTAATTAATCTAGGGATTTTTGAAGGCAAGCGTGTGAGTAGTTCGTAATTCAGCTGGTCACTCATTTCACTGAAGGAAGATACCGAAACTTCCAGTTCGCCATTTTTACCTATGATGGTCACACAATCACCTTTATGCACGTTGGGTATGTCGGTAATGTCGATTGCGAGGTTGTTCATATTCACCATACCAACCACCTGAACCCTGATTCCGTTCAATAGTAATCGTCCTTGATTGCTCAATGAACGACTAAATCCATGCGAATAGCCTACTGGAATGATGGCGATTCTTGTATCTCGTTGAGCAAGATATGTGGTGCCATAGCCGATGAATTCATTGGATTTCACCAGTTTGATATTCATCACTTCTGTCGTCCATTCGATGACTCGTTTTAGAGGATCTTCTTTGAGATTATGTTTATTGATGTATTCTATGAAGGTCTCTTGGCTGGGCCAAAAACCATATTGAAGAATGCCTATCCGTACCAAATCAAGGTGCATTTCTGGCATTCGCATGCTCGCCGCAGAGCAGCAGGTGTGCTTGATTTTGGGTTTAAGACCTTTGGCGCGAAGTAACTCACTCAGCGCCATAAATTGCTCTTTTTGCTTTTCTACCCGCTTTAGATTGGAGATGTTTTCCGCTCCAGCGAAATGCGTACATAGCCCTTCGAAGATGACGTGATTCTTGTTTGCGAGGAGTGCGGCTGATAGTTCCTCCATGTGCTCAGGACCAAAACCCGTACGGTTCATGCCAGTCTCCAGTTCGATATGTACCCTAGCTTTCAAGCCCAAAGCCTTCGCTGTATTCGCCGCGCAGTGCAGTCGATCAAAATCAAAAACGAAGAATGAGACTTTGTTTTTCAACACCCACTCCATATCCGCATCACTGAGATAGCCCATGATCATGATCTCGGTAGAAGTATTATTCTTTACCTCGTGCACCAGATGCGCCTCGTCTATGCTGTGTACCGAGAAGTGATCGATACCATTTGCTTCAGCCATGGGTACCAATTGTTCTATTCCATGGCCGTATGCGTTGCCTTTCACGACAGAGGAGATCCTGACTTTAGGGTCAAAAAAGTCTCTGATAAACTTAAGATTTCCTGCTAAGGCCTTTTTGCTTAGCGTGATGGTGGAGGTGCTAGACATGGAGTGCGTTTTCTATAATGCGAATAAACATTTGAGAGCCACTCTGGATGAGCTCGTCTGGAAAGTCGTAATCTGGATTGTGCAAGGCAGGATGTGTCTCGCCCGCTCCCAGACCAAACATGGCGCCTTTGTACTTTTCAGTAAAAAGCCCAAAATCTTCTCCCCATTTGAAAGGAGTTGGCTTTTCGTTAATCTCTAGATCGTTATCCAATGCTGATTTTCTGATGATGTCTACCGCCTTAGGATCGTTTTGATTTGAGAAAAACTCTTCTGTCCAACTAATGTCTGCCGTCAACCCATGCTTTGCAGCTATTTCATTGGAGGCATCTATAGACGCTTTGGCTATTTGATCCATCGCTTGGCTGTTCCATGTGCGGATGGTATAGTGCACCTCGCCATGACCGGCAGATACGCCGTAAGATTTCTCACCCATATGCACATGAACAGGAGTGGTCAAGGCGAAATCATCTCGCGTAAGATCGGGTTGGCTCACTTCCGCGAAAAACTGAATTAATTCGGCAATAGCCATAGCAGGATTGAGACCCAGCTCTGGCTCTGCTGCGTGGGATGTTTTACCATTCAGCTTTACGATTATGCTTTTCACTGCAGGCGTGAATGCGCCTTCTTTCACCACCACTTGATCCAAAGGAAAGCCAGGTACATTGTGTAGTGCAAACACCAGATCCGGCTCAAAATCAAAGAGTTTATCAGCCAATACCGCTTTTGCTCCATGACCATTTTCCTCCGCAGGTTGGAAAAGTAAGACCACTTTACCAGCAGTAATAGGATTCGCCACTAGATGACTTGCCACAGCAGCCATGATGGTGCTATGTCCGTCGTGACCGCATTTATGTGATACGCCAGGATTCCTCGACTGGTGTTCAAATTCATTGGTCTCCTGAATGGGCAGTGCGTCTGTATCACATCGCAGTAAGAGAGTAGGGCCCGTATGGTTCCCAACGAACTTCACAATCACGCCTGTGCCGCCGATAGGATGGGCATTGCTAACGCCCAGACCTGCTAAGAAAGAGAGAATTCTCGTTTGTGTTTCAAACTCCTGAGTGGAGATTTCGGGGTGTTGGTGCAGTTCCTTTCGGAATGCTATGTAGTGGTTCATGCGTTTCGTTTCCATCTCATTTCAAGGTACTTATTGCTAAAGCCTAATTTTTCGTAGAGATGCTTGGCGGGGTTATTTGACTCTACGTGCAGCGCGATATCACCAGTTGTGGAGTCCATAGCTTGTTGCATGAGTTGTTTTCCCAAACCTTTGCCTCGCTGATCTTTGTGGATGGCAATATAGACCAATATGTTGTCTGGAATGTAGCCTGTCATACCCGTACGATTGACAATCGTGGCACCCACTATTTGGCCGTTTTCCTCTGCTAGCAAAATGAGTCCGCCCGGATGGCTTCCAGATTGCAAGGCATAGTCTATGCACAGTAAGATGTCCTCTTTTTTGTCTCCGAATTCGTCAAGATGTTCAAATAGAAATTGCGCAATGCGATCACGCTCGATCATTCCTACAGTGTTGAAAGGGGTATATTTTATAAAATTCATGTGTTTATTTTCTATGGTTAGCAAAAAGAATAAATAGGGCAAGAGCGGCTAGAATCCCGTATAAGTTCGGGTCAAAGCCAAATAGGTTAATACCTAATAACGTAAGTGTGGTGGTGACTGTTCCACCGGCGATCATAGCAGCCATGGCACCTTTGGCGGTAGACCTTTTCCAATAGAAGGCACCGACAATTGGCACGAATAGACCAGACACCATAAAGGCATAAGAGAATAGCATGGCTTCTAATACATTTTCTAAAACCAATGCAATCAACAAAGCCAATACGCCTATCGCAAGTGTGGCGAGCTGCGAATGACGGAGTGATTTTTTGTCCATCTCCTCAGTAGGTGGCTTGACGCCCAAAATATCAGTAAGCAACGATCCCGAACTGGCCATGAGGCAACTATCTGCAGTGGACATCACAGCAGAGAAATAGGCTGCGAGTACCAATCCCATCAATCCGTGTGGCAAGACAGTTCTTAGTAAAAGCGGCAATCCCAATTCTGGATCTATCGATGATCCGGGTGCAAAACCTACATCGGTAAATACTCCCTGATCAAAAGCTACTTTGGCAAACAGCCCTAAGATCACACCTAGGAAAGCCATGATTGGGTACTCAAAAAACCCTGCGATGAACCAAGCTTTCTGGGCTTCTTTCTCACCTCGACTGGCAAAAATCCGCTGGTAGAGCGTCATTCCCACAAACCAGATCGGGATTATGGTAATGGACCAATTGATGAGTTGTTTGGTAGTCACATTGGTGAGAGAAAGCGCATCAGCTGAAACTACGGATGTGATGCCGTCCCATCCTCCAATGGCGAAGTAAGCGAAAGGAATACCTGCGAACAGCAAGCCAGCCATAAGGACGATCCACTGAACCGTATCCGTGTAGATTACTGCTTTCAAGCCTCCGAGAATGGTATAACCAATAGCGACAGCTCCCATAATGAGAACCGCACTTGAGACAGAGATAGCAGGAAAAGTACCGGCAGCTAGTTTAGCTCCAGCTATGATTTGAGAACTGGTAAAGCTCAGATAGCCAATCGTAGTAATGACGCCCGCCAGTACCGCTACTTTGGCACCATAAAAGTGCTTGAAGATTTGGGGTAGGGTAGAGAGTTTACCAATATGCGGAAGCGCAAAGACTTTAGGAATCAACCAGACTGCAGCCATCCATGCGCCAATGAAACCTGTGAAGAGCAACCAAGAACCTGAAAGCCCCATGGTGAATCCAAGGCCACCAAGCCCAATGGAGAATCCACCTCCTACATCCGTAGCGACTACCGAAAGTCCTATGTGCCAGCTATTGACATCTCTACTGGCTACATAAAAGTCATCAGAGGTTTTGTTTTGATTGTAGAAATAGATGCCTACTGCAAAGACCAGTAGCACATAAATGACGAAAATTATGATATCCCAAATCACAGAATCCTCCTTTCGTTTGCGCGGGGGTGCGACAAAAAGTTTTGGTGGAGTGTGGTTTGGTTGTTTTTAAAAGAGATAGGGTAGTTCCTGATTGATTGGTGCGCAAAGGTACAAAAATCGGAGGCCAAAGACCATTTTAACCACCGTATTATCCATAATTAACAGAGAAACGCCATTCTTGTTACGATAGCAAGTGAGATTTTTTGATACGACAATTCACTTGTGTAATCATATAATTTGCTTTGATCATTACTTGTAAATACCAAAACTGTAACGGAAATTGCCAAAAAAAATACCATGAAATCAACTTCGCTTTTTCTCTTTTTCGCCATGCTAGGCTTGGGTTCGCAGGCTCAGTTTCTCGTACAGCAGCTCCCTCAAGATCAGATTTTACAAAATGAAGAGGCCTATGTCGTCACCAATGCTGGAGATACCGTTTCTGGTTGGATTTCCAATGTAACCCTGACGAATGGGAATTTATCAGGCTTTACTATCAAAACTGATGCAGTCAAGAGCAAGTTTAAAATCATGGATATTAAAAGTTTGGCAGTGACGCCTGATGTCATGGCCAGACATGAAGATATGGCTCTGATCACGACGATGCAGCGTGCTCAGAATGAAGCGTTTCTCAAAGTGGTAAAAACAGACTGGGTGATCTATGAGAGAATTCAGCTTCCTGGTAATAGGGAGCGCTACATGCTAACACAGTTGCTTAATCCCGGGTTTGATTCTAAAATTAAAGTTTACAAGAATCCGAATGCTGGTGAAACCATGAGCATGTCATCTGGCTCGGTGAAATTAACTGGTGGAGACGATGACTCTTACCTAGTTTCCCTGGCCGCTGGTGCTCGTCCTTTGCTGATTCGCAAAGGCAAATACACCGAAGAGGGTTCAAAGACAATGTATGGTGTGTGTGAGGCACTTCAAGGTGAAGAAATGAAGTGGAAGGATTTCGCCAAACATGTATTTATCTATGATCAGGAGTGTATGTGAGAGAGGAGATCTAATTTAGTAATTTCCACTTTGGAGATCTCCGTGAGTTTAAGGTGCAACATTTTTCAGAAATGGGTTTAACTAATCCTATTTCAACACTTTGAGCGTAGGTATCGATTGTTTTTAAGAAGCAACTATTGATTTCTGGCTGAGTGTAAAATGGAAAGCGGTTCCCTCATTCAACTTGCTTTCTACCCAAATTTTTTCTCCCATCATTTCTAAGAATTCCTTGCAAATATTCAACCCTAGACCATAACCAGTTGGATTCGATTTCGTGCTTTTGGAAAAATTGATATCGAATATTTGATTAATATCATCTGGATGAATACCTGCTCCAGTATCAATGACGGATATTACAACTTGATCATCGTTTTTAACCACTTTCACCTCTATTTCATCCCCACTTTTGCAAAATTTAATTGCATTGGAAATGAGATTGCGTAAAACGAGACTTACTATTTTCGGGTCGGTGTGTATAGTCATTGGAGATTGGACATGAGCTTTCAAGCTGATGTGTCTCACCATAGATTGATGAAAGTCGATTTGTAATTTTACGATGGCATCAAGATCAACTGGTTCGATGTTGATTTTAATGCCATGTATTTGATTGCTGGACCAAGAGATTATGTTTTTGAGGAAGTCTTTGGTGTTGCTAAAAGAAGTGATTACCTCATCTAAGAAGAGGTCAAATTGCTCTTTACTAAGTTCATTATCTTTCAAAAGAGAAATGATATTTCCCAGATTCTGCATTGGGCCGGCGATATCGTGGGAAAGTGTAGATAAGATTTGTAAGTTCTCTTTGTTCAATTTTTCAAGGTGTGAAGTCTTAGTGGCCATCACCTCTTCATGCTTTAGTTTATCCTTTATGTCAATCAATATGAAGAGATGGATTCCTTTGATGACATCATGAGATGTTATGTAGTCTACTTTCAACTCAGTTCCATCCTTATGAACTAATGTCATTTTACCGACTTGATTTGTAAGTGGGTTAGAATGAAAGCTGGCCAAATCTAAGACAATGTCTTCCATGTTGAAATTCAAGAAGACTTCCTTCTGATATCCTAAAAGTGTAAGTGTGGCACTATTGACAGAGCGTATTTGCTTTTTGTCATCAACCAAAATCATGGGGTATGTCCATCCTTCAAAAACTTCTGGGATCAATTTTAAATATTCATTTCGCTTCGTGATTTCTCTCCTTTTCTCCTCGGTAATGTTTGGTTGGAATGCTAAAAAACCGACACAATCTCTAGACTCGTCATATATTGGATCACATATCAAGTTGATAAACATTTCAGAACCATCTCGATGATAGTTTAATATTTCCACATTAAAAGACTCTCGATTTGCCAGTGCGACACTCATTTGTTTAATAGTGTCCTGATCAGTATTAGGACCTTGAAGAAATGATCCTGGTTTTTTGCCGATGATCTCCTCAAGCAGGTAACCCGTCATTGCCGTAAATCCATGGTTTACCCACTCTATTACGCCGTGTACGTCACATATAATTACACCAGATGCTGAAGTGTTTAGGGCGTGTTTGAGTTTGTCGTATAAGAAGGGTTCCAACAGGAGAGAGGATTTGATTTAATGGAAATCTTAAAAATGATCCTAATATTTTAAATGAATTAGTACTGGGTTAAATCTGTTTTTTTTAACTGGATATTTTGAATAGGAGTAATTTAAATCGTCTGATTAATAAATTTTTTTAAAGAACGGTAATGCACATTAATGATTAAGTGAACGGGTATTTTTTCCGTGTGAATAAGTAAAATCTCAAATTGCTTTTTCTGGTCATGGTTGTTTTGAGTTTACCTACGTCCATCATTGATTATATTTCATTTAGAATCTCACGCTACTTCTCCTTATCATCAGTTTGGTGCGCAGAGCGTGTGAAGGCCAGCCCCCAATTTAAAGTCACACTCTTGTTTTTGAACAGTAGTAATATTGAAATGATAGCTAATGAGAATTGCTTATAAATCACTCATCTAGGTAATTCACTTAAATCTAAAAATCGGTGATTTACTGTAATAATTGTATGTCAGTTTTTGGAATATTGTTACCTATATAAACAGTACAACAATGACACAGAAAAGCAAAGTCATTTTGGATAAGGTCCTGATGTATATACAGTGGTTTTTATGCGGATTGTTTCTTTTAATCGCATTGCAGGACTATTTGTGAGAGAAGAACCCATCTTCGCATTTGCTCGGGATGACTAATCGGTCAATCGCTCCGTTGGCTTGATAATTATTTTGACCGAGTTTGGGTCTCCACGATTAAGCTTTAGATTTTCGATTCATGAGACACGAACCGAGGCTAGTGAATCGCTTCACAGTCTTGTTATTGGAGGGGTATAAATCCCTACTTACTAAAATTCAAAACGAGTAAATTAAAGGGATAAACAATGTTGCGATTATCCAAAAAAGGATGTTCAATAATGTGCCTACCTTGATAAAGTCCATGAACTTGTATTGTCCTGCGCTATATACCATGGTGTTGGTTTGGTAACCAACTGGAGTCATAAAACTGGCTGAGGCTGCAAAAGTGATAGCCATTAAAAATGGCATGGGGCTCAGTCCTAAACTATTTGCAGTTGCTATTGCGATTGGGGCTAGCAATGCAGCCGTGGCGTTGTTAGACATTATTTCTGTGAGTAGGGAGGTTACCAGATACAAGCCAGACACGATTGCTACTGGACCTAATGGACCTAGGTTAGCGACTAAACTGTCTCCTATTAGTCGATCTAAACCAGTATTAGTTATAGCAGTCCCAAGGCTTAATGCACCCGCCAATAAGAAAACAATTTTCCAGCTGATGGCCTCATATGCTTCTTTTAGAGTTAAGATATTAAGCAAAGCCAATAAGGTCACACCTGCGATGGTCCCGACCATAATGTGAAGAATGTCTGCTGTGGCGAGGGCAATTACTGCAATGATAACGCTCATTACAATTGCAAATTTTCTTTTATCAAAGTCCTGAATGGCACTTTCTGAAAGCAGAACGAATGGTGAATCCTGTTCGCCTTCTAGTTTCCTCAATTCCTTTACGTAGTGATTCTTTACTTCAGCTAGAATCACGTCACCTGCTTTTAAGTTCACCTCATATAAGTGGTCACGCAAGACTTCTTCTCTATGCATGATAGCTAGTGGGACAGCACGATATCGCCTTCTGAAATCAGTTTCTTTTAAATTTTTACCATCTATTTCAGAATTGGCTGTTATCACCATTTCTACAAGAGTTGAATTATTTTCTTTCAGATTTTCTTCTCCAATTCTCATTTTAGGTGTTTCATGAATCTTGAGATGGTCTTTCAGTAATTTTATTTTTTCCACATCACAGCGGATTTTAAGAATATCATGTGCCATCAACACAAAGTCACCTTGTGGTACGCTAAAACGGCTTTCATTTCGCCTTATTTCAATCACATCCATCTCCAGTTCCTTAACTAAAGAAGAATTCATTAAGCTTTGACCTATAGAATCAGATGCAGGGAGTAACTCGATCTCTGTCAGGTAATTACGTACTCCAAATTTAGATTCTAGATCCGAAGATCCATTTCTATCAGGTAATAGTTTGATCCCTATGAAAACCATATACAATATACCTACCACTAGAAATATCAAACCCATGGGTGCCATTTCGAACATCGAAATTGGTTCGAGACCCTGTTTTTCCGCTATACCGCTCACTAATATATTGGTTGAAGTACCAATGAGGGTACAACAACCACCAAAAATGGAAGCAAACGAAAGTGGTATCAACATTTTGGAAGGACTCTGACCTGATGAATGGGCGATTTGTACAATCACAGGAATGAAAATTGCCACTACCGGAGTATTATTGATGAATGCCGAAATAAAGGCAATGAGAATCATCATCAATAGCAATCCTATATTGAAATTATAACGAAATGTTTTGGATAGGTGATTTGCTAGATTCTGTAGGGCACCTGTCTTCAATAAGGCCGCGCTAATGACAAACATAAAAGCGACTGTAATGGTGGCTTTGTTGCTAAATCCTTCTACACCTTGGTCAGGAGTTATGACGCCTGTCAATATTAAGGTTACCATAATTAGCAATGCAACCAGATCTACTGAAATAAATTCAGTTGCAAAAAGGGTGATTGCTGCAAGAATTACGCAAATGGTGATGATCGCTTCAGCTGACATGTTATTTGACTTTTTTTAAGTTGATGGATTGGTGAAGAGTAAACCTTATAATATGACGGTTATAGAAGTCAATTCCTGATTTTCGTTGTTGGAACCAATTAAAATAGCCAAGTTCTAAACCTAAATTTTCGAGCGGTTTATATTGAATACTTGTACCGTATCTATTTTGGTCGAATACATTTTGGTCGATTTTTCTACCAATGTTTATGTGGATTTCATCAAATGCTCTAAGGGTGAGTTGAGGTATTGGGGAATAGCTTAGTTCTAGTTTGTATCGTAGCCTTGTATTGCCATATTCTAATGAACCATCGGGTTGTTCGAAAAATCGAAATTCACTCCAGTAACGATGATGCAGACTTATTTTTTCTGACACAGTTTGCTTATTCGCCATTTCGAGTTGTGGACGTAATTCGAGTTGGTTTGTATAATTAGTTGCAGTGGGGTCATGAGGAAGCGATTGAATGAAATAGGTAAACCCAGCTCCTGTATTCCATCCTTTTCCAAGTTTTCTTTCTAAATGGGTTCTTGATACGAATTGATGCTGCCTCCAAGGAAACCAATAAGTTCTTTCCTCGATTTCTTGTCTAATTTGATAATTGTCATTGAGCTTCAATTTTAGAGAGTAGCGCACCCAAAGGAGTTGTTGTGTTTCAATATTTTTCTGAGCTACAAGCGTTGTGGAGGTCAGGGTTAGAATTAGCACCAAAATGCCTGTGGGTTTAATCATTACTCGTCGTTTTTGAATTTTAACGGAGCAAATTTATATTAACCTATATATCCTATCAAAGTAGTAGGATAAATAAATTAAGAAAAAATTAACCCATGAGCTTTTTCTCTCTTTTGATGATATCTGCAAGTGTAGCAGCCTTTAGGAGATTCACAGTTTCATTTCGGATTTCCATTGCTACTTGGCGGATGCCGCAAGTTTCTTCGTCGATGCATTCTTCACATCTTTCATAAAAATCGTACGTGACACAAGGAAGTAATCCAATAGCACCATCAAGCAGACGCATGATTTTTGCCATATGGATTTCTTCAGGAGTTCCATTGAGAGAATAGCCTCCATTTTTGCCTTTTTTGCTTTTTAGGATTCGAGCATTTTTAAGTTCGGTCAAAATAGCCTCAAGAAATTTCAGGGGAATGTTCTGTTCTACCGAAATTCTACTTACTGATATAGGTTGTTCTTCCTTGTTCTTAGCAATATAAACAAGTGCATTGATCGCATATTTTGCCTTTTTAGAAAGCACTATCGTTTCGTTTTTTTAAGATTGAATCCAACGCAAAACCAGTGGGTGTGCGCGCCGAGCATGCAAAGTGCACTAATGTAGCGAATGTAGCGAAACTGCCCAACACCCACTATGAAGAAATGCGTTCCAAAGGTAAAATGCTGGAAGGATGGAGGCTGCTAAGAAACAAAGAGGTTTCCAGAATGGGAAGTGAATTGGGAAAGTTTCGCCGAAGCTGGCATAAGGCACTTTGGTACATGCCTTGTATATATTGTTTACTGTTGGAGCGTCGTTTATTTTGTTCCCAATACCTCTCCAAAATAGGAATTAAGAAGGCCTTTTCCTGAGAATTCAACTCGTATTGCTTCAGAAGCTTTCGGTTTCGTTTTGTTGTATTGCTCGTTAGAACCGAAAGAACTTCCATTGAAAGCCAGTTCAAATATAATGTTGTCAGGTTCCTGTTCATAAGCTGCCTTCAAAAGTTCGTTTCCCTTGTTTTCCCATTCTTCATAATCTCCATAGTAGTATGGGAATAATGAAATGGTGTAACCAGCTACAAATTTAAATTGCGAGTTAGCTGAGAACTGTCGGAATCCAATGTTGGTGACTTTTTTCAGTTTTTCATCGAGATTGTATTTCTCTATCAATTTCGTAGTTCCAAGTGGAACATCTTCAACGTTCATATACCAAAGGAAAAAGTAAAAAGGTTTCCAATGTTCGAAGGTATTTTGATAATCTAGAAGTTCATATGCGTGAAATGCATCCTCAAACTTCTCGAGTTCCTCCAATTCTAATACTTGCCGAGTTCTACTGTCCATTGTGTTTTAGGAATGCGATCCAACACCCGAGTATGTAACTAAATGTCACATATGCACCTTAAATCTGTATCAATTTTTTTCGATTCCCATGACTGATTCGTCTATAAACGAAGTAAACGGCTATAGACGGATTAATCCTTTCAGTTTCTCCTCACAAACTAATCCATCTCACCACCAATTGCAATAAATAGCACTACCTACGACAGGTGTAAGAGTTGATCACACCTGCTTACCTTATTCCCAAAAGGTCAGCCTTTTCCTTTTCTAACCAGACTCAAATGTGTGATATGTGTAAGTCATAGGAATAATTGTGTAACGCAATGCGCCCTTATAAGCGGTAACCTTGGAAAGTGGATTTCCATCCACAAAACGAAATACAAATTATATGAAAAAAGGACTTTTACATATCGCAAGAGCGGTAACCCTACTGTTGCTTTCGAGCAACATTTACGCTCAGGCTCCCGAACTCGGGACAGCCAAAGATTTTGTTCTCTACACTTCGGTAGGGGCAATGCAAAACATAGGGACCTATCAGTATCTCACATTACTCACTGGTCATGTAGGTACCAATAGTGGTTCGAATACTAATTTCGGAAACGTAAATGGTGTAATGTATGCTGGTGGTCAACAAACCAGCCAATGTGCAATTGATGTACAGGCGGCATATGATTTTCTAGCTGCTGCTATTCCTGATTCTTCCATCGTGAATCCTGTATTGGGTAATGATTCTACGTTTATCGCTGGAACTTACCAATTGCCGGGCGCCACTTCGCTAAACAAGAGCATCATTTTAGATGCACAGGGAAATCCAAATGCAGTGTTCATTTTTAAAATGCCTGCAGGACCACCTGTATATGCTTTGAGCACAAGTGTAAACGCACAGGTCAAATTAATCAATGGTGCACAGGCATCTAATGTGTTTTGGTATGTAACTGGTGCCGTAAGTATAGGTGCCAACACCATCATGAAGGGTACGATTATCGCGGGTGGATCTATATCCATGTCGGTTGGCAATGATCTAGAAGGAAGAGCACTTACTATTAATGGTGAAGTGACCGTCAATAATGGCGACATAGGCTTAAAAGCATACTTACCTGTAAATATCACTGCTCCATTACCTACAGGTCCTGCTGCTCCGGTATTTGTGGAATCAAAGCAATATGCGGTTTTCTCAACGATAGGAGATGTTTCTGATGATGGCACCTCGCATGTAGAAGGTAGCGTAGGTAGCAATACCGCTTTGCCAACAGGATTTAATCCATTATATGTTTCGGGCAATATTGAAGGTATGAACCCTGCTACAGCGGGAGGGGCTGCAGATTTATTGTTGGTTTATAACTCATTGAGTAACCTTACCGCAGATATTGAATTATTGTCTCCAGCTCAGTTTGGGCACAATTTGGTGCTAACACCTCATTCATATGTCATGAATTCGGCAGTTACTTTCACAGATACAGTGGTTTTAAATGCCTCAGGAAATGAGGATGCTGTGTTTATCATTAAAACCTATGGTGCTTTTGCGTCAGGCGTACATTCAAAAGTGATTTTGAAAAACGGAACACAAGCCAAAAATGTCTATTGGATGGTAAATGGAGCTGTAAGTATTGGAGATAGTTCAGTTTTTAATGGAACGATCATCGCCAATAATGGCGCCATTGACCTACTGAAGGGCTCAAGTATTGATGGCAGAGCGCTTACCACAAATGGTTCTGTTTCTACCACGGGTATGAAAACTGTATTGCCGATACCTTTGGTTGGTATCAGTCCAGAAAACAAGGTTGTTTGTGATGGTGATTCAGTAGGTTTAGTAGTCTCCGCAATTGGTAAGGGTTCATATACTTATCAGTGGAGAAGAGGATCTGAAAACTTAATGAACAATGGAAATATTTCAGGTGTCACCAGTGATACGCTAATTATTAAATCCGTAGGTATTTCTGATATAGGTTCTGATTACAATGTGTTGGTATTCGATGCGCTTGAGCCTTCTGATACTACAGAAAACACTTCATTGTCTTTTCATCCAGTTCCTACCATCGCTAAAGCACCTGTAAGCCAAGCAGTATGTGCAGCAGGCAACTCTGCAAGCTTTTCAGTAGCTGCTACTGGTGACGGTCTTACTTATCAATGGAGAAAAGGCTCATTAAACTTGACAAACGCTGGTAATATTTCAGGTGCTACATCTGCGATGCTCACTATAAGTGCAGTGGCACAAGCTGATGCTGTATCTGATTATAATGTAGTGGTTTCAGAAACATGTGGACGAGCTATTGCTTCTTCAAATGTTTCATTGACTATTAGCAATACCATAATCATCGATACCGAACCTACTGATCAAACCGCATGTCAGGGAAGCTCAGTGAGCTTTTCAGTAGTTGCGACAGGGGAGGGCCTAACCTACCAATGGAGAAAAGGGGCTGTTAACTTAAGTAACACAGGAAATATCGCTGGGGCGAAATCAGCAATGCTGACCGTCTATGCCATTAATACAGCTGATGTTGCATCAGATTATAACGTTGTTGTTTCTGGTGTATGTGAAATGGGGATTGCTTCCGCAAATGCTTCTTTGGCAACAACCCAAAGACCAGCGGCACCAACGGTTACTTTAACACAACCAGGTTGCTCCACTCCAAGTGGTACGATCACCGTAAGTTCATCAACAACAGGTCTTACTTTTAGTATTGATGGTTCTACTTATACCAATACTTCAGGTGTTTTTTCTTCACTTGATATGGGAGTATATGATGTGACAGCAAAGAATACCAATGGTTGTATTTCAACAGTTACCAGTGCAACAATAGAAACCCAATTGGCCAATCCAGCTCCTATAGCTAGTGTGACTTCTCAGCCAAGCTGTACCGTCGCAACAGGAACAATCACCGTAAGCTCAGCAACAGCAGGACTTACCTTTAGTATTGATGGTATGACTTATACCAATACTACTGGTGTATTTACCTCCGTAGCAGCAGGTCCTTATGATGTGACTGCAAAAAATGCTGGTGGATGTATTTCTGCCAAAGCAAGTATTACAGTGACTGCTCAACCAGCAGCTCCTGCAGCACCTACGGCTAGTGTTACAACACAGCCAAGCTGTACTGTGGCAACAGGAACAATCACCGTAAGCTCAGCAACAGCAGGACTTACCTTTAGTATTG
>CAYGOV010000001.1:469122-574042 GCA_964351625.1 uncultured Marinoscillum sp.
TCCTTATGATGTGACTGCAAAAAATGCTGGTGGATGTATTTCTGCCAAAGCAAGTGTAACAGTGACTGCTCAACCAGCAGCTCCTGCAGCACCAACAGCTAGTGTTACAACACAGCCAAGCTGTACCGTTGCAACAGGAACAATCACCGTAAGCTCAGCAACTACAGGCCTTACTTTTAGTATAGACGGTATGACTTATACCAACACCACTGGTGTATTTAACTCCGTAGCAGCAGGTCCTTATGATGTGACTGCTAAAAATGCTGGTGGATGTGTTTCGGCTAAAGCAAGTGTAACTGTGACTGCTCAACCAGCAGTACCTGCAGCACCGACAGCTAGTGTGACTGTACAACCAAGCTGTACGGTATCAACAGGAACAATCACTGTGAGCTCAGCTATAGCAGGACTTACTTTTAGCATTGATGGTACGACTTATACCAACACCACGGGTGTATTTGCTTCATTGGCCGTTGGTCCTTATGATGTGACTTCAAAAAATGCTGACGGATGTATTTCAGCCAAAACAAGTGTTACAGTCAATGCTCAACCAGCAGCTCCTGCAGCACCTAAGGCTAGTGTTACTGTACAGCCAAGTTGTATGGTAGCAACGGGAACAATCACTGTAAGTTCAGCAGTCACAGGTCTTATTTTCAGTATCGATGGTACGACTTATACAAATACAACAGGCGTATTTGCCACTGTCGTAGCAGGATCTTATGATGTTACTGCTAAAAATGTTGATGGATGTATTTCTGCTAAAACGAGTGTCATTGTGACTGCCCAACCAACTGCTCCTGCAGCGCCAACCGCTAGTGTTACTTCACAGCCAACATGTGCTGGGCCAACAGGAATAATCACAATATTATCAACCAAAACTGGTCTTTCCTTTAGCATTGATGGTTCTACTTACACCAATACGACTGGTGTATTTACCGCATTGGCAGCAGGAAGCTATGATGTGACAGCAAAAAGTGCTAGTGGATGTATTTCTGCCAAAACGAGTGTTACATTGGATGAATGTGTTCTAGGGGTTAGTCTTTTTAGTGAGGCAAACGAAAACCAAGTCTTGGTTTACCCAAATCCATTTATTAATTCGATTAACATCCAATTGGCTGATGATTTGGAGATTAGCAATTGCTTCTTAAAACTATACGATGTGAGTGGTAATGAACTAATTAATAAGAACATTAGGAATCATTCAACTACATTGGAAACAAGCAAACTGCGTTCTGGTGTTTATTACTTCAACGTGACCAACAATGGTCAATCCATTCAGTCAGGTAAACTGATTTCAAAATAATCGCATCACAAAAGCGAAAGCCCACTATCCTTAATATCTGGATAGTGGGCTTTTTTTATGCGTAGCGTCTCACGAAAGTGATGGAGAGAAGTCCTTCTCTTTGGTGAAATACTCCAGTCCTAAAACCAATAACATGGAACTGATGAATGATGATACCCCAATAGCCAGAAACACGGAAACTTCCAGTTTGCTTGAAGCTACGATACAACTCTGTTCGTATTTTCATTTTTAGAATTTGCTATATCTTGATTATTCATTCCAGAATTATTTTTTCGTTCTTAGGGTATTTTACCTCATAGCTTAGGTTTAATTCTTTTTGCTGCTGACTGAGAAGTTCAAGTTCCCAAGTCACTTCGCCCGTCTTCTCATCCAGTTTCCCATTTGAAAGTTCAACAGATGATACAGTAATGCCACTAATTGCAGCAACAGGAATTTGATCGAACATCGTTAACTTAATGTTCTGCGATTTCTTGTTCCGGGCAATTATCCTATATCCACGGCTTTCAATCTTGTTACTTCCAATTGTTTTTCGTTTGGAAAAGTCATCCACTTTTTCTCGACCAATTACAATGCCTTTGTCTCGACCTAAAGAAATGTTAAGGGTGTCATCTAATGACCGAGCATCAAGGATTGAGCGTCCAACATAAGCATCTTCAAAATATAGATTTGCCTCACCTTCTAGTAGGTGGTACTGATCCCAATTGATAATCCGAGCCATTAGAAAGGCATCTTTGTCTAGCTTTGGAACTGCGTAGTATTCATAGATTGTTTCGATTTCAAAGCTATTCAAGTCAACTGTGAGCTTTTCACCATTCGTTCTAATCGAATAGGGTTCATCTACTTCAAATTCAACCGTTGTTTGATTTTCTATTGTAGTTGATGTTACTAAATCAGCTTCTTTTGCTATACTACTATTTCCACGAATACTAATTCCTGCTGCTTTGCCTTGCAATCTGTTAGATGACCCGTATCCAATAACTACAACTTCTTCTAAAGACATCATATCAGGTTCAAGCTTTACATTGATATTTTGTGATGTTATTGGCAATTCTTGAGTTTTAAAACCGATAAAAGCAACTTTTAAATGTGTTGCACCATTTGGCAGAGTCAAAGAGTAGTTACCATCAATATCGGTTACTGTTCCAATAGTTGTGCCTTTGACATGAACATTAGCCCCTGGAAGAGGTTGGTTATCTTCATCAAGAATTTTACCTGACACGTTTCGCACTGAATTCGAAGTAACTCCATAGGTAGACCTATTCAGGATTGTATTCCGAGCATAATTTAAATACCAAGTTTCGAGCTCTGGTGCAACCCCACTTTGATTAGGGTTTCCGTTTGATAGTTTTAGTTTGACATTTTCCCAATCAACGCCAGTATTCTGATAAATATCTGCTTTGTATTTAAGCTCCAATGGTCGATCCACGCTGGCAACTCTAACATCATACTTAGGGTACCAACCTGTGTTCTCAACCAAGTATGTGATTTTGAATACTCCTTTGCTTAAGACACTTGATTCAATCCTTATTTCAATTTCTCCTGTTGGTAATTCATCATTTCCATGAACGCTAGAGATTTCTTCTTGAATTTGTATTTTCTTCTTATTCAGTTCTTTGATCTTCAGTTTTGTATCAATCTCTTCCGATTTGATAGATGAAAGCTCTCGGTCGTAGAATTCAATAGCTTGCTTAATTTGCGTTAATGAAGCTCCTGAGGTTTCTCCTCCGAGATTCTTGTTTTCATCAAGTAGACTTTGTTTTTCAGACAGTATTTGCAACCTAGATTCCGCTGTAGATATTTTAAACTCTAAGGATTCAATCTCATCATTTAGACTATCGATTTTCTCATCTTTTTTTAGTCTATTGAGGTAATTGAGTTTGTGATTCACTGACAAAATGGTGAAATCCCCTGTTGCCTTTACCTGAACACTTTTGTCATCAATATGCGGAGAAAGTGATTTAATCCTTAAGATTGATTTCCCTTCCGGGATTTCAAGTTTACCAGTACGAGTTACTAATCCACTTTGAACGTAAATAGTAACTTCATCAATAGTGGTTTTGAGTTCTCGCTCCGTGAAACTCTGAGAGAAAGTTTGATGTGTTAGAAGTAGAGCAAATATTGCAAAGTATTTCATAGTGTTTTTATCTCATTAATTTAATGTCTGTTGATCTGTAGCAGAACTCTTCGCCGTTATTGTGTTATATGTCACATTGAATGAGAATGTTTGGGAAGTTGACGGTGCTTCAATCAGTTTGAGATCAAAGGTAACATCCCTAACACCTTTAGAATTCTCAGTTAAATAAGTTTCCAAGGAAATTACAAGCTGGCTTAAGTGAATCTATCTATTACTGCCATGAATTGCAATCGGTGATGGGGTCTCATTAGGACATTAGAAGGAAATGAGTTTCAAAAATTCTTTTTGAAGGCTTTGATAAAAGCGCATCTTTTGTTTAATCTTTGACATTTGTCCATTGCTTTATCCACAAAACAAAGGTTAGGTGCCATAGTTATTATACCTTGAGCTCAACTTTATTTTGATTGAAAAGAAGATAATCGGTTAATAATGCAAATGAAAATATCCTTATATCTAGGAATGTTAATCGTTGGGGTTTCAGTTTTTGGTCAAGCTGATCAGAAAGCCACCAAAGCCAAACTCCCAGATGTTGAAATCACCAAACTCATAACCACCTACAAGTCAGAGTCTAAAGGACCTTACCGAGACATTCGCTGGTTTTGCAACGATGGCACCACTGTCGCCCCGCAGGAGCGCTGCCCAGAGCCAGGCGTTCAGCATGCGCGGTACCGTGATGAAGTCGTAGCACTTGGTGTGAGCAATCATATATATCTAGGTCAGATTCTTTCTACCACTGTCATAGCGGACTTTTGGGATGAAGAAAATCAAGGCTCACGCATGAAGCAATACCAACTAGAGCAGTTTCTCCGAGCCAATGACAATGGATGGATCAACCGCAGGGCACAGTATTACCGAGGGGCGTATCAAATAGAAGACGAAGAAAACTGGGGTATAGGCTACCTGATGTGGACACTTGAGGATCGCAAGCGAGCCGGAGAGTATTTCTTCTTGATCAGACAAGCTGCCAAAGATATACCTCATGCTGCCGAAAATAATGTGGCTTTGGAGGTTAGGGCTATTTCTAAAGAGCTTTCGGACCAGCTACCAAGCTTTATGGATCTGCGAGTAAAGCTGCACGGTCAACCAGATCAGGGAGACATAGATCTAGTCAAAGCATATCAGACCAAAAATTCACAAAAGCTCAGCAAAGAACAGAATGAGCAGTTTGTTCAGTTAATTGAGCAAATGAACTTGCTTTACAAGCCTGTGGATATCAATGATTTCAAGGTTTATCTGAAGAGACTTCCAAATAGTTGGCCGCTGAGCAAGACCATGAAAGAGATGATTGATGGCTATCCGTCTGAGCAAGATGCTAGTCGTCGTGCAGCCTTGTTGGCTGCCACAGCGTGGGGTATTCGCCAAGAGATCACCACTGCTATGAAATCATCAACGCGACTTGCGCTTATTGATGCATCCAATCGCTTGGAGGTCCTCTTGAACAGAGAAGCTTCAATTTGGAAGCCTACCACTTTAGCAGGTCAGCTGGATAAAATTTACACTTTGACCAAAGCTTCTGCAGGATTTGGATATTTGGAGAAATGGGAATGGGAGCAATTGGAAAATCTACTTACTATATCAAACAAACAGCAGCTTACGCTCTTAGAACTCAGTAACTATTCAGACAATGCCCGCAGAAGTGTAGAGTGGGGAGTAGGTATGATTCGCGCTCATTATCAAAGTGAAGTGAAGCGTTTTGGTGGTTTTGAACCATTGGCCAATGGCTTTATAGACGATCGAGTACGAGCTTCAGTGCTCTTACAGCTCGGGGGTGCAGTGTCTGTTTTGGGTGATTTCTTTTCAGATCAGGCTGGTTTTGCCAATAATCTCATGGGTATAGCAGGCCAGAGCGCAGCTCGTGGTTTGAATTCCGGCTATGCTTTAGGAGAGCTAGTTGTTACCAATCAATCCCCTGATGACTTGGAAGTCTCTAGCGACAAAATATATGTATTCAATAGACCACCAGCGGACCTGAAACCTGTGGCGGGCATAGCCACCGTCACTGAGGGAAATATGGTTTCTCACGTCCAATTATTGGCACGAAATCTAGGTATTCCAAATGCGGTACTTTCAGCTGAAAATTTAACCAACCTATTGCCATACGCTGGAAAGCAAGTGTTTTATGCAGTTTCGAATCGGGGTACGGTGATTATGAAGTCTGCAGATGAGATGGTGCCAATGGAACAGGCGCTTTTTAGCAAAAAGCAACGTAGCGAAGAAAAAATTAGTATTCCGGTAGAGTTGATGACTTTGGACAATCCAAAAGTGCTAAATCTCAGAGAAGTAAATGCAGCTAGCTCCGGAAAGGTATGTGGCCCCAAAGCCGCTAACCTCGGCCAACTCAAGCAAATGTTTCCTGAACAAGTGGTGGAAGGATTGGTGATTCCATTTTCGATATTCAAAGCACATTTTGAGCTACCCATGCCAGAACAAGGGATGAGCTATTGGGAGTTCTTAAATGCTACTTTCCAGACTGCTGAGGAAATGAAGGTAATGGATAGCACTGATCTAGTAATCGAGCAATTCGTGCTTGGCCAATTAGAGACGCTACAAGATGCTATCAAGAAAATGCCACTTCAAGAGAGCTTCAAGTCTGAGCTTCAAGCACTTTTCAAAGAAGTGTTTGGTAAAGATCTGGGTACTGTACCAGTATTTATCAGGAGTGATACGAATATGGAGGATTTGAAAGACTTCACAGGAGCAGGGCTAAATCTTACCCTCTTCAATGTATTGTCTATGGACAAAATCTTCCAAGGTATCAAAGACGTTTGGGCATCTCCCTATACCGAGCGGAGTTATAAATGGAGACAGAAGTATCTACTTAATCCAGAGAATGTCTTTCCTTCAATACTGATCATTCCGAGTGTGAATGCTGACTGCTCTGGTGTTTTGATCACAAAGGGCGTGTCCACAGGCAATGCAAAGGACAACACAGTCGCTTTCAATAGGGGAGTAGGTGGCGCTGTAGAAGGACAATCGAGCGAGACTTGGTTGTTGAAGAGAGATTTGGACAATTTGCTTTTATCACCAGCGCGCGAGCCAGAGTATATGAGTATCCCTGCTACAGGAGGAGTGGTCAAGCTACACACCGACTTTGATGAGCGCATACTTACCCCGACGAGACTAGAAGCACTTAGGTCTATGTCCATCTCTCTCAATGAGCAATTGGAGACTATCGGATTGAAAGGTCCTTTGGATGTGGAGTTGGGTTTTGTGGGTGATAAAATTTGGCTTTTTCAGGTGAGACCTTTTGTGGAAAACAAACGTGCAGCGGCATCCGAATACCTTAGGTCCATCACTCCGAAGTTGGAAGCTGAGAAACTCATACCTTTAGAAATAAACCTTTCAAAATGAGATTACAAATAGTATTGCTGACGCTTGGTGCTTTGTTACTCTCCTCAAGTACGAGTATCTATCCCATAGATGGATACGAGACTACAGGCATCAACAGACTGAAGCGTTTGGAGATGATCATGGCTGGTGAACTGCCAGACAATAAACCTATCCTTGGTGCTCAGAAGTCAATTTGCGATATCGAGTTGAACCTGCTCGGGAGCCGTGGTGATAGTTTGGAGAAATTACCAGCCGTTACCCCAAGTTTTCAGAGATCCATCAACTCCCTTTTTCCAAATCTTGACGAAAGCTACAGTATTGCGGTTATGGATATTACCCCGGGTAAACCTGTTCGCTATGCAGCTAGGAAAGAATTGGGGCAATATCAGCCAGGGAGTGTGGGTAAGATTGCCGTGGTTACTGGTTTCTTTACAGAATTAAAGAAGATATACCCAGACTCTTTCGAAGAGCGTCAGGAGCTGCTCAAAACTAAGAAAGTCAAGGCTGGAAAATGGGCCATGTCTGATGAGCACACTGTCCCTATTTTTAATGTAGAGACCAAGAAACTCGTGAAGCGTACGGTGGTAGAAACGGATGTTTTCACCTTATATGAATGGCTTGATCACATGCTGTCTGTGAGTAACAATGGAGCAGCAAGTGTTTGCTGGAGGGAGGCGGTTTTGATGCGTGCCTTTTGCCAAGATTATCCGACGCTTACACAAGAACAGGCTGATGAGTATTTCAAAACTACTCCGAGAAGTGTTTTGTCACAAATTGCCAACGATGTTGTAAATGAGCCATTACGAGAGTTAGGAATCTCTGAAGACGAATGGCGTCTTGGAGCGTTTTTCACGAAAGGGGCGGGTTCTTTTATTCCAGGAACGGGTGGAAGCATTGGGACACCTTCAGGTTTGATGAAATACCTAGTAGCCATGGAGCGTGGAAAGGTGATAGACATAGAAAGCAGCCTTGAGATCAAAAGATTGCTGTATATGACCGATAGAAGGATACGTTATGCCTCTGCACCACAATTGAGTAAAGCTGCAGTCTATTTCAAATCTGGCAGCCTGTATAAATGCAAGCCAGAGGAGGGCTATGAGTGCGCCAAATACAAAGGGAACGTTGATAATTTCATGAACTCTGTGGCGATCGTTGAGCATCCTGATGGAGCGTCCACATATCTTGTTGTACTGATGAGTAACGTGCTCAAGAGGAATTCTGGGACTGATCACGCAGCGCTGGCTTCTAGTATAGATAAGATTTGTAGGGTGATGTGATTGGAGATGCTCAGCTATTTTTGCATATATTGGTAAGTATATCTAGGTTTCCAATCTTAAAATTCAAAATGTAATGTTGAAATCAGGGTATGTAATCCTAGTAATATTTATCATAATAGTGCTTTCAGGATTTGAAATTGCATCTATTGACAATGCGGGAAATACACCCCCTAGAAAAATGATTTTTAGTTTAAGAGATTCAACAAAGGGCTATTCATTTAGCCCTGAAGGAGATTCAATCTGGAGTAGTTATACGCTTCGTTTTTACAATGATAATTACCAACTAGACTCCATCAATTCATTTGATTTACTTGATGGTGCATGGACCAAGACATATGCATATCGATATCAATTCCATGCTGATAATGTCTTAAAAACAAGGGACGTCCTTTCGCAATTCGACAAAAGCTTAGGAACACTCAGCCGAAGGGATATTTCGGAATATAATGCTAATGGTCAACAAATTAAAGGAGAAGGTTTTAGATGGAATGGCAAGACTTGGGATTTAACAAATCAAAATCTTTACGATGATGAAGGCAGATCAATTTTTGTTACCGATCGGGGCTATAATAATGGTGAGATTATTTGGGAAAACTTAAATTATTATTGGTACTATGCAGATAGCACCAATCAAAAGGTCATTAGAAATGATATCCTTAACAACACAAGCGATTCTACACGCCTTACATATCACTTTGATGAGCGAAAAAATGTGGTATCAGAGACGAATTACAGGTTTGAGAATTCTAAATGGGTTCCTGATAGTTACAATTTCTATGACTATGTGTATGATGGTAATGAGAATGTTGTTCAGAAAACTGAGAGTAGTCAAACTTTCAATACATATCTGAATTTGTGGAATGATATTGTTCCATATAGAAGAATAATTTACACCTATAATAGTGAGGGTATGAAAACTATTGAAAAGCAATATGTAGGTCTCACAAATCCTGATGGAGAGGTTTTAAATAGGACAGATAGTATTATATATGAAAACGAAAACATAGTTTTCCAAGGAGAGTTGAATTATAGAAATGGGGAATTTTATAGTTTCTATTATTCCATTTATGAGTTTGATAATAATGGTAATCAAACACTCTATGAAAGGTATAGAGAATCTCCAAAAGATGTAATAACTGGATCATGGAAGTATGTTAGTGACTATACACATGAAGGGGATTTTATCAGAGAGAATTATTTCGTTTGGAATAATGATCAAAGCGGTTGGGAGAAAGCAAATACTTATTATCAATATTATAAAGTATTACTCCAAGATACGGTTCAAAGCTTTACTTGTATTCAAACTCAGAATTATTTCGATACCTTAAAATTATCTCAAGACACTACTTTAATAACTTACTACTCTTTTCTGAAACAAGAAATTGATACTAAATTTTCCTTTGCGAAAAACGGAATTGAGTTAAGTGAAAAGGACTACACCTACAACTTTTGGATTGATTGCTCTAATAACGATACGTTAGCTTTTAATCAAGATTCGTATTTCAGTAATAGTGATCGAAATATTCAAGTAATAATTGGGAAAGATGCTTGCTCTGAGACTATTGAATGCATTGAATTTCTGGTCCAAAGAGAAACATTGAAGGAAATTAATTGTGATACTTCTTATGTCAAGATTGATACAGTATTAATAAATAACTCCATTCGTATAATGACCACACAGTACGAAAAACCAATTTTGGAAAGTGATATAAATTTTGATCAAGGAGAACTATCGGTTTTTACTGTCCAAAATTCCAAATACTCATGGCTAGAGTGTAATACTTCTGATACATTAGCCGTAGGTAAAACTTCATTTAGGCCCGTAGTTTCAGGATCTTATTATTGCATTTTGCAGTTAGAATCATGTTTTTTTGAGACTGACTGTTTTGATTTTAAACTAGAATTTGACACCACACAAATTGTCAGTTGTGATTCTTCCTATATTTTAGTTGACACTACATTTTCCTCGAATTCAACCAATATTTCTACAACATTTTATGAGAAACCATCACTAGAAAGTGAGGTAAGTTTTAATCAAGGAGAGCTATCGGTTTTTGATATCGAAAACACCAAATACTCATGGCTAGAGTGTAATACTTCTGATACATTGGCAGTAGGAAAAGCTTCATTTAGGCCTGTAGTTTCTGGGTCTTATTATTGCATTCTGCAGTTAGAGTCTTGTTTTTTCAAAACGGACTGTTTTGAATTCCAACTAGAATTTGACACGACACAAATTGTCAGCTGTGACTCTTCTTATATTTTAGTCGATACTACATTTTTCTCGAACTCAACCATCATTTCTACTACTTTTTATGAAAGGCCTTCTTTGGAAAGTAAAATAACTTTTTCAGATAGTGGGCTTTCAGTACCCTTGAAAGAAGGGTTCAATTACAGTTGGTTTAATTGCAATTCTGAAGAAACATTGGAAGTTGGTTCAAGTTCTTTTAGTCCAACAAAGTCAGGGTCATACTATTGTTTGGTAGAATATGAATCATGCGATTTTTCAACTCCATGTTTTGAATTTTCAGTTCTGAAAACTAAAGAACAGGAATTTAAATTATTCCCAAACCCCTTTGATGATTACCTCAATATTATAGCTCCTGAAAGTGTTTATAGTTTTGAGCTTCTAACCATGGCTGGTGAGGTTTTGATAGTAGAGAAATCCTTAAATGGGAATAGTTCCTTGGATGTTAAATTTTTAAATTCAGGGATCTATATACTACGCGTAATTCAAAAAAATGAGATTAGAACTTATAAGATTGTAAAAAAATGAGTTCTTTATTTAGGATGGTGACATTATGGAAATGATTTGGTTATTCAATTTGAATATCTACTATCTGTTATAACTACAATCCAAATCACTCTAGTCCCTTGATGACCAACTGAGCGCGTTCTCTTAGTCGCTCGTTTGGACTTTGCAGAAATGGCTTTACCAAGTCAATGCAATCTGTCATCTTGGCCACTAAAATTAGCCGGAATACAGCTAGTTTCAGTTTTGCATCACGACCTTCCAGGAGTAGTATGAGGCATTGACGTTCGTCAGGAATGCGTACTTTTAGATTTTCGATGGTTTCCTTTGAGATTGTATCAAAGGATGCAGTTTCAGCTATTGGCATCAATGACTTTCTAAGAGTAGGTTCTAGAAGATTATCCAGAAACTCCACCGCATTTATTCTAGTGCTCTCATTTACACTTTTAATGCCTTCATAAAGATTAATAGGATCCTCCGGAGGGTATCTAAGACCAATGAGTCTGAAGATTCTCTCCAGTGTCCCATCGAGTCGTCGTTCCAATAGCTCTGTCAATCGTCTACGTGCATCAATAACCTCAGCAGAGGATTCAGTAGGCATCAATTGCTTTTGTTGGTAGAGTACTCCCAAAATATGCTTATAGACATTGGACTCTTCTATAATATGATGGATGATGTTTTTATTCTGAATTTTTAAATGTGGAAATACACTTTGAATAGTATTCAACGATCGCAGGGTTTCTAGTCGAAGTGCAACATCACCTACTTTTAAAAATGAGAGTAAAGCTTCAACCGACAAGGCAGAATCTATCAGTTCGATCACCGCAGGAAATTGATGAACCACCTCTGCTTTGATTGTGGCTTTTTGTGAAAGCTCTACGAGCTCGTTGATGATCCCTACTCCGTAGTGCAACAAAGACTGCTGAGCAATGGATCTCATCTCTTTATTGACAAGGAAAGAAGCTATTCGTTCTACGAATTGCACATTCATCGTATACCCTGCAGCTTGAATAGCTTCTCTTACAATCTTGGGGTCCGCATCATCCAATCCATTCATGATATATGGATAGAATGCCTCGATATTGGCATGTCCTGCGGATCTTAAGATCATCACCTTGTACATATACTGCACTTGAGGGTCTTCGGTTAAAAGAAGATAATCCATCTTCTCGTTGATGCGCCCTTCAATGTTGAGTGATTTTTTCATCTCATCATTATTACGACATTCCTCCGCTAAACCCACCAAAGCCGCACCACTGATCAATGGGTCTGCATGAGTCAAATATTTATGGGCTTTTAATATCCGGTTTTCTGTCGTTTGCCGCAGTAATTGTGCGAATGCTTTGTAACGCACCTCTTGGTCCTGATCAACCAATAGACCTTCCAGAATGCTAACATCTACAGTCTTTTCTAAATAGTAAATAGCCTCTAGGGCCTTGGCACGAACTTGCGCAGAAGGGTGGTGGAGTAGCGCAAACACATTGTCGAACAGACGCTTATCTGGTACCTCCCTTACTTTATCCAGTACATAGCAGATTTGCGCCGTAGTTCCTGATTCCAAAGCTTTTTTGAGCCCATTTAAAACAGATACGTTGGCAAAGTCGGGCATTTGATTCGTTGCAGACTTATCTGCTTTGGTAAGAATGGATTTGAATGAGTTTATATATTCTTCTCTGACCTTAATGGCTACCCATAACCAACATCCGATAATGGCCAATGTAAGAAGACTCACAGATCGAACCGATAGATCCAATCCATTCACAAGAAATATCAATAGCAAACCTGCAACACCCGTAGCGGCTAAGTCCACAAAGACATCAATGAAGCTCTTAGTTTGACTTTTAATAGCTAAAGGGATAGGCAAGGCGAGGAGTTCTGTGGCGGATTTGTTGATGGATTGCTTTACCGAGACTTCCCAAAGTTTCGTGAAAACGCCAGCCCAAAGAACTGGTGCAAATAGTAATAAGAAGGACCCAGCTAATATACCCCCAGGTAAAGCAAACAGCGAGCTCCCAACACCAAACGTACCTACAATTCTGCGTGTAAGAAATAGCTGGATAAGTAGTGAAATCACATTGAACGTAGAGAACCAAAAACCAAAGAAGGAAGTCAGATCGTCTGGATCTGGATAAGTGATTGCTGCCACACTGCTGAATTGAAATTCGACCAACTTGGATACCAAAACGCTCAGACCAACTATTAAAGCGAGATAGGTAAGGTGTTTTGATTTTCGTATCAACCAAATTGGGTGATCGCCAAAATCTGTTAAGCGTTTTTTCTTTCTGAAGGTATTTAGCGGTTGGATGTACTCTTTCCATATGATTTTATTGAGTGGAATACAGATAGCCAAAAGGGCAGCAGCTAAAAAAAGCAGATTAATCCCTTGAATATAGTTGGCCAATACAGAGGTGAGGTAACCTCCAGCTACTCCTCCAGCTATAGGTCCAGCTCCTATGAAACTAAATAATCGTTTAGCTTCTCGTGCGTCAAACGCAAGGTTGGCCATGATCCAAAACTGTGAAGTAGCTAGCACGCCGAATATCGCAACTCCGATGTATAGGACATAGAGGACAATATTGGGGGAGATATTGAAACTCAGAAGCAACCCGATTATTACCAAAGAGGATATCGATATAACCAAAGTAGAGGTGGTTACACGCCTAAGCGATTTGCTGTTGAGCGCTCTAGAGTATATAGTAGAGATAGCCATCGCACTGATAGCTACTAATACAAAAACGAGCGGCAGCTTCTTAACGCCTATTACGGTAATGAACTGGGCGTTCACCACTGGCTTGATGATCAAAAGAGCAAAGATGATCAGGAAGATATTGAGCTGCATAAGCAGCACCCTCCTATATTCACCCTCTCGGATGTCAAAAGTCTTTGATAAAAAAGTTTTTGTGAGGTTTATGAAAGACAACTATTCTTAACTCGGTTTTAACATTTTATCTACTTCCATGATCAATTCACGCATGATTTTTTCACCTTCTGCATCTTCCGCAAGCGCCACTAAAATGTATCGTCTCCAAGAAGCACCCCAAACAAGCGCTGAATCAGAATGGAAGTTCTGCCAAGAACCCGATTTACGGTACACTTGTGCATTTGGTGCCACTTGATCTATAGTGTTTACAAACTTATGATGAAGCTCTGGGTCACCTAGATAAGCAAGCATATCCTTTGATCGATCGTAATTTACTAATTGCCCAAATGCCAACAAGTAATAAAATCTACAAACTTGGGTTGCTGTCGCACCATGACTTATATTTTTGAGTGGATCACCATTTCTCGGTCCAGTTTTAGCATATCGCTTTCCTACCCACAATCCACCACCCGTTTGCTCATCGTAAAAGTCATATTTGGGATCTTGCATTACTTCCGCGATTTTGTCTAGACCTACTCTGTCTATCATTCTTGTGGTTGCCGCGTTATTGCTTTTAGCAATCATTAAGCGCATATCGGCCTTTACCTCGCTAGTTTCTTTCAAATCTCCATTTTCGATTGCATCTGTAGCGGCCAACAGCACAGCTATTTTTGGTAGGCTAGCTGCGTACATCATATGGTTCCCATTGATTCTAGCAAACTTCACATTGTCCTGATCACGAAGATCTACCAATCCAATGCAGAGCTTTTTATTAGCGACTAGAGTCGACCATTTTTTATTGCTGGCGATTATTTGTTCTAATTCTGATTGAAGAGAAATATCAGTGAGGTTTCTCAGAGGTTGAATCAAAGAATCCTTAACCATCATAGGTAGCCCCGGAGGCTGCATCTCATCATTATCAGAGCTAATAGGACCAAAGGACGAACGGAAAGGATTCGGGATGAAATCATGTTTGACTACCTCAAGAGCAAGTAGAGCGAATGCTAAGATGCCAATTCCTATTAGGAACTTCTTTATTTGAATATGGTGAGGATAAGAAGAATAATTCATCGATTTGGATGTTTTTCCTTGGTTACTATTGGAAGTTTCAAGTGATTGAATATCAAATCCTGTGGCCCATCGGCGAAAAATATACTTCATAGCTTTGAATAGCAGGGGAGATTTTAGCAGTTGGAAAATCATCTTCAAAATTCGTCTACCTCTTTCAAGGTAAGCCTTTTCTTGCTTTGATTATGAAACTGTGATCCCATATTCTCGATGCTATTACGTGGAATAATTTGAATAGTTCTATCTGAAAATTAGAATTCGGTTGATTTTTTTTTAACCTGTCAAAAATTGATATTTTCAACTTATTTTAGGATCCAATAGAGCTTTTATTTTCGAAGTACTTGATCAGAATGTAGGCTTCCCATTATTGGGACTGGTATGAAATAGACTAATTCTCTACCAACCGTTTTGTCTGGAGATTTTATCAGTTTCGGTTTACCCGTTGGATTTTAATAGATGCTATAGGGATTAGGTTTCTGCAGCAAGATCATATTTTGGAGCTTATTTTTTCTAATTGGCTCATCGTCGTTTGTTTCCAACCCAATCGTTCATTTCATTGATGATTTTCTTTGTTTTTATACCAGCTTTGATTGTGGTTTTTTTGTTTTGATTACTCAACAGTCAAAACTTGCAATACTGCCTGTAAGTTCAATGGTATTTTTCGGTGTGAATATTATTATGATATCATCTAGTGTATTTGGTTTGGTCACTTTTCTTATTCGTCAATATGCTCTAGCGAGAAAAGGAAATTGAGAAAAAGAACTTACGGATTACTACAGTCGCCTTAGCCATTGAAGTATTATCATTTGTTGTTGCGAACTGCTCTTGAGAATTCGAGAAAAAAAATTAAATCTGAAGTCTCAAATTGGACTGCTTTGACCTATTATGGGGCAATACTGAAGAGTCAAAAATCACTCATAAACTGGTTCCAAAGAAAGCAAGATTGGGTGATAAGCCTTCATAGTTATCTTGATTTTAACCAACGAAAAATCTTTGCTCTAATGGTAGTGCCTGCTCCGTAATTCTTTTTGAAATACTATTGCTAAACTGATTAAAATCAATAAATTCCTTGATCGATCGCAGGATTAATTTTGGTTTTGTGATTAAACTTAGTCTTCTTTTCAAGATAGGGGAATGGAATTTTCTACATCGCTTTCGCTAATGGTAATAGGCATGATCACGGTATTTTTGGTGCTCGCCTTGGTGGTAATTACAGGCAATTTGCTCATACGATTGATTAATCGAATCACCCCCGAACTCGAAGGGATATCTCCATCCAAAGTCGCGGCAATTACTGCTGCTGTGGAGTCATTTACCTTGGGAAAAGGGACAATAACTAAAATCGAAAAGCATTAAAATAAAGAAAGATGGGAAAGGAAATCGGATTGAGTTTGGTCTATCGCGATCTATGGCAATCATCTGGTAAGTACATGCCAAGGGTAGATCAATTGGTGAGGGTAGCTGAGCCAATCGTAGAAATGGGTTGTTTCAGTCGCGTAGAAACCAACGGAGGAGGTTTTGAGCAAATCAATCTGCTCTATGGAGAGAACCCAAATACCTCCGTGCGTAAGTGGACACAACCTTTCAACGATGCGGGTATACAAACTCACATGCTGGAGAGAGGGCTCAATGGCTTGCGTATGTATCCTGTTCCCAGAGATGTTAGAAAGCTGATGTTTAAGCTGAAGAAAAAGCAGGGAACAGATATCTCTCGTTCATTTGATGGATTAAATGACATACGAAACTTAAAACTATCCATAGATTACGCGAAGGAGGGTGGGATGATTGCCCAGTGTTGTTTGTGTATTACCCATTCGAAGCTTCATACTGCTGAGTATTTCATCAATATGGCTGGTGAGCTCATAGATATGGGAGCAGATGAAATCTGTATCAAGGATATGGCGGGGATTGGCCGCCCGGTGACAATTGGTCGTATCGTACAAGGAATAAAATCTATCAATCCAAATATCATCGTGACTTATCATGGGCATGCTGGGCCAGGGTTCAGTGTTACTTCTTCTTTGGAAGCGGCTCGAGCTGGCGCTGAATTTATAGATGTAGGGATGGAGCCTCTTTCCTACGGCACCAGTCATGCGGATTTGCTTACTGTTCATGAGATGTTGCGAGATGCAGGCTTCTCTTTACCGGACATCAATATGAAAGCGTATATGCAAGCGCGCTCTTTGACACAAGAGTTCATAGATGACTTCCTGGGTTACTATATCAGTCCTAAAAACCGGCAGATGAATGCCTTGCTTATAGGTCCAGGATTACCAGGAGGAATGATGGGGAGTTTAATGGCAGATTTGGAAAACAACTTATCTAGCCTCAATAAGTGGATGGATAAACACAACAAGCCACAGGTATTGCAGGATGACCTGCTAGTGGCGCTTTTCAAGGAAGTAGAAGAAATCTGGCCTAAAATGGGTTATCCTCCATTGGTGACACCTTTCAGTCAATATGTAAAAAATGCGGCTTTGGTGAATGTCATGCAGATGATGAAAGGTAAGGAGCGTTGGTCATTACTAGACGATAGTACATGGGACATGCTATTGGGTAAATCCGGAAGATTGCCTGGACCTGTCTCTGAGGAGTTGAGAGCATTGGCTAAGGAGCAGGGGCGTGAATTCTTTGAAGGAGATCCTCAGGATTTACAACCTGATGCACTGGATGAATTCAGAGCGAAAATGAAAACGAATGGATGGGATACCGGTGAAGATGACGAAGAGTTATTCGAGTATGCCATGCATCCCAAACAATACGAAGATTTTAAATCAGGAAAGGCCAAAGCCGCTTTTGAAAAGGATCTAGCGGAGCGCAAAAGTGAAGCGGCAATTGTACCAGCAGCTCAATCAGCCCCAATAATAGCTGCACCCGCTCAACCTAAATTAATGATCGTGGATGTGAATGGTGAGAAATTCAGGGTGGCTATCTCCTATGATGGTCAAGATGAAGCTCCTGATACCTCACATGTTTCCAATATTAAGGCTCCAGTGACTGCTTCGAACGGTCAAGCGAGTAAGTCTATACTTTCGCCTCTTGAGGGCACGGCGTTTATGACAAAGGATCCATCAGAGAAGCCACTTAGAGTAGGTGACAAGGTAAAGGTGGGTGATATCGTCTGTTATATAGAAGCTATGAAAGTGAGCAATGCAGTGAAGTCCGATGTAGAAGGAACGGTTGTGGAAATTATGATCAAAGATGCTGATACAGTGTTGGATGATGATGTAATAATACGCTTAAACTAATCTGAATCCATTGGAGTTACTTCGCAAACTTTACGGAATGACGGCATTTCAGCAGATCGGGGAACATCCTGAATACCTGCTGATGATTGCCATCTCTTTTTTCTTGTTGTACTTAGGCATCAAGAAACAATACGAACCTTTATTACTCGTGCCAATTGCTTTTGGAATGCTCTTGGCCAATTTACCTGGAGGACAAATGGGGGTAGTGCCCATAGATGAAAACTTGACGCTATACCAAATAGCGCATGAACACGGTATCATGAATTTCTTGTATTACTCATTGATCAAGACAGGATTTTTACCGCCGATTATTTTTTTAGGAGTAGGGGCGCTCACGGATTTTGGTCCGATGCTTAAAAACTTAAGACTAGCATTTTTTGGCGCAGCAGCGCAAATAGGTATTTTCACTGTTTTGATTTCTGCAGTGGCATTAGGTTTTACTTTGAAAGAAGCCGCCGCTTTGGGTATCATTGGTGGAGCAGATGGCCCTACCGCGATTTATACTACGATCAAATTGGCACCTCACTTGTTGGGACCCATTGCCATTGCTGCCTACTCATATATGGCATTAGTGCCAGTGATTATTCCATTGGTAGTGAGACTCACCATGACCAAAAATGAATTGCTCATTAACATGAAGCAGCAGGATAAACTCTATCCTCCTAAAATACCAATCAAGAATATGCAGACGCTGAAGATTGTGTTTCCTATAGCTGTTGGTACAGTGGTAAGTCTGCTAGTGCCTTCTTCTGTGCCGCTCTTGGGTATGCTTTTGTTTGGTAATCTGGTCAAAGAAATTGGTGCAACCACTGGCCGTTTATCAAAAGCGGCTTCTGATACTATATTGAATGCAGCTACTATCTTTTTGGGCTTATCAGTAGGAGCCACCATGACCATTACGGCCTTTCTAAATACCCAAACATTACTAATCATCGCTGGTGGATTTTTGGCATTTGCTATCTCAATAGCAGGGGGCATCTTTGCAGTGAAAGCCTACAACTTGGTGGCCAAAAAGAAAATCAATCCATTGATAGGTGCAACAGGTTTGAGTGCTGTGCCAATGGCATCAAGAGTGGCCAATGAAATTGCCTTGAAGCACGACCCTTCCAATCACTTATTACAGTATGCTATGGCCTCCAACATCTCTGGTGTTATTGGATCGGCAGTTGCAGCCGGTGTATTGATTTCATTTTTAGGGTAAATATTTTCTTCAGCATTCGTGTTTGCATCGCCATGGTATTTACCTAAGAGCTGACCACACCTGCCTTTTTTCATTACCCCATATGACTGTTCTCTCAACGGATATAAAAAAGGGGTTTCAGACTTTGTCTGAAACCCCTTTTAGAGATTCTTTGAAATACTTACTTAGAAGCGATAAACTCTAGTAACTCAACCACTTTGGTAGAGTAACCCCACTCATTGTCATACCAAGAGACCACTTTCACAAAAGTAGGCGTCAATTGGATACCAGCACCAGCATCAAAAATTGATGTGCGAGGATCACCTACAAAATCATTAGATACTACTGCGTCTTCTGTGTAGCCGAGAACTCCTTTAAGAGGTCCTTCCGATGCAGCTTTCATGGCAGCACAGATTTCTTCGTAAGTAGTTGCTTTTTTCAAGTTCACTGTAAGGTCCACACAAGACACATCTGGTGTAGGAACTCTGAAAGCCATACCTGTCAACTTACCATTAAGTTCGGGGATAACCTTACCCACAGCTTTAGCCGCTCCAGTAGAAGAAGGGATGATGTTTTGTCCAGCTCCACGTCCACCTCTCCAGTCTTTCATAGAAGGACCATCTACAGTTTTCTGTGTAGCTGTAGTAGCGTGTACAGTCGTCATTAGGCCAGATTCGATACCAAATGAATCATTCAATACCTTGGCAATGGGAGCTAGGCAGTTAGTAGTACATGAAGCATTCGATACAAATTGCATATCAGATGTGTATTTGTCTTCATTTACGCCCATAACGAACATTGGCGTATCATCTTTAGATGGAGCAGACATGATTACCTTTTTAGCCCCAGCGTCTATATGACCTTTAGCACTTTCTTTTGTTAAGAAAAGTCCTGTGGATTCTACCACATATTCAGCACCTACGGCATCCCATTTAAGGTCTGCAGGATTTCTTTCTGAAGTTACTCTGATTTCCGATCCGTTTACGATAAGCTTACCGTCTTTCACCTCTACAGTTCCTTTAAACTGACCATGAGTTGAGTCATACTTAAGCATGTATGCGATGTAGTCTACATCCAATAGGTCATTGATACCTACTACTTCAATATTTTCTTTTTCCGCTGCAACGCGAAATACTAATCTCCCGATTCTTCCGAATCCATTAATTCCGATTTTTACTTTTGACATGTTATTTGGTTTTTTACGGATTATTCAAAATAATTCTCTGCAAATCTATCATATCATTCATTCAAGACAAACTCCTTGTATGTTTAGTTCGCATTGAATAGCTCGAAATTTTGTTAAGAATGATCCACATATAGCTCCACTTATTAGGACTTGATTGACTATGCAAAATTTTGCAATCGATTTTAAGGCTGATAGGAGCTAAAAAGCTAACTTTAACCTCTTTTCATATAAAAATCTTTTAGAAAATGATTCGATTAAAATACTTACTTATTGCATTGATCACGGTGAGCTTTGTGGGTTGTGATTCTTCAAAGCAAGAGGAAAAAACCCTTTCGGTACCATTTGAGAAATATCAATTGTCAAATGGTCTGGATGTGATCCTGCATGAAGATAAATCTGATCCAATTGTGGCAGTATCCATTGTAGTCCATGCGGGTTCAAATAGAGAGAAACCAGGTCGTACTGGATTTGCTCATTTCTTTGAGCATATGCTCTTTCAGAAATCTGAAAATGTACCTCAAGGAGGATTTTTCAAAAACATCAATGAATGGGGCGGTACTTTCAATGGGGGAACATCCAATGATTTCACAATTTACTTTGAGACGGTACCAAAAGATGCTTTGGAAAAGGTACTCTGGATGGAGTCTGATCGCATGGGTTTTTTTATCAATGCAATCGGAATATCTGAACTAGAAGGGGAGAAGCCCGTGGTGCAAAATGAGAAGCGCCAACGTGTTGATAACCAACCTTATGGTCATTCAGATTATGTAATTAGAAAGGCACTTTATCCTGAAGGTCACCCGTACAATTGGACCGTGATTGGAGATCTCGAAGACCTTCAGAATGCTACTTTGGCGGATGTTAAGGAATTTTATAATGAATGGTATGGACCAAATAATGCGTCTCTAGTTATTGCTGGTGATTTCAAGAAAGAGGAAACCAAGGCTTTAATTGAGAAGTACTTTGGTGAGATACCTTCAAGGGGAACTGATACACCAATGGCACCAATGCCAGTAAATCTAGATGAAACCAAAGTATTGTATTATGAAGACAACTATGCTAGTCTTCCAGAATTGAGGATGACTTTCCCGACTGTTGAAAATTATCACCCCGATCAGTGGGCGCTTGATGCACTTCAGGAGATCCTTGCTGATGGGAAACGAGCACCGCTTTATAAGGCTTTGGTAGAGGAGGCGGAATTAGCTCCTGAGTCGGGAGTAAATGCCAGTCATTCCTCAGGTGAACTTGCAGGAACGTTTACCATAAGTGTAAGAGCAAACAAAGGAGTTGACTTAGATACTGTGAGAACTGTAGTAGAAGCTGCTTTGGATAAATTTGACAAAGAGGGATTTTCGCAGAAAGATTTAGATAGGATTAAAGCACGTCAAGAGACTGAATTTTACAACGGCATTTCTAGTATTTTCAACAAGTCACTTCAGCTTGCATTTTACAATGAATATGCTGGTGATCCGGGATTTATCACCAAGGATATAGAGAATATCAAGGCAGTGACTAAGGATGATGTGATGAGGGTTTTCAGAAAGTATGTAAAAGGTCAGAATATGATTGTGACCAATTTCGTACCAAAAGGAGAGCCAAACTTAGCAGTGGAAGGTGCTGGTATTGCCAGTGTGAAAGAGGAGGCGATTTCAGCCTACCAACCAAACGAAAGTATCGAACAAGAAGCAGACTTAGCGATTGCTAAAACAGCCTCATCATTTGATCGCTCATTGGAGCCTGAGTTTGGTGAAGAACCATTGGTCGTTGCTCCAGTTATTTGGACTGGGAAAACCACCAATGGTATCAGTCTTTATGGAATAGAAAGTAATGAATTGCCATTGGTGCAATTCTCTATGAGAATTATGGGGGGATTGTATTTAGATAATCCTGATAAAGTAGGAGCAGCTAACCTCATCACGGATATGATGATGGAAGGTACAGCTAACAAAACTCCAGAGGAGTTGGAGGATGCCATTGGGCAGTTGGGTTCTAGCATCAATATGAGCACCTCGAATGAATACATTACTATTTCAGGAAACTGTCTTGCAAGAAACTATGCTGCCACTATGGATTTGGTGTCTGAGATTTTGCTTCAGCCAAGATGGGATGCGGAAGAGTTTGAGAGAAAGAAAAAGAGTAACATCAATACCATCCAGCAACGCGAATCGAATCCAAACGCCATTGCAAGCGTAGTGATGAATAAGCTTTTGTATGGGGAGGGCCATATCTTATCAAACCCTACTGTGGGTTATATAGAAACGGTTGAGATGCTGACACTAGATGATGTGAAGGCCTTCTATACCAAGAATTTTTCGCCATCACTTGCAAACTTCCATGTAGCTGGTGCAGTGACTCAGGCAGAAGTGAAGAAGTCATTGGCGACACTTACAAAAGACTGGGCGCCAAAGGTTGTAGGTATGCCAAGCTATCAGGCACCTACTTTAACACAAAACCCGATGGTTTATTTTGTGGATATTCCGAATTCCAAACAGTCGGTTATCAGGATCGGAAGATTAACTGTTTCTGCAAATGACCCTGCCTATAATGATCTGAGTATCGCCAATGAGCGACTTGGAGCAGGATCGAATGGAAGATTGTTTCAGGTTCTTCGAGAAGAGAAAGGATTTACCTACGGAGCTTATTCTTTTGTTTCTAGACAGGCATTTGATCTAGGTACATTCCAAGCTTATTCGAGTGTTAAGTCAAATGTCACCAAGGAGTCTTTAGATACTTTTAAAGAAGTGATTGGTAATTATGGAGATACCTATGATCCAATCGATTTAGAAAAGACGCAAATGTCAATGATTAAGGAGAATACACGAAAATTCGAAACTTTAGGTAGCTTATTGGGTATTCTTCAGAATATAAGTACTTATAATTTACCTCAAGATTACATCGACGAGGAGCAGCGAATAGTCACCAATATGACTTTAGAAAAGGTGCAGTCCACTGTAGACGAGTACATGAACCTCAATAATATGATCTATCTAATCATAGGAGATAAGGAAACTCAACTTGAAGGGTTGAAAGTCAATGGAGTGGGAAATCCGATACTTTTAGATAAGTATGGCAACCCAGTGGCTATGTGATTTGAGCGCATTTTAAGAATAAAAGGGATCGATTTATCGATCCCTTTTTTATTTTTTTCAAATTGCATTTGCAAATAAAAGCCACAGTTCTATATTTGCACTCCCAAACACAGAGAAGTATGGGAATTCATCTCTGTAAGTTGACAAAATGGTCCGTTCGTCTAGGGGTTAGGACGCCAGGTTTTCATCCTGGTAACAGGGGTTCGATTCCCCTACGGACTACTAAAAAGCCTTACAACAAGCTGTTAATCAGAATGTTGTAGGGCTTTTTTTATTAATGTTGGCGTCAAAGCTGTCGTATGGTAAATAATGAACGACAAAGCTCAGAAGATTACCTTCTTGAAGCATACAATTCATTAATGAAGGCAGTGGCTAAAGTGATGAAGGATATGCTGCTTGATGAAAAAAATACTAAACTTCTACCTCAAAGACTTTGTATAGGAAATAATAATTGAATTGTAAACCGAGTTCGATCTTGAAAAGTCTAAATTTTGTTTGAAATAAACTTCTTCATCGAATAGTTGCGGTAGTAAAAAGGGGAACACCATATCAGAACTGAATTAGATTAAAAAAGTTTAAATGGTTTGATTTTATCATAGATCTAGATCAGTACAATATCACCCATTCTAATTCCTGATTCACTCAAGCAATAAGTAAAAGCACTGTCTTTAAAAAGAATACTCCCCATTTACGCAATCGATTGTTTAAATTTCAACTTTATTTCAAATCAATTTGATGATACTTATGAAAATGATTTTTTACAGGATACTGATTTTCACATTTCTGTTTGCTTCACTTACGATTGATACAGTTGGACAAATCCGTCTACCAAAGCACGTTTCGGATAACATGGTCATTCAGCGAGATGAGCGTGTTAAAGTTTGGGGATGGGCGGGCACAAATGAAGAAGTAACCGTTCGATTTAAAGGCAAAAAGTATTCTACAAAATCAGATAAAGCAGGAATATGGGAGATATGGCTAATACCTGCAAAAGCAGGCGGGCCTTACGATCTCAGTATTTCAAGTAACAGTTCGGAGCTTACCGTAAAGAATATTTTGATTGGAGATGTATGGTTTTGTTCTGGCCAATCCAACATGGTGCATCAGTTTGGCAGGCATGAGGATAGGTACGCACAAGAAATAGCAGAAGCAAACTACCCTGAAATAAGGCAGTTTTTGGTGCCTGATAACGCCATATTAACCGGGTCTCAGAATGACTTGCTCAGTGGAGAATGGAAAGCGGCAACACCTGAAAATGTGCTTGATTTCACGCTGGTCGGATACTTTCTAGCCAAAGCACTTTATGAACAATATGACATTCCGATTGGTATTATCAAATCCGCAGTAGGAGGTACTCCAATAAGATCATGGATTAGTGAAAGCGGATTGAAGGAGTTTCCCGATTTATTGGAAGTGGCAGAGCAGAATAAAGATACTGCCTATGTCAATGATAGGAATAGACAAGCAAGGAGCCAAAGATCAGGGCCTATAGAAACAACGGATAAGGGACTAACAGGTCAGGTAAAATGGTTCGATCACAATTTTGAGCCTACTAACTGGAAAACCATGACCATTCCGGGATATTGGGAAGATCAGGGTGTTCGAAATTTGAATGGTACGGTTTGGTTCAGAAAAGAAATTGATGTTCCATCATCGATGCTTGACAAACCAGCCAGAATTCATATAGGAAGGATTGTAGACGCGGATAAGGTGTACATCAATGGCCAATTGGTTGGGAGCACCGGGTACCAGTACCCACAAAGACGCTACGATTTCGGTGCTGGAATCCTACAGGAAGGGAAAAATACCATCGTTATTCAGTTAACAAATTACGGAGGAAAGGGAGGCTTTGTCCCGGACAAGCCATATTACCTGGCGGCTGGCAGTGATACGCTCAGTTTAATAGGTAACTGGAAATATCAGGTTGGAGACGTTTTTGTTCCTCGTTCTTTCTCAGGAGGGGTATCACCGATTAGTGCCCAAAACGAACCAACTTCACTTTTCAATGGAATGGTGGCACCTTTCAAAGATTTTCCTGTAAAAGGTGCGGTATGGTATCAAGGAGAAAGCGATACGTGGCAAGCTAAATCCTATGACAAACTTTTGAAGTCATTGGTTTATGATTGGAGAAATCATTGGAATGATCCCGAACTTCCTATTCTTTTAGTTCAGCTGCCCAATTTTCTGGATGTAAATTATTTGCCAGAAGAAAGTTCGTGGGCGGAGATGAGAAACTCACAGCTCAAAGGACTTGAAATTCCAAATACGGCCATGGTCATAACGCTCAATCTCGGTGAATGGAATGATATACATCCGGGAAATAAAAAGCCTATTGGCGATCGTCTAGCCCTGGCAGCCAGAAAATTGGCCTATGGCGAAGATTTGGTTTATTCAGGTCCAATTTATAGCTCTGCTAAAGTAGACAGAAATAAAGTAACCTTAAGCTTTGATCATGTTGGTAGTGGCTTAATCAGTTCAGATGATGAAGCTCTGAGATGGTTTGCTATAGCGGGTATGGATAAGCAATTTATTTGGGCCAAAACGAAGATTATTGACGATAAAGTCCTGGTCTGGAACGAGGATATTCCCAATCCAGCATATGTTCGATATGCATGGGCGGATAACCCTGATAATGCCAACTTTTATAACAAGGAAGGACTTCCCGCTTCTCCATTTGAAGCGGTTCTGTATGACCAAAATGCACTTTGGAGAGGTAAAAAGGCTTGCGTGGTATTGACTTATGATGACGCACTTGAAGTGCAACTGGATAATGTGATTCCCGTTTTGGATGCCAATGGATTGAATGGGACTTTTTACTTGTCTGGTGCAAATGAGGGGAGCAAGAATAGAATTGAAGGTTGGAAATCTGCTGCCAGGAGAGGTCACGAACTTGGCAATCACACCATTTACCATCCCTGTGATGCGAATGGTCGTGATTGGGTTACGCCTGTCAATGATCTAAGCGAATACTCCTCGGCGCAGATAATTAGAGAGGTGGAGATGATGAATGTATTTCTTCAATCCCTTGATGGAAAAACAGAACGAACTTTTGCCTATACATGTGGAGATACAGAAACAAGTGAAGGCTCTTTTGTGGACTTAATTAAGGATAAATTCATTGCGCTCAGAGGAGTACAAGGAGAAATCAATAAGCTCGAAACGCTGGACCTAACAAATGTATATGCTTATGGAGCGGATGGTAAAAATGCTGATGAAATGATTGCCTGGGCAGAAAAAGCTAAAAAGGAAAATGGCATGTTGGTGATCTTTTTTCATGGTGTAGGTGGTGGACATAGTGGGAAGGTAGAATTGGCAGAGCACAATAAACTCATCGACTATTTGAAAACCAATGAAAAGGATATCTGGATCACAACAATGCTAGAGGCTGGCAAGCATGCTATTGAACAATCAGAGAAATAAAACGCCAAAGTATTAATGGCGATGCTTTTGTCTCATAGAAAAATAAATCAAATGATGAAATATTTAGGAAAGCTCGTTCTCTTAAGCCTATGTACCACCTTACTTTTTGGTTGTGCTCGACCCTCAAAAGAGAGAGAAATAATTTCTATCAATCAGGGCTGGAAATTCATGAAATATGAATCTGCCGCGCAGGCTGATGAGCTCATTTATGACGTAAGACCGGAAATTGAGCAATTTCAGGACGACAAACCAGCAGATTCTAAACCGAGCGAAGCTGTTGGAGTAGAAACAAAGCGAGAAATACTTAAGCCCTGGATTATGCCTACTGGCAATCGGTTTATTCAAGATGAAGCAAAAAAATATCAATCGCCTGATGGAAATCCGGGTGAGGATTTCCCTTTTGTCCAATCTGATTTTGATGATGATCACTGGGAGAGTGTTGATCTTCCGCACGATTGGGCCATTAAAGGGCCATTTATGGAGGGCCCAAATCCAGAAGTTGGTGGCGGAATGGGAAGGTTACCAAGTCCGGGAGTGGCTTGGTACCGACGAAAAATCGATATTTCTAAAGAGGATCAAGGCAGATCTATCTTTTTGGATATTGACGGTGCCATGTCCTATGCGATGGTTTTGATCAATGGAAATCTCGCTGGAGGATGGCCTTATGGTTACAATTCTTTCCGAATAGACTTGACACCCTATCTAAACTTTGAGGGAAATAATCAGATTGCCATAAGGCTCGATAATCCGAATAATTCTTCGAGATGGTATCCGGGAGGCGGACTTTATAGAAACGTTTGGCTTATTAAAACGAATGCCGTACATGTCGCTCAATGGGGAACTTTCATCAAAACCCCTGAGGTGTCTGAGAAATCAGCAAAAGTGGAATTGGAACTGACTGTTGAAAGTGATTCTGAAAAAGAAGCTCTTGTGAAAGTCAATACAAGTATTTATAAACTAAAAGAAGGAGTACAGGGCGCTTCAGTAGGTTCGTTTGAATCAGAGAATTTGCTTGTTTCGGGGAAAGGGACTGCAAAAATTAGTAACTCAACATATTTAGAAAACCCTAAGCTTTGGGGGCCACCACCCACGCAAATTCCAAATTTGTATGTAGCTGTCACCACACTAGAGATTGATGGTGAGATCATCGATGAATACGAAACCCAATTCGGTGTTCGGTCGCTTGAGTTCGATCCCAATAAAGGCATTCTTGTAAATGGAGAATTGATCAAAATCAAAGGTGTAAACCAGCATCACGATTTGGGAGCGCTGGGAGCAGCTTTCAATGTGCGTGCAGCAGAGAGGCAATTAGAAATTCTCCGCGAAATGGGCTGTAACGCCATCCGTATGGCGCATAATCCGCCAGCACCGGAACTACTCGAACTGACAGATAAAATGGGTTTTCTGGTAATGGATGAAGTTTTTGATTCCTGGGAAAGAAAGAAAACGCCTCATGATTTTCATTTGATTTTTCCTGATTGGTACGAACAGGATCTAAGAGCAATGCTGTGGCGAGATCGCAATCATCCATCCATTATTATCTGGAGCTATGGCAATGAAGTAGGGGAACAATATACAGGTGCAGATGGAGCTGCAATAGGTTCGAAACTGGTAGAAATTGTAAAGGATGAAGATCCGACAAGACCGACAAGTAGTGCAATGAATTGGGCTAAACCCGACATGCCTTTTCCGGATGTAATGGATGTGATAGGACTGAATTATCAGGGAGAAGGTATACGGCAATCACCAGAGTTTGATGGAACTGATCGGATAAGAACGGCCTCACAGTATGCTCCGTATCATGAGCGATTTCCAGATAAAGTTATTTTAAGTACAGAAACGGCCTCAGCATTAAGTAGTCGTGGTGTTTATCTGTTTCCGGTTGCTGACGAATTCAGTGCCCCTGCTCGTGATGGACGTGGAGGAGATTCAAAAACGCGTCAGGTAAGTTCTTATGAACTGCATGCAGTTGATTTTGGCTCCACGGCGCAGAAAGTTTTCCGAGCAATTGATCAGCATTCTTTTGTAGCCGGTGAATTCGTTTGGACAGGCTGGGATTATCTCGGAGAGCCTACTCCGTATTACTCATCTCGAAGTTCTTACAATGGAATTATAGATTTGGCTGGCTTTAAAAAGGATCGGTTTTATCAATATCAGGCAAAGTGGAAACCGGACTTTCCGATGGTGCACATATTGCCACATTGGAGCTGGCCCGAGCGTGTAGGACAGGTTACACCTGTCCATGTTTTTACATCAGGTGATGAAGTAGAATTATTCTTAAATGGTAAGTCTTTAGGAAGAAAAAAGAAAGGCGAATTTGAATACCGTATTCGTTGGGATGACGTGGTATATGATCCGGGCGTGCTAAAGGCTGTGGCTTATAAAGCTGGAAAAGTTTGGGATGAAGAAGTGTTGAAAACGGCAGGAGAGGCTAAAGGAATTCGGTTGACAGTGGATCGATCCGAAATACGTGCTGATGGAGTTGATCTGGCGTTCGTCACTGCTGAAATGATTGATGATCATGGCGAAGTGACTCCAAGAACCAACAATCTGATTTTCTTTTCAATTGATGGGCCTGGGGAAATCGTAGCAACAGATAATGGTGATGCTACAGACATGACCTCCTTCGCTTCATCAAAACGAAAGGCTTTCAATGGGAAGGCGCTGGTCATTGTAAAAGCAAAAAGAGGTCAGGTAGGAACAATATCGCTAAAAGCAACATCAAACACTACACAAACCTCTGAAACTAAAATATCAACAATCAAATGAGGAAGTATTGATTTAGGAAGATTCCATTGACGATTAATTTAATCCTCCATTTTGTCCATAACTCAGCGCTACTTCCAGACCTCTTAATTCAGCCAATCCTTTCAATCTTCCAATAGCGGTGTAGCCAGGATAGGTATCCTTGTTGAGATCATCCAACATTTGATGCCCATGATCTGGTCGCATAGGGATAGATTCTCCTCGACGCTGCATGATATTTAGTACTTCCTTTACAATTGCCACCATGTCGGTATCTCCCGTTAAGTGATCAGCTTCTACGAAATCTCCATTTTCGAATCTTTTGGTATTTCTCAGATGAAGGAAATGAACGTGGTTTCCGTAGGTTTTGATCATTTTGATGAGATCATTGTCTGGCCGTGCGCCAAATGAACCTGTGCAGAAGCAAAGTCCATTTGCAGGTGAATCGACTGCCTTTAGCAAATACTGTACATCTTGCTCAGTACTCATAATTCTAGGCAGTCCCAATACTGGGTATGGAGGATCATCAGGATGAATGGCCATTTTTAACCCTACCTCTTCAGCAACAGGAACGATTTCTTCTAGAAAAGCAAAGAGGTTTTTCTTTAATTGCTGCGTATCTATGTTTCCATATTCACGAAGAGCTGTTAAGATTTCATCGGGCGTAAATGGGATTTCACTACCAGGCAAGCCCAAAAGCATATTTCGAAACAGCTTCTCTTTTTTTTCCTGAGTTAGATTATCCAAATATTCCCTGGCATCTTCTTTTTCCTTGTCCGTGAAGTCATTTTCTGCACCGGGACGCTTGAGGAGATAAAGTTCAAAAGCGATATAGCCTAATCTTTCAAATTTCAGTGTTCTGGCCCCTGTAGGTAACACATGAAAAGGATCTGTTCTGAGCCAATCCAAAATGGGCATGAAATTATAGGTCACTACTGTTAGTCCGCATTCGGCAAGGTTCCGAAGACTTTCTTTGTAGTTCGAAATGTAAAGCTCATAATTGCCTCTCCTTTTTTTGATATCCTCATGCACAGGTAGACTCTCGATTACCTTCCAGTCCAGTCCAGCTTGGGATACGATTGCTAATCGTTCCTTTATCAGTTCGGTAGACCATACGTCACCAACTGGGACTTGATGCAGAGCGGTCACTACCTCAGAGCAACCAGCTTGTTTTATGTCACTCAGTCGAACCTTATCATTAGGTCCATACCATCTCATGCACTGAGTCATTCTATACATTTTCTTGCTTATTTATTTTGGTGAATTACCATTGCGGACGGATACCTGGCGCAAATGGGGTTGATTTTTCTTTTTTCTTAAAGTACTCCAAATCATGAGTCGGTTTCTCTAAGAAATCAGGAAATGGTTTTTGGGAAAAGGTCTGGAAATAAACCATGCAAGCATCTTTCCACCAAATGGCTTCTTCCAATTGAATATCCAAAAGCATATTTACTTGTTGATACCTTTCATCATCAATCTCCCCTTTCAGCGAATTCCAGTTCTGCTTAAATGTTCTTACCCCATTCACTCCATCTTGATAGTTCCAAGCCAATTCGTCCCAAAGTGGTCTTCCTGATTTCATTTTTTCATCCCATCCAACATGGTGAAACCAGAGAAGAAATTTTTCAGGAACCTTCTTTCTTGAGCCAAATTTTTCTGCAACTTCAATAGCGTATTGGGCCACAGCATTGCTGCCACTTTTCGTACGATCAAAACCAATTCCTTCCTTATCGGCACGATGGAAATAAACAGGATTCCAATCTGCCCTTGGAAGATAATCTACCCACGGCCCTGGGCCATAATGGTGGCCTGTAGCCATGATATGATTGAGTCCAAGTGGGGTCATATAACTGACAGTCGTTTCCCAGGTTTTAAGTAGCATGTCGCAAATGGTCGTGATCGTTTTTTCTGAATTTCCAAAAGTCATTTTCACCCATTCCTCAGCAATTTCCTCAGAAGAAAGTGAATGGTTCCATGTCAATCTCCCAAAGGCATACCAGTTGGATTGTGCCATCGGGTGACCTGTCCAATTAATGTCCGTGCCAATATTTGCTACACCGGCAATTCCTGTCAGGTCATGTCCAAAAAGGCTCCCATCAATGACCTTGGAAACTTCTGATCCTCTGCCTTTGGCGTAAGTGTCTGATTCGAGGCATTCCTTATACATTGGAGCGAGATAGACCATCTGTGTGGCCTGACCGAGATACTCCTGAGTGATTTGAAATTCCATCATCAATGGTGTTTTTGGCGTAGCACCGAATAGTGGATGGAATGGTTCTCTTGGCTGAAAGTCTATGGGTCCATTCTTAACCTGAACAATCACATTTGAGTCGAATTTACTATCCAATGCTTTGAATTCATTGTAGGCTTGCATGGCGCGATCAACCGGTTCTTCATTTGAATAAACAAAAGCACGCCACATTACAATACCATTATATGGTTTTAGCGCTCTGGCCATCATATTGGCACCATCTGCATGCGTTCGGTTGTAGTTTTGAGGGCCGGGTTGTCCTTCAGAATTGGCTTTTACCAAAAGACCTCCAAAATCAGGAATGTAAGTATAGATTTCCTTTACTTTTTCGTTCCACCAATTTTGTACATCTGCATCTAATGGGTCGGCTGTCTTCAAACCTCCGATTTCTACTGGCGCGCTAAAACGAGCCGTCAGATAGATTTTGATTCCATAGGGTCGGAATAGATCAGCAAGGGCTTTTACTTTTTCCAAATATGCCGGAGTAAGTATTAGTGCGTTGGAATTTACATTCGTCAGCACCGATCCATTGATGCCAATAGATGCATTTGCCCGAGCATAATCAATGTACCGCTGATCCAGATAGCCAGGTAGTTTGTGCCAGTCCCAAATAGAAAAACCAGCATATCCACGCTCTGAAGTACGATCCAAGTTATCCCAATGATTGAGCATTCGAATATCTACTTTTGGGTTTTCGGTAATATTCAGGTTGTTGATTTCTTGATTTGTTTGTAATAATCTTAAGAAATGAAAAGCCCCATACAGAAGACCAACTTCTGTAGGGCTGGTGATGATAATTCCTGACGTTTTTGAAGCCTTAATGATGAATCCATCTTTGTGAAGTTTTGAAAGTTCGCTAGAGGAGAAACGATCATCACTCTTTAACTCAGCTGCTAGTTTCAACTGAAGAGAAGGGGAGGTGGTCACTTCTGCAATCTCAGAATTCAACAAACCACTTAAGCCCCGCTGAAGCTCGATTCGTATGATCTCAATTGTTTCTGAGTCACCATCTATCGAAAATGATTGGAGGACTGATTGATACTTAGCTAAGATCTCTTGATTTTCAATAGGTTGATATCTCAACCACAAATCATATCCATTTTCAGCCGTGCTCGGAAACCATAGAATAAGAAGGAATAATGATAATATAAGCGAAAGAAGTCGATAATTACTCACTAGATTTTTTTGGATTAATGCTCTGCAGGAATTTCAAATCTAGTTCATTATTGACATTAACGCAATCGATTGTTTAATATTGAATTATATCATAATTTGCACCCAAAAAACAACTCAATGATTCGCATTTTTCTTTTTTGTGCATGCATTCTCTGTATTTCTAGTTTGGTGGATGGTCAATCCAAAACCTACCTTGACCCGAATATTTCATTTGAAGAGCGGGCAGGTGATCTAGTTAGTAAATTGACTCTTGAAGAGAAGGTCAGTCAAATGATGAATGCCACTCCAGCAATTGATCATCTTGATATTCCGCCCTATGATTGGTGGAATGAAGCCTTACATGGAGTTGGCCGTTCTGGAAACGCTACTGTTTTCCCTCAAGCGATTGCGCTAGGAGCCACTTTTGATGAGCAGTTGGTCAAAAATGTGGCAAGTGCAATTTCTGATGAGGCAAGGGCAATCTATAATGTTTCGTCTTCCAAAGGCTATTATCACAAATACAATGGTTTGACTTTCTGGACACCTAATATCAATATCTTTAGAGATCCTAGATGGGGAAGAGGTCAGGAGACATATGGTGAAGACCCGTTTTTAATGTCAAAATTGGGCGTAGCCTTTGTGCAAGGTTTGCAAGGAGATGATCCAAAATATTTAAAAACAGCAGCTTGCGCCAAACATTTTGCGGTGCACAGTGGCCCTGAAAAACTCAGACATGAGTTCAATGCAATTACGAATAAGCAAGATTTATACGAAACTTACTTGCCGGCGTTCGAGGCATTGGTGAAGGCAGACGTGGAAGCAATCATGTGTGCATACAATAGGACCAACGATGAGCCATGCTGCGCTAGTAATACTTTATTGCAGGAGGTGCTCATTGGCGATTGGGGATTTGATGGGCATATTGTCACCGATTGTGGCGCTATCTACGATTTCTATGCTAAAAATGGACATCACGTATCCGAAAATGCTGCTGAGGCATCCGCACTTGCAGTGAAAAATGGTGTGAGTCTTAATTGTGGCGGGGCTTTTAATGCATTAATTGATGCAGTGGAACAGGGCATAATTTCAGAAAGTGAAATTGATAAAGCATTAACTCATCTGTTAATCACTCGATTCGAATTGGGAATGTTTGATCCAAAAGGACTGAACCCATATGACAACATTGGAGCTGACGTGATCAATAGTGAGAAGAATAGAGCATTGGCAAGGAAAGCTGCCGTTGAGTCCATGGTTTTACTAAAGAACAATGGTGTGCTGCCATTAAGAAATGATCTCGGAAGGTATTTTGTCACTGGGCCTAACGCTTCTACTGTTGAGCCGCTTTTAGGTAACTACTATGGAACAAATTCCAACATGGTCACGGTACTTGAAGGAGTAACAGCCGCGGTAGCCCCAGGTAGTCAGGTTCAGTACCGTCAGGGTACGTTACTAGATAGAGCCAATACCAATCCGATGGATTGGGCTTCAGGAACCGCCGCTATTTCAGATGTTACTTTTTATGTGATGGGAATCAGCGGGCTATTGGAAGGTGAGGAAGGTGCATCTATTGCATCTCCATTCTTTGGAGACCGGTTGGAATATGACCTACCGGGAAATCAAATAGACTACTTAAGAAAGCTTAAAAAGGATCATGATCGGCCTGTGGTCGCCATTGTAATGGGTGGTAGTCCAATGAATTTGGCAGAAGTTCAGGAAATTGCGGATGCGGTAATCATGGCTTGGTATCCCGGAGAAGAGGGAGGAAATGCTGTAGCGGATATACTTTTTGGCAATGCTTCTCCATCTGGAAAATTACCGATCACATTCCCTAAATCATTGGATCAGTTGCCCGCCTATGAAGATTATTCTATGAAGGGCAGGACTTACAAGTACATGAAAGAAGAGCCACTTTATCCATTTGGGTTCGGTCTTTCTTATGCTCGATTCAAATATTCTGATGTGAAATTAGATCGGACGAAAATCAAAAAAGATGAGTCTGTGACTGTTAGTTTTTCGGTTACAAATGAAGGCGAAATTGATGCTGATGAAGTTGTCCAGCTGTATTTAACTGATGTGGCAGCATCCTTTAATGTTCCGATTTTTAGTTTGAAAGGTGTAGAGCGCATTCATCTGAAAAAAGGTGAGCAGAAGAATTTAAGCTTGGTGCTTACGCCGGAAATGTTCAAAATGGTGAATAAAAATGGGGATAAAGTAATAGAAAAAGGGCTCTATAGAATATCTGTTGGAGGGTCACTGCCGAGCGAGCGGTCGTTGGCACTTGGTGCTCCACAATTTTTACAAGCTGATTTGTCGATTAAGTAACAAGCCAAATTTCTTCTATATGCAATTTTTCAAAAGAAGTTTAATAGCATCATTCATTGTCCTTTCTGTGGCAGGATGTCAGCAAGCAAAACAAACTGATTCAAAGGCTGAGGAGGGTAATGAGGAATCTTTGCGATCCAAGTTTAAGGATGATTTCCTTATTGGAACAGCCTTAGGGGTCAGTCAAATTCTTGGTGAAAACCAGCAAGAATCTGAATTGATTGCGAGAGAATTCAATGTTGTGACTCCAGAAAATGTAATGAAGTGGGAGTTGATACATCCAGCACCAGACACTTACGATTTTGTGCTCCCTGACAGCTTGGTTGCTTTGGCAGAAAAGAATAACCAGCAAGTAATCGGTCACAATTTGACCTGGCATAGTCAAGCGCCAGATTGGCTTTTTGAAGATGAGAAGGGTCAACTAGTGGACTCACTGACTTTATATGCTAGAATGAAAGAACATATTAGCACTGTTGTAGGAAGATATAAGGGCAGAATCAAGGGTTGGGATGTGCTCAATGAAGCACTCAATGAAGATGGAACATTAAGAAATTCGAAGTTTTATCAGATCTCTGGCGAGGGTTATATCTTCAAAGCCTTTGAATATGCCAATGCAGCCGATCCTGAGATGGAGCTCTATTACAATGATTATAACATGAATGATCAAGCAAAGGTTGATGGAGCTGTTCGGATCGTTGAGAAGCTTAAAGCCAGAGGTCTCCGTGTTGACGGGATCGGCATGCAGGGTCATTGGTCGCTGGATTCTCCAACTGAGGAGGAACTAGAATCGAGCATAGAGAAGATTGCTAAAGCGGGAGTCAAGGTGATGATAACAGAATTGGATTTGGACGTTCTCCCTAATCCGTATAGGATAAGAGGTGCGGAAATTAGTGATAGCTTCAAATCAAATGAACAGGCAAACCCATATGTAGATGGATTGCCAGACTCAGTAAATCAAAAACATGCCGATCAATATGAGTTCTTGTTCAAGACTTTTTACAAACACCGAGATAAAATAGATCGGGTGACTTTCTGGGGAGTTCATGACGGTCATTCATGGAAAAACAACTGGCCAGCGCGAGGCAGAACCAATTACTGTTTGATATTCGACCGAAACTTGCAGCCAAAATTGGCTTACGACAAAATCATAGCTACCAAAGAAAACTAGACCTATGCGTTTCAAAAGACTTGGAGAGACAGTATTGAATCTGCTAAATCTCCTTTGAATAGAATTTTATCAGAATTAGAAGCAATCATGTCCATTACCCTTGGCAAACAGGGACTTAAACCGAAAATATGAACACAATTCCTAAAATTTCAACCATTGAAAAAATCGGATACTCGCTCGGAGATCTTGCGGCAAATCTGGTGTTTCAAACGCTAGTTACCTATCTGGCTTACTTCTATACAGACATTTATGGACTAGATACTAGCGATGCATCATTGATCATTCTTTCTGTAGGGTTGATTGCTGCATTTGTCTTCAATCCAATCATCGGAGTATTAGCCGACAGGACAAGCACAAAATGGGGGAAATTTAGGCCTTGGATACTTTGGACTGCAGTTCCGCTTGGGGTGATTGCATTATTGGCATTTAGCACGCCAGATTTTAGTTACAAGGGCAAGTTTATCTATGCAGCCGTGACGTATACCTTTTTACTATTGCTCTACGCTGCAAATAACCTCCCATATTCCGCATTGAGTGGTGTTATTACTGGTGATATGGCTGATCGCAACAGTGTATCTGCTTATCGTTTTGTAGCGGTGATGTTTGCCCAATTTTTTGTTCAGGTTTTCATGTACCCTTTGATTTTGTCGGTAGGAGATGGGGATAAGGCCGTAGGTATTGAAAGCGTAATGACATGGCTTGCTATTATAGGTACTGTGATGTTACTCATTACATTTTTCACTACGCGCGAAAGGGTGGTTCCCAGTATTGATCAAAAATCCAGTTTGAAGGATGATCTGGCCGACCTCTTTAGGAATAAACCATGGGTAATTATACTATCGTGTACCGCATTGATATTCATCACCTTGGCAATGAAAGGTGGATCTTACGTCTATTATTTTGAAAACTATGTTGACAAAGAAAGTCTAGCTTCATTTATTAAACCTGTATTGAATGCATTGGCAAGTGTGGGGGTTAACTTTTTCGGAGAAGACCCTGTATCTGCAGGTTTTGGTCTCTTCAATGCAGGTGGGATCATTTTTATGATAGTCGGAATTACCCTTTCTAAAAGACTGGCCGATAAGTATGGCAAGAGAGATGTGTTTTCAAGTGCATTATTTGTTTCCACTATTTTCATAGCACTCTTTGTGTTTTTTCCGTCTGATTCTGTTTTGCTCATGTTTGGGAGCCAAATATTACATGGATTTTTCTATGGGATCACCATTCCGCTACTCTGGGCGATGATAGCTGATGTAGCGGATTTCTCCGAATGGAAAAACAATAGACGTGCTACTGGCATCATATTTTCAGCCATGATGATAGGGCTGAAAGGAGGCCTTAGCATCGGGAGTGCACTTGTCGCATCTATTCTCGGATTCTACAATTATGTACCAAAGGAGCGGATCGATTCAACTTTTATTGGACAACCTGAGAGTGCAATTTTTGGAACTAAGCTGCTTGTCAGTATTTATCCATCTATTCCCTTTTTAATATGTATCGGGCTTCTTTTCTTCTATGAAATAAATAAGCAAAAGGAAACAGAGATAGAAGCGGATTTGAAACAAAGAAGAGGCTAGAAACAGAAAGAAAATGGCAGAGAACGAACATATCAACTTTGAGGAATTAAATCAGAAGGCTATATCACAGCCACTAATCAAAGATCTTTTTTTGGCAGATCCTTCCGCGCACCTTTTTGATGGCAAGATTTACATCTATCCAAGTCATGATATAGATGCAGGCGAAGCATTTGACGATTTAGGAAGTCATTTTGCTATGGAAGATTATCATGTCATTTCCATGGATTCAGTTGATAGTGAGGCACAGGATCATGGTGTTGCATTGCATGTGGATGACGTGAAATGGGCAGAAAGACAAATGTGGGCACCAGATGCGCAGGAAAAGGATGGAAAATACTATTTATTTTTTCCGGCTAAAGGGTACGATGGAATTTTCAGAATTGGTGTCGCTATTGGTGATTCTCCAGTAGGTCCGTTCAAATCTCAGCCAGAACCAATTAAAGGTAGCTTTTCCATCGATCCAGCAGTATTCAAGGATAATGACGGAAGTTATTACATGTACTTTGGCGGTCTTTGGGGGGGGCAATTGCAGCGCTGGCGGACTGGGTCTTTTGTTTCTGATCAACCGGACAGCCCCACTGCACATTTACCAAACAATAATGAGCCCGCTCTATTGCCATTCATGGGTAAATTGAGAGATGATCTTTTGGAGTTTGAAGACAAGCCAAGCGAGTTGTTGATTACAGATGAACATGGGGAACCACTACTCGCAGGAGACCATAACCGACGATATTTTGAAGGGCCATGGATGCACAAATACAATGGGAAATATTACCTGTCTTATTCTACTGGAGATACTCATTTTCTATGCTATGCCATTGGAGATAGTCCATACGGACCTTTCACTTACAAAGGGAAAATCTTGGAGCCTGTGGTAGGTTGGACCACTCATCATTCCATTTTGGAAATAGCCGGCAAATGGTACTTGTTTTATCATGACTCATCTCTCTCAAATGGAGTGACTCACTTACGAACAATTAAAGTGACTGAGCTGAAGTATAATGCAGATGGAACCATTCAAGTCATTGAGCCATATATCGGACTTAGTCAGCCTATTGGGCCATAAGTCACTTTAGATTCTCTTGATAGAAATCATCAATACAGATGTATTGGAAAAATATAACGGTTCGTAGAGACCTAAATGTCCATTCAAATAATTGAATTTCAACTAAAGTTGAAAGGTTAGAGCTGTTCTACAGTGGATCCACGTATGATTAACTCTGTTGGTAAGATGACAGTCTCAACCTTCTGTTTTTCCTTATTCAGTATATGTTGCGCTGCTATCTGACCCATTTGTACGGCAGGGTGTGAAACTGTCGTTAACTTGGGTTCTATGATGCTTGCGACAGGGTCATCGTTGAACCCCACTATTTTCAATTCCTGTGGGATTTTTATCAATTTACTTTTAGCCACTTGAATTATTGCCACGGCAGAGGTGTCATTCGTACAATAAAAACCATCTGGCCGATCTTCTAAAGAGAGTAGATATTTGCCAATTTCTTCTGCTTCAGCACCATTTAATAACCTGTTTTCCTTAATCCATTCATGCTTCACTGGTATTCCATTATCCTCAAGCGCAGCTAGGAAACCTCTTTTTCTTTCACGGTATATGAATCTAGATTGTGAACCTCCTATATGCGCTAGCTTTTTGCATCCCTGATCGATTAGGTGCTTTGTTGCCTTATATGATGCTTCGTAATTATCGATGATTATACGATCAACACCTGTTTTTTCGGGTGCACGATCGACGAAAACTACTGGTATATGACTAGATAGAAAAGAATCAAAATGATCATAGCTTTTAGATTCCATGGCTAGAGAGACAATCAGGCCCTCTATTCTCGATTGAAACATTGCGTTGACGTTGTTTATTTCGAGATTATAATCATCACGGGTCTGCGCTATAATTACGTTGTAGCCTTGGCTGCTAGCTACGGTCTCAACACCGCTGATTACTGAGGAAATAAAAGGACGATTGATCCAAGGGACAATGACACCAATTGAAAATGTTTTTTTACTTCTTAAGTTGGCAGCAACAGAATTAATTTGGTAACCATTTTCTCTAGCATACACTTGAATTAACTCAGTGGTGGTTTTGCCTATACTTTTATGTCCTTTGAGAGCCCTGGAAACCGTCGAAGGAGAGACGTTAAATTCCTTGGCTATATCATATATAGTAATCTCTTTACTCATTAGTCATTTCTAAGTACTAACGCAATATAATTCATATCGATTTGCAACTTTGTTAAAAGTTAAACAATCGATTGCGTAAACCACATCTTATGTGTTTATTTGTAGGATCTAGAATCTGATTTTTTAGTAAATATTTCCATATGAATTTCGAAAATAAGGTTGTGGTTATCACTGGTGGAGCAGGTGTGTTAGGAAGTAGTATGGCAAGGTGTTTTCATGATTTGGGTTGCCATATATTTTTGATAGACAGAAATCAGGGTGCATTGGATGAGATACTAAGCGAACTGAAAAATGCCCAAGGAAGGATTGGCGATGTTCTTGACGAAGCATCCTTGCAGGAATTAGCCAAAGAGGTAATCGAGTTATATGGTAAAATTGACATTTTGCTAAATGTGGCAGGAGGCAATGTAGAAGGAGCTACCCAGCGCGAAGATCAAACCATATTTGACATTGAGCCATCATTGATAAATAAAGCGATTGAGCTAAACCTTCATGGTAGTTTGTATCCTTCTCTTATTTTTGGAAAATTGATGGCTGATGCTGGCTCAGGTTGCATTATCAATGTTTCTTCAATGGCCACTTTCAGTGCTATCACCAGAGTTATGGGGTATTCCATTGCCAAATCTGGTGTCAATTCTCTCACTCAATGGATGGCTTGCGAAATGGCTAGAAATTATGGAGACAAGGTCAGAGTAAATGCAATAGCGCCGGGATTTTTTATCGGAAATCAAAATCGTAAACTGCTCATTAATCCAGATGGGAGCTTAACCGCCAGAAGTGAAAAGGTCATCAATAAAACTCCAATGGGACGCTTCGGGACTATTGATGAGTTAAATGGAGCTGTGAAATTCTTATGCTCTGACGAAGCATCCTTCATCACAGGTGCAGTCATTCCTATAGATGGAGGTTTCTCAGCATTCAGTGGAGTTTAGTACTATGAAGTTTTACCATAAAATATCCTTTGTATTAGTATTGGTCTTTTGCCACCTGCTGTCATTTGGCCAATCATTTTTAACTTTTGAAAAGGTCAAAGGCGGATTTTGTTTGAGTCGACCAAATCAGAAAATTACTATTCTCGTCTCAGATTCGGATCACTCTGGGATTTTAAGGGTAGCAGAGTATCTCAAGAAGGATTTAGAAGCTGTTACCCAGAACAAGGTTGAGATTGTGAATGCCGTAACTGATAATATGGAAACGGTCATAATCGTTGGCTCATTGGATCAAAGCCCATTGTTGACTTCATTAATAGAAAAAGGCAAAATCAAACCTGAAAACATTCAGGGCAAATGGGAAAAATTTATCATTCAGCAGGTAAGAGATCCTTTTTCTGGAATCAAAAATGCACTTGTAATTTCGGGAAGCGACAAACGAGGCACCATCTATGGGATGTTGGAACTGTCTCGTCAGGCAGGCGTGTCTCCTTGGTATTATTGGGCTGATGTTCCAGTTGAAAATCACGAAATAATTTATGTAAAACCAGGGACTCATACTTTGGGTGAACCGGATGTGAAGTATCGTGGTATTTTTATTAACGATGAAGCACCCGCCTTGAGAAGCTGGGCTTCAGAGACCTTTGGAGGCTTCAATCACCAGTTTTACGAGAAGGTTTTCGAACTCATTTTAAGAAACCGTGGCAATTATCTATGGCCCGCAATGTGGCGTCCAAGTGCCTTTGCTGACGATGATCCAGAAAATGCGAGACTGGCAAATGAACTGGGAATAGTCATGTCTACTTCTCACCACGAACCAATGATGCGTGCCCATGATGAATGGAGCCGATATGGAGAAGGCCCGTGGAATTACGAAAGTAATAAAGAACAATTGCAAGAATTCTGGCGAGGAGGAATTGAGCGAATGGGAGATCATGAAAGTGTGGTCACCGTGGGAATGAGAGGAGATGGAGATGAGGCCATGACGGAAGGCACTGCCGTAGATCTTATGAAGAAAATCATCTCGGATCAACGAAAAATCATAAGTGAGGTAACGCAGAAACCCGCTACAGAAACCCCTCAAGTTTGGGCGCTTTATAAAGAAGTTCAAGATTATTATGACAAAGGACTCAGGGTAGATGACGATATTTTGGTGTTACTCTGTGATGACAATTGGGGTAACATCAGAATCTTACCAAAACCAGAAGACCTGGATCACGAGGGTGGTTATGGGATTTACTATCACTTTGATTTTGTTGGTGGGCCGGTTTCTTATCGGTGGTTGAATGTGACCCAAATCGAACGAGTTTGGGAACAAATGAACCTTGCCTATGAATGGGGAGTGAAGGATCTTTGGATTGTCAATGTGGGTGATATTAAACCCATGGAATTGCCCATTAGTTTTTTCCTTGATTTCGCTTGGGATACAGACAAGGCGGCTGATGATTTACCAGATTATTACAACAATTGGGCAGCACAACAATTCGGAAAAGAAAATGCAAAAGAAATAGGCGAGATTATCTCATTAAGCACGAAGTATAGCGCTAGACGAACGCCGGAAATGCTCAAGCCAGACACTTACAGTTTGGAAAACTATCGTGAGGCTGATCGGGTATTGGAGGAATACGCCAATCTTCTGAAAAGAAGTGAAGTTGCTTATTCCCAATTGGCAGAATCATATAAGTCGGCCTATTACCAGTTGGTTCATTTTCCAATAGAGGTGCTGAGTAACCTCAATGAAATGTATGTGGCGGTAGGAAAAAATCAGCTTTATGCAAATCAAGGAAGAGCTTCCGCCAACTCATTCGCCGACCAAGCGAAGGATAATTTTTTTAGAGACGCTGAACTGGCTAATTACTATCATGAATCATTGGCAGATGGAAAATGGAACCACATGATGTCTCAGACTCATCTTGGATATACCAGTTGGAACAACCCACCGCGAAATAAGATGCCCGAAGTGACCTATATTCAACCCAATGCTGAGCCGAGATTGGGCTATGTCGTTGAAAATGGGCAATCGAATCGGTGGTCTAGAGGAGGCCTTTTTAGTCCTTCATTTTCATCCTTCGATCCATTGAATGACCAGCACTACTACTTGGAAGTCTTCAACAGTGGAATCGGTGAAATAGCATACAATCTGAACACCCAGGATGACTGGATTAGTTTATCTTCTTCGGGAGCTGTTTTGAAGGAGGATGTCAAAATATGGGTTAGTATAAATTGGGAAAAAGCTCCGAAAGGAAGTCATAAAGGAGAGCTTGTTTTGAAGAGTTCAAATCAGGAGTTTGTTATCAAGGTTCCTATTGAAAATGAACAAATAGAGGCAGTTGGTTTTGTGGAAAATGATGGAGTGATTGCAATAGAGGCGAGCAATTTTTCTAAAAAGCAGGATACCAAAGAAATTCATTGGACGGTCATTCCTAATATGGGCAAAACAGGGAATGCTATTACGGTAGAACCAGCCAATGCCGCTCGTCAGCAGCCAGGGAAAAAGACTCCTTGGCTAGCTTATGATTTCACGTTACTGGATTCAGCAGACCTTAACGTCGAAAGCTACCTATCACCTACACTCAATTATCAGAAAAGCGAAGGATTGAAATATGCGATATCCATTGATGACCAAAAACCTTTAATTGTTAACATGCATCAAGGTGAGACACAACCAGATTGGGAGTATCCAGACTGGTGGAATACATCCGTCACGGACCGGATTAAGAAAGGAAAATCAAATCATGGCATAATACCTCCAGGAAAGCACACATTGAAAGTTTGGATGGTCGATCCGGGCGTGGTTTTTCAGCGATTTGTATTAGATCTCGGTGGGTTGAAGCCAAGTTATTTAGGCCCCCCAGAGAGTAAATATTTTAGTCCAAACTGAAACAATTCGACGAATTGAAGCGCGTTTCCTATTCATTTGATTATTTGCATTATAAAGAACAAAGACAGGAGATAGGCCCCAATTTGTTTTTCTCAATGAAAACGAACAGCGTGGTTCATCCGCGTAATTGGCATAACAAATGCATAATAATACTGATGCAGTGTCCGACAGATAGACTGGATCAATTGATGCCTTGGAAGCAGTAAAAGAAGAGATTGATAATGATGGCACTTATTGAACAAATAGGGTAGCGTGTATCGATTAGGTAGATCAGGTAGTAAAGCTTGTTTTCGAATATGCCAATCAATATGCACTCGATGCAGCACTCTATTATAGTGATGATCATGCAAGGAGACCCGAAAATTGAGATGGTATTGCATTTCTGGTGAGCAAACAACAAAATAAAAATAATCGAATTGAAGAGTTCGGATTCAGGGGCATTGTAAATTGAACTTTCCGAAGAATAAATACACCGAAGCTAGAGAACCCACCTTCGCCATTCTTGGCGTGAAAGTCAGGATTACAGAATAGAATTTGCTAGTACTTACAAGAGAGGATTAAATAGTTTTTAGGATCATTTTATTCAATGTTTTAGACCTCTCCAGTCCCAGTATTCAATCGGCTAGAAGCAAATTCTATTAGATTAAGTTTAAAATCCAGTTTCTTTTAATATGTTCATTGAATGAGATAATTATTGGATATGTTTCAAATTGAGCTTTTGAAAGGTTACTTATTTTGATATTTTCATATTATCCCCCTTAAATGTTACCTAGTTATATGCTTCTGTAACATATTGGAATAACCGATAGCCTCTTTCCTCGATACATTTGTTTTAATCCAAGGAACAGTTCGGATGCTGACTCAGAATTGCTTGAGCCTATATGAACTACTGACATAATAATTACTGAAAAAGTAATGCTAGTAGAATTATCACTTTATATAGATCGAGTTTTTTCTGAGAATCAAAAAGTTTAACAAAAGGAAACGAAGATGAATGCTCTAAACAATTTCATTACATACCCCAAAGATTCATTAGGTGAATGGACTGTTCATCAGCAAAATACAGATGGAACGATTTGGTCAGCATTTAAAGCTGGTGATAAGACTGCATTCGAAACTATGTTTAGAAAGCACTATCAATTTTTAATTAATTATGGGTTGAAGTTTGCTCATAATGAAGATGATGTAAAAGATCATATACAGATATTGTTCAGTAGACTTTGGGAGTCCAGAGAACGGTTAGGGTCAACAGACTCCATAAAAAGTTATCTTTTAGCTTCTTTGAGACGAATGATTTTGAGAGGGTCCAAATCAAAGTATCAGTTTACAACAATTAGTGATCATGTAGGAAGTCCAAATTTGCATGTTTCCAATAATTATCTTGCAAAAACTCAAGAATCAGAAAGAAACACTTGCTTAACGATGTTTATTGAACGGCTTCCTAGAAGACAGAAGGAGGCGATTTATCTAAAGTTTTATGGAGAAAACCAGTTTCATGAAGTGGCCGAAATCATGGGAATAAGTACTCGAGTAGTTTACAAATTAATCTACAAGGCAGTAAAAAATTTATCGAAAGAAATCGGTGAAAGAAGAGGATGTCTAGAAATTTTAATGGATTGATCATTGTCCTGCGCAATTTGTCCATGTCATATCTTACAAATTTTCTTCTTCATATTATGCAGGAAGCCAAAGTGGTTTCCTGTGTTTTTGGACCTTTTTAAAGGGATATAAGTGAGTGTTAGTTAGGTTCTTTTATAGTTATTGTAATATTTTCAAAAGAGAGGGGTCAATTTTTATATTAATTGACTTTTTATCAACGAGATGAGAAATTTAATTGTTAACCCAAGTTTTTAAGTGAAAGTCAGAGTTGAAAATATAAAGTTTGAGAATTACAGCGCTGAAGATTTTGCACTGGAAGAATCTTTTATTTCTTGGGTGAAAATATCAAACAAGTCTGGTGAGAATTTCTGGGATATGTGGATTGCTGAAAACCCTCAAAAGAAGGGTGAAGTAGAAAAAGCTCGATTTATAATCTCAGGACTTAATGAAACCTCAAGAGTAATACCTGAATCAGAATTAGATTTAGCTTGGAACTCTCTATGGCAAAAGCAATCATTATTGAATAAGGAATCTAAATTAAAAAGGTTTCAACCAAATAGCCAGCAGTTTTTCCGTGTTGTTGCAATAATAGTAGTAACCCTTGCCGCTGTGTTGCTTGTGAATAATTTGTATTTCACTAGCGATGAAATGGCAATCAAGTGGACGGAGAAATCCACGACAAGTGGTCAAAAGTTGTTGGTCTATTTACCGGATGGATCAAAAGTTAAATTGAATTCTGAGTCTTCTATCCGTTATGATTCAGATTTTAATGGTTCTGAAAGAAACATAATTTTGGAGGGAGAGGCGTTTTTTGATGTGGTCCATATTTCTAACAAGCCATTTACTGTATCATCTAGCAACCTTACTACCACTGTTTATGGTACAACCTTTAATATAAAGTCATATCCAAGTGAACCCCTCGAGGTTTCATTAGAGTCGGGTAGTATAAAAGTAAGCCGCACATCCAAGTCAGAAATTTTCGAGGAATATCTGAATCCAGGAGAAAGAATGATAATTCCTCAATCCACTATAGGGGTGAATGGGGAAGTCAACTTATTTGATCCAAAGTCAGCGTTTGGCTGGAAGGACGGCTATTTGAATTTTGATAAGACACCTTTTGATAAAGTCGTGCAAGATCTTGAAAGATGGTATGGAGTGGAAATTTTGGTCGAGTCTGAAGAGAACAATCTAACTGGATGGAAATTCCAAGGAAGTTTTCACAACAAGTCACTTGCTTATATCCTTGAGACATTGGCTTATCCAAACCTTTTTGATTTTAATATTAGCGGCAATAAAGTAATAATCACCTATAACTAAACAGAAAACCTATGAAAATTAATCTTCACAACTTAGAAAATTTATTGTTCGATTTATTTGAACTGAAAACTATATAACATTAAGTAAAGAAATGTCTAATTTAACCTAAACTGGTATGAGTAAAAAATTACAAAAATCACCTCAAATACTGAGGTTGTTCTTACTAGGCATGTCTATGCAATTATGCTGTCTGTCTGGACTAAGAGCAAGTGGTGATGAGAGCTTCAAGAGTATAGAGGATATATACCTGAGCTTAGCAGTTTCCAGTATTGAGCTCGAAGAAGTTCTTAGTGAGGTCAGTATGAAAACAGGCTTTAATTTTCACTACAAAGACGTGGATTCACCTGGTGAATTGTCTATTAATTTGAGTGAAGTTTCATTGGCAAATTGTCTCAGACATATTTCCAAAGAGACTGGTCTTAGCTTTAAGCGGGTGAATGAAACGATTCATGTTGACAAAGTCACCAATACGCAATTCGATGTAAAGGAAATTTCCGAATCGAAGCAAGAATTGACAATCAGGGGGACTGTCAAATCATCAGATGGAACTGGACTTCCGGGGGTTACAGTACTGATTAAAAACTCTTCAAAAGGAACGGTTACTGATATAGATGGGAATTATTTAATAACAATTCCATCTACAGAAACTGTATTGGTATACAGTTTCGTTGGATTTTTACAACAAGAGGTTCTTGTGGGTACTCAGACAGTTGTCGATGTGGTGCTTAAAGACGATGTAACGTCTCTAGATGAAGTTGTTATTGTAGGATATGGAGAGCAGAAAAAAGAATCCGTAATAGGTGCTGTCACTCAAACGTCAAGCAGAGTCTTACAGAGGACTGCTGGTATTCCTAACGTAGCAACTGCACTGACAGGAAATTTACCAGGGTTAATAACTGAAGCAAGTACAGGTATGCCAGGAGATGAAAATCCTAGAATTGTTATACGTGGTAATAATAGCTGGAATCAAAGTAGTCCTTTGGTTTTGGTGGACGGAGTTGAACGGCCTGATTTCTTTAATTCTATGGATGTGGGTTCGGTAGAATCCATTTCGGTCTTAAAGGATGCTTCGGCAACAGCAGTTTTTGGATCTAGGGGAGCAAATGGTGTAATTTTGGTCACAACCAAAAGAGGAAAGGAAGGTAAAGCTGAGATTACAGCAAATTTCAATACCTCACTTAAAGCGGTATCACAGCTTCCAGGAACGAGACCTGCAAAGGAAGCACTTGAACTTCGGAATAGAGCCATAGAACATGAATTGGCAACTAATCCAGCTAGCTGGGCAGATATTGTTCCAACAGGTATTATTGACAAGTATGCCAATCCTGCTAATCTTGAAGAAAGAGAACGCTATCCAGATGTTGACTGGCAAGATTACCTCTTTAAGAATTATGCTATGGCTTATAATGCCAACGTGAATGTAAGGGGAGGAACGGATGTGACTAAGTACTTTGCGAATCTTGATTATCAAAGTGAAGACGATTTATTTAAGAATATCCCAAATGGTAGAGGTTATGATGCTGGATATACTTTTAAGAGGTTAAATTTTAGAAGTAATCTTGATTTTCAGCTTACACCTTCCACTAAGCTAATGACTAACTTGGGTGGATCTTATTCTGTCAGACAAAGACCATATATAGGCGTAAATGAATACAACTTTTGGATAGGTGCTTATGGTAATGCACCTACTGCAATGATCCCTCGTTATTCCGATGGTACCTGGGGATATCACAACCCTAATGGGCAAGCAGCAATCAATTCTGCAACAAGTCTTGCAGTTGCTGGTATAAGATACAATACTGAAGCACAAATTTCCACTAATTTCGTCTTAGACCAAAAGTTGGATTTCTTGTTGAAGGGCTTAAATGCGAAAATTACAGTGGCTCTTGACAATACCTTTAGAGAGGAAAACAGAGGTGTCAATGATCAATTTAATGGGTTCCAAGAGAAATGGATCAACCCTGAGACAGGACAGACCATCTATGAACAAAATTTCGATGGAACTACACGCTTTGACTTTGCAGATGCCAATAATTCTTGGAGAACACAGGGAGGAACGCTAAATTTTGATCAAAGAAGAAATTTCTATCAGTTTCAGTTGAACTATACCAACACTTTTGCTGAAAAGCACAATGTCGGTTTAATGGGATTGGTTAATCGAATGGAATTTGCCGAAAACAATGTGATCCCAAAATATAGAGAAGATTGGGTATTTAGGACAACTTACAGTTTTGATGGTAAATACCTTTTAGAGTATAATGGTGCGTACAATGGTTCTGAGCAATTCGGACCTGGGTATAAATTCAATTATTTCTCCTCTGGAGGAATAGGATGGTTGCTTTCTGAAGAAGCTTTCATGAAGTCCATCTCCTTTTTGGATTATTTTAAAATTAGAGCATCGTATGGAGAGACTGGAGATGACGGTTATGGTGGTCCAGGACAACAATGGACGAATAGGTTTTTATTCCAGGATCGATGGTCATACGGAAACCAATCTAAGCTCGGTGTAACAGGCTGGCAGAGTTCACAAAGTCCATATACTTGGTATAGACAAACGGGTCTCGGTAATCCTTCGATTAGATGGGAGACAGTCTATAAAACCAATTTAGCGGCAGAGTTCGAAATATTTAATGGACTCGTAAATGGTTCAGTGGATGTGTTTCGTGACCGTAGGGTAGATATATATTTAGGTGGTGATGGAAGAGCTGTGCCGGATTACTTCGGTGTTGATGCCCCTCCTGCTAACCTTGGAGAAGTTACTACCGAAGGTTATGAGATATCTTTGGGGATTAATCACACATTCGCCAATGGGCTTAGATTCTGGACTGATTTAGCAGTTACAAGTGCCGTAGATAAAGTTCTTTTTAGAGATGATCAGCAATTGTTAGCCGATTATCAAAAGGATAAAGGTTATCAACTAGGTCAGGCAAGAGCTTACGTTGGAAGTGGGTTTTATAGTAATTGGGATGATGTTTACGCAAGTACTGCTACCAATACCAATGATCCAGCAAAACTACCAGGGGGCTATCACATTGTAGATTTTAATGCTGACGGGATAATTGATAATCTTGATGTTATTCCTAGTGCCTTTTCAGGAACACCTCAAAATACTTACAATACTAATATTGGATTCGAGTGGAAAGGGTTGAGTGCTTTTGTCCAATTTTATGGTGTAAACAATGTGACCAGAGTGGTCGGCTTCAATAGCTTAGGTGGACAACAAAACAGAGCATATGAAGAAGGGACTTATTGGTCACCAGATAATACCAATGCAGATGCACCAGTGCCTAGATGGCTTAGCCTTGTACATGGATCATATAATGCCAATAGATTTCATTATGATGGGTCTTATTTGAGGTTGAAAAATGCAGAGATAGCATATCGCTTTGATTCTGGTTTCATTAATAAAATTGGGTTATCTAGTTTGAGGGTTTACTTGAATGGTAACAACCTTTTGCTTTGGACCAAAATGCCCGATGATCGTGAGTCCAACTTTGCTACTAACCTAGCCAGTCAGGGAGCCTACCCTACAGTAAGGAGATTTAATTTAGGTATGAATTTAACATTTTAATCATATGAAAAATTTTAATAATATAACTATCAAGGGTTCTTTTTTGGTTCTAGTTCTGCTATTTACTTCATGTGAAGAATACTTGGAGAGAGAACCTCAAACAGATATTTCAGCAGAAATTGCCTTTAGAAATTTTCCTAATTTCCAAGGTTATACTGAGGAGTTGTACCACTGTGTTCCAAACTTCACTAATGGTTATTGGACCAGTTCGTGGAATTGGGGTGATGATGAAATCCAATCCACAGCTCAAAACTTCCATTTTGTTACTCAGGTAGAAATAGGAAATTTCTGGGGATGGCAGCAAGAATTTGACGGATGGGGAGCCAGTTGGATGGATAGAGGTGGTAATAATACAGATCCTGGAAACAGATTCAATAAAGGTTTGTGGCCTTTGGCATGGTATGGTATTCGCAAAGCTAATGTTGGACTAGCTAATTTGGAATTGATGACTGAAGCAACTCAGGCAGAAAAGAATCTTATTGAAGGCCAATTGCTATTCTTTCGCGGTTGGTTCCATTTTCAATTGATTCAATATTTCGGAGGGTTGCCGTACATCGACAGGGTGTTACCTGCTGATGAGCCACTCAGAGAAGAGCGACTTAGCTATCACGAATGCGCTGAAAAAGCTGCTGCGGATTTCAGACGAGCTGCGGATTTATTACCAATTGATTGGGATGACACAGAACCTGGTAGAGCCACTTTAGGTAATAATCAATTGAGAATTAATAAAATCATGGCTCTAGGTTACCTGGGGAAAAATTTACTTTGGGCTGCTAGTCCTTTGATGAATAAAGTTTCTACAGGTAATCCTACATACGATGCGGAATACAGCAAAAGAGCAGCAGAAGCTTTTGGTGAATTATTATCGCTAGTAGAAAGTGGACAAACTCAGTACTCTTTGGTGGATTTTGAAGATTACTCCTCACTTTTCTATACACAAGCTCAAAACTGGGCACTCCCTGGTCTAACTGAAGCAATATTCAGAAACCCTTATAATGACGCTAATGACTCAAACTGGGGTACAAGTAAGCAGTATCAGCCAGCAGTCTTGTCAGGTGGAGATATAAAATTCTTACCAACAGCTAATTATGTGAATAATTATGGAATGGCAAATGGATTGCCACTACCTGATAACATTTCTCAACCAGATGCTGAATCAGGTTATGATCCTCAGTACCCATGGAGAGGTAGAGATCCAAGATTTTACAATGATATCGTATATGACGGGGTAAGAACTGTTCAGGGATCTTTACCAAACGATGTAAACGAAAGAGAGAGGTATGCAAATCTTTACACAGGTGGTAGCTATAGAGATATCAGAGTAGGAAGTAGAACTGGATATCTTAACTATAAATTCATCCCAATCAATGCAAATAATTTTGATGATGGTTACGGGTTTGGTCAGAGTTTAAATATCAATGTGCCTTATATGAGATTGGCAGATATTTATCTAATGTATGCTGAATCTACACTAATGGGATATGGATCTCCAAGTTCATCTGCTACCAACTTCAATAAAACTGCAGTGGATGCTGTGAATACTTTGAGAGATCGAGCTGGTGTAGGTCAGGTAGCCGCTAAATTTACAGGTTCGGCTGATATATTTTTAACTGAACTCAGAAGAGAACGCGCTGTGGAATTGGCTTTCGAAAGACACAGGTTCAATGATTTGAGAAGATGGTTGTTACTTATTGAGTCACCTTATACTTTAAAGACTGCAATCCAATTTGACAGACCTGCAGGTACAGCTGACGAGCCAGCTAACACAGATGATCCTACTGAAAATCAAGTATTGAACCTAGTAGAGGTACAAATTTTAGAGCGTAATTTCAGTGAGAAGCATTACTGGTTACCACTTAAAATTTCGGATGTTACTATCTACCCAGAATTTACTCAAAACCCAGGTTGGTGATGATTTTCTGTCTCAATTTTTATATCTAAAGACACATTGAAATGAAATATATAAAGCAATTAGGGTTTTGTATTATGTTGCTGATGTTGCACTTTGTTGCAGCAGCGCAGCAACCCTTGAAACTAAATCTCAGGGGTGAAATTATTGGGTCATATGGTGAACCAATAGCAGGTGCTACCATAATAAGTGAGGTTGATGATGTATCAGTTACTTCGGACGAATCTGGTTCTTACAGTCTTGTAGTTACTCAAGGTGCGATGTTAACAATAAATGCTCCGGGCTTTTTGTCAAAGCTTGTTGAGGCGTCAACGGATTTATCGAAGATCGAATTACTTCAAGATAGACTTGAACAACCTATCAAGACCATTTATCAATCGACAGAAACTGACGACTTAATGGGTGGTAAATCCAATGTTGATATGCGCGCATTACTTGATAAGAGTTATAGCACTTACGCTTTGGATAATTTAGAAGGCCTTGTAGGAGGAATTAGTGGCACTTCCTTGTGGGGATATGGTGGAGCTTTGATACTAGTGGACGGTATACCAAGAGATGCATCTAGTGTATTGCCTGTAGAAATTGGCAGTGTCACTTACCTTAAAGGGGCATCAGCAGTAGCGTTGTATGGAAGCCGTGGTGCAAATGGAGTGATTTTGATCTCAACCAAGAGGGGTTCGGATGGAGATAAAACTATTGAAGTAAGAACCAATGCAGGGATTTATGTGCCTAGAAGCTACCCAAAATATTTGGGTGGAGCTGAATACATGTCATTATATAATGAAGCTCAAATGAATGATGGTACTTCTCCTGAAAACGTGAAATATTCAGAAAGTGATATTTATTACACTGCCGCAGGTGATAACCCTTATGTTTATCCAGACTTAGACTTTTACTCTTCGGATTATCTGAAGGAAGCTGCCAGTAGATATGATGCCACTGTTCAGATTTCAGGTGGAAATCAACGTGCGAAGTATTATACAAATATTGGTTATTATACAGAGGGTTCTTTACTTGACGTAGGTAATGCTAAGGAAAGCAATAGAATCGATCGCGTTAATGTCCGTGGCAATGTTGATGTTAACATAAATAAAAATTTAACGGCAAAAGTAAATGCTGCCGCTATTTACTACTTCGGTAAAGGAGTTAATTCTGATTTTTGGAATGGCGCATCCACAATTAGACCAAATGAAAATAATTTGGTACCGTTGATTCCTCTAGATCTTATTGAGCCTTCTGATGTAGCTTCATTAAACCTTTTAGCAAACAGTCAGCACATTATTGATGGGAAGTATTTTTTAGGAGGTACTCAATTAAATCAAACGAACCCTATTGCAGATGCATACGCTGCAGGAACCAACACTTTTAACAGTAGACAGTTTCAGTACAGCACTGAAATTAATGCTGATCTTGGTGATTTATTGAAAGGTTTATCTTTCACTACGATGTTTGGTGTTGATTATTCTGCATCTTATATTCTCGCATTTAATAATCAATATGCTACCTATGAACCTGTTTGGAACGAATATTCAGGAAAGTTTTCAATCAGTGGCTTAACTAAACTCGGACAAGATGCTTCTAATGGGGAACAATCCAGTTTTAACAGGACCTTTAGACAGACCCTTTCACTTACCAGTGTTTTAGGATATAATAGACAGTTTAAAGGGAAGCATAATGTGTCGGCATCTTTGAGTGCTGGAGGGTTCCAACAGTCGTTTTCACAGGAATATCACAGAACGAGCAATGCTAACCTTGGGATGCTATTCTCTTATAATTTCCAGAACAAATATTATGGTGAATTCAGCGGCGCGATCGTTCATTCTGCAAAATTGCCTGAGAAAAACAGACAAGCTTTTAATCCTACCATGTCAGTGGGTTGGAGATTGAGCAACGAAGGTTTTCTTGCCAATTCTTCAGTTGTTGACAATTTGAAATTGTTTGCTTCTGCTGGTATCATACACACAGATTTAGGAATAAATGATTTCTACTTGTATAATGAGGAATGGAATCAGGTTGATGGATATTATTTCACTTGGAAGGACGGATTGCCAAATCGAAGTACAGATTCGCAACGAGGACCGAATCCAGACATGGTTTTTCCTAGGAGGGAAGAAATTAGCTTAGGTCTTGAAGCATCCTTATTTGACAATACTATAGAATTTAATGGTTCTTATTTTGTTAGTAGAATGACCGGGATGATCGTACAAAACGCAGTGCTTTTCCCAAGTCAATTTCAACAATTTGGCTACCCATCGTCGAATTTTCTTCCTTTTGTAAACTATAATAATGATCTGCGAACAGGTGTGGATTTAGCTTTGAATTATAATCAGCGGGTTGGTGAAATCGATTTTTCATTAGGACTGACTGGAAACTACTTTGATACAAAAGCGAGTAAGAGAGCAGAAATAGTTGAAAACGACTATCAATTACGTCAGGATAAGCCGCTAGATGCTATTTGGGGTCTTGAGAATGAAGGTTTCTTTTCAAGTCAAACAGACATAGAGAATTGGGCAGACCAAAGCCCTATTGGTGGTGGTATCAGTTCTTTGAGACCTGGCGATATAAAATATAAAGATCAGAATGGTGATGGAATTATCAACAATCAGGATGAGGTATATCTTGGAAAAGGAGGATGGTTTGGTGCGCCACTTACTATGGGTATGAATCTAACGGTCAAATGGAGAGATTTAACATTTTTCGCACTTGGTGTTTTGAGAACAGGTGCTAGTGCTATGAAGAATAACAATTACTTCTGGGTGAATGGAGAAGATAAGTATTCTGAGGTTGTCCAAAATAGATGGACTCCTGAAACAGCGAACACAGCAGATTATCCTAGACTGACGACCTCCAATGGGGATAATAATTTTAGAAATTCGGATTTCTGGTTGTATAGTACCAATAGGTTCGATTTATCTCGTACACAGGTGACTTACAATTTTCCTGAGCGAATACTTGGTAATGGATTTATTCGTGACTTCAGCATATATGCAAATGGGTCTAATTTGTTGACGATCGCTCCAAATAAGGATATACTCCTTTTAAATATTGGTAGTGCGCCACAAATGAGATTTTACAATCTGGGTGTGACAGCACGTTTTTAATTGAGATTTAATTTTGAAAACTATGAATAAGAATATACTATATCTGGCTTCTATCATGCTGTTGTTTTTCAGTTGTGAAGACTTGATTGAACCAGCCATTGAGAACAATAGATCCCTTGATGGGATCTATGACGAGCCAAGATTTGCACAAGGGTTACTTATCAATGGATATGCAAGGATCCCTACCAACAACTGGGTATGGAGTGATATGGCGACTGACAATGCCGTAAGTAGTAATAGAGGTAATAATTTTTATGCTCTTTCTACCGGACAATGGGCTGCCAACAACAATCCATTGGAACAATGGAATAATGCGTTTTCAGCTTTTCAATACCTCAACATAGCGATATCAGAGCTAGATTCTGTAACTTATGCAGAAAATGTTGCAGTTAACCAAATGTTCATCGATAGGCTTACTGGTGAGGCTTATGGACTCAGAAGTTTGTTCATGTACTATCTCTTGCAGGCCCATGGAGGAATGGCCGGAGGTACCATGTTGGGCGTGCCTATTATTCTTGACTTCCTAGATAAGGATTCTGAGTTCAATAGACCAAGAGCTACATTTCAAGAATGTATGGTTCAATTTTATGCCGACGCGCAGAGAGCAATCGAACTACTACCAACAGATTATGCTAATATTGGTGATGTATCTGGGGTACCACAAAAATACCTGGATTTGGAAGGAGATCTGGATGATTATAACCGAGTTTTTGGTGATGATGCTAGACTATTAATTTCTGGAAGAATTGTAAGAGCGGTACGAGCTCAAGCTTCGCTAATGGCGGCTAGTCCAGCATTTGCTCAGGGAAATAATACTACATGGGAGGAAGCTGCAAATTTCGCAGCAGAGGTCATTGACTTTAATGGCGGAATTAGTGGAATTGATCCAAATGGAGATCTCTGGTACACGGATCAGGATGGTCAGATAAATAGCGTTGGTTCAGGGTTAAGTGCGCCTGAGATTTTGTGGAGGACCGATATAGGTGGACCATCTAGCTTTCTTGAAGAACAACACTATCCTCCTACATTGTTTGGGGATGGTTTACTTAATCCAACACAAAATCTTGTTGATGCGTTTCCTATGTCCAATGGATACCCAATTACTGATCCAGCAAGTGGTTACGACCCTAATTCTCCATATACCAATAGGGATCCGAGATTTAGCGCATATATTATTTACAACGGAAGTACTGCTGGGATTAACGGTGTAACTATTAATACCGCAGAAGATGGAAGTACTAATGATGCAATCGGGGCAATAAACAACCTCTCTACTAGGACTGGTTATTACATGAAAAAACTACTAAGACAGGATGTTAACCTTAATCCTAACTCAGTAAATGGTCAGCTGCATGTTAATCCAAGAATTAGATACACGGAGATATATCTCGATTATGCTGAAGCTGCAAATGAAGCTTTTGGACCAATGGGAACTGGTAGTAATGGATATTCTGCTTATGACGTAATCAAAGCCATTAGAGCAAGAGCAGGTGTGGGTGCTGGAAACGGAGATGCTTATTTAGAATCCGTTAAATCCGACCAAGTTGCAATGAGAGAAATTATCCGCAATGAACGTCGTTTAGAATTGTGCTTTGAAGGTTTTAGATTTTGGGACCTTCGTCGTTGGGGTGTGGATCTGACGGATCAAGCCCTTGGTATGGCCATTAATGATGGTGAATATCGGGTGATTTCAGTAGACAATAGGGTATATGAAAATTATATGATATATGGTCCGATACCTTATATCGAAACACTGAAATTTAGCGCATTAGAACAAAATACGGGATGGTAATATTCTGTCATGGCTTTTGTTATGACTCAATTTAAATATTTAAAACTATGAACATTAAAAGAAATACATACCTGTTCTTAAGCCTTGTGACTGTATTCACAGCTTGTACCAACGGGGATTGGGAGTTCCCGGATTTTGATTATCAATCCGTTTATTTTTCTCATCAATATCCGGTTCGCACCATAACTCTTGGTGAGGATATCTATGATAATTCATTGGATAAGGAATGGAAATTCCGAATAATGGCTACTACTGCTGGAGTTTATGAAAACGAGAAGGATATAACATTGGATGTAACAGTCCAGAATGAACTTGTCAATGGTTTAACTTACTCGGGCAATGGAAATCAAGTGTTAGCCATGCCAGCCAATTATTATAGTCTGGCTTCCAATCAAATTAAGATTGCAAAAGGAAATCTTACTGGAGGTGTGGAAGTTCAGCTCACACAGGATTTTTTTGATGACCCTTTGGCCATTGGTAATAATTACGTGATACCAATGATTATAGAAAATGTGTCTAATGCCGATTCGATCTTATCAGGGGAACCAATTGTTCAGGGAGCAAATCGAGTTGCGGCTGATCAGTGGGTAGTTCGACCTAAAGATTATGTGCTATACGCTGTGAAATTTATTAATCAATGGCATGGTTTCTATTTGAGAAGAGGAAGAGATGTAATAACCGGTGAAGTAGATTCTACTGTTGTCAGACACGCTGAGTTTGTAGAGCGAGATGAAGTGAACATGCTCACTACAAGGTCACTAAATGAGATGGCGTTTCCTGTAGTGTATGCCGACGCTGGGGGTGTAGATGTTAATTGTACCTTAATCCTGACTTTTGATGATAGTGGCAATTGCTCTATTTCTTCGGGCACTGATGGTTATACTGCTACAGGAACAGGATCTTTTGTGAATAAGGGTGAAAAGAATAGCTGGGGAGGTAAAGATAGAGACGTGCTATACTTGAACTATCAGTTGGATCTACAAACTTTACAAGTCTCTGCTACTGACACCTTGGTCATGAGAAATCGCGGAGTAGCTTTTGAGGAATTCCTGCCAATACTTCAATAAATCAGATACTTAAAGATTAATACCATGAAGAAATTAATACAAATAGCTAATGCAATTATTATTTCGTTAGCAGTTATATCCTGTACTGAATATGAAAAAATTGACTTTGAGGTAGATAAGCCTATAAGCGTTGAGAATCAAGAGGAGATCAATGCATACAATTCCTTGAATACTTATCTTCCAGAAAGCATGATACTTGGGGCGACGGGACTTGATATGTCAACTTATTCAAATCAAGGTGTTCCTTTTAGATTAATCAATAGCAATTTTTCTGCCATTACTCCAACTTCGGGAATGAACCATGGAGATATTGTGTCAGAAGGAGGAACGATGAGCTTTGTAGCCCCCGAAGATTTTGTAAGTATAGCAAATGCCTCAGGTCTATCCGTAATTAGTTCCCCTTTGGTTTATCATAGAAGTCAGAGTGCCGAGTACTTGAGAGAGTTGATCGCTCCAATTCCACAGGAGGGTGGACCTGCGTGGGAAGTAATTACTGAGAATGATTTTGAGACGGATGATTTATCAAATATTGTTAGCAATGATGGTGCGGTAGTTACTTTTACGGCAGATGGTGAGGGTAAAGATGGAAATGGTCGTGCAATGAAAGTAGAAAATTCTGCCGTCAGGGAGAATGATTGGGATTCTCAATTATTTCTTACATGGTCAGAAGCTACAGAAGTTGGTCAGCAGTATAGATTGACTATGGATATTAAATCTGATGCGGATGCCAACTTTCCAACTCAAGCACAAATTGTTGCTTTTCAATATAAGCATTGGAATTTTTTTGGAAGTTTCAATTCTACTTCAGAGTGGCAAACTGTAGAGGTTGTTATAACTATTGATGAGAACACTGCTGGTTGTGCAGCTTTAGCATTTAACCTTGGGTTCACAGCAACAAACTTTTATTTTGATAACGTAAAACTTGAAAAATTCAATGAGTCTGGTGGAGGCGGACCTACATGGGATCTCAGAACTGCCAATAATTTTGAGTCAGATGATCTGGCTAATATTGTCACAAATGATGGAGCGGTTACATCTTACACTGCTGACGGTGCTGGTGCAAACGGCTCAGGAAGAGCATTAAAAGTTGAAAATTCTGCGGTACGTACGAATGATTGGGAATCACAGTTGTTCATTGCCTGGAATGAACCAACGGTAGCAGGTGAGTCTTATAGACTGGTTATGGATATTAGGGCGGACGTCAACGCGTCATTTCCTACCCAAGCTCAGTTAGTTCCTTTTCAATACAAACACTGGAATTTCTTTGGTTCATTCAATGCTACGTCAGAATGGCAGCATATAGAGGTTGATATCACCATAGATGATAATACTTCAGAGTGTACAGCATTGGCCTTCAACCTCGGTGCAACAGCCACTACCTTTTACTTTGATAATATGGAAATTCGCTGGTTAAATCCTGACGGAGGTGCGGCAATTGAATTGACACCAGAAGAAAAGAAGGATACCTTAACTATGGAAATGGATCATTGGATTTCAGGGATCATGGGATCGGTTGGTGAGAATGTTGATTATTGGGAAGTAGTAAGAGATCCAATCAGTGATGAGGATCCAACTATACTGAGATCAGGAGTAGGAATTGAAGAGCAGGCAGGAGATGAATTTTACTGGCAAGACTTCTTGGATAAGGATTATGCAGTTACTGCCTTCAAAATGGCTCGTCAATATGGTGATGCAAATGATATGCTATTTATCAGCGAATCTGGCTTGGAGTCTAATCTGGATAAATGTCAAGCCCTAGTTGATTATGTTGATTATATAGAGACTGCAGGCGAAACTGTAGATGGAATCATTACAAGAATGCACATTGGTTTAGACACGGATAAAAATGACATCCTCGAGATGTTTAAACTCCTGGCAGCTTCTGGTAAAATGGTTTATGTAGCGGAATTGAATGTTATGTTACTAAACGAGCCTGATGCTGATATGCTTAATCTACAGGCTGAAATGTACAAATATGTATTAGACACTTATAAAGCAGAAGTGCCAGTGGCCCAGCGATTTGGTGTTTCAGTTTGGGGCCCTCATGACCAAGGAAATTGGCAGGGATTATGGAACACTGGATTCACTCGTAAACCGGCTTACGCAAGTTTTGCAGATGGCCTGGAAGGCATGAAATAATAAAAAGACAATTAGTTTAGTTAGTTGGGATTAGTTTATTGATAGAGAAAAAGAGGAAAGGAGTTGTTAGTAAATCAGACTCCTTTCTCTTTTTTGATTTTATTCAGAAATTAAATCGAAAGGCGATCGCTGCAATGCACAACATTTGATAAATAGTATTATATGTTTGTTGAATTTTGTGTCGTCAATATTCCCGAATTAACCTTGGGTAAACTCTTCGTTTTACCACAAAAGAAGATTAAATGTCATTTTGTGTAATGTGTTCAAAGAAGATGTTGTTATCATTTAAAAAATTAACCGGATTGAAAGATGAATCATAAAACAGTTTTATTTATCGGCGTATTGATAACCGTGAGTTTGTTTTTAACAGGTAGTAATCACGTTAGAACAAATAATATAACATTGCGGAATGCATTGAACAGCCATTTTTATATAGGTACTGCGCTAAATATTTCACAGATCACTGGTAAAGACGAATCTGCAATGCAAGTGGTGAAAGACCAGTTTAATGCAATCGTGGCAGAGAATTGTATGAAGAGTGGTATGATTCAACGAGAGGAAGGAAATTTTGATTTTGAGTTTGCAGATCAATTTGTCGATTTTGGAGAGCAAAATGACATGTTTATTACTGGTCATACTTTGATTTGGCATTCACAGGCGCCCAGATGGTTTTTTACTGACAAAGAAGGAAATGAAGTGTCTAAAGAGGTACTAACTCAGAGGATGCGAGATCATATTTTCACGGTAGTAGGTCGGTATAAAGGAAGAGTCGATACTTGGGATGTGGTCAATGAAGCTATTAATGATGATGGTTCTTACAGAAAGAGCAAGTTTTATCAAATCTTAGGAAAGGACTTTATTAAACTGGCTTTTGAGTTTGCCCACGAGGCAGATCCTGAAGCACAGCTTTATTATAATGATTACTCTATGTCAAATCCGGGTAAGAGAGGTGGAGTTGTGGCAATGGTTAAGGATTTACAATCTCAGGGTGTGAAAATTGATGGGATTGGCATGCAGGGCCATATTGGATTAAAACATCCGTCTATTGACGAATTTGAAAAAAGTATCGTGGCTTATGCTGATTTAGGAGTTAAGATTTCGATAACTGAACTGGATCTCTCTGTTTTGCCATCACCTTGGGATCAGGATGGTGGTGCTGATGTGGCATCCAATTTTGACTATGAAAAGAAAATGAATCCGTACAGTGAGGGCTTGCCGGACGATGTGAATAAGGAATTTAGTGATCGTTATGTAAGTTTTTTCAGATTATTTGTCAATCATGCGGAGAAAATAGACCGTGTAACTCTTTGGGGAGTTAATGATGGAAACTCCTGGAAAAATGGTTGGCCAATACGAGGTAGAACTGATTATCCACTATTGTTTGACAGAAATAACGCTCCAAAGGCTGTTGTTAACAATATTGTAGAACTGGTGAATAAGAAGCAATAGCGCTTAGAAAAACTTTTAAAATGAGCTTCAAAGCTTCATGTTGGTTCTTAGCGTTGTTGATAGGAAGTGCATATAGCTCTTTTGGTCAAAATCCCCTGATTATAGATCAGTACACAGCTGATCCAACTGCTCGAGCTTTTGGAGATAAGGTCTTTGTGTTTCCATCGCACGATATTTTGGCAAGTAATGGCAAAGGTCGGACGGGATGGTTTTGTATGGAAGACTATCATACATTTTCATCTGATGATTTAATGACTTGGACAGATCACGGAGTGATTGTAAGTCAGGAAAATGTTCCTTGGGCGGATCCAAATGCATACAGCATGTGGGCTCCTGATTGTATCGAGAAAGGCGGCAAATACTATTTTTACTTCCCTACTAAAGTTCAGGACACTACCTATAATGGCGTAGGATTTACTATAGGCGTTGCGATTGCGGAAAACCCAGAAGGTCCTTATGCACCAGAATCTAAACCAATTTTGGGTGTCAAAGGAATCGATCCTAATATATTCATTGATCAGGATGGACAGGCATATCTTTATTGGTCGCAAGGTCATATTTATGGAGCCCGGCTAAAAAGCAACATGCTTGAATTGGCCGAAGAACCTAGAATACTAGGTGAGCTTCCATCTCTAGACAAAGGTCTTAAAGAAGGTCCGTTTGTTTTCGAACGAAATGGCGTTTATTATATGACCTATCCTCATGTAGCTAATAAAACAGAGAGATTAGAGTATGCAATTGGGGATAATCCTCTTGGACCCTTCGAGTTTTCTGGTGTGATTATGGATGAATGGGCAAATGGTTGCTGGACAAACCATCATTCCATCATTCAGTTCAAAAACCAGTGGTATCTGTTCTATCATCACAACGACCTATCTCCCGATTTTGACAAGAGTAGATCCATTCGTGCTGATAGTATTTTCTTTAGTTCAGATGGGTCAATTCAAAAAGTGCAGCCTACGTTAAGGGGTGTTGGTTTACAAAAGGCAACAGACAAAATCCAAATGGACAGGTATACTTCTAAAAGCGGGGGAGTGAAAATAGCCTTCCATGATTCCACCAATACTTTCGACGGTTGGTATACCACGTTCAAAACCATTGGTGGTTGGATTCGGTACAATCAGGTCAACTTGGAACAAGGTCTTACCAATCTGAATTTAAGGGTAAAGTTGGAGAAAAGTGGGATTATTGAAGTTCGGCTTAATGACAAGCACGGAACCTTACTTTCCGAAGTATTGGTTACCAGTAGTGAAAACTGGCAAACAATCATGACCACATTGAAACCTTATCCTGTTGGGATAGCTGATTTGGTATTGGTGTCAAAAGGGGAAAACATAAATGTTGATTGGATTCAATTCAATGATAATTAAACTAAACTGCTGATGTTACCAACCAAACTTTTGATAATATTAAAGAATGCCTTCGTGTTTTTGCCACTGGTCATTGGGTTTGTTGGCTGTAATGGGGCATCATCATTCGAAGAAACGAATCTGAAGCTATGGTATGACGAACCCGCGGGTATTTGGGTGGAAGCTTTGCCTGTTGGTAATGGCAGGTTGGGAGCCATGGTATGGGGGAATCCATCTCAAGAGCTTATTCAGCTAAATGAAAACACATTTTACGCAGGAAAACCTTACGATAACAATCAACCAGCTGCAAAAGAGGCGCTTTCCAAAGTGCGAGAGCTTATTTTCAATGGAGAATATGATGCCGCCCAAAATCTCACCAACGAAACATTTTTTAGTGGCAAAAGCGGAATGCCATATCAGGCCATTGGTAATTTAAAATTGAATTTTGCAGAGGACGAAACCTACTCTGATTACCACAGGGAATTAGATATTTCCAAGGCTGTGGCCACAACCAGTTATAGTAGAAATAACATCAAGTACACAAGTCATGTGTTTGCCTCTTTTCCAGATCAGGTAATAGTAGTTCGAATTACGGCAGACCAGCCAAATGCCATAAGCCTATCTGCTACCATGGATCGTCCTGGACAATTCTCACTGAGTACCAATGGAAATGATGAGTTAATGCTTACGGGTATCTCTGGTGATCATGAGGGAGTGAAGGGAGATGTCAAATTTGAATCAATAGCGAAAATCTTTCAAGATGGAGGTGATATGCTAGCAACCGATTCAACCCTTGTTGTTAACGGATCAGACGCTGTTACCATATATGTCTCAATTGCCACGAATTTTATCAACTATGCGAATATAAGTGGTGATCCTCACCGCAAGGCTAGTTCGTCGCTAGTGAATGCTATTGATAAAGGTTATCAGGAAATCTTGAATGATCATATAGAAGATCATCGTCAACTTTTTAGCAGGGTTAATCTCAATTTAGGAGTGACAGACTCTCTTAAAAACACCACCGATCAAAGAATTAAAGATTTTGCCCAAGGAAATGATCCTCAGTTGGCAGCATTGTATTTCCAATATGGACGCTATTTACTGATAGCCGCTTCAAGGCCGGGTGGACAACCAGCCAATCTGCAAGGAATATGGAATGATCGGCTATATCCTGCATGGGATAGTAAATACACCATCAATATCAATACGGAAATGAATTATTGGCCTTCAGAAGTCACTAATCTGGCTGAGCTAAATGAGCCTTTGGTGGAGATGGTAAAAGAACTATCCAAGACAGGTCAAAAAACGGCTCAGGAAATGTATGGAGCTGATGGCTGGGTAGCGCATCACAATACAGATATTTGGAGAATAGCTGGTCCTGTAGACGGAGCTTTTTGGGGTATGTGGCCAATGGGTGGATCCTGGCTGGTACAGCACTTAATCGATAAGTATGACTATTCTGGTGATAAAGAGTATTTAAATTCTGTTTACCCGATTCTAAGAGAATCAGTTAAGTTTTATCTCGATTTTCTGGTAGAAGAACCTGAACATGGCTGGTTGGTAGTAGCGCCTTCCATATCACCGGAAAATGCTCCATACAAAGATCACGGCGCTTCAGTTGGTGCAGGTCATACCATGGACAATCAGCTACTTTTCGACTTGTTTCAAAGGACAATCAAAGTAGCCGAAATCTTAAATCAGGATGCTGATTTAGTTGATCAGATGAGCGAAAAACTTGCTCTGTTGCCACCAATGCAGATTGGTGAATGGGGGCAACTACAAGAGTGGATGTATGATTGGGATAATCCTGATGACAGGCATAGACACGTTTCTCATTTATACGGTCTTTATCCTTCTAATCAAATTTCTCCATATCGAAACCCAGAACTTTTTTCAGCTGCCAGAACCTCTTTAATAGCACGTGGAGATGAATCAACTGGCTGGTCTATGGGCTGGAAGGTGAACCTATGGGCGCGGTTTTTGGACGGAAATCATGCCTATAAGTTAATCCAGGATCAACTGACTCCTTCTATTCAGCCAAATGGTAGACAAAGAGGAGGTACTTATCCCAATTTGTTTGATGCGCATCCGCCATTCCAAATAGATGGAAACTTTGGATGTACCGCAGGTATTGCTGAAATGCTCATGCAATCACATGATGGTGCCATACATATTTTACCGGCTTTACCAGATGTTTGGTCAGATGGTGCAGTAAGTGGATTGAGAGCGAGAGGTGGATTTACAGTAGATCTTAAGTGGGAGCAGGGCAAAGTGAAGCAAGTCGAAATCCTCTCGAATCTAGGTGGAATATGCAGAATTCGATCTTACGTTCCTTTATCAGGTGAGGGACTTCAGTTGGCATCTACAGAGAATGAAAATCCCTTTTATCAGGTTGCTGAGATCAAAGAACCTTTGAAACAAGAAGATGTCGAAGTAAAGGCTTTGGCGCTCCAAGAAGTATTTGAATACAACCTGAAGACCTCTGCTGGTGTAGCGTATACAATCAAAGGAACAGCGCCATGAGATTAAATCTTATCTGTCTTTCTATCACGATCCTGATTATCGGATTACCTGAACAGGGTCAGGCACAGTGGAATCAGGCCGCCAGAGACAGCATCAATAAATACTCCTATATTCACTTTCAGCAAATGAAGGATCAATTGGGAATATCAGTTGAAAACCGACCTGGCCCCTCGGGGAATCCGAACGATCCCAATGCAGCAAATACAATCGAAAGTAAAGTAAGACCTTTTGAATTGCCTGATCCTCTTCTGACTAACAGTGGTGAAAAAGTGGCGAATGCAAAAGACTGGTGGGGAGTACGCAGAGCTGAAATTGAAAATGCTTTTGAATCGGAAATGTATGGCAAATTGCCAACTGATCTACCTTCTTTAACCTGGGTAGTGGACTCTGTGAAGGAGACAACCGCTGGACCATACCCAGTTATAGAGAAGTATTTAAGGGGAGTTGTTGATAACAAAGCTTATCCTGAGCTATCGGTAGAAATACAACTGTTGGTGGGTATACCCAAATCCGCACAACAACCGGTACCTGTTGTGATGGAATTTGGATTTATCCGCTGGCCATTTGGTCCAAGAACTGAAGAACCCAATTATTTCTTATCGGCTTACGAACCACTCTGGAAGCAACAGTTGGCATCACAGGGCTGGGGTTATGCAGTGATTGTGCCAGGGACTATTCAGGCAGATAATGGTGCCGGTTTGCGATCAGGTATTATAGGTCTTGTCAATAAGGGCCAACCGAGAAAACCTGACGATTGGGGCGTGTTAAGAGCATGGGCATGGGGAGCGAGTAAAACTTTAGACTACTTCGGTTCTGATGAGCAAATAGATGCAGCAAGAGTAGGAGTGGTTGGAACTTCTCGTTTTGGCAAAGCCGCTCTGGTTGCTATGGCATTTGATCCTAGGTTCTCAATAGGGTTTATTGGCTCAGCAGGGGCAGGTGGATCGTCTATTCTGAGAAGGAATTTTGGAGAACAGGTAGAAAATCTCGCTTCCTCAGGAGAATATCATTGGTTCTGTGGCAATTTCATTAAGTATGCCAGTAGCAAGACCGTAGACGATTTACCCGTGGATGCACACATGTTAGTTGCTCTATGCGCACCTCGTCCTGTATTTATCAGTTCCGGATCACCATTTATTGAAGGACAATGGGTAGATGCTAAAGGGATGTTTCTTGCCGGTGTTCACGCTGGTTCAGTTTATGAGCTTTTAGGTAGACAAGGTTTAGAATCCAATCAATTCCCCTTCTTAGGGCAAGCCCTCACCGAAGGAGAAGTGGCATTTCGTCAGCATGCTGGCGGGCATAGCACAGGACCTAACTGGAGTACTTGGATTGCCTGGGCTCATAGATATTGGAATAGAAAAGAATAAGGTTTCGAAAGATTTTGCTCATTTGAATTGGTCACAATGTTACCTGTTATGGCTTTATATCTGGGAGAACTTGAATTAAAATAAGCGGAATGATTATATACAGATTGTTGACGGCTTTTTACCTACTGCTTATAAGTGTAGGTCTAAGTGCCCAATCCAATAATGCTCAAAATCCCATCATACATGCAGATGTACCGGATGCCTCAATCATTCGGGTGGGAGATACCTATTACATGAGTAGTACGACCATGCACATGACTCCTGGGTTGCCAATCATGAAATCTAAAGATCTCATTAATTGGGAGATTGTGAGATATGCATATAACAGGTTGGGTGAAAGTGATGCAGTCAATTTGAAGAATGGCAAAGACATGTATGGTAGAGGAACCTGGGCGAGTTGCCTGCGCTATGTGAATGGTATGTTTTACGTTTCTACCTTTTCCAGTACCACGGGGAAAACCTATATATATTCTACCACGGATATCGAAAATGGTGAATGGACAATTAACACTTTTTCGCCTTCCTATCACGATCACAGCTTGTTTTTTGATGATGATGGAAAGATTTACATGATCTGGGGCGCAGGAGAACTCAAAATGATTGAGTTGAAAAAAGACTTGTCAGGAGTAAAAGAAGGTACGGAAAGAGTGATTATTGAAAAGGCACATGCTCCCGTTGATAAGCCTATCATGTTGCCGGCTGAAGGGACACAAATATTTAGAGTAAATGGTAAATATTACCTGTATAACATATCCTGGCCCAGAGGTGGCATGCGAACAGTAATTATACACAGAGCAGACAAAATTACTGGCCCGTATGAAGGAAGAGTGGCACTTGAGGATAAAGGTGTGGCGCAGGGTGGCTTAATTGATACTCCCGATGGTAGGTGGTTTAGCTATCTATTTAGAGATTTTGGAGCAGTAGGGAGAATACCATATCTGGTGCCTGTGCAGTGGAAAGAAGGCTGGCCTGTTCTGGGAGTAGATGGTGAGGTACCTATGATGCTTGATTTACCTTCCAATCAAAGCCTAATTCCCGGGATAGTGGCTCCAGATAATTTTGAGCGAGACGAGGGAGACCCTCAGTTACCACTTGTTTGGCAATGGAATCATAACCCTGCAAATGAACTCTGGTCTATCAATGGTAAGAAAGGCTATCTGAGACTTACAACAGGAAGAACAGATAATGGCATAATCACAGCAAAAAACACACTTACTCAGCGTGTAGTCGGGCCTGCAAGTGAAGCGTCCACTGTAGTGAAAGTATCCAAAATGAAAGAAGGCGATTTTGCTGGAATTACGCTATTTCAGAAACGATACGGTATTGTCGGAGTGAAGCATGAAGGCGACTCCAAATACATAGTGATGGTGAAAAATGAGTCCGATAACGATGAGCCAGAAGAGATTGAAAGAATTCCGCTCAAGCAAAAAACAGTCTATCTGAAGGCGGTTGGGGACTTTAATGAAAGAAAAGATATTGGGACGTTCTACTACAGTCTTGATGGAGATAACTGGACTCAAATCGGGTCCGAGCTACAGATGAGATACACTTTACCTCATTTCATGGGGTATAGGTATGGATTATTCTATTATGCTACCAAAAGCCCTGGAGGATACGTGGATTTTGATTTTTTCAACGTGACTGACCAGGTAGTAAAATAAAGTGGCTTGAAAGCCAAGTGTGACAAAATGAACGAGTAATTAATAATAAAACATCAGATAAATGAATCAAATGAGAAGTAAAGTGCTGGTATGTATCATGCTTATGGTAATGTTCACTGCCATGGCTAGCGGCGACAATGACCCTTCAAATAAAAAGAAAAAGAATGCCCCGATCTTTAGTAAGGTTGTTTACAAGGGCGACGATCAGGTTTATAAAGATAATCCTCTTGAATCGGATGAATTCTACAATCCTATTCTGCAAGGCTGCTATCCTGATCCAGCAATCACTAGAAAAGGAGATGACTATTATCTGGTTGTTTCTTCATTCGCCATGTTTCCGGGTGTGCCCATTTTTCATTCTAAAGACCTAGTGAATTGGTCCCAAATTGGACATGTTTTGGATAGGGAATCACAATTGTACGTTCACAATACAGGGATCAGTTCGGGGGTTTATGCTCCCGGTATCACCTACAACGAAAACAACGATACCTTCTATATGATTACTACAGCTTTTGCTGGGAGTACAGAGATTCCAGGTACTCTTGGTAATATCATTGTAAAGACTAAAGATCCTAAAAAGGGATGGAGCGAATCGATCAAACTAGATTTTGCAGGAATCGACCCCTCGATATTTTTCGATGACGATGGCAAAGCCTATGTGGTTCACAATGATGCACCTGATGAAGGAAAAGAGCTATACAATGGCCATAGAGTCATTAAGGTGTGGGAGTACGATGTAGAGAAGGATCAGATCATTAAGGGTACTGATAAGATCATAGTGAATGGAGGAGTAGATCTAGCTGATAAACCTATATGGATAGAGGCTCCCCATCTGTACAAGAAAGAAGGTAAATATTTCCTAATGTGTGCTGAAGGTGGAACTGGAGGCTGGCATAGTGAGGTGGTTTTCATAAGTGACAACCCTACAGGACCGTTTGTGCCTGCACCTAGTAACCCAATTTTGACTCAGAGATACTTTCCTTCTGATAGAAAAAATAAAATTGATTGGGCTGGTCATGCAGATATTATAGAAGGACCTGATGGTAAATACTATGGTGTATTTCTTGCCATTCGTCCCAATGAAAAAAATCAGGTCAATGCAGGAAGAGAAACCTTCATTTTACCAGTAGACTGGTCAGGTACATTTCCTGTATTTGAGAATGGTTTAGTACCTATGGAGCCAAAACTTAAACTTCCTGAAGGAGTAGAGAACAAATCAAATCAAGAAGGTTATTTTCCGAATGGTAATTTCACCATTACAGAGGATTTCAGTTCGCAGCATCTTCACCCTCGATGGATTGGATTGAGAGGACCAAGAGAGAAGTTCATTTCTTTCACAAAAGATGGTCTGATGATTGATCCGTTCGAGGCAAATATCAAAGAACTCAAACCTACCTCCACACTGTTTCACAGACAGCAGCACGATAATTTTTCTTACACCACCACTATGAATTACCAACCACAGTCCGAAACGGATCTTGCTGGTATCACTTGTGTGCAAAATGAAGGTTCCAATTATGTATTTGGCGTTACTAATGTTAATGGTGAATACCTATTGCTGCTGGAGCGTACAGAAACTGAGGGAAGATGGCGAGATAGAAAGACAGTTTCTACAGTCTTAGCTACAACTAAGATCGATATGAAGAAGCCAATTCAATTGAAGGTTTCCGCAGTTGGCAATGATTATCAATTCAGCTATGCGGTGAATGGCGATGATTTTACTAATCTGGGAGGCACGGTTTCTGGTGACGTACTCTCTACTAATAAAGCAGGAGGATTTACAGGAACATTGCTGGGGCTTTACGCCACATCTGGCAATAATTCTACTCCTTCAAAGGAATAAGTCTATAATGTAAGGGTCAACGCGATATTCGTGGTTGACCCTTTTTTAACTGTAAAAAGGTATCTATGAATTTTGCCCAATCCAGTAATAAGGAGTGGAGCATTTTCACGGCAAACATTAAGTGTGGATTTCCAGAATTGACCTTTAGGAAATAAAAATGACAATCATGAAAGCATCGAAAATTTGTATAGTACTCATTTTGCTAAGTTTTCTAAACGCGGCGAATGCATTCGCTCAGGATCCTAACTTTTATATCTTCTTAGCCTTCGGACAGTCCAATATGGAAGGTCATGCCAAGATTCAGCCACAGGATAATCTGATGTCCAACTCCAGATTTCAGGTAATGGAAGCCCTAGATTGTGCGAATTTACAAAGGAAAAAAGGCCAGTGGTATACTGCCGTTCCTCCACTCAGCCGATGCTACACAGGTCTCACTCCTACAGATTATTTTGGGCGTACTTTGATAGCCAATCTTCCTGACAGTATCAGAGTGGGGGTAATCAACGTTTCAGTTGGTGGTTGCAAAATTGAGTTATTCGACAAGGATAACTATGCCTCATATGTAGCCGATGCTCCCGAATGGCTCAAAAACATGGCAAATGAATACGGTGGTAATCCGTACGGGACACTGGTTGAATTAGCCAAAAAAGCACAAAAGGATGGTGTCATAAAGGGATTATTGCTCCACCAAGGAGAATCTAACACAGGAGATCAATCTTGGCCGGAGAAAGTAAAAGGTGTTTATGAGAACCTGATTAGTGACCTCAATTTGCCCAAGAATACTCCATTATTGGCAGGAGAAATGGTTAGTGCAGAACAGGGGGGCAAATGTGCGAGTATGAATAAGATCATAGCCACACTCCCTGAACTAATTCCCAATGCCCATGTGGTCTCTTCCAAAGATTGTGAAGCTGTGGATGACGGTTTGCATTTCTCAGCCGAAGGTTATCGAGTTTTGGGAAGTAGGTATGGCGCTACAATGCTCATGTTGCTAAATGGCCTAGTCCCGCCTCCAATCAAGAGTACTAAGAAAATAGATCTAAGCGTAGTTTTTGCTCCAGTAGGTTTTGATGAGCAACGCAGTGATATATCTCATGGTAGGATTGATACCATTAGCTATGCCTCCAAAACTGTAGGAACAACCAGAAAGGCCTTGGTTTATACTCCTCCAGGATTTTCAAAAGGAAGGTCCTACCCTGTTTTTTATCTTCTTCATGGAATCGGTGGGGATGAGAAAGAGTGGCTCAATGGAGCACAACCTCAGCAAATACTTGACAATCTATATGCAGATGGTAAAATCGAGCCGATGATTGTAGTTATGCCGAATGGACGAGCCATGGAAGATGACCGTGCTATTGGTAATATATTTAGTAAAGAAAGAGTTGAGGCTTTTGCCACCTTCGAAGATGATTTGCTCAATGACCTCATTCCTTATATTGAGAAAAATTATGAGGTATACAAGGATCGTGAAAACAGGGCGATCGCAGGTCTATCGATGGGAGGTGGTCAGTCACTGAATTTTGGACTTGGCAATCTTGATGAGTTTGCTTGGGTTGGTGGGTTCTCCTCTGCCCCTAATACAAAAAGTCCAGAAGAGTTGGTGTCAAACCCACAAGAAGCTACTGATAAATTGAAACTACTATGGATCTCCTGCGGGGATAAGGATGACTTATTTTCTGTTACCGAACGCACACACAAATATCTTGTTGAAAATGCTGTGCCACATGTCTACTATATCGAACCAGGGGGTCATGATTTCCAGGTTTGGAAAAACGATTTGTACATGTTTTCAAAATTGATTTTTAAATCTCCTAAATAATTAAATCAAGTAAGAAATGCCTTAGCAATTAAAACGCATATACCTCAATAGTTCTTTTTACTTAACCTAAAATTCATATTTATGCTTAAAATTTACATTCTTAATATTTTGGCTGTGTTATCAGTCGGGATGGCTTTTGGCCAAATCAATCTTTTGCCTGCCGGTGATTTTGAAAGTGGCAACCTGAGTCCTTTTGTTGCCAAGAATCAAGGTGCTGGGATCGAGATAACTCAAGAATCTACCAATGGTGGTGACTATGCTGTTAAACTAACAGCTGGTAATGCTTCTGCTGATGCATGGTCTTTACAATTTGCCACTCCGGTTTTACCAGTAGTGGAAGGTAATAGTTATCAGGTATCCTTTGATATACGCTCATCAGGGGCAGGACAAGGACGTATTTCTTTAGGAGCACAATCTTTCACATATCAATACTGGCCAGACTTTACTACCACGGAAGAATGGCAAACGATTACATATACCCAGATTTATGGTGGTGATTTGGTTGCTTTGTTAACAGAGCTAGAGATCAACTTTGACCTAGGTTACATTATGGACATGACCTATTATATTGACAATATTCAAGTAATAGATCTTGATGCACAACCTGCCGTTGAATACATCTCGAATGGAACATTTGAAACGGGAATTGATGGCTGGTCTAAATACAATGGTGGAGACGATGCACTTTCTCACGCAGCTGGTAGTGCATATGCAGTAAAATTAACAGCAGGTAGTGCTTCTACTGATGCATGGTCTTTACAACTTGCAACACCCACACTCACGCTAACCGAAGGAAATTCTTACGAAGTTTCTTTTGATGTTCGTTCTACAGGAACTGGTCAAGGTCGTATTTCACTTGGAGCCGCGTCTTTCACATATCAGTATTGGCCAGACTTTGCTACCACTGAAGAGTGGCAAACATTTACTTATTCAGCAATTTATGGAGAGAATTTGGTAGCATTATTAACAGAACTCGAAGTGAATTTTGATATGGGTTATATCGCGGATATGACTTATTACATTGACAATGTAATAGTGACGGATGTAACAGCTGGGTCAGTATTGCTTAATGGTGATTTTGAAGATGGCAGTTTGGGAAGCTTTGTTGTTAAGAATCCAGGAGCAGGCACTGAACTAACTCAGGAATCAACTAGCGGAGGCTCTTTTGGCTATGAGAGTGCCGGAGCGATGAAAGTCATTAACGAAACGGGCACGCCAGGCGAACAATGGAACACGCAGATTCATACAGATTTTGATCCAATTTTAACTTCAGGAGTTAATTATAAGATTAGCTATTACATTCGTTCTGAGGAGGCTGGTTCTGTTCGTTGTTCATCAACTGGAGAAACTGCTCATTATCAGGCAGATGTTGCCACTACTTCCGATTGGCAACTCGTGAATTGGGAAATAATCGGAAATGGGACTGAAACTGGGTTCAATTTCGATCTGGGTGGTGTAGCAGGTGTGTATTACATTGATAATGTCACTGTTACAGCTATGGAAACTACCCTTTCTAGTGATGCCACATTGTCTGACCTTACCATTGATGGTTCAACAGTTACTGGATTTTCTTCGGCTACTTTGAGCTACAATATAGAATTGCCTGTAGGTACTTCTACAGTACCTACAGTAGAGGCCACAACAACTCATGGTGCTGCTAGTGTCGTAGTTAATGCTGCTACCTCATTGCCTGGCACCACTGAAGTTCTAGTGACTGCAGAGAATGATGCTACTTCTACATACAGTATTAATTTTACAGTTGCTTTATCTGATGATGCTACATTGTCTGACCTTACAATTGATGGTTCAACCGTTTCTGGATTTTCTTCAGCTACTTTGACCTACAACATAGAGTTACCCGCTGGAACCACTACCGTTCCAACTGTAGAGGCTACCACTTCTTATGGTATGGCTAGTGCTGTAGTTACTGCTGCTACTTCCTTGCCTGGCATCACCGAGGTTTTAGTGACAGCAGAGGATGGGACTACTTCTGAATACAGCATTAATTTTACTGTACAAGTAATCCTGAATACAGATAGAAGAACTACGGAGATCAAGGTTTATCCTAACCCAACTGTAAATGTGATTAATTTGAGCAACCTCAAAGAACCATCATTATTGATGCTTCTTGATATTTCTGGTAGGGAAATTATGAGAATGTCAAGTACTAGTAGTCAATACCAAATAGACGTATCAAACTTGAAAGTTGGAATTTATTATCTCATGATCAATCAAGACCAGCAGTTGAAATTCATAAAGAAGTAATTTATAAGATTTTAGAAAAGGCCACAGGAATCTCCTGTGGCCTATTTTTAGATATTGGATTGCATGTGGAAAAGATCGCAAATGGAGTTGAAAATAATCAAACATATGATCAGTTCCTTGGAATATCAGGTGTGAATTTTTAGAATATCTTTTTTGTTGAGGACATATCATTATTTTACCGTTGTAAATAAAATTAAAGAAACTCTTTTAAGTCATTTTTATAATCGGAAGCATTTATGGGGAAGACCACACCAAGAGCTTTGATGAAATGACCCGGTTAAGTTTTGCGCGTAAAGACCTGTGACGATTCCTGAAATTAATGGGTAGTCTATTCTTTATGTCATATTCTGGTCTGATATCTTGATAATATTGTATAAATTGGTTTGGTTGGAGTATTGGCTATGAATTTTATATAATTTCTTGACATGAAAGTATTTATTTTCGCCTGTTGGCTTCTTCTTTTTCCTGTGGCTTTGTTCGCACAATCAGACAGTCCCAATTACTCCAATGCCATTTATTCAGAAAAGATCTATCTGCAATTGGATAAACAGATGTATACATCAGGTAGTACACTTTGGTTTAAGTGTATAATTCTGAATGCAAATACTCATGAATTTACAGCCTTTAGTAAGGTGTTGGTTGTGGAATTGATCTCTCCAGAAAAGACTGTCCTTGAAACAAAGTTGATACATCTGGATAAAGGGCTAGGTGAAGGTTTCTTTGATTTGGATGAAGACTTACCACAGAACACTTATTTAATACGAGCCTATACCCGATGGAATAATAACTTTAGAAAGGATCTATCCTATGAGCAGTATTTTCAAGTCTTTACTGATGAAGATCAGGAGCAAGGTCCCATAACTAACGTGGTAATTAGGACAAATGAACAAAAAGAGAGGATACTTGATGCCACTTTCAATCCTTTAATTTTAGATAGCCTACATAGGGATAAGCTCAAAGTGACGGTCACTTTAGATGGTGAGGAAGAAAAGTTGGTTTTAAACAAGGATAGAGATCGGCTTTATCAGTTAAACTATGATCTCAGTGATAGTGCCGAAATAGGTATTCTGCAGATGCAAACCTCCACTAATAGAGGCTACTCCACTACTGTAGTGTTGCAGGAAAATGGATTGGATTTACAGTTTTTCCCAGAAAGCGGAAAGCTTGTTGATGGCTTGATCAACGAAGTAGGATTCAAAGCCATTGGACCAGATGGCAGGGGAGTAAAGGTTTCAGGAAAAATACTGGATGATTCTGATTCTTTGATAGCAGCCTTTAGAAGCAATGAGTTAGGAATGGGCTCTTTCAAGCTTTACAACATTGATGGGAGTAGGCAATATCATGCCGATTTAGATTCTGGCTTTTCTACTTTTAGTCCAAGCACATTTGATTTGCCTGATGTGACTGCTCGTGGGAACATTCTGTCGGTAGACAAGAGAGGTGATAAAGTGATGTTGGCTGCTTATTCTAATTACCTCGAAAATGACAGCATTTACATTCGTTTGTCTTCCAGAGGGCTCATTTATTTCAATATCAAAGCCAAATTAAGAAACGGAATATGTAAGCTCATGCTAGGTGAAGCCAAATTACCAGGAGGGATCATTTCATGCACGCTCCTGAATGCCGAACAGAAGCCACTTGCAGAGAGGTTATACTTTAATCTAAATCTTGATAAAAATCTGGATATAGAGGTGAAATCAAATCAAGACACTTATACTAGACGAGATCTCACTTCATTGGACTTTAATGTGTCAGGATCTTCCGATTCAACTGTGGCAAGTCTTTCAGTATTGGTGATAAACAAAAGGCTTCTTGGTCAATCTCAGCAGCTTAGGCAGAATATTCTTTCCTATTTATTGCTCGACTCTGAGCTACAAGGTACTATTGAAAGTCCTGGATTTTATTTCGGGGATAGTGTGGATCATTTTAGGGATTTGGATGCTTTGATGCTTACGCAGGGGTGGCGTGAGTATATTTTTGATTTTGATGCTGAAAGTGAGTGGCCATATACGCCAGAGAAATCGTTGACCGTGAGCGGAAGGGTTTCAGGAGTTTTTTCAGAAAAAAAGTCCAAAGAAGCAGATCTAACCCTAATTACAATGGGAGAACAAAAATCAATTTATACGCAATTGACAGATAGTGTGGGACAGTTCAGGTTCGATTTGGATATTCAATTTGGAGGAGAGATGAATGTGATGATACAAACTACTAATACGAAAGGAAAAAATATTGACTATACCATTGCTATTGACGACCGTGAAGTACCGGATATTTCGTTTGATCATCTTCAAGGAGTTCGCAGGCCTGATAGTATCGCGAATGTATTTGTACAAAAGGAACGCGAGCGTAAAGTCTCGGGAGAGTTTGATTTGATACAGTGGGGAGATGTCATGCTAGAGGATATTGTAGTCAGTGGATATGAGCTTACACCTGTGAAGAAAGAGGTGAATGAAAAGTATGGCTCGCCGGAGATTGTCTATTCTGGTCAAAAGATCCAAGCCAAAGAGCAGAAATGGTCAAGTGGGCTTTACAGTGTGCTTAAGCTCAATTTTCCGGGTTTGAAAGTAGACCGAGATACATTAGGAAACCTGCAGGCAAGAGTTGTGGGTTCGGATATGACATTGATAGTCGTAGATGGAGTACCGGTTAAAATTTTTGATTTTCCATTGCTGGAAAACATTCCCCCCTCAGAGGTAAAGAGTGTTGAAGTGATCAAATGTACCGATATAATGGAGTTTAACAGATTATATATGGAGGTGATGATGGCTCCAGATCTGCCTACTGGTATACAATGCGGAAGCATCATAGCCATATACACCAACTCTGGAGGTGGACTTTATCAGACAGACAAGGCAAAAGGTATTTTGAATGCTTCGGTCCCAATATTTTCTACTCCAAAGGAGTTTTATGCACCCAAGTATGAGAATATAACAGGAAATGACTGGATCAGACCCGATCTGAGATCTGTAATGCACTGGGAGCCTATGCTGAATACTGACGAAAACGGAAATGCCGCCACCTCATTCTATAACTCCGACTATCTTGGAGACATGATGGTAATTGTTGAGGCTATATCCGATAAAGGAGAAATTGGTTATCAAGAGTTCACATATACAATAAAGGAGAAATAGATTTCTTTTGATTTTTTAGAATATATCCACAGTTAGCATAATTATGAAGTACTGAAGACTTTTGGCAAAGCAAAGGGTCAATTTTCTCATATTTCCCCTTTTATGATAAAGGCTTAATTCAATCACACAAAAGAGTCTTTGTTCAAAGGGTAGAATTTCTCAAATGTGGATTAACCTAGATGTTTACTGATTTTTTTGGCCTATTAATCACGTAGATGACATTCAAAAAGTGAAAACTTCTTTAGCTCATTAGTCGCTTATACATCTGGTAATCAGGATCATGGCTATGAGTTAATCATTTTTTGACATGTGCTTTTCAATTCGAAAATAATATATGAGAGGTTATTCAATTGGTCTATTACTGTTTTGTAATTTTCTTGGTTTGGCGGTAGCCTCTTCATCCTGCACTAAATCCGCAAAACCGGAGGCAGTCTTGGGGAAAATATTATCTACTCGATTATTAAAATCACTTGTACTCTTACTCTCAGTATTTCTAGTGAGCGTCGATTCATATTCCCAGACACTGGGTCTAAAATCCCCTAATGAAAAAATCCAGGTAGACTTATTCAATGAACAAGCCATGGACAATAATTCATGGTTTTTGAGAGTGAGTTACATCGTCGAGGGAAAAGTCTCCGAAGCGATCCCTAGAGTTGATTTGGGACTCCTTAGGAGTGATGGCGATTTTTCTAAAGACTTGAAATTGGTCAAATTAGGAAAAAGCCGATTGATCAATGAAGCGTATGATGCTTTATATGGCAAGCGATCTCACCGTACCAATCAAGCCAATGAAGTGGTTGTTTCCTTTCAAAATGATAACAAATCTAAATTGAACTTGATCATCAGAGCTTGCAATGATGGAGTCACTTTTAGGTATGAATTCCCAGAAAGTTCAGGTTCTTTTGTCATTGAGGATGAGATCACAGCTTACACCATAGCCGATAGCACCAGCCGATGGTTGCAAAAGTTCAACCCAGCCAATGAAGGGTACTACCGTGAGACTGTCACTGGAGATGAGCAAAATGACTGGGCATATCCGGCATTGTTCCAGACTAAGGATAAATCCACGTGGTTTTTACTTCATGAGGCAGATTTGGGGCGCACCTATTGCGGCACAAAGCTGACCAACTATACAGACAAGAATCAATACAAACTCAGTTTTCCGGATGATTGGAATGGTCGACATCAAGGAGATATTCAGCCGACTATTTCTTTACCCTGGAAATCGCCCTGGCGTGTCATTATAATGGGCAGTCTTTCAGATATAGTTGAGTCTACTCTAGTGGATGATGTATCTGAACCATCCAAATTGGACAATACAGATTGGATCAAGCCCGGTCTGGTTTCCTGGAACTACTGGTCGGATAATCATGGAACGAAAGATTATGTAGTGGTTAAGGAATTTGCAGACTTGGCCGTGCAAATGGGATGGCCATATACTTTGCTGGACTGGGAATGGGATGCCATGGGTAATGGGGGCAACCTGAATGATGCGCTGGATTATATCCATTCCAAAGGCGTGAAACCATTGATGTGGTACAACTCTGGTGGTGATCATACTTGGGTAGGAGCCACACCGAAAGATAGAATGCTGACTCATGTAAATAGAGTGGAGGAGTTTAAAAAGCTTCAAAAATTGGGTGTCAAAGGCGTGAAGGTTGATTTTTTTGAAAGCGAAAAGCAAGATATGATCAACTACTACCTAGACATACTGGAAGATGCTGCTGACTATCAGATCATGGTTTACTTTCATGGATGTCTGGTTCCAAGAGGTTGGCAGAGAACCTATCCGCACCTGATGACCTACGAAGGAGTAAGAGGAGCAGAGTGGTACAACAACGTCCCTGATTTCACCTATGAAGCTCCTGTGCACAACACCATTTTGCCTTTTACCAGAAATGTGGTGGGTTCCATGGATTATACCCCCGTTACCTTCACCAATTCACAACATCCGCATATTACCTCTTTCGGGCATGAACTGGCACTTGCGGTGTTGTTCGAATCGTCATTGCAGCACCTTGCGGACAGACCGGAAGGTTACAGGACATTGCCTTTTGAAGTTCGCAGCTTCCTTCGCGATATTCCCACTGTTTGGGATGATACAAAGCTACTTAGAGGGTATCCGGGAAAGGAAGCTATTATGGCTCGGAGAGATAACCAAAACTGGTATATAGCTGGAATAAATGGTGAGGAAAAGGAAAAGAAAACTACGATTTCACTGGATTTCCTTACGGAAAAAGTAAGATATCAACTCATCCTTGTTGCTGACGGATCACACGATATGATCTTTTCTACTAGCCATCAAGTGGTAGATCGCACAGATTCAATTGATATTAAAATGCTAAGACGTGGAGGTTTTGTGGCTTCCTTGTTTCCAATTAATGATTGAGATTAGATATGAAGTACCTTTCTAAAATTTACAATTGCCTGTTTATAATCATATTAGCTGGTAGCTGTGGCAGAGCCTCTGTTGATTATAAGCTGCTTGATGACCAACTACAGATTCCTTTGGATGGCGGAACACTCAAACTTATTCCCCTTTTTGATCATTCAATTAGAGTGCAACTTGTCAAGAAGGATTTAAAAGAAAGTCAAGAATTGGTCTTGGTCAATAACCTGCCAGTTCCAGACTTTACCTTTTCTGAGAAAGATGGTAAAATTAGTATAAGTACCAACTCCATGACTGTTCAGTTTGATACGGAGGATCAAACACTCCAATACTTGGATAGCGATGGAAATGTTTTTCTAAGTGAGCTGGCAGGAAGGAGAAGGATGGTTTTGGATTCTGTAATGGGCGAACCATGCTTTAATGTGGAACAAAGTTTTGATTCTCCTGAAGACGAATACCTTTTTGGACTGGGACAGTTTCAGGATGGACACTATAACCTGCGAAATGTGAGCCGAAAACTCATTCAGGTCAATTCGCAGATCGCCATTCCATTCCTATATTCAAGCAAAGGTTACGGTATCCTTTGGCATCAATACGGACTCACAGAGTTTAATCCTGCAGATAGTCTGGTGTCTCTAACCAAAAGCGAAGCACCCGCAGATGGAGATAGTGAAGTAGAAGTAACCACTACGGCAGGTACGCAGCGAGTTTCACGGAGACAGTCATTATATACAGGGAAATTTACAGTTGAAAAAGGCGGTGAATACACTATGATGCTTGACTTGGTAGGAATGGATAGCCGCCATTTATTGGTTATTGATGGTAAGCCTGTGATCGATCAATCCAATTTGTGGCTTCCACCAGCTGTTAGTCAGCTAGTTGATTTAGCGGCAGGAGAACATACTGTGCAGGTTGTTTGCAGCGCGTCAAACACGCCTAAACTCTCTTGGAAAATCGCTGGTAATTCCACTACTTTTCGCTCACCTCATGCCAAGTCTCTTGACTATGTAGTTTTCAAAGGAGAAAACGCCGATGAGGTAATGAATAGTTACAGAGATCTTTCGGGGCAGGCACCGATGCTTCCTCTATGGGCTTACGGTTTCTGGCAGTGCAGAGAGCGCTATTTTTCAGCGGATCATCTGGTGAGTACAGTGAAGGAGTTTAGGGAAAGAAAATTGCCTTTGGATGTGATCGTCCAAGATTGGCAATATTGGGAAAACAGAGGTTGGGGAGTGCCTCAGTTGGACACTGAAAGATATCCTGATCCTACCGGTTTTATCAAGGAATTGCATGATATGAATGCACATTTTGCAATTTCTATATGGTCCAATCCAGATAAAAACTCAGAAATAGGTAAGTCCTATGTAGACAGGAATCTATTCATTCCAGATACCAAATGGTTAGATTATTTCAATCCTGAAACCAGCACGAGTTATTGGAAGACACTCAATGATAACTTGTTTGTGCATGGTGTAGATGCTTGGTGGATGGATGCCACTGAGCCGGAGAATGATGCATTGACAGGCACAATGACCTATCAAGGACCGGGCGATTTCTACAGGCTCACCTATCCACTTTTTGTGAGTAAATCTGTCTATGAAGGTCAGCGAAATGTTACAGAAGATAAACGTGTGACCATTCTCACTAGATCTGCCTTTGCAGGCCAGCAGCGCTATGGTACCATCAACTGGTCTGGAGATATTGCTGGAACATGGGATGGTATGAGACGTCAAATGCTTTCGGGGATGAATTTTACAATGACAGGAATGCCTTACTGGACGACCGACATTGGCGGATTTTTCCGTCCCGGAGAAGGACAGTACACAAGTCCAGATTTTCATGAGTTGCTTACCAGATGGTTTCAGTGGGGTGCGTTCAGTACCATTTTCAGGGTACATGGATATCAGTCAGAGACTGAGCCTTGGAAGTATGGCCCAGTGGTAGAAGAAAACATGCGAAAGATGCTCAACGTCCGCTACAGCTTGATACCATATATCTATTCAGAGGCATGGAAAATCTCTAATTCAGGATCTACTATAATGCGGCCGATGGTAATGGATTTTGGTGACGATACAGAAGCCGTGAGCCAGCCGTTTGATTACATGTTTGGTCAGTCATTGTTGGTGGCACCTGTCACAGAGAAAGGCGCGGTATTACGTGAGGTTTATTTACCTAAATCCTCTAATTGGTTTGACTTCTGGACAGGTAAAAAATTTGAAGGAGGGCAATCCATTCAGGCGGAAACGCCTATCGATCAGATTCCGGTCTTCGTGAAAGCTGGATCAATTATTCCTTTTGGTGAGGAGGTACAGTACTCTGGACAAAGCAACAATGAAACGCTCGAAATCAGAGTGTACCAAGGAGCTGATGGAGCCTTCACCCTTTACGAAGATGAGGGCGACAACTATAACTACGAGGATGGCGCCTTTTCCGAAATTGAGCTTGTTTGGGATGATTCTGAAAATCAACTCAGAGTGATGGACCGCAAAGGAAATTTTAATGGAATGTTAGAAGATCGGGTATTTGAGGTAGTTCTCATTAAGGAAAATGAACTGACTAAAAAGACAATTGAATACTCGGGAGAAGAGTCTGTATTGAAGTTTTAATTTCAATAAAAGGTAGAGGCAATGAGCTTTAAGTATATATCCATAATTGGTTTGATCTCTATTTTTTCAAGTGGATACGTTGAAAAAGATTCCGAAGGAAGCAATCAAATCATAGCATAAGCTGATGAGGACGATGATCGGCCGATTTGGATTACCGCATGGGGTGGTGGAAATACCTTCTAATAAATCACCGATGATGGCATGCCCAACCTGACGAGCTATCGGAGGATTATGTTAACGCTGAAGAGGTAATAAGGAGGTAATGAATATGTTGAAGCTCTTGTTTTTCTGCTAATGGATCTGGGCTAATTTCAATAGTAACCAGATATGAAAAAAGAAGCATTTGGCAGGGTTAAAAACTAAGCGCATCGTCTTTTATAATGCAGGTTACCTAAGATAAAATACAATGCGCTTATCGATAATAATCCTGATCACCTGCCTTATCCTTCCATATTCGAATTTTGGTCAAAACCCAGTTATCCAAACCAACTATACTGCCGACCCTGCACCAATGGTATATGATGGCAAAGTATTCTTGTATACAAGCCATGATGAGGACAACTCTACATGGTTCACTATGAATGACTGGAGGCTTTATACTACAGATGACATGGTCAACTGGACGGATCACGGTACAGTTTTAGATTATACAGCTTTTGATTGGGGAAAGATGAACGCCTGGGCTCCTGCTGCTATTGAGCGAAATGGGCAGTTTTACATGTATGTTCCTATTACTGCCCGAAATGGCAAGAATGGAATAGGTGTGGCTGTAGGACATAGCCCATATGGGCCGTTCAGAGATCCCCTGGGTAAACCTCTTATTTCTGAGAAAATGGATGATATCGACCCAGCAGTATTCATTGATGACGATGGACAGGCTTATCTATACTGGGGCAATCCTGTGTGTTATTCAGTGAAACTGAATGAAGATATGATTTCCTATTCTGGTGAAATCACTCAGTTTCCAAATACCATTGAGTCGTTTGGTAAGCGCACCAAAGAGGATCCCAGAAGACCTACAACTTATGAGGAGGGCCCATGGATGTACAAACGTAATGACCTTTACTACCTGATCTTCGCGGCAGGGCCTATTTCCGAGCATATCGGTTATTCCACAAGTAAAAACCCTACCGGGCGTTGGAAATATCGAGGTATAGTGATGCCAACGCAAGGCGGATCTTTCACTAACCATCCTGGGGTAATTGACTTCAAGGGGCACACATACTTTTTCTATCACAATGGAGCACTGCCTGGCGGTGGTGGATTCACTCGCTCGGTGTGCGTGGAAGAAATTCAGTTCAAAAAAGATGGCTCTATTGTACAGATGAATATGACCGAAGGGATCAAGGAAAGTTTGGCAACTATCAATCCATACATGAAAAATGAGGCCGAAACCATGGCTTGGTCTGATGGGGTGAAATCGTATGAAAATGATGTGGTGGGCGTATTCATTACTGCCAAAAAGAACGATGCTTACACTAAAGTGAAAGCCGTAGATTTTAGAGAAAGTGGAGCCTCCAAGTTTACATCCCGAGTGGGAACGACCCACAATGGTGGTGTCTCTATGGAAATCAGGATGGATGCGCTAGATGGTAAATTGATTGGTAAAGTGGGTGTGCCAATGACCGGTGGTGATGATCGATGGGAATTAAGATCCATTGATATCGAGAAGGTAACTGGAGTGCACGATGTGTATTTCATTTACAAAGGAAGGGCACAAAGCAACATCATGTTTTTTGACTACTGGATGTTCTCTGAGTGATACTACACTGCTTTGCAAATAGTCAAGTTCTAGGAAAAATAGTTTACCAAATTACTGTACAGTGTATAAATTCTTCGCTCTGCTTTCTTATTATTTGATAGCCAATTCTGTTTTTGCTCAAAAAAATAAGGAAGAAGTAATATTGGCACATTGGAGATTTGAGCAAGTTCAGCACCTTGATGGTAGTTTGACACCATCAGTAGTCGGAGAACCACTCACAGCTGATGACCGTCAGCCTTCCGAACCACAGCCTTATGGTCATGACGATTCTGGAAATGGAAATCTCCTCCAAGTGCAGGGTTCAAGACCATCTCCTAATGTCTGTTCAGATGATGTGCCCTTTACGCAAATAGATGGTAAGCCAAATGAAAGGTCTTTGACAATCAAGCGGGCTACCAATATGGTGTCTTTTGACCGGCCTCTTCCTTTTTTGGACTTACAAAAAAGCTGGACGATTGAGGCCAGTTTAAAAGCGAATCTGCTTGGAACAGAACAGGTTTTCCTTTGCAAAGAAGGAAAGCGAGGACAATTGGTCGCAGATGTAGCGATTGGCTTTGATAATATGCACCAGCAGTACTTTGTGGAGGTGCTTGCACAGAATGAGCAATCTTATAGGTTAGTTGCTGGCCCGGTAGTAGAAGCAGGAAAGTGGTATGATGTAAAAGCCCACGCGCAATACGATGAAAATGCTAACAAGACAAAAGTGAGTTTGGAAGTGAGAGCTTCGTCTCAAAAGAAGTTTTCCAAGGCTGAATCTATTCAGTTTGCTGGCTCTGTACTCCGACGAGATGCAGGCACTTGGGTAATTGGTCGTGGTTACCCTGGAGGTTTCCCCAATAGTTTGGCGGTATTGGATGGGGGCATAGATGAAATTAAAATCAGTGGAGCGTCATTGCCAAGAGCGCTTGGCCAAAATCCAATTTTCACAGATGCGTTTACCGCCGATCCTGCGGCGCTGGTAGATCGTGACAGAGTGTATGTATATGTGGGACATGATACCGCCAATCCAGGTGGATGGTTTAACATGCCAGAGTGGCTCTGCTACTCCAGTACAGATATGAAAAACTGGACAGTTCATGGTCCGGTACTGGCTCCCAAAGATTTTGAAACTGCAAACCATCACGCTGCATGGGCGGCTCAGGTAGTGGAAAAAGATGGGAAATATTACTTCTATGTGACGCTAGATCGCCAAGACGGCCACTTTATCACAGTGGCTGTGGGAGATAGTCCCACAGGTCCGTTTAAGGAAGCAATGCCAGGCAAGCCACTCGTTACTGATGCCATGACGACTGATTCGCACCGTCCAAATTCCGATATAGATCCTACAGTTTTTATTGATGATGCTACACCGTGGTTGTTTTGGGGAAATGGCGACTGCTACAGGGTCAAGCTAAAGCCAAATATGATTGAGACAGATGGGGCAATTGAGAAGGTACCATACCGTAGTTTTTCAGAAGGTCCATGGGTATTTAAGCGGGGTGATTTGTATTACAATATCTATGCTGCCGATGCACCTGGCGTTCAGTCTGAACAGATTGCATATTCTTCAGCACCATCGATCAATGGTCCGTGGACTTATCATGGTATTTTGACCGCATCAGCCAATCATGGTTTCACCATTCATCCTTCGGTTATTGAGTTTAAAGATCAGTGGTATTTCTTTTATCACGATGGATCGAATAGTTTGGATGGAAAGGCTGGAGGTTTCAGTCGTCGATCAGTTTGTGTCGAATATCTCTTCTTCAATGAAGATGGAACCATCCAACCAATCACTCAAACATCAAAAGGAATAAGTATGCAATTAGATTAATTTAAATGGTCAAAAGGCAACAAGAATGAATAGGTAAATACTAAAATAATGTAGATCAAAACTGGGCGCTTTTGCTCAGCTTGATTTTTTTAAATCTTTGTTCACTCTTGATGCTGCGTTTGAAGCAATCGTGTGTGGTGGACGGATAATAACAATGACTTACAAAAAATAAGATACTGTTACTGATCAATGAAAATTAATAATCGGCGACTTTATTCAACAGAACTAAATACGTAGAACTATGATAAGACTTTCACTTTTCCCAAAGTGTGTAGTATCGGGACAGTTTTTGATTCTGACCTTCTTGCTGGTGGTGTTCTTCAATTTTGCCACGGCTCAACAATTAGCCATCAATGACCTGGATTATTTGGAATCAAGAGGGTTAAATGTTTTGGTGTTTTCAAATGAGTACAATGGTGAGTTTTTTGATGAAAAGACTGCTGGGATTGAACTTATTCATCATGGGGTACGAACCGCTACAGGTGGAGCAGTCAGACTTCATAATACCCCAGAGCAGTGGGATTTAATCCCTAAAATGACCAACCGAAAGGTGGACAAGGTCACCAATACCATTGAAGTTGAACTTAGGTACGAGGCCTATAATTTCGATTCCAAACTGAAAGTGACTCCTAAGGGAAAGGGGTTTTTAATTACCGTTTCATTGGATCAACCCGTCCCCAAGGAGTTGGAAGGAAAGGCAGGATTTAATATAGAATTTTTGCCATCTTCCTATTTCGAGAGCAACTATTTGGTTGATGGCAAACCCGGAACTTTCCCAAGGTATCCGGCAAGCAATACCGAGATTCGATCTTCAAGTCAAAAAATCCCTCAGTTTGCAGGTCACAACACATTTGATGATCGTGGTAGGGATGAGTATATCGTGCCACTCCCGTTAGAGTCTGGCAAGAACTTCACTCTAGCACCTGAAAACCCAGAGCGGAGAGTGAAAATCCAGTCTGACCAAGAGATTATGCTTTTTGATGGGCGCAATTTGGGACAAAATGGGTGGTATGTGGTTCGTAGCATTCTTCCTGCCAATAAAAAAGGGGAAGTTTTGTCTTGGTATGTAGAACCCAATACAATACCCGATTGGGTAAGAGCGCCTGTGATTGGGTTTTCCCAAGTAGGCTACATGCCAAATCAGGAGAAAGTTGCCGTGATTGAATTAGATAAAAACGATCCACCTTTGAGTTCAGCTTCTATATACCAGTTGAATGAAGAAGGAACATTCGTCGAGAAACTGAAAGCCGATGTGAAGGTCTGGGGCAAATACCTCCGATATAACTATGCCCGGTTAAACTTTAGTTCAATCAAAGAAACCGGTATTTATTATATCCAATATGGAGATCACCAAACAAATACCTTTCAGATTTCAAATGATGTTTATGCTAAGGTATGGCATCCGACGATGGATGTATTTTTTCCGGTACAAATGGATCACATGGAGGTCAATGAGGCCTATCGCACTTGGCATGGGAAGCCATTTTCAGATGACTGTTTGCAGGCACCTTTGAATCATGATCATTTTGATGGCTATCGGCAAGGACCTACTACCGATACCAAATACAAGCCCTTGGAGCGCATCCCCGGCATGTCTGTTGGAGGATGGTTTGACGCGGGTGATTTTGACATTCAGACTTTTCGACATGTGCAGGTAATTTCCAGTTTTGTAGAATCATGGGAGACATTTGGCATCAAAAGAGACGAAACGTACATCGATCAAACAACACAATATGTAGATATTCACCGACCTGATGGCCAACCAGATCTACTGCAGCAGATTGAGCATGGAGTTTTGAATCTCGTAGCGCAGATTGAAAATATCGGACATCCGGTCCGTGGCATTGTGGTGCCTAATCTACATCAATATCATCACCTGGGGGATGCTTCCACTGAAACGGATAACCTTCCCTACAATCCAGCTTTGAAAGCCTATGAGTCGGATGGGATTTCGAGTGGCACTCTGGACGACCGGTGGGCTTTTACGAACAGAACCACTTTTTTGGACTATCGAACTTCAGGCGCATTGGCGGCAGCCAGTCGAGCGCTCAAAGGATACAATGACGCCCTAGCCGACAAATGTTTGTTCTTAGCGAAAAAACTGCTACTCGAAGCAGATGAAGCTACTAAAAACGCCGAGCCAGATGATAGCCCGAGAGCGAGGTGGCGCAGGGGAAGTGATGCGGTTGCCCTTCTGCAGCTGTACCTTACCACTCAGGAGGAGCAGTACAAAAGACGTTTTTTGGATAAAATCTGGGGCTTATTGGATGAGGCGCTGGAGCGCAATATTGATTTAGCTTTATTGGCGGTACCTCATTTGGACAATAGCTACAAAAAGAAGCTCCGTGATTATGTGGTGACGTATCGAGCAAACGTGAATAAGGAAATTGCTGATAACCCTTACGGTGTTCCGATTGCTCAGAGAGGTTGGGGCGGTAGTTCATCAGTCATCAATTGGTCAATCACTAATTATTACATCCTCAAATCCTATCCGGAGCTCGTCGATGTGGAGAAAGTTTATGGTGGATTGAATTATCTCTTTGGATGTCATCCTTACTCCAACTTGTCATTCGTCAATGCGGTTGGAAATAAATCGAAAAAGGTAGCTTATGGTAGCAATCGGGCAGACTTCTCGACCATCGCTGGTGGGGTAGTGCCTGGTCTTATTTTTCTCAAGCCCGATTATCTGGAAAACAAAGATGATTGGCCGTTTTTCTGGGGAGAAAATGAGTGTGTCATCGATGGAGGTGCCTGGTACGTTTTCCTTACCAATGCAGCCCAGGAATTGGCAAATAGAGACAAATAGAAAGAACCACAAGAATTGTTTCGCTTCGATTGGTGGAGCTTTTCTAAATAGAATGGACAATTATTGACCAAGGATTTATGATACGAAAGATTTTACTTCTATCTGCTTTGCTAATTGTAAGCCTCTTGCAAGGTTTTACACAAGGGCAAACAGCAAGTGTAAATATTGATGCTGATATTAAGTTTCAGAAAGTGACTGGTTATGGGGGATTTGTATGTGCCCCAACATTCAACTATAACCATATGACAATTCCTGAAATAGAGAGGCTCTGGGGTAAATCGAGTGAAATGGGATATAATATCATGCGGTTGTACATCCCCATAGGTAGAGATGCTTGGGAGCAATCTCTGGCCACAGCCAAGCATGCTCAGTCGCTTGGGCTAATCATTTTTGCCAGCCCTTGGTCTATGCCAGCAGAATGGAAAACCAACAACAGTATTTCTGGTGTAGTGATCAATGGAACAGAAGAGAATGAAGGTTTTCTAAAAGAAGAGAACTATGAGGATTATGCTAATTACCTAAATGATTATGCAACTTATCTTAGGGATAATGGAGTAGAACTGGCAGGGATTTCACTACAAAATGAGCCTGATTACAAAGTAGAATACGCCGGATGTACCTGGACACCCCAGCAAATCATCAACTTCATCAATAACTATGGTGATATCATCAATTGTCCAATCATTGCTCCTGAAACTGTAGGCTTTTCCAATAACTACATCAAACCAATAGTAGAGAGTGAGGCTTTCGATAAAATTGCCATTTATGCCGGCCATCAATATGGAAATATCCAAAGTGATATTCAAAAAGTTTATGCAACGGGAAAAGAAATTTGGATGACGGAAAACCTGATCAACTGGAATGCAGGATTAGAAACACCTCGCAACTATAGTTGGGAACTGGATGCCTTTGATTTCTCAAAAAGTGTGAATACAGCCATGCTTTCCAACGTAAGTGCCTGGATTCATTACGCATCTAAGCGATACTACGCCATGATGGGTGATGGTACCAATGGCACCACGGCTGGGGCAATCACCAAAAGAGGGTACATCCTCTCACATTACGCTAAATATACGACTGGCACCACTCGAATAGAGGCGCAGTGGAAAGATGAATCTAATATGCTGGAAGGCTCTTCATTCCTCTCCGTATCAGGAGACACTGTTGTTCTTCAGGTTATTAATCCTTCGAATGAGCCATATGAACTCACAGTGGATTTACCATTTTACACTACTTCAGTTACAACTATAGTGACCACTGACCAACAGAGTATGTCCAGTTCGGCGATTAGCTTAGAGGATGAGACTTTTCGTCCGAAAATGAATGTATCAGCATCCAGCTTTTCCACTTTTGTATTTGTAAAAAGCAAAGAGCGGTCGGAATCTCAGATGGTAGGAGAACCTTTGAATTTTAACAAAATAGAAGATCAGACGGTAACGAATGCTGCATTCGGAACTTCCTATCAGCTAAGCGGCAATTCGGCCACCTTCGATGTAACAACTCAATTGATCAGCCCTTATCAAAATGTTAGTAGTGGATATATAGAGCTAGATGAAAAGTTTACCAAAATGATTTTCCACATCAATAGCGCATCATCTGCCAACCAATACAATTCAGACAATACCACTTTGTATTATGTGAACGCAAGTGGTGAGACAAGCTCTCACAACTACGGGAAAATTGACGTTTTCCAGACGGGTGATTTTGATTGGGAATTCGATATTTCCTCCGCGGTACTGACAGATGGGTGTACGGGGATCATTGGTTTCAGTAATACCAATTACAGCTCTGTATTAACCATAGAATTTGGTGATGTGTATTTTAAGCGAGGCAATGAAAAGGCGTTTAAGTTTTCAGGCATTTACAGTGATGATGACAGTAATTTGCTTGATTGTCTGGAAGACATAGGCTATACCTCTCTTGACTTTACTGAGGTGACCGGTATTACATCTGCGCAGGATTGGCATGCGGATGCAGCCAATGTAAACTGCGTTTTTTATGTAGCGGATGATACTGACAATAGCAGATCGAATGTCGTCAAGAATAACACTTGTATGAACCTTGCATTGTCAGAAGAAGGTGGCGATTTTTACGTTTCCGATAGCTTTACAGCTAATGCAGCTTCATACAGTCATACTTTTGACAATTATGGAATGCTTGTTCTCCCGTTTGACGCTGCTATTCCGGCTGATGCCAAAGTTTACACTTTACAGACGACAAACACTGAAGTGACCTGCACATTGATAGCCAATAATGAGATTCCTGCAAATACCCCAATTCTGGTGGTGGGCGACGGGCTTATCAAATTTGAAGGAAACGGAAATGTATCTTCGCCTCTTTCTATTGTCAATGGTTTAGCAGGTGTTTACACGCAAAAAAGGATATCTACCGGTGCTTATTTTCTGAAAACGCAAAATGGTGTGGCCGGCTTCTACCGAGTAAACGATGGAGATGAGGTGTTTATGGAGCCATTTAGTGCCTACTACTCAGAGGAGAATGGTGCTACCGTCTCTTCATTGCCTTTGAAGTTTCCAGGGGAAGCAAGTGTCACTGTGAGCTTCGATGTGGATGGCGGAAGTGACGTGGAAGCCATAACAGTGGATTTCTTTGGATCAGTTTCCGAACCAAGTGATCCTACCAAATCAGAATATGTTTTTACCGGCTGGTACAAAGATCCTGGTTTCATGACCATATGGGATTTTGCTAATGATGTAGTAACTGAAGACATTACCCTTTATGCTAAGTGGCAGATCGCAAACTATACGGTTAGTTTCGATACTGACGGAGGTAGTTCCGTAGCAGCTGTAGCTGCGGTCTCTCAAGGAACTATTGCAGCCCCGGAAGCACCTTTAAAGTCAGGATACGTATTTGCTGGTTGGTACAAGGATTCGGATTTCGTAGATATTTGGGATTTTGATAACGACATCATAGCGGGAAACATCACCCTATATGCCAAATGGGAGCTAATCACTGCGGTGCAACCTGCTGACGGTATCAGGATTCATCCTAGTCTTGTAGAGGATGACCTTCATTTGGATTTTCAGGATGCTTGGGGTTACATATATAATTTACAAGGAGCTTTAGTTATGGATAAATTTAAGGTTTCGGGGGAGACAACAATTGATGCCTCTTCATTGGTGCCGGGAGTTTACATCGTCAAAGTGGTGACGATGGCTCAAATAAGGACGGGAAAATTTATTAAACAATAGAGCAATATGTCATGCTAAAATTACCTGTGGTAGAAGCGGTTGTTGCCAGATTAACAACCTCAATGATTTTGGTGGCATTTGCTCGATGAAATTTTTACTTTTTTAAACTTGGGGCTGACAAGTTGAATGTGAGTTAGCCACACTTCTAATTTTAATGATATGTCTATGAAAAAACTGATCGTACTTTTTGTGTCACTCTTAATTGTTGGAGCCATTCCGCAGAGTCTGTTGGCTCAAAGTAAATTATATCTCAATGAGTTTGATCTTGATCAGGTGACCTTGTTGGATGGGCCTTTTAAGCATGCCCGTGATTTGAATATTGAGGTATTGCTGGAGTATGATACCGATCGCATGCTGGCACCTTATCGAAAAGAAGCTGGACTGGAGCCTAAGTCGCCATCTTATGATAACTGGATAGGGTTGGACGGTCATGTAGGAGGGCATTATCTCACTGCTATGGCGATGAACTATGCCGCTACTGGTAATGAAGATTGTAAGCGACGAATGGATTATATGGTTTCTGAACTCAAAGCAATCCAAGAAGCCAACGCGAAAAATCATTCGGATTGGGGAGTAGGCTATGTTGGTGGAGTTCCTGAAAGTGAAAAGATCTGGACGGCTGTGCAAAGGGGTGATATTGGTACTTATCGTTCTGCATGGGTGCCTTGGTACAATGTTCATAAAATGTATGCCGGGCTGAGAGATGCTTGGTTGTACGGAGAGAGCCAGGAGGCTCGGGAGATTTTCCTTAAACTTTGTGATTGGGGAATAGAAATCACTTCAGGACTTTCTGAAGAGCAGATGGAAAGAATGCTGGATGTAGAGCATGGTGGTATTAATGAAAGCTTTGCGGATGCTTATCAGATGACAGGTGATGAGAAGTATCTCGAAGCTGCGAAGCGATTTTCCCACAAAAGCCTGCTCAACCCACTATCTGAGGGTATTGATAATCTGGATAACAAACATGCCAATACACAAATACCCAAATTCGTAGGTTTTGAAAGAATAGCTGAGCTTGATGACGCACAAAAATACCAGGATGCTAGTAGCAATTTCTGGGAGAATGTTGTGAGCAAGCGTTCATTGGCTTTGGGTGGAAACAGTAGAAGAGAACACTTCCCAAGTGTGAATGCCTCCATTGACTATATCAATGTGGTGGATGGTCCGGAGACCTGCAATTCATACAACATGCTCAAGTTGACAGAGGACTTATTTCGGGTAAACCCTGAAGCCAAGTATGTGGATTTCTATGAAAAAACGCTTTTCAATCACATCCTTTCTTCTCAGCATCCTGAACATGGCGGATATGTATACTTTACCCCGGCCAGACCGAGACATTATCGGGTTTACTCAGCGCCCAATCAGGCCATGTGGTGTTGTGTTGGTTCTGGTATGGAAAATCATAGTAAATACAGCCACTTCATCTATACGCATACAGATGAAGCATTATACCTCAACTTATTCGTAGCTTCAGAGCTTAATTGGGAGGAAAAAGGAGTAAAAATCAAACAAGAAACCAGCTTTCCCTATGAGGAGAATACCAAACTAATCATTACTGAAGGTAAAGCTTCTTTTAAATTGATGGTTCGGTATCCGGGTTGGGTAAAGGATGGAGCGTTGAGCATTAAAGTAAACGGAAAGAAATATTCTTTTGACAAGTCTCCTTCTTCTTACGTAGCGATTGACAGGAAATGGAAAAAAGGTGATGAAGTGGTCATTGCATTTCCTATGACAAACAGTGTAGAGAAGATGCCAAATGTGCCAGAGTACCTTGCTTTTATGCATGGTCCAATCCTTTTGGGTACAAAAACAGGTACGGAAAATATGAGAGGACTAATTGCTGGGGATGGCCGTTGGGATCAGTTTGCCAGTGGTGACCAGCTACCGGTAGATAAGGCACCTATTCTAATCGAAGATGATTTAGAAAATATCGCAGATAAACTAAAGCCTGTTGAAGGAGAACCACTTAAATTCACTTTGGATGTGAAGCAGATAAACCCAATTGACATCACCTTGGAGCCATTTTCAGGAATTCACGATTCGCGCTACATGATGTATTGGTTATCACTGACCAACGACGATTATCGAGCGTACTTGGATTCGTTGGAGGAGCAAGAGAAAATAAAAATTGCTTTGGATAAACGCACCATTGATTTGGTGACTCCCGGAGAGCAGCAGCCTGAAGCTGATCACCGTATGAAAATCGACAAATCACGTACTGGCAATAATCAGGATCAATTTTACCGAGAGGCTTCCAATGGGGGCTATTTTAGCTATGAAATGTCTACCGGAAACCTGACTGATCTAAGCCTGATGGTTCGCTACTGGGGAGCAGAATGGGGAACCCGAAAGTTTGATATTTTTATAGATGATCAGAAACTGATTACCGAGGACAATTCAGGCAGATGGAACCAGTCTTTACTCAAAGATGTGGTTTATGAAATTCCAAACGAAATGGTGGAGGGTAAAGACTTTGTCACTGTGAAGTTTCAAGCACTTGCTGGCACGACTGCCGGGGCAGTTTACATGGTTAGATTGTTAAAGAATGAGGAGTGATATAGGCTTCAATCGTTTTTAAGATAAATTGATTGCTTCAATGGGTTCTAATTTTCACATTAAAAAACCATTGAGGTTTGAAACATATTTAAAACTCTGGATTTGGATCTTCCTATTTCTTCATGATTATTCAAAAGAGAAAACATTAAATAAACAGCACACCTATGCATAGAAAATTAGCCCTCAATTCATTGCTGCTTTCCGTTCTCCATTTAGGAATGGCCCAAAGTGATCAAAACGATCTTGAAAACCCTCGGGTAGTCGAGATCAATAAAGAAGCTCCGCATGCCACGTTCATGGTGTATGAGCAGAAGGAATATGTTATTGAAGACGACTATACGAATTCTGCTTATTTCAAATCGCTCAATGGTGAGTGGAAATTCAGTTTTTCTGAACGGGCAGAAGACACCAATCCTTATTTTTTTAAAGTTGACTTGGTAGATGAAAAATGGGACAATATTTCAGTGCCTTCCAATTGGGAAATAGAAGGATATGGCCTTCCGATTTACACCAATGTGGCCTATCCTTTTAAGAAAAATCCTCCTTTCATTGAGGGTGATGTGCCGGTCGGATCATATCGGAAGACTTTTGAGATTCCTGCCGCATGGGATGGACGTCAAACCATCCTTCACTTTAATTCTGTGAGTGGTGCAGCCATAGTCTATGTGAATGGCCAGAAGGTGGGATTGAGCAAAGTGGCAAAATCACCAGCGGAGTTTGACATTTCTAAATACTTGAAAAAGGGCAAGAATATACTAGCCGTCCAAGTTCATAGATGGCATGATGGGAGCTATCTGGAAGATCAGGATTTTTGGCGACTGAGTGGAATTGAGCAAGATGTGTACCTCACTAGTTTGCCGAAGACTACTGTTTGGGATTTTTTCATCAATGCTGATTTGGATGCTGAGTATAAAAATGGATTGCTGCAAGCGACTGTTGATGTAAGGAGATTCGATAAACAGAAATCTAAGGGTACGGTATTATTGGAAGTGTTTGACACTGATGGTACGCAAAAGATATTCTCACAGGAGCAAGCTTTTGACGGAAGTCAGGGTCAAGTATCCTTCTCAGGCGGAATAGCTAATGTGAAAAAATGGAGTGCAGAATATCCGAACCTCTATAGCGCAGTAATAACCTTGAAGGATGCCGCAGGAAAATCCACCATGTTTACTGGAAGTAAAATTGGATTCCGAAAAATGGAAATCAAGAATGCCCAACTTTTGGTCAATGGCCAAGCAATACTTGTCAAAGGCGTCAACTTGCATATACATGATGATATCACTGGTCACGTGCCGACTGTTGAAACCATGATGAAGGACATTCGCCTGATGAAGCAAAACAATGTCAATGCTGTGCGGACCAGCCATTATCCTCAGCACCCCATGTGGTACAAACTCTGTGATCAGTATGGGCTTTACCTTGTGGATGAGGCGAATATTGAAAGTCACGGTATGGGAGCCACCAACCAAGGTGGCTTTGATGAATCTATTCACCCTGCCTATCTCGAAGAGTGGGCGCCTGCCCATATGGATCGAATCAAAAGAGCGGTCGAGCGGGATAAAAACCATCCATCGGTCATTCTCTGGTCTATGGGAAATGAGTGTGGAAACGGACCAGTATTTCACGATGCTTACAATTGGATCAAAGAACGCGATACTACTCGATTTGTCACTTATGAGCAGGCAGGAGAAGATTGGAATACTGATGTGGTGAGTCCTATGTATCCGTGGATGGGACACATGACAGGATATGCCAACGATATGTCCAAGAAGAGGCCATTCATCATGTGTGAATACTCGCATGCTATGGGCAATAGCAGTGGCAACTTTCAGGAATATTGGGACATTATTTTAGCCAGTCCTCATATGCAAGGCGGATTTATCTGGGACTGGGTAGATCAGGGTTTGAAAACCGAAAATGAAGCGGGAGAAGTATTTTGGGCGTATGGAGGTGATCTTGGAGGCCACAACCGATGGAATGATGGAAACTTCTGTGCCAATGGAGTGGTAGCTTCTGATCGTACACCACATCCGGCTTTAAGTGAAGTAAAAAAGGTTTATCAAAACATCTTGTTTAGCTGGGCTGATAAGAGTACCCAGACTGTGAAAATTCAGAACCTGTACAATTTCACCGATCTCAACCAGTTCGATTTTAAATGGGATTTGTTGGCTGATGGAATAGTGGTTGAGTCAGGTGAATTCAATGTAGAGGTAAAGCCGGAGCAGTCGATAGAAAAGAAGGTTGAGTTCGCAAATGGGTTGAATTCGGATAAAGAATACTTACTAAATGTTTACGCTTTCACTCAGGATAAAACCGAAATCATTCCAGCTCAAACAGAGCTGGCTAGAGAGCAATTGGCTATTAAGAGGCCGAAGGAAATGTTCGTTACAGCACCGCCAAAAGGCAAACTCAAAGTGAAGCAAAATAATGGGTTGCTCACCTTTTCTTCGGGAGAGGTCAGTGGAGTATTCAATACAGAAAGCGGAGCGTTTGAATCTTACTCCTTGGCTGGCGAGGCACCAATAACTAATTTCCCTGCGCCTTACTTTTGGAGAGCAACCACCGATAATGATTATGGCAATAGAATGCAGAGCAGATCTTCTGACTGGAAAGATGCTGCTGCGCAACGCGAATTAAAAGAGGTGAAAGTCTCTAAGAAGTCGCCGAATGGTCAATTCATCGAAGTGAGCTATGGTTTATTGGCGGACTCTGCAGATTACGTTATTAATTACCTGATTCAAAATGATGGATCTATTCAGGTGACTTCATCTATTGACGTAAAGAAAAGTAAGATGCAGGAGTTGCCAAGATTCGGGATGCGCATGCAGCTTTCGGATTCCTACAACAATCTGGAATATTATGGTCGTGGGCCGGAGGAGAACTACTCTGATAGAAATACTGCAGCATTTTTGGGAACCTATACTGCCAAAGTAGACGAGCAGAAAATGCCTTACATCAGGCCACAGGAGTATGGCTATCATACCGATACCCGTTGGTTAAAACTAAGTGATGAAAGTGGAAGAGGTATTTTGGTGCGAGGACTGCAACCGATAAGCTTTAGTGCGCTCAATGTTGAAACGGAGCAGCTAGATGGAGGCGAAAGAAAAAGCCAATCTCATCCAACTGACATCAAGTACAATGACTTTGTTACCCTACACGTGGATCTGGCGCAGCGAGGAGTAGGAGGAGACAATAGCTGGGGTGCTCGTCCTCATGATCCTTACAGGTTAGAGGAAAAGCAATACCAATACAGTTACACGATCAAACTTGTCAAATAACCTTGTTTCGTTTTACACAAAAGATAAGTCATTAAAAAAGAGTGCTGAGAGCACCCTTTTTTAATGTTATTTGAAAGTCAATAACAACCTCAACTTGTTGAATACCAATCTATTTTCCTGTTCTGAACGGTACCGCAGGTAAGCCTTCTTTGTTGTAAAGATTCACATCTTCAGGATTATTTCCCCATGCATATCGCACGTGCACTGGTGTTTCCACCTTATCACACCATACGATCGCTTTGTTATCCTTGATATAGCCTTTTGCCCAGTAAAATTTTCCATCCTTACCCGCAACAGCATAACCATTCAGATAACCATATTTGTCTTTTAGATCCAACCCTGCCCCAATGTTTGAATAAGTGATAATCGCTTTGTTTCCCTCCACTTTCATCGACTCATATGTAGGCCCTGAGTAGACAACATCCAGATCATAAGCTACGGCTTTTGCTCCTAAGGCCAACCTCTTGCCCACATCCTGCTTGTTTCTGGGATGTATGTCATTTGCTTCACCTATGTCAATAGCCAAAGCTTGTGCGGTATTGGGTAGTGATAAAGTCATGGTTTGTGCCTCCCTCAACTCTGCCCAGCCACTTTCTGCTGGTTGCGCATCAGGTCTCATATAATTGGCCAGCTGAACCCAAATGAAAGGAAAATCATATCCCCACTTCGCTCTCCAGTCTTTGATTAAGGCAGGAAATATCCTTTGGTATTGTTTGGCTCTGTCAGCATTCGACTCACCCTGATACCAAATGGCTCCTTTTATTCCGTAAGGAACAATTGGGTTGATCATGCCATTGTAGAGAAGGGTAGGGTAACTATTTGGACCTAATTTGGTATCGCTTTCAACGACTTCTGTAAAGATCGCTTTCCAAGTTCCTGCCAGACTGACTTTACTTTCTGTGTTGCTAATGTAAAAGTCTTCAGGACTACCGTTGAAACCACCTCCACCTCCGGTATCTCTGATACGGGCAATGAGTACATTTTTACCTGGTTTCAGAAATTCAGATTTAACACTGAAGGTAACATCCGTTCGGTATCGATCAGTTTGACCAAATTTCTTTCCATTGAGCCAAAAGGCACCCAGATCATCAACAGTAGCCAGGCTCATCATCATATCTCCTCTTGCTTGATTGGCTGTAAGCTCAAAGGTGGTTTGGTACCACGCCACACCATCCAGCAGGTCATATCCCTGTGCTTCCCAAATTGTGGGCACTTTCATGTCTATCCAGCCAGATACATCAGTTTCTGGTTTGTAATAGCCTAGCTCTTCTCCATTGTCCTTTGTGGGATACTTTCCGAGCTTTTCAGTGATCTTCTTTTTGATTTCTGCGATGTAATTATCGAGATCCAAGTCTTGAAGGGTCTTTAAGCTTGAAGCAAAATCGGGATCTTTCGCAATGGTTTCTGGGCTTATCCAGGTCTCGGCTATAGTTCCGCCCCATGCGGATTGAATGAGGCCCACAGCTACATCCAACTCTTTGTGAATATCCCTGCCGAAGAAATATCCTACTGCTGAAAAATTGGGAATGGTTGCGGGGGAACAAACTACCCACTGCTCGTCCGTGAAGTCTTTTCGTGGAAACTGAGAGGTTACCAGATTGCTCTTAAAAAGCCTGATTTTGGGGTAATTGGCTTCACTTACTTCCTGCTCTGCATTGTTGACCATATTGACCGGCCACTCCATATTGGACTGTCCGGAGCAAACCCATACTTCACCAATCATGATATTGCTGAATTCAACGGTGTTTTTTCCTTTGATGGACATATTATAGGGTCCTCCATACTCCATAGATGGGAGCATTACTTTCCATTTGCCAGATTTATCGGCGTTGGTTTTGTAAGTTTTTCCGTTGAAAGTAATGGTGATTTTCTCACCCTTTTCTGCCCAACCCCAAACCGGGTTTTCCATTCCTTGCTGCAATACCATATGGGATCCGAAAATCTTGGCTGGCTCCACAGCGGCGATCATAGAACCCCATAAAGACAGTAGGCTCAAACTCAATAGAATTCTTTTCATCATTTTTAGGTGTTAAAGTTTAATGTCAAAATCAGTACCTGAAGGGGATTTGATGGGCGACAAGTAATAAATATCGCCACATTAAAATTCTCAATAATATAAAGATACTTGAGTAATAAAGTGACCATTTTGGAAGAGGTTGATCTCTTTGGTCGATGCGGCATTATTGAAAGACCTCCCGTTTATCTCGCAAGATCAGCATGGTAGCTTGGAAGAATTTTTTAAGCCAATGAGCTATGAGAAAAAAAATTTATTTAATTTGAAATTGTCCAATCACCTGATATGAAAAAACATTCACTGCTTTTATTATTTGCATTGAATTTTCTTGCGGTCTTCGCGCAAATTGAGTTTGAAGAAGGGTACTTGATAGACTCAATAGGCCATCGGGTAGAATGCTTGATCAAAAATAGAGATTGGAAGTACAACCCTAAATTCTTCCAATATAAGCTCTCTGATGAACAAGAAGCAGAGACGGCAAAACCGGAGGATGTTCTTGAGTTTGGCATTAACGGAAAGTTCAAATTTGTAAGCCGGGAAGTAGAAATAGACCGGTCAGGTGATAACTCCAATGAATTTAGTGAAGTAAGAGGACCCAAGTTCACTAAGGAGCATTTGTTTTTGGAGGTATTGATAGAAGGAAAAGCGAACTTATATGTGTACGATGACAATAATCGTCCGAAATATTTCTTCAGTTTGGAGGGGATTCCGACACAGCAACTGATCTACAAGCAATACAAAGTAGAAGGTAGGATAGCGGATAATAATTATTTTAGATACCAGATGTTTGAGTATCTCAAATGTCCCTCTCTGAGCATGGATGACTTCAATGATGTGGATTATTATCGAAAGGAATTAGAACGGATTTTTACCAGATACACACAGTGTCTTGGAGGAGAGATTGTGACCATCAAAAAGAAGGAGAAAAGAGATTGGTTTAACCTGACAGTTAGGCCTGGGATACAGTATGCGTGGTGGGAGACACAAACATCTGACGCTGAATTCAAAGACTTTGGAGGAGATATTGGAGCGAGATTGGGGTTGGAAGGAGAGTTCGTCCTTCCCTTCAATAAAAACAAATGGGCGATTATTATAGAACCAACCTATCAAACCTATCAATCAGAAAAGTGGTCCCCAGGAATACTTAACTCTTCTGGCGACTATATAATGAAGGTGGATTATCGGTCTATAGAGTTGCCTATAGGCTTGAGATATTACATATTCCTCAATAAGGACTTTAAAGTGTATGTAGAAGGAACTAGAATGTATAATGATTTTGATTTTGACTCAAAGCTCACATATGAGGAACCGAATGGCAATCCTCTTTTCGCAGATGTAAATTTGGAACCATCCTCAGGCTATGGATTGGGTGGGGGTATTAAGGCCTTTGATAGGGTTGTATTTGGTTTTCGTTATCAGTTTCGTCGTAATCTTTACTCTCTAGACTACTCCAATTACAAACAGATGGCCATGTATTTTGGATATACTTTGTTTTGATCTGGGGTGAAGGCTTATCTGTTGATTTCTTGGTTTGAGTATCAAGCTGCAAGCTTGACGTATGGTACTCACAAGTTACGCTGCGCTAAACTTGCGGGATTAGGGGGCTGGAAGCCCCAGTCCAACTGGAAGATGGGAGCATTAAGTACTCAGAAGGCAGAGGGACACCACAAGGAGGCGTGATAAGTCCCTTATTGGCGAACCTGTATCTGCATTACTGTGTGGATAAATGGCTGGAAATCTACCATAAGTCAGCAGTGATGGTAAGGTATGCAGACGATCTGGTCATCCATTGCAGGAGCCACACAGAGGCTACCCGTATTCTATCAGCACTCAAAGATCGTTTATTGGCATGTGGACTAAGAGCCCATCCCGAAAAGACGAAAATAGTATACTGTAAGAAAGAAGGGAGGAATCTAACAGGATATCCAGTGCAGTTTGACTTTCTTGGCTTCAGTTTTCAGCCCCTTCGCAACAAACTAAGGAAGGGCGGCAGCTATATGCAGTATGACTGCAAGATGAGTCGTAAGTCCAAAGTGCGTATAGTAGGGGAATTGAGAGATCTGGCATTCCATAATAAGACCCAACGAGGAATACAGGATTTGGCTAATATGCTTAATCCGAAAATACGAGGATGGATCAATTATTATGGGAGGATTAGCCGGAGAAGTCTAAAGCCCGTGTTTTATTACCTGCATCATCGGATGATCAGGTGGATATTGAACAAGTATAAAAGCTTCAAAGGTAGCAAGGTGAAAGCCGTTGCTTGGTTGAAGCGGATCACCTATTCATACCCCAACCTGTTCTATCATTGGTCATTGGGGTACAAATTGGTGTAACCCATCAGTTTGAAGACTGCATAATAAGAGCCGTGTGAATTGAGAGGTTCACGCACGGTTCTGTGAGAAGTTAGGGGTGAAATTCCCCTAGCTTACTCGACTATGCCTCGTTAGTTTTTCTCCAATGCCGAGTTAACCTCGTTCTGTTGATAGTTGCTGAGCTTTATTTGATTCTTGATATCGTTATAAGCTGGATTTGGATATTTTCCAATTGCGATTACAATATCTGGAAGATGATACTTGAGTGCTGTTGGATGTCCTTGGTTAATTGTTTTTTGAAAAAGTTCTCTGGCAGTCTCTCCATCAAATTGAGCGATTGCCTCATACATCGTTGCGATCATTGGGTAGTCAAATCCTCCAGGCTTTTTTATTTCTTTGTCGTGCACGGCCTTTAGGTCGTTCAATAGTGTTTGACTCGGAAATTCCCGAATGGCCTGCATACCATAATAATCCAATTTACGGTCAAAAATTAGGGGTCTTAATAACTCTAAGTCTTGTTCCTTTTTGTATTTGGCCAAAGCAACATATGCTGCAGGGGTTCCTTCTTCATTAATTACCTCCTTAATCCGCTCATAATATTTTGGTAAAGGTTCTAATTCAGATATTATTCTTGACTTCCAATAGCTGTTGATGGTACTATAAAGTAAATGGCTGTCGAGTTCTTGTTTTTGAGTTAAAGTGAGTTTGATGCTTTTGTTGTCAATGTATTCTGGCGTTAGAAGGTTTATATAAAAATCTACAAGAAGTTCCTCGTCAATAATACAACCGAAAAAAGTTGTTACGGTAGCAGTATCTTCAAGGGTTGATTTTAAAATTTCAAAGGTTTCTTTATCCTTCTTAATGGTTAATAACCAAAATGCATAACCACGCACTGCTGAGCTTGGGTGTGCTGTTAAAATCCGAAGTTCATCCTTAGTTGCGGTTTTGCCCAGTTCTTCGAAGCGACCATACTGATCTGATCGTTCCCCAGCAAAGCCAATTCCCGCGCTATGAATTTCATTGACCTTTGAAATCCCCTTTACAATTTTCATGGTTTTAGGGTTGATCAGTTCTTCATTGAATTCAATCTTTTGCGCAATGACCCCAAAAGTTGAAATCGAAAAAAGTATGTAGATTATGATTTTCATGATGCGGTATGAGGCATAACGTCCAACTATCATCCGTAAGCTGGACTTTTTAAATTCCTATAAAAGTATCTAATGGCACCAGCCTTTGCAAATGGCACAGTAGCTTATGGATGATAATGTCTGTTGTGCGTATGTTACTTCTCCAGTTGTTTCTCGAATTCTTCCAAGTAGTTTAGATATCTGGAGTTGGGTTCGGCGTACTCTCTAGTTATGGCAGCCCATTCGTCAAATTTTGTTTTGTTATTTATCTCGAAATAGGCTTGAGCCATGTTAATTGCCATTTCGCTTTTTTCAGAGTTCTCAGTTGAAATCTGTATTCCTTGATTGTATATTAGTTCCGCACTATCCAGTTGATTCATTTTAATGTACGTGTATCCAAGTTCACGGAATAGCAATCCACTAACAGAATCTTTCAAAATTGCACTTCTAAGAATTTCTAAAGCTTCCTTATATCTCTTGGTTGCGTTCAATGCATATGATAGCTCAAAAATCACTTTATTGGATTCGGAATTCAGGTTGAAAGCATGTTCCAAGTACGGTATTGCATATTCACTCAACCTTATATGATTGAAATTATAACCAGTTAATATGAGCTTTTGAACTGTGTCAAGGGAATTTTGAAACCTTATGATGTATGATGGAAGCCAAGGATTTAATACTTCTCTTAATTCGCTACTCATTATAGCCAATGTTCCTGAAGGATATTCACCGAGAATTTGAGAAGAGATGATGTAAGTAGTATCTGCATGATGATTTTTAATTGTTCCATCATTTTTGATTTTAAAAGTTCCTGCAAAATAGGATTCGAAACTCTCTGAGTCCGAATAAATATACCCATATCTGTATTTACTACCACTCTTATCATAAACAACCCAGTTATCTAAACATTGATGAAATCCTTTATCAAATATGAGTTCGTTAACCAGTCGTTCTTGTCCGAATGTAAAAAGCGGAAACAAAGAAATAATGAGGATCAGTTTTTTCATAGGGCAATACGCACAACGCTCAGCTATCGGTTCCTTAGACTTGTAAACTACCAATTAGCTATCTTTTAGCTAAA
>CAYGOV010000002.1:0-370338 GCA_964351625.1 uncultured Marinoscillum sp.
CGTCGCCAGTCTTTATAAAACCCTTTCGATTCCTATCGAAAGGGTTTTTTTGTTTAATCGTATCTTGTTTTAAGACCGATTGGTTTTGATATATAATAGCTTTACAATAGCATGACAAATAGCAGTAACAATTAATGTTCTTTCAGAATCCTTATGCTCTTTGGGCGCTGTTAATTTTAATCGTCCCAATTGTTTTACACTTCTTTAATTTTAGAAGATATAAAACTATCTATTTCTCGAATGTCTCCTTTCTGTGGAACGTTCAGACTACTACTAAATCAAAATCTACATTAAGAAAGTTGCTACTTTTAATAGTACGACTTTTTCTTATTACAATCTTGGTACTAATGTTTGCTAGGCCTGTATTTGGTGATGAAGCTAATGAGCAGACCTCCAATGTAGTTTCAATTTATATAGACAATTCGCGAAGTTTAGATCAATTGGATGATTTTGGGAATCCACTTTTGTATAGAGTGATAGAACAATTACAGTCTGGAGTTGTGTCTACATCTGAGGAGCAATATTTTAATTTTTTGAATAATAATGGAGAAGCTAATTCTGGAATTAATATATCATCTTATCATCCCAAATTAACAAATAGAAAGCTCGTATTTGATGAATTGGTGGATCGTATAAATCAGAAGTCACTAAGCGTTGTAAATGTCTATTCTGATTTTCAACGTACGACTTTGGGAGATTTAGGAAAAGTTTTTAGTGATACTACAACTGCTTACTATTTTAATTTACTTGTTATAGAACGAGGATTTCAGAATATATATATCGATAGTCTTTGGCTAGAGGAAAGTGGTAATGGGGGTGGATCTAATAGATTGCAGATTAAGTTGAGTAATGCAGGAAGTACAGAAAGAGAAAATATATTGGTGCGTGTGTCACAAGAAAATTCTCAGCTTTTTTCTAAATCAATATCAATAAATGCTAATTCCTCAAACTTGGTAAACGTGGACTTAGGGAGTAATAAGGATTACTCAGGGAGATACGAAGTGGCCATTAATGATGAATATTTGACATTTGATAATAAGTTTTATTTTCAGATACCAACTAGGGAAAAGGTAAACGTGCTGATTGTAAATAATGTAAATACTCAGACTTCATTTTTAACGGCAGTATATGGCAATCGAGAACTTTTTGAATTGGCAATATACTCGGTAGAGAATGTGAATTTTGATCAACTCAAAGCTACCAACCTCATTGTTTTGAATGGATTTAGTTCTACACCACCTTGGCTTGACATTGATAGAATTGACGCTAAAGTATTGTATTTACCAAATGAAAATTCTCGGAATACGGCAATTGATATAAATGGATTTGACCTAACGTTAGTTGATACACAGTCAAGTAAGCTTGCCCGTGAGACAATTGAGAGTGAGATATTTAAAGGAGTATTGAGCGATAAGCCTGAAAATATGGCATTGCCTTTTGCAAAACCAATATTTGAAATGGCTGGATACGTTAAAACTCATATTGAACTAGAAAATGGATCTAAACTTTTGGTTCAAAACTCAAATGGTGATTATTTGCTGAATACAGTCTTTACTGATACCAGCACCAATTTGCATATGCATGCATTATTTGTACCTATGATGTATCATATTGCCAATACTGCGATAAATGAACCACTTTATTGCAGAATTGATGAACAAACATTCACTGCAAATTTGCCTCCGGAATACAATTCCGATAATTTGAGGCTAATTGGCAATGGGTTGGTTTTATTCCCAAATGCACGCATCAATAATAGGGAATTGGTAATTGACATACCAGAAGAATTGGAACAATCAGGGCATTATGATTTGATCTATGCAGGAGATACGCTCTCAAGGCTTGCTTTTAATTATGATAAAGCTGAGTCAATTGTTGATGTGTATTCATTCGAAGAGATGAAACGAATCACCTCACCTTATGATCACATCAAAGTTTCTGAAATTAATGGAGGATTGGATTTTGGCAACAAGAATGCATCTTCCATCCGGGAATTTGCATTATGGAAATATGCTCTATTTTTGGTGTTAGTTTTTATTCTCACAGAGTCGCTCATAATTAGGTTCTCTAAATGAAATTAATTCTCTCTAATGCTCTAATATTTGATCAAGTATCAAAATATCATGGGACAACACACGACGTAAAGATTGAGGATGGAGTGATTGTACAAATAGGGAAGGGCCTTCAAGATGCAAAATCTATTGATTTGGTTGGGAGTCTTTTAACACCCTCATTATTTGATCTTTTTGCTAATTTCAACGAACCTGGACTAGAGCACCGAGAAGATATCAATTCTGGTATAGCAACTGCGGCTTTTGCTGGGTTCACAGATGTGTGTGTAATGCCAAATACTAGCCCTGTAGTTGAGAAGAAATCAGATATAAATTTTCTAAAAAGCAAGTCTCACTCTGGAGTTACAATTCATCCATTGGCTGCCGTAAGCGAAGGATGCCTTGGTGAAAACCTGACAGAAATATTGGATTTGAATGATGCAGGAGCTGTTGCCTTTGGTGATGGATTAAATCCGATTTGGAATGGCGAATTGCTATTAAAGGCTTTACAGTATGTGCAGAAATTTGATGGTCTATTAGTTGTAAGACCTAAAGACATTCATTTGTCTCAATTCACTCACATGCATGAAGGTATCATGAGCACATCCTTGGGGTTGAAGGGGGAACCTTCGATTTCTGAAGAAATAAGTCTTAAAAGAGATATTGATATCTTAAGATATGCTGGAGGTAGGATTCATTTTACTCACCTAAGTACTGCTGAAGGTGTAAACCTCATAAAGGCAGCTAAGAAGGAAGGGTTAAAAGTGACTTGTGACGTGGCGTTGAATCAGCTAGTATATACTGAAGATGATCTAATCGACTATGATACAAACTATAAAGTAGATCCACCTTATAGAGGTGAGAGAGATAGGAGGGCACTTATAAAGGGCTTACGGGAAGATGTGATTGATGCAATAGTCACTTCCCATCAACCACAAGATATAGAGTCTAAAGAATTGGAATTTGATCTTGCCACGCCAGGCGTGTGTAGCATGCCTACCGTTTTTGCGTCCCTACAAAACATAAGCAATGAATTACCTCTTGAGATAAGTCTTCAGAAATTCTCAAATGGCCCACGAGCTATCTTGAGGAAGGATCCAGTGCACATTGAAGTTGGCAGTACAGCTAAATTTGCAATTTTTAATCCGAATAGTGTTTGGAAGTTTGATAGAAAAACGAATCCTTCTAAGTCCCATAATTCTCCTTTATTAAATAACGAGCTTACAGGCTCTTGTCTAGGGATTTTTGATGGTTTATCCTACTATCGGAACAAGTCAATTATATGATTAAAATTTCGATTAAGTACGCAGTACTCTGTGGTATTTTCCTCATGGTGAGTTATCACATATCTGTGTTTTTCAACTCAAATCCGCTTATTGATGTCAGTCATCTGATTTTTGATTTGATCCTTTTTGGCCTTTTTATATTTTTCGGACAGAAAGAGTTTAAGACTTATCAAAGTGAGGGTGTATTTCATTTTTGGCAAGGTATGACGATGGGTTTCTTAATTTATTCCATTGCTGCAATAGTATTTGGGATCGGTCTTTATGGTTATTTTTTGATGGAGCCAGAAGCGATAGAAATTTACAAAGAAGAAGCGCTAACCTTCCTGCAAGAGCGATCTGACATGTTCATTTCAGAATTTGGTGAGCAGCGATTGATAGAACAAAAAGCAGAGATTGAAGCTATCACCAAAGTTGATTTGCTTAAAAGTGCAATGGTTAAAAAAATATTGGCCGGATTCTTTATTACCCCAGTTATATCAATAATTTTAAGGAAACAACCTAAATAACAAAACGATGGAAGAAACCAAAGATGTATCTATGAAAAGCGTTGCGCTGAAATATGGTGTAATCAGTGGATTGATAGGAATCATATATTTCTTAATGCTTGATTTTTCTGGCATGTCTGCAAATCAAGCATTGGGAATGGTTGGTCTGCTTTTTACTGCTGTAATTATGTTTTTGGCACAAAAAGAATTTATCCGTGATGGGGACGGATTTATGAACTATGGCCAAGGATTAGGATTGGGTACTTTGATGTCACTAGTCTCATCTATCATCTCTAGTATATTTACTTTTATCTATATCAGCTATGTGAATACGTCTTTTATGGAGACTATGAAACAGCAACAAATCGTTGCACTAGAGGAACAAGGAATGTCAGACGCTCAAATAGAGCAGGCTTTGAAGATGTCAGAGAGCTTTAGTGGACCGACAGCAATTCTTATATTCGGAATTATAGGAGGTGTCTTCTTTGGTTTTATAATCTCACTGATTGTATCAGCGATAACTAAAAAATCTCGCCCTGAATTTGAATAGTTAGTGACAGATAAGCCTATTTCCCTATCTATTATTGTTCCTGTCTTTAACGAAGAAGAGTCCTTACCAGAATTATTTGATTGGATTTGTAATGTCGTAGATAAGGAAGGCTATGATCTCGAAGTGCTTTTCATTGACGATGGTAGTACGGATACTTCATGGGAAGTAATCTCCGACCTAAACAGGAAGGATGCTCGTGCAAAGGGATTGAAATTCAACAGAAATTACGGCAAATCAGCTGCCCTTCAGACTGGGTTTGATGCAGCTAAGGGGATGGTAGTGATCACAATGGATGCTGATCTTCAGGACAGTCCTGATGAGATTCCAGGCTTAGTAAAAATGATACTTGAGGAGAAATACCATCTTGTGTCAGGCTGGAAGGCAAAACGTCATGATCCTATTGGCAAAACTATACCTTCTAAGTTCTTCAATGCAATCACAAGGAAAGTATCTGGGATCAAACTACATGACTTCAACTGTGGACTAAAGGCTTATCATAGAGATGTAATTAAGCATATTCAAGTCTATGGAGAAATGCATCGTTATATTCCCTTGATTGCCAAATGGAATGGTTTTTCTAGAATAGGTGAGAAAGTTGTTCAGCACAGGGAGCGCAAATACGGGATCACCAAATTCGGTCTGGAACGCTTCTTAAATGGCTTTCTGGATTTGATTTCAGTTACGTTCGTCTATCGATTCAGAAAGAATCCAATGCACTTTTTTGGTTCACTAGGAACAGTTTCATTTCTTTTTGGACTCTTTGTCACAGCATATATCATAGGTGATAAACTTTGGAATATCTATCATCAACTTCCAATACGTGATGTTGTTGATCAACCGTTATTCTTTCTTTCATTAGTAGCCTTAGTGATAGGTTCTCAGTTGTTCTTGACTGGTTTTATAGCAGAGATGATCATACAGGTAAATCCTAGGAAGAACGACTATTTGATTATTGAGCGGACTTCTGACAATGCCTAAATTCTCCATCGTAGTGCCTGTGTACAATAGGCCAGATGAGGTAAAAGAACTTCTGGCTACTTTGACCAAGCAGACCTTTAGTGATTTTGAAGTGGTCATTGTAGAAGATGGGTCAACGATTAAATCGGAGGAGATTGTTGAAGAATACCAGCAACAAATCAATATTAACTATTTATTCAAACCGAATGGAGGCCAAGGGTTTGCCAGAAACCACGGTTTTGAGCAGTGTAGCGGAGAGTTTTTTATAGTTCTAGATTCGGATTGCATGATTCCTGAGCAATACTTGGCTGCCATCAATAGTTACTTAGATAAGAATCCAGTAGATGCCTTTGGTGGCCCAGATGCTGCGCATTCATCTTTTACGCCTATTCAAAAGGCCATAAGTCAAACTATGACAAGTTTCTTTACCACTGGGGGAATACGAGGAAACAAAACACATGTTGGTACTTATCATCCACGTAGCTTCAACATGGGGATGACTCGTGAGGTCTATGAAAAGACTAAAGGCTATCGTATTCCATTTATGGGAGAGGATATGGAATTCAGTACAAGGATTCTTCAAATGGGTTTTAAAACAGCACTGATTCCTGACGCATTTGTTTATCACAAACGAAGAACCGATCCAATGAAGTTTTTCAAACAACTTATGTACTTTGGTAGGGCAAGGATTAATTTAAGTAGATTTCACAAAGGACAAATAGGGTTAGTTCACCTTTTTCCAGCTGTTTTCACACTTGGTTTGATACTTTCTATGTTAGCTCCTTTAGTTGTTCCAAAGCCATTTGGAAATCTGGGAATACAGTTTTACTCTACTTATTTATTACTTGTTTTTGCTGAAAGTTTAATAAAAACAAAATCGATTCGAGTGGCATTATTGACACCACTAATGACGATTCTTCAAATGACTGGCTATGGATTTGGTCTTGTATACGAATGGATTAGAAAACTTGGTGGTATTGACCCGAACACCAAATACATCGAGCTTTACTAGGTATTTGGATTATTAGCCGTTTAGGTTCTTGGGTTGTTTGGTCTTAGAGTTTTTCTACTCGATAGATAATTTCTTCCTTAGGTAAAGCATAACGATCAACCTCTTCTAAGGGCAAATCAAAAACTAGTTTTTCCTCGGTAACCTTAAATCCTTGACTTGCAAGTCGATTTCCATAGTCTTTTCCGAACATGCGGACATGATCATCTTGTCCAAACTCCCGTTCACGATCCGATTGTGAAATGATGGATTTATCCTCATATGTACTGTCTTTAAGTGGATAAAAGAATGGAACTTGTAGAATTGCCCATCCACCTGGCTTAAGTACCCTCAGCATCTCACGCATTGCTAATAAGTCATCTTCCACATGCTCCAGCACATGATTACAGAAGATAACGTCAAAGGTATTTTCCTCAAAAGGGATATCATGAATGTCCATTTTCACTTTTGCTAATGGAGACTCAATATCACCAGTGATGTAATCGAGATTTGGAAGACCTTCGAATCGATCCATGAAGCTCAGTTCAGGAGCAATATGAAGCATCTTGTTTTTACGAGTAAAAAAGTCTGTTTTTCGCTCAAGATATAGCCATATAAGTCGATGGCGCTCTAGTGCTAAGCAATTGGGGCACAAGGCATTGTCTCTTGACTCGCGACCGTATGGAAGAAACTTTCGGAAAGTCGAATGACACACTGGGCATTCCACATTATTTCCACGATAAAATAGCGCCGCAACGCGTAGACCATGATGACTTACTAGTTGTAAATATTTTCTGGGGACGTTGCGCAGCAAAAAGCTGATGAGTCGCTTCATAAAGTGATGAATTCGATTGGTGTTCAAAGATATTTAAGATCACTATCTTTAAGTATTAATCACTCGCCAAAGAATTAATATTGATTTGAAGACGCTTGTTCAGGTTGTTTCGATTGCTTGTTTCTCATTGGTAATGAGCGCGCAGAGCTATTCTCAAAATGTGGTTGACAACTCCTATACTTTGCATTTTCCTACAGAGAATATCAGGTTCAATAAGGATGCAAATAATCCTTCGAATCAGCCAAAACGAAAAAACATTTCCTATATCTATAAAGAATCGTCTAAAGGAATACTTTATGGAAATCCATGTGTAGTAGAGGCTACACGCAAAATGGGTTTTGAGTATGTGCTCCAGCCGTCCGGAATACCGGGTAGCCCCGGGAATGAAGAGTTGGAGCGCAATAATTTTTTAGTGAATTTGAAATTGATTTTTACACGTGGGCCATTTTGGAAACTCACACTCAATAAGCGTATTAAGCAATGCCGGATCAATTCTGGAGATATCGTCGGTTAAATCTAATATTCAATGGAGGCACTTTCAATTAATTTTTCTCGCACTACTCGCACTGAGTTGATGATCCCTAGTTACGCAAACTTTGGAGGTAAAATCCATGGCGGAATCTTACTCTCATTGATGGATAAGGCAGCCTATGCTTGTTCTAGTAAGCATGCTGGCACTTATTGTGTTACAGTTTCTGTAGATGAAGTTGAGTTTCTTGCACCTGTGGAAGTAGGCGACTTGGTTCATCTAAATGCTTCTGTGAATTATGTGGGAAATACATCTCTAGTGGTAGGTATACAGGTGACTGCTGAGAATGTTAAAAATCACACTGTAAAGCATACCAATACTAGCTATTTCACCATGGTGGCGAAGGATGATGATAACAATTTGATGATAGTGCCACCACTATTGCTGGAAAGCATGGAAGATATCCGACGATTTATTGAAGCTATCAAAAGAAGGAATTTGAAGTCTGAGGCGAACAGTAAAATGCAAAAAGCTCAGAACCACTTTGTGCTTGCAGAAGACTTTCCACTCTTGGCGGGTCAGCGCTATGAATCCAACCTTTCTAAAGGGCATGCAGCATTGGATGATCTATTCACTGACACCTAATCTCAGTGCTTACAAATTAACGGCAGTTCAATTTGTTGCTGATTTTGGCACCTAGGGCAGTGGCTTCCCAATAGTTTTCGCAAGCTGATTTTTTTTTACCTAGGGCTAAGTTGGCTTCATAAGCCAGTATGAAATTAGCAACACTATCTGGCCACATTCTTTTGTTCCACTCTGTGGCTTTTACAGTTTTTTCAAAATCCCCAACCAGCAAATAGACGGACGCTAAACCCGTATAAATTCGGAAATGCTCAGGGCCCAAACTTTTTCCATTGATGATCAATGGATATGCCTCTCCATATATTGCAATGTATTTTTTAATGGCTAACTCACTTGCCAGCTCGTAGTAGCGTTTGGCCTCTTCAAAATTCTGAAGATCATATTTGAAAATCTCAGCTTTCTCAAGATAAAGCTCCATTTTGTGGTAATCAAGTAACAAAAGTTCTGTCAGTGTTTTAAGACTCCTGCCTGGTCGACCGACTTTACGATAAGCATGAGCCAAATTCTCTCTCAGTGGAAGTGGGTTTACTGTAGAGTAGTTTTCAATTAATTCAGAATAGAAGATGGCATCTTCAAACCTGCCTAAATTATAATGATGCTGTGCATCGAATACCAATTTATCCATGGCGTCTTCTTTGAATCGAAGCATGTCTTCCTCCCCCTCCATAAATACACCGAGGTTATTGAGTGTACTTAAAGCGATTTCCATTTTACCATTGGAATAATCTGATTTGACCTGTGCGAATGTGATTCGCCGATTCAAGAGCAATTCCGCATGCTTCTTATCATCTATATAATTCTTAATTGTAATCCCTGTCATCACGATCGCTGCAACTACAAACGTGAAGGCAAAAGCATAACCTGTGGCTATCCAGTTTTCCTTCCAATCTATCTTTCGCTCTGCATACTGCCTTCTGTATCGTGGATAGGTTGGGGGTGGTGTTTTAGGAGTTGGAGGGGTATAGTACGAAGTAGTGAAAGTCTCCCCAAAGGTGAATTGCAGGTCGTATCTAGCTTTTTCGTAGGGATTGGAAAGAATCTGATAAGCGTGGTTAACCTCCTTGAAGCGCTCTTCCATCTCTGGATTATCCGGATTTTTGTCAGGATGGTATTTAACAGCAAGTTTCTTGAATGCTGCTTTGATCTCTACTTGCGAGGCAGATGGCGTTAGTTCTAGTGCGCTGTAATAATCAACCATGCTGAGTTAGTCTGAAAAGCACTAACGATTAGGCGTGCACATATTGTTTCATCCGAAGAACTTTTGGCTGAGCCAAAAACCAGTCAAACAAAGTAAAACTCCAAAGATCACACTCATAGAAAGATATATGCCGTACAGTAGGTATTGTGAATCCCGAAGCATTTTCAGTCCTTCAAGGGAAAGCGTAGAAAACGTGGTGAATCCACCGCAAAACCCTGTGATGAGTAAAAACTGAAGCGGTTGGTTGTCAGTCTTAATGAAAGCACCCGCTAATAATCCAATAAGCAAACTGCCGAGTAGATTTACAGCTAGTGTCCCATATGGAAGCAGGTTTCCGAAGACTTTCAAGCAATAGATGCTTACTAGATATCTAAGTACGCTTCCGGCAAAACCACCAATGCCGATAAAGACGAGATTTTTCATAGTGACGCAAGATAATCTTTTGAATGGCTAATTAGGTCTGGAAAGAACAATGTGAACTCTGCTTTATAGTCTTCATAATCGTTTTTGAGGTCTTTTGAAGCATCTTCCATTTTGGAATTGAAAGGTGTTCGTCGAGACATACCAGTAAGCGCACGATCGATGCCTTCCACATGCTGATAGTTCAGCAGCCAGTTGTCGCGCTTCATATAAGTCAGCATATGTTTGGCCTTATCTGGTAAAATATGCGAATAGCCATTTGTCATTTGATAAAATTCTTTAGTGAAATCTACTAAAGTTTTTTCATGATAGTCACTCCAATTCCTAGCTAAGAAATGATCGTAAAACACATCTCCGATCACTGGAGCATAATGTCTGTATTTGGGTCTTAGTCGCTCCTTTGTTTTGGTGACAACCTCGTGAACGTCCGTGAAACGATCAATTTCGCGATGTAAATGAATTCCTTTCTGAATATCCATAGGAAAATCTTCCCAAGATTTTCCTTTCACAAAGTCACCAATAAAATTTCCAATGGTGACATCTGGTAACCCAGCAGAAAGATATATGTGTGCGAGAAAATTCATGGGGCTATGTTGGGGGTTCAAAAAATTTTGTTCCGCCTTTATTTTAACCTAAGTTTAGAAATATTTTTGCAATCAACTCCTAACTTATCCTATTATCAACTCGCACTCTTCAAATATGATCCGAACACAACTCAACCTTTTGGTACAATTAGCCAAAGTGGATGGTGTGATTGTGCAAGATGAAATTGACCTTATCAAGCAAATAGGTGAGGCCAACGGAATGTCTTCTAGTGAGATAATTGCATGTTTTGAGGATCCTTCGCTCATTGAGAATCTTGATCAACTCAGTGATGATGAACGATATGAGTACATCTATCATATCGTTCAATTGATGAAAATAGATGGTCGCCTCTACAAAGAAGAAATCCGCTTTTGTGCTAAACTAGTCAGTAAACTAGGATATGAGGAAGACGTTCTTCTTGAGTTGATGCTCAAAATCTACAGCGATGTGGAAATATCCGCTGACAAAACGGTGCTGAAAGCCACTATTCAGCAATACCTTAAAAAATAAATGTATCATTCGGAGCACTTTCTCCGACTCCTCGATCTGATCAAGCAAGAACGGATTGAGGATCGGAAGCAATATGAGACCAAGATTCGTAACCGATCCCTAGAAGATCGTATGCGTGATGGAGTCACTTGGTATCCTGCCATAGTAGAGAGATCGTACATTGGCACAGGTGAGCGCTGGACTTTGCAGATGGAGCGTACTACCAACAGAGAAAAGCGCCATCATTTTCAAGCTGGTGCTTCTGTAAGTGTGTTCTTAAATGATCCCAAACGTGCTTTGAGTTGTTCGGGCATCGTCAGTAAGGTTTCCGATAAGTATATGACCATCGTGCTCAACAGAGACGATCCGCCAGACTGGCTTGATGAAGGGAGATTGGGTGTTGATCTGCTCTTTGATGAGAGTACCTATGATGAAATGGAGCGAACGCTGCATAAACTGGCTGGAACGAAGGATGGTCGACTGATGCAGCTCATCAATATTTTCTTGGGAAAAGACGCTCCATATTTTGGTAAAGAAATCAACATCAATCATCCTCATCTCAATGAAAGCCAAAACGAGGCACTCAATAAGATAAGATCGGCCAAGGATGTAGCGCTGGTGCATGGCCCTCCTGGGACTGGAAAAACTACTACACTCGTTGAGGCTATCAAAGACACGGTAGCCATGGAGAAGCAAGTGATGGTCACAGCGGCTAGTAATGCTGCTGTGGATTTGCTGGCGGAGAAGCTTACAATACAAGGGATACGTGTGTTGCGGATTGGTCATCCTGCACGTGTGACGGCAGAAGTGGTAGCATGCACCGTGGATGCTCGCCTTGCGAATCATGACGATGCAAAGATGCTCAAGGATCTACGCCGTAAAGCTGAGGATTTTCGTGCCATGGGCATGAAGTATAAACGAAACTTTGGCAGAGTAGAGCGAGAGCAACGTAGGATGCTCATGGATGAAGCGCGTAATCTAAAGGAAGATGCGAAGATGCTTGAAGATCATATGATTTATGATGAGCTGAATAAGGCTGAGGTCATTGCATGTACGCTTGTTGGGGCGAACAGCAGCTATCTTCAGCGCAAACAATTCAAAACTCTTTTTATTGACGAGGCTTCTCAGGCATTGGAGCCAGCAAGCTGGATTCCCATCATGAAATCTGATCGGGTGATCATGGCAGGTGATCATTGGCAGTTGCCTCCAACTGTAAAAAGTAAAGAAGCGGCTAAGGCTGGCTTGAGCATGACCATATTTGAGCGGACCATAGATACATGGGATGCTGATGTGATGCTCGATACCCAATACCGCATGCATGATGAAATCATGCGTTTTTCCAATAAGAAATTCTATGAAGGCAAACTCAAGAGTGCAAATCTTATTGCTAATAGGCATCAGCTTTTTCCACAGCCTGTTTTATTTATAGATACAGCTGGCTGTGGCTATGAGGAAAAGCTAAATCCTGAAACGCTCTCTCGCTACAACGAAGAAGAAGGCCAGTTGCTTCTGAGCCAATTGGGAAGGATTATTTCGGAGTTGGAGCCTGAGGTGGCAGAAAAGCTGAGCTATGGAGTGATAGCCCCTTATAAAGCGCAGACTGAGTTTCTATCTCGTAAATTGCCGAATCTTAACCTTTCAGAAGAAATCATTAAGAACATTACGATCCAATCAGTAGACGCTTTTCAAGGACAAGAGCGAGACGTCATGATGATGTCTTTAGTAAGGAGCAATGCGGATGGCGAAATAGGATTCCTTGCAGATGTACGTCGGATGAATGTGGCTATGACTCGAGCGAGGCACCTACTTGTAATGGTTGGTGATTCCTCTACTTTGAGTGCCAATCCATTTTTTGATGAACTTATTCAGCACATGCAGGCGAGGGGTTTTTACCGTAGTGCTTTTGAATATATGTATTGAATGAAAAAGGCTTATGATTAACAAAAGATTCCCTCTCTACATACTAACCCTATTTTTCTGCCTTTTTGTTTCTGCACAGGAGCTTACCGATTTCAATGTGGAACGATTGGATATCAATAAAACGGGTATGATGGTGCTTGGAGGCTGGGCTGTGGCCAATCTGGTATCAAGCCCAATTCTAGCAAGTCGCAGCACGGGTAGTACCAAGTACTTTCATCAGATGAATGGCTATTGGAATACCGTAAACTTCGCATTGGCAGGGTTTGGATTGTATGGGGCTTTAACTGGTGATCCGTCAGGTTTTACCTTGAGTGAAACACTCAGTGAACAAATGAGCATGGAGAAGATTCTGCTTTTCAATGCTGGTTTAGATATTGGCTACATGGCCGGGGGACTTTATCTGTTGGAAAGATCTAAGAGAGATAATTCCGATAGGCTCAAAGGTTTCGGGCAATCAATTGTACTGCAAGGCGCCTTCCTCTTTGCTTTTGATTTGGGCTTCTTTTTGGTGCATCAAGGTCATGAACAACAGCTTTTCAAATATCTCGAACAGGTTTCTATTCATCCTACAGGGTTTAGCCTTGGCTGGAGGATTTAGAAATTCTACTTCAATTTGGGTCCTGATTTCTTTCATTCAGATCCAATCTACCGTCCTACACGGATGTATTTTTACCGAATACTTCACAAGTTTGTAATCCAGCCAATTTAAGAAAGGAACTATGGGTCTATTTTCTAAAATCAAGAATTTCATAACTGGAGGAGCAGCTGAGGTGTCTATTCTTTTTGAGGAGATAGAGACGGATGGCTCTAAGCCGATTCGTCTTTTTGTAAGCGCATTGGCCAAAGATGACTGTACCATTAAGGAAGTTTATCTCGACATAAGAGAAAGGGAAACTTATAAGAAACGTGTCCAACAAAGCACTACTGATAGCGAAGGCAATTCCAGCACGCTCTACGAAGACCAGACTCGATATGAAGATCATTATACCAAGCAGATTATACTGGCCAGTGATGTTAAACTGAAATCTGGAGAAGAGAAAAAATGGCTTGCTGAGTTTGAGTTACCACACGATGCACTCAGCACCTATCATGGACAAGAGGTTTTTCTGAAATGGGAAATGCAAGCTGGACTTGATATGCCTGGGAATGATCCAGATAGCGGATGGCAAGCGTTCATCGTAAAGAAAAATATGAATTACTCACTTATCCATGTGATATCATGAGCATACTCAAAAACATCAAGAATTTCGTAACTGGTGGAGCTGCAGATGTGAAATTGTCTGTGAAAGATGCCGTACTCTTTACGGGGGATGAACTTCAAATAGAGGTGGAGGTATCACCAACAGAGGATACGATACATGCTAAGCGCATATACATCATAGTAGTGGCCACTGAGCGGTCAGCGAATATCAAACAAATTTATAGTCAAGAAGTAGAGGTAGATGCCAATGTGCAGATCAATTCCGGAGATAAAAAGTCTTGGACAACTACGATCCAACTGCCAGAAGAGCCTGCCTCTTTCATCGGAAAGCATTCGAGTTTGCATTGGAGCGTATTGGGTGGTATTGAGCTTCCTGGGGTAAACCCAGAGAGCAAGCCCTTACAATTGATAGTGAATCAGAGGCTGCTGCAATAATGGTTACTCAGAGTCAGGAAAGGGACTCTGAGAAATTAAGAATGCTGTTTTTTCTGAACAAACATCAAAAGACCTCTTTTTACCCAATCACTAAGTGGTTCATTGTAATTAGACCTTCAAAAGCTTATTGTTGATACTTCTAAATAATGGCTTTAAAAGAAAATATTTCCTATAATATTTTTATGTAACTAAACGGGAAGGTGGGTATATTATAAATACATCTACTTTGAACTCTGGACATGATAATAAATCGCCTCGCATTTTATTCAATCATAATTGCAACAAGGTTTTAGTCCATATAGAAATGTATGCTTGAAGCAACTTAGGTGTTGGAAGCTATGACCACTGACCGTGAAACTCAAATCGCCTTTTTCAATTGGCTGGAAGAAACCAAAAGGCCCCTATCTCTTGTCAATGAACTTATCACTGCTTTGGATGTCAGTAAAGACAGTGCCTATCGCAGGATTAGAGGACAAACCTTGCTTAGCTTCAACGAAATAGCCAAGATCAGTATTCATTTTAAAATGTCTTTGGATACTTACTTGGAGCTTAGCCCGAAAAATGTCGTATTTCAAAGCAGAACGATTGGCGAGGATCTTACGTTTGGCGACTATTTGCAATCGATTAGTGACAACCTCTCAATGACCAGGCAATTCAAAAAGCCTGTTATTTATATTCTAGCTAAGGATATTCCGGTATTCTACCATTTTCGGTATCCAGCAATGTCCGCCTTCAAAATTTTCTTTTGGCTGAAGACCATCATCAAAGATCCCGAGTATCAGTATAGACAATATGAGCGTACCAGTGTGAGTGAAAGTCTGCTCAAATTGGCAGCAGAGATCGCCGATAAGTTTATAAATATTCCTTCCATAGAAATATGGACTGAGGAGACCATCAATATCACTATTCGACAGATCAGTTATTATTTTGAAAGTCATGTATTGCTCAAGCAAGATGCTTTGGACCTTACAGAGGAACTTTTGGTAATGTTGGCTAGTGTGGAGCGTCAAGCTGAAAATGGCAGTAAAACTCTTGATAGTGTAGATGACCTTGAGCCCAGTGACTCGTTTCAATTGTTCTACAACGAAGTAGAAATAGGTGACAACACCTTTTCTTTCTCAATGGATGACAAGTGCATTGTATTCAAGACTTACAACATGCTCAATTTATTGGCAACCACTGATACAAAGTTTTGTGACCAAACGCAAAGGCATATCCATCGGATCATGGAAAAATCCGTTGCTATCACCCACTCTGCCGAGAAGGAACGTGCACGAGTATTCAGCCTGATGAGGCAAAAGGTACTTGCGCTTAAAAACTCCGTAATCCAAAGAACTGGGTCGACAGTGTAATTCCACTCATTCAGTGCCTGATGGCACAAATATTCATCAAAAACGATAAGTTTTTAGTCCAGCATTGATAATGCTTTTTCATCCAGCCCATGTTCGCAATTTTTTGGTAGTTGCAATTATTGCAACTGCAAAAATAGCTGTTGCAAAGGTTGCGTCTACTGTTTTCAATTCTTTGAGTCATCTTTGAATCGATTAAAGGATGCTCTTTCGGAATTGATCTCCCTCAGCATAAACAACCCAGAGTCATCTGCTAGTGACTCGGAGTAAAACAAATCGGGAAAAGAACTAAAATGAGAATAATGAAACCATTTGGTTTATTTTTAATATCGACACTCATGGGATGCACTAGTATAATGTACAGCCCATCACTAGATATTCCGATGAATCCATTAGGTAAAAATCAAGTGGATATACAGGCGGGAGTTGGATTATTCCCTGAAACTCGACCACATGAGCTGGATAATAAGAATACTACATTGGCTGCTTGCGGACTACTCAGCTATGGTGTTACCAATAATTTCACTTTATCAGGAAAAGCCTGGTCAGATATTGAAAGGATCATTGCTTTCCGATTCGGATTCGCTCTTTCTGGACAATATATTATGCCAATAAGCGACCAAAGCAGATTAATTATTATACCAAGGCTAGGATTGGCAACATCTGATATTTTCGGATCGGGACAAGGGGTTGGTTTCTCTACCGTATTTCAACAAGAGATAGTACAACATATCAGTTACTATTTGGGATTAGGTTCCGTTTGGGGTTGGGTGAATAAGACAAGTGAAGGAGGGATAGGATTGCTTGGTCATATCGGTTTTAGCAGTCGGTTATCTGACAGTTTCAGGCTAAACTTTGAACTTAATCCTGTCTACCAGATTAATTACTATGACAACAAGCAACCTTTTTTAGTATCCCCTACGCTTAGTCTGGGCTTCCGAGTAAACTAATGATCAGCAAACAAAAATGGGATTTAGCGCAGCAGATGCAAGGTAGTGTTTCGTATGGACGCGCACCAAGGCTAAGGAACCTTGGTTTAAGAGTAAAACTGGCGTTCCCCTGAAAATGGAAGTACTTCCAAATGCACTAAACCCGATAGGATTATGAAATATTTGGAAAAATTATTCGCGCTTGCTTTTTGCATTACTCTTTGCCTGCTGTACGCTTGCAAAGAAGATATTGTATCTCAGACTTTGATTACTGGAAAAGTCTACAATGGTGATTCTAATGAGGGCTACGAGGGAATTGCTGTTTCATATAGAGTCGGGACGGTCTCATTTCTTGGAGTCAGACCATTTCCTGTGTTGCTTACATACACAGATAGTTTAGGGAATTACGAAGCTCAATTACCAATAGACGAGGAGTATACCTACCATTTGAATTATGTGGATACTGTTTCGTTAGGAACCTCATCTAGTTTCTGCCGCTTTTTCGTGGGGGAAATCGAGAAAGAAGTTGATAAAACAGTCACCTCCCAGAGAATTGATGTTGCTGTATTACAGACTATTAGATGTGAGAGATATGATTAATTTAATAAATTCCCTTCCCTCAGAGTCACCTGAAAGGGACTCTGAGAAATTGCGTGAATTATACTAGTCCTGAAAGTGATTGAACTAGATCCAGCAAAAGGCTGGGACGAGGGTGATATTATCGCTACTCAATCAATTAAAATATTGCCCGGTAGGAAAAGCAAACTTGGGTCGGCACTTTACATTCCCCCGCCTAGTTTCGAGTCCTCTCGAACTTTAAGTCTCAACCAAAAAAGTGGTGCCCTACTTCTTTTTCAGATGCAGCTCATAAGAATTTTCAAGATTGGAATCAACCAGACCCGTATTGGAAAGGGTGATTTCGTTTGCATCCTTTTCGGCATTTTTAGTTTGGTCTCCAAAGACGCATTCATAGGTTTGGCCATTGGCAAGTAGTAGCGTAAAGACACGTACTTTGGTAAATCCTGAGTTTACTTTTTCTGTTTCCAGCTGCCAAGTAGTGGTTTCGCTATAGAGGGTGTCATTTCTAGTGTATTCAAATGTCAAGTCCACATCGGTGAATGTGAAATAGCCCAAGAGACTGTTTCGTTCTTCTACTCTTTCTTGATCGTTTGCATCGCCTTGAGGGTAAAAGGAGATGATCTCATCGATTTCCCAATGACCTTCAAGCGATTTTTGTCCCTGCTTCAAATCTCGTTTACAAGCAAAGAGTAAACAGCACACACTCGCGAAAAGGACAATTCTTTTTATCATAGGACTAAGACCATAAGTGCCACAAGATAGTTGTAACTAAGGTGTTAATTCACATGTTCATTGTTAGGCCTTAATTTGTCAGTTTGGCTTATTGGGGACGTATCAAAGGCATTGCCATCAGCGCTTGCACCAAAACTCCAACTGCAAGAAGGAAATATACGGCACCCAAAGTGATCATTCCCTTTGGAGATTGAATCAAATAGTAGCCAGCCAATGGAAGAACCTGCAAGGCGTGCATCCCGACAAAATGAGCTATTCTCAAGTCTCCATGCGTCACGCTCCAATTGAGCAGTTTCAATCCTGCACCACCATCTTTAGCACCAACTGTATGAGCAAGATTGGCACCCATCAGGCCTCCTTCAAAGGCAAAAATGACAAAGAGAATCAAGCCAAGACGAATTCCCCAGAGGTAGCTAGGCTCAAGATCGGGTAGGTTATCCGCGAAGAAGTAAAAAGCTATGAAGCCAGTAAATAAGGTCATTATACTGATAGCCATACCCATCATAGAAAACATCATTCCATTGAATGAAGAGCTGACATTGAAGTGGGAAAGCTCACCTTGTGCAGCCCGTATAGTGATGTATATCAATTCAAATCCTAATACAATTACTACTACCCAATTGTAAATGGTGATGGTAGTAGGGTGATCAAGGTAATGCAGAATCCAGCCCATCGTCCAGACAAAGATCACTGTAGAAAGGTAAAATTTGAAAGGTTTGATCCAAGCATTGATGCCTAGGACTTGTGTGCTGGATGCAGATATCATAATCACGCAAGCAACTGCCCCTATCAATGAGAGTAGACCAAATACATAAAGGGTGGGATTCCTTTGTCCTAATTCAATAAGAAAGTTCATAGCGTCAACTTTAATGAGATGTGAAGTTATTTCGATGCTGATCGCTATTAAATATCATTTTCACTGAAGCCCTTATTTTTCAAACTGACACTCCTTATTTAACCTTCGAAACCGAAAGACCAAATCTGTTTAGGATTTACCTAAATGCTTTTTTGAATTATATTACTTGACTTAACCAACCTTTGATTTATGAAAAAAATATTAGCTATTCTTATGATCGCTTCGGCGATCAACGTTATCGCTCAGCGAAAAATCGTGCATGTTGGGACGCTCATAGATGGCTACAGCAACAGCGCATCCAAGGAGCAGAGCATCATCATAGAAAATGATAAAATAGTTGAAGTCAAATCAGGCTATATAGAGATTAGGGAAGGTGATGAGTTGATTGACCTCAAAGGGCAAACTGTAATGCCCGGATGGATAGACATGCACGTGCATTTAGAAGGCCAGACGAGCAAGGATGGTTATCTCAAGGAATTCACGATGAACGAAGCGGATGTCGCTTTCGAGTCTACGGTTTATGCAAAAGCTACATTGATGGCGGGCTTCACTACCGTTCGCGATCTTGGTGGAAGTGGAGTTAATATCTCTTTGCGAAATGCTATTAATAAAGGATTGGTCGTTGGGCCAAGGATCTTTACCGCGGGCAAATCTTTGGCGATCACAGGAGGCCATGCGGACCCAACGAATGGATACCGCAGTGATTTGATGGGTGATCCATCCCCTAAAGATGGTGTGGTCAATGGCTTGGAAGATGCTCAAAAGGCTGTAAGGCAGCGTTATAAAAATGGTGCTGACTTAATTAAAATCACGGCTACAGGTGGTGTGCTCAGTGTAGCTAAAGATGGTAGCGGTCCTCACTTCAGTGAGGAGGAAATAGCTATGATTGTGAAGACTGCCAATGATTTGGGATTCCATGTGGCAGCTCATGCCCATGGTGATGAAGGGATGCAGCGAGCGGTACGTGCTGGTGTGAAAACGATCGAACACGGAACGTACATGTCGGAGGCTACTATGAAGCTGATGAAGGAAAAAAATGCTTTTTATATACCTACCATTTCCGCAGGAATGGCAGTTGCAAGGCTTTCGCAAGTTGAGGGCTATTATCCAGCGATGGTTGCCAAGAAGGCTTCCGTGATAGGACCGCAGATCAGTGAGACATTTACCAAAGCGTATAAAAATGGAACGCCTATTGGTTTTGGAACGGATGCAGGAGTTTTCCCTCACGGAGAAAACTTTAAGGAGTTTCAGTACATGGTAGAAGGAGGGATGCCTGCTATGCAAGCCATCAAATGTGCAACTTCTATCAATGCTGGCATACTTGACATGGCCGATGAATTAGGATCAATCAAAGCTGGATACATTGCTGATTTGGTAGCTGTGAATGGTGATCCCTTGAAGGATATCACAGTAATGGGCAATGTGACTTTCGTGATGAAAGCAGGGGAGGTTTATAGAATGGATTGAAAAAAAATCCGACAGGTCTGCGCGACCCGGTCTCAAAAACCTGTCGGGTTTATGATTTCTCAACTAACTCTTACTTCTTATCGTGCACATGCACATCCATTTGTGGGAATGGTATGTTGAGTCCTTCCCTGGCAAAGGTCTTGTAAACTTTCTCGTTCATATCGAAATGAACAGGCCAAAGGTCTGAAGCTTTGGTCCAAGCCCTCACCACGAAATTAATTGAACTATCACCTAGTGAATGCATCGCCACGAATGGTTCTGGTTCCTTGAGAATGCGTTCATCTTCTTCTAATAATCTTTTGAGTACTTCTTTTGCTTTGTCTGAGTCATCACCATAAGCTATTCCAAAATTCCAATCTGATCTTCTTTCTTCCTCTTGTGAGAGGTTGGTCATATCGGAATTTGCCAAACTACCATTTGGTAGGTAAATCACCTTTTTATCAAATGTATTGATAAGTGTGTAAAATATAGTTATTGATTTGACTGTTCCCAAATAGCCTTTTACGTCTATTACATCTCCGACCTTAAACGGTCTTAGGAGAAGGATAATGACGCCTCCCGCAAAGTTTTGAAGTGTGCCTTGCAATGCTAAACCTACCGCCAAACCAGCCGCCCCAAGGACAGCAATAAAGCTAGTTACCTGAATACCTACCATTCCAATAACTGAAATAAATAACATTACTTTGAGAAGCATGCTGATCAGTGTTTTCAGGAATGGAGTCAGCGATGGGTCAAAATTTCGCTTGGTCATTACTTTGCCAAGTGTTCGAGTAAATAATTTTATTACCCATAGACCGAGTAATAAAGTGATTATAGATAATACCAGTCTAGGTCCATAATCAACCAAATAGCCGAGAGCAATTTCCGATATGTTTATGACCTTATCTACTTGTTGGGTTACTTGTTCTTCTACTTGTTCTTCCATTTTTCTGATTTTCGATTCAAATACTATTAAACAATTAATCTAGTTTAGTCCTCCGGATATGGGATAAAGACAAAGTTGGTGAACTCTCTGTCCACAATGAATAGGCAGCAGTACTCATCAGGGTCTTTGAATGCACCTTTGAAGGCCTCAGCTTCTTCTATTAGTTTCCTGTCGACAAACTCTTCCATAAATGAAGCGTAGTAGTTCCACTTGTTTTCAAACTGATCGATCTCATAAAGAAGCTGACCAATCGGAACATCTACTTTTGATACTGGGAAAATAGGAAAATCTGAGAAGCCGCGCTTTTTAATTTGGTAAGATGCTTCTTTGAGATACTCGGATACTTTCACAAAATCTGAAGAGATTTTGCCAAGGTATTTTGGATCGAGTGAAGGGTCGTTTTGCATATTATTTTGCTTTTAGCAGCATTACATTTTCTACATGATGTGTCTGAGGAAACATATCTACGGGCTGTATCGCCACTACCTCAAAAGCCTCAGAGAGCAATTCAAGATCACGTGCCTGAGTGGCAGGATTACAACTTACATAGACCAATTTTTTTGGTTTGATTCTAATCAGCATCTCCACAACTTTCTGATGCATTCCCGCTCTTGGTGGATCGGTGATGATTACGTCAGGAAGGCCATATTTAGCCACAAATTCGTCATTCATCATATCCTTCATATCACCAGCAAGGAATGTGGTGTTCGTGATGCCATTGAGCTCAGAGTTGATCCGAGCATCTATGGTGGCTTCTTCTACGGATTCTACGCCGATCACTTTCTTGGCTTGCTTCGCTATAAAATTGGCAATGGTACCTGTGCCTGTGTATAGGTCATAGACCACTTCGTCACCTTTGAGCCCCGCAAAGTCACGCGTCACTTTATACAACTCATAAGCTTGGATACTGTTAGTTTGATAGAAGGATTTCGGACCTATTCGAAATTTCAATCCTTCCATTTCCTCATGGATATAAGGGTCACCATGGTAGCAATGCACAGGAAGATCATAGAATGTCTCATTCTTTTTCTCATTGATGATATACATCAGCGAAGAAATCTGAGGGAAAATATTTTTCAAATGGGACATTAATCCGTCTATGGCTTTTGAGTCATCATAGAAAAACTGGACGATCACCATCAGGTCACCCGTAGTAGAAGATCTTATGATCAGGTTTCGGAGCAAACCTACCTGAGATTGTAAGTTGAAAAACGTGAGTCCATTCACTTCTGCATATTCCTTGACGGAAAGTCGGATTTCATTCGAAGGTGAGGCCTGCAGCCAGCAATGATTGATGTCGAGTATTTTGTCGAACCTTCGTGGAATATGAAACCCAAGAGCATTTCTGCTTAGTTCCTCACCTTTGTCTATTTCCTCTCTAGTCAGCCATCGCATATCGGAGAAAGTATACTCTAGCTTATTGCGGTAGTAGGTAGTATTGGTAGAGCCAAGTATTGGCTGGAGCTCTGGCAGCTCGGTTTTACCAATCTTTTTCAGATTTTGCGCTACGTGATCTTGCTTGTGTCTTAGCTGGGCGTCATACTGGATATGCTGCCACTTGCAGCCACCACAGGTGCCGAAGTGTTCGCAGAAGGATTCTGTCCTGTCTGCAGACTTGGTGTGGTAGTGGATAATCTCTCCTTCGAAGAATTTCTTCTGTTTTCCGATCACGCGGATATCTACAATATCACCAGGTGCACCATTTTTTACAAAGTAGACCCGTTTGTCGTGTCGGCCGACACTTTTTCCGTCAGCCGATATCCCATCGATGACCAACTTTTCAATAACTTTACTAGGATTCATTGGGCGCAAATCTAATAATTGTTGTGCTGTAGTATGTTGGGGTAATGACCCTAAAAACTGTTTCACCCCTAATCGTAATGAAAAAACATTTTCTATTTGTTCTTCTAGGTTTACTTGTCTTTAGCGGACAATCATTTCATATCGTAGGTGGGGAGATAGAATTTATCACCAAGCAGGCGGGAAGGTACCAGATCAATCTTATCCAATACAAAGACGAAGCTCAAAAAGATAACCCTACTTATGACGACCAGGTAAGGTTGGTTATGTTTTCCAATAAGGATCATCGACAGGTGGGCAGCTTTGTTCTACCCCGTGTGAATATCAGTACTGTCAATTACACGAATGAAGAATGTGCGATTGAGGAACTTCAAACCTCAAGAATCATTTTTACTGCGACATTTGATTTGAACCCTGAGGATTTTCAGGATGAAGAAGGCTATTACCTCGTTTGGGAACGATGCTGCCGCAATGCTATTACGAAAAATATTGTCAATCCTGATGGAACAGGGATGAAGTATGTGGTAGAAATCCCCCCACTTTGGAAGGATAATCAACCATTCATCAATAGTTCTCCAGTATTATTAAAACCCTTAAGTGACTATGCCTGCATCAATCAACTCTATTATACTAACTTCACCGGTACTGACCCAGATGGGGACTCCTTAGTCTATCGCTTAGTTACACCGCTCAATAGCAGTTCAAACGAAGCATTGCCAATTCCGACATCTAAACCACATGCCCTTGTAGCTTGGCAACTGGGCTACAGTTTGACTAATACTGTTCCAGGGCTCCCGCCGCTTAATATAAGTTCGAGAGGCTTATTAACGGTAAACCCTTTTACAACTGGGGTTTATGTTTTTTCTGTCGTAGTGGAAGAGTGGAGAGAAAAGGTGAAAATAGGAGAAGTTCAGCGTGATTTTCAAATGTTGGTAGTGGATGGTTGTAATCCGCCAGAACCTCCAAAAGTAACAGTACAAATACCAGATAGATCAGGTTTTGACTCATCAGTAGATACCTTATACTATTCCTTGACGGATGATAGAACCTTTGATTTTATTATTACAAATATCAAAGCTGGAGAGACAATTCGGTTGAGGGCCGATCCAGTAAATTTTAGCAAAGAGCTGGATAATCTTTTTAGTATAGATCAAGCTTTCGTTCAAAGCGGACAAGATACCTTGATTGTAACTGTGACAGCTCCCGGTTGTCCGCCTGTGAGAGACGCTCCGTTTATCATTGACCTAATAGCCAGCGATGATGCTTGCCCTTTGCCTCAGTTGGACACGGCTAGGCTAGTGATTTATGTAGAGTCTCCACCGAATGATCTATCTGAAATTAGTAATACACCGCCAGGTATTACTCTGAATGAAAACGAGAGCCGATCAATAGACTTCACTGCTACCGATGCAGACATGGATAGTATGACGTTATCTCTAATAGTTCCTGGAGTTATAAATCCTGCCAATTTGGGTTTATCACTCGATATAACCTCCAACAGGAAAGGACTGATAGAAGCTACACTCAACTGGGATACAAACTGTCAGCACTATGATTTTACCAATAGTCCAAATTTCATAGTAGGGATACTGGCAGAAGATCTTGATCAATGTGAGGAGGAGAATGAGGATATCCGATGGATCAATATGAGTGTAATACTCCCGCCGAATACCAGCCCTGTTATCACAGCAAACTCTGACGAAACAATCAGTTTATCTGAAGGAGATTTTTTAAATCTAAATATCCAAACGACGGATGCTGATAATGATACGATTGACCTCATTCTTGTGAATAGGGAGGAGCTTGCAAAAGTAGGGGTGATTTGGAAGGACACGCTAGGAAGGGGCAGTATCAACTCGCAGCTTCAATGGCAGATCGATTGTGATTTAATTGCTGAGTCTTCCAAACGAGAATTTGAATTTGAATTTAGGGCAGAGGATTACGATAGATGTGACATAAAGAATGCGGATACTTTGAAATTGAAAGTATCTATTCAACTGGATGAGAATACGCCTCCTACTTTCGAATTTGTGCCTGATAAAGTACTGGAAATCAATGTGCCTTTTGAAATAACACTGCGTGCATTGGATGTTGATGCTAATGACATTGTAAGTATAGAATGGTTCAATGCTGCTAGGCTTCCACGCTCACCTTCGCTTGAGTTGATTGCTGAGAATGGCCCAGGTCAGTCCTCCGCTACTTTACGCTGGACACCAGAATGTTCGTTGTTGGACTTTGGGCAGCCTTCCAAATTTATCGACCTCATCTTTCTAGCCTATGATGACGGATGTCCACAGCGTAAGTTGGATACGATGAAAGTTGTTTTTGAAGTAAGGGAAACCAGAGAGTACTTTGCTAATTTTAATCCGGCTAATGTTTTTACACCGAATGGTGACGGAAACAATGATACATTCCGCTTGACCAATCTGCCGATAGCAAATCAAAACCTACCACCAGACAATTGTGATGATGCATTTCAGTCTATTATTATCCTAGACCGTACAGGTAGCAAGGTTTATGAAAGCTCAGAAAGGGACTTCAATTGGACAGGAGATCAGAAACCAACAGGTGTTTACTACTATCTCATCCAATTTGAAAGCTCCAAATACAATGGCTGGGTGCAGCTGCTCCGCTAAAATCCCGCTCCGAATTTGATGCCGGCACCCTGAAAATTTCCATTTCGATAACTGACGTAATAGTCTAATCTCAATACCTTAAGTATGTGCTCAATACCCGCACCCAATTCAAAATAATTACCAAGAGTTGGGGTTCTGAGATAATTCACTGCTGCAACTGCTTGTAGATTGAGCCGGCGAACTAATGGGATTTTATTGAAAATGAATTCATTAAAATGGTGCTCACAATGTGCTTGTGCAAAATTGTCATTGGTGCTAAACTCATAATAATCTAGCAATTGAAACAGGTGATCGCCTGTTGGTTGGCGTAAGTAGACCTTATTGCCATTAAAATGCTGGTAATCCAAAAAATACATTTTCTGGGTATTGATAAATGCACCAAACACTGTGCTTAGTTGGCTTTCGCCCATATGACCAAATCGTTTTTTATAGTCAATTCCCAACTTCACTAAGTCATAATTAACATCTGATCCCAATCCTGGAATTCCCTTCTTATAAGTTATAATCAGATCGGGATATTTCGATTCCAGATTGATTTTCCGGTCTGGTCGGTCTATATATTCTTGATTTATCTTGATTTTGGCACTTCCCTCAAATATCAATGCCTGATGAGTAGAGAAAGATGTCAGGGTAGTTTCTTGATTGAAAGGGTCATTTGGGGCAAAAGCCTTATCCTTGAAGTTGAATGAGGCAGTATTGTTCATGAATTCACGATGATTGTAGCTCAAAACACCTTTCAAGGAAAGTCCATTGGAGACTTCCTTTTGATAACCAGCACGAACGAATGTTTTTTGATAGAATTTCGCATAGTTTTCACCCCAAACGGCTGAGAAGTAGCTATTACCATAATCCGCAATCGGATTTGCTTCATTCATTTGGAATACATATCTGCCTACTCCACCAAATGCCCATTCTTGTCTTTTGGCGTTGATTGATTTGGCCCCATTGACCTGGCCTTGTAGTTTTTTGTTTGCAAAGCCATACCGGAGACTAGGACTTATAACATAGTTTGGAGTTGTCTTATTTCGCTTTTGGTAATTGAATTCGAAATTCCCAACGAGTCCTTCTACTGCATTGTATTGTAATGCACTCAAGAGTGTTGGAAATGTCAGATATGTTCGCTTGAAGGTATTGCGGTGGGTATAGCCTGCTCCTAAGAAGTTGCCGAAGCGCAGTTTATTATTGTGTTGATCTACCGAGTCTTTGAATTCTTTGGTATCCCTTATGATCTGTATAGAATCTTTTATTCTATAATCCCTAACTTCAATACTGGTAAGAGGTATTGGTCTTACAGTCGCCCAGTAAATCGAGTCTTTCTCATTTGAGCCATCCTCAACTTTCATGATTGCCTGAGAAAAGTCCTCCTTTTTGAAAAGAGGTTCTTGAGAATTTTTAATAGACTTTCTGGATTGTGGTTTTTTTGTAGGAGCAAGGGTATCAGAGGTTGTTTTGCTAGGTGGAAGCCAATAATTGTATTGAAGTTTATATTTGCTATAGATGGCTGTGAAGTGGCCGCTTCCCGCAAAACCAAAGGCTTTAAATTTGAATGTGAACCGTTGGGAAATTGGCATCCAAACTCCATAATCTGCTGGCGCAAATACTTGATTGAAAGTCAATGAATCAACAAATTCAATCCCATTGTCTTTCGTGAGAGAAACATCTACGCTGTGAATGCGCCAACTATCCTCTATAATGTAGATATATCCCTTAAAAACCGGATCTGTCTTTCGTTTAGGGATCAACTCAATTTTATTAATGAGTAGGTCGTTTTCCAGAAAGGTTCCGGCCATTTTGTATTCATAATATAGAAATGCATTATTAGCGAGGGGAGAAATTAATGGACGTTCGCTTAACCCCTCTATGAAAAAGCTATTGTCATAAAGGTTGATAAGCATATCTGAAGCCATGTTGTAGCTAAAGCCATTGCTTTGACCACTCAGCTTGCTCGATATCATGGTCTCATTGATTTTATCAGGAGCGAGGTATTTGAGCTTGGATATGGATTCGGAGAGGTAGACCACACCTGTGTCAATGGTGATAGGCACACCAAGGAGGCTTTTGGGCTTTTTATCTAGACGTTGGAGGCCTTTTATATATACATCACAAGCAAACGCACTGACCTCATCACGATAGTATTTGCGTTTCTTTATGGCATTGCGTATCACTCGCTTTGCCGGATCGCGCTCATTTGCCGCAATTATTACTTCTTTGAGGATAAGTGCTTCGGGATTTAGTTGAAAATGTAATTCGACAGGGGATTCACCAATTTTAATAGATTTTTCCTGCTTGCCGTAACCTACGTATTGTGCTACAATTACATGATCCCCTGGAGCGACTTTTAGATGGAATTGCCCATCAGCATTGGCTGTGGAGCCATTGGTGCTGCCTTTCTCATAAATTGTTGCAAAAGGTAATGGCTCATTTGCCTCATTTGTGATGGTGCCTGATAGAAGCGTTTGACCTTTAGTGGAAAAGGCTAATAAAAACAAGAATAGGAGGCTAATCCAGTTGTTGCAGCGCATGCTTCAAATCATCAATTAATAAAGTGGCATCCTCCAAGCCAACATATAAGCGGATTCTATTCAAAGCTATATCAGGTTTGTCATAATTGAGCGAGCTCATAGTGCTGATGGCTGGAAAGGCGAGCGATTCATATCCACCCCAAGAGCAGCCCAGTTTGAAACGTTTGAGCGCATCACAAAATTGTATCACCTTTTTCGGTTCTTTGGTTTTAAGGTCTATGGTCATTAGTCCACCATTACCAGATAGGTATTTCTCCACGAGCTCCGGTTGCGCAAAGGAAGGTGAATGCGTGTAATATAGTCGCTCTACATGAGTGTGATCTTCTAAAAACTCAGCGACTTTCAAGGAATTACTGCTCACTTTTTCCATTCGCAAATCGAGAGTTCTCAGTGACCGTATCATCAACCAAGCATCATTTGGTGAAATGATGCCTCCAAGGGTCATGTATTCTGATTTAAAGATCTCCAAGTAATATTTTTGGTTGGTACAAAGTACACCTGCAACAAGGTCAGCATGGCCAGCTAAGTATTTTGTTGCCGAATGAACGACAATATCAATACCAAATTTGGTGGGTTGTTGGTAAAGTGGAGATGCACAGCTGTTGTCCATTATGGTAGTGATCCCTCTTTCTTTTGCGAAAACTGCAATTCGTTCCAGGTCTTGCATTTCATAAGTCCACGAATTGGGACTTTCTAGATAAACAAGCCGGGTATTCGGGTTGCAACTAGCAATAATAGCGTTAGTATTATCCGCAGCAGGAAAGTCATTCGTCACGCCAAACCGCTCCAATATCACAGATAAGAGCTTTTTAGTCCAACTGTAAGGGTTGGAAACACATACGACGTGATCTCCTGACCTAACCTGAGAAAGTACCGCAGCACTTATTGCCGCACTGCCACTGGAAAATATCAACGCGGCATCAGTCTGCTCTAGCGCTGCTATCTTTTTCTGAAGTAATAAGACAGTAGGATTAGCTCCGCGTGTATAGAAGGGTTCTACATGCTCATTTGCTAATGCATTGCTCATGTCTGAGACACTCTCAAAAGTAAAATTACTGGTCTGATAAATAGGAGGGCTGGCAGGGTGACTTTGATGAACAGTGTCTTCTCCTAAATGAAATATTATATCGTCAGTATTCATGCCTTAAAGTTGATATATAAAAAGCGCTTTGACCTAGTCCCGTGTTTTGCGATTTGTCCAATCAAACTTAGTCTTTGTTGTAGTTACGATATATAATTTGGATAATTCTTACGATTATTTGAAAATATTCAATGGTGAAACCAAAAAACGGCAATTTATTTTGCATTTATTCATTTTTACAAAATGTTCAGGTTGAAACGCTGAAACAAATCTGAAAATTAATATTTCCAACTAAAGGCGGTTTATTTTTAATAATTCATAAAAAAACAACCAAAACACCCCCTGTGAATCAAAGTGATTACTGCTTTTTTGAAAATTCACTTTTTGATAATTGAAAATTATGTTCCTTTCTTTGGAATTCCAACGGATGCCTAAGTAGGTATTAATACGGATGATTAGAAAGATATAACACAATTTTTTACCAACTCTAAAACTTATGAACATGATCACCAACTTATTGATGATTGGACAAGATTCGGTAGCTGTAGCAGAGACAATAGTCGAAGCGGTACCTGAAGTTGTCGAAACTGTAGCCGCTGCTGTGGACTACAGTGCAGATATCACGGCCAACTTACTGACGGCTAATAATATCTGGATGATGCTTGCCACTGCTTTGGTATTTATCATGCACCTTGGATTTGCCGGTGTAGAAGCAGGTTTTGGTCAGTCGAAGAACACTGTGAACATTTTGTTCAAAAACACACTGACTCCTATTATCGGGATTTTGACTTACGCCTTGCTAGGTTTTAATCTAATGTACCCAGGCTTTGAAGTGCCAGGATGGTTTGGATTTGCAGGATGGGGATTGGAAAATTCACTTACCGCTGACAACTCCGCTGATTATGCGGGAGCAGGTTACACTTACTGGACAGACTTCTTATTCCAAGCAATGTTTGCCGCAACAGCTGCTACCATAGTATCTGGTGCTGTAGCTGAGCGTATCAAGCTTGGTGCTTATCTTATCTTCACTCTGATCTTCGTAGGTGTGGTTTATCCTATCATCGGTAGCTGGAAATGGGGTGGTGGAGCTCTAGACGATATGGGCTTCTATGATTTCGCAGGTTCTACACTTGTTCACTCAGTAGGTGGATGGGGAGCTTTGGCTGGTATAATGATCCTAGGGCCAAGACTTGGAAAATATGTAGACGGAAAAGTAATCGATAAGCCAGGTTCTTCTGTGCCTTTGGCTGTAATCGGTGTTTTCCTTCTTTGGTTAGGATGGTTCGGTTTCAACGGAGGTTCGGTACTATCTGCTGATCCAGGACTAGTGTCTTTCGTATTGGTTACTACTTCTCTAGCAGCGTGTGCTGGTGGACTTGGTGGATTCGTAACTGGATACCTAGTATTCAAGAGATTGGATTTGGGTATGGTGCTAAATGGTATCCTAGCTGGTCTAGTAGGTATCACTGCTGGTGCTGATGTTATCGAGCCAGGAAATGCAATCCTTGTAGGAGTTGTAGCTGGTGTGATCGTAGTAATCTCTGCTATTACCCTTGACAAATTCAAGTTGGATGATGTAGTAGGTGCGGTATCTGTTCACTTGGTATGCGGTATCTGGGGAACGTTAGCTGTAGGTATCTTCTCTATCAATCCTGATCACTCTTTCATGACTCAATTGATCGGTGTTGCTATCTGTGGAGCTGCAGCTTTCATCAGTGCATTCATCATCTTCTATGTGTTGAAACTCACTATGGGAATCAGAGTATCTGAGCAGCATGAAAAAGAAGGATTGGATAGCCATGAGCACGGAATCAGAGGTTATACAATCATCTCAGAATAATAGAAACTTCAAAATAAGGGTCTGCAAGTTCTCTGGTCTTGCAGACCTCATTAAAAACTTTAATTACATCCATTTTTAAAATAAAGACATGAATAGAATAACTACTTTATCAAAGAAATTCTTGTTTGCTGCAGCCTTGGGCGTAGCGGCAATCTCAGTACAGGCGCAGGATGAGGCAGCGTTCTCCCTTAGCGGAACGGTTGATACTTATTTCAAAGCTAATCCGGGTTACGGAGCAGGAGCTACTCCTAATACTTCCTTTACATCAGGAACAGGCTTTTCTATGGGTATGATTAATCTTGTGGGTTCATATGAAGGTGAAAAAACGGGTGTGGTCGCTGATGTGGTTTTTGGACCAAGAGGTAAAGAGGCTGCTTTCGGTGCGCCAATAGGCGGATCATTTGTGAATCAAATGTATGCTTACTGGAATGTGAGCGACAAGGTTACTTTGACTATGGGTCAGTGGAATACATTCCTTGGTTATGAGGTTATTTCTCCAGCGTCCAATATAAACTACTCTACTTCATATATGTTCTCATGGGGTCCATTCAGTCAGTCTGGATTGAAAGCGGATTTCGCTCTTAGTGATGATCTAAGCTTGATGCTTGCCCTAATGAACCCTACAGATGTTCTTGAAACTAACGTAGTAGGTCCTGATGGCGCTGACGATTTCAATTACACATTAGGATTTCAATTGGGTTACAAAGGCACTTATCTTAATGCACGTTACGGAGATGCATCAGGCGAACTTTTTCAAGTTGATTTGACAGGTGGTTACGACCTAAGTGAGACATTCTACCTTGGAGTAAACGCTACTATTCTTGATGATGGAGCTAATGGTGGATTCATAGGTGCTGCACTTTATCCTAAAGTGGCAATATCCGAGACTTTTGCAATTGCTGCAAGAGCGGAATACTTTGCAGTGTCTGATAACTATGGAGGAATCCTTGTTACTGATGTTAACGGAGATGGTAACGTAATTAATCTTACTTTGTCAGCAAACTACATGGTAGGTCCTTTGACTTTAATTCCTGAATTGAGAATTGATATGACTTCTGAGGATAACTATGCGGACACAGATGGAAAAGCTTCTAGCTCTCTTCCAACTCTTCTACTTGCAGCGGTATACTCGTTCTAATATGGTATTGGCGGCTAGATCTGCCTAAAGAATTTAGTCCCATTTCAGTCAGACAGGTGTCTTTTTTGAAATGGGACTTTTCTGTATTTATGTTCATTACGTTGACTTATTACCAATGAATGATAAATATTTATACAAATTCTTTAATATATCATTATTTTTTTTGAAATTTGAAGAAGGTGAGGAAGGCCTAATTCCTGTCTATTGTTAAACTTTTAAAATATAAACCAAAGTAAAAAATGGCTAAGTCAAAATTAGAGTACATCTGGCTTGATGGTTATAAGCCAACTCAGTCACTGAGAAGTAAAACAAAGATCGTGAGCGATTTCAGCGGAAAGCTGGAAGATTGTGATGATTGGTCTTTTGATGGGAGTTCTACACAACAAGCAGAGGGAGGTTCTTCGGACTGTATCCTGAAGCCTGTATTTATTTGCCCTGATCCTGAGCATGAAAATGGCTACCTAGTCATGACCGAAGTAATGAATGCAGATGGCACAGCTCACGTGTCTAATGGTCGTGCTACCATAGATGATCCAGATGATGATTTCTGGTTTGGGTTTGAGCAGGAATACTTCCTAATGGACCCAGAAACTAAATTACCTGTTGGATTCCCAGCTGGTGGCGCTCCATTGCAGGGTCAAGGACCATATTACTGTGGTGTTGGTGGACAAAATGTATTTGGTAGAAACTTCAAAGACGACCATCTTGATCTTTGTATCGCTGCTGGTTTGAATGTGGAAGGTACAAACGGTGAAGTAGCAGCTGGTCAGTGGGAATGGCAAATTTTCGCAAAAGGTGCAGCTTCAGCTGGAGATCAAATTTGGATCGCAAGATTCTTGATGGAAAGACTTTCTGAAAAATATGGTTTGTACATTGAGTACCATCCTAAGCCTCTAGGTGCGACTGACTGGAATGGTTCAGGTATGCATGCTAATTTCTCTAATACTTACACAAGAACTGCTGCTTCTAAAGAGAAGATAGAGAAGGTTTGTGAAGCATTCAGAGGTGTTGTGAAAGAACATATCGAAGTATACGGAGCTTACAATGATCAAAGATTGACTGGTAAGCACGAGACTGCTTCTATCCATGACTTCTCTTATGGAGTATCAGATAGAGGTGCTTCGATTCGTATTCCTCTTTACACTAAGAACAAAGGGTGGAGTGGATATCTTGAAGATAGGAGACCAGCGTCTAACGCAGATCCGTACAAAGTAGCGGCTCGTATTATCAAAACAGTGAAGACTGTTAAATAATAACGATGATATATATTAACAAAAAAGGCAGCCTGGGCTGCCTTTTTTGTTTTTTACCGAACCTCATTTTTAGAGAGGTTTTAAATTTTTAGTTCTAATAAACACTGGATCGTCTCCCCACTTGATTTCAGTCCAGAGAGTCTCCTGATCTATCACTTTTACTTTGTGACCTTTAGCAAGAAAATCAATAGGTTCTGCGGCGCCTGAGGGACCCGACATGATCATTGAGTTGTCTTTGTCGATAATAGCGGCTTCCTCAGATAGCAAATCATTGCTAAGTACACCAATGCATACCAAAGTGAAAACTTGGAGGACTAGCGAAATGGCTGGTTTTTCGGATTTTTCCCTTTTTCTATATCCATAGAACAAAAGAAATATAGAAAAGGCAGCTAAACTGAGAATGATTTCATATCGATAGTTACTTACTTGGTTTGCTAAAAATGCTATGTCATTATATTCATAACCATAGAGATTGTGCTCCTCGGCTAGATCACGCATTTTTTGTAGCGTTTTCTTTTCAAGCGTGTGCTTGTAATGTAAGTTGAGATAAAACAGTGCCTCGGGGTAGTTTCCGAGCCCTTCTTGTATGAATGCCATCTTGGTAAGCATGGCAGGAGACGCACTTCCTTCTTCGAAAATCGCCTCATAACTAGCTAAAGCATCAGTGTATTTTTGGGCTTGAAATAAAGAATCAGCCACGATTAGTTTGACATCCTGGGCCATGAGATTGGGCACAGAAGTAGCCGTCAAAAGAAGAGTGAAAACTATTATTGTAAAAAAGTATTTCATTGGTTGTTATTTGAGAACATGCTTCCTATTTTTGCAACCGCAATTTAAGGGTTAGGCCTTAAGAATTGCAATTTTCAAATTATGATTCGTTAGCTCAGCTGGTAGAGCATATCCCTTTTAAGGATAGGGTCCTGGGTTCGAGCCCCAGACGAATCACTTTAATTTAAACCCCAATCATTCGATTGGGGTTTTGTTTTTTTTAGCCAAAAATTATTTTTGTTTCGAAGTTGTTTTTGCGACAGCAACTTGCTTCTGAAATCCCATCCTTTCCTGAGTTCCCCACGTTTTTTTCTTCCGAACAAACTTGTCCCAATTGCCTTGAATAGCAGCCCACACGGTGATTGGATGATAGAAAATTGGTTCTAGCATAGCCACCAATAATAACGTCAGCAGATATCTAGTTTTATCATATTCGCGGAAGGTAGTTTCTTCCATAAGTATCGCCAGCCAACTGTACATCACTGAGAAAGTATATACAAGAATCACGAGCAGCCAGAAGTGATCCCAATTGATCCATCCAAAGTAAGCGAGTATGCAGAAGTAGATAAACCCAAGGAACTCAATAATAGGAGCGAGCCATTCAAAAAAGAACCAAAATGGATAGCTCAAGGTACCAAGCACTCCATATTTTCTAATGAAAAATAAATCTTTGTGTGCACGTAAGGTCTCTATTGTGCCTCTTGTCCACCGATTGCGCTGCTTTATAAGTGCGTTGGTGGTTTCTGGTGCTTCAGTCCAGCAGAGTGGGTCTGGGATGTATTCTACCCTATACTTCACGCCCTTGTGATGCATCAGTTTTCTCATTCTTACCACAAGCTCCATATCCTCACCTACAGTTTTGGTATCATATCCGCCAGCTTCTACCACTATCTTTCTGTCGAATAGGCCAAATGCTCCTGAAATGATAAGTAGTCCATTGAGCCTACTCCATGCCATCCTACCGAGGAGAAAAGCTCTGATATATTCTAGAGTTTGGAAAAGTGGCAAGATCTTGCTCGGTAGGCGTACTTTAAGCAGCCTTCCTTGATCTACATCGCAATCATTGGCGATTCGCACCACACCTCCGGTGGCAATCACCTTAGAGCCTATAGCCTCTAGAAATGGTTTCACCATTTTTAGAAGTGCATCATCTTCTATGATACAATCAACATCTACACAAGCAATCAATTCAGATTCTGACAGATTGATCCCAGCATTTAGTGCATCTGATTTACCTCCATTGTATTTATCTATTACAATGAGCTTTTTGAAGGCTTTATTGCTTGACCGATAGATTTCTTTGATTGGCTCATGAGGTAGCATGGCACAAGCCATCTGCTGAGAAGGATAGAGATCGTATGCTTCAATCATTTTAGCAATACTATCGTCCTTACTACCATCATTGATGATGATGATCTCGTAGTTGTTGTAATGAAGGGATAGTAACGACCGGATGTTTTCTACAATTGACTTGCCTTCATTGAAGGCTGGAGCCAAAATAGAAATACGTGGTGCTAAAGGTGATCTTAGGATGTTGTCATAATATACAGACTTGTTTTTACGCAAGTAATGTCTAATGATCAGAACAGAGTTGACAGCCAAAAACACATAGGCCGACATAATACAGAGTGAATAAATGAAAATTCCATAGTTGAAAAACTCTGTGAGCGCGATATAGAATTCTTGCCTCATGAGATGATCGAGTATTGATCTAGGTGGAAAGCCAGTGCCTGAATATTTTTAACTGGTGAACTTTCTAATGTCTCAAGATCACTTTTTGTGATTTTTATCGGATAGCGATGCATGATAGCTAGTATACTCAGGAAAGTCCATTGAGACATTGCTGTTGGGTAATCAGCCAATTTTTTTAAACCCTTAATATGTTCTAATTCTACTAATGCAATCTTTGCCTGTCGGCGAACATGGATGCTTTTATCTTGAAGAAGTTTGGTGATATCAGCTGAGGAGTCCTCATGGCGCATGAAACTCAACTCTACGAGTCCTTCAATTTTGCGATTCCATTTTCTACTCCTCACCTTTGCGATAGACAAGCGGTGCAGTTGTAATTCTTTGTGCAGTTCTAATGCTTTAAGGGAATATGATCCACTAAAGTTTTGACAAATGCTGATCAGCTCCTCTAGGAGAATCTGCTTTTTCTTTTTGTCTTTTGCTATTCGTTTGATTCTCGATTTAGTTTTCTCTGCGATCAATTGATCATGTTCGTTGAGATAGGAGGCAAGTAGATTATCTAACAAATTTCGCACATCACTGATCCATCTTTTTTCTATCAAAAAGCTAAAGCGCACATAAAAGATGATAGCTAGAGACGAAAGTAAAATGGCAATCATCAAATAGATTAAGTCTACTATGATAACATCTTGCGAGATCATGATACCTGACCGTGATTTGATTTTTTCAAAACGTTTTTCACCCGTACCACGAGCTCATTTGGACTGAATGGCTTGTCTATAAAGTCTGATGCACCTAGATCGAATGCTTCTAAAATTTTTTCTTCAAGATCTGCGTCACTTATGATGATGATAGGTATACCTAGCTCGTTTGCATGTCTTATCAGTTCAAATCCGTTTTTGTACGGCAATAATTCTTCGGAGACTATAATGTCTATGCCACCAGATGACATTTGTTCTAGCGCTTCTATACCATTTTCTACTAGCACCACTTCAAAGTTTTCATTACTTAATCGTTCACTTAAGACTTTACGCATAAGTGCGTGTGGCTCGGCTATTAGTATTTTCATTAGTCAAAATTTGTAATTGATACTTCCCGTGAGACTATGTATAAATACAAAGTTGTTTACATCAAAGGAGAGCTCTTGTCTTACTAGGGTATATCCCAATGAAGCATTGAGATTGTACCGGAATGCTTTTTGAATGGATACCCCACCTCTCTGTGCATTGAGAGTATAAATTTCATTTGCATCCAGTCCATTGGCAGTTTGTATCCTTCTGATATCTGGGGAATATCCAAAGCCTCCTATTAATTCTAAATAAGTGCTCGGATTGCTGAAATACCTACGTGCCGTCACCCCTAAAGAAATAGACGTACCCGCAGCTTTGTCGGGGGTGATAAATGGTCTAAGTGAAATCCACATGCTCCTGTGATACCAACCCAAAGTGCCTGTATAGATGGTGATATTTTGTGCAAATACCAGATGTCTCAGTCCAATAGACCCTTCAAAACTTTTTGGAAGTTTGGTGTAAACTTCTGCTCCGAATCTATGTTGAGGGAAAAGACTGCTTGCAGAATATCCATAGTTAAGATAAGCGTACTTGCCAGCGCCAAGGCTTGGATAGAGATCTACTTCACCTTGCAGGCCTGTCGAATTGAATCTTCGGCTTACGTTGGCTCTAGCGATGATACTACCCCATTTTTGAGTGCGACCGAGTGACAATGATTCCGTATAGGCAGGATCAAAAGTGCGACTAAAAAGGTTCACCTCAGAAGTAAATGTAGTGCTATAACGTAGCTGGGCAGCTTTAATACTCCGACGCAATTCTTGCCCACGATCGCTTGCGGGATTAATAAGTAGAAGCTGATTTATGGCCATTCCAGCATCTTCAAACCTTTCTAGATTCTTAAGAATGTTGGCCTTTTTATATAAGAAATCTTCAAAAGTAGGATGAAATTTCAAAGCGGTATTCGCATAGGAGAGGGCTTCATCATATTGATCGTCCCACATTAGCACATCTATCATGGCATTGAGGGCGTCTTTATAATCCGGTTCTTTTTTAAGAACTAGCTGAAATTCAATGATAGCTTCTTTGCGTTCGCCTTCCCAAGCATAGGTGCGTCCGAGTAGAATTCTGACATCCGCATAATCCGGACTGGAAATAAGAATGAACTTGAGCATCTCTTGTGACACTTCTCTGTCTCCATCAAAAGCCTCCGTACGTGCTTTTAGAAAAAGCTCATCGGTATCCAAGTCTTTCCAATCTTGAGAGATTGCCACTTTGCTGCAAGTGATTAGTACCATTAATATTAAACCTTGTTTTATTGACATAGTCATTCAAGAAAACGTTTTTTCAATGTCAGTGCAATCTCCTGATTTGGATATTCTGCGAGCACCGAGCGTAATATTTTTTTTCCTTCCTCAAGTGAGCCTGAGTTAAGCAGTTCCCTTGCTTGCCTCACTTTCAGCTCCGTACTTGTTGGATAATGTACCAGTCCGAGTTCGATCATCTCTTTGGTTTTCACAGGATCATTATTCCAAAATGAAGCATCGGCATAAGCGATAAAGGCATCTTCATATCTCTCAGCACGACGAAGCGTTTCATCAAGATACAAATATGCAGAGTCATAAGACCCACTCCACGCATATGTTCGCGCAATGAGTATTCTCAAATCGTGATAGTTCGGGCTTTTAGCTAGACCGAAATTTGCAACAAGCCGAGAATCAACGAACAGACCATCAAAAGCCAATGCACGTGCTGCAAAATAAATAGAATCGGGACTGTCAGAATATCTCAAATTGAGCTTTTCGAGTAGTGCAAGTTCCTCCGAAGAGTATACCCTGCGTACGCTGCTTTCTATTCCAATACTATCAGGGATTAAACGGTTTTCGTTTAACGCTAGATCACTTTTTAGCTTAAAAAGCGCCAGCTTTGACTTCATTATTGATAACAGTTCATTATCATCCAATCTTGTAGTTTCCATACCATCTGATAATTTGTAGAGGTCACTACCGTTGAGTAGGTATTCGCCAAATACATAATCTTCCATTTCATTTTTATTCCTCATAAGAGGCAGATCTAGCTCACTCCCAAATTCTTTTTCTATAGCTAGAGGTACTGAAATGAAGCTATTATCCGATGGCAATGGTTGATTATAGGTTTGGCTTAGCAAAGCAATAATTGAGGGGGTAATCTGACTATGAGCTGCTAGTTGTTTGCTTATCATTGGCGTTTTGATCATTGGTGAATAAATGATCAATGGCACATGAAATCGCGAAATGCGTTGCTCAGCTGGGATAGGGATAAGTCTATGATCTCCAGTGATTATAAAAATTGTATTATCAAAGTCGGGACGGAGTTTACACGATTCTAAGAAATTGCGAAGTGCAACATCTGTGTAATTGATGCATGCAAATACATTGGTGAATTCTTTAAAGACGTTCTGGTCGGTGCGTTTTGAATTTGCTAGTTTTTCGGCGAAAGCCATATACGGACCCTCTGGCACAAAGAAAGGTTCATGTGTGGCAAGGGTCATGTAGAAACTCAATCTTGGAGTTTGCGCTGGGGTTTTGAAAAGGCTATATGTGAACAGATCTTGATCGCCAAAGCCCCACGAAAACCCCTCAGTATTGGCCTGCATACGCTTCATGTTTTTGGGGAATTTCGATTCATCAAGGATGTAATCCACTTGGTTTTGTTCTAGGAAGATATCTTGACCGTCAAAGTTGGCATTGCCACCATAGAAATATTGCGAGCTATAACCTAGCGGCTTTAGCATGGTAAATAGGGATTGGTGCTGTGGCATGTCTTGACCTTTTGCCATGAAACCAGCACCAGAATAGGGTAATGATCCGGTGATAGAAGGGAGCGCCCCAAAGGTACGGCCTGCATTGCTGAGTGTATTTGGCCAATAGAGACTTTCCCTAATTAGGGAATCCAAAAAAGGAGTAGCACCAGAATACATGCCATCTCCCACAAAATCTGCGCCTAGCCCTTCTACAGCAATGATCACAATGTTTGGTAGTTTTCCCGATGTATTGAGCAGACCTCCAAGTGGGTTCGTGAGATCTAAGGAATGGAAAAAGGGATATTTAGCAATTTCAGTTTCGAACTCTAGATTCTTAGAGCCATCGGCAATCAAATTATAGGACTTGTTCCAGAAATAATAAGAAGGGTTCTGCATGGCATAATAGACAGCTTCGCTTCGTGCTTCATTTGCCTTAATGGGGTTGGAGAGGAACCAACTGACTAGTCCAAGTGCCAGAAAAGCAAAGTCAAATACACTTTCAACCTTGAGCCAGTTGAAGACCCAAGGACTTGCCATTATTGTCGCAATGATGAGCACAACTGGAATAAAACTTATAAGATCAAAGCCGCCAGAAGCACCTACGGTTAGGAGTATGTCGGAAAAGCTATATCCAAATAAATCTGCACCTAGTAAGATGCGGGTTTGGCTTACATATCGTACCAGGCCTAAATGTGATAGTAAGAAAAAAGTGAATAGTAAACCCGAAATCCAAAGAGCAATCTTTTCATTAATTTTTGATAATAGCCAGGATAAGATAGCAAGTACAATACTTACTCTGAAAAACACTCCGATAGATACTAAAAAGGAAGTTGCTAATTCCCCAAAAGAAAGGAGTTCAAAAGCTCCAAAGAGATGGAAAAGAGTAATAGCGAGATAAACAATAAAAGCGCTTAAAAGCAGCTTGGCAAAATAACCTTTGGCAGGAGTCATAGTTTAAAGATATGGCTTCTACGCTAAAGTAAACTTCAAGTTGAGTTTGATCCCAAATTCTTCGATGAATGGCTTATTCAGGCTGTTGTGGGGCATAAAAAAAGCGACCTCATTTTGGTCGCTTTACTTCGGATTAAAGATTTTAATCTTAAAAGTCAAAACCTAAATATACCTGAAGTGCAGAATTCTTGGAGTTTTTGGTAGCATTTCCAGCTATACCGTCTTCACCAATTGCCATGAAACCATAGTTATACCTTACGCCCATAATTCCATCTGGAAAATCAAAGCCAAAGCCAACGGCTAATCCCGTATCCAAAGTGTTGAAATTGTTCCTATCTAATGATTCCACATCTCTCACGGTACCATTGTCATCCACATCTTTCACATTCGCAGACAAAAGGAAACCAAGGTATGGTCCTGCATGGATATTGAAATTACCAATTTTGCCAACAGCTAGTACGGGTACCTCTAGATAATTCAAGTTGAATCTATAGCGACCACTTCCACCGAGAAATCCATTGTATTGAATTTCTGAACCTTTTTGCGAGAATAGGAATTCTGGCTGAATTGCAAAGTTGTCGGAAACATCTACACGATGATAAAGTCCTACATTGAAACCCACTTTCATGTTTTCATCGTCAACATCGTCCACATATAAATTAGTGAAATTGACACCTCCTTTTAGTCCCGTTTTCTGCGCATTCAAACTAACAGCAGAGACTATTAGGGCAAGCATTAATAATATTTTAGTTTTCATAAGATTCAATATGATAAGTGGGAAATGTGAACTGGAAGCAGCCTGAGGATTAGACCTGAGCCGACCTTCCAAAAATTATCCTTTGATACTAATCACGAGGTATTTGGAGATTTTCCAAAAGGTATTCGGATCGGTCACTTCGAGGTATTTTACTTTACCACTATCACTTACCAGCTTATAGCTAGCAGATGGGTGTTCTGTGATAATTTCTAGTTTTTCACTATCAATGTAGAATCGGCGGGTGTTGTAGATATCCACTGTTGTAAACTTCTCTATCGCCGCATCCTCTTGTAGCTCGGTAGTCTTACCTAACCATAGGAATCCACCTTCTTTAGTGACTAAGCCTTTTTCTCTAAGCGCTTTTTCATTGTCCATTGCATAGTATGCAGTGCTCAGTGCTTCAGATTTCTCTTTCAGTTGTGTTGTGGTTGTCTCTATCTTTTCTTCCTGTACAGAAACAGTTTTTACCAATGTTTTCACCTCAGTATTGAGTTCACTTATCATGATGTCTCGAGCAGCTAGGTTTTCCTTCAAAAGCGCGATAGATTCCTCACGTTCCTTCAGGTTCGTGATCATATCTTTTAGTCGCTTTTTGAAAGCATTCAACTCTAGTTTTGAGTCGTCCAATTGTGCTGAGAGAGATGTTACCTTTTCATTTGTATGGATGATGAGCTCATTGATTTTTTCGAGATCATCTACCATTTGCTGTTTTGTGGAAGCAGTAAAATCACCATCGCTTGTCTGTTCAAGTATATTTTCCTGACTTTTGATTTTAGAGATTTCATTCTCTACATCTGCCATCACATTCATGATGCTATTGAAAGCGGAATCTCGCTGGTGGAGTTTCAATTCCAAATTATTGGCTTGCTCTTGAAGTTGTCTTTTTTCTTCCTGATTACAAGAAGGGAAGAGAATTGCACTTGATAATATGGCTGCTGCAGCCATCAATATGTTTCTATTTTTAGTTTTCATTTTAATCCTGTTTTGATGTTCAAAATTTGATTTAGTACTGCTCAAGTCATTTGACCTAAGTCTATTAGTCTGGTGCGAAGCAAGTCAGTGAACCTTAGTGGTAGGCTTTAATTTTTTTGATGCCGCTGTAGGCAAAAAGGATAATGCTTGATGCTAGGTAAAAGAGCGCTAGAGTTTCCATGGTATTGGTTTAGTTAAGAAGGCGGGTTTGATTAGAATGTGAATTTGACTCCTAAACCTGGGTCTAAAGCGAGGTATGCATTTCCACGTGTGGTTACTTCTAAGAAAGGCTTCACGTCCAAACTTATCGCAATTGGTATTTCGCGGATTTTATATTCCATTCCGAAAATCCCATCTATACCTACTCCAAAATCTCCATTTTCTCTGTTATATCTTCTCCATCCGTCTACATAGGTCCAGTTAGATTGGGTAGCGATGTGACCACCAAATCCATAGTACCAGTTTAGTCCTGGCTCATCAAAAGCATTGACATACTTTTCGAAAAGTATGGTAGCCGAAAGTGCATATGGGCCGAAACCAATGATACCTTCAATAGCATTCGTTTTGCTATTGAAATGCTTGATGGTAAGTCCTGACGTGCCGAAACCACGCACACCTATGGCAGTTGAATAACTACTGGTGTTTATTGCTGGAGTTTGAGGGAAGGAGTTTGGTCTATTATTGTTATTTGTGTCATTGCTAGAAGCAAAAGCTGTTGAGGCGAGGAGGGCAGTAAGGGTGGCAATTAAGATGGTTTTGATTTTCATTTCTTTATCAATTTAATTTCTTGATAAAGCCTGTTGCCAAACCCGTGCCATCACAATTAAATAATATAACTATCAGTAAATTAGGTAGTTAGATATAGTATCTTTTTTGACCGCCCTTCAAATTGACAAAGCATTTCTCACTTTGAATAAGGTTCTTTATGATTCCTCGCCTTCTCTTTTGAGCATTCTGTATATAGTGCTTTGACTGATATCTAAAAGCTCAGCTACCTTTTTGATGTCATCTTGGTGATTGCTCAGGTACATCTTTACAATCCTTATTTCGTAATCTTTCATGGTGAGATTTTCATCAAAAAGCTCGGAAATGGTATTGCCTTGCGTAAAGGAAATATCTTCAGGATGAATCTCTTTCTGATCAGCCATCACCACAGCTAGTTCAACTATTGATTTGAGCTCTCTGATATTGCCAGGGAAAGGATAGGTCATCAGTTTTCTAAGAGCTTCTTTGGAAATGGTTTTGGGTTCCATTTTGTTCTCTTTGATGAATTGATCAACAAAATATTTCGCTAGGATGATGATATCCTTGTCTCTATCTCGGAGAGGAGGTAGCTCTACTGGGAGACCAAATAACCTGTAATAAAGGTCTTCTCTGAATCTGCCTTCCTTCATCTCTGTGAGCAGGTTTCTATGGGTAGCAGCTATAATCCTGCAATCCACGCCGATAGACTCAGTGCCACCTACACGCGTTACTTCTTTCTCCTGCAATACTCTCAATAATTTCGCTTGAAGCTCTGGTGCCATTTCACCGATTTCGTCTAGGAAGAGGGTGCCACCATCTGCTTGCTCAAACTTTCCTTTGTGTCGGTTAGCAGCTCCGGTAAAAGATCCTTTTTCATGGCCAAAGATTTCACTCTCCGCGAGTTCCTTTGGTATGGCGCTCATATTCACCGCCACAAAGGGTTTTTTTGACCTTACAGAATTGTAATGAATAGATTTAGCTACCATTTCTTTACCTGTGCCTGTTTCGCCAGTTATTATCACAGAGATATTATTGGATGTGGCTTTTTTCATCATTTGAAATACCTTTTTCATAGGTGCGCTTTGCGCTATGATGGCGGTTTCAAATTCGTATTTATGTTCTACTTCTGTTTGTAGGGTTTCAATTTGGGTCTGCAGTGATCGGTTTTTGTCGATGTGCTGGAGGACATTCAGCAAGCGATCTCTTATATCCTCAGTTTTGGTGATGTAATCATATGCTCCAGCTTTCAGCAGCGCAACGGCAGTGCTTATTTCGTTTTGCTCGGATATGATGAGCACTTCTATGTTCGGGTCATATTGCTTTATTTTTTTGAGTAGCGTTTCACCATCAAAATCAGGCAAGCGAAAGTCCAGCGTTACTACATTGGGCTTTTTATGGAGCGCATCTAAAAATGACTGTCCATCTGCGAATATCTCCACATGATAGTCTGGATTCAGCGTGAGATTGTGGTGAAGAAGCTTTCTATACCAGTCATCATCTTCTACTGCGAATATTGTAAATGGTTTTTCGCTCATCTTATGAATTGTTTTTAGGCGTAGATATATCCAATAAAGATTCCCTCAGCGCATTAGATACTGCGATTATTAGGGATTCTATTTTTAGTATTTCGGCATTCGAGAGACTCTTGTCTTTTCTTTCTGCTCTTTTTTCCAGTTGCTTCAGCCTATCTACAAGCTCATTGGCGTGGAAATGTCTCGCTGGAGTGACTATTTTGTGGGCGGTCATTGACAAGACCTCATAGTCATTATTCTTGATCGCATGTTTTAGTGTTTTGATCGCTTCATTAGCACTAGCTATAAAAGTCTCGATCATGTCTGCCACGAATTCATCAGAACCCATGGCTTGTAATGAGGTAAGGTCAATAGAGATGTGTTCTAAATTTAGATCTTCCAGCATTTTCACCTCAATGGATTCTTCAGATTCTACGTTGAGGTATTTTTCTATTTTATCAAAAAGAACTGCTTCATCAAATGGCTTTCTCATGACACTTTTGAAACCGTGCGCTAGTCCGCTTTCATGATCTAACTTGGTAGCCGTAGCTGTCAATGCGATCATGGGAGTGTTTTGATTTGGACCATCAGATTTTGAAATCTTCTCGGCTACTTCCCATCCCGATAATTGTGGCATTTTCAGGTCTAGAAGGATGATATCAAAAGATTCGTTCATAGCCATTTGAAGTGCTTTCTCTCCATCAACAGCTTCTTTTATCTCCATACCTTTTTTGCGGAGTAAAGTTGCCAGAAGCTTTACATTGAATGGTTCATCATCTGCGATGAGGGCTTTTATTCCAATCAAAGAAGTGCGTAATTTTTCTGGTTTTTGAATAACTTCTTTCGGAGCCTGACCACTCACTTTGTACTTAAGGGATATTGTGACTTTGGTGCCTTTACCAACTTCACTATCAAATTTCATAGACCCATTGTGCAGGTTGACCAACCGTCGTGTGATCGCCAAGCCTAAGCCAGTACCTTTTGAGAATGAGCTTTGATTGGCCTGTTCGAATTCCTGAAACATTTTTATTTGATTTTCGGGAGCTATACCTTCTCCAGTATCTTCGATGACAACAGTAAGTTTAAGCGTATTCTGAACCTCTTTTCCTGTGATGGTCATTTTCACAAATCCTTTCTCGGTATATTTTATAGCGTTGCTTAGGATATTGAGTAATATTTGTCTAAATCGAATAGGATCGCCTATTACAAAATTCGGCAATGGCTCGATCTCTTGAATAAGGTTGAGGCCTTTGCTCTTGGCTTGTTCGTCAAGCAATTGAATGCATTCCTTACACGTAAGCGTAAGGTCAAAAGGGGCAATCTCTAGCAAAAGCTTATCTGCTTGAAGTTTTGAAAAGTCTAGGATATCATTCAATAGGCTCAGTAGGTGTTGGCTAGATTTGTCTATAATGGTGACTTGTTCATTTTGCTCTTCATTCAATGGAGATTTCAGAAGGATTTTAGTAAATCCTGAAATAGCATTCATTGGAGTTCTTAGCTCATGGCTCATATTAGCAAAAAAGCGTTCTTTCGCTTGCGATACGATCTCGGCTGATTTTTTGGAATCTCTAAGGAGCGCATTGTATCTGGCATTTCTTTTAAAATAAATGACCATGATGATGATACATGATATGAGCATGAGCAATGAAAGGCTTACAAAAATGAAAATCTGTTTATTTGTTTTTGCAGCTAAATGACGGGCATTGAGTGATTTTATTTGGATTTTAACAGTTTCCCTACTTTCAAGGTAGTTGATCAGGTCTACTATTTGATTTTGAATATCAAAGTGCTGTTCAAGAAGTAGCATTTCCTTCTGATTTTGGAGGTTTTCTTGAATAGCATGTGTGGACATCAGCTCGTCCACTTTTTTCACAAGCTTCTCGGCATTATCACCATTTCTTACATCTACCAGGCTATCTAAACTTGACTGCAATGACGCCTCAAGTCTCGATTTCCGATTAAAGAGACGCTTTAGGAAACTATTGTTTTTACTCTCTTTGATAGCATTAGCATTCTCAATATCGCTATTGTTTGATCTTGCATTTATTTCCTTCAGCAGGTCGTCATATGCTTCAAGTTTCTCATCTTTTTTCACTTCGCCGAGTACGATAATCTCATTGAGGATTTCAGATTTTTTTATGATTAATGATTTTAAACTGTCATTAAAAACCTGCAACTCCACATCTGTCTCATTTAAGGACTTCAGTGAATCTATTTTTGACAAGGTGTTTTCAAGCAATCGCTCATATTGTTCGAGATAGGTTTTCTGGCCGGTCAGCTCAAAAGACTCTACTTTAGATTCGATAGAATTAAGGTCTACGAGCAGCTCTTTGTAGTGGATGATGTTCGCATGAGAGAGCTCATCAGAGTCAAGTTTCACCACTACAGCAGTGAGGTTGCTATACGTTATAAATCCTGCCACGGATAACGATACCGTAAGCAGGATCAATGAAATACCTAAGAAATTGGCAATATGATTTCTCTTCACTTTAATATTTGATAGTCTATTCGCTTTTAATTTAAGCTTTCAATATTTAAACGTACTGATTTTAAGATATGTCAAGTTTCGACACTATTTCCTCAGCTAGTTCCAATTTGTAATCAATCTTTCTACTTAATTCTTTGATGCGTTCATTTCTACCTTCATTGCGATAGCTGGCTGTGAGTTTTTTGAATTCTATTATCTGATCAAGAACCAACTTTTTGTAAAGCACATCAAAATCTTCATCTTTAGTACGTGCAAGTTCTTGGTAGACTTTATCACTGTTTACGCTCAAAGCGCTCGCAAGCTTCACGCGCTTAGTTACTGATTCAAGTGTTATGTCATTATTGATATGCTTGTAGCTTTCAAGAGCCTTGCTAGTTGTGAGATAAGTGTCTTTATAAGCCGCTCTATTCAAAGCCAATTCAGAAAGGTTTTCGAGTAGCATGTTTTTATCATTTGAGATCAAAAGGAACTCGGCGTTTTCCTCTTCCCAGCCATTGAATCGTTCAATATTGATACTTTCTGCCGCATAATAGCTCTTGCTTTGGCAGCTTCCGAGGGTAACTAATGCCGCTATAATTATTATTAAATTTTTCATCAGATTTTAGTTTGGTTAAGGTAACCGCAGAGCATTATGCTCTGCGGAATGGCACTGTTTCGGTTATAAAATGATCAATACATTCTCATCTGTATTGGACTCTATGAATAAAGAATTGAGGACGTTCCCTGTGACTGTGGTATTCACTTTGGCCGAAGCGATAAAAGTAAACTCTTCAGCTACCTCATCTCTTATATATTTCGCAACTACGAATTCATATTCGCCGGGCTCCATAAAGGCAAGGGTAAATTTTCCATTTACAACAACTGCGCTATTGACTGAGTTTTCAAAACGTGAACTCCCATCCGCTGGCTCATCTGCCTCGCTTTCACTGTACGTTCCTTTTGCATAAGCAAATACAACTACACGGTCATCAGTATTACCCGTCATTGTTCCATTGATGGTAGCAGTGTTATCATCATTGGATAGTCTCGCAGTAGGGCGTAGTTTATACTGACCATTACCTGTCAAAACAAAGGCTTTTCTCAAGTCAATATCAATCACCAGTTTGGTTTCGTTATTAGCCGAAATCTGATAATCGCCTTTGATTTTATAGCCTGATGTAGTGCCGCTTGGTATGTCTAGCGGCTCAGTAGTTTCGTCTTTGAATTTCACATATGAGCCTTCAGCCAAAATAAGCCTTAGCTCGCTGTAAACTCCAGATTCGATTTCACCTTCACCAAGATCGTATTTTGCTCCATTTTGGAAATCCATCACATTGAAAGTTTTGGGCTCATCAAACTGGGCAATTGTCTGTATTCCAGCCGATCCTTTTGCGTCTATTTGATTCACTTTCAAGTAAACACCTGTTATATTCTCAGCATCCACTGCTGCATCGGTTACACCTACGCTGGCGGTACCTTTCGATGATACATCAGCATCACATGATGACATGAATGCGCCAATGCCGAAAGCAAGTGCAGCTATTAGGATTTTTGATGTGTTTATTTTCGTTTTCATTCTTTTCGAATTTGCTATGAAAACCTCATTGCTCAAGATACGTGCCGCATGTGGGTGTTTTAGATAACTGTCATTATGTCAATGACTTAGTGAAAATGAATTTTCATTTCGTATTTGATGATTGATTCAATTTGGCAAATGCTGTCGCAAAATGACAAGAATTAGTTTGAGGCTCTCGTGTAAGAAATCAGCTGGGAGCTAGTGCTGGAGATTCAAAAAGAGAAAGATGCTCTTATCTTGATAAGGTTAGATCCATTTTGATTTGATACAATGACTTTCATGTTTTGGGTTCGTTTTTTAGTTCATTTTTAATAGATTAAGATTTTATTTTTCACATAACTAAATAAAACATGCCAAAGAAAATCACACTTAATTTAACCTTATCAGCAGGCGAGCTATGGTGGAGCTCTGATGGAGGTTTTAACTGGGCAATTGCTGGTCCGAAATCACCCACTACTTTGTTGAATAAGGATTATGAATTGCGATGGATCTGTGATGATGATACCATAGAAGATCTCAAAATAACAATTGACAGTGGGACAGTTTTGGAGGCAGCTATCGGGACTAAAAAGGATAAGACTAGTAAGGTAAATCCATCTTCCAAAGATGGGGATTTGGCTAAATATTCGATCATAATTAATGGTACAATAACCATTGATCCGGATGTAAAGGTTTGCTCAAAACCTCCTTGTAATGTCAATTCAAACTAGTCGTCAAAATATTAATCTTACTCTATCTTAGCGACCAAACCATTTGTCGCTTTTTTTATGCTCCAAAAACACTGGCAAATTTTACTTTTTGTTCTGGGGTCGCTTTTAGCCAATCTAATTTCCGCACAGTCAACTTTGGATAGTCTTAAATCCGTGGATTTAGAATCTTATGCACTGGAGGTGCAGTTGGCCACTTACGAGGCAATTGTTATTAAATCGCTATATAATGAAGATTCCACCCTTAAGTATGCAAACATCATGTTGGATGCTTCAAAAGGTAAAAGTGCAAAGTTTCACGCCTCTGCATGTGCTTATATTGGTCAATCCTATTCCGCAAGAGGTGATTATGAAACAGCTTTAAAGTTCCTGCTTGAGGGAATGGAGCTCGAAGATCAACTGAACAATAATGAGTCCTTGTTTTTGAAAATGGTCCTTGCTGGGCTTTATGGTAACCTTGAGGAGATGGACAGAATGAGTGAGCTATCGCTTTCTATTGTTAGCGATGAGTTAAAAAACGGGACGGAGGTCAATGAAGCACTTGTGGCCATGATGTACAATAACCTCGCTCAAGGATTTTATCAAAACAACACTTTCGATTCGGCGCTTTTCTATTTTCAGAAAGCAGGGCAATCCTGCTCGGAGACTTCATATCCAGGTTTTGGAGTTTTTGTTCGGGGCAATATTGGTATGGTTTATAATAAACTTGGGCGATATGTTGAAGCTGTGCCTTTATTGGACTCGGCGATCTTGAATGTAAGGAAAAACAAAGATGTTTTGAGTCTTTCTACGTTTTTGCTGATCCTAGCAGAGGTCAAAATCAATCTTGGTGATTTGAGTGAAGCAGAGAAATTCCTTTTGGAAAGCCTATCCATAGGAGAGGCCAATTCTCTGAAAGAGCAAATAAGAGATGCCAGTAGGATGTTGAGTGAGCTTTATCAGCAGTTGGATAATTATAAACTTGGGTTGGTTTATTATCAGCAGTACCGCTCGTATGACGACAGTATTACCAATCTGAATGCGGTGAAAAACATTGCCAACATGCGAAAGGAATTTGAAGTAGGGCAAAAGCAAGTGGAAGTCGACCTTTTGACAGCAGAGAAGAAAAACCAACAGTTTGTCTTAGTTGCGGTGGCGATATTTGCGATCCTCCTGATGGTTTTAGCTGCTGTTATTTTCAAATATTACAAAAGCAAAGCACGAGTCACAGAACAATTGGAAGAGTTAAATGCGACAAAGGACAAGTTCTTCTCCATTATCTCACACGATTTGCGCGGACCTATCAGCTCTTTTATGGGCATCAGCCGAATCATCAAGTTTATGGTGAAAGCTAAGGAAACAGAGCAACTGCTAGAAGTGGCAGATGATATCGAAAACTCGGTAGACAAACTTTCAACTCTTCTAGACAATCTCCTCAATTGGGCCATGCAGCAGCAAGGTCAAATCCCATATTCGCCAGAGCATATAGATCTGAATAAAATGGTGTTGGACCTTTCGAGTACTCTCAAAATGATGGCAGAGAGTAAGCAAATAAGATTATTGACCGAACTTCCAGAGAATTTGATCATATGGGCAGATCGAAATACGACAATGACGATATTAAGGAACCTAACATCTAATGCACTTAAATTTACCCATGAAGAAGGTCAAGTAACTATAGCTGCTTATTCAGAAGATGGGGATGTGATTATCACTATTTCAGATACCGGAGTAGGAATGCCCCAAGAAAAGCTTGATGGTCTTTTTGATCTTGGCCATAAGAAGAGCACTTATGGTACAGCAGGAGAAAAGGGCTTAGGTTTAGGTCTTCAATTGGTAAAAGAGTTTGTGTTGCTGAATAAGGGTAAAATAAGTGCACAGAGTGAAGAAGGAAAGGGAACAAGCTTTTTGGTGAAACTTCCAACAGACTAATATTTTTAAGCTTTGGGTCAAATGACTTATCTTCATAGCATGCCTTCTCGAAAGACGTTATTATCAATTCTATTATTGGCAGTTAGCAGCATCAATTTCGGGCAGTCCATATCTCTTTCAGATAGCATAGATTCGGAGTTAAAAGGCTTATATAAGGGGGATCCCTCGCGACTCGAACTTCTCAATCTTGCTGCAGAGTATCAAGCGGATCCAAATCGTAAGCTGGCTTACTCAGATAGCCTTCTAAATCTTGCTCTTGAGCTCAACGAAAGGAAATATCTACATTGGGCATATTACCATCAAGGACAGGCATACCGTATTATGGGTGATTTTGATGTAGCGATATACTCTTTTTTCAAGGCACTAGATTATGCGGAGAAATCTGATTTTGAAAAAGGAAAGGCCAACACCCTTACAGCATTAGCGGATACCTATTCTCTTCTTGGCGACCATGCCAACTCATTGATCTATTATAAAAAGGCAATGACGTATTTGCCGAGCAATGACAGCACGCTCATAGCAAATCTCCTCTTAAATGTTGGAGATGAATTCTACATGACTGGAAGGTTAGATTCTGCACTCACTTTCTTCGAAGAGTCAAAGCTTATTTATCAATCTCTTGGTCTTGATCCTGCGGGACTTGCATATAATTTTGGAAATATTGGTTTGGTACAAGCTGAAATGGGCGATATGGCTTTGGCTGAGATGAACATGACAAATGCACTTCATTCATTAAATGTCCAAGGAGATTACTATGGTGTAGCCATATTCCTTACGAGAATGTCTGATATCTGCCGCCGAAAGGGGTATCTCATTAAAGCCAAGAATTTCGCTGATTCCAGTTTGGTAATTGCTAAACGATATGATTTGAAATCAGAGATACGGGATAACAGTATGCGACTCGCTGACCTATATGCTATGAGTGATGATTATGAGGCTGCGTATGAATTTCATCAGCAATACGTAGCACTTAAGGATAGCTTATCAAAGGATGAACTCATAAGAAGGGTAGAAAGCCTTGAAGGAGCCTTCGCTCTTGCTAGTAAGCAAGGTGAGGTGCAGTTGCTTAATAAGAGTCGAGAATACCAACAGACCATCATTTATTCGGCTATTGGCGTGCTCATCGTTCTCCTCATTTTTGTTTTTGTTTTCTATAGCTACTATCGAAGCAAGGCTAGAATCAATAAGAAACTAGAGGAACAAAAATTAGCTTTGGAGCAACTTAACCAAACAAAGGATAAATTTTTTTCTATTATTTCACATGATTTGAGAGGCCCAATTAGTTCATTTCATGGTATTGGCTTGTTGATCAAGCATTTTGTGCAAACCAAGGACACAGAGCAATTAATAGATGTGGCAGACGATATTGATGTATCTGTCGATAGACTTGCTGGACTCCTCGATAATCTCTTAGGATGGGCCATGCAGCAACAAGGTAGTTTCCCTTATTTACCTGAACAAATATCCGTTTATGATTTGATTAGCGAGCTTATACTCACTCTCCACACTATGGCATTAAGTAAAGGTGTCGTAATAGTGAATGAGATAGAAGAAGACATTGAAGTATATGCAGACAGAAATGCAACGATGACCATTTTCAGAAACTTGCTAAACAATGCACTAAAATTCACTCCGAGAGGTGGTACTGTGACGCTGAGGAGTAATAAGAGCAATGATGTGTCGGTAATACAAGTGATTGATACGGGTATTGGGTTAGATAAAAACCGCTTGGATCTCTTGTTTGGTTATGCTGATAAAAAGATTACTTATGGAACAGATGGTGAAAAAGGTATCGGACTAGGACTAAGCCTTGTGAATGAGTTTGTCCTAATGAATAAAGGATCTGTAAAAGTGGAAAGCGTATTGGGGAAAGGAAGTTCTTTTACAATCAACTTACCAGCTACTTCAAAATAAAAAAGCCGTCCAAGTGGACGGCTTTTTTATAATTCTTTGAAGGAAAATTTTTAGAGACTTAAAGAGACCAACTGAGTGTAAACAGTCACAATTTCATCGTCTTCTTTGATATTTTCTAAAGCGATTTCAAAATCGGCCGTTGGTTGGTTACGAATGAAAATTGCTATATCTAGGATTTCTTCGAATTGGCTTGCTGCTTCATCCTTGTCTAAGAAACCGCTCTTTACAGCTTTCTTGTAATATTTTTCTAATTTCTTAACTGAATAGTAGATCGCAGGCTTATCAATATAAGTGGTGGGAGTCGGCTGAATACCACCTCCTTCTACTACTCTTGTATAGGAGTCGCGAATCAAATCAAGTTTCTTGCCTACATTATCGCCCATGTAATGAGATCGAACAGAAATTGATTCTAAAACCTCAGGTGAAACTTTATCTTCAATCTTTCTGAAATAGAAATAATCTGCTTCGGTAGGCTGTGCAAATGAAGGAGTCAACATACCGAAAAGGATTGTCATAGCGAAGAGTGACTTTTTCATATTGTTAATATTTAAAAGTGGTTGTTAAATATTCTGTAAAAATATACTCTATTTATAAAATTATCTTTGCTAAACCGCCCTATTTTAGAAAAGTTCAAATTTTTCAGAGTTGAGTAAAATTTATAAAAATAGATATTTGGTTTTTGCGATATTTTCAATTTTCCTAATCGATCTATGAGATTGGATCAATCCTTTCAGCTTCTCATTACGATGGTCTAACTTTACAACATCTCATTTTTAAGGATTTTCTCATTCATTGGATGATCACATTTCTGTTTTACCTGCCTTTTTTGCTGGGATTTGTTGTAGTTGGCGTGTACGCTGAGCGTAAGGTATCTGCTTTTATTCAGAATAGGCTTGGTCCAATGGAAGTTGGTCCTGTTGGTTTGTTCCAAACGATAGCGGATCTTTTGAAAATGCTACAGAAAGAGGATATTTTACCCAAAGCTGCGGACAAGCTACTTTTCCCAATTGCACCACTTGTTATTTTTGCCTCAATATTTGCTGGCTTTGCAGTGTTGCCGCTGACAGAAGGTGTAGGTGGATCGGGTGTTACAGTTGGTGTCTTCTATTTACTTGCTATAGTCTCCATAGATGTGTTGGGTATATTGATGGCTGGCTGGGCCTCCAACAATAAATTAGCGATTTATGGTGCATTGCGTGCAGGTGCCCAGATCGTTTCTTACGAAATTCCTTTGAGCTTGGCCGTGCTGGCAGTAGTAATGTATTCAGGAACGCTTGATCTACAGCAAATTGCTTATCAGCAGGGGATATTGGGAGAAACACAACATTATCTCTTTGGCATTCAGTCAATAGAAGTCACGCAAGTCGGAGGATTTTTCAGTTGGAATCTTTTTAATAATCCATTCATGTGGCTGGCATTTATCATCTTTTTTATAGCCGGACTGGCAGAGTCAAACAGAACGCCTTTCGATTTACCTGAGTCCGAATCAGAGCTAATCGGCGGATACCATACAGAATACAGTGGTTTTCGCTGGGGGGTATTTATGTTAGCGGAATACGGGATGATGCTTTTGGTGTGCTTTTTAGCTGCTGTATTGTTCTTGGGCGGCTGGAATACGCCTTTACCAAATATTGGTGGATTAGAATTTGCGCTTTGGACCACCGGAACAGTCTGGGGTGCCTTTTGGTTAGTGTCAAAAGCGTCATTCTTGATATTCCTGCAAATGATGGCGAGATGGACCTATCCGAGATTGCGGGTCGATCAGTTGATGTCACTTTCGTGGAAATACTTGACGCCTATAAGTATAGGCCTATTGTTTATTATTGGGATTTGGAAGATATGGCTCCTATGAACGCGTACTTCAGAAATATCAAAACGGCAGTGAGCACCATGACTGCAGGGCTCAAACTTACCTTCAGATATTTGTTTGAGGCGCGGAAATCTCGTACGCCTGTAGGAATAGCCGATCCAAGCTATTTTGATATAGATAAAGGAATCGTCACACTTCAGTATCCATACGAATCGCTTCCCGTGCCTGACGTAGGTCGCTATCGTCTGCACAATGAAATAGATGACTGTATCGTCTGTGACAAATGCGCCAAAGTTTGTCCAGTAGATTGTATAGAAATAGATGCGATCAAAGCACCTGAAGTTTTTGGGACGACTTCCGATGGTACACCAAAACGGATCCATGCTGCGAAATTTGACATTGATATGTCTAAATGCTGCTTTTGTGGGCTTTGCACCACAGTGTGCCCTACGGAATGTCTGACGATGACCAAAGCATACGATTTCAGCGAGTTTGATGTCAATGATCACGTCTATGCTTTTGGAAACATGAGTCTTGCAGACATTACGCAGAAGCGTCAGGATTTGGAAAAGCATGAAACGGAAAAGGCTGCAGCCAAAACGCAGGCAGTCGCTAAAGATACGAGTTTGCCCAAAGTAGGTGTGAAGCCACAAATGAAACCTAAAATGGGAGGAGCTAAGCCAATGCTCAAGCCAAAAAGCTCTACAGATAATCCAGAGGAGCTAAAGCTAGAAAGTAGTGATCAGGTTAAGCCAAAGGTAAAGCCAGTTTTCAAACCAAAGCCGATGATGAAGGCAAAACCTGTCATTGCCCCAAAGCCAATAGAATCAAAGGTTGACGCCAAAACACAGCCAATAAGTGAAGACTCGGAAAACAAAAATACTTCTGAGGAGCCAGCAAAACCGAAATTTCGCCCAAGGCCGATGATCAAAAAGAAACCCAAGCCGGATGAAAATGACTGACGTGTTGATCATCATATTCACTGCAATGACGGTGCTGCCCGTGCTTTACTTGCTGTTTACCAAAGATGTGATTCGTGCAGCTTTCGCATTTGTCTTGTATTTGCTTGGTGTAGCGGGACTTTACGTCCTGCTCAATAGTGAACTTATGGCAGTGGTGCAGCTACTGATTTATGCTGGTGGTGTCATCGTATTGCTGCTATTCGGTATCATGCTGACGAAGCGTACAGGTGATGAGGGGATTTTCACTGGTCATAGAAATGTCTGGCTTTCCAGTTTGGTTGTTTTAATTCTTGGTGGAATGTTATTCCGATGGTTGATCACCGCCTCAATACCTACTGCGGAACAAAAGGAGTTTGCCGGAGATCAAGTCCGAGAGATCGGTGTGCTTTTTCTTACAGATTATATAATCGCATTTGAAGTGATAGCTGTCTTGCTTTTGGTTGCTCTGGTAGGGGCTAGTTTTTTGGCCAATAAATCCAGTCAAAAATGAGCACACTACCAATCGCATACTTTTTGACCCTGTCGGGATTCTTGCTTCTTGCAGGGCTTTTGATCGTTTTGATCAAGCGGAATGTCATTTTTGTATTGATTGGCATTGAGCTAATGCTGAATGCAGCCAATCTCAATTTGGTCGTATTTTCTAGATACGATCCTACGTTAGCAGGCCAAGTTTTTGCTATATTTTCTGTGGTGATAGCCGCGGCAGAAGCGGCCATTGCTTTGGCTATTTTGCTCAATGTGGTCAAATATTACAAGTCTTCTGATTTGGATGAATTCAACTTGCTAGAGCATTGATGAGCGCGCTTAGCTACATATTGTTAGTAGGGTTTGCTCCATTATTAGGCGCTTTGCTTACCTATATATTAGGCAAGAAAAACGCCCTAAAAGTATATTGGATTGGCCCTGTGCTGACATTTAGTGCAAGCGGTCTACTTTTCAATGCTGCCCTGAATGAAACGCTTTACTTGAAATGGCAATGGCTTCCCGGAATGGAACTTGGCTGGGCGATAGACGCCATGAGTGGATTGCTCATTCTATTGGTCGCTTTCATTTCATTGCTCGTGCATCTATTTTCCGCACATTATATGTCTGGTGAAGCACATGTCCACCGATACTTCGGAAAGCTTGGTTTTTTCAGTGCTTCTATGCTGGGTCTATTGATGTCTGATCATTTGGTGCTCGTATTTATATTTTGGGAGTTGGTTGGTTTTTCTTCCTATCTGCTCATTGGGTTTTGGTTTCAAGATGGAGAAAAGGCTATAGCCGCACGTCAAGCTTTTATGATCAATAGAGTAGCGGATGCAGGGCTTTTGATTGGAGTCATCTTAATGGTGGGCGTCTTGGATCAGCCTTATTTATCTTCTTTAGATACATTTCAAGAAACTTGGATTTATCAACTTGTAGGTCTTGGTTTGATGATTGGGGCATTTGGTAAGTCTGCTCAATTTCCATTTTATGGCTGGTTGCCTAAGGCAATGGCTGGGCCAACTCCTGTTTCTGCATTAATCCACGCGGCTACAATGGTCACTTTGGGCGTCTATCTTTTGATACGAGTGCAGCCAATTTTGACACCTTTTATACTTTCTACGATTGCAGTAGTTGGGACTATTACTGCGCTGATGGCTGCTATTTCTGCGCTTACGCAATTCGACATTAAAAAAGTGCTGGCATACTCCACAATTTCTCAATTGGGTTATATGATCATGGGTATAGGGGTTGGCGCTTCGGATGCTTCACTTTTTCATCTTTGGACGCATGCTTTCTTCAAAGCTGGCCTGTTTTTAGGAGCAGGAGCTGTGATTCATTATTTGCATCAGGCACATCATAATGACGCTTTTGATGCCCAAGACATGCGAAGCATGGGAGGGTTGAAAAAGAACTTACCCCTTACCTCCGCAGCATTTACTATATGTGCCTTGGCCTTGGCAGGACTTCCATTGTTTTCGGGATTTTTGTCCAAAGAAGGCATACTCACTGGCGCTGCAAACTGGTCGTTGGCAGGTGATTCATGGCGGTATTTGGTACCAGCATTTGGATTGATTACTGCTGTGCTCACACCTTTTTATATAGGCAGACAAGTGCTATTGGTTTTTCATGGCAAGCCGAGAGACGACCGTCAAACTATTGGAGGAATGGAGCCATTAATCAAATTGGCATTACCACTTTCCATTTTGGCCGTTGGTTCTATCTGGATTTTCCACTCGCTAAATCCTCTTGATGCGCATGGCTGGTATTTTACTGATTTACTACCTAAGACCATGATTTCTTCTGTGACTCACGGAGGAGGAGTTGGTATAATTATCATGATTCTATCCCTTTTTGCAGTGGTTATTGGTTTGTTGATGGCCTATACTCGCTATGGCGAAAAAAATAACTCTGTTGAACCGCGAAGCTTCCGAGAGCCGTCTACAATGATTGCTAAGATCTCATGGAACAGTTGGTATGTGGAACGATCTTATTATTTGATTTCTCGTGGGTATTTGCAGCTCTGCCATAGACTACTTTGGGTTGATAAAAAAGTTATAGATAGTGCCGTCGATGGCTTGGGAATAATTACTGTAGTAGCTAGCAAAGTCTTTGCAATCCTTGACCGTGAGGTTATTGATGGAGTGGTTAATTTCGCAGCGTGGATTTCTCGGGGGTTGGGTGGCTCATTCGCCAAAATACAATCGGGAAAGGTGCAAAACCAGTTGGTTTGGTTGATAATAATGCTTTTGCTACTGATTATTTGGATTCAGTTTTAGCTTGAAGATATGATGGAATTTTTACTCAGCTATTTGATTTTCATACCCTTTGCGGCTGCATTGATTGTGTCCATTGTGCCTGCTAATCAGAAGCAATTGATTAAAATCGTAGCACTTGGAGCCACTGTTGTTCAGTTGATTCTAGCTGTTGTGCTCTTTACGAGTTTTGATAGGAGTAAAGTACCGACAGCTTGGGCAGATGCTTTCCAGTTTATGGAAATGTCGCCATGGATCAGACTTCAATTGGGCAGCCTCGGCAGTTTGCAAATCGATTATTTGGTAGGCGTTGATGGTGTGAGTATGCCATTGGTTGTGATGTCTAGTATTCTGCTAGTGATTGGCGTGATTTCCTCCTGGAAGTTGGAGCAAAAAGTAAAAGGCTATTTTATCCTTTATCTCATTTTGAGCGGCAGTTTGATTGGGTGCTTCGTAGCACTTGACTTCTTCCTTTTCTATGTCTTCTTTGAGTTTATGCTATTGCCAATGTTTTTCCTAATTGGCATCTGGGGAGGTCCAAACAGATCCTACGCATCAATCAAATTTTTCCTTTACACCTTATTTGGCTCACTTTTCATCTTGATCGTGATGATCGGTCTCTACCTTTCAGTAGGATCTATAGATAGTTTTGGTGATGAGATCCATTCTTTTAGCTTGATTGCCATGATGGATGGAAACTACCTTTCGGGTGCGCTTTTGAATCCTGATAGTACATCCATGCTGATGGGATTGTCTTTCCGTAGTTGGGCATTTATCTTATTGATGTTTGGTTTTTTAATCAAACTTCCTGCGGTTCCTTTTCACACTTGGCTGCCAGATGCGCACGTTGAGGCACCGACGGCTATTTCAGTATTGCTGGCTGGCGTGTTGTTGAAAGTTGGAGGATATGGACTCTTCAGAATTTGCTTCAGCATCTTCCCAGATGTAGCCATCGACTTTGCCACCCCAGTGGCAATTATCGGAGTGATCTCGATCATTTATGGAGGCATGATTGCGATGGCTCAAACAGACCTTAAAAAGTTAATAGCCTATTCTTCAGTGTCCCATATGGGATTTGTTTTACTAGGGCTTTCTGCATTGTCTATTGAGGGGATTTCGGGTTCGCTGTTTCAGATGGTCTCTCATGGATTTATATCTGGTGCGTTGTTCTTAGTTGTAGGAGTGGTATATGACCGAACACATGACAGGCACATAGAGAATATCAGTGGTCTGGCTATTAAAATGCCTATCTATACCTTCTTCGTAGTACTCTTCTTTTTCGCATCACTCGGTTTGCCGGGACTGTCTGGTTTTGTGGGAGAACTGCTCGTTTTAATGGGAGCTATAGGAGCTGGCGCTAACGCAGGCTTATATTCTACTTGGATAGGAATTATAGCTGTCTTTGGGATCATTATTTCGGCGGGATATTATCTATGGACGCTACAGCGAATGTTTTTCGGGAAGTACTGGGTACGGAAACCAGAATGGAATATCTCAATGGTGGACCTTACCAAAAGAGAATGGCTCATGCTTTTGCCGCTGGCCATCATTGTGGTCTTACTTGGAGTGATGCCTTCCATATTATTAGAACCAATTGATGCCTCCCTCAATTTTATGGTGATTAAGCTCTCAGATCAAGCTCAACTGTATTTAGCACAATGATATGCTGACCCAAAAGCTGCTTGAAATATCACAGAATTTAGGGTTCGTTTCATACGAGATCACATTGACTCTTGGGGCGATTTTGGTTTTGATTTTAGGTTTGATTACCAAGCGTCTTGTTCTGAGTAAAATCGCTTTTGTACTAACGCTGGTTATTGCTTTGGCAACATTGGGAGGTGAATCGGAGGAAAGTTACTTGGCTTTCGGAGACACTTTATTTTTTGACATTGGGGTCGTTTGGCTGAAGATACTCTTTGCCATTCTAGGCGTTTGGATCGTCTTTTTTCCAAGCAATATTGCTCACCTCTCTGAGTATTATTTTCTCATACTTGCTCTGATCTTGGGTAGCACATTGATGCTTTCCGCAAATAATCTATTGATCATCTACCTAGCAGTAGAGTTGACTTCTTTCAGCGCATACTGCATCGCCGCTTTGAAGTTTGAAAAAAGGTCCTTTGAGGCGAGCATCAAATACCTCATTTTCGGTGGCGTCACTTCAGCCCTAGCGCTTTACGGCGCTTCTTTGGTTTATGGATTCACCGGCACATTGTATTTGCATGAAATGGATTTTACCATTCTGCAAAATCAAGAGCTACTCAATCTCGGATTAATCCTTTTTTGTGGCTCCTTATTTTTCAAAGTAAGTGCAGTGCCTTTTCACATTTGGACACCTGCAGTCTACCAAGAGTCGACTACAGATGCCGTGATGGTGATGTCTATAGTGCCAAAACTCGGTGGATTCTATTTGCTTCATCGAGTGCTTGTGTCTGCACAGTTTTTAGAACAGTCATGGCTTTATACTTCAGTGGCCGTTTTAGGTATTGCGACGATCATAATTGGAACATTTGGTGCGCTGCGTCAAAGCAATCTCAAGAGAATGATTGCTTATGGAGCGATTGCGCATTCTGGCTTTTTGATGGCAACTCTGATCGTTCCTTTTGAGAGTGGAGCTAGTGCCTTTATTTGGTATGCCTTCGGATATGCCATTATCAATATTGCCGCTTTCTATTATGTGGCTATTTTGGAAGACTTAGGAAAGACTGAGCTTTCCGATCTAGCAGGATTAGGCCAACAACTTCCATATTTTGGAGCCTTAGGTGTGATTATAGCCCTTGCGCTCATTGGTTTACCCCCAACGGTAGGCTTTTCTGTAAAGTTCTATCTTTTCGTGGCATTTTGGGATTGGTATCAAAATGTAAATGATCCATTTGTGCTGGCTTATCTTTTTACGGCAGTATTAAGTGTGGTTTTTTCTTTGTTTTTCTATTTCAGAATCCCTTATCAAATGTTCCTCAAAAGCGGAGAATCGACCAATTCAACCTCAGTAAATATTTCACATCAGATATTGGCAACTATTTTCACGGCTGTGCTGTTGTGGTTGTTCTTTAGTCCTGAAATATTCAATAACATTGCAAAGAGTTTCATCCAAATTGACTGGTAATACCCAATGAGCGATTCCATTAAGCATGAATGCGGAGTAGCACTGCTAAGATTACGCAAGCCACTCCAGTACTACATCGACACTTATGGGTCGCCGGCCTATGCAGCCAAGAAAATGTACCTCCTAATGCAGAAACAGCACAATAGAGGACAAGATGGTGTAGGAGTAGCCAACATCAAGCTGGACATGCAGCCGGGCACACGCTATATCAGTAGGTACCGTACCACTGTTCAGCAGCCGATAGAGGAGATTTTCGGAAAAATCAGCAAAAAGTATAACAAGGCCGCTAAAGAAGGAGGAGACTCATTCTACGATGCACAATGGCTTAAAAATAATTATGCTTTCACTGGCGAGGTTTGGTTAGGTCATTTGCGATATGGGACTCATGGGAAAAATGGTATAGAAAGCTGCCACCCATTCCTGAGACAAAACAACTGGAGAAGCCGAAACCTAGTAATGGCTGGTAACTTCAACATGACCAACGTTGATGAGCTATTTGACAAGCTCGTGAGCCTAGGTCAGCACCCAAAAGAAGAGGTGGATACCGTCACAGTGATGGAGAAAATCGGTCACTTTTTAGATGAAGCCAATCAGGCGATTTTCAATAAATATAGAGGTCAAAAGACCAACTTTGAAATCACAGAAATCATTGAGCGTGAGTTAGATATTCAGCGAATTCTGGAGAAATCATGTCGTGATTTTGACGGTGGATATACCATGACAGGTATGTTGGGCTATGGAGCGGCATTCGTGGCGCGTGATCCAAATGGTATCAGGCCAGCCTATTATTACGCGGATGATGATGTGGTGGTGGTAGCTTCTGAGAAGCCAGCCATCAAGACTACTTTCGAATGTGATTACAATGATATTCAAGAAATCAAACCGGGTCATGCTTTGATCATCGAGAAGGATGGTGGCTATAGAGAAATGCAATTCATTGAGCCAGGAGTGAAGAAATCCTGCTCATTCGAGCGCATCTATTTTTCTAGAGGGACAGATCCGGACATCTACAACGAGAGAAGAAAGCTTGGTGAACTGCTCATACCTAGCGTATTGAAAGCTGTCAATTTTGATCTTAAAAATGCTGTGTTTAGTTATATACCCAATACGGCAGAAACGTCGTTTCTTGGACTCTTAAGAGGAATAGATAATTATCTGATCTCCCAGCGAAAGGATTTTATTCTTGATAATAAACCGAGCGCAGACTCACTGGAAGAAATATTATCTTTCAGGCCAAGAGTAGAGAAGCTTGTACTCAAAGATGCTAAGTTGAGGACATTTATTACGGATGATGCTCATCGGGATGATCTAGTAGCGCATGTCTATGATACTACTTACGAGGTGATCAACAAGCACAAGGACACCCTTGTGATTATAGATGATTCTATTGTGCGAGGGACTACACTTGAGAAGAGTATTTTGACTTTGCTAGATAGGCTGGAGCCTAAAAAGGTGGTGATTGTCTCTTCTGCTCCGCAGATTCGATTCCCGGATTGTTATGGGATTGATATGAGCAAGATGAAAGATTTCGTTGCTTTCCGTGCAGTATTGGCTTTGCTTAAAGAGCATAACCAAGAGTTTTTGTTGCATGAGGTTTATGAAAAATGTCTGGCTGCCACAAATGATAAGAAGCAGCCCAACTACGTCAAGGAGCTTTATGCGCCATTTACTTACGAGCAAGTAAGTGCGATGATTACCAATATCGTCAGACCAAAAGGAATGAAGGCTGAATTGGAAGTGATCTACCAGACCGTGGAAAACCTACACAAAGCTTGTCCTGACCACATAGGTGATTGGTATTTCACTGGTAACTATCCTACCATAGGTGGTAACCGTGTGGTGAATAAGGCCTTTATGAACTTCATGAAAGGGGCTGAAGGCAGGGCTTATTAGGATATTCCAATCAAGATTTTTCTAATATAGATTTCTTTTTGGTCCTATTTTCCGCAAAACATACTGCTACTTCAGAAAAGAGCTGACTTCCTTTTCAGAGTATTTCGTCAATGAAATCCTTTCAAATCGACCAGAGACGAAGGTTGTTCCCATTACTAAGAGGGCATTATCACTTGTGACTTTCATTGATGAAAGAGTGAAAGGATTGAGGTAGCCTATGTGATGAATACCTGAAATTTCACCAGAATCTGCATCGTAGAAATACAAGACAATCTGCCGACCTTCTGTCTCTGCCGCGAACACCGTATAGCTCGTTCCTCCAGAAGTGTAAGTCAAAATTTTGGAAGGCGTGTAAGCTTTCAGTTCTGCCATATTCCCTGTGTAGAGGTCAGCACTAGAGGTGATGCCGGTTGTGCTTATGGCTGTGCTGGATAGCTGAAAGTTATCTGTAAACTGATAGCCAGCTAACGCAAAATTGCCACCACCAAGCGAAAGTGCTGCGCTGATTCCAGCATTGGCTCTTTGGCCCTGCAAAACTCCAGAAGGCGCATCTGCAAATGTTGTAAAGACCATGGAAAGACTGTAGTTGTAATAACCATTGAAAAAATAATTTCTAGTACTATTCTCGCCACAGAAGAATGGTAATTGACGATTGTTGGTATTGAGCAAATGATTGATGATTTCTGATTCCACGTCGCTTCCTGGTCCAATGCTGTAGCTCTTTCCGTCCATAAATGCACCATCAGTACCAATCTCACTTATCTCACTTGTCAGATTTACTGGATCGTAACTCAGCAACAGCAGATTTCCGACACTTGTGATATTGGAGGCAAGCGGATAGTTAATCTCATTGATTGGAACTTCTAGCGTCACAGTTAATTTTGGGTTTACACCAATCAATACTGCGTCTAGAGAGGTAGGGTTTGCTGCGAAAAAATAGCAAATGCTATCAATCAAGAAAAGCTCGCCAACTGGGATGACATAATTGTCAAGACTGATTTCAGAAACAAACTTGCCTTCTTCGTCCACTTTGATCAACTGGACACCTCTAAAATCCTGAGCATCCAGCTCCGTTCCAGATAGAATGATATAACCATCAATAGTTTCCACCACATCTACAGGGTGATAGCTCAGATCAAAGTTGGAGTCATCGTACACTTTGAAAAATGAATCTGTCAAGCTGATTTCTTCATTGGAGCAACTGAAAAGGAAGCAGATGAGTAGCAGGACTAAAAATTTCTTCATGATTACCGTGCTTTAAATTGTTGATCAATAAATCGAAGTGGGAAGACAAAGCCCAACGAGGCATTGATGTCTCTTAGGAAGACTTCATCATTCACTTCACCTAACGATGCTAACTCATTTTGTTGAGCATTGGGACGTGTCACCGAAGTGAGGGCTCGCCTATAATTCAGCTCGAAAATGGTCCTAATGTTCCAGAAGTCCAGGTTAACACCCGCGCCTGCAGAAACTCCTGAGAAGTTTTGAAACGCATCTTTCACAGCAAGGCTAGTGTTGCCGCCAGAAGAGGAGAGTGGTGTGCCTGCAGAATAATCTACTTGCGCGATTTTAATGCTTTTTTGTGCGGAAACGACTACAGAATGAAACCCACCAATCATGATAAATGGACGAATTTCACCATGGCGGATGAAGTCATATTTGAGCAGAATAGGCAGCTCGATGATGTCGAGATTTTGTTCTACTTGATATGTTGTTTCAAATCGACTATTGGCTGAAACTCCTTGCCACTTTAGTGAACTTTCATATTCATAATTGCTACGCTTAAAGGCTGGCTGAAAAGAAGCAGAAAATCCTCGATGATACAGATTCATCTCTAGTCCCATATGTGCTCCGGGTCTTGTGAAATCACTGTAGTTTTTTTCCAAACTATCCGATGCATAGTTGATTGGGCTAAAGCCTGTATTACGCATATCAGGATTCGCCTGAGTATAATTCATACCTACCCGCAATCCCAGCCAAAACTGAGTATCGAGAAATGATTCCAACGGATTGGGAGGCCTGCGCTGAGCAGAGGCACTGAAGCTTGTAATGCTCAGCAATAATAGGAGCAGGAGCCATTTACTTCCTGACAATAAGTCTTTTCGTATCATTGAGCATTTCAGATTTTGCTTTTATAAAATAGAATCCTGGCTGAATTGTGTCCAGCATAATAGAGAAAGTGTGGGTTCCCGGATCCACCTGTCTGGCAGTTCTGGAGATTACTCTTCCCTCAGCATCGATAAGTTCGATTTGTACATTTTGATAATGATTGACCATCACCTTTGTTTGTACATAAGTACTGGCGGGATTCGGATATACCGAGCTGATGTGGTAGTTTTTCTTGATTTGGTCGCTTTCGCCTAATATCACTTCTTTGATCAAGTCAAGTGGCTCATAGCTGCCACCTTCAGGTCTAGGTCCACTGATAAAATCCCTAAAGAAAATATCATTGGTAATCACAGATTGCTCTACGCCCATCCAGTCCTTAAGGACATTTGAGTAGATTTCGCGGTAGTCAAACTGAAGTCCGACATTACTTTTAGAAAGGTCAGGTACCGTTCCGTAGATGCCAGGCTTCACACCAAGACCAAACATCATAATAGGACCGCCTGTGCCGTGATCCGTACCGTAGCTGCCATTGGAGCCAATTCTCCTGCCAAACTCCGACATAGTAAGGCTCAACACTCTGTCCTCCAAACCTCTAGTGCGCAGATCTTCTTGAAAAGCTCGCATGGCAGATGAGATATGATGCATCCTTGCGGCATGCACACCCATGGTGGGGTCATTGGCTTCTACTTGTGCAGCATGGGTATCAAATCCCCCCATTTTCACTAAGAAGACCTTCGTTTTTACTCCACCACCAAGCAACCTAGCTACTAGACTTAGTTGGTTACTCAGTGGATTGTTTTTTACCCCCTCGGGACTATTGAAAGGATAGGTTTTTGGATAGGTGATCTTTGTTTCTGCGGAAGCTTCGTAAAGCTGCGCAAGTCGTTTGATGTAGGTCTCGGATTTATCTTCCAAACCTAAGATCCAGTTCATTTCCTGACCGTATGGTGAGTCATTGAGAAAGGCTGGGGGAAGTCCCCTTGGGTCTATTCCTTCATCATTGAAACCTTCTAATTCATCTATGAGGTTTGCCGTACTTGTAGGGTCACCGGCTATAGAAATCGAAGTTGGGATATTGCCTTTTTGGTGGAAGATAAGGGAGACATCATTTCCCATTTCCAGAGCCAAAGGGTCTGGCATTTCTTCGGTTGGAAAGTCTTTTGGGTAACTAGATGGTGCATATTCCTGACCCAAATAGCGTCCGACCCATCCTGATGAATAATAATCGTCAGCGTCTCCTCCCATGAACCAGATATCTCTTCCGCGGAAATGAGAGCCGTTGTTTTTGTCATATGAAATCCCTTGGAAAACTGCAGCCTTACCGGTATCATAGAGATACTTGAAGTCATTCATGTCTGGATGCAGTCCTACTTGCTCATTGCTAGCTACCGTAGAATCCAATGGAATAAGTGCTCGTCTACCTACTTTGTAGGGAATGGCGATGTTGGCTCTTTTGCTGTAGTACTCATCGTAATTTGAGATGGGTATGATGGTGTTGAGTCCATCATTTCCTCCATGCAGCTGGATGATTACCAATACCCTGTCATTAGTGCTTTGAGCAGCAAGTCGAGACAGTTGCTGATCAGCGGCGAGCATCTTCAATGGGATGCCCTGAAACGCTATGGGCATTCCGGCAGCAAATCCGAGCTTGGTTATGAATTTCCGTCTTTTCATGGCCTTACATTAGTTGATACTCGGGTGTTTGCAACATTCCATTAAAGAGGTCCTTGAGTTGGTTGGCTCTTGTTTCAGGATCAAATCCATTGTCCCAGCGTAGCGTCCAAGTGGCTTCAGGATCTGCGTCTATCTCGAAGGAAAACATGACTACTTTGAAATAATTTAAACGTTCGGCAGTCAGCTCTCCACCAGCAGTGGTTTCGAATGATAAGTCCTCCGCCAACGGTAGAAAATACCTGGCTATTGTTATGATGAAGTCATTAGGTATTCGGATCACCGAGATCGGAAAATTATCCTCCACAAATTGAAGAATATATACTTGCCCAGTTTCTAGTCCCTCACTATCTGATGAAATCACCGACCTGATGAAATTGTATCGGTTGGTGAGGTAATTGGTGGTAATCCAGCTTCTATTGAAAATGGGGAATTGGTGATAGGCCGCATAGCCTGCAACTTCATATGGTTCATAATAGTCCATTCCCTGATCGTTCAATATTCTGAGTAAACTCCCCACATATTCATTGTAACTATTTAAGTCTGTGCTGTAATCCGGTAGCGGGATGTTGAAGTTTCTGTGGTAGCCGATCACCATTTCTATCGGCGACTTGATCAACCCGCCAAAACTATCATCCGCTAGTCCGGCGCCCTCACCATAGAAGTGTTCACTTGTAAAAAGAGCTTCTAAAACAGGTTGAATTTTAAAGTCGTTGGCTTTGAAAATGTTGGCCATGTCCTGAATAACTCCAGCCTGCAAAGTATCATCCACCTGATGGTACACGAAAAACCTGTAAAGCTCCCTACAGATATGTATTGCTGTCTCGTTTTGATTGTAGATGATATCTACAAACTGGCTAATCTCATCAAGTACGCTGGCTTCAGTCGGGTTATCACCAATCATCAGCTTTGGGTCTGGGATGACTGAACCATCCCCCAAACGCGCACTGAAGGTCTTGGTGCCACCTTCATGTCTGTTGGCGATATTCCCTCCTTTGACTACCCCTCTTGGTAGCCCTGTTTCCTCATCTATATTTTGAAAATTTTTATCTCTATCAAAGCCTGAAAGCACTTGAGCTCCCGCTTGTACGTCTTGCTCGGTGAAAGTGTAATAATCTCCGTCAAATTCTGGTTCTGGATTGGAGCCTTCTAGGCCTCTGCCAGCTGAGTAGAGTTCCAATAATTCCCTTGCATAGTTTTCGTTGGGACTTCCCTTTACATTCAATCGTCCGTCAAGGAAAATGAGCATGGCATTGTCAACACTGATTTTTTTGGTCAGCTGTTTAAAGTTTCTTGCGACGATGGTATCTTCTTCCTCCTCAGGAAACTCTGTAGGGATAATGATATCCTCACCATCAAACGCAAATAAGCGAAAGAGTGCTTGCTGGTAATAAAGCGCTCGAGTGTCATTGACTGTACCGCGCTGTGTGGTAAAATGTACATGTAAGAAATAAACAAGACGTTCCCTAAAGATATAGGGCAGCTTGACAGTGTCATCTAGTTCACTACCCACCATTTGTCCTAAACTCCAAGTTAGGAAAAGACTCATCAGGTCATTTGGCTCGGATGCTTCTGCATTCTCTATCCAGTTTTGACCAGTCAAAGGATCAACTGGAAGAGGAGGTGAGGGAAGATCACTAGAGAATAGTCGACTGACTGCCTCAGCAGGAGTAAGTGAAGAAAAAGTGTCGATTTCTTCTGGTGAACCCCCAAAGCAAGTACGTCTCAGCAAATGAGCAGCGCTTTTAATACCTAATTGGCTGGTCAGTTCAGTAAATGGCATGAAGCAGAGTTAGTTGAAATTCAAGTTGAATTTAGTTAATTCATATTAATTAAGTCTAACTAAATCATTGAATAATTAAATTTTATTTAGTTAATCCTATCCTGTAATGACTTAAACTAACTGAGAATGTTCAATTCGAATGAGCTTCAATAGGGTGTGTGGAATACAGTACTTATATTTAGCTAATCTATTACTTAAAACGTTATGAGATTTATTCATTGCACCCTATTGATCTTTTTAATTTTCTCCGCCAAGGGGCAAGATGCTGGGTTGCTTCTAAGGAAAGAATTAATCACTGGTCTTTCTAAACTTCCAATTTATAAAAGACTTACTGAAAAGATAGACGGAAAGGATGTCTTGAAGAAGCAATACCAATACATTGACAGTCTAGACATATATAGCATTAGCTATTTGAGCGACGGCTTGAAAATCAATGGGTTTGTAGTGAAACCAAAAGGTGAAGGGAATTACCCTTGCATCATCTACAACCGAGGAGGCAATAGAGACTTTGGTGCGCTCAAAGTCTCGAGTGGAATATTTACTTTGGGTCCTTTGGCGAGTAAAGGATATGTAGTGATTGCCAGTCAATACCGTGGGAATGGTGGGAGCGAAGGGCAAGAGGAGTTTGGTGGTTCTGATGTGAATGACATAACCATTTTGCCAGAAGTGTTGAAAGAAATAAAAGGAGCTGATACGGAAAAGATAGGAATGTATGGCTGGAGCAGAGGAGGCATGATGACTTATATAGCGCTCACCAAGATGGATAATATCAAAGCAGCTGTAGTAGGTGGTGCAGTTTCAGATGCTCATGCATCTATATTGGATAGACCAGAAATGGAAACAGGTGTAATGGCTGAGCTGATTCCAGATTATGAAGCCAATAAAGAACAAGAGTTGTACAAAAGATCAGCAATGAAATGGGCTGATCAGTTCCCTAAAAATGTGCCGATATTGATGCTTCACGGCAACTCGGATTGGCGAGTAAAAGCTGAGCATAGTTTAAATCTAGCATTGAAATTTCAAACTATCAGAGTGCCCTATCGATTGATTATCTATGAAGGTGGAGATCATGCAATTTCCGAGCACGAGGATGAGGTAGATCTGCAAGTGGTTGATTGGTTTGATCGCTATCTCAAAGGGGACGAAATTCTTCCCAATATGGAGTATCATGGAAGGTAAATACTCCAATTCTATTTCTTCAGCTACTTTAAAACCATCAAAAATTAGATAACTATGAATAAAGGACCTCAAATACTGATTGCTCTAAGTGGTGTGCTCATCATTTGTAATTTTATTTTCACAGGGGACTCTATGGATACTGGCTTTTGGTTACGAATCGCATCCAGTCTTTTGCTCGTTGTTGCTATGCTTTTCACGATAGAGGAAAGAAAGAAGAAATGATACTGCACGTTAAACCCTAATACGCGTAGGAGATACCATCCCGATTTCTCAAATGCCATGCCTTCCATTTTACACCAATGGTCATCACTTTTTCCTCTGATAAATGTCTCAGCTACTAATGCGATATTCCTCAGGAATCGAAACCAAGAAATTAAAAGGAACCATTAGTGCATCTGAGAAGTCCTCGCCTGTTTCCATCATATCTGTATCAAATTCTTCGTAATACCAATTGACGTGAAGGTTCTTGCTCCGCCTTTTGACTGCTCTGATGAGATCGTAGATACATTTGGAGCTGCTAGTATTGAAGTATTCTAGATCAAACTCCAAAGTAATGTGCTGATCCTTCTTTATCAGCAAATTGAGTTTATCAATAATAGGGAAGTAAAAATGAACTGAGCTCTCTGGTACAGATTTTCCTTTTAGGAAAATGAAACCCTCGCTTGTATTCACATGTACGCTCGGGCTAGTCTTGGTAGCTTGAATGTAAAAATCCATAATTACTCTGCTTCTACAGCTTCTTTTACTGTTTCGAAGTACTCGATTCTCAATTTCGCTAGCATCTCTTTTGGGTACTGTGCTAGCAACGGCTTACGAGCAGCTTCTACTGCTTTTCTGAAATAGTCAAGCTCTGGCAACACCTTAAAATGTTTGTACAATCCATGCTTGAACATTTCGGTTTTCCACTCTGTGAAATACCATTTCATTGATGGTTGATGAAATGTTCTGAGTTGTGTTTTGTCAAAAACAAATTTGTCAAAATCACCTTCTAATATCTCAAAACTGAGCATTTCGAATAATTCTTTAAATTTTGTGATAGGGATGTAATCTTTGGTGATCACGCATGCAATTGTCTTTTTTTCCTCATTCGCATAACCAGTAGCATATTGGTTAATAAAAATTTCGCTGAAGCCCAAGTTTTCCATTATTCTAAAAAATGTGGTTGTTATGTATTTTAATGTATCAACATACAATTGGCGATTTAGTTATGAATTTTTCTATAAGATTTCAATTTTTATTTTAAAACAATCCTTCAAATAGTTTGTCTTAAGATCACAAGAAGAAATAATCACATGAATAGAATTCAAGAAGTTTTAACTCATCTTTTAGAAGAATACAGCACTGCAAAAGGAGCTATGTTTTTTAGCATGGATCTGCCAACAGAGGAATCAGTGGGGGAGCATACGGACATCCTAGAACTGTACAAAGACATACCCATGATGTCTGTGGATGAGAATTTTATTACCACATTCAATTATATCAATACAGAGAAGGGATCTATTGTCATCTTCTTTGTAAACAACCTGCATTTTGTCTCCATTTTGGTAGAAGAACAAAATCCAAATAAGGCATTGGCAACCCGAACTTTCGAGTCAATCAAACCATCATTAGAACTAGCAATAGCATCACTTTATGAATAATCAGCACTTCATTAATTCACTAAAATCAAATTTTAACAACATCCTAGACGTTGGGATCATCGTAAATGGTGAGCTGCAGGATTTTGTGCATGCAAGTGATGTAAATCAAGAAGATTTGGAAGGCTTGGTCATGCGTTTGTATTTCCTTAGCATGGATCCTGAGAAGAAAATCAACTTTTTTGTCAATCAATATCAAGATGAAAAGTTTCTTTATTTCATCAAATTAGAGGAAGGAAAGTGGCTATTCATTCTATGTGCCGATGACAACTTTGCCACGCTTCACTTTTACATCAAGTATCTACTCCAGGATATTAAATCCAATGAGTTTCTTCAAGATTCTGATCAAGATAGGCTCAAACTGCAGTCAGCCAGAAGGATCCAAAACTTACTTTTTCCCAACATCACTAAGGGGTTAAGTCAATACAAAAAGCATCAACTCTTTTACAATCCTAAAGATACTGTAGGTGGAGATTTTTATTGGTTTAGGAATAATCCTCAACATGATTGGATTGTGGTAGGGGACTGTACTGGTCACTCTGTAGAAGGTGCGCTGGGCTCGGTTAGCGTTATGTCAATTCTTAATCAGGTTTTTGACCCATCAATGGATCCGCATTTATTGATCAAGGCTTTACATAATGGCCTCAATGACATCCAGCTACTTGATGTAAATAGCGGCTATGGAATAGGTTGTGAAATAATGGTCATTAAAATGGACCGCAAGAAAAAGCTCCTAAAGTATAGCAGTAATGGTATGCCTTTTTATTTGCTCGGTGATAAGGTGAAAAAATCAAAGACTAAAACTTCATCATTCGAACCAGAAAAAGTTATCAAATTTATCAGATCCAGAACCGTTCAGCTTGAAAATGAGGAAGCTTTTTTCGTGCATTCAGATGGTTTAACAGATCAAATCAATGATTTTGGAAAACGCTTTAAATCTAGAAAACTGAACGACACTTTGGCGTCATTGGACAAAGGTCATCCGCAGGCTGTAGCTACTGCATTCTTAGAGTGGAAGGGCGAGCAAGAGCAGACAGACGATGTGGTTTATCTATATGTGCAGCCGTGAGGTATTGTAAAGACTAGATTAGAAACAAATTCAAATTAATCAAAGCCCCATGGATGGAAATTCATGGGGCTTTTGGTTTTAAGATTATTCCACCCATCTAATCAATGGCATTTTCATAAAAACAAAGGGGTTAATTTGGGAATATGAAATATTTTGAAATAATCTAAGGTTTTTCAATCATTTCATTTTTTTCTTTCAATTATCCGATTAACCTTTGACTATCAATTAGCAATAATTGATTTATACAGAAGCGTGGAGAGACAGGCTCTTTGAAGCGCTAGCAACCTAAAAGCAAAGTTTAAGGTGCTAATTCCTGATCCCATTTTTGGGAGAATATGAATTGATTGAAAATGAAAGCTAACATTCAAACTAACATCTTAAGAGAATCTTCACAAGTCACTTGTTGCGTGTGCTGTTGTTGTTGTAAGTAATTCATCCTACTTATTTCAATCACCACTTTTATCACACAACAATTATGATTTCTGTATTCTCAATTTTTTCAAACAACTGTAATGCGTGCTGCTCATGTTGCATGTGCTGTATAGCATAAATCTGGCGCGAGACTTTACAATCAAATCCATACATCATTGTACAAAGCAAGCCCAGAAAACCTCGAGGGCTTTTTTTATATCCAATATTTTTAAGAAATGAGCACAATTACCAAAGAAGCGAAAGCAGACATTCAAGAACTACAGCGGAAGATCCAAGACTTTAAACTAGGCGTGATTCCAGAAGAAAGATTCAAGGCTTTCCGTCTGGTAAGAGGCGTTTACGGTCAGCGCCAGCAGGGAGTGCAAATGCTTCGCTTGAAGCTGCCCTTCGGTAAAATCACAGCCGATCAACTGGAGAGAGTTGCGGACTTAGCCGAGCAATACACCAACAGCAATCTTCACCTGACTACCCGTCAAAATATCCAGTTGCACTATGTGAAGCTGGAGGATTCTCCTAAGATCTGGGAATCTCTGGAAGAAGTGGGTGTGACCACTAAAGAGGCCTGCGGCAATACAGTGCGGAATGTCACCGCTTCACCATTTGCGGGCATTGATCCTGAAGAACCATTTGATGTGTCGCCATATGCTCAAGGTGTATTTGAGTATTTCCTTCGAAACCCTATCTGTCAAGAGATGGGTCGTAAGATTAAGATGGCTTTTTCGTCTTCTAAGGCAGATGCAGCTTTCACTTACATCCATGACTTTGGGTTTATCCCAACAATCGAAAATGGTGAAAGAGGCTTTGAAGTTGTAGTTGGTGGAGGCTTGGGCGCACAGGCTTTCATGGCTATTAAAGCTTTTGATTTTCTCCCAGAAGATCAATTGATTCCTTTCATAGAAGCTGGTTTGCGTGTATTTGATCGCTATGGAGAGCGCGAGAGACGCCACAAAGCAAGATTGAAATTTCTAATCGAGCCAAATAAAGGAATCGGCCTAGATGGATTTTTGAAGCTTGTCTCAAATGAGCAAAAGTCACTAAAAGTAAAATCGCTAAAAATCGATACCACGAAAGTGCCTAATGCATTGCCGGCTGATGAAGTTCATGCCACGGAGGGATTTGTAGAAGATGAAGCTTACCAGACATGGTTTAGAACCAATGTAGTCGAGCAAAAGCAGTCGGGATATTATGCAGTGAAAGTAAGCATTCCATTGGGAGACATTAAGTCACCTGAGGCTCGCAAACTTGCCAATATAGTGCGCAAGTATGCTGGTGACGATATCCGTTTCACACTCAATCAAGGGTTGCTATTAAAGTTTATCCGTCTTGAAAACATTTCTGCAGTTTATACAGAGTTACAATCACTCGGCTTTGCTGCGCCGGGTTTTGATACGTTGGCAGACGTTACGGCTTGTCCTGGTACAGATACTTGTAATCTTGGCGTGACCAATAGCACATCTTTGGCTTTGATTCTTGAAGATTTGATCCGAGATGAATTTCCACACCTAGTGGACGAGACTTTGATCAAAATCAAGATCAGTGGCTGCATGAACTCATGTGGTCAGCACATGGTCGCCAATATTGGTTTTCACGGGAGTAGTATCAAAAATGGCTCTAAAGTGGCTCCTGCTATGCAGGTGGTACTCGGTGGAGGTGTAGATCCTGATGGAACCGGACGCATTGCCGACAAGGTGATTAAAATCCCCACCAAGCTGATCCCAGAGACGGTCCGAGTCTTGCTCAACAACTATGAGGAAAACGCTCAGGAAGGTGAATACTTCAATGCCTATGTGCGCAGACAAGGTAAAATTTACTTCTACGATCTGCTCAAGCACCTAGGGAATGTGAAAGAACTCAGTGATGAATATTATCAGGATTGGGGAAAAGTAGCTGATTTTGTCCCTGAAATTGGAGTAGGTGAATGCGCAGGTGTAATGCTTGATTTGGTCGGGACTATCGTCAACGACGCTAAAGATAAACTTACCAATGCCCATCTGACTTTTGACGAAAGTCGATGGGCGGACTCTATCTACTACAGCTACAATACTCTGGTGATTGGTGCCAAAGCCGTCTTGCTTGCAGAGGATGTGCAGTGTAACACACATCGTGGAATCATTGATGATTTTCAGTCGGTGATTGTGGAGCAGGGAAAATTAAAAGGTATAGCGTCATTTCCAGGCTTGGTAGAACAAATCAGCCAAAATGAGCCGTCAGAGGCTTTCGCCAAAAAATACCTCAATGAGGCTGTATCGTTTTTTGAGTTTGTGACAAACTACAGAAACAAGGAAGCCGCAAATAAATTGGTCATTAACGAATTCTATAAAGCATAAGAGATGAGTAAGATTCCAAAAGTAACATTAGTAGGTGCAGGTCCTGGGGATCCAGAATTGCTGACTATCAAAGGCATGAAAGCCTTACAGAAGGCTGATGTGGTACTCTATGATGCCTTGGTGGATCCAGAAATGCTTGGCCATGCGCCGAATGCGGTTCATATTCCAGTTGGGAAAAGAGCAGGGAAGTCAAGCGTTTCGCAGGATACGATCAATCAGTTGATCGTGCAATATGCTCAGGAAATGGGCCATGTGGTTCGGTTGAAAGGTGGCGATCCATTCGTATTTGCAAGAGGTAGTGAGGAAAGGGCTTTCGCCGAAAGGCATGGAATAGAAGTGGATGTGGTGATAGGTGTGAGCAGCGTGATGTTGCCGGGTTATTTCGGTATTCCACTGACCACCAGAGGTGTCAATCAAAGTTTTACAGTGGTGACTGCAACAACTAGCGAGGGAACGCTGAGTGAGGATGTCACTAAAGCGGCGGAATGGTCTCCGACTACCCTATTTTTTATGGGCTTGGGCAAATTGGACTTGATAGCTGATGCGTACCGAGCGCACGGTAGAGGTGACCTCCCTGTAGCGATCATAAGCAAAGGCTCACATGCAGATGGCGATGTTATAAAAGGTCGCGTGAGCGATATCGTATCTATCGCTGCGGAACGAAAACCTGAAGCGCCGGCTTTATTGATCTTTGGAGAGGGTGCAGCCCAAGCCAATAATACCCAGCAGGTCAACGAATGGTGGGAAGCCGCTAAAAACGAAGTAGCATGAGCGATAAAGTACAGAGAGACGGGAACGTACTTTTTCCAGTATTCTTAAAACTTCACGAGATTCAGACAGTGGTAGTCGGGGGAGGAAATGTAGGTTTGGAGAAGGTAGAGGCTTTACTGAAGAATGATCCCAATGCACGGATTAAGATCATTGCGCCATACTTTTTGCCTGAGCTGCTGGAAATTGTGGAGCAGTCCGAACACATAGAAAAGCGTGTGCGCAAAGTGCGTGCATGGGACTTACGAGATGCAGATTTGCTCATCTTGGCTACTGATGATCCCGAGCTTCATGTTCGGCTGAAGGCCAAAGCTAAAAAGCGCCGTTTACTAACCAATGTGGCTGATACGCCTTATTTGTGTGATTTTTATCTGGGCTCAACTGTAAAGAAAGGAGACTTAAAAATAGGAATCAGCACCAATGGCAAATCCCCAACCTTTGCGAAGCGCTTCCGCCAAATGCTAGAGGAGATCCTACCCGATAGCACACCAGAACTCCTCGATCAGCTCAAAAACATCCGCGATCAACTAAAAGGAGATTTTCAATCAAAAGTGGATCGACTAAATGAGATTACTTCGGTGCTGGTGGAGAAGCAAGAGAAATAGCATAAGAAATTATCGATTGGCTGGTTCAAGCTCTAAAACATCACTTCCCTCAGAAATTGAGATCATTTTATTGAGTATAGTCCTTAATTTATCACCGTTAATTTAAAGTGTCACTTTAAATTAACGGTGTAAAAAGTTATAATTAATACCGTAATTTTAAAATATGTCTTTAAATTTACGGTCATGATAGGTCGTTTTTCCATAGCTGAACTTACCGAATTGATGGAGCAATTTCCGGCAGTAGGAATCATTGGGCCTAGACAAGTAGGGAAGACTACCCTTGCCAGACAAATAGCAGAGGAAAATGCTATTTATATTGATTTGGAGTCTGATATTGGGCTGAGCCAATTAGATAATCCGGGAGTTTTCCTCAGAGCAAATCAAGACCTCACCATCATCATTGATGAAGTCCAACTCATGCCACAGTTGTTCCCTCTATTGAGGTCAATCATAGATGAAGACAGGAGGCCTGGGCATTTTATTCTACTCGGATCAGCAGCTCCGTCGCTCATTCGTAAGACGGCAGAGTCTCTTGCTGGAAGGATTGCTTATGTAGAATTAACGTCGCTACTTACCAATGAAGTAGATGATACGGAAAAGCTTTGGCTGAGGGGTGGGTTTCCTCTTTCATATTTGGCTAAATCCGATAAGCAGAGCGCTACATGGCGCAATCAACTTTTAGGAGCTTATATTCAGCGTGATTTGCCTCAGTTAGGACTAAACGCAAATCCAAGATTACTCAACAACTTACTGAGAATGCTGGCTCATAATACCGGTTCACTGTGGAATGCTGCCAACTTCGCTAAGTCACTTGGGTTGACCTCACCTACGCTAAAAAGGTATCTAGAATATTTGGAAGGCGCATTTATTATAGATGTGCTAGAGCCCTTTCATTCCAATGTAAAAAAGCGGATTACTAAGACGCCTAAGACCTTTTTTAAGGACACTGGCCTGTTGCACAGTCTACTCAAAATTGCGAGTTTTGACGAAATTCAAGGACACCCCGTATTGGGAAATTCGTGGGAGAATTTTGTCATTGAGCAGGTAAAGGGTCAATTGGGAGAGAAGTATGAGTATTATTTTTACAGAACCCATGATGGGTCTGAAGTTGATCTGGTGTTAACCGACGGAGCTATGCCGATTGCGTCCATTGAGATAAAATATACCCTTGCGCCGAAGCTCACCAAAGGCAATAGATTGGCTATTGATGACATCAATGCACAAAGAAATTTCATATGCACTTTTGGAAATGACCACTACCCAATAGATGAGAATATTGAGGTGATTGGACTGGATGGGATGATCGCGGAGCTTCGTTAGAGGGTTTTTGATTTTCAGATAAGTTTAACTAAGTTTTAAATACAGACTGTTATAAACGTAGTATTTATGATATATAAAGAAGTAATAATGTGTAAAATATTTTTTTCATTTATAGTATTTTTAATTTTCGTGTCATGCAAACCTGAGAATATATCTGGCACTAATATTCAAAATACTATTTGGTTAGATGTTCGAGACAGCACAAATACTTCTATTTTTCTAGATTCAACCTTCGATACTTCGGATATAGGTATTTAGTGGAAAATCAATGATGAGTATGTTAGTCAAACCTCTGGAAGAGATTATAAAGATTGGTGTATAGACTATGTTCAAACGCAGTTTCCAGAACTAATTAAATTGTGTGTTTGTCCGGCAGATTATGGAAATCCTACAGAGACTCTTATTAAATTCGGTGACTATGCTACTGATACAGTTAGAGTCGAATTTCGTATTGTCAATAAATCACAATTAATTAGTAATTTAACATATAACGGCAACTATTTTACTACCGATAACTATATTACGATATGGAAGTAAAAAATTCATATAGTCATGTTCCGTAAAAAGCATTGCTTGCCATTGTTATCTGAAATCACTCACGCCCATTAAGGTTTAATTGTTTTTAGGAAAGGACCGCTATCCAATAGATGAGAATATAGAGGTTATTGGATTGGATGCGATGATCGCGCAGCTTCTGTGATTTTGTAAGATGTATGTTGATCAAGTCTTGGTTTCATACCTGAAGACCAATTGAAAAGGGTAAGCCTTTTAGGAAATTATTTACTCAGCATAGTCAAGTAGGTGATTATAAAGAAAAGTAAAGGCTGAATTGTCCTGCAGGGACTTTGATTTGAATTCACTGGGGTCTTTTCGATTTGGTCTAAAGCTAACCACTTCAACACAGTTTTCATTGACTCGGTAGTATATGCTTGTTTGCTTACTTAAAACACATTTCCTCAATCCCTTTTGACTTTTTGATGCCTCATACATTGCAGGCATAATAGCGATTTGGTCAAATGATTATTCAATCATTTTATAAACCTTTCTTGCTTTATCGTGACCAAAATCATGCATGATATGATCCAGTAATTCTATTTCTTCCTGCCAAGCTCGAAGTGAATAGCGCACTTCCAAACGCATCGCTTAAAACTGAAAACGGTCTTTAATTTGCTTTTGAACAGCTTGGTGAGACTCGTGCTGCCCCTTATCCAGCTGCTCAATACCTTCGTTTATAGCTGCCTGATCGGCTGTATTCAGCCTATCCCAAAAGTCTAGCTCATCCTTAATTTTCAGAAGTGATTTTACCTCATTCAAAACATGGTCGTCACTACTATTGATAATCTCTGATATGATCTTATATTTTGTCGCTATGTCCATTAGGTATTGGTTTGATTGCTCTACAAATTAACAATTATTTGTTCGTATTGCTTTCACTCCATCAGGTGGAGTGGCTAAGCTTTTTCTATAATTTCGGCAGAATATTTTCAGATAAACGCTCTATGAGGATTGAAGTTTTAGCAGACACAGGCCATATTTAGACTTTTATTTTTTGCAATCGAATTGCATATTAGAAAAGGTTAGGGCCCCTCAGTATGTCAGACTGAATTTGCTGAGGGGGTCGTCAGTTCGCAAACTATTGAACCATAATTTTTGTGTTTACTCAGTAATTGCGGGGAAGGCTATAGTCTTATTTCACTTTGATATTTATGTTTTTCAATTTCCAGGCTATGCAAAATCAGATGCACAGAACAATTGACTGCACTTTCTTTTAAATTACAAATAGCGTAAAAGCCTATTTTATTTTAATTGATCGTTTTTTGAATTTCATAAAGCATAAAAAAAGCCAGCGCATCGTGCTGGCTTATAGATTTTGAGATTAGGAGTGTAAATAATTCGTCTTCCACCTCATCATCCTCTTACTCACCGTCCTATTCTAGTTCTTCTTTCCTGCTTTTTACCTTGGCTTTCAGCTCAGCTAGCTTGGCTTCAGCGGCAGCTATGGCTGCATCTTTTTTGCTGGCTTCCTCGCCCGAAAGTTCACCAGATTCTTTTTGCTTCGCTACTTTCTCTTTTGCAGCAGCGATCTTTTCCTCGCTCATGGCGATTTTGCTCTCGCTCTCGGATATCTCCGCATCTAGCTCCTGCTTTTTAGCAATGGCTTTTGCCTTGGCTTCCTCTGATCTCAGCGCACCAAATTCTTTGCCGCTCATTTCACCTTTACTTTGACCATAGGCGTTGCCTTTGTAGTCTTCTTCCTTATTTTTTTCCTTCTTTTCTCCTTTTTCTCCCTTGATTTTCTCGTTGGCTTCTTCGGCGATTTCCGCTACCTCTTCTTCAACCTCTTCAGCTATTTCATCGATATCTTCAAAGGCTTCATCCGTTCCTTCTTTGACTTCCTTGCCGACCTCTTTGCCTACTTTCTTGAGCTTTTCTTTGGCTTGCTCCATTTTCTCTTTAGCCTTTTCTTTATTGCCTTTTTCTTGAGCAAAAGCTGTATTTCCTCCAATTATGAAGATGGCACAGATGATTATACTTAGTAAGTTTTTCATGATCAAATGTCTTTTAGGAGTTCGTCTATTTCTTCTACAGTCTCGTCAGTTGCCGTTTTCAATTCTGTTTTTGCCTCGTCTACTGCAGTAGAAATCGAATCTAGGACAATGGCCTCTTGCTCTGCCGGTGTTTCGCTGGCAGCTTGCTGTCCACCACCGCAAGAGTAAAGGGCTAGTATGGTTACAATGATTAGTAATTTGAGTTTCATAATAATTTGGTTATTTGGTTAGTATTTAAATGTAAGACTAATTTTTTCATTGTTGAATATCAAAGATATTATTTAGCAGATCGGTTATTTGATTACTAGTGATAGGGAGGAAAATGTCAAAATATTTAACAATTAATTTCTTCCAATTTCAGATAGTAATGAAGGTTCATTTTTGTAGGCTTTTATTTATCTTCGAAGAAAAGGATCAACAAGTGAATTCATCGCAAATCAATCTTCTTTTGGGCATTAATCTCCAGCCTATTTTTGACTGCTAGGTAGCACAGGGTTTCTTTCTGTTCATTTTTCACCTAGAATATCATCAATGAAGAAATTTGCTTTAGCCATCCATGGAGGAGCTGGCACATTGTTACAATCACAAATTAGCCCAGAAAAAGAAAGGCAATATCACGAAGCACTACGTTTAGCATTAGTTTGTGGACAACAAATACTACTGAATGATGGCTCAGCGGAAGCGGCTGTGGAAGCGGCTGTAGTTTGCATGGAAAATTCACCACTTTTCAATGCTGGTAAAGGCTCAGTATTTACACATGAAGGTCATCACGAGTTGGAAGCATCCATGATGAGTGGAAAAACCCTTCAGGCTGGTGCTGTGGCAGCTGTGACTACAGTCAAAAATCCAATTTCTCTCTGTAAAATGATTCTAGAGGATGATGAGGTGGTTTACTTAGTGGGAGAGGGGGCAGAAGAATATGCTCAAATTCATAATTTAGAAATGGTTGATTCTGACTATTTCAGCACGGAATTCAGACGTAAGCAGCTAGATCATGCGATAGCTTCTGGTGATGAAATCCTCTTGGATCACGATGGTGAGCGAAAATTTGGAACAGTAGGTGCCGTGGCACTTGATGTACATGGAAACTTAGCTGCTGCTACTTCTACGGGAGGATTGACCAATAAGAAATATGGCCGTGTAGGGGATAGTTCCGTGATCGGCTCTGGCTGCTATGCGGATAATGCCACATGTGCCATTTCAGCAACTGGCTATGGTGAGTATTTTCTACGAAATGTTACGGCGCATGAGATTTCTTCGATTGTAAAATATGCTGGAAAACCGCTTCAAGAAGCTGCTGACGAGGTAATCTTTCGTCAACTGAAACCTATGGGAGGTGAAGGGGGTGTGATAGGGATAAATGCCCTTGGTCAGGTCGTCTTCTCGTTCAATTCTGAAGGGATGTATCGAGGATCAGTCTCGTCAGAATCGGAGGTATTTACTGCTATTTACAAAAGTTAATTCCAGTCAAAAAACAATACTGGTGGCAATAGCATGAGCATTCCGATTATCGTCAATATCAAAATCAAAGGGAAGGCCCACTTTAGCCAAGTTTGGTAGGGAATTTTGGCGATAGACAATATCCCCATGGTCACACCACTGGTAGGAATAATCATATTTGAAAGTCCATCCCCGAGCTGAAATGCAAGAACTGAAGTTTGTCTTGAAATACCGATAAGATCGCTTAGCGGTGCAATAATGGGCATAGTCAGCGCAGCCTGTCCCGAACCTGAAGGGATGAAAAAGTTCAGTCCTGTTTGGAAGAAAAACATCCCTTGAATAGAAAGTGCAGCAGGTAAATCACTGATGCTATTGGATACGTAATAAAGCATCGTGTCTATTATGTGACCTTCTTCGGCCAATATTAAAATACCTCTTGAAAAGGCAATTACCATTGCAGCAGTTAGCATGTCTTTGGCGCCATCTACGAAATTAAGTGCCGCGTCATTGGCTGGCATTCTAGTCACCATCGCAACCAATAAGCCCATTACTACGAATAGCCCCGCAATCTCATTGATATACCAATCCAATTGAGTTACCCCATAGATCAGAGTCACTATACCTGCTAGCAGTATCCACAAAACCAACTTGTGCAGTGTGTTCAAATCCGCGGAAATATTTTTACTTTCCGATGAGCTTTCGAGAGCATCAATTTTACTTAATGAAGGATTTTTTTCTATTTTCCGAGCATAGCGAAGGATGAAATAGGCTGTAGTACTGGTCATCAAAAACCAAATAATCAAGCGATATCCCATGCCACTGAAAGGAGGGATCTCTGCAATAGCTTGGGCAATACCAATGGTGAAGGGATTGCTGAAAGCTCCCGCAAATCCTGCTCCAGCTCCTAGAAAAGGAATGGCTACACCCACTATGGCGTCATAGCCAAGTGAGCGTGCAAGCGGAATGGTGATAAGCACAAAAACCAGCGTTTCCTCGCTCATGCCGAATGTCGCTCCGGCGAGTGAAAACAAGAAAACTAAAAGAGGGATAATCAGATTTTTTTGTCTGGGGTGGCGCTCAGCATACCGTATCATCTGACTAAGCCCAGCTTGTATAGATTCAGTCTTCTGAATTATCTGAAAAGCTCCCCCTACCATAAGGATAAATCCAATGATTTGTGAAGCTGCGATGAAGCCTTTGATAGGACTGAGAATCAAGGCAAACAAAGACTGTCCAGCAAATTCCACTGAGGTATAAGTGCCAGGAATCACTACAGTCTTCCCAACTTTTTCCATTCGCTCAAATTCACCAGGAGGTATAATCCAAGTAAGTCCTGCCACTAATACTAGGATCACTCCCATGATGACTAGCGTGTCAGGAATTTTGAAGTTTTTCACTTTGCTTTGGTTTAAGCTGAAGATTCTTATTTGGTTAAATCGAATTTTTCACCAGGAAGATAAATACTTAACTGGATGTTTTCAGCTCCCAATAGTCCATTTTTTGTGTTGCTTTTACCTCTGATATTACGGAAAACGATGATTTGATACTTGCCGATGACTTCTACTTTATTTCCAGATACATATGCTGCTGTGGACTCCTCTATTCCCCATCCAGTCCATTTCGGATTTTCCATAATGGCGGTCAAAAGCCTATTGTACCTACTTCTCCAAATAAAATGCTGATCGATGATAATATGTTCTGGCAAGAGTCCAATACCTTCTTCTAATTCGAGGTTGTCAGTCTCCAGAGTGCGAAAGGTTGGATAGTATTCCTCAGACTTGAGGGCTGTTCCTGTAATCATAGGTTTGCTCATGATCGCAGCGCCTGCGCTAGTACCAGCGATCATGGCTCCATTTTCATAAGCCACAGCGAGCAAGGAATCAAAGTTGTATTCTACGGCTATCTCCATGAATCTCCGCTGATCACCACCCGGAATATAGATGAGTTTAGAATAAATGAGCTTTTCTGAAAGGTCTTCAGACCAATGTTTAAGAATCGAGGGTTGAATATCAAAGAACCTTTCGTAACCCAATTCTTGAAATTTTTTTTTTGCGTAAAATGAGGAGGAATCTGGTTCTTCGCTAGCCCAAGGAAGTATGGTGATATAATCAGACTTGTCTAATCCTGATTTATCTATCATGAATTGAACTAACTCCACAGGGCGCTTCCCGCCACCGATGATAAACAAAGAGCCTTTGGGCTGTGCCCAAATAGCAGCAGATAGTAAAAGTGTCTGGAATATGGTGATCAAATACTTTGACATAGGCTACTTGAAAATAGCAATTCCTCTTGGACTGCCTTCGGCAATAAGTAATGTTTCCTCAACTGATCCGTCAAGATTAGCTCTTTTTATTTTTCTAGAAGTCCTATCCGTCCAGTAGCATTTATTTCCTTCCGTATCGATAGTAATTCCGTAAGCACGAGAGCCATTTGCGCCGAGTGGCTCAACGGTAGCAATTACGTTTATATCAGTATTCTCATTCAGGCTGACGCTTCGTAATCGATTATCAGCTGGATCGTCATATACTCCCTGATCATCGAAATATAAGCGTTCGTTTATTGGGTCTATCGCCAAACCATAACCCCAGCTTCCCGCAACAAACACCTCAAGTGCTGAACCATTTGCATTAGCTCGGTAGATATTCTCACCAATTGGTGGCTCCTGTACATCGGAGATATAAATCTTACCATTGTGGTAAGCAATACCCTCTGGTAGACTAAGTGAGTTTATGATGGTCTCGGCTTCTCCCGATCCGTCCATTCTCCCTCTGTGAACGGTACCATCAGCACGGTTGGACCAAAAAATTCTTTGATTTTCTAAGTCTAACGTAAGGTTGGTTGCGCCGGTGAGATTCTCATAGAGTGTTTCAATATTGCTGCCGTCAAGATTTGCTCGCTTGATTTGATAGTTGTCGTCATCTACAAAGTAAAGTTTTTTACCTAGAGGGTCAATAGCCAACCCTGAGCCGAAAGTTCCTAATTCTATGTCTAATGTAGTCTCTCCCACAGCACGAATAGTCGTGAAATCAGTATCCATAAAATATAGTGTGAAGTCAATATCTATAGGTTGTAGGAGTGTAATGGTAGTCGTTGATTCTTTAATGCCAGATAAGGTTGTAATAATTACGAGTTTCACTTCGTATTCCCCATAACCACTAAAAGTATGAGTAGGAGAGGTTTCGCCAGATGTAGTACCATCACCAAATGACCAAGTATAGGTAGCGTTTCCGGCTTCTGATGGAACTATTGAGGTATTGGTGAAGCTCACTTCTCGGGTTTCAGGGTTGATGATTTCAAAGCTAAACTGAGGAACAGTGCTTGCAGGAGGCACAGGAAAATCATCGTAAACATCCGTGCATGAGAATGATACAAGAAGAAGAATGAGGAGGTAAAAATTTTTCATCTCGGGAAGATTTAAGAATTAGGGAGTGGAGAAACCTCCACTCCCTTAATTGAATGAGAGAATTTAAAATACTAATACTGCACGTGGATCAACCAGTCCGTCTAGCAGGGTAGAAGTACCACTTCCGTCCGCATTTGCTCGTTTTATGGATCCTTCCAAATAATCAGCTCCAAGATCTGTCCAATATACTTTTCCACCAAAGTAGCAGAGTCCATAAGCTCTAGGCTCTACTAGATCGGCATATTTAGTTGGGCTAGAAAGATCACTAAGTGGTGCAAATGCCATGTTTTCACCACTGAAAGCATCATTGTAGTAAAGATTTCCTCCACCTATTGCGATACTATAGCCACCACCTGTGATAACTTTTGTCAATGCAGATCCGCTCGTATTTCCTTTCCATATACCATCCGCAGCATATCCAGAATCTTCTGCTCCAACATCATTCACATAGATATCGCCAGTTGCTTGATCAATAGCAATTGCTGTAGGTACTTCAAGGTCTGCATCATCATAAAGCACAGTCGCTTCTCCTGCTGGTGTAACCTTATAAACTACTGCACCCTCGCCAGTAATATCATCACCTCGGTCTGTTACATAAATATTCCCCTCTGCATCTAGCGCGAGTCCTGATGGATAATAAAAGACTCCAGTAACAATTGTTTTTTCACCAGAACCATCGATACCTGCCTCAAACAGATCGCCGTTATAGTTATCTAAATAATAGATTCTAGTGCCATCATTGCTTAAAGCTATCGGTAGATGTCTAGAACTTTCATCAGGATAGTTGGTCACTTCCTCAGATGAATTAGTGGCTCCAAATATTGTTTTATAGATGTTGTAATCTGTCACTAATCCTTCAGTAGCATCAAAGACGCCTTCCGTGAAAAACACATTAGGGTAACCTACAGTGATCAAAGTGTCTGAAGTAGCTGTCCCACCCTCACCTACTACTGAGAAAGTGACCGTGAATGAACCTTCACTGCTATAAGTGTGTGATGGGCTTTCCTCTGTTGAGGTACCACCATCTCCGAATGCCCATTGGTAAGTAGTAGCTTCAGTGGCATTACTTGTAAAAGTAATTTCTTCACCTGCTACAGGAGTCAAGTTGGATACAGAGAAAGCCGCTACTGGTAAAGGAATGGGATCATCTTCTTCCGATTCGCAAGAAGTAATTAGTAGAGATGCCCCGAATGCGAGGAGCATCATCAGATTTAACGATACATTTTTCATTGTTTTCATCTTCATAATTGTTTGTGTGTGGGAATTAATAGTCTTTGTTTTGAGTCATTTTTGGGTGATTGTTTGCGTCTAGTTCTGATTGTGGAATCGGGAAGAGCAGTTGGCTTTCTGAGGTGATACCTTTTGCGTTACCCAAAATTCCAAGAGCAGAACCTGTTCGGATAAGATCGAACCAACGGTGACCTTCTCCTATAAATTCTTTCCTTCTCTCTAGTAATATGGCTTGACGAAAAGCGGCCTGTGTGGGGACATTATTAGCGTCCAATGAATCCAATCCAGCTCTATTGCGGATGGAATTGATCAAATCGAAGGCTTCTCCATTTCCATCATAAGCCTGCTCATTGAGGGCCTCTGCTCGCATTAGCAATACATCAGCATAGCGAAGCACTATTGAGTTATCTGAGTCCAAACTGATGTTAGTGTATTTATTGCAATAGAGGTCACTACCGCTTGCTTGGGCTGATACAGAAGTTCTGTTATCATCACTTGTGAAGAGATTAAATGCGCCTGATGCAAGGGCCACTTCATAGCGTGCACTTGGTTGAAAATAATCCGCCAATGCGTTTACGTCATTATCTGAAAAGTCAATTTGAAAGATTATCTCGTCGTTTTCATTGGCCTCATTGAAGATTTCCGCGTAGCTACTACCTTCTTGAAGCACGTATCCAAAGGTCATGATCGAACTAGTCGCTTCTATTACGGCTGAGTATTCCTTCTGAAATAGGCTTGTACGTGCCAGCAGTGCATAAGCGGCTCCTTCCGATGCAATTATCGAATTTCCTTTCCCCGTTCCTTCAAGGTTCATAATAGCTTCCTCAAGGTCGGTCTTGATTTGATTGTAAACCTGATCAATACTTACGCGTGGCACATCTACTTCCTCGGGAGAGATACCTAATGTTGGCGCTGTTTTAACTGGTACCGCACCAAATGCCTTTACCAAATTGAAATGGCATAGTGCACGTATGAAAAGCAACTCTCCTCTGAAGGTATTTTTTTGCGTTTCTGAAACACCATTTACGTTATCCAGATTTGCCAAAACAACATTTGCTCGATTGATCACATCATAATGAGCATTCCAAATACCCTCAATTCGGATGTTGTTTGGTGTGATTCGGTTGTTGAATACTTCACGATATGCAATACGGCTACCCACGGCTTCCAGATTATCTGCAGCCAGATCTCCGAAAATCATCAGTTCTTGCGCAATGTCTCCATTTTGCAAGCCGTCATAAACTCCAGCAACAGCGGCACGGAGACCTTTTTCGGTAGTGATCGCATCCTCTGCTGGGATTAGGTCAGTGGGTGCCACGTCGAGTGGGTCACATGATGCGATCATTAAGAATACTCCCCCGATTAGAAATGTGAGTTTTTTCATCAGCTTAAAATTTTATGTTGATTCCGCCCATGATTGATCTAGGCTGTGGGAAGGTGAAAAAGTCTGTTCCTGCTCTTATTGGGTCTATGCCCGAATAGTTAACTTCAGGATCATAGCCTGTGTAGGCTGTAAGTACCCAAAGGTTCTGCATGTTCATATACACACGTACAGACTTTAGATGTGCTTTTTCTACCCAAGTTTTTGGTAAAGTATATCCGAGTGAAACGTTCTTTAATCTAAGGAATGACCCATCTTCTAAGTAGTGTGATGTTATGTCATTATTGAACTGTCCATTGGCTCTCGGCACAGGAACACGATCGCCTGGCTGTCTCCACCTTTTTTGGATGGTCGTGAGCTGGTTGTCATTATCACCAAACGTCATATTTTCGGCGTATTGGCGAACTCCATTATAGATATCATTACCCACTGTAAACTGTAAGAAAATGGATAAGTCAAATCCTTTGAAACTGAAAGTATTTGTCAAACCACCGTAGAAATCGGGGTTTGGATTACCAGCTACTTTACGATCAGCATCAGTGACGGCACCATCTTTATTTTCATCTTTAAAAACCAGGTCGCCAGTCGAAGGGTCTACACCGAGTGATTCTAGCATATAAAAAACACCGATGGGCTGATCCACTAAAACACTGTTGCTACCTCGACCTACGTCGGTGATTGGTTGATCATTGTATAGTTCGGTTACTTTGTTTCGGTTACTGGAAATATTAAAGTTGGTAGTCCATTTCATGGGTCCGTCAAGTAAAACTCCATTTGCTGAAAACTCTAAGCCTTGGTTTTTGAGTTTACCGACATTAGCACTTACTGAGGTGAAGCCAGAAGAACCAGGCAGAGGCCTAGCGAGTAAAAGATCATTGGTTTTGTTATAGTAGTAGTCTACGGTGAAAGCAAGTCGATCTTTCAAAAAACCTAAATCCAAACCAATGTCGAGTTGAGCAGTATTTTCCCACTTCAAATCTGGGTTTGGGATACTTCTAGGCACTATTCCTGGATTGTTAGCATAGTTGAAGCCAGAGGCATAGGCATTTAAGTATCTGAAGCGTCCTATCTGATCATTTCCTGCTAGACCGTAGCCTACTCGGAATTTTAGATCACTAAGGAATGAGGCATTATCTAAGAACGCTTCATCAGAAATTCTCCAGGCGAGCGATGCTCCTGGGAAATATCCAAATTGATTGTTTTGACCAAAGTTGGAGGATCCATCTCGTCTTACATTGGCAGTGAGTATGTATTTATTGGCCAGTACAAATTTAGCTCTGGCAAAAAAGGAGCTAATACCAAAATCTTGGGCAAATGAGGAAGCCTCTTCAATTGTGGATGCTGAGACAAGGTATTCAAGTTGATCTGATGGAAAATTGATACCTCTTATGAAATTGGAAGATTCGTTTTCGGTCTCAAAACTATATCCGAGGAGTAAGGAAACATCTAGATTATCCACAATCGCAAAATTGTAGCTCAAAGTACTCAGCTGAGTGATTCGCTTTACCTCTGTTCTTGCAGATATACCTATTCCATTACTTTCTGCGCCACGATCTGTAGTAGTAGGCTCATATCTTTTTTCGTTCAGTCCATAATAATCGAATCCCCATTGATTCATAAAGGTAATTCCGGGAATGAGATCGTACTCCCAACTCACATTGGAGATATTACGGAAGGTCTTGGCTTCATTAATAGCCTCTTTGCCCACAGCCACAGGATTGTCCCAAAATCCCTCTTCCAAATAATTGCCATTTTCATCTTTCACAGCATATACAGGAGGTTTAGAGATAGCACTAGGCAACACACCATTGATACTTTGATCTCCTGGCACACGATTGTTAAGGGAGCTGGTGATTCCTGTTTTTAGGCTAAACCTGAAGCGATCTGTTACTTTATGATTAAGGTTCAATCGCCCATTAATTCTTTGATAATCAGTACCTATGACAATTCCTTGTTGATCAAACAAGCTCCCAGAGACAAAGTAATTCGTTTGATCAGTACCGCCATTTGCAGACAAGTTGATAGAAGAAATCGGTGCTTCTCTGAACACTTCATCTTGCCAATCTACGTCTGTATTCGGATCAAATCCAGCACCTGATCCTGGTGAACTTTCATTGAGATAATCAATGAATTCTTGTGAGTTGAGAAGGTCTAGTTTCTTTCTAACCTGCTGTATACCAGTATAAGTATCTACGGTGAATTGAGTCTTGCCTGATTTACCAGATTTGGTAGTAATAAGTACCACGCCATTGCCCGCTCTAGCTCCATAGATAGAAGCCGCAGAGGCGTCCTTGAGAACCGAGATACTTTCAATGTCATTTGGGTTGATATCAGCGAGTGCATTGATTCCTTGACCTTCAAAGCCAATTTGACCAAAGTCTCCAGTGGTCATTGGCACACCGTCTATGACATAGAGAGGCTGAGTACCAGCACTTATTGAGTTAGCACCACGGATTTGTACGGAGATGGCCGAACCAGGTGTTCCTGAATTTTGAGTGACTTGTACCCCAGCGGCTTTAGCTTGAAGTGCACCATCCAAACCTGCGTTTGCGCCATAGGATAACCTTTCAGATCCGATAGATGTGATTGCCCCAGAGAGAAGTTTTTTACTAGTAGAGCCATAACCCACCACTACCACTTCGCCAAGCTGAGTTACGTCCTCTTCCATGGACACATCAATTGTTGATCGTCCATTCATAGGAACTTCAAGCGCTTTCATTCCTATGAAAGTGAAAGAGAGAACAGTAGCACTTTCCGGATCAACAATTAGCTTGTACATCCCATCAAAGTCTGTGATAGTTCCCGTATTTTGACCAACGACTTTCACCGTTACTCCAGGGAGACCTTCGCCATTTTTGGAGTCAGTCACCTTACCCGTGACAGACTGCTGCGCTGTGGCTATTGCGCAAATGAGGATCATAGCTATAGCTACGAGCTTACTCTTATAATCCATAACAAAACAGATTAGTGTATACTTACTTGAGAAAATAAATTGAAAGAAGTGATCTTAAAATCTTTTAGGATTTAAGATGCTAAAAGTGGGAAGGGAAAGACTAGCAATTAAAGATCGGCTGAAGGTTCAGTAGGCTTACTGACTTCTTCGCCTGATTAGGAATTTCTTTATTGATGACAAAGTTCATTTTGATAATCTTTGAGATGAAGTTAAGAAATTCTTGAAATAAAAAAAATAGTTCATTGTTAATTTATTAAATATCTATCTTATCACTAACCGATTCTCCAATGATCGGCCTGATTTATTGGCAATAATCAAATAAACACCCGTCTTCAGAGACTTCACATCAATCTCATCAGTCACAATTCCTTGACTTATAATTTTACCATCTAAATCCACTATCTGGTAATATCCACCTAGAAAGCCTTCCAAAGTCAAATAACCAGAACTGGGATTTGGGTAGACTTTAAAGCTATTTTCAGCCAGATAATTACTTAGCGTAAGTGGCTCTTCGAAAGAGTAGTTTTCATCTTCGGTTTTTAAGACACTACCTAGCATCATTTTTTGACCTTCCAACAATACTTTATAAATAAGTTGATCTGTACCAATGACGTTTCTTGTACGAGCAAAACCACCAATGGAACCATCGTTGATGAGAGCTACCGTAGGAAATTCTCCATGATGATAAGCAATTGCATTATCCGACTCTGGAGAGATATTTAGAAAACTGCCTCGATTTAGGTAAAAACCAGAGGCGAGTTTATGTTGCATCATGGCAAAAGATACAGACGAGACATTATTCTCATAGTAATCTGAAGTACTAGCTTCTATAGTGTTGGACATGATGAATGTTCGTTTAAGTAAACCGAGCCCACTTTCAAATTTTAGCCGGTTTCTATAGGAAGCTTCTTCATCTGTGATATTATTGGTGCAAAAGTAGGCGCCAGCCAATTCGCTCGATTGACCAATGAAAGCTGTGATGATATTATTTCTTTTTACATGTTTTGCAAGTAGTGTTCCAGTGGGGCCACCTTTTACAAAAGGCATTAAACTTCCTTTGTTTTCTAGGTGAAAAAGAACTTTCACAGACCTCTTTATTGCATTACGAAGATCAACGCTATCTGAGGAATTACTTGCGTTTGATACCTCCAGCATCCGAATATTTGTTGCAGGGAGGTATTCTTTTAATAGAATACTTTTTGTGGGTTGATCTGAGACTATCAAAACTGGATCAGACATTGATCCAAGACCATCGAAGTATTCCAACATTTTAATATTTTGTTCAATTGGGTCGCTCCCTGAAAGTATTACGGTATAATTACCAGTTTCTTCGTTTTGAATTGGAGCAATGATTTCATTTCCACCTAACGAAATGAGCATTTGATTTTGTAAATCATATTGGCCACTATCAAGCAGTTGAATACTAGCTAAGGAATCAATTGAGAATTGATTTTCAGTGATATCAATTTCTGAAGGAAAGAAAAGTGATATACCGCCGGTACCTATCGCAGTACCCATCATTTTACTATCAATGCAAAAAGCCATTTTGTCATCGGCAGCAATACCATTTATCAGCTCGCCAGTGTCCTTATACCATCGCGCTAAAAAGGCTAATAGTCGCAGCGACCTTCCTCTTTCTATGAAATGGGTATCGGTGATATAATTAGGTAAAATCTGGACAAAGTCATTGCGGAGCGTGATATCAGGATCTTCAAGGTCAAGCAAACCCTCATCTGGATAGACGGATCTTTTTTCTGCGGTGTAGCTTATTCCAGATAATATGGCCATCCCTGCAGAGGTGCCACCAATCACACCACCTTGGGCATATTTATCGCTGATAGCATCTGTCACTTTTGTGTCCTTATAAGTAGTATAGTAGTTGGATTGGTCTCCTCCCTTAAGAAAGAAGAAATCAAATTTCATGAGGTAATCATACAAGGTGTCTTGCATAGCTAGCGAGCGTGAATTGATTTTCACGTTTGTAGCTTCTAATGCACCCAAGTCATAGAAGTAGTTAGGCAAGTCTTGAGACTCATCATAGTAGCTGATAATTGCCACTTTTTTGTTTGTAGCTTGATTTACAGCCCAACCGTATGCAGGATCGCTCCAAGCTCCTTCCGCACCTCCACCTACCAATAATAAGTGGCCTTGAGCAAACGAGCTTATCACAATCACAGATGCGAAAAGCAAAAGAGAAACGCGAAGTTTCATAAGAGTTGAGAAATTTGAAAAGGGACTAACTAATTGAACTAGAGGGAATTGTGTTCAATTCAACAGTTGAATACTGGTTGAAGATTGCGCAGATGCACTGGCTTGAAAAGGAGATATTCTATTGAAGTCACGGCTAAATATAACTAAGGATTTCAAATAGCAAGCCTTTTTACTTTTGATTTTTTAGAATTTGCAGATTTGAATGCGTGGAAGTATGGCCTATTCGAATCACTAGAAAGCAAAAAAGCCATCCCTTGGGATGGTTTCATTATCTTAAAATATTTTTCTTATACGGAGAAACTCTCGCCACATCCGCAGGTGCGTGAGGCGTTTGGATTGATAAATTGAAATCCTTTGCCGTTGAGCCCATCAGAGAAATCCAGTGTCGTCCCTAGTAAGTAGAGCATGCTTTTCTTATCAACGATGACTTTTACGCCTTTATCTTCAAAGATCTCGTCACTTGGCGTCAACTCCTGGTCGAAAAGCAAATCATACATCAGCCCAGAGCAACCTCCACCTTTCACAGCCACACGAATGTTATGCTCTGCAGAATGACCTTCCTCCGATCTAAGCGCCAATATTCTATCTTTTGCTTTGTCTGTTACGTTAATCATGTTCTTTAATTGGTTTAATGCTTTGATCGTATTGATTCTTTATCTGGCTTATCGAGAAGCCTTAGAATCTAAAAATGTATCAACATCCAAAACCCTTCGGTTCCCCGAAAAGTTTCTTCATTTTTGCAAAATTAATACATAATCAACAGACCATGATCAGGATAGAGCACATTGGTATAGCGGTAAAGGAACTGGACAAGGCCAATGAGCTTTTTGCTAAACTCTTTGATGAGGAATCTTATAAGTCAGAAAAGGTTGATTCAGAGGGAGTGACCACTTCTTTCTTTAAAATTGGCCCAAACAAAATAGAACTTTTGGCGGCCGATGGTGAGGACAGTGCTATCGCTAAGTATTTGAATAAAAGGGGTGAAGGCATTCATCACATTGCATTTGAAGTAGATGACATCTATGTCGAGATGGATCGATTGTCCAAAAAAGGGTTTGAGCTCATAAATAAAGAACCAAAAGCAGGTGCAGACAATAAGTTGATCTGTTTTCTTCACCCAAAAAGCACCAATGGTGTCTTGGTGGAGCTTTGTCAAGAAATTAAACATTAATAGTAAAAGTAGGAGCGTATGAGTGAAGTGAAGAGAACGGAGATCGGCGAACTAGGTGAGTTTGGCCTGATTGAGAAGATTGCCGCTGATGTAGAGCAATATCAAAAAGCGACCATAAAAGGTATTGGTGACGATGCTTCTGTATTTGAAAGTGGTGATGAATATGTGTTGCTTTCTACTGACATGCTTCTTGAAGGTGTGCATTTTGACCTGAGCTACATTCCCTTGCAACATCTTGGTTTCAAAGCTGTGGCGGTTAATGTCTCTGACATTGCTGCCATGAATGGAACGCCTAGGCAAATCACGGTAAGCCTTGCGCTTAGCAATCGGTTCTCTGTCGAGGCAGTTGAGACGCTTTATGAAGGTATCAAAGCAGCTTGCGCAGCATATCATGTGGATCTAGTAGGCGGGGACACTACTTCCTCTACTTCGGGTTTGATGATTTCCATCACGGTGATGGGCACTTGTAAGAAGGAGAAAATTACCTATCGTTCTGGGGCGAAAGAAAATGATATTGTATGTGTCACAGGGGATTTGGGTGGTGCATATATAGGTCTACAGGTATTGGAAAGGGAGAAGCAAGAATATCTAGTAAATCCAGAAATGCAACCCCAGTTGAATAAGTATGATTACGTAGTTGGAAGGCAATTGAGACCAGATGCGCGAATGGATATCATCCATGAGTTTAAGTCATTGGGCATTGTGCCTACTTCTATGATTGATATTTCTGATGGGTTGGCCTCTGAACTCTTTCATATTTGCAAAGCCAGCAACTTGGGCGTGGCGGTCTTTGAAGACAAGCTTCCTATCGATAAGCAGACTTACGAAACTGCAGCTGAGTTTGGGATAGACCCAAATACCTGTGCACTAAATGGTGGCGAGGACTATGAATTACTCTTTACTATCAGCCACGAGGATTTTGAAAAAATCAAAAATCATGACGCCATACAGACTATTGGCTATATGCATGCGGCAGATAAGGGAAAAGTCATGGTAACCAGATCTGGCAATACGATAGCACTTACGGCACAAGGCTGGAAGCATTTTTAAGCATAAAAAAAGTTCTAGCTGAATAGTCAGGACTTTGTAAGATATCTTTATTTGATACTTATTTCGTCGCTACTATTTTAACTGTAAGGTCGAAATCGTCATAGATTGTTTTGTCTCCCAAATCATCAAAAAAGCTTCCAGATCTATATCTAATATCAAATTTAGATCTGTCCACAGTGAGAGTTGCCGAACCAATTAATTCACCATCTTTTTCCTCTAAAGAAGCTGGAAATTGAATTTCCTCAGTCTTTTCTTTAATTGTAATGTCACCAACTATTTTGTATTTCCCTGGACCCTGTGGAACGGCTTTGGTAATTTTAAATGAGGCAGTAGGGTAGGTAGCTACACCAAAAAAATCGTCGTTTTTTAAGTGCCCTTCCAGTTTGGTTTTAGAACCACCAGAAAGATCAGATACAATAATGGTGGTCATATCCATGATGAAGCTACCACCAGTTAGTTTGCCTTCTGTAAGTTCAAATGAACCTTCTTTTAGGGAAACAGTACCATTGTGCTGACCCGTAACTTTTTCAGCCAACCACTCCACCGTGCTTCGTTCAGCATCTACCGTGTAAATGGCATTGGCGTCTTCTCCTGAACCTAGAAGTGATATGATAGACAATATAATTGTTTGTAGCATGAGTTGTTTTCTTGTTTTGTGAATTTAAATGTATCTACATGTATGTTAAAGTTAAAATACGGTTGAGTAAGAATTAGGTTTAATTCTTTTCAATAAAAAATGATTTTCATTTCTAGACAAGTCTAACTTTGAAGACAACATAGACTCCATGATACAAATAGATCAGACTTTAATCTCCGATGATGTCAAAGAACAATTTTTCGTTTGTGATTTGGATCGCTGCAAGGGTGCGTGTTGTGTAGAGGGTGATCTTGGTGCGCCGCTGGAGCAAGATGAGCTTGCAGACATGGAAGAAGTCATTGAATATGTATTACCATATCTGTCTGATGACGCCAAGAAAGCATTGCAGGAGCAGGGAGCATATTTACTGGACGATGAAGGTGACTTTAGCACTACTACCATTGACAATAAGGAATGTGCTTTTGCCTTTTATGACGAAAGGAAGATATTGAAGTGTAGTATAGAGCAAGCTTTGCGTGATGGAAAGACAACCATCCAAAAGCCTATTTCTTGTCATCTCTATCCAATCCGAATTGCCAAGCTTCATGATTTTTTAGCTTTGAACTATGATAGATGGCATATCTGCGCACCTGCCTGCGAGCTAGGAGACAAGTTGTCTGTTCCAGTTTATATGTTTCTTAAAGATCCTTTGATTCGGAAATTTGGAGAGGCGTGGTATCATCGGTTATGTCAGGAAATAGAGCAAACTCCAGATATTTAAATCTAATTGAGCGCCAGTATTTCCTGCTTATCCTACTTATATCCAAGGTAATCGAAATTAGGTGTTATTCTGATTTAAAATAGTTTTCTTTAAAGGTCAGAAGCTATTTCTCACTGCTATCAATTTCACTATGATTTTTGATTTTTCAATAAGAAAACGAATGATGCTTTTTATTGTAGGCATCATGGTACTCACATATGTGATCACTCTCGGATTTATCAACTACAACTTGCGACAGCAAGCGATTGAGGAGGGTTGGAAATTGGTAAATACCGCAGCACTTCAAAAAGCAAAGGATATAGAAACTGTTTTGAATGAAGATATCGCCGTAGCGAGATCTATGGCTTCAGCAATGAAAGCAGCACTTCTTCTTCCGGAGAAGCTGCGCAATGAAGTTAGAAAGTCAGTAATGATAGAAGTGCTAAAGTCAAATCCAAAGTACGAAGCTGTGTGGATGAGCTTTGAGTTGTGGACCTTAGACCCGAAGTGGGACAAACCTTACGGACGCGAGCGAGCCACCTACTACCTAGATGGCGATGATATCAATGAGCACATACGTATAGCGAACACTGACGGAGATCCTCCTTCTGGTCTTTACACAGAGATTAAAGCTAGTCCTAGTGAAATAATAGGCGAACCATACAAATTCGCAGCATACGGGGGCAAATCTGACGAGTTGCTACTGGGCGTTTCGCCTGCTGCACCTATCATGATAGACGGTCGCTTTGGAGGCCTTATTGGAACTGATATGTTCTTGGAAGATTTCAAAGGCATGTCCAAGATTGATTTTTTTGAAAGAGGTTTTGCTTTTCTGGTATCTAATCAAGGAACGATTATTTCCCATCAAGATCCTACTCTTGCTAATTCTAATATTGATTCCCTTGCTCTTTTTCTGAACTCGGGAGTAGATATTAAATCTGTCATTGTGAAAGGGGAATCTATTTCTTTCACTTCACGTGACGATTATTTTGGAGGGGAGGAGGTGCTTTTGGCATTTGCTCCAGTTCATATAGGTTCATCTGAGTTTCCATGGGCAGTAGGACTAGAAATCCCCCTAAAAGAGATCACCAAGCCAATCACTAGAGCATTTACCATTACCTTAATTGTTGCCCTGATTGGGTTGATTATTTTGATATTGATCACTTATAGAATAGCGGCGGCCATTGCTAAATCTTTGGAAGCATCTAGTGAATTACTGAAAAAGTTGGCACTTGGAGATCTTGACGAAAATAATAAAATGAAGGTCGCTTCTAAAGATGAGCTCGGTGCTTTGGCAGCATCTGCAAATACACTTCTTGAAGAGCTAGTCAAAAAATCACTATTTGCAGAGCAAGTAGGCAAAGGGAATCTCGACCATGATTTTGTCGTCTCTAGTGATAGAGACATGTTGGGATATTCATTGATTCGTATGCGAGAAAATCTTTCATCTGTTATCCAGGAGGTAAATCACGTCATTTCACAAGCGGGTGATAGTGGGGAGTTGACTTCAGCTCGTATGAAAACTGACTGGAATGAAGGAGCATGGAGTGATCTCAGTTTGTCTATCAATAGACTGTTGGAGTCTGTTTCCGAACCATTCAATGAAGTAAACAAGGTAGTAAATGCCATGGCGCAAGGCGACTTTACTGTGCGGTTTGAAGGTCAGGCCGAAGGTGATGTTCGATTGTTAGCCACCAATCTCAATCTAGCGCTTGATAGTATAAGTCAACTACTTCGTGACATCATAAATGGAGCAAGTATTGTAGCTGAGTCAGCCATTGAGATGCTTGGCGTCAATGAAGAGATGACTTTGAACACACGAGAGATTGCTTCTTCTATTTCGGAAATGAGTAATGGGGCGCAAAATCAAGTAGTGAAAGTAGACGAATCCTCCAATTTGGTAGAGCGGATCCTTAGGTCCTCCAATGAAATGGGTGATCAAGCAGAGAGTATAAATACTGCAGCTCAAGGCGGCGTAGATAACAGTCAGAAAGGTCTCACCCTAGTGAAAAAGGTCGGATTTAGTATGAGAGATATTTCAGCATTTTCTAGTAATTCATACGATAGTATTCAAGTTCTGAAAAAGCGATCTAATGAAATATCTTCAGCTCTTACGGTTATCACTGAGATTGCTTCACAAACCAATCTATTGGCACTAAATGCGGCAATAGAAGCAGCGCAAGCTGGAGATGCGGGAAGAGGCTTTGCTGTCGTAGCGGAGGAAATCAGAAAATTGGCTGAGGATTCCCGCAAGTCGGCTAGGGAAATAGAGCAGCTAGTAGTTGATGTAAAAACAGATGTTTCTACAGCTGGATCAGCTATTGAAATGATGAAAGCAAGTGTGGAGAGTGGAGAGGATGCTACTAAATCTGCCTCAGAGGCATTCAATGAGATCATAGATTCTTCATCTAAGACTCTCCTCATGTCTGAAGAGATAAGAAAGCGAGTTCACCAGCAGATTGAGTCTATCACTAACGTGGTGAAAATTACTGAGTCCGTTGTAGTTATTGCTGAGCAAACTGCCGCTGGTACCGAGGAAGTTGCTAGTTCTGCTACAGAATTATCCGCAGGGATGGAAAGTTATGGTCGAAAGAGCCAGGATCTGACAACAGTAGCGGAGGATCTTCACCAGAAAGTCAGTCGATTTAAGTTAAGTTAATTTTATAGATTAAATACAAAGGGCCATTTCCATTTTTTAACCGAAAGACATAGTTAATCCATGATTGAAATTACCAAAGTTGCTGCTTTCTAGTGGAACGTTTAAAAAGCAAATATCCAGAGATTGAATTAGATATTTGATTAACTTTTGAAAACTGTAAAATTGAACAAAAGGAATGTTAGGTCAATTTTAAATAATCATTCTGTTCAGTCCTATAAATTATTTACCAGTTATACCATTATGCTTTACATACAAAAAACAAATGTTACCCCTGAAATTCAGTTTGATTCAAATAAAGGTATTCTAACAATTTGTGGGCGCTCAAGCCCTGACTACAGTCAAGCATTTTTTGAGCCATTGATGAAAGCTTTGGAGACTTTAGACCAAAATATTGGAAGTTTTCAAGCCAACTTCAAAATGACCATGTTTAACACGAGCTCGGCAAAATGTATCTATGATATTTTAAAAAAGATTAAGGCAATGTCATCACATGGCACTGAGCTAGAGGTTAATTGGTATTACGAAGATAGTGATGAGGATATGATGGAATGTGGTGAGGATTTTTCGGATCTACTCAGTATGGATTTCAGGTACATAGAAAGCGACTCTTTTGACTCAAAGCATACGAAGTGGTAGGATTTTTATATAACAAAGTCGCAATTCATTTCAGCTGAACATAGATTTTATAAAAAATGAATACCAAAACTCAATCTTGGGTAGATCACGCTGACTTAAGTGTTATAAATCAGGGTCTTTTGCAAAACCAGGAAGTTATTGAAAAGCAGCTATCCCTGGTAATGTTTGAGGTGCAAGGTGAGTTCTATGCCGTTCCTATAGATCAGGTAAAGGAAGTGGTTGCTACACCTACTATAACCCCCATTCCTCAATCCCCAGCCTATATTCTAGGAGTGGGTAATATTAGAGGGAATGTTTTAGCCTTAATAGACCTGACCCAAAGAATCTTCACTGAAACTGGTACGGATGAATCGGTGCGATATACGATGGTACTCAATAGTACTGAGTATATGGCAGGTTTCTTAATAAGCACAGTACCCAAAGCGCTTAAAGTAAAAGAGTCACAAATCAATACATCGACTTCTGTGATTCAAAATTTGGGTAAAGAGGACCAGTTTATAGCTGGTGTCATCAAGACGGAGGACCGCATTGTTATTTTGGTCAATTTATCTGACATGTTAGTTTAACTCTTTCAGTTCTGATTCATGATCATATCTATAGCAAATCAAAAAGGAGGCACTGGGAAAACTACAACAAGTATCAATTTGGGTAGGGCGCTTCTCAATGAAGGCAAAAGTGTATTGTTGATTGATCTTGATCCACAAGGAAGCCTTAGCTATTCCCTCTCCATAGATCAGGGAAACACGCTCTCAGATTTATTATCTGGTGATGTTTCTTTTGAAGATATAGTGGCTGAGCGAGAGGGAATGATGGTCTTGCCATCCGACATTTCGCTGGCAGAAATTGAGCTAGGCATGGCTACTGAGGAGAATCGGGAGACGATTTTAAAGGGTTTACTTGCAGATTTACCAAGTTTTGATCTGGTCATCATCGATTGTCCTCCGTCACTTTCATTACTCACAGTCAATGCACTAACTGCATCAGATTTAGTAATTATTCCCATGCAAATGGAAGTGCTGAGTCTTCAGGGACTTGATCTTATAACTAATACCATCGGTAGGATTCAAGGCGGAATCAATCCATCAATTAAAGTGCTTGGTGTATTGCCGGTAATGGTGGATATCCGTCGTAAATTGACTTCAGAGGTGCTTGATCATATTGCTAGTAACTATGATCACCCAATATTTAATACGTCTATCCGACCAAATGTGCGAGCATCAGAAGCGCCATCGTTTGGGCAAAGTGTGATTGAATATGCTCCAGGATCTAATAGCGCACAGGATTACCGTTCATTGGCAAAAGAAGTTCTAAAATTCATCTAAATGGCACTTGGAAAAAATCTCAAGAAAGACAAGACTGCTATTCCTGATAAGGAAGTGACAGCACCTAAACCTGTGCTAACCACTAAGGAATTAAAGTACTCAAAGCAATCACCGACAAATAATCGGTCAATTTCTCATGAGGAGTATAATCGAAGAATGATGCTCCAGAAAAATTTCCATGACCAAATTGCCCTTGTAAAAGACAAACAGGTTCACCTTGTGTTCTTTGGACTTGGTACCACCACATATGCACTTGAAATCAGTAAAGTAGAGGAAGTGGTAGTCACTCCTCAGCTGACAAAAATGCCCAATGCTCCTGCATACATATCAGGGATCGGTACGGTAAGAGGGAAGTCTATTTTGATGATTGATCTAGCAGCAAAGCTAGGTTTAGTCCCGAGCGAAACAAATTTTAAAGAACGAACTGATTATGCGATAATCGTCAAGAGCGAGCGCTTCCTTGCTGGGATTTTGGTGCCTAGTGTACCACTTAATAAGAAAATATCGGGGGATCAGATAGCTCCATTAGCTCAGAATATTGCTGAAAGTACAGAGGAGGAGTCTTATATCAAAGGGATTATTACCACCAAAGAAGGATCAAATGCTTTTTTCATTGATATTGATGAGCTGATCGAAGGAGATAGGTTGAAAGCCAGAGTTGCAGAAAAAACCATATCACATTGATGACTAGAATCAAAATATTGGTGGTTGATGATTCAGCGTTTATTCGTCTGTTGATTTCAGACCTACTTTCCAAGGATGAGGAAATGGAGGTAGTGGGTACGGCTGTGGATGGTAAAGAAGCAGTGGCTAAGACTTTAGAGCTCAAACCTGATGTGATCCTGATGGATATGATAATGGGTGAATACGGCGGTCAGTATGCTGTTAAGGAGATTATGGAAAAAAGTCCTTGTCCCATACTTATCTTAAGCTCATTAGGGAATACTAATCTTGATCCAATTTTTGACGCATTGGAGCTTGGAGCAGTGGATTACATCAATAAGCCAAAAAAAGGGGGCTCCAAAATCAGACAAATAAATGCAGAACTCCTCGCAAGGGTAAAAAAGGTAGCACGTGCTAAACCACGACCAACTAATATTATCAGGAAAGGTGTAAACCAGCTCGACCATACTTTTGACACCAATCCAAATTATGAGATTATCGTCATAGGTGCTTCCACAGGCGGGCCAACAGCGCTAGAGAAGGTGATCACGTCACTGCCAGCCAATCTCAACGTGCCTGTTGTTATTGTACAACATATGCCTCCTAATTTCATTCATTCTTTTGCTACACGTTTAGATGCACTCACACCATTAACAGTTGAAGTAGGACAAAGTGGCTCTCGACCAAAGCCTGGTCATGTGCTCATAGCCCCAGGCGACTCAAATATGATCTTGACGAAAGACGTGGATGGTATAGTGGTTGATTTTACCGAGGAAGTATTCAAAGAGTATAACAACCCGTCCATCAATGCCATGATGCTATCCGTAGCTAAATGCTATGGTCCAAAAGCTATTGGTGTGGTACTTACTGGAATGGGAAAAGACGGAGTAATTGGGCTGAAAGAAATAAAAGAAATGGGAGGCAAAACGATCGCGCAGGATGAGGCTACTAGCATCATCTATGGTATGCCAAAGTTGGCTTTCGATACTGGAGCAGCTGATGTAGTGCTCAGTATAAAGGAAATAGGGGGATATTTAGTAAACTGTTTATAATCTTGAGTTCAAAAGAATCTGAATATAAAGAACTGTTTCTGGTAGAGGCAAAGGACAGCATGGAGCAGCTTGATAAGCTCTTTGTAAACCTCGAGAAGGATCACAAGAATCAGCGTGCGGTCAGCGAAATTTTCCGGATCATGCACACGCTGAAAGGTAATTCTATGGGTATGGGGTTTGATGCTATCGCAGAACTCACTCATGTCATAGAAGATGTGATGCTTGCTGTACAAGAGAGTAGAATTGATCTCAATGAAGATCTGTTCAATCTGCTTTTTAGGGCAAATGATAAACTGATCGTACTGATACGATCGCTCGAAACTGGTGAAAAAGTAAGTTTTTTAGGTATCAAAACCAGCTTATCACTTTTTCTTGAAAAGGCGCTTGAGAATCAAAGGACTGCTGTAGAAAAAGTAGTGGTTAAGGAGTCTGAGCAGGAGGACAAAGAAGAAAACGCACAAATATCACTATCAGATGTTGTTCAGATTCCCGTAAAGCGAATGGATGAATTACTCAATGAGGCTGGTCAGCTGATCATAGAGCGTGATCGGTTAATAGCTGCAAGCCAAAAGCTTGGATTACCTACTTCAGAGTTTGAACGATTGAAGAGAATCAGCTCCAATCTACAATACAGCATCATGAATATGAGGATGGTGCAGATTGGATTTTTATTCAACAAATTTCATCGTGTACTTCGTGACGCTGCTTCCATTGAAGGGAAGAAAGTCAACTTGATACTGAAGGGCACTGAAACTGAGATTGATAGAAATATCCTGACAATTATCAGTGATTCACTGGTTCATCTCGTGAGAAATGCTGTAAGTCATGGTATTGAGTCTGGAGCCAAGAGAGTGGAGAATGGTAAGAATGAACAAGGTATCGTTACACTTGATGCTACCTATGAACGTGATCGAGTGGTTATTTCAGTGTCTGATGATGGAGGAGGTATTGATGTTCGAGTTATCAGAAAGCGCATTGTGGAAAAAGGGCTAGTTAATGAATCTGTTGCTGAAAAATTAAGTGATGACGAGGTGATAGGTTACATCTTTGAAGCAGGATTTTCCAATGCTGATAAAGTGAATGAGCTCTCTGGAAGAGGAGTAGGTATGGATGTGGTAAAAAGGGCTGTAGAATCAATAGCTGGTCAAGTAAAGATTCGCACAAAACTTCATCAAGGCACCACCTTCGAGCTCCATGTGCCTGCATCACTAGCACTCAAAGGCACTTTGCTATTTGAAGTTGATCAGCAGGAATATGCAATTGCTCTGTCTTATACGGAAGCAGTGATGTCAATTACCAAGAAGGATATTCATAAGCTGGCAGGCGGCCTTACCGCCAAATACAATGACGAACCTATTTCGTTGATTTTTCTAAAAGATATTCTCAAACTCAACTCCTTCGATGAACTGAACCAGAGAGGTGTTTTACAGATGGCTTTTCAGAATCTAGGTGACGGTCAAATGTTGGATGTGATCATAGTTTCTTATGGTGGTAGGCTTACTGGCATAGCAGTGGATAGAGTAATACAACAAAAGGAAATTATCGAGAAACCACTTACCAAACCTTTGCTGGGTATCAAGCTGCTGAGTGGAACTACAATACTAGGTAGTGGGAAAGTGTGTCCGGTCATTGATATTGTGGTTTTGACAGACCTTGTACATAAACAGGCTTTGAGCCGAATTAACAACTAATGGGTAAAACCAGCGCATTTCCCGCAGAGTGGAAACAACCCGAGCTAATTACGGAAGAAGAAATGAATGCGCTCATGGTAGCCATCAAGAATCGTTATGGACTTGATTTTACCAATTATGAGAAATCTTCCCTGAAGCGAGGTATTACTAGGCTCATGATGAAGCATAGTATGGAATCTTCGCTTGATCTTTGGGGCAGGATATTGAGTGATTATAGCTTTTTTAATCTTGCAATAGATGATTTGTTGGTGAACCTTACGGAGCTTTTTCGTAATCCTGATGTATGGATTAAAATCAGAGAAGATATATTACCAAAGTACACAAATGAGCCCATGGCGATATGGCATGCAGGCTGCTCCACAGGTGAGGAAGTATATACGATGGCTATTGTGCTGGAGGAAGCAAAAATGCTTTCACACACTCATATAGTAGCTAGCGATCTTAGCAACAAAGCTTTAGCAAAAGCGAAAAAAGGCGACTATCCATTAGAAGTCATTCGTCCATATCTTAATCCCTTTTTGAAGTTCTTTCCAAATAGGAAATTAGAGGACTATTTTGATTTCCACGATAAGCATGCATCTATCAAGTCAGCATACAAAAAGAGCGTGACTTTTAAACGGCATAATTTGGTTCATGACAGGGTTACCGAGCAGTACGATATAGTGTTTTGCAGAAATGTGATGATCTATTTTGATGAGAAGTTGAAGGTTAAGGTATTGAACCTTATACATCAGTGTCTGAAGCCGAAGGGGTATTTTATCATAGGCTATTATGACATAATGCCAGACGCAGGGAAGCTACTTTTTTCCGTTGATGACATTAAGACGAGAGTTTATAGAAAGAAAGAAATAAATTAGAGTAATGAGCAAGCGAATTTTAATAGTAGATGATTCGGGATATTCGCGAACAACACTTCGTGGGTTGCTCGAAGAAGAGGGCTTTGAAATAGTAGGAGAAGCAAAAGATGGGGCCGAGGCTCTTGATCAAATAGAGTTGCTAAAACCAGACTTAGTAACTTTGGACAATATCATGCCAGATATGACAGGCATGGAGATTTTGAGGGCTTTGAAAGCTGATGGTATAGCGGTGAATATCATTATGATAAGTGCCGTTGCGCAACAGTCAGCCATAGAGGAGGCGGTCAGTCTTGGTGTGAAGTCTTACCTGATAAAACCCTTTACTAAAGATCAGTTGATTCAGAAATTAAGAAGTGTTTTTGAGTAATTAATCCGGATTTAATGCGCTTAGTCGCAAATTGATGAGATATATTGGCCCGTCCAACGAATATTTGCCTTGGTTGGTGTATTAATTCTTGACTAAACGACTTTAAACATAGAAATTACACCATTAACCCTTTCTACTATGCTTGATGAACTGAATGAAAATGAATTAGAAATAGCTTCGAGATTGGTTTTCGACGGCCTTTCGATGGCTAAAAAATCCATGGAGCAAATCCTACAAATCCCGATCAAAATGGAGAAAGTTGACTATAGTGAGAATGGAAGCTCACCGTTAGCAAACTATTCGGGTTCAGAGGAAGAAAGTGTACACATAGTCAAAACGGAATTGATGGGTGAGCTAAAAGGAATTAGCCATCTAATCTTCAAGGAGGACGAGGTAAGGAAAATATATAGCGCATGTTTGCCCGCAAGCATTATTGAGAGTGAGAGTCCAGAGAGTAAGATGATGAAAATGGGCTTTTTGACTGAAGTTGATAATATGATGGCTGCAGCGGTGATCACTGAGTTTTCAAACTTTTTGGGATTGGAAATCTATGGTCAGGTACCCTCTTTGAATGTATTGAAAGCCTCAGAGGTCGATGAATTTTTAGCGAAGGAGTCTGGTGATTTTCAGTCAGTGATTCATTTCAAGGCTATTTTCCATGGAGAAGAGCTCGATATTGCACCTGATTTTATCTGGTTATTTCAAGAGGAGTTTGTCAATAAAATAAAAAATCTAGTTTAAGTAACTAAGCGAATTAATTCTTTAATCATGAGTAAAAAAATATTGGTAGTTGACGATTCTATTTATATGAGATCCCTTATTAGGTCTGCCTTAGAGGAGGCGGGATATGAAATCATAGGAGAAGCCAAAGATGGTGAGACAGCCATAGATTTAGCTATGGAGACTTCACCTGATTTGATCACCTTGGATAATATATTACCAGATATGATGGGTTTTGAGGTGCTTAAGGTGCTTACCGAGAATGGACTAAAATCAAAAGTCATCATGATAAGCGCTGTAGGACAACAGACAGTCGTCAATAAAGGTAAGGAATTGGGCGCAGCTGATTATCTTGTTAAGCCTTTTACATCAGAAGCTCTCGTTGATGTAGTTAACAAAGTTTTGAACTAGACTGTGAATACCTCAAGCTCCGATAATTAAATGAAGATACTATACGATCTACCAATACGCGTAAAATTCGCGATGGTACTTGTACCATTGATTGTAATCATTATCTGTTTTGATTATCTACAGATCAAGCATAATTATCTGGATTACAAAGATTCGGATCGGCTTAATCAAACGCTTCTTTTAGGAGTTGAAATCAACCATGTGGTTCACGAGCTTCAGAAAGAGCGCAGCGTGGCTGTGGGATTTGTGAGCACTGAGGGGTACAATTTTGCAGAAACACAGAGTCATCAGAGACAAGTTACAGACAGTACGCTTAGTGAGTTCTATGCTGAGCTGGATCGAAAAGATGTTGGAGACGCTTTAGAACGCCATGAAAATGACATTGAACTCATCAAAGTGCAATTCAATGCCCTAGGTGAAATCAGAAAAAGAATAGATGATCATCAGTTAGGCGCTAATCAGATTCTTGAATACTACTCCGATATAAATGATGTGGCATTAAACACCGTGGATTTACTGATCAATGAAACGCGGGATAAGGAAATTGCCCAACAGGTTCATGCGCTGATATATTTCTTGAAAGCTAAGGAGCGCGCAAGTTTGGAGCGTGCCGTGGGAACTCAAGCATTCTCACTTCAGGCCATGGATGACGAGCTTTATAGCCTTTTTACAAAGCTTGTGGCAATGCAAGAATCTTATCTCGATGCATTCCTAGTGATTGCAAATGAAGAATCTACTGTTATCTATGAAAGATTGGTTTCGGGTCATGATGTGAACGAAGTAGAAAGATTAAGAGATCTACTTCATTTACGATCTGGTTATGAGGCTAGTCCAAATTACTGGTACGAAATGACCACCAGTAGAATTAATGCATTCAAAAAAGTAGAAGATAGTATCTCTGAGAGGATGCTTTCCAGGACAACCTACTTATCGCAATCAGCTTTTAGAAGGTTTTGGACTTTTATCATTTTAGACATAGTCATCGGGATACTTGCTCTTTGGTTGATGTCGGTCATTGTGACCAATCTGCTCACTAATGTTAAAATCCTTGAGCGATTTACAATTCGAATTTCAAAAGGTGATCTATCAAAAAAAGTAGTCATCGCCACCAAAGATGAGATTGGGAAATACGCTCAGACTTTTAATGTGATGGTGGATGAGATTGTAAAGTCTCATGACATCTTACGAAAGGAGCGCGATAAGGCTAAGTTTCTTTACAACAATATCTACAGAGTATCATTAGCAGTGTTTCAAAATATCCATCAGGGTATATTTATTTTGGATCGAAACTTCAAGATGAGTAAACTCTACTCCAAATCAATGGAGAAGATTTTTGGTGTCAGTAAAGTCTCAGGTGAAAATTTCTCCAATTTCATGAGGCCATTGATCATCCCAAGAGATCTAGAGGCCTTGGAGATGTTTATGAGACACCTTTTCAATGAAGATATGGATGAAGAGGTTGTCAATCAACTGAATCCTATCGAACAGGTGAAAATCTACAATGAAAGAGAAGGAGTAGTTACTAATAAATACATCAGGGTCAATTTCACAAGGATTTGGAGAAAGGATCGAATCAGTAGTGTGATGGTCACTGTTTCCGATGAAACAGAGTCTATTTTGCTTCAAAGGCATTTGGAAGAAGCAGAGAAAAAGAAGAAGCAGGAAACCGAGCAGGTTTTGAGCATTCTGAAGATAGATCCTAGTCTGATTCGCGGATTTCTTTATAATGCCAAGCGGACTTTAAGAAGTATCTCCGAGCGCTATGAAGGCAATAAAGAGAGTGATCTGAAGCAACTCCATGATTTTACTTTTGAGACTATTCATAACCTCAAGGCCAATGCGATGATCATAGGTCTGGATATAATGAGTCAAAAATTCCATGAAATAGAAGATGTATTGCAAGATCAAAAGTCTAAGCAGATTACTGGAAAGGATTTTCTCACGGTACTTTATGAAATTGATGATGCAGATAAGATCATTGATGATATGAACACTATGCTGAGGAAGGTGGCGGATATTTATCGTAAATACCCTACTGGGGGGCATATGGTTTCTAATATTATGCTCATTGATAGCTTGGAAAGAAGCGTTAAAGTAATTTCTGAAAAGACAGATAAGGCAGTAGATTTTTTCTTTAAAAATGAGGGAAATCTCATCTTACCTAATGATTATATTGATTCGATCAAGGATATAATGATTCAACTTATTAGAAACACTATCGTTCATGGTATTGAACGGAAAGAGGTTCGCGTAGGTCTAGGTAAATTAATAAGAGGAAGCATAAGTATTGAGTTGGATAGTCCGAAGGATAAAGTGATGAGGATTACCTACTTAGATGACGGCAAAGGATTGGATCTTGATGAAATCAGGGAGAGAGCCATTCAAAATAATATAGTTTCACGCTTTGAGGCAGAGAACCTGAATGAGGAGGAAGCAATCCAGCTTATATATCAAAATGGATTTTCCACTTCAGAGGTGGTAGATGAGCATTCGGGAAGAGGGCAAGGCATGAGCCTAGTCAAATCACTTATTGATGGTATGGGGGCTAAATTCACCACGCAATATGAATCTGGAAAATATTTTAAATTGACAATTGATCTACCTGAAAATAGTCAATTGGGTCAACTGATAGAAGATAATGAGGCTACTGATAGTTGATGATTCATCTATAATGCGACGCATTATAGAAAAAAATCTTAAGACATACGACATAGAGATTGTGGGCATGGCACCTGATGGATCTCATGCCTTGGAAATGGTGAAAAAGGAAAAGCCTGATGTCGTCACTTTAGATATTACCATGCCTGGAATGGATGGATTAGCATGTCTTGATGAGATTATGAAAATACATCCAACTACCAAAGTGATGATAATCACAGCTTTATCAGATAAATTGACGGGACTTAAAGCTTTGGACAAAGGAGCAAGAGGGTTTTTATACAAACCTGTTAATGCTGTCGACTTGGCCAAAGCTTTTGATCGCTTATTAAAAAGAAATGAAAACAAGTAAAGCCGAATTTGATGCCACGTGCAATTTGTTTATCAATTCGGTAAACAATTACTTCAGACATCTGACGGATGTAGATTCTGAGTTGAACGTACCCTATTTGAAAGATTCCGAAGGAATTGTTCTGAAAGACTATACTGGAATGATTGGTATATCTGGAAATAGGAAAGGCTTTGTTTATATCTCTGCCAATCGTGATATGTATGAAGACCTTATCAAGATATTCATAGGTATTGATGATGCTTCTGAGGAAGATATTTTGGATATGGCAGGTGAGATATCTAACGTGGTTGCTGGAAATGTGAGAGCAAATTTAGGCACCAACTTTATGATTTCAGTGCCTATGGTTTTTCGAGGGATACCTTCACAGCTTAAAATTCCTGATGATGTTTCCATCTATGTAATACCTATTGTCTGGAATAATCACGAAGCCTTCGTAGTTATTGGTTTACAGTAAATATGAATGAAGACGAGTCAACATATTTCAATCTAGGCATATCTGGTGATCAAGATTTAACCATGAAAAATTACTTCTCCAAGTTTCCGGAGGAGCTTTTGGCGAGTTTGATTGACTCTTTTGTGATTAATAAACCCATGACAGGGAAAGTGGGAGGAGATGGGTTCTGGATACATCGTGATAAAAGTTGCTTGATATTAGCGCTATTTGATTGCCAAGGACATGGACATTTAGCGAGCATGATGACTCGGGTTTATACCCAACTACTAACCAGAATTGTAATAGATGAAGAGGTGGACGACCCAGGCACCATTCTTAGGTATCTTCATCATAAGATCGTGGCGCGGGTGACGGTAACTAGTGAAAGCAAGATCAAGCCATCTGCGGATGTGGGATTGGTTAAGATCGATCTTGATGTTCGTAAAATTGAATACTCTGGTGCTAAAATTAACTTGTTACATGTAGTAGACGGTAAACTTTTTGTAGTCAAAGCTGATAGGATGCCCGTAGGGGATTATTTGGAACATCCGCATGAGTATGAAACACGTCTGATCAAACTAAAAAATGAGCTGGGCTCTTCTAATTTTTACTTAGCAAGTGATGGTTTTGGAGATTTAATGGGCGGAGAGGATTCTAAGAGGCTTGGTAAACGAACGGTCGAGCAGACACTATTGGAGGCGTCTGGAAAGGAAATGATTGCTCAAAAGAAATTCTTAGAGACTTTTATTAACGATTTTCAGGGGAACAGTATGCAGTTGGATGATTTGCTTTTGATAGGCTTTTCTCTCTAGTGTTATAACCGAAAATCTTAGGTATCTGAAGTGTTTAGCTTCAGTGTTTGGATGAAACTTTCATCTAAAATCCATATAAAAAACGGTGCAATATTGACAGCTTTCCCCGTTAGAACAGACTTCACGTGGAATGCTGTTTTATAGATTTTATTCTCTTTCTGTAAGAAGTCATTAATCTCATTACATGGGAGAATTTGAATTTGAGGTACTTTCAAAAGTAGCTGAACGCCAAGCGCCTCCGAAATTTCTTTAATTGACAGAGCTGCAATTATGTTTTCTATCTCAGACATGAAACCATGTTTCATCAACTTGTTCTCCGTTCTCTTATCAGATTTGAACTCATCTGGAAGGCAAACAGAGTTAATCAAGTCCACCTCATGATCTAAAATAACGAAGTAAAAGGCACCTCTTATATCGCCGCTAAAAACTAGCTTAACAAGGTGAGCTTTGAAGCGTCCGAGTTGATCTAGCTCAGGAATTGACTCAAGAAAACCAGTATCATAGGAGATATGATTTGGACTGATCCGAATCTTAAGCATTTTTTCCATCGAACGCACAGCTCGTTCAATAGAATTATTCACTAGTTCGCTGACTAATTCTTGTTGCTCACTTGTTAAACTATTAGGGAGATCTCTTCTCAAAAAATCTTTGATTTATGTATCAAAGATACTCACCGAACGTAGAAAAATTTATTTATTATTTCAAATCTGTAAAATCGAAATCTTCCAAAAACTTAGTTGTGAAGTGACCTGACTTGAATTTAGGGTCGTCCATCAATTTGATATGAAAAGGTATCGTTGTTTTGACACCTTCGATCACCATTTCTTGGAGTGCTCGCTTCATTCTTACTAAGGCTTCTTCGCGTGTCTGACCTGTTACAATCAGCTTAGCGATCATGGAATCATAGTACGGAGGTATCACATAACCAGCGTATACGTGGCTATCCACACGCACACCATGTCCACCAGGCATATGTAGGTTGGTAATCTTGCCAGGACTTGGTCTAAAGTCATTGCCAGGATCTTCTGCGTTGATACGGCATTCGATCGCGTGCAATTGGGGATAGTAGTTTCTTCCAGATACTTCCACTCCAGCTGCCACTTTGATTTGCTCTTTGATCAAATCAAAATCTGTTACTTCTTCAGTGATAGGATGCTCTACTTGAATCCTTGTATTCATCTCCATGAAGAAAAAATCCCCATGCTTATCTACTAAGAACTCAACAGTTCCAGCACCTTCATATCCTATAGCTTCTGCTCCTTTGATTGCAGCTTGTCCCATCTTTTCACGAAGCTCTTGAGTCACTACAGGCGAAGGAGTTTCTTCAACTAGCTTTTGATGTCTTCTCTGTATAGAGCAATCTCTTTCTGAAAGGTGACAAGCACGTCCTTTGCTATCACCTACTATTTGAATCTCAATATGACGAGGCTCTTCTACAAATTTTTCAAGATAAAGTCCATCATTTCCAAAAGAGGCACCTGCTTCTTGTCTCGCATCATCCCATGCTTTTTTGAAACCGCTTTTGTCTTTCACGTAGCGCATTCCTTTACCACCACCACCAGCAGTGGCTTTTAGCATTACAGGATATCCAGCTTCATCCGCCAACTTCAGCCCTTGCTCCATGGATTCTAACAAGCCGTCAGAACCTGGGATAGTAGGTACACCCGCCTTCTTCATCGTAGCTTTAGCTGTTGCTTTGTCACCCATGCTATTGATCATATCAGCTGATGCACCGATAAATTTGATTCCATATTCTTCGCATACGCGAGAAAATTCAGCATTTTCAGCTAGGAATCCGTAACCAGGATGAATTGCATCCGCATTGGTAATCTCGGCCGCAGAGATAATCTGAGGAATTTTCAGATATGAGCTTTTGCTCGCTGGAGGCCCAATACAAACAGCCTCATCTGCAAACCTCACATGTAAACTATCTGCATCAGCAGTGGAATATACGGCCACTGTTTTGATGCCCATCTCCTTACAAGTACGAATGATACGTAAGGCGATTTCACCTCGATTGGCTATTAAAATCTTTTTGAACACAGTTCTAGGGATTTAATTTATGATGGGTCTACTAGAAACAATGGCTGATCGTATTCTACTGGATGAGCATCGTCTACTAATACTTTTACAATCTTTCCAGAAATCTCAGATTCAATTTCATTGAAAAGTTTCATTGCCTCAATGATACACACTGGATCTCCTTTTGAAACAGAAGAACCAACTTCCACAAAAGAAGGACTTTCAGGATTAGCTGATCGATAAAACGTACCGATCATTGGTGATTTGATAGTTACTAGATGACTATCTGCTGCTGGAGCTGGTTTTGGCACTTCAGCTTGTGGAGCAGCAGGCGCTGCAGCGGGAGCAGGTGCAGGCGCTGCTACCAAAGTAGGCGCTGGAGCCAAGCTAGCAGATACAGGAGGAGTACGTTTTACACTAATCTTGAACTCTTCTGTCTCAATATTGACTTCTTCTAGTCCTGATCCTGAAATGAAATCGATGAGGTCACGAATTTCTTTTGCTTTCATTTTATGCTTCTTTAAGTATCTATTGAATTGACTTCAATATCGGTTGAATAATACTATTGCGTAGATATTAAAGGTAAGTAATATTTATTTTACTCGCTCTACGTAGGAGTTAGTCTGTGTATTCACTTTAATAATTTCATCCTGTCCCACAAAAAGAGGAACTTGAATAGTTGCTCCTGTTTCCAATTCAGCTGGTTTTGTTGCATTGGTTGCTGTGTCACCTTTGAGTCCAGGCTCTGTATATACTATTTGAAGGATTACGTGCTGTGGTAGTTCTACACCTAGTACTCGCTCTTCTTCAGCATGAAATAATACATCTACTTCCTGTCCATCTTTTAGGAGTTGAGGCGCATTGATTAATTTCTCATCAATAGGAATTTGCTCGAATGTAGTGCTGTCCATGAAGTTAAAGCCCATATCATCCTTATAGAGGAATTGATAAGCGCGTCTTTCTACACGAGCAGTTGTCACTTTGTGACCAGAAGTGAAAGTATTGTCAAGTACTCTGCCAGTTGAAAGGCTTTTCAATTTGGTGCGAACAAAAGCAGGGCCTTTACCTGGTTTCACATGTTGAAACTCTATGATTGTGAACAAATCGTGATTGTACTCAATCACTAGTCCATTTCTGAAATCTGCGGTTGATGCCATAGGAGGAGAAAGTTAATAAGTTTATTTAGGATCGTAAGCCCACTTTAGCCAAGTAGCTCCCCAAGTGAATCCGCCACCAAATGCAGCAAGAATGATATTATCGCCTTTTTTCAATTGAGGCTCATAGTCCCACAGGCAGAGGGGTAGTGTGCCAGCAGTGGTATTTCCATAGCGTTGTATATTGAGCATTACCTTGCTGTCTTCTACACCCATTCTGCGTGCAGTAGCGTCGATAATTCTCTTATTGGCTTGATGCGGGACAAGCCAAGTAATGTCGTCTCCTGTAAGGTTATTTTTAGCCATAACTTCTGCGGCTACATCAGCCATATTGGTAACAGCAAATTTGAATACAGTAGAGCCTTCTTGAAAAGCAAAATGCTCTCTGTTGGCAAGCGTTTCAGTAGTTGCAGGTTTTCTACTTCCACCGGCTTTCATGTGGAGATATGGTGCGCCGGAACCGTCTGATTTAAGTATAGAATCCATCACTCCTACGTCCTCAGTAGTCGGCTCTAAAAGAACAGCGCCACCTCCATCACCAAAGATGATGCACGTGGCTCTATCTGTATAATCGATAATAGAAGACATCTTATCTGCTCCTATGATGATTACTTTTTTGTATGTACCTGATTCGATGAAAGCTGCTCCAGTTGCAAGTCCGTAAAGGAATCCAGAACAAGCTGCACTTAGATCATATCCAAAAGAATTTTTTGCTCCCACCATATCAGCAACAATATTTGCAGTAGCAGGGAAGGGCATGTCTGGAGTAACCGTAGCGCAGATGATTAGATCAATCTCTTCAGGATTTGTATTGGTTTTTTCCAATAGTCCTTTCACAGCGGCAGCACCTATCACAGATGTGCCTTGCTCATCACCTTTCAAAATCCTTCGCTCCTCAATCCCGGTTCTTGAGCGTATCCACTCATCGTTTGTGTCTACCATGGTTTCTAGCTCGTGATTAGTCAGTACATAATCAGGAACATAGCCATGAACTCCGGTAATTGCTGCTCGGATTTTTGTCATAATGTAAAGGGTTTGCTTCTAGCCTTAAGCTAGTACTTCTTTCTCCATCACCACTTTACCTTTGTAGTAAAGTTTACCTTCATGCCAGAATGCACGATGTGGTAGGTGAGGTTCGCCAGTAGTTTGGCAGATCACGTAGCTTTTTGGATTAGCTTTTACGTGAGTTCTTCTTTTGTCCCTTCTGGTTCTAGAAATCTTTCTCTTAGGATGTGCCATAATATTCTAATTGTCGCCTTTTAACTTTTTTAATGCTTCCCATCTCGGATCTGTATTGTCTGTTTTAGAATCAGAACCTTCGGTGGTGGTATATACTATCTCAGGAAGTTCATCTTCAATGGCTTCATAACGCGGATGAAGTTTCTTGAGAGGCACAGCCAAAGAAATAAACTCATAAATATATTCACTTACGTTGATGCTATCTGTGTCATCTTTGATCACTATTACATCTTCACTAAGTGAATAATTGTCCTCACCAAACTTCATGATGAGGGTTTCTTCGAGCGAAACTGGATAATCAAACTTATCCAAGCTCCGATCGCATATCAGCTCTACTTGAGCTTCAATTTGAAATTTTAGGGTCAGCATGGTTTCGGATTTATCCATTGTCAAATGACACTCTCCTTCTCCTTTTTCAACCAAACTATGCTCATACATGGAAAGAAGACGGTTATCTATAGCAAAGTCAAACTCATGTTGTTTGTTTGCTAAACTGATAATATCGATCTTAAATCCCTTGAGCCCTCCCATATGCATTTCCTACGATCCGCTTAAAGAACCGCAAATTTAGGAATAATAGGTTTATAAAAAAACATATTTCGTAGTATCAATCGGATTGATGTTCTAGTCTTGATTTTACAATATCAGCGGCCATATAAAGGGCGTTTCTCATGGATTTTTCGTCGGCTTCATTCTTTCCAGCTATCGAAAAGGCTGTCCCATGATCGGGAGATGTCCTTATAAAGGATAGTCCTGCGGTGAAATTCACACCTTCATCAAAGGCAATATTTTTAAAAGGGATTAAGCCTTGGTCGTGGTACATAGCAAGAATCCCATCGTATGAAGTGTATTGCTTGCTTCCAAAGAACCCATCGGCTGGAAATGGTCCGAATACGAGATCTCCTTTTTCTTTGAATTTTTCAATCAAAGGGATCAATATTTTCTCCTCTTCATCACCAAGTAATCCATTCTCTCCTGCGTGTGGATTGACTCCCAAGATGGCTACTTTAGGTTTTTTAATCCCAAAATCAAGCTTGAGTGACTTAATCATTAATTTCAATTTCTTCTCAACTTTTTCCTTGGTGACGGCAGCCGATACTTCCTTTAAAGGAATATGTCCAGTGACGACTCCTACCTTAAGTGTCTCGGTAACTAAAAACATGAGGCTGTCCTTCGCTCCATCTGCTTCTGTTAGGAATTCTGTATGTCCAGGAAAACTAAATTCTTCGGACTGGACCAAATCTTTGCTCAATGGGGCAGTTACCAAAGCATCAATTTTTCCAGCTTTCAAATCAGCCATTGCAGCTTTTAATGATAGCACAGCATATGCACCTCCTTCTTGCGTGGGATTGCTGGGGGTAATATTGATTTCTTGCTGATTAAGGTTGATGACATTGATTTTCCTTTCATCGAGATCTTCTACCTTTTTTATCTGATTGTAGCTGAATTGCTGGTAGTCAAGCTGCTTACGGTAAAATGAGATTACTCGACCGTCTGTATAGATGATTGGCACAAAATGTCTGATGATTCTAGCATCATTGAGAGCTTTAATGACCACTTCTGGCCCAATACCATTGATATCTCCTATGGAAATGCCTATTCTAGGTTTATTCTCATCGATTTGAGAAGTATCACTCATATTTTGTCAATTTTTGCGTGAGCCAAATAATATTGAAACTTTAACAAAGGAACTCCTTGAGACACGTAACTCCAAAAAAGCATTTAGGTCAGCATTTTTTAAAAGATGAGCGCATTGCAAAACAGATCGTGGATAGTCTGAGTCCTGCGGCCAAATATACTTTGCTTATTGAGATTGGCCCGGGGACAGGAGTACTTACCAAATATATTTTACCTGAATATGAAAATTTTCGTGCGCTGGACGTGGACAAGGAATCTGTTGAGTTTTTGAAAGAAGCTTATCCTGAGTTTACTCCCAAATTTGAGGAAGCTGATTTTCTCAGGTTGAATCTGAAAATGATGAATCAACCACTGACCATAATCGGGAACTTCCCTTATAATATTTCTTCCCAGCTTTTTTTTGCTTTTTGGGATAGCCGTGAGTTTGTAGGTGAAATTGTGGGGATGGTTCAAAAAGAAGTAGCACAACGGATAGCTGCTAAAGAGGGGAATAAAACTTACGGGATCCTCAGTGTATTGCTCGGTGCATTTTATGACATAGAATATCTCTTCACCGTGCCGCCTAATGTATTTAACCCACCACCCAAGGTGGATTCGGCAGTTATCAGGTTAAAGCGCAATGATGTAGTGAAACTTGACTGTGATGAGGTAATGTTCAAACGTGTAGTAAAAGCGGGTTTTGGAAAGCGACGCAAGACCTTACGCAATGCGCTAAAAGAATTAAATTTGGAATTTGACAATACCCTACCGGTATTCGATCAGCGCGCTGAGCAGCTTACGGTTGCTGAATTTGTAGCACTTACAAAATACGTCTCCGCATGATAGCAGATAAAATGGAATTCGAATTAAGCAAAGAATACCTTGACAGGTTTCAGACTGCTATAGATGACAAGGACGATGCTTTTATTCTCGAATCTTTAGAAGGGGTAAACGCTGCTGATATCACTTCTCTGCTCTATGAGTTTGATACGGACGATTGTCATTACATCTTCAGTGTCTTGCCTCAAGAGGTGGATGCCGCTATTCTGAATGATCTTGATGAAGATATTCGTGAAAGATTCATCGCAGATTTTTCTCCTCAGGAATTAGCAGGATACATAGAGCATCTTGCTTCGGATGATGGAGCAGATATTTTGTACCAGATGTCTCTCAAGAAGAGAGAGGAGGTCATCAAATTCATTGAAAATGAGGAGAAGGCCAGTTATATCCTTGATCTTCTAAGATATGAAGAGGATGTGGCCGGTGGGCTCATGGCCAAAGAGCTTATCAAAGCTGATGTTAACTGGACGGTCGATCAGTGCATAGAAGAGATTAGAAAGCAGGCAGAAAATGTAGCCAAAGTTTATTCCGTCTATGTGGTGGATTCAAAAGGGAAGTTGCTGGGATGGATTTCTCTAAAGCGAATCATCTTGGCAGATGGCAAGATCAAGATTGCCGATATTTTTGATGACAATATAGTCGCTGTAGAGACCTACATGGAGGAGGAAGAGGTTGCTCAGATTATGCAGAAGTATGACTTGGAATCTGTCCCAGTTGTAAATGCTCGAGGCAAACTTGTAGGGCGTATCACATTTGATGATATCTTGGATGTAATCACTGAGATCGCCGAAGAAGAACGTCAGATGATGTCCGGTATCAGTTCGGACGTAGAGGAGGACGATACTGTTTGGAAGCTATCCAAGGCACGTTTGCCGTGGCTGATTATAGGTATGGTCGGAGGGATCATCGGTGCACAATTCCTTGGTCTGTTTGGTGGTGACATTGCCCTTATTCCAGCCTTGGCATTCTTCATTCCTTTAATTACTGCAACAGGTGGAAATGTGGGAATTCAATCGTCATCTATCGTAGTGCAGAGTCTTGCAAATCCTAACGTGTTTGCCGGAAGCATGCTCCAGCGACTTATGAAAGTCCTTTTTGTGGCTGTTGTCAATGGTATAATCCTAGCGGTGATGGTTTTTGGTTTAATCATGATTATTAACCGAAATCAACCATTGGCGGCCACAGTTTCATTTGCACTTTTCAGTGTGGTATTGCTAGCCTCATTTATGGGTACTGTTACTCCGTTGGTATTAGATAAGTTTGGAATCAATCCAGCATTGGCTTCTGGGCCATTTATTACCACAGCAAACGATTTATTGGGATTAGCCGTTTACTTCTCAGTCGCACACATTCTTTACAATTTATAATGGAAAACCAAATGAAGGTGCTTATCGTCGATGATATGCATGAAAGTATTGAGCCCCTTCTTCAGGCAGCAGGATTTGTTCCTAATTATCAACCATTTATTGAGCCGGAAGAAGTCCGAAATACCATCCATGAGTACGAAGGACTGATCATTCGCAGCAAAATGGCTGTGGACAAAGAACTTGTTGACCTTGGCACAAAATTGAAATTCGTGGCGCGTGCAGGGGCAGGAATGGACAAAGTGGATTACACTTATGTGTTAAGCAAGGGGATTCAATTATTCAATGCGCCTGAAGGAAACCGTGACGCTTTGGCTGAGCACAGTGTTGGGATGATTTTAGCCCTTTTCAATAAGATCAATACCAGTTCCAAGGAAGTAAAAAGTGGTATCTGGAGACGCGAAGAAAACAGAGGATGGGAACTCATGGGCAAGACTGTGGGGATTTTTGGTTTTGGTTTCATGGGAGAAGCATTCTCAAAAAGGCTTTCAGGATTTACAGTTGACGTTATTGCTTATGATAAATATAAGACGCTTGCTGAGAGCCCATATGTAAGTCAGGTGGAGTTAGATGAGTTCTTTGAGCGAACTGAGATTCTCAGTATTCATGTCCCATTGACTGATGAAACACGATTCCTTTTCGATAAAGAATACTTTTCAAAATTCAAGCAATTAAAATTTCTCATCAATACGAGTAGAGGCGAAGTAGTGAGGCTTAGAGCGGTTAATGATTTACTAGATAATGGTTCGTTAATTGGCGCATGTCTCGATGTACTCGAAAACGAAAAGCTCGATAAACTTACCCCTGAGCAAACCATAGATTTTGAAAAGCTCAGATTGAGACCAAATGTAATCTTAACGCCACATGTGGCAGGGTGGACCATGGAGTCATATCGCAAGATCAATGAGGTGCTAGTAGCGAAGCTGATTGCGGCTGGTCTGGGAACAGCATAGATTTCGTTGCAGAACGGGTTAATTAATTTATATTTGCAACAGAAAAAGAGAAATTAAGATATACATTGATACGAGAGACGGTCCTTTTAGGGCCGTTCTTTTTTGTTTTAGAGCATTTAAGTAAAAGCATATGTCAGAGTTAAATTATTACACCAAGGATGGTCTTGATAGACTAAAGAACGAGTTAAACGAGTTGAAAACCAAGGGTCGTTCTGACATGGCAAAGCAAATCGCGGAAGCTCGTGACAAGGGTGATTTGAGCGAAAATGCAGAATATGATGCAGCGAAAGATGCCCAAGGTTTGATGGAGTTAAAAATCAAAAAACTAGAAGCTGTTGTCGGTAATGCTCGTGTGATAGATGAATCAACTCTAGATAATTCTAAAGTGGGTATTTTGTCTATCGTTCAAATCAAGAATAAGAAAAACGGAATGGTTGTGAAATATCAACTCGTGGCAGAAGAGGAAGCCGACCTTAAACTCAATAAAATCTCAGTGAAGTCTCCAATCGGAGGTGGTCTCTTAGGTGCCAAGCCGGGCGATACTGTCAAAATAAAAGTCCCTGCTGGTGAATTGGAATTTGAAGTGATAGATATCAGCTTCTGATGCCGACTATTTTTTCTAAAATCATCTCTAGAGACATCCCTGCTTACATAGTAGCGGAAAATGATGACTATCTCGCCTTTTTGGATATCAGTCCAATGGTGGAAGGACATACACTGGTGATCCCAAAAAAGGAAGTTGATTACATATTTGATCTAGATGACGAGACGCTAAGTGGTCTTCATTTATTTGCAAAGAGAGTAGCCTTGGCTATTCAGTCAGTAATGCCCTGTGAGAGAATAGGAGTAACCGTAATGGGAACTGAAGTGCCTCATGCACACATTCATTTGATACCGATGAATACGATGGATGACATGAACTTCTCTAGGATGAAATTGAGCTTTTCACAAAAGGAATTTGATTATACTGCCAAGTTGATTTCCAAGGCTTTCAAGTCCATTAAATAAGTCAAAAGTTACTTATTTATTTCACTCTCCCAGGATTATCAGCCAGAAATGCTTTCCAGCTTTTCGCTGAATGAACCATTTTACCACCTTGATAATGATGACAAAGGGCCACAGCTAGTGCATCTGTAGCATCTAAAAGTTTTGGTGCGTCATCAAATTTTAGTAATGTCTTCAGCATGGCAGCTACTTGCTCTTTTGAGGCATTTCCGTTTCCAGTGACGGATTGCTTAACTTTTTTTGGGGCGTATTCAGTAATTGGGATTTCCCGTGAGAGAGCTGCAGCCATTGCTACACCTTGTGCTCTACCTAATTTCAGCATTGACTGAACGTTTTTACCAAAGAATGGTGCCTCAAGTGCTACCTCGTCTGGATGGTAATCATCTATCAGACTTAGAATCCTTTCAAAGATTTTTTTCAATTTAAGTTCGTGTCCAGTGTACTTACTCAGGTGGATCACCCCAAATTGCAGGAGTATTACTTGGGACTTTTTAACTTTAATGATGCCGTAGCCCATTACGCTTGTTCCCGGGTCAATCCCAAGAATTATTTTTTCTAATGAAGCATCCTTCGACATTGACGCAAATTAACCATTACCTCAAGAGATACGAAAAATCATTTGGCTGGATTGTCAAAGGAAGTATTGCGGTGGCTTGTTTGTGGTTGATTTTTGATAAGGTTGAGTTTAAAGACTTGGACTTCTCTGAAATTGAGATGACTGGTTATCAGTGGAGCTTAATGCTCTTATCAATTGCCTTGATGCCACTGAATTGGTGGCTAGAGGCACAGCGCTGGCGTGTAGCTATGAACACACCAGAAGTGGATATAAAAGTGGCAATGAGCCAAGTGCTTGCAGGTCTTTCATTAAACTGGTTGTTTCCGTTTACTATGGGGGATGCTACAGCGCGACTTTCAGGTGAAAATTCTCTCAAGAAAAAAACTCTTGTATTAGTAGCAAGCCGCATGGTTATGCTTGGAATCACATTGATATTTGGAGCCATTTCCTTGCTTTACTTCTGGCAGTTGACACTTTTGTGGCTCTTGGTGTTAATTCCAATTTTAGCCACGCTATTCATGCTTTTCAAGAGTCAGTTTACTCATCTAGTGACCACTGTTTGGCTTAAGGTGATTGCTATTTCAGTATTGAGATATGCTGTTTTTACGATTCAGTTTATTTTGATCTTTCTGGCTTTATTGCCAGCATTGACATTGTTGATAGTGATTCTTGGTGTCGGTTGGATCTTCTTTTTCAGAACTGTAACCCCCTCTGTTTTGGGAAATTTTGGTGTCCGTGAGGCCAGTGCTTTGGTATTCTTTGAGCAAACTGCAGCTGAGGCTGGTCTCGTGTTGTTGGCGTGCTTGGCCATTTGGTTCATCAATACCATTATTCCTTCTCTCGTCGGTATTCCATTTGTCTTCAAGCTAACGTATAAGCCAGCTCTATGATCTTATTCTTTGGCTTATCAATGATTTACATTCTCTTTTTCATTTGGTGTCGCTATCAATGGAAACGAATCATCACTCCAAACCCTACAGAGGTTTTGCCAATGAAATTTACTGTGCTCATTCCTGTGAGGAATGAGGCAAGCACCCTTCCTTTATTACTACGGGATCTTGAAAAACAATCAATTGATTTGGCATCCTTCGAAGTGATTGTGATAGATGATAATTCTGAGGATAACACAGTGACCTTGGTTCGTGAGTTACTACCAAACTTAGCCATTGATTGTCAGTTAGTCGAGCTTGGCGCAAAGGGCTTGGAGGGTAAAAAAAATGCGATAACACTCGGCGTTTCCAATGCAAAGCATGAAATCATAATCGCTACGGATGGCGATTGTAGATTGGGGATTCATTGGTTGGCTGCTTATTCAAAAGCTTTTTCAAATCAAAAAACAAAGATGACATCTGGTCCAGTCTGTATGAATGCCAAAACTTTCTTTGAGCAATTACAAGCGCTGGAGTTTTCGGCTTTGATAGGCATAGGTGCTTCTACACTCTCTTCAGGCAATCCTACTATGTGTAATGGTGCCAATATGGGATATCGAAAGGCGGTTTTTGAGGAGGCAGGAGGGTATGCGGGCAATGAGGGAATAGCCTCTGGAGATGATGAATTTTTATTGCAAAAAGTCTTTAAAAATCATCCTGAAGGGATTTCTTTTTTGAAAGATCGTGAAGCCTTGGTTACAACCAAAGCGAAAGTAAACCTAAAAGAACTTTTGAATCAGCGGATTAGATGGAGTAGTAAATGGAAGCACCACAAGAGTGTTTTTATTTGGATAGGTGCGATGATTGTGTTCTTCAATTATGTGTTCTTCTATGGCGCTTTGGTCTGGTCTGTTTATAATATTATTTGGTTACCTTCAGTTCTATGCGTTATTATCCTTCGATGGTTGGCGATGACTCGTTTTTTAATCAAGGCAGCCACTTTTTCGGGAATCCGATGCAGTCATTTCATGACTTTCTTCTTGGAGATTATTTACCCTGTCTTCGTGCTATTCTTGGGAATAGCCTCTATTTTTGGGAAGTACTCTTGGAAAGGCCGACGTTATTAATGAATGATGCAGAATTTGAAATATTAGACGAGTTATACTTCGTTATTTCATATACCGATTTGGTAAAAATAATAGACGGAGAAAACCAGAATCTGTCTTCCACATTAAAATCACTTTATCAAAAAGGCTGGATCAAAATTCTTTCAGATGTCGACAATGAATGGCCTTCTGAAAGTTTAGATTTTGAAATAGATCTACCTTCAGCTTTCTTTCTGATTACCAAAAAAGGTTTACTCGCACACAACACCTCTCAATGAGTCAAAAGCTTGATATAAAGGATTTGGAGCTGAATGCACTCCTCGAGATTACGCAGGCTATTAACAATAACCTTGCTGAGGAAGATCTTTTCCGCATATACAAATTCACGCTTCTGGCAGACTTGCAAGTTCGCAAATTGGCACTTTTTGTATATGACGAAGAATGGCAATGTCGAGTCAACATAGGAACTGAGACAGATTGGAATAAAGTAGGTCTACCCGAAAGATTCTCGAAGTTGGAAAAGGTGGAGGATGTTGGCACATGTGATGATGAGTTCTGCCAGTTCGAGGAGGCAATTCCTGTTTCTCACAAAAACCAATTGCTAGCTGTAATCTTCGTAGGAGGCTTTTCTGAAACTACCAAGAGTAGTGATTCCGCTTTTCTGAAGGCACTGACCAATATCATCATAGTTGCCATTGAGAATAAGAAATTAGCTAGAAAGGAACTCAAACAGGAGGCATATAGAAAAGAGCTAGAGATTGCCAAGAAGGTCCAAAACTTCCTTTTTCCTAAAGAATTACCCAATGAAGACCATCTCAAAATAGATGCAGTTTACTTACCTCATGATGATGTGGGAGGTGACTACTACGACTACCTGAAAATTGATGAAAATCGCTTCATGGTCTGTATCGCAGATGTAAGTGGCAAAGGCGTACCCGCGGCATTGTTGATGTCCAATTTTCAAGCATCACTGCGAACGCTCGTAAGAAAGACTCAGGATCTTCAAGAGATAGTTAGCGAGTTGAATCACCTGATAATGCAAAGTGGAAATGGTGAGCATTTTATTACATTCTTTTTGGGAATGTATGACTACAGCCAAGCCACTTTCGAGTATGTTAATTGTGGTCATAATCCGCTTTATATCCGTACTAAAGATGAACTCATCGAACTAAATCGAGGTACCACAATTCTTGGGATGTTTGATCCATTGCCCTTTCTGGAAACGGTGGAATTGACCGATTTAAGAGAATTTATATTTTTCGCTTACACAGATGGACTTACAGAATCTGCCAATGCTTCGGATGAGCAATTTGGGGAAGAAGGATTTTTATCGATTTTAGAAAAGGGCATTCCTGAGAGCAATCCTAATTTTCACAGAGAGATTTTTGAACGGCTGGATGCTTTCCGTGAGGATACCCCTTACAGAGACGATATTACCATGCTTTCGTGCTTGGTTCGTAATGTATGAACACGTTCTATCACAAGACTCCATCAATTTTGAAGTGGATTTATCCTTTATCGTTATGGAATGTGGATACAAAAGAACGTATCATTTATCTCACTTTTGATGATGGGCCCACGCCTGAAGTGACAGATTATGTTTTGGATTTGTTAAATGAATATGGCGCGAAGGCTACTTTCTTTTGTATTGGCAATCAAATCGAAAAAGAAGGAGGCCTCACTCAAAAGATTATTCAAAATGGTCATCAAATAGGAAATCATACTTTCAACCATGAGCGTGGTTGGGATGTGACTCTTCAGAAATATCTTGATAGTGTAGCTCAGACAGAAAAATCATTGGCGAAGTTCGGTTTAAAAAGCACCATGTTTCGTGCTCCATACGGTAGGATGACTTTCAGTCAATACCGAAAGCTGCATTCTCTAGGCTATCAAATTGCCTATTGGTCTCATATTTCTCGAGATTATGAAAAAGATTTAGATATAACTAAAGCTATAAAAGCTTTGAGCAAAGCCAAGGAAGGCTCAATTTTGCTTTTTCACGATAGTAAAAAGGCTTTTCCAAATCTCATTTTGATACTCCCGAAAATACTTGAGCACTTTCAAAGCCAAGGATATTCATTTCAATCATTACCTATCAATCATGCTAGTTGATTCCCACGCACATATTTATACAGAAGAATTTAAAGAAGATTTAAGTGAGGTGCTCTCTAGAGCGACTGAACAAGGTGTAGAAAAAATATTCATGCCAAACATTGATCATGAGTCAATCGATCCAATGATGGAAGTGGCAAATAAATATCCCGAATTCTGTATACCCATGATGGGATTACATCCATGTTATGTAAAAAGGGGTTTTGAACAACATTTATATGAAGTTGAGAATTATTTAAAATCGGGTGATTTCTGTGCGGTAGGAGAGATAGGGACAGATCTTTATTGGGACAAGACCTTATTTGAATATCAAAAGGAGGCTTTCAAAGTTCAATGCGAATTTGGACTGAAGTTTAATTTACCTGTGGTCGTACATTGCCGCGAGTCTATTGATGAGACCATTGCACTGGTAAAACCATTCTCCGAACGAGGATTAGTTGGTGTTTTTCATTGTTTTTCCGGCTCACTAGCGCAAGCCAAAGAAGTCATTTCATTAAATTTTAAACTAGGGATAGGAGGGGTGGTCACTTTCAAAAATGGAGGATTGGAGCCTGTAATAGAAAATATAGGTCTTGAACACCTTTTGCTAGAGACAGATAGCCCATACCTTGCTCCTAAACCAAATCGGGGAAAAAGAAATGAACCCGCTTACTTGGTGAACATTGCAAAAAGGATAGCGGAGATCAATCATGAAGATGTCCTAAAAATTCGAGAAATTACCTCACAAAACTCACTGAGTCTTTTCGTAGCAAAATGAATTATAAGATTGTCAATATACGTACCACAGCCACTGTTGATCCGACTGATTCTGTTTTGATCATTTACACAGGTGGTACTTTTGGTATGATTTACGATGATACCGGCGCGCTTACCCCATTCAATTTTGGGCGTGTGATTGATTTAATTCCTGAATTGAAAGGATTGGAGTTAAGACTTACAGTCATTTCATTTCCAGAGCCAAGAGACTCCTCCAACATGGGCGCTCAAGATTGGGAAGATATGGCCTATATCATTTATGAAAACTATGCACAATATGATGGGTTTGTGATTTTACATGGTACCGATACAATGGCCTATAGTGCGTCAGCATTGAGTTTTATGCTGAGTGGTTTGAGTAAGCCAGTGATTCTTACGGGTGCTCAGATACCAATCGGGATGATCCGTTCCGATGCTAGGGAAAATTTAATTACGGCTATTCAGATTGCTTCTGCAAAAGAGAATGGTAAGCCACTAGTCAATGAGGTGTGTATTTATTTCAACTATTTTTTACTCAGAGGTAATCGAGCTCAAAAAATTCGGAGCAGTACTTTTGCGGCGTTTCAATCAAAGAATTATCCGTTTCTTGCAGAATCTGGCATTGATATCGAGTATCGGCGAAACTATATGGCGCCCTATAATGCAAAGAGCAAATTACAGATTAAGAGAGGCTTTGAAGAAAATGTAGCTATTCTTAAGATTTTCCCTGGAATTAATGAAGCTGTCGTAAAATCCTTTTTTTCTATAAAAGGATTGAAAGGGATTGTATTAGAGACTTATGGATCTGGGAATACCATGAATTTTCCTTGGTTTTTGAAAATCATTCAAAAGGCAATCGAAAAGGGAATGATTGTTTTCAATGTGAGTCAATGCAGTGGTGGCGAAGTAATTCAGGGCCGATACGAAACAAGTAAACGTCTTGATGAGATAGGTGTTCTCAGCGGAGGAGATATCACGACAGAAGCAGCTATTACTAAGTTGATGTTTTTACTAGGGACAGAAAAGTCACGTGATAAAATCAATAAAAAACTGATCTCTCCGTTAAACGGGGAGATGGATGACTGAAAGTCACCTATTTGCGTTCTTTTATTTGCATAAGCTTATTTTTCTTGATTTATTTGTCGCCCTAGTTAAATAGTCGGGAAAACTAGGAGAGGTGGCCGAGTGGCTGAAGGCGCACGCTTGGAAAGCGTGTATACTTTTACGAGTATCGAGGGTTCGAATCCCTCTCTCTCCGCGAGTTCTTGAATTATTAATATATTTACTCAAAAAACGAAAATAAAACTTAACCGAGACTACCAAACGAATTATGAAACAGTTATTTACTCTTTTGATGTTAGCAGGTGTATTCACCTTATCCTCAGTGAATGTATACGCTCAGGAAAGTGCTGATGAAGCTACAACCACAGATACTGTGGCCATTGAAGAAGCTCCTGTAGAGGAAGCACCAACACCAGCAGTTGTTGCAGAAATAGTTGAACCAGAGGAAGAAGAATCTGAAGCAACTTTTCATCAAGTAGTTAAGGAACAATTCATTGATGGAGGCCCTTCATTCATGGGTATTGTTCTTTTATGTTTGATCCTCGGTTTAGCCGTAGCTATAGAGAGAATCATTCATTTGAACCTTGCTACTACAAACGTTAAGAAACTTTTGTCTAGTGTAGAATCTTCACTTTCATCTGGAGGTGTAGAGGCAGCTAAAGAAGTTTGTAAAAACACAAGAGGTCCAGTGGCATCTATCTTTGTACAAGGAATGATGAGAATGTCAGAAGGTATTGAAATGGTTGAAAAATCAATTATTGCTTACGGTTCTGTAGAAATGGGAAAACTTGAAAGAGGAATGGTTTGGATTTCCTTGTTTATCTCTCTTGCCCCAATGCTTGGTTTCATGGGAACTGTAATAGGTATGATTGGAGCATTTGATGCGATTGCTGAGGCAGGTGATGTTTCTCCTTCACTTGTGGCAGGCGGTATCAAAGTAGCTCTTTTGACGACAGTTGCTGGTCTTATCGTTGCGGTAATCCTTCAATTGTTTTACAACTACTTAGTTTCAAAGATTGATTCTTTGGTGAACAGTATGGAAGATGCTTCTATCTCTTTGGTAGACATACTTGTTAAGCACAATCTTTCTTCTAAATAATAAACCAAAAGAACTATGGATATTATAGATGTAGGATTATTCCTGAGTTACATATTGATTTTGGTCTGTGCACTAGCAGCGGTACTTATTCCGCTGGCTCAGTCTTTTGGCGATCCAAAATCACTGGTAAAATCAGGTCTTGGAGTTGGTGCCTTAGTAGTAGTTTTTCTTATCAGCTATCTAGTAGCTGGAAGTGAAACAAATGGTGCTGATATCACAGAAGGAACATCGAAGCTCGTAGGTGCGGGCATTATTTCGATGTATATTTTCTTCTTTTTAGCACTGGGAGGTATCGTTTATACGGAAATTTCTAAATTTTTAAAATAATGCCTAGAGGTAAAAAACGACCACTACCTGAAGTAAGCTCCGGGTCAATGGCGGACATAGCCTTTCTTTTGCTCATTTTCTTTTTGGTGACTACCACTATAGCGAATGACAAAGGGATTACGCTTCTCTTGCCTCCGAAACCGGATCCAAATGAGCCACCACCTGAGGTGACTAAGAACGACAAGAATATTTTCAAAATATTAGCAAACTCGAACGATCAATTGTTAATTGAGGATGAGCCTTACAAAGAATCAATGACTCAATTGAAATCTGATGTAAAGGAGTTTATTTTGAACTTTGGAGATCCAGGAGAGGAGGGAATTCAAGTCTATAATAGTTTGCCTTCACATATGAAAGCCGATATTAATAGATTCGGTAAGAGAACTGATTCTTCAGATGATCCTACAGAATGTGTGATTTCATTTAAAGCTGCACGTGGTACTAGTTATGAACTATACATAGACGTGCTAGATGCTGTGAATGGAGCGTATAATGAAATCTACGCAGGTCGTGTTGGTATTTCTGTAGAAGAGTGGCTTGCACTTGATAAGGATGATGATATTCAAAAGGATATGTATACACGGGCAAGAGCTAATATCCCTAGGGCGATATCAATTGCTGAACCAGATTAATTTAATAAGACAATGGCAAAATTTAAGAAAAGTTCAGGAACTCAGCAGGAAATACCTACAGCGGCATTACCTGATATTATTTTCATGCTTTTGTTTTTCTTCATGGTGACTACTGTGATGAGAGAGACTGATATCATGGTAAAGCAGCAGTTGCCAAGAGCGACTCAATTGACTAAAATCGAAAGGAAATCTCTTGTAAGCTATGTTTATATAGGAGAGCCTAAGAATACAAATCAGTATGGCGATGAACCTAAGATTCAGACCAATGATGTATTTGTTGATGTATCAGAGATCGTACAGTTTGTAAGTCAAGAGAAGGATAAATTGTCTGAGGTAGAACGTGATCAAATCACTATGTCTATGAAAGTAGATGTAGATGTGAAGATGGGTATTGTCTCAGATGTTCAGCAAGAGTTCAGAGAAGCGAATGCTAGAAAAGTACTTTATAGCTCTGTTAGAAGAGCAGAGGATTGATTGAATCCGTATAGAAATAGAAAAGGTTTAAGTTTTACTTAGACCTTTTTTTTTGCTTATTTGTTCCTTCCTGAAATTTCGTTAAACTAGGATGTATGAAGGTTTTAAAATTTCATCCTACTTAACTCCCTGTCTTGATCTTTCTTCTTGATACTGTCGCGTTTATCAAAAAGTTTCTTTCCTCTCGCTACTGCTATTTCAAGCTTTGCAAATCCTCGAGATGTGATATAAACCTTGGTAGGGACAATTGTCAAACCCTTTTCTTCTGTTTTTGTCCTAATTTTTTCAATCTCACTTTTGTGTAGAAGAAGTTTTCTCTCACGCGTAAGTTCATGGTTTGCGAAAGAACTGTTGGTGTATTGGGAAATACTCATTCCTTTAATATAAACCTGATCATTTTTAATAAAGCAATAGGCTTCTTGAACGCTCGCCTTGCCTTCTCTCAGTGCTTTTATTTCTGTTCCTACGAGGACCATCCCTGCTTCGTACTTGTCCAAAAATTCGTATTCATAGCTTGCCTTCTTATTACGGATAGAAATATTATTTGAAAATCGCGGATTACTTTTATTCATAATTTTTGATGGTTCTTTAGACTATTGGCATCCTCGGTAAAGGACTATCTCGTAAGTCCCCAAATTCGCCTTGAAGATACATGTAGTAGCCAGTAGTGGCAATCATAGCTGCATTGTCTGTACAATACTCAAACTGAGGAACAAAGGTTACCCAATCGTGCGTAACCGCTAATTCTTGAATCGTATTTCTTAACCCCGTATTCGCCGATACTCCACCAGCTATTGCAATTTGCTTGATTTTATACTTTTTTGAAGCTTTGATAAGCTTATCCATCAGCATTTCAATCATTGTTCGTTGAACACTTGCCGCAAGATCACGAATATTTTCCTCCACAAAGTTTTCATTCAGTTTCATTTGATCTCTGATGAAATATAAAAAACTTGTTTTTATACCAGAAAAGGAAAAATCCAGATCTGGTATTACACTTTTAGAAAATGTAAACTTATCACCATCACCTTCTTTTGCTAGTTTGTCTATCTGTGGACCTCCGGGGTATCCAATACCCAGAATTTTCGCACATTTATCAAAAGCTTCACCAACGGCATCATCAATAGTTTGGCCAACTACTGTCATTCGTAGATGGTCTTCTACTTTTACAATTTGCGTATGGCCTCCACTGATGGTAAGGCAGAGGAATGGAAATTTAGGATGTGGATCTTCAATGAAATGTGCCAATATGTGCGCTTTCATGTGATTAACGGGTATCACTGGTTTATCCAAAGCAAGTGCCATAGACTTTGCAAAGGCAGAGCCGATAAGTAAAGCACCAAGAAGGCCAGGTCCTTGAGTATATGCGATAGCATCTATGTCTTTTAGATCTATTTGTGCGGATTTCAGAGCTTCAGATACTACTGGTACAATGTTTTTTTGATGAGCGCGAGAAGCCAATTCGGGTACTACTCCACCATATTGCTCATGGATAGATTGTGTGGCAATTATGTTATTGATAATTTTTCCATCTTTGCAGACAGCAGCAGCTGTCTCATCACATGATGATTCTATTCCTAAGATTGTCATACTCATAGGATTCTTATATTCAAAATATTGGCCGTAAAGTTAAGAAGTGTTTTTGTTTGGCTAAGAAGATTATTCCTTTGGCTGGTTACCCTGCTCTCCGTAACACTGGCCTTGGTTATAGTTGCTTTGCAGTCTTCAGATTTTCAAAGCTACATAACAAAAAGAATCCTCGCTGAAATAAGTGCCAAGACAGGACACGAACTATCTGTTGATAAGATAGAAATCAAATGGTTTGATAGGGTCATAGTTCATAATGCCAGCATTTTGGATTATCAACATTTCCCCATGCTCCAAACCAACAAATTGACGGTTGATTTTGAGCTACAGAGGATACTTTCCACTAAATCTCTAGCATTTGATGAGGTGAAAATAGATGTAGGGTTTCTACGAATTGTCAATTATGCAGATACTTCCAGTATAAATATTGTTCAGTTTATCAAGTCACTGCAAAATCTAAATTCTCAAGTAAAAGACAGTTCTAAAGTTTCAATGGCTATTGGCATTGATAAGATCTCAATTGATAAATTTCAATTTTCTTATCAAGACGAAACTAAAGATAGCCTACAACAAGGGCTGTTTGATTATGGTCATTTTAGGTTAGATATAAAAGATATGCTTAGCTATGATTTCAATGTAGACCAAGGTGAATTGGATTTGCATGTTGATCATATTTTTGTTTATGATTCAGTCAGTAAACTGAGTGTAGAGGAATTAAGTGGAGACTTCCACCTCAAGCAGGATTATCTGGGATTTTCGGATCTTGAACTATCAACAAGTCATTCGAAGATTCATGGATCTATAGGAATGAATTTTGAATCCATTCAAGACCTTTCCGATTTTGTCAATAAAGTGTCACTGGATGTTTCCTTGGAGTCAAGTGAGTTATCCAGTAACGACTTGGATTACTTTGTGAATATCCCTCTAGATCCTTTTTCCTTTAGAATTGATGGTCATATCGTAGGGACTGTCCCTCGGTTGGATATAGATGAATTGCTATTGTCTTTTGGTAAAGGGACAAGCATGCAAGGCCGATTGAGTTTATTTGGGTTACCAAATGTCTCTGAAACATTTGTTGATGCAGATATTAAAAATGCTCAAATACTAATTAGGGATTTGGATGCTTTTACTGATCGAATAGTCCCTGAGCTTTACAAACTTGGCTCGGTGGATATTCAAGGACGTTTCTCGGGGTTCATAAATGACTTTGTTGCTAATGCGTCATTCAAGACTAATATGGGTAATGTGAAGTCAGATTTGAACCTAAAGTTTAAAAATGGGATAGATAACGCTAAATACTCAGGAAGACTCGTGCTGGATCGATTTGAATTGGGAAGACTACTGGAGCGTTCAGAGGTTGGGCAAGTAAGCTTAGATGGTACTATCAAAGGGCAAGGAACCCGCATTAAAAATGCGGAATTCTTCTTGGATGCTAATATTAAGCAATCCGAAATCTTGGATTATCGCTATCAGTTGATTCACACACGGGGCGATTTTGCCGCAGAGTTTTTTAGTGGATTTCTATTTGTAAGAGATCCAAATTGTAACCTTGATTTGAAAGGAAGTATAGATTTGAAAGAGCAACCTGAAATCATTAAAATCTCTGGGGATATTGATACTTTAAACCTTTATGCACTAGGACTGAGTTCAGATACGCTTGGATTACGCGGTAGAATTTCGGCGGACCTGCAAGGTCTAACTTTGGATAGCATTGTGGGGAAGGTAAGTATGGCCGATTTGAATGTGATATATGGAAGTCGCTCTATTTTAATTGATTCCATTGAAATCGCATCGAATATTCAGAATGAACAGCGCTTAGTAGTTGTTGAGTTACCAGAAGCTAGGGTTGAACTGCAAGGTGATTTCTTATTCTCTCGAATTTCGAGTGATGTCACTAAGATTATAGCTGACTTACGATCTTATTTTAACCCAAATGGGGAAGCCCCTATGGTTCGATCTACAACAGAACCATCAGAGGGTAAATATTCTATAGACTTTCTAATTGAATTATATGATGCCAGCAAATATGGTAGATGGATTTTAGGAGATAATTTTTACATAAGTCCCAACGAGAAAATAGATGGGACGTTTTACCAACGGCGCAATGCTACACTCGCCATATTTGCCGAAATTGATTCATTGAATTTAAACGGATTTGGGTTCAGTAAGAATCTGTTGGATTTAAATTTTTCCAAGGCAATCGATAGTACCGGCATTATTGCATCAGGTTATATCAGTTCTGGTAAGCAATGGTATCAAGGCTCATCTACAGAGAATTTGTCCTTAGAAGCAGTTTGGTTTAATAAGAAGATAAGTCTTAATACGCGTTTGGCTCAGCCCGAAACAAGCAGCTCACTGTATTTAAATGGTGAGTTGAATTTAAATGACGATAACCTCACATTTAATTTTCTACCATCCAGGCTCATTGCATTTGATGAGCGATGGTTGTTCAATCCATTCAATAAGATTACTTACAGGCAGGATATTCTTTTATTTGATCGGATGGAGCTATATCAAAACGAGCAATCAATTAGACTTAAGGGTATTTATTCTCCTACAACTGAGATGAATCTGGATTTGCTTTTAAATGATTTTCATTTAAGGACTTTGAGTACTGTTTTACCTATGGATTTGGAGGGAATTGTAAATGCATCAGTATTGATAAATCGTGAAGCAGAAGACGAAACAATCATTGTGGACAGTGATTTTGATATCACTGGTTTCACACTAGATGGATTTGATGTTGGAGACATTTCAGGCAGCACTTCTTGGGATGCAGATCGTCGAGGTTTGGGGATTGACCTGAATGTCAATAGAGCTTCAGTCAATACAATATCGCTAAGTGGCATTTATTCACCTTTTGAAGTAGATGATCAACTTGATATTACAATTCGTTTTGAGGAAGCTAATTTGGAATTGTTGGATCCGCTTCTTACTGGGCTTTTTTCCGAAATGAAGGGCTTTGCCACAGGAGATCTTTTGATAAATGGAAGTCTTAATTCCCCAAATCTGATTGGCTCTAGCAAATTGACTGAAGGATCATTTCGGTTTGATTATTTAGGGACCAAATATAATTTTGACGGTGATATGAGTTTCACGACCAATTCAATTGATTTTGTTGGTGTTAAATTGTACGACAGAAACAATAATAGGGCTTCTCTTAATGGTTCGTTACTTCACGATGGGTTGAAAAATTTCAGAACAGACTTAAAAATAGCTGCCAACAATTTCCACTTTTTGAATACCACATTCATTGATAACAAACTTTATTATGGCTCAGCTTATGCCACAGGAGATATCACTGTTTCAGGACCAATCAATGATTTAGTTATTAATGCGAAGGCTACCACCGAGAAGGGCACTCGGTTTTTTATTCCATTATCAGACAACACTGAGGTGACACAAAAAGAGTATATCACTTTCGTAGACTTCAAAGACACGACTAGTACGATAGATATCAATCAGATAATCAAAGAAAGTATCTCAGGGATCACTTTGAATTTTGAGCTAGATGTAACACCTGATGCCTATGTGGAATTGATATTCGATATACGTACTGGTGATATTATTCGTGGGCGTGGTGAAGGTAACTTGAGTCTTACCTTAGATACCAATGGGGAGTTCGAGTTATTTGGTGATCTCAATATCACCGAGGGCGGTTATAATTTTACCATTCCAGCTATTGGCATCAATAAGGAATTTAATGTAGTTCCGGGAAGTCGTATCTCATGGTACGGTGATCCTTATGAGGGTATATTAGACATGAAAGCTACCTATAGGCAGTTGGCTTCATTTGACGACTTCAACCAACCAACAGAAAGTGATGGCATCCAACAGAAGTACCCAATCCTTGTTTCTCTAAATCTTACAGGGGAAATGCTTGCACCTAGTATTAGTTTTGGAATATCCATAGAAGAGACTCAATCTTCACCTACATCGAACGTGAGGACTTCACTCTTCAATATCAACAATGACGAACAAGAACTTAAGCGTCAAGTATTCAGTTTACTCATTTTAAGAAAATTCACCCCAAGATCGAGCTTTTTTACTGTTGGAGGAACTGACGTTCAAGGTAGCATAAGTGAATTCTTGTCGAATCAACTTTCTTATTTCATCAGTCAGGTGGATGAAAATCTTGAAATAGATATGGACCTCACATCGCTAGATCAAAATGCTTTCAATACATTCCAATTGCGATTGGCATATACGTTTCTTGACGGAAGGCTACGTGTGAGCGGCGGAGGTGCGTTACCGCAATCTGACAATACCGCCCAAACGCTAACAACAAGTGCCTATTTTGGAGATTGGTCGATTAGATATTTGCTCACTCCTGATGGCCATCTCCGAATAAAGGCATTTAGCCAGACCGAAGAGCTTGCGAATCAGCTTCAGAGAGAATCAGGGTTAAGTTTTCAATACGTCAAATCATTTGATGATTTTAAAGAACTTCTTACTAAAACTAGAGAAGAAGCCATAAAGAGTAAGCCGAAGGATGTCTCAAAAGAGCGAGCTTTGAATTGAACAATTGGATGGTCTACTAGTTCCAAAGGAATGCAAAAAGTCAATATTTTCTGGCATAGGAGGGATCTTCGAATCGAAGATAACCCCAGCTTATTTTATGCTTTAACTTCTGAATTCCCGGTTGTTCCCATCTTTATTTTTGATGAGGAAATATTGGACGATCTCAGTGCAAAAGATGATGCTCGCGTTACATTTATTCATGATGAGCTAACTCACTTAAATGATCTTTATAGTAAGCACAACTCGTCTCTTATTGTTTTAAAAGGTAAGCCACTCTCGGCCTTTAATGAATTATTTCAAAAGTTTGAGGTAGTCTCTGTTTACGCAAATAGAGATTATGAGCCATATGCTAAGCTCCGTGATGATCAGGTGAAAACAATGCTAGCTGAAAGGGGTGTTGAATTCTTCACTTTTAAGGACCATGTTATATTTGAAGAAGGTGAGATTTTTAATGACCAAGGTGAACCTTACAAAGTATTTACACCTTATAAAAATAAGTGGCTGGAGAAGTTTTCCCAGATCAATATTGAGCGATTTCCATCTGAAACTAAGTTAGAAGGTTTGTGTTCTCTGAATATTGAGATTCCAAGCTTGGAAGATATTGGATTTTCTCGTTCTTCTATTTCCTTTCCCAAAACAAGCATCGATCCCTCAACTATAGAACAATACGATGCTCAAAGAAATTTTCCTGCTATTGATGGCACATCAAAAATTGGAGTGCATTTACGTTTTGGTACACTAAGTATAAGAAGTGTAGTAGAAAGGGCAAGAGTTCTATCAGATACATGGTTAAGCGAGCTGATTTGGAGGGAATTTTATATGATGATACTCGCACACTATCCGCATGTTGTATCATCATCATTCAAGCCAAAGTATGACGGAATCAAATGGATAAATGATAAGGATCAATTTGAAATGTGGTGTCAGGGCAAAACTGGATATCCAATCGTGGATGCGGGAATGCGTGAGCTGAATGCTACAGGATATATGCACAATCGGGTAAGGATGGTTGTTGCTAGTTTTCTTACTAAGCATTTATTAATTGATTGGAGATGGGGAGAGCAGTATTTTGCGGAAAAATTATTGGATTTCGAATTGAGTAGTAACAACGGTGGTTGGCAATGGGCAGCTGGTACAGGTACCGATGCCCAGCCATATTTTAGGGTCTTTAATCCAACCAGCCAGCAGGAGAAATTTGATCCGCAGCTACGCTATATTCGAAAGTGGATTCCTGAGTTGGACACTCCTGATTATCCAAAACCAATGGTTGATCACAAAACTGTTCGCTTAAGAGCTATAGAAACCTACAAAGAGGCTGTACTTTAGCATATAAAATTTCGTATATTTCGATAACTTTTAACACTATGGATTTTAAAGCATTCAGTAAGAAATTTTCCGAAAAGACAGGAGGGGAGTATCATGAGTATGATGATAACCATTCTATATTCGTTGTTCCATTGAAGGATGAGCGATTCCAAACAGTGATTGCTCGGATCATTGACCATGATATGTATAACCGCAAAGCGGTTCAAGTGACTTCTAAAGTTTGTGAAATCACACATGCAATCGACTACCCAGCCATTCTTGAAGCGAGTAAAGATTTTGTCCACACCAATTTTATTGTAGAAGACGGATACTTAAAGGTTGATACTTCCATTTTTTTGGATTACGCCGATGAAGGTCTCATAGACGAAATGATTCGTGAAGTAGCCGAAACTGCTGATGAATGGGAGTTCAAAATTACCGGTCAAGATATCAATTGATTTATCGTATTTTTGTGAAGCAAGTCGGCTCATCGTACTCAATTTATCGAGTAAGGAAAGTCCGGGCAGCAAAGAGCACCGCACTTCCTAACAGGAAGGGGCATTATTAGTGATGATAATGTTACAGACAGGGCCACAGAAAACAAACTACCTCTAGAGGTGACTCTATAGGAAAAGGTGAAAAGGTGAGGTAAGAGCTCACCGGTTCTTACGTGAGTAAGGACGCATGGTAAACCTTGCGGGCTGAAAGGCCAAATAGGTTCCGCTTTAAGGACTGCTCGTCCATATGCGGAATGGGTGGGCTGATAGACTTTGATAGTGATGTCAAGGCTAGATAGATGATGAGCACTTTGGGGCATTCTCCGAAGTACAGAACCCGGCTTACAGACTTGCTTTTTTTTATCCTAAAATGAATTCATGCCACACATTTTAATAGTTGATGATGAGAAGGTCATCCGTCAAGCGCTGAAAGATATCCTCGAAGATGAGTCTTATGAAGTGAGTCAGGCTCCTGATGGAGAAGAGGCTTGGGATATGCTCCAAAAGAATATATATGATGTTATTCTCTGTGATATTCAAATGCCTAAACTGGATGGCTTAGAATTGCTTGATAAGGCTGTAGAGAATGATATAGATACACCATTCATCATGGTGTCTGCACATGGTACAATTGAGTCTGCGGTCAATGCCACCAAAAAGGGCGCTTATGATTTCATACAGAAGCCGCCAGATTTGAATAGACTACTTCTTACAGTACGAAATGCCCTAAACAACTCCACGTTAAAAACGGAGACAAAGCGACTCAGGAAAAAAATCAACAAGAAGTATGATATCATTGGTGAGAGCTCTTCAATCTCTGAAATCAAAAACACCATTGAGAAGGTAGCACCCACTGATGCAAGAGTATTAATCACAGGTGAAAATGGTACAGGTAAGGAATTGGTGGCTCGCTGGTTGCATGAGAAAAGCAATAGATCTAATGGGCAATTAGTTGAAGTAAACTGCGCTGCAATCCCTTCTGAATTAATAGAAAGTGAGCTTTTTGGTCACGAAAAGGGATCTTTCACCTCAGCACATAAGCAGCGCATCGGAAAATTTGAACAAGCAGAGGGAGGAACATTATTTCTTGATGAGATCGGTGATATGAGCCTTTCTGCTCAAGCGAAAGTCCTGCGTGCACTTCAAGAGAATCAAGTTACACGAGTAGGGGGTGAGAGGAGTATTAAAGTTGACGTGCGCGTATTGGCTGCAACTAATAAGAATTTGCGTGAAGAGATAGAAGCAGGTCGATTTAGAGAAGACCTTTTTCATCGTTTGAGTGTGATGATCATTCAAGTGCCAGCACTACGTGATAGGAGTGATGATATTCCAATGCTTGTCAATCACTTTTTGAACCAAATAGCCGAGGAATACGGTAGTGCAGTAAAGGCAATAAATTTAAAAGCTATGGAGCTCCTAAAGAGTTACAAGTGGACTGGAAATATCCGAGAACTCCGAAATATTGTCGAAAGACTTATGATAATGTCTTCTGATGAAATCAGTGAAGAAGATGTCAAGAAGTACGTGGAGATTTAGTAAAAGTTAAACTTTAGCTACTTCTTCGATTGGCTGATCTACTGTAGCATAAGTAGGACATGTTTTTTGAGTACATGCCGAAAAACCTATAACTATAAGGGCGATGATTACGATTTTTAATTTCATGAGCGGCTTAATTTCTACTTAATTTGGAGCAGTTTATAGGGGTTACCTTTTCAAAAGTATCATTTATTCGGTTCTAAACAAAAAAAAGGTGGCTTATTGTTCAGTTCTTATATTAAAAGATTGCAGCCTCTTATATCCGAGTTGTCAAACCTGCCTAGCACTTTAAAAGTTCCGTCCTTGCTTAATTGGCCTAGATCTTTGGTTTCAATGAAGGAGCATGAGTCGATGTTTGCTAAGTCAATTATATTGATTCCGCCAGTTTTATTTTCAGATTGGAAAGAAAGTGGATCATTAATATCTCTTACTAAAACCTTCACCCAATGGGGGAATTGGAAAGATTCTCCTTTGAAGTAAGCTTGTGAAGTAAGCTCAGTCATTCCATATTCTGAATGAACAGATTGTACTCCACTTTTTGCACAGATAATTTCATGCAATTCCTCTCGAATCATTTCCTTTCTCCTACCCTTCATGCCTCCAGTTTCCATTATAATCAAATGATCAGCACTAATAGATGATTCCTCTATAAGGTCTAAAATGGCGTATGAAACACCTATTAGAAGCACCTTATTTTGAGTTTGGATTAGTTGAGATCTTAGTAGTCCTTTTTCATTGAGATAATACCTACTTTGTGGCTTACTGAACTGCATGAAATGATCAATCATACTTATAAGTGAGGACCCACCTTGCTCTTGATATGAGGGAAGCAATGCAGCTATTTCAAGATTCTGAAGTGGACCATAGTTCGTTTCAAATGTTGCTTTAGCTACTTGGTGATAAAATTCAAGTTCTTTAATAAAATGTGAACTTCTTGTACTCGTTGTAGTTCCACTACTCTTAAATACTTTTTGAGGAATCCAATTCCCAGATGTGATCTTATGTGTTTTGAAAAATTCTATTGGTAGAAAGGGAATTTCATAGATACTATTTACGTTGGAAGGTTGTCTGCCTAGCTGATTACAATAAGCTTTATAAATTGGATTGCAATTATATTGATACCTAAAGACAGCTAATGCGTAGAATTCAAAAGAGGAATTGTCAATTTGAAATATTTCACTTTTAAATTTATGGTAATCAAACATCTAGAGGCCTGCAATAAGGGAAAGAAAGAATAGTTTTGTCTTTGAAAACAATGAGTAACCTGAAAATTCAAATATCCTTATTTTTAATCACACTAGTGATGACTGGCTGTATTACGCCTCCTGAATTTTCGGATACACCCAAAATATCTTTTAATGATTTAAAGTTCCGTGATACATCACAAGGTGCGGATTCATTGGTGCTGAGATTTGATTTTGAAGATGGGGATGGGAATATTGGTCTGGAAGCTACAGAGACTTTTAGACCTTATCACCCATATAATTTAATCTTAGATTCTAGAGATAGTCTCGTGACCTATTCCGATCCTGACGTTGTTCCACCTTTTTACCTTGTGGATCCAAACGGATCGTCTTTGGTTTACAGTGAGGACGACAATAGGCCAATTTACAATTGTAGTCAATATCAAATAGGAAGCTATCAAAATGGACCAATCGATACATTTTTCATTGAGAAAAATGAATATCACAACAACCTGCATGTCACTTTTGAGCGAAAGCGGCAAGGTCAATATATGGAGATAGATTTTGCATCGTCATTTGCCAATGCCAACTGCGCTGTTGTAGATTTTGATGGACGTATTCCAATTTTTGATCAGGGAAGTCTTGGGAAGTCCTTGAATGGCACCATTACTTATGCAATGCTTTCGGCAGGATTTCCTACAATACTAAAGCTTGACACATTTAGGCTTACATTCTACGCTTACGATCGAGATTTGAACAAAAGTAATATCGTAGTAAGCCCAGATGTCACTTTGCCACAAATCACAGAGGAAGTGAATTAACTGTTATAATATCGCTGGATAATCCTGTGGATTGTATTCATTCATGATAGCATAAACTCGTTCGAAAACATCTTCCGTGCTTGGTTTTGAGAAATAGTCACCATCAGTTCCGTAAGCAGGTCTATGCTCTTGTCCTGTGATAGTGATAGGTTGCGCATCTAGAAATTGGAAACCCTTATCTCTCTCTAATACATTCTGCATCATAAATGCTGAGGCGCCACCTGGGACATCCTCATCGATGAATGCGATTTTGCCTGTCTTTTTGAGTGACTCAACGATTGTTTTTGGACGATCGAAGGGTAAAAGTGTCTGGACGTCTATCACTTCACAAGAGATCCCGAATTCATTCAGCTGCAAAGCAGTTTCCATCACCATTCTGCACATGGAGCCATATGTCACCAAGGTGATATCACTACCGTCTCTGAGAATTTCAGGAAAGCCTAAAGGAACTCTCATATCAGCAATGTTGCTCGGCATTTTTTCTTTCAGACGATAGCCATTTAAAGACTCAATAACGATGGCTGGATCATCCCCCTCAATAAGGGTATTGTAAAAGCCTGCAGCTTGCGTCATATTCCTTGGTACGAGCACATGAATTCCACGTAGGGAATTGATGATCATACCCATGGGGGAGCCGCTATGCCAAACACCTTCTAGCCTATGTCCACGTGTTCTGATAATGAGTGGGGCTTTTTGGCCGCCTTTCATACGATAATGCAATGATGCTAGATCGTCCGAAAGCGTTTGGAGAGCATAGATCAGATAGTCTAAGTATTGAATTTCGGCTATCGGTCTCAATCCCCTTAATGCAGTACCAATTCCTTGTCCAATGATACTTAGCTCGCGGATTCCGGTATCAGTTATTCGTATTTCACCATACTTTTCTTGTAGGCCAGCAAATCCTTGGTTGACATCACCAATACGGCCTACATCTTCTCCAAAAGCGATGACACGAGGGTCTCGGGCAAACAATGAGTCAAAGCATGCTTGTACCACTTCACGACCATCTACGAGACCAGATTCATCATTATATACTGGAGGTACACTTGCAACCTCTAGTGGTGAATATTCTGATTCACTATATAGGTGAGAGTTGTATTCATTTGCATATTGAGCCTGTTTTTCACTAAGCCATTTTTGCAATTTTAGTTTTTCTGGCGAGTTTTCTTCTCGAAGATATCGCAAAGTTTTTCTTACAGCTTTTAAGATATCCGCCTTCATGGCGTTGAGTGTGCCTCTCAACTCATTCTTGATATTTTGGATGATCTTATTGTTGGGAGAGTTTAGTGCTACACGGCTTATAAGTTCCAAGGCTGTATTTATATCATCCTTCAGATTTTGAGAATAATCTTTCCAAGCATTCTCTCGAGCTTTTTTAGCTTTAGCTTTAGCAGTTTTTTCAATATTGATTAACTCTTCTTCAGTTGCAATGGATTCCTCAAGCATCCATTGTCTCATTATAAGAATACAATCATGATTCTTTTCCCACTCAAGTCTCTCCTTGGGTTTGTAGCGCTCGTGTGAACCAGATGTGGAATGCCCCTGAGGCTGAGTAAGCTCTTCGACATGTACCAAACAAGGTATATGTTGTTGTCTAGCAAGATTGACAGCTTTCTTGTATGTCTCAATCAGTGCAGGGTAGTCCCAACCTTTTACTTTAAAAATCTCAATACCTGCTTTCTCAGTAGTGCGCTGAAAGCCTGCCATGGCTTCTGAGATAGATTCTTTGGTAGTATGGTATTTTTGAGGAACAGAGATCCCATATCCATCATCCCATACAGACATTACCACCGGTATTTGAAGGACGCCTGCTGCATTCATTGCTTCGAAAAAATGACCTTCAGAAGTACTTGCATTGCCAATAGTTCCAAAGGCAACTTCATTTCCTTCAATAGAGAAATCTTTAAAATCTTTTAATCCAGGATTGTTTCTGTAGAGCTTGCTTGCCCAACCTAATCCAACCAATCTTGGCATCTGAGCAGCAGTAGGGGAGATATCAGAACTGCTATTCTTCATGTCAGTCAAAGTACTCCACTCGCCTTTTGCATTTACTGAGCGTGTGCCGAAATGCCCGTTCATCATTCTACCTGCAGATGCTGGCTCAGCCTCTACATCTGTGTGAGCATAAAGTTGTGCGAAGAATTGCTGTGAAGTTACCTGACCGATGGCCATTACGAATGTTTGATCTCTGTAATAGCCAGATCTCCAATCTCCATTCTGAAAAAACTTAGCTTTCGCTATCTGAGCGAGTTCTTTTCCGTCACCAAATATTCCGAATTTGGCCTTCCCCATGAAAACTTCCTTACGTCCAATAAGACTATCCTCACGGCTCTCAACTGCCAAGGCGTAATCGGAGAGAATATCTACTTTGTTAAGTTTGATATCGGTATTGGTTTTCGTTATGCTCATGGAGAAGTGGTATTGTTTTTCGAAAGCAAAAGGTCTTCAAATTTACAGAATTGACATGAAAAAATTTAGGGGAACCCATAGAATATTGTTCTGCCTGTTGAATAGAAGCGGTTTATAAAGTAATAAATTTTAATTATTCAGTCAATCACAGAATTATCTATGGCGTTATTTCTGAGTGGTTCTCGCTTGTATCGAATTTTCATTGCTATAAATTAATCTGAAAACCGACCTTTATCTTTGCGCTCACTAATACCCATAAAAGACATTAATTATGATAATCGGCGTACCTAAGGAGATCAAGAATAACGAAAACAGAGTAGCCTTGACTCCTGCTGGAGTGATAGAGCTTTCCAAACATGGACATGAAGTCTATGTGCAATCCACAGCTGGTGAAGGTAGTGGATTCACTGACGAAATGTACGAATCAGCTGGAGCTACAATGCTTCCTACGATAGAGGAGACTTATGCTATTGCTGAGATGATTATCAAGGTAAAAGAACCTATTGAGCCAGAATATAAACTCATCAAGAAGGATCAATTGTTATTTACTTATTTCCACTTTGCATCGTATGAGCCGCTTACTAAAGCAATGATGGCAAGTGGGTCTGTTTGTTTAGCATATGAAACAGTTGAAAAACCAGACAGGTCTTTGCCTTTATTGGTTCCAATGTCTGAGGTAGCGGGAAGAATGTCTATTCAAGAAGGAGCGAAATACCTTGAGAAGCCAATGGGTGGTAGAGGAATACTTCTTGGAGGAGTCCCGGGTGTACGTCCTGCTAAAGTTTTAATTCTTGGAGGTGGAGTAGTAGGAACCAACGCTGCTAAAATGGCAGCAGGTATGGGTGCTGATGTCACTATTATGGATGTAAGTCTTCCGAGATTGAGATATCTGGATGATATCATGCCAGCTAATGTGAATACATTCATGTCCAATGAATACAACATCAGAGAGCTGATTTCTACGCATGATTTGATAGTAGGAGCTGTCTTGATTCCTGGAGCAAAAGCGCCACATTTGATCACTAAAGATATGCTGAAGGAAATGGCACCAGGAACTGTCTTGGTGGATGTAGCTGTAGATCAAGGAGGATGTATCGAAACTTGTAAGCCTACTACGCATCAAGATCCGACATATGTAATCGATGGTATTTTGCACTACTGTGTAGCTAACATGCCAGGAGCTGTACCTTATACTTCTACACTTGCTCTTACAAATGCTACTTTGCCATACGCCATTCAATTGGCGAATAAGGGCTGGAAACTAGCAGCTAAAGAAAATAGAGAGTTACTCCTAGGCCTCAATATCGTGAATGGAGAGATCGTATATGAAGGTGTAGCAAAGGCGTTTGATTTACCTTTTTCTAGGGTAGAGAAATTTCTTTAAATATTAAAGATTTTATGATTTTGAAAGGCGCTTCGGCGCCTTTTTTTATATCAATGGGTAAGCAGGGAAGGTTTTCATTTGATGGTACTCCTCTCCATCAAATGCCCAAATGAAATGTTTGAGCCCATTTGTTACAGCAATGTTTTTTGCGCCAAGTGTTTTGTTATAGATACTGACTTGATTGACAGTTTTGAGATCTATTTTGACGTCAGTCGCTTTGCACTCCACAAGTAAAAAAATCCCTTTATCACGGTCCATCAATGTTATGTCAGATCTCTTGTTGGATTTTGCGTAAGTCAGCCCTGATTCAATACGCATCAATGTTTTGGGGTAACCTAGATGATTAATCATCAAATGAACAAAATGCTGCCTAACCCACTCCTCAGGAGTCATTACCACATATTTTTTCCGTACAATATCGAAGACATATTCATTGCCTTCTTCGTTTTTGAGACGCAGATCGCATGGTGGTAACTTAAGAGGTTCCATGATTGGGTTTGGGCATTTTCACAAAGAACAAGATGACGAACCCGATGATAAAATAAGAGCCAAGAGCCAAAGTGCTATTTCTCATACTTCCTGTGAGCTGTTCTATCAGCCCATAGCTAAATGTACCTAATACCACACTGATGTGGAATGTAACATCGAAAAACGAAAAATATGACGCATGGTCTACTGTGTCTTTTGGGATAAGTTTGGAAAATGTTGCTCTAGCTAGGGCTTGAATACCACCCATTACAAGACCCACCAATACAGCAACCACGTAGAATTGATTGACCGTGGTGACTGTATAGGCGAAAACGCAAATTCCTACCCAAATAAATATCATCAACTGAAGTGAAAAAATATTTCCTTTCTTGTCGGAGATTTTTGCAAAAAGTGTAGCTCCTAATATGCCTACAAACTGGATAATGAGGATAACAGGAATTAGTTGATCAGCTCCCAGATTTAACTCTTTCGTTCCAAATAGTGTGGCGAGTATCATGATCGTTTGTACACCCATATTGAAGAAGAAGAAAGCTCCTAGGTATTTTCTCAGATCCGGCAATTTCTTAGCAGAGATAAATACCTTTTTCAATTCTAGATAACCATTCATTAGCACTCTGCCTGTTGGCTTTCTGTTAAAGACATTGTTGGGAAGATGTTTCAGTGGTATTTGGGCGAATCCAATCCACCAAACACCCACTAGTAAAAAAACCACACGTGTAGCCATTCCTTTATCTGGGAAACCAAACGAATCGTAAAATGTAATAAGTACAAGACTTGCTATGAGCATAAGTGCGCTACCAGCATACCCATAAGAGTATCCTTTTGCACTGATTTTATCCGTTAGATGAGGGGGGGCAATTTCCGGAAGGAAGGCATCGTAAAACACAAGTCCTGAGCTATAGCCTAGACTGGCAATCACTACGCATAAAATTCCCCATTCGAGGGATTCTGAAGTGAAGAAGAACATACCCATACAAGCTATTGCCCCAAGCGTGGTAAAAATCCTTAGGTACTTTTTCTTTTGACCAGTATAATCTGCGATACCCGAAAGAATTGGCAGAATGATGGCGGCAAGTAAATAGGAAATTGAGATCGCATAGCTATACAATACAGAGTTCACTATTTCAAACCCAAAGAAATTCACCTTGTCAGATCCATTGGTATTTAATGTAACCGCTGTATAGTAAATTGGAAAAATTGAGGTGTTGATAACAAGATTGTAGACTGAATTTGCCCAGTCATACATGTACCACGATTTGACAACTTTTTTGTCTAATTCCATTGTGAAAAATTAGTTAAAAAATACTCTCAATTCTTTCATCCGACTATTGGCGATACACGTAGTATGATGTGCATTGATCAATGACAAGGATAGTTATTTTTGCAATGATCTAATTAAAAAAGGCGAAGTAAAGTGGAAGAACTAATATCTAAACCCAGAGCGAAGCAAAGTAAAATAACCGAGCGAATTCCGTGGACAGATTTAACGCGTGTGGTCATTATTGGAGGAGGATTTGCTGGTGTTGAATTGGTGAAAAAGCTAAGTAACGAAAAGGTTCAGATAGTGATGATTGATAAACACAACCACCACACCTTTATTCCTCTACTTTATCAGGTAGCTACTGCGGGACTTTCACCGGGTGAAATATCGAGTCCTTTGCGTGAGTTTCTTAGAGACCACAAGAATTTTCATTTCCGCATGGCCAAGGTGAAGCAAATTCATGCAAATGAGAAAAAGCTTGAGACCAATATTGGATTTATCAAGTATGACATCCTAGTGATTGCTTCGGGTGCTACTACCAATTTTTTCGGGAATAAAGCCTTGGAAAAAGGTGCTTTCAAATTAAGGGAGATGAGTGATGCCATAGAGCTTCGCACAAGGCTCATATCCAATTTTGAAGATGCTCTACAGCTAGATGGTAGCGACGAAGAGGCTTTTGAACGATACATGAATATCGTGATAGTGGGTGGTGGACCAACAGGAGTAGAACTAGCCGGCGCAATTGGAGAGCTGCAAAAGCACGTCTTGCCAAAGGACTATCCAGAGCTGGATTTCAATAAAATGAAGATTCATTTAATTGAAGGCTCAGCTAAAGTGCTACCGCCAATGCGTGAAAAATCTAGTCTAAGGGCCAAAGAATATTTGAAGCATTTCGGGGTAAATGTGATTTTAAACACAATCGTAGAGACCTACGAAAACCAAACAGCCTTCCTCAATGATGGCACCCAAATCAAAACTAATTGTTTGATTTGGGCTGCTGGGGTAAAAGGTAACCTGATCCCAGGTTTGCGAGAAGGAGCAGTAGATAAAGGCAGAATATTAGTAGACCAACACAACTTAGCCAAAGGACATGAGTTTGTATATGCTATTGGAGATGTAGCCCTTCAGATCAGCGAAAAGAATCCAAAAGGTTATCCGCAACTCGCGCCTGTTGCGATTCAGCAAGCTGAGCATTTGGGTGAGAACCTAATAAGACTCATAGCTAAGAAACCAATGAAGCCGTTTAAATACACTGATAAAGGGTCGATGGCTACAGTAGGTAGAAATAGAGCTGTGGTAGATGCGCCATTCAATATTTCTTTCGGTGGATTTTTCGGATGGTTTGTGTGGATGTTTGTGCATTTGTTTTCTATCGTTGGAATACGTCGTAAATTCCTAGTATTTGCCAACTGGGTTTGGAACTATTTCACGTACAATCGCGGCAATCGATTGATAATAAATAAAGACGTAGATGACGTTTAAATTTTGATTACCCAAAATGAACCGGAAGTAAAGACACTAAGTCTTGATATCCACGCACAGCCCAACGACGAAACATGTGGGCCTACTTGCCTTCAAGCTGTATACAATTATTACAACGATGAGATTGGTTTGGACCAGGTAATAGCTGAAGTCAAAACCCTAAAGACAGGCGGGACTTTAGCAGTGATGCTCGGAAATCATGCATTGAGTCGAGGTTTTAAAGCTACTATTTATACTTACAATCTTCAGATGTTTGACCCGACATGGTTTGGGCCGGGTATAAATTTGCGTGCTAAGATTATCGAGCAGCAATCCTTGAAACAATCTAAACGTGTAGGAGCCGCTTCCAATGACTATCTTAAGTTTTTAGAGCTAGGTGGTGAGATTAAGTATGAGGAATTGAGCCCAAAACTCATCCGTAAGCTTCTTCATCAGAACAGACCAATATTAACCGGTCTCAGTGCCACTTATCTCTACAATTGTGCCCGTGAAATTGGCGAAACCAATGAATATGATGACATATTGGGTGAGCCAACAGGTCATTTTGTAGTGGTTCATGGCTATGATACTGTAGAGCGTGTAGCGCATGTTGCTGACCCCTTGGCTAGCAACCCACTGAGTGACACTCATTACTACCGCGTTTCTCTTCAGCGATTGATCAATTCTATACTATTAGGCATCGTTACTTATGATGCTAACCTTCTAATAATTTCTAAATAAAGCATGGCTTATAAGCTCATTATAAAAGAAAGTCAAAACGACTCTTTTGAATTACCCAAAGATGTGGTGGTCATATCCCCAAGTGATTATTTCAACGATACCACCTACCAAAACACCCGAAAGGTGAAGGTGATCAACCTATGCAATAGCTATCAATACCAAAGTCTTGGATACTATGTATCACTACTCGCTGAGGCACGTGGGCACAAAGTAATGCCCGAAATTTCCACCCTTCAAGAATTTAGATTTCCTTCACTGATGCGTGAAGATGCGGAGGACTTTGAAGAACTTATACAGCAGCTTTTGCGCAAAAAAACGGAAGACAAACTAGAGTTGTATGTTTGCTTTGGTGAGGTAAAAGATCAGCAGCTTGCACGAATAGGGACTTTATTGTTCAATCTTTATCAGGTGCCAATATTGAAGGTGCAATTTACCAAAAAGGATAAGTGGATACTTACTAACCTAAAGGCGATAAATTTCAAGGATCTTCCTGCAGAAAGACAGGAACTCATGAGTACGTCAATTGATAAATATCTTCAAGGCAAAAATAGATTTCAAAAGCAGTTTCAGCGCAGAATGTATGATATGGCTATCTTGGTAAATCCTGAAGAGGAGACCCCACCATCCAATGCCAAAGCCATTCAAAACTTCGTGAAAGCAGGCGAAAAGGTCGGGTTCAATGTGGACTTGATTACGAAAAATGATTTTGCGAAGTTGATTCAATACGACGCACTTTTCATTCGAGAGACTACTAATGTCAACCACCATACTTTCAAGTTTGCGAAGAAAGCGGCAGCAGAAGGGTTGATAGTTATGGACGACCCTGAGTCTATTTTGAGATGTACTAATAAGGTTTATTTGAGTGAATTGCTACGTGCACATGATATACCTACTCCCAAATTTTATATTATCAAAAAGGATAAGATCAAGAATATAGACACGTCAGTCTATGACTATCCAGTTATTCTAAAGCAACCTGATGGGGCATTCTCCAAGGGAGTGAAAAAAGCTAAAAATGAAGGTGAGTTACTTACTATTCTCAAAGATTTTTTCCAGACTTCAGAACTTGTAATTGGGCAGGAGTTTATACCGACAGATTTTGATTGGAGAGTAGGAGTTCTTAATGGTAAGCCGCTTTACTTGTGCAGGTACTACATGGCCGCTGATCATTGGCAGATTGTTAATTGGAAAGGTGGTACTGTCAGTATCCCAGACGAAGGGAACTTTGATACCATAGCGATAGAAGATGCACCGAAAGGGTTGATTCCTTTAGCGATCAAAGCCACATCATTGATTGGGAAGGGTCTCTATGGTGTTGATATAAAGCAACGTGGCAACAAGTTTTATATCATTGAGATTAACGATAACCCAAACTTAGATGAAGGAGTAGAGGATGCTGTAATCAAGCAACAGCTATATATTAACATTATGCAAGAGTTCATGAACCGATTGGTATAACCCCTTATTTCCATTTCACTTATGAGTAAAAGACTACACCTTTTCGAGGGCTACGGAGTGGAACTCGAATACATGATTACTGATAAACACACTTTGGATGTTAAGCCAATTGCAGAAGTGCTTCTAAAGGATGAAGAGGGTGTCATCCAAGGAGAGACTGAGCATGGCCTTACAGCATGGAGCAACGAACTCATCAGTCATGTGATTGAAATCAAATCCAATGGACCGAAAAGTGATTTACTGGGTCTCCGAGACAAATTTGTGGCGGATATACGTGAGATCAATGCTGAGCTTGCAAAGCATGGCGCTATGCTTTTGTCTGGTGCAGCACATCCTTGGATGAATCCAGAAAAGGAAAGTAAGATTTGGGAGCACGAAAGTCAGGAAATCTATCAGGCCTATGATAGGATCTTCGGATGCAAAGGTCACGGCTGGTCCAACTTGCAAAGCACACATATCAACCTGCCTTTCTATGATGACGAAGAGTTTGCTAAGCTGCACACGGCTATCAGATTTTTGATGCCAATGCTGCCTGCATTGACAGCTGCCAGCCCCATTCTCAGTGAGAAGTTCACAGGGTATATGGACAAGCGGCTTTATTACTATGAGAAAAATCAATCAAAGATTCCTGTTCTTACCGGTCGTGTAATTCCTGAAAAGCTGTTTAGTAGACATCAGTATCAGAAGCATATCTATGATCGCATAGCCGAAGCAATCAAACCATTCGATACAGGCAACATTATGAAACCTGTTTGGCTCAACTCTAGGGGAGCAATGGCACGTTTTGATAGAGGAGCTATAGAAATAAGAATCATTGACATCCAAGAATGTGTGAGTGCAGATTTAGCTATCGTGGCTTTAGTTACAACTATGGCCAAACTCCTTGTAAAAGAAAGGATCGTTTCATTCAAAACGCAGGAATCCTTCGAAACAGAGGATCTTTATCTCATACTCAGAGAGTGCATCAAAAATGGCAGCAAGGCTATTGTGCCGCAAATCTACGCGAGCGCATTTGGCTTTGAAAAACCAATAACGGGTGGTGATTTTTGGAAAGCAATGATTCAGCTTATTTTTGATAAGGAGAATGAGACGCTGGCACCTTGGATGGATACCCTCCAGACGATCACAAGCAATGGCACACTTGCAGAACGCCTAATGAGCGCAGTAAACGAAGATTTTTCTAGAGGAAATCTTAGCAAGGTATATGGCCAATTAGCCAATTGTCTTCAAGAAGATAGGCCATACATGGCATGAGAAATCTGATGATTTTGATCACATGCGAGCATGCATCTAATGCTGTTCCAGTGGCCTATGAGAAGATTTTTCAGGATATGGCCATACTGGAAACTCATCAAGGCTGGGACCCAGGAGCACTTGAGATTGCAAAGGAGTTTGGTTCCTTCTTGGAGTTGCCTGTACATACTTATGACTATACTAGATTATTGATAGAGGTCAACCGTTCTTTAGACCATCCGAACATTTTCTCTCAATGGAGTAACGCGCTTTATGAGATTGATAAAACCCATTTGATAGAACATTTCTATCTGCCTTACCGGCAAAAGATAGAATCGGAAATTGCAAAAATGGTGGAATCTGGAAAGGTCGTTTTACATCTTTCAGTGCACACATTTACCCCTGATTATTTTGGTGAAAAACGTGAAGTGGAAGTGGGATTACTCTTTGATGAATCTCGAGTACATGAAACTGAATTCTGCACTGAATGGCACAAGCAGATTTTGAAAATCATGCCAGAATTAGACGCTCGCTTTAATGAGCCTTATAAAGGTGCTGATGATGGTTTCACAACTTATTTACGAACCAAATTTCCAGAAGGTACTTATCTCGGGCTAGAACTGGAAGTGAGCCAAAAGTTTAACCAAATCAAGGACAAAAAAATGATGCCCACGCTTCTGGAGTCTTTCGCTTTAGCTAAAGGCAGAATGACTGTTTAGAATAATTAAATAGATATTTCTCAGACTTTATTTTAGGCTAGATCATTTAACTTCATGCATCATGATCATAGATGGCACACAAGTTCTTCCTGGAGAGAGCAAAAAAATCAAAGTAAACATTGCACGTTTGCCTTCAGGCACTACCATAGATATCCCAATTATAGTACATCGGGCCAAGAAAGAAGGCCCTACATTGATGTTGCTAGCAGGAATGCACGGTGATGAAATCAATGGAGTGGAGATCATGCGTAGAATCCTTCGTGACAAACTGCACCATGTGCAATGTGGTACGGTGATCTGTATCCCGATCATTAATATCTACGGCTTCATCAACTTCTCCCGAGATGTGCCAGATGGCAAAGACATCAATAGGTCTTTTCCAGGCTCAAAAACAGGTTCTTTAGCTAGTCAGGTAGCTTTTTTCCTAATGACAGAGATTATTCCACATATCGACTATGGCATTGATTTTCATACTGGCGGCAGCCGCATCAATAACGCACCTCAGATTCGTGTAAAAATTGACGATCCAGAAAATTTAGAGCTTGCAACTGTTTTTGGAACAAAGTTTATTTTGGACGCACCCTTTAGAGATAGATCACTACGAAAGGAAGCTTTCAAGATGAATAAGCGTATTTTGGTCTATGAAGGTGGTGAATCTTTAAGGCTTAGAAAGAATGCTATTGATGAAGGTATCGCTGGCATGCTAAGGGTAATGAAACACTTGAACATGAGAGAAGATGCACCTGTTCCCGCAAAGAAAACGGTTATAATAGCCAAGTCTTCATGGGTCAGGGCTAAAGTGGCTGGTTTGCATTATTCCTTTGTGAGAAATGGATCGCCTATTAAAAAGAATGACATACTTGGGGAGGTGTGCGATCCTTACGGTGCTCACGAGACCAAAATAAAATCTACTGTGATTGGCCATGTCATTGCACTCAATAACAACCCTGTGATCAATCGGGGGGATGCACTTTTTCATGTAGGAACGGAAGGAGACACTCCCAATCCCTGATAATACATTGGATCACAAACGTTTGCATAGAAATCTTCCTTAAAAAAAGGTTTATAAACCATTAGGTCTATCTCGAAAATATTATTTTCGGCCTTTCCTAAATTAGAATTCATACATATGACCAAATATAATAAGTGGTATCATCCATATAAGCCAGATCCTAAATTCAAGAAAAAGGCTGCCTATTTCAGTATGGAATTTGCCATAGATCAAACACTAAAAATATACTCTGGGGGACTAGGCTTCTTGGCAGGTTCGCACATGCGCAGCGCGTATGAGCTCAAGCAAAACATGATTGGTATTGGTATGCTATGGAAGTATGGCTACTACGATCAAGGTCGTAAATCTGATGGGTCATTAGAAACGCTTTCTATTGAGAAGGAACACACTTATCTAGAAGATACGGGTATACAAGTAGTGATTCGCGTTCTTGACAATGCGAATGTGCATGTTCGAGCTTATTGCTTGAAGCCTGAGATTTTTGGAACCATACCTATGTACTTCTTGAGTACTGATGTGCCAGAAAATGACCATCTGTCACGAACTATTACGGATAGATTGTATGACGCGAATGACCTCACTAGGATTTCGCAAAGTATCGTTTTAGGTATAGGTGGAGCCAAAGTAGTCGAGGAGTTAGGCGGATCAGACATCTATCATCTCAATGAAGGACACGGCTTGCCAGCATTTTACTACCTAAGAGATAAAGGCTACTCTAAGAAGAATTTTGTATTCACAACACACACACCTGAGACTGCTGGAAATGAGGAACGAGAGGGTGATTTCTTGAATAAAATGGGGTTTTTCGGAAGAGAACTCACGGCTCAAGAATTAGAAGCAGAAACGGTAAATGGAGGCATGCTTAGCTATACTGTAGCGGCACTTCGTATGGCCAATCGCGCCAATGCAGTTTCTAAAATACACGCCAAAGTTTCCAAAGACATGTGGAAGGGTTATTCTGGTGTGAGTAAGATCATTCCCATCACCAACGCTCAAAACACTAAGTATTGGCAGGATCAAGAGCTTTTGAAAGCCATGGAAAAAGGAAATGTGAAAGCTTTTGATAGTCGTAAAAAAGAATTGAAGAAAGCACTTTTTAAAGTGGTGGCAGATCAAACTGGGAAACTCTTTGATCCTGAAGTTCTCACTGTAGTTTGGGCTAGAAGGTTTGCTGGCTACAAGAGAGCAGACTTGCTGTTAAGTGATTTGGACAGATTCGAAAAGATCCTTTCCAATACAGGAAAACCTATCCAAATAATCTGGGCGGGCAAGCCTTATCCTAAAGATCAAGGTGCTATTGATACATTCAACAGATTGCATTATTTCAGTAAAGGAAGAAAGAATGTGGCTGTCTTAATTGGCTATGAATTGGAACTCTCTCGACTTTTGAAAACGGGATCTGACATATGGCTAAACAACCCGCGAATCACACGTGAGGCATCGGGCACGAGTGGAATGACCGCTGCGATGAATGGGTCCGTGAACTTATCTACCTATGACGGCTGGATTCCTGAGTTTGCAAAAGATGGCAAAAACAGTTTTGTGATACCGCCTGCTAGTATGAAATTGAGTATGGAGGATCATGATCGCGCGGATTATGAAAGTCTTTATCATATTTTAGAGAATAACGTGATTCCAGCTTATTATGACAAGGCGGGAAAGTGGAATGATATTGTTTGGAACGGCATGAAGGATGTAGTACCTGAGTTTGGTAGCAATAGAATGGCCGCTCAGTACTACGAGGAGTTATATAGTTAATAAATGATGTCTTTCGTAGATGGTTTAATTCGCCTATCTTAATGGGCCATGTTTAAGATTAAAAAACCAGAAAACATCATTTTGATCTTTATGAGCAGTGTCATCGCATCATTGGCACTGCTCATTTTTTTGAGTCTGGCCAATGATGTTTTGAATGTTGATACTAGTCGAGGTATATATCTTTTGGCGCTGGTACTATCTTTATTTCTAGCTATTTCTTTGGGAGGATGGCGCACATACAGCTATGTAAAGAGTTTTTTTGCGCTTATTAATACTGAGCGCCATAAAGAAAAAGAAGATTTAATCTCCCACTCTTCGACTATCCGTTCATTATTGGAGTTTCCTCAATTGGCAAGTATTTTTTCACTTGATAAAAATTTCTGTTACACACATTTCAATTCTAAGCACAAACGGGAAATGGAGACTGTCTTTGGTTCAAAGATAGATAGAGGGGTTTCTGTAATCGGTCTTGTTCCAGAACCGTATGGTTCTAGGTTTCAGAAGCATTTTAATAGAGCTTTGACTGGTGAATATTTCAGTATAACAGGAATGTTACTTGAAAATTATTATAGCCTTTTATTCAGCCCAATTTATGGGGAAAACAACTCAGTGACTGGGTTTAGTTGCAGCATTTATGATATTACTGAAAAGGTAAAAGCCGAACAAGAGCTCAATAAGTACAAGGAACATCTTGAAGAACTAGTAGAGCAGCGAACCAAAGAGCTCGATCATCAGCGTGTATTTTTCCAAAAAATAATTGACGGATTACCGAGTCACATTTTCGTAAGGGATCTAGCTCATCAATATATCCTTATAAATGAGTCTATGGCCCAGTCTTTCAGTGCTGGTAATGAGAATTTGCTTGGAAAAACTCCTTTTCAGGGTAAGTCAAAGCAGGGAGATACTAGTAGGATTTTGGAAGAGGATAAAAAGGTAGTGAACACAGGCATTTCACATCATGCAGTGGTTTCATATCAGCTTCAAAACGAAAGTGTCAGATGGTTTGAAATTCACAAATCACTATTGGAAGTAGGTTCCGAGAAATATCTACTCGGCCACCAACATGATATTACCTCTCATAAGGAGCTCACCTTGGCCCTTGAAAAGTCCAATCGGGATTTGTCCCAAACGTTGGAAAAACTAAAGGTCACTCAAATGCTCCTTGTAGAATCCGAAAAAATGGCGTCAGTAGGTCAGCTGACTTCAGGTCTTGCCCATGAGATCAATAACCCAATCAACTTTGTAGCTGGAAACGTGTCACCCATAAAAAGAGATCTGAATGAGATTCAAGAGTTGCTCCAGCAAGTAAGTGTAAGTGAAGAGACATCTCAAGAATTTTCTCAATTATTCAATGAGCTTGACGCACTTCTCAAAGGCATTACTGATGGCTGCTATCAGGTGAATGAGCTTATGCGGGATCTAAAAACATTTGCTATACCTGAGGTGGCGAGTATGATGATGGCAAATCCGAAAGAAGTCCTTTTATCTACCGTCAATTTGGTAAAATTTAATTTGAAGGATCGAATAGAAATCAATGTCGATCCTACTACCCTGCCTAGCATAATGTGTCATCCTGGTAAGCTTTCGCAGGTCTTTCTTAATATTATAAATAATGCGCAGCAATCCATAACTGATAAAGGAGCTATTACGATTCGATGTTCTCAGTCGGAGGATTTTGTTATGCTTGAGTTTTCAGATGATGGTCACGGGATACCAAAGGATCTTCAAGGTAAGATCTTTGAACCATTCTTTACTACAAGGCCAGTAGGTAAAGGTACCGGGCTTGGTCTGGCCATTTGTTATGCAATAATTAGTGATCATAATGGGTCTATAAAAGTGGATAGCAAAGAAGGGAAAGGGGCGATTTTCACTATACAATTGCCCAAGTTTAATTTAGATCGCGTGTAACTATTCTCGTTCATTCGTATAATATTCCCATTCAAGTTCTTATTGTAGGTTACGTCATTTAATCAGGTAAGATTTATCGTTGAATGGAATTTGATCTCACATCCGATTTAGCTGGCACATATTATGGAAAATTTATTTCCACAAATGCTACCGTCAAAGGAACAGTGCTTGTTGTTAGGAAAGACGATATATCTATACAGATTTCTTATGTCAATGCAACTGTTGCACATATCTTTGATGTGCAGATTTCTGACCAGCAAGAAGGTAGACTTTTCAGCGTCCCATCTCAGCAATTAAAGGATTTCTTTATAAGTGGTATAAGCGGCTTTATCAATCAAAAGCCCAATGTTCATGGGGGCTTTATCAACGATCTCACTTCATTGTACTTTCATGTGCGAGTATTAGATAAAATTGGGCCTAGAGAGATATTTTTTATGGGAGATCTCAAAAAAATGGCGTAGCTCGATCAAGTCTTTATTTGATTTGTCTCTCCATCCAATCTAAAATAGTAGCCATTAATTCATCTTTGCCAAGGTCATTGAGACCTTCATGGTAAACCCCTTTTAATAGTTTCCATGTTGCCATTTTATTGTTTTTCGCGAAAGCTTCAGAAGCATTCCAGTTTACAATACGATCGGCATCTCCGTGATAAATCAAACCGGGGATTTTTATCTCGAAAGATCTTTGAAGGACTTCCTCACCTGCTAGGGTTCCTGATGTAAAAAGCCCAGCGGAGATAATCCCATGTACCATAGGATCTGCTTTGTACGCATCTACAATAGATTGATCTCGACTCAATGCATTTGCATCTAGCCCGTCTGGTTGAGTCAGGCTAGGCAAAATACCAGAAACTAATTTTGCAAGTTTCATCTTCCAGACTGGCGGTTCAAAGGCCAATCTCAGCCATGGAGAAGAGAGGATGTATCCGGTAAGTTCATTTGTTGGTTTTTTGAGGACATAGTTAGCTACTATGTTTCCACCCATACTGTGGCCAAGCAGAAACATTGGTAAATCCGTGTGTTCAGCTCTTGCGGATTTTAAGAGTTCCTCTACGTCACTCAGTAAGTGATCGAATGTTTTGGCATGTCCTCTTTTGCCTTGAGATATGCCATGTCCTCTCAGATCTAAAGCAAATACTGCGTATCCTTGGTTAATAAAAAAGTCAGCAACGTGTGTATATCTTCCGCTGTGCTCTGCTAATCCATGAACGATGCAAAGGATTTTTGTTGGATTGGCTTCTTCCCAGTGTCGATAGTAGATTCTCAGACCATCTTGACTCAAGAAATATTGTGGTTCGCTTTCCATGATCGGGGTTTAGTAGATCGAATTTATATAAATTAAGTACATCAAAACACCCCAATTGTTTATGAAGCGAAAGCTCCGAGCCCTCTTTTATTCTTTTCCTCTTCAGCTCACCTTCCATCACATCCGAAGGAATCTTGCATTGGTGATACTTTGGATACTATTCATCGCTATGGTGAGTGGTGGTATTGGTCGACTGTACGGTATCCATTATCTTTATTTAGATCCAGAATATCTTCATGAGGTAGGCTTCTGGGGCTTTTTTCTGGTGGGCATGGCATTCGGGAACTTTACAATGTCTTATCACATCACCTGCTACATACTCGATAGTCATCGTTTTTCTTTTGTGGGGATCTTGGAACGCCCATTTGCGAAATTTTCGCTTAACAATAGTTTGATTCCACTCATATCGCTGATCGTCTATATCGTGCTCATCGTGCGCTTTCAGTTCAATAATGAATATGCCTCCAACTGGGCAGTTTGTATGCACATAAGCGGTTTATTATTAGGTATTACCGGAATGATGGCGGCTTTCTTTGTTTATTTCAGTTTTACCAATAAAGACATTTTCAAATTCTTAGCGGGTTCAGTAGATCGGCGATTGCGCAAATCCAAACTAAGCCGCGAGCGCATGATGAACAAACTCAAGGAGACTAGAGAGCGGAGATATACAGTGGATTCGTATTTGGATTTAAAATTAAGGATTAGGACTTGTGTGGGTCTCGACGATTTTTATGAAAAGGAGGCTATCCTAAAAGTTTTTGATCAAAATCATTTCAATTCAGTAGTTGTTGAGTTGGCAGTAACGCTCGTGATCTTGCTGCTTGGTTTCTTTATGGACAATGAATACTTTCAAATCCCCGCTGCTGCTAGTTCGCTTTTGCTTTTTTCATTCATTGTGATGCTTATTGGAGCTATTTCCTTCTGGCTCAGAGGTTGGGGCCTTGCGTTTGCATTCCTGTGCTTCATTGTCATCAATGTCCTAGGAAAGTGGGGTTTAATAAACCGTGAGTTCCAAGCCAGAGGCTTGGATTATGAGGCGCCTAGGGTTGAATACTCGCTGGAAACTATTGATCGATTGAATTCTGAGGAGGCATTTGCAAATGATAGTATACAAATGATCTCCGTATTGAATAATTGGAAAACCAAGCAAAAGGATAGTTTGCCAAAAGCCGTCTTTCTATGTGTGAGCGGTGGTGGTCAGCGAGCGGCACTTTGGTCAGTGAATGCCCTGCAGCAGATAGATGGTAAGATTGGGATTCCTATTATGGACAAGACTATATTGATCACAGGAGCATCCGGTGGAATGATTGGTGCGGCTTACCATCGTGAATTGCTGCTACGAAAAAAGCGAGGAATGAAAATACCTTCTAAGGCCACTCAGCTGGCTAATATTGGTCAGGATAATCTCAATGCAATTATCTTTTCCCTTTTGGTAAATGACGCCTTCTTTAGGGTTCGAAATTTTGAGTACCTAGGAAATAAATATCGCAAAGATCGAGGATATGTTTTTGAGCAAAGCCTCAATCGAAATTTGGATTACACCCTTGAGAAGGAACTGCGAGATTATGAATTACCTGAGCGCGAGGCTCAAGTACCCATGATGCTCATGACCCCAGTGATTTCCAATGATGGCAGATCTCTGTATATCTCACCACTTCCGATATCCTTCATGAATATAAAGACTACTACGAACTATAACTTCAAAGCAAGTGGGGTGGACTTCAATAAGCTATTTGAAAATCAAGGAGGCAATCAAATCAACTTTTTATCTGCCTTGCGCATGTCAGCATCTTTTCCATATATCACTCCAACGGTTTCGCTCCCAAGCGAGCCTTCCATTGAAATTATGGATGCAGGGATTTCTGATAATTATGGAGTAGGGGATGCCACTAGGTATATGTATGTGTTTAGAGAATGGCTGGATAAGAACACTAGCGGTGTGGTAGTGATCGTGATTCGCGATACACGTAAGCAGACACCAATAGAGCCGGGGACAAGCTCCTCACTAGTGGAGAATTTTACCTACCCAATAGCAAGTGTCTACAACAACTTGAGCAATATTCAGGATATCAACAATGAGACGAAAATAAGATACATAAGGTCAATATTAAATGTGCCTTTAGAAGTGACAGAGATAGAGTATAATTCCTACACCAATATAGATGAAGAGTTTCTTGTTGCTTCGAAGGAGCTGGACCGTAAGCGGTTGGAGCGGGCTTCACTGAGCTGGCACCTTACCTCCAAGGAGCGGCAAAATGTCATTGATAATATCCAATTAGGAAGTAATCAGCGACAGCTCGAAAGGCTGAAGTTGGTGCTTGAAGAATAGATCTTCGTTTGCCGGGTTGTAGCAGACTTGTGAAAACTAAAGGTAACTTAACCACCATTTGTCCTTATTAGCAAACTTGTAATGGTAGTATTTTTTGCAAAGAGGGTAGAGCATAAGAATGATGGCGAGCCATACGAAATAGACCATCGATAGATCAAATCCATAACCTCTGAGTTCTGGCACTTCCGTAATCCAGCCATCTATTACCAGAGCTGAGAATCCAAAGCCCGTAAGCTCCGCAGCAATACATGCCAATCCATGAATCACGAAAATATGAATCAAAAAAAGGAACATTGGCACCTTGCCAACGATTGCTATTTTTTCCCAAAGTCCGTTTTCCCATTTTTCTGAAACAGCTAGAAAAATAAATGCAGGACCAAGAGTGATCATCAAATAATCAAGTGATGGTGGGTATTTATGGACATTGAAGAAGGAGAGTACAGTGTAGCTAAAGGTATCCATTGCAACCCAAGGATTTAAGTCTCCATATACATTGATGCCACGGATTACTAAGAACCCAGCAATCAGGCCAAGACCCATTTTCAATAGAATGCTTTTGCGTTTTTCGGATGGAAAAGAAGATGCATAGAGTTCTCCAAAATAATACCCTAGTGGCATCACGAATACCCAAGGGATCAATGGATACGCAACGAAGATTACTGTTTCGCCAATCATAATAGGACCCATTTCATGGAAAAGGATGCAAATATTGTTGATGACTTCATTATTAAAAGATAGTCGATCGAGTAGGTTGTGTCCAGCTATTCCTATTATGCTGATAATAATGATGAACTTTTTGGGCAGGTGAATGGCTCCTGCAAGCACAATCATACAAGCTCCCAAAACCCAAATGACCATCAAGTCAATAGTGGAGAAATTTAATTTGAAATACCAAGCGAGCTTCACAACAGTGATCTCAAGAAAAATCAGCCAAAACCCACGTTTCACAAGCCAAGTCGAAAGTGCTTTCTTTTCCATTCTTCGCCCTACAAAAAAGGCTGAAGTACCTGCAAGAAAAACGAAGACAGGAGCACAATAGTGGGTAATGAATCTTGTGAAGAATATAACTGGAGTAGTTTGATCTAGGTTAGTTGGTTCATAAAAGAACGCATCATAATGAAAATAATCTCTCACATGATCCAAAGCCATGAGCAACATAACAATACCTCGCAAGTGATCTATGGAAGCAATCCTTGGTTTATTTTCGATAGTCAATAAATTCGGACACGTTATTTGAGATGAATAAGTTGAATGATTCACATAAGAAAGTTAATTCATTTTTTAGTCTAAAAAGGGACCTTTAGTACGAGTGTGAAGGGCGATAAAAAAGGGTCCGCGCTATACACGGACCCTTACGAATTTTAACAGGATTATCTTAATTAAGCACCAGCGTTATCATAGAAGAATCGCTCGTCTGCGACTTGACCATTTTTCCATATTTGGCGAGAAACTTGCTCCATTTGAACTCTATTCCCATCTTGGAAAGTCACATCCATCATGGTCTCAATGAATACCACACCAGTCTCTTCATTAGAGGCGATGTTTCTAACTTCAAGTCCGTGAAATTCCTTCACATAGCTTAAGAATTCCACTTCATGCTGACGGCAGGCAACTTTACCTGACCAGCTTCCACGTGGCTCGGAAAGCACCACATCGTCATGATAGTACTTGTCAAATGCTTCGAGTAATTGACCTTGCAACATAAGGTCATGAATGTCTTGTGCTCTTTCTTTATTTGTCATGATTATGAATGTTTTGAATAATAAGTGTATAAACATATAATGTACATACTTTGTTTCATAATCACGATATTATTCTATGATTTTATTTAAGATCATGCATGGGGCGCATCAAAAAAAAAGGTCTACGCTCAGCGTAGACCTTTTTGAAGTTTTTCTTTTTAGCTCTTATGCAATAGGAGGTGCACTGTCATAGTAGAATCTTTCATTGAAAACCTGACCATGTTTCCACTTTTGACGAGAGACTTGCTCCATCTGGACACGATTCCCATCTTGGAAGGTTACATCCATGATGGTTTCTATGAAAACCACTCCTGTGGTTTCGTTAGAAGCATAGTTTGTCACTTCTATTCCATGAAATTCTTTCACTTGAGCCAAGAATTCGACCTCATGTTTTCTACAGGCTACTTTACCTTTCCAGGTTCCTCTTGGCTCTTCTATTACCACATCTTCGTGGTAAAATTTGTCAAAAGCTTCCAATAATTGACCTTGGATCAATAGGTCATGAATCTCGAGTGCTCGCGCTTTATTTGTCATTTATCTATCTTTAAAAATCATGTATATACATATAATGTATATACTTTCTTACAAGTTACAGCTTATTTAGGTAGGCGCGGCTACTTCTGCCCCTTCTTTGTTTGGCGACTCCTATTCTACGGGTATTTTGGTGGCTTGCCAGCACACTACTTTCCATTCATTATTTTCTTTTGTTAGGGTCCCACTGTTGTAGTATTCATCCACAGTTGATTGTTGATTTTCAATGGCTGTTGCAATGAGTTTGAAGGTTAATATGGCAGTATTTTCTATTATTCGGATGTTTACTTCTTCTGCACTAAAGGACGTTTTTGATTCATTTTCTATTGGCTCTTTATCAGATTGGAAGCCTGACATAATTTCTGCTTTGCCAAACCTTGATCCTGATGAGCTGGTATAGATCAGCATCTCAGACCAAAACCGATCATGTGTAGCTTTTTGATCCACATTGTCTAGAAAGTCTGAAAGCATTTGTTTGATGATCACTTGATCATCTTGCTCTACCGGTACTGAAAAAACCAGATTGAGTGAAAGAAGTGTTAAAAGTACGAGTGAAGACATCTTCGGAGAAGTTTATTGATTGTTTTACAGTAAGCAATTCAAATTAATAAATCTGAGGTAAAATGGTACTAGTAATAAACCTTATGGTCAATGTCATCTATGGTTTGCACACTTCCTCAGGCTCATCTAGCGAAGTGGGAAATATGATATTAATTTCACTCGTACTGGAAACTTCAAAGTATCCCTGAACTTCTTCTTCAGGATTATCTACATTGATAATATTCCCACGGATATTGTAATTAGCGGTTTCAAAAATTGATCCTGTATTGTCTAGTTGGTTTGCAATTGCATCCCAATAAATATAATTAGACTTATTTATAGTGTGGAGTCTGAAATTGAAGATATATCCAACACCAAATTTGCTGTTGTTGGCGATTTCAGCAATTTTATAATTAGTTAATTTTCCGCCATTGAAAAGCAAATCGTTTTCCAGGGTCAGCTTCTCAAGGTCTAAGTCTTTATACCAATGTGGACTTGTGATCTTTTGCAGTGTATTAGCATAACAACCTTTCAAATTATCTGGAAGATTATCTACATATACATAGGAGGCGACATTGATAGGCGTTCCACCTTTATTGTAAAAGCCTAGGTATCTCATTCTATAGAAATTAAGACTTGAATCTGTATCCTCAAAGTCCGTAAAGAAGGTATAAGTAGTTGGAGTCTTTTCGTATCTTATAGCTTCTACGATTCCACTATTTAAAGGTACAATCTCCTCACTTGAAACATAGGTTTGACCATCTGTTAATTGGACTTTTAAGTAATAAGTACTACCTCGTTTGGCACCAGGCCATTGGCTGTAGTAAAAACCATATCGATCTCCTGAAAGCTGAGAAGCAATATTATCATCTTCATATATTGTCACTTGTGCGTCTGAAATAGCTTCAAATGGCACACCGTACCCAGTCGTACGATAAACCCTAACTGAAATTCTTTCAGCTCGATCGCTTATTTCTCCATAGATCACAAGTTTAGACTTTTCAGGAGGTAGCTCATCCATATTTTCTATGCAGCTGATGCAGAGCGTTAACATACCTAGTAAGCAAACCATGCCGACTTTATTCCAAGATAGAGCGTTCATTATTTTGGCCAATAACTCGGCTTATCTTTTGAAGTAGACGGAGAAGTGAAAGTGCAATCATAGCATCTCACTGGAGGGCAAGTAGGTGGTTGTGGGAAGCAAGCATCGTCTTCTATAAAAGTGCCAATGTAGTCCTCTACAAATATTCCAAGGGACGTTACACTTGACATCTCAAAAAAGCCTTGAACCTCTTCTTCTGCATCATCGGTGTTTCTTATGTTGCCTCTGATGTTATAATTGGCTGTTTCGAAAATAGAGCCTGTATTGTCGAGCTGATTTCTAATAGCTCTCCAATACTTGTACGCACGCTCAGAAATATGATGCTGCTTTGCAAAGAGGAAATATCCCCTTTGAAATTTCCGTGTTACTGGGATATTCGCCACTTGGAATTTTTCTACTAGTTGACCATTTTGAAGCAAGTCATCGCTAACCACTAGCAATTCTCGATCATAGTCTTTCACATAGCAATAGGTGAGCTCGCTAAATGGGGGGTAGTCTCGATAATTGAAGCAGCTTATAGTATCAGAACTTTCTATTCCTTGCTGAGATAATAATCCAGCAATAGGAGCATAAACCTCATAGGTGCCGCCATATCTCCATCGATAGTAATTGCGTTCATCAGCAGCATCTTGGTAGTCCACATATAGCTGGAGATCTCCAAAAAGCTTTTCATATCTCACATTGCTTAGCGATCCTTTATGATCTATCATTTGCTCCGGGATCGATTCATATATAGTGCCATCTCTTAGTCGTACAGATACATAATAAGTCCTACCCGCAGGAAAGGCTCTTTTGATTTCGGTTTGATAAATACCAAAGCCTTTAGAATTGAAAGTCACTTCATTGCCTAAGTCGTCTACTACTTTGACCTTGGCATCTTCCACATATCTGTTTGGTATATTATAACCAGTATTGAAATACACCCGCACTGTGTGTGCTGTGGTATCATTTGAGATTTCGCCTGTAATGACCACTCGTTGAGTCTCAAGTGGCAGATTGTCCAACGCCTCTATACAACCAAATAAAAACAAAAGAAGTAAGTAGCTCACCCTCATATCAGAACTCAAAGTTTATTGACATGGAAGGAAACATACTGCCTAGGATTGAGAGCTTATATGCCGAAGGAGGTCTTCCATATACGTTTTGGTAAAATATGGAATAGGCATTTTTTCGAGCTAGTACATTGTAGATGCTAAAGACATAATTGACTTTATAATCTTTGAAATACCACGGCTTGGTTTCATGTGTAAGTGAGAGGTCCAATCTATAGTAGTCTGGAATTCTTCCTTGGTTCCTTTCGGAAAAAGCAAAAATGTAAGTGAGCGTAGAGATATCAAAAGTGTTGACTGGAACAGTTTGCGGACGACCAGTGCTGTATGTGAAATTTGCACCAACCATTGTATGCTTATTAGATCGGTAGCTTACTGTAGCAGTAAGATCGTGTGGTTTGTCATAGTTAGATGGGAACCAATTGCCTTTGCTGATACGCTCTTCAGGTATTTGACTATCAAATTGACGCAAGGTGCGCGAGTAGGTATATGATATCCAGCCTGTCGGGTTTCCCAATTGTTTGCTCACATACAACTCCACTCCATATGCTTTAGAGATACCGCTGATAAGGTCAGCTTCTATATTTTCATTAAGAAAGATGGCCGCTCCATCCTTGAAGTCTACCACATCGTACGATTTTTTGTAATACACCTCCATGGAGGTTTCAAACATATTGTCTTTCAAATTTTTGAAAATCCCTAATGAAAACTGATCTGCACCTTGAGGTTTAATGTATTTGTTGCTCGTCTTCCAAACATCTGTAGGAGTGACCGAAGCTGTATTAGTAACAAGGTGTAAGTACTGGCGAGTCTTATTGTAGCTCGCCTTTAGTGAACTGGATTTATCTATTTGGAAGTTGATATTCACCCTTGGCTCTAGTCCGCTGTAGTGGGCGATCACTTCTCCCTGATTATAAAACACTGTATCGATAATGTTGAACCGGTCTCGCAGTTCTGATCCGTAGATATAATCTGATCCTTCGCCAAAGTTTAGAAAATAACTGTAGCGCAATCCAGCTCTGATTGAGAGTTTGTTGGTGACTTTGTATTCATCCTCTATGTATACCCCTCCTTCTAAAGATCGCTCCCTTTCCAATTCACTAGTGTTGACGAAAGAGCTTTCATTGAAAGGCTTAATTTCCCCTGGGGAGAACTGGTAATACTTGTTTTCCAGACCAAAATTCCATTTATGCTTGCCTTGGTTTTTATATACATCAACCCTAAATCCCTGAGTATGTATGTTGGAACTTACCTCAAAAGCATCTATTCCTTTCGCGTCAGTAACTTCATAATTATAGGCACCTAGTGTGGCATCTACTTCAAAGTAGAAGTCATCATGAAAATGATGGGTCCATTTGAATACGTGGTTGTGATTTACCCAGCCATAAGTAGTGTCATTACCAAATTGGAAATTGTCATGGCTTGAGTATCCGCTATAGGAAAACTTGTCATTGATGCCAGGTCTGAACGTCAATTTCAAATTAGCATCCTGAAAGGCAGCAGCACTATTTTGTAATTCTTTGTTTCTGGCAAGGTTGAGCATCCAGTCTGAATAGGAGGCTCTACCACCAAGCAAGAAGGAAAGTTTTTTCTCAATGATTGGGCCTTCCACGGTTAGGTTAGCTGCAGCTATACCCAATCCGCCGTTCGTGTGGTAGCCCAAGAAATCTCCTTCTTTGGTTTTCACCTCGAGTACGGAAGACAATCGGCCTCCGTATCGTGCAGGGATTCCTGTTTTGTAGAGTTCTGCTCTTTGGACTGTGCCAGGATTGAAAACAGAAAAGAATCCAAAAACATGTGATGGGTTGAAAATCACGCCACCATCTTGAAGGATAAGGTTTTGATCTACCCCTCCACCACGCACATTGAATCCAGAAGATCCTTCTCCAACAGTAGAGACACCTGGGAGCATGATTAACGACCGCACTACATCTAGTTCACCAAGAAAAGAAGGTATATTTTTCAAGGTTCGCAGATCGAGCACATCCTTGCCAATATCTAAGCTTGTCACACGTTCATCTGGATTTTTGCCAGTGATTACAACTTCTTCAAGATCTATGACCTCATCAGTCATAGAGAGGTCAAGTCTTACATCTTCTACCAAGTCTATCAGGATGGTTTTTTTTACTAGGCCGATGCTCGAAAAAGTGATGCGGAAAGTGCCCTTAGGAACGATTATTTCAAAATATCCATCACGGTCTGTGGTAGTGCCTTTTTCCAAAGATTCGAAGTAGACACTGGCACCATAGACTGGTTCTGCATTCATCTCATTCAATATTCTTCCCTGAAACTTAGATTCGTATTTTCCCTGTCCGAGACCTAAAGTAGATAAAGTAATGAGCCAACCAAAAATGATTAAGTGCCTTAAAGTCTGCTTAGAAGCTGAGAAGGCTAAAGTAGATTTAGTGATATTCAATGAATAGAAAGCGTTAAAAATTGAGGCAAATCAATAACAAACTTGGGGCTTGAAGTTAACAACATTTATAAGTTCAGATAACCTTAGTCAAAAGGTATTTTTCTTTAATTTGAGTTGCTTATCAAAACCTATCCAACTCACTGATATTATTGTTTCCCTCAAAAGAACTAAAGTATGTACATAAGACGAAATATTCGCTTTAAAGTAATTTGGAGATTTACTTGGAGAAACCTTGTCTACTTCATAATATGGGCCTCATTCGTGACCTGGCTTTTTGGCTATTTCGACCAGAACGGCACCAATATAGGCATCCCATTCTTGCCCTTGAGCACTATGGGTATAGCGGTGGCTTTTTATTTGGGCTTTAAAAATAGTCAGTCCTATGATCGCTTTTGGGAAGGAAGAAAAATATGGGGAGGAATTGTGAATGTAAGTCGAACTTGGGCGAACCAAGTCTTGTCATATGTGGCGAGTCCGGATGATTCGATAACTGCTGAGCAACTTCACCTGATCAAAAGAAGGTTGATTCTGAGACAGCTTTCTTGGATTAATACTTTGAGAATCCAACTTAGAAAGACAACCATTTTTGATAGAAAGAATCTGACGTATGTTCCTGATTTTGGATTGGTCAATGATCAGGAGTGTGAGGACTGTATCGCATATTTTCTCCAATCCGGTGAGTATCTAAAAGTGAAAGATCAGTCAAATGCAGCTACCCATATTCTTCATTTGCAAGGGGAGGATTTAGCAGCCCTAAACGCGAAAAACTACTTCAATGATTTTCGTCATATGGACCTGATGAAAAGCATCGAACGCCTCTATGATTATCAGGGCATGTGTGAGCGTATTAAGAATACTCCTTTCCCTCGTCAGTATGCATATTTCAGCTCGGTCTTCGTTTGGATTTTCGTCCTTTTGGTGCCGTTTGGATTGATCGAACTTTTCCATAGCATGGAAGGCGATAGTACTGTATGGCTCAATATTCCTTTCTCTGTGCTTGTCTCTTGGGTTTTCGTAACCATGGAGTCAATAGGAGACAACAGTGAAGATCCATTTGAAAACTATGTCAATGACGTACCAATGTCAGCAATCTGTCGGACGATAGAAATTGATCTTTTACAAATGCTCAAGGAACCGAATATTCCACCTAAAATGGAGCCATTCGGTGATGTGCTACTCTGATTGACGATTTAGTCAATCAGAGATTTCAAGGTGAGAGAAACAGTCTTTTCTTTACCATCTTGGCTCAGTGTCATGCTTACAGTTTCACCTGCCATTATGAGCATACTTTTAATTTCTGGTAATGTAACATCATCCACACTTTTCCCATTAATTGATAGCAATTCAGCATCAACTTTTACTCCAGCCTCATCGGCAGGACTATCTTCGAAAACTCTATGTACAAGAAGTTTCTTTTTGTCTTTAGACAACTGAAGATCGATACCACTACAGTTTACAGAAAGCGTCTTACCGAAATTGCCGTTCTTCTCGAAATAAAGCAATTTGGTTGAGTAGTCAATGGTAATGTTGTACATACTCAAGATCTTATTGCCAATGATACCAGATACTTCCGGATGGGCTTGCACGCCACTCTTGGCCTGACTTATTCCAATTGGCAAGTCTTCGATAGTTTGTTTCCCAAAAGAAAAAGACAATACGTGACCTTCATAATGAAGTGTTTCGTCATCGCTCAGGCTTTTCACCACATAAGAGTAATGTTTTCCTGTCTTATTGATCACATCATATTTAGCAGCATAGGGAGAGTTAAAGTCTAGCGAAGTACCAGCTCCAGAAATGACGAAGAAGGTTCCGCTATGGGGTTCATTGTTATTTAACACCACAGAACCTTTGATTGTTGGAATTGAAACGTTTAGTTCAAAAGGTATGGCATCACCAGTTTTTGGTCCTTTACCAAGCTCGTAGATAGTCATTACTTTGTCCTCATAGTTGATATTGACAGCATGGTGATGAAGGAGGTCGTATCCTACTATACCATCAATGTCACGACCGAGACTTCTTTCAAGGTGGTCAAGGTCCGTAGAGTAGACTTTAACGTTTTTTTCCATTGGGAAGCCATTGATCTCTATTTCATTGTGCTTTATGAGCTCCATGGAAGTAGTTGCTTCATTCATATTGATTTTTTTACCTGACAATTTTAAATCTGCGGTTACATCACTGTCAAGTACCGTAAGACCTGAACCCGTATCAAAAATGAATTTTAAGGGAACAGAATTATCAACACTTACATCGATGATAATGTGGTCACCATATAGCTCGAAAGGGATCGAAGTAATAGGAGTTTGAGCGAAAGCAAGCGAAGTAAGAAAAAATGTGAAAATGTAAATGATCTTTTTCATGGTTTCTAGGCGTGTTTTGAAGTATGAAATTATGGATAATAACAGACAAATGGAAGCAGTAAGCCTCTTAATGCTTAGATATATGTAAGCCACCAGTGATTGCGGTGGTTCCTTTTATAAATATCGTACCAATTGCAAACAGGATAGAGTAGAATTATCACAAATACCCAAACTGCATAAACCAACCAAAGGCCAAATCCATAGCCTTCCAGATTCGGGCTCATAGTAATAAAAACATCCACAATCATAGAGGAGGCAGGGAAGCCAGTAGCTACGGCAGCAATTAATGCCAAGAAATGAATCAAGTAAAAATGTATGATGTAGAAGAAAAGAGGGACACGCCCGAACATCGTAATGATTGAATGAATCCTCCCTTTAAGATTTTCAGCATAAGCCAAGAATAATATAGCTGGCCCAAGTGTGATCAGTAGATAGTCGAGGGATGGTGGATATTTTGAAACTTCAAAAAAAGATAGAAAAGTAAAGATTGGTGAGTCTTGAACGGACCATGGTTTTGGCTCGCCATAGATATTGATTGATCGAATAATAACGAACAATAAAATAGCCGTGATACCGATAGACTTCAAAATTCTTAAACGATGCATTTGCGGAAACTCTCGTTGATATAATCCTCCAAAATGATAACCTAGTGCCATCACAAAAATCCATGGAATCATGGGATAAGCACTCACTATATTGAAGCCAGCGATATTGATGGGTCCTCTCACATGTAGGATTGACCAGATTGTTGAAAAATTCTCAGGTGTATATCCATCTAGCATGTTGTGTCCAAATATTCCAATCAAGCAGATCGCGATCATCAATTTCTTGGGAACATGAATGAAAGCAGCTAAGGTGATCATGGAAGCACCTAGTACCCAGATTACTTGCCATACAGTCACTTCAAAACTGAACTTGAACGTAAAAGCGATTTTGATGATAATCACTTCCACTACCATCAGCCAAAAACCTCTTTTCAAAAGCCAGACACTAAGTTCGGCTTTGGACATTCTCCTTCCCACAAAGAACGCCGAGCTTCCTGCTAAGAATACGAAGACAGGCGCGCAGTAATGCGTGATAAACCTTGTAAAAAAGAGAATTGGCGTGGTTTGAGTGACATCTGTAGGATCATAAAGAAATGCATCGGCATGAAAGAAATCGCGCACATGATCCAGTGCCATGATGATCATGATCAAGCCTTTGAGGAAATCTAGGGACTCGATTCTTTTGGTTGGGCTCAGTGTGTCACTCATTGCTGGCTTTTTTTGATGTCTAAAGTTATCAATTCAACAGTTATAAAAGAGAGTTTGGTGAACGATTGGTGAGCCAAATCTCCAAGCATGTTCATGTATTCTTGCCTATTTAGCTTCAATAACTTGAAAAATACCGTGACCATGGTATTCCATAAGGGTGCTTATTGATGAAGTTTTGTTCAGAAAACATGAAACATTCCTTATTCGTATTACTCATAATTTCAAGTTTTAATTCTTTTAGCCAAATAAGCTACAAAATCATAGAAGACGATCCAGAGCAGATAAAAACGAGTTTCGTCGGTGTTGGCGTTGGTTTTGAAGGCAGTAATGACAACTCTCTCATGTTTGCTGCTCCAGCTAGATTAGCACTCCAGAATGGCATGGCGGTCGAAGGGATTGTGGGGTTTGACGCATACAAGCTTTCAGGTAAGGGGGCTACATTTTTATTGGATGGGGGACTTTATCTTCCAATGATTAATAAGACTAAGACAAAGGATGTGCGTATCGTTACCGATTTTGAGACTACATCAAACAACTTCACGGGTGAGCGAACAGAGACCACTACGTATTTTGAAGCGCCAGCAACTATAGCCATTGATTATGGTCCTCGTGGGGGTGCGTATTTTAGGACCGCAGGGATAGAGCAAACAGTTCTAGCCGACGGCACCTTTGCCACAATGGGTGGTATTTATCTAGGTGGTCAGATGACTTCTAAGGGATTTGTGAATACTGAAATTGAAGGTTATGATGATCCTAGAGCAGCATCAGCGTTTACACGAATCTTTTTCGACTTTATGGTCTTGCCAGTTTCGAGCATAGATGACACTGTAATTGCTAATAATGCAAAAAAAGACAAACTGATAGGCTGGAGAACAGGTCTTCAGATGTTTGGGAATGCCCACAAAGGGGCCAAAGGGTTCTTTAGAAAAGCCATTTACACAGTTGAGTTGGGATCTAGACCTTACACAGGCATGTATTTTCAATTCATTTATGCCATGCCTGTGATGTCATTCTAGCAGTATATCAAAGTCAAAGCACAAAGGTCCGAGATGTTTCTTAGACCTTTTTTTGTTTGATCTGTCGAATACAAGCCGAATTAGAAATTCTCGGAATGTTAGAACTTTAACAATACAAGTTCGGTTTCACATTCCAAGATTAAAATGAATCTTAATTTAGAAGTAGGTTATGAAAGTAGAAATTTGGAGTGATGTCGTTTGCCCATTTTGTTACATCGGCAAGCGTCGTTTTGAGGAGGCATTGGAGAAGTTTGATAGTAAAGAGGAGATAGAGATTGAATGGAGAAGCTTCCAGCTCAATCCCCAAACAGTGACTAACCCAAATATCACTGCACATGAAAATCTGGCCAATCACAAAGGAATCTCTGTGGAGCAAGCCCGGCAGATGGCCAATCAAGTGGCAGAAATGGCTTCCGCTGTAGGCTTGAATTTCGATTTTGACAAGTCGGTGGTGGCGAATACTTTCAATGCGCATAGACTCCTGCATTTTAGCAAAGCTCACGGTAAGCAAAACGAGCTTAAGGAGCGTTTGCTGAAAGCGTATTTTGAAAAGGGTGAAAACATAGATGATAAAGCGTCTCTATTAGCGATAGGAGAGGAAGTTGGACTAGAAAAACAGGCCGTTCAAGATTTTCTCAACACCGATGAGCTTGCCATGGAAGTAAAAGCCGACATCCAAGAAGCGCAGGCCTTGCGCATCCATGGAGTACCCTTCTTTGTATTCAATAGAAAATACGGTTTTTCAGGTGCTCAGCCTGTGGAGGTGTTTTTGGATACGTTGGAGAAGGCGACTTTAGAAGCGAAGGTTTGATTAAGTAAATGGGATCTGTTTAGTTGGTCAATTCTATTAAGATCATTGTATTAAATGGTGGGTAGTGTTAGTTTGTAGCATAGAACTTAAAATTTGATCAAAGTGGAAGAGCAAATTTTGTTACTTATGATGAAATTTATCACTCAAATTAAAGGACTGATAAAGTGGTTTTAGTTTACTTTATTCGGATTTTGGAAGGCACAAACAATAAACCATGAGTTATTTACAGATACTTGGAATTGCGTTGATATTTACTTGTTGTACTAACCAACCAAAGGAGAAAAAATCAAATGAATCAGTTCAACCAAATGTCGAATCAGAGTCGACAAATTCTGAACAACTTGAATCACTATCATCTCCAGCTTATTCAACGGATGAACACTCTGAACAGCTTATTAATGAACCTCCGAAAAGTGCAGAATATGAATATTATGACGAAGAAATCTCAGCACGTCAAACGCTCAAGGTGAATTGGTTAACGAAGGATTCATTAGAATTTGAATTATCTACTGAAACGGAACTTTGTAATTACGAGCAATCCGGAACAGCTGCTACTGCAAGGGGTTTGAACGTTGAAATAGATGAAGATGAATATGGTATGGCCTATCCTGCATTGGAGTATTTCGTTGTTGAGGGTGGAAAACTTTGGAGCCTAAGAATTCACAAACAAGACCGCTCGCATGCTAAAATTAGCTACATCTACGAAAAACCAAGAAAAGAATGCTCTCCGTACAATAATTTGATGATATTAAAGCCTTCCAGCAATCGATAGCCTCCTCCTATCCAGCAAGTTTAGCGAAGCGCAACTTGTGGTGAGTATCAATCAAGCTTATATATAGCTTGATCAAGGATCTAAAAAATCCTGAATAAGCCACCTTATTATTATATAAGGATTAGGCCTGTTACACTGCACACGGTATTAGAACCGATTATGCACCATTTTTAATCAATGAGCTTATTTCAGCGTATTGCTCTTTCCCTTTATGTGTGAGATAAGCATATATCATTTCGAATAATAGATCCTGATAATGCTTGACCGGCGGATGCTCGCCTTTTTCTTTAAATAACTCAGCAGCGTTTATCCAATTGTCGCCGATAATCGTCATTCTTTCATAAAGCCTTTCATATTCATTTGGGAACTCCTCTTTTCTAATTACCTCTTTTTCAATCATCGTAGCAAAGAGGTTTTCAAACTGCACTTTTCTTAGGTTTTGAAGATTGAGGTAGTGCTCCTTGATCTTTACGCTTTCTCGAAATATCAAATACAAGTCACGCAGAAAGAATCGATACTCATAGAAGACATACATGGATTTTTCAGCCGTGCGGTACAGTGTGGACAGCAAAGAAAAGTCTTGTGTCATTTTAGCCATTTCCGCATTGATTTGATCCACTAAAGCAAAATACAGATCATCAATAATGTCCTGCTTGGTTTTGAAATGATAGTTCAAATTACCCTGGCTCATGTCCAGCGCTAATGCTATCTGTCTGAGCGTAGTAGTTTGAATGCCTTTGGCATTGAATATCTCTTTTGATTTATCTAAAATTTTTTGCTTAGTGCTCATTAGTAAACTTGACCTAATAATTAGTACATTTGACCTAAAATACGAATTTTTATGAAAGTAGGTATCATTGGCGGTGGAATTACTGGACTTTCAACGGCACTAGCCTTGCACAAGTTAGGGATTCAAACGGTGGTTTTTGAACAAGCTAAAGCACTCAATGAAATAGGAGCAGGGATTTGGTTACAGCCAAATGCCATTAAAGTATTGGACTGGTTGGGTATCAAAGAGCAGGTAGCCAATCAGGGCATGGAAGTGCGCAAAATGGAAATTACCAATTCGCAACTGGAGCCTTTCAAAAAGATTCAGCGTGAAGCAATAGAAGATGCTGAAGGCAACCGAATAATTGCCATACACAGAGCCCGGTTGCAAAAAGTCCTGTTTGATGAGGCACAAAAATCTTCTGAAATACACTTGAATAAGAAATACGTCGGGCACACTTCACATTCAACAGGTGTAGAAGTAGCATTCGAAGATGGCAAAGAAGAAGTTGACCTATTGCTTGGCGCAGACGGTATCAATTCTGAAGTCAGAAGATCAGTAGTTGCAAACTCAACTTTGCGCAATTCTGATCAAATTTGCTGGAGGGGTATTTCAAACATGAATTTGCCAAAGTCGTTAGCAAATCTTGGTCGGGAGGCTTGGGGAAATCGAATACGATTTGGGTTTTCTCAAATTAGCAGCCACGAAGTGTACTGGTTTGCGGTAGCGACTAAAGATCATTTCCAAAATGCTCAACTGATGAGTAAGAAGGAATACCTCCTTGAGCAGTTTAAGGATTTTGCTCCTATAGTTTCTCAAATTATTCAGCACACAGATGGAGGACAGATACACGAGGCATATATTCATGACTTAAAGAAACTTCCTACTTGGTATAAAGAAAGAGTATGTCTTTTGGGTGATGCTGCCCACGCCACCTCACCAAACATGGGACAAGGCGCTTGTCAGGGAATAGAAGATGCCTACTATATAAGTAAGTGCTTATCACAAACTTTGGATTACCCAGAAGCTGCATTTGCCAGTTTTCAAACAAAGCGTAGAAAAAAGGTGGACTACATTGTCAATACCTCTTGGCAGTTTGGTAAAATGGCGCATAGCAATGTTGGACAGCAATTCATGAAAATAATCTTTAAGCTTACTCCTGAAAAAGTACTTTTTGATCAAATGGATAAGCTTTACAGCATTGAAAAATAACAGAACGCAGTGTTTAACTTTTCTTGGTCATAACCACAATTGTTATTTAAGAGTTGCTCATTTCAACAAGCTTAGTGAATCGTATATCATGTTAACCGTTTAGTCTCCAAGTTATAAAGATTGACCTAACCAAATCTTAAAACAGCCCTCCATCACAATATCCCCAATTCAAAAGAATACCCGATTGCTTTTCATTAATTTTGTGCGTACCCATAAACAACATTAACACCCCGAAAAAGCAATCAACTACATGTATCAAGACGCTACTCCTTACAAGCCAAAGAATCACATTCGCATAGTCACAGCAGCTTCCCTTTTTGATGGGCACGACGCAGCTATCAATATCATGCGGAGGATCATTCAGTCCACGGGCTGTGAAGTCATTCATTTGGGACACAATCGCGCTGTGCAGGAGATCATCGACTGTGCCATTCAGGAAGATGCGCAGGCCATCGCCATCACTAGCTATCAAGGAGGACATGTGGAGTACTTCAAGTACATGTTTGATTTGCTCAAAGAAAGAGGGGCTTCACACATCAAGATTTTTGGAGGAGGTGGAGGTACTATCCTTCCGGAGGAAATAAAGGAACTGCATGCTTACGGAATCACACGTATTTATGCGCCGGACGATGGTCGCGAAATGGGCCTTCAGGGAATGATCAATGATCTGGTTTCCAAAAGTGATTTTCCAATGGGTGAACATTTGAATGGAGAAGCAAAAGAGCTTTCTCCTGCTCATGCCAGCAACATTGCAAGAGTGATTTCTGCTGCGGAGAACTTCCCAGAGGCCAATAAAGGAACTTTGGATTTGGTTCGAACCAAAACAAAAGGAGCCAAGACCGCTCCAGTTCTTGGAATTACTGGAACAGGGGGCGCAGGAAAATCTTCGCTTGTGGATGAATTGGTGAGAAGATTCTTGGTGGATTTTGAAGAAACTGGAAAGCGAATCGCAGTGATCTCCGTGGACCCGTCTAAACGAAAAACGGGTGGCGCTTTGCTAGGAGATCGGATTCGCATGAATGCTATCTTTTCCGATAGGGTATATATGCGTTCTCTCGCCACACGCCAGTCTAATCTCGCTTTATCAAAATATGTAAAGGACGCGGTAGATATCGTGAAGGCAGCCGAGTTCGATTTGATCATTTTGGAGACTTCTGGGATCGGTCAGTCTGATACAGAAATCACCGATCACTCCGATGTTTGTCTCTATGTGATGACGCCAGAGTACGGAGCAGCCACCCAGTTGGAGAAGATAGACATGCTTGACTTTGCTGATGTCATTGCGCTCAATAAGTTTGACAAAAGAGGAGCGTTAGATGCGCTGAGAGATGTAAAGAAGCAATACAAGCGCAACCACAATCTTTGGGATGCGAATGATGAGGATTTGCCTGTATATGGCACCATTGCCAGCCAGTTCAACGATCCAGGCATGAACCAACTCTACAAAGTGGTCATGGATAAACTGGTGGAGCGAACAGGTGCTGAGCTGAATTCCAGCTTTACTTCTACACGTGAAATGTCTGAGAAGATTTTCATCATTCCGCCGAAGCGGACGCGTTATTTATCTGAGATTTCTGAGGCTGTGCGTGATTACAATCAAAAGGTATTGGATCAGCAGACGCTTGCGCAAAAGCTCTATGGATTGGAGAAATCCAAAGAGGTTATGCACGATCTTGGTAATAAAGAAGCCATCACGTCAATCCAAGAAGCAACAGCTCAACTTGAACTGGATTTAGATCCATACAATAAGAAATTGATTGCCGAGTGGGAAGATAAAAAAGCCAATTATCATGGTGATCATTTCACCTATGAGGTTCGTGGGAAGGAGATAAAAGTAGAAACAAAGACGCTGACGCTTTCGCAAACCAAAATACCACGCGTGAGCTTGCCTCGCTATGAAGCTTGGGGAGATATTGTCCGTTGGAGTTTGCAGGAGAACGTGCCAGGCGAGTTTCCATTTACAGCAGGGGTTTTTCCTTTCAAAAGAAAAGGAGAAGATCCTACGCGTATGTTCGCCGGAGAAGGTGGACCTGAACGAACTAATAAACGCTTTCATTACCTATCGCATGGCCTGCCAGCGGCAAGGCTTTCTACCGCGTTCGATTCGGTGACGCTTTATGGTGAAGACCCAGATCATCGACCAGATATTTATGGAAAGATTGGTAACTCTGGTGTAAGTATTTGCTCGCTGGATGATGCCAAGAAACTCTACTCGGGATTTGATCTGTGTGATCCGACCACTTCGGTTTCCATGACCATAAATGGTCCCGCTGCTACGATTACAGCGTTTTTCATGAATGCGGCGATAGATCAGCAATGTGAAGTATACATCAAATCCAATGGATTAGAAAAAGAGGTAGACAAGAAAATCAATGAGCTCTACAAAGCAGCTGGCACCAAGCGCCCAGAGTATCTAGGAAAACTACCTGAAGGCCACAGTGGGCTTGGTTTAATGTTGCTCGGTGTGACGGGCGATCAAGTATTACCAAAAGATATTTACGAAGAGATCAAAGCAAAAACTTTAAGCTCAGTTCGTGGCACAGTTCAGGCGGACATTCTAAAAGAAGATCAGGCGCAGAATACTTGTATTTTCTCTACAGAATATTCGCTCCGACTCATGGGAGACGTGCAGCAGTATTTCATCGACAATGCCGTTCGAAATTTCTATTCGGTATCTATCTCTGGCTATCATATCGCTGAGGCTGGTGCCAATCCGATTACTCAGTTGGCATTTACCTTGGCCAATGGCTTCACTTTCGTGGAATATTATCTCTCACGAGGGATGAATATCAATGACTTTGCACCGAATCTTTCCTTCTTCTTTTCCAATGGTGTGGATGCGGAATATGCAGTCATAGGGAGGGTCGCGCGGAGGATTTGGGCGAAAGCCATGAAAGTGAAATATGGCGCTGATGAGCGTTCGCAAAAATTGAAATACCATATTCAAACTTCTGGACGTTCGCTACATGCGCAGGAGATTGATTTCAATGATATCCGTACTACACTTCAGGCTTTGTACGCGATCTACGACAATTGTAACTCGCTGCATACCAACGCTTATGATGAAGCCATCACCACACCTACAGAGCATTCCGTGCGACGTGCAATGGCCATCCAGCTGATTATCAATAATGAACTTGGTCTAGCCAAAAATGAAAATCCAATGCAAGGTTCTTTCATTACAGAAGAGCTTACTGATCTGGTAGAGGAGGCTGTGATGGAAGAGTTTGATCGTATCACAGAGCGAGGCGGAGTTTTGGGAGCTATGGAGAGCATGTATCAGCGCGGCAAAATACAGGAAGAAAGCCTCATCTACGAGACTAAGAAACACAATGGCGAAATGCCAATCATTGGAGTGAATACATTCCTTTCATCTACAGGCTCACCTACTGTTACGCCTTCAGAAGTAATCAGAGCCACTGAGGAGGAAAAGCAAGCACAGATCCAGAATCTGAATATCCTTCAAACAAGAGGGCAGGAGCATTCAGAAAAATACCTTTCCGAGCTTCAAGAAATAGCCCTTAACAATGGGAACACTTTTGCGCAGCTGATGGAAACGGTGAAGCACTGTTCGCTTGGTCAGATCACCCACGCGATGTTTGAAGTAGGGGGGCAGTATAGAAGGAATATGTAGTTTTTAAGTGGAAAATTGAAAGTGGAGAATTGAGAATGCTCTGTTTGGCGGTAAGCGTTTGGCGTAAAGCGCTGAGCGAATCATTAGTTGGCTAATTGGGATTCTCTTCCCATGACCATAATAGTAATTTGTTTGGGACCCGTTTTAAAGTTGCATATTCTAAACTGGCATCATCCTTGTTTAACCTCATGCATAACCAAATAGGTACGGTCATGAAACGAGCAATTTTACTTTCGATGATGAGTGTCATCCTTTTAGCTTCTAAAAGTGATGCACAACATTTTAGCTTTGTTACTTCTTCGGGACACCAGCATAATTGGGGGATCCCGCAAGCTGTCTATCAAACGATAGATTATGATTTTCACGGATACAAGTGGGTACATGCTAGCCAAGTACTGCGACATGGATATACACTATATGATGTCACTTTGGTCCGTGGCAATACTTTCGTACAGTTGGAAATGGGGCACCATGGTGAGATTTTCAGCCAAAGCTATACCCGTTCATTTCCTTTTAATAATCATGTTTGTGGTCATCAGTGTGGATTTCACGACAACTTCTATACAAACAACGTGGTGATCTGCGGAAGGCCAGTGCTAATTCAGCACAGAAAGAAATATGTGAGACCTACATCAGTAGTATACGTCCAGTCCAACAAGCATTATGGACATAGCAACCAGTCAAATGGGCACGGCAAACATTTTGGTAATGGAAATTCATCTAACTATGGTAAAAATGATGACCATGACCAGAGAGGTCAAAACTCAAGGGTAACAGTAGAAAGCAATAGATCCAGGACTGGAACTACGACTGGTGGTAGAAATCGTGTTGCAGAATCAACCGAACCTACTTACAGAAGCAGACCAAACTCTCCGAATTAAAAAAAATAAAAGATTGAGAAAGCCAGTGCTGCAAAGAGCTGGCTTTTTTATTGCACTGGCTTAAGCTTCCAGCGTTTATGTGTCCATAGCCAATACGCGGGATTTTCGATGATCTGTTTCTCCAATCTTTCAGTATGTGCTTTCGTTATTTCGCCTTCCTTGTTAGACTTTGGGTTCTCCACAAGTAATTCCAAAGTCAACTCATAATGCCCTCGCTTCACCAGTCTAGATGCACCATAGATTACAGGATAGTCATAATCTTTTGCATACTTTTCTGCCCCGAAGTGCACCGCTGTAGCTTGTTCTAAAAACGTCATCCAATACACTTTTTGATCTTTTCGAGGACATTGATCGATTGCGAAAGTTGTCAATGTCAAATCTGTTTTTTTAGCATCAAGTGTTGCTTTGATTCGACGCTTTGGTACTAATGATAAACCAAACCGAGAACGGGATGCATTAAAAACCCGCTCCATGAATGGATTGGTAAGAGGCGTATAGATTCCTAAAAGTTGATGTGGAATTTGAGGATCAGTAGCCACTGCAAAAAGCTCCCAATTGGTATAGTGACCACCCACAAGAATTGCGCTTTGTTTCGATTCCGCTAGTGGTAGTAATATTTCTGCGTTGACAACTTTAAAACGTTGCAAAGCTTCGGATTTCCTCATGCTAAAAAGCCGAACGCTTTCCATAATCACATCATAGAAGTAGCGATAGAACTGTTTCTCAATCATGGCTCGTTCTTCAGCTGTTTTTGATGGAAAAGCTTTGAGTAGATTCGATTGGACTACACTTTTCCGATATGACCAACCTAAAAATGAAAAGCTATAAAGTACATCAGACAATACATATAGTATGGAAAGTGGGAGCCATGAAAGTGGCTTTATGACACCATAGAATAGTAGCCGCGAGATCATTTACCAAAGAAACAAATGAAGGAGTTAACTGACTTTACAATTTCGTATTTAAATCGAACTACACTTCAGTGCGAAAGGTAATTGTCAGTCTCTTATAATATCACATCTGTAAGAATATACACCTCAAATTCATATTAAAGAGAACTGAGATATTGGTTTAGAATTGAAGATTTATGCTAATAAAAAGTGCTGCAAATCAATTAGTTATATCTTGTGTAAAGTTTATTTTTGTCAGAGAGGAATTTTTTTCAACTTCTTTAAAACTTTGACGTATTACTCTCATCTTAATTTAAAATTTAACATGAAAAAAGCATCTTTAGCCTTAGCGCTAATTGTATTATTAGTTGGTTGCAATACCAAGGTCAAAAAAGAAAATGAGGCTCTTAAAGCCGAGACAGCCTTGCTCAAGCAAGAGAACGATTCGTTCAGGAATCAGAATATGAATCTTAGTAGTTCACTAGAAACTTACAAGAAGACCTTGCAAGAAATTGATGACAACCTAATAGCTATTGATAAGAACGCTACCATGGTTGGTAAAATTAATATGGATGGTGGCTCTGAAGAAGATATGAAAGAAGACATCTTATCTCGTATCGAGTCTATCAAAGCTTTGTTGGATAACTCGAAGTTGAAAATCTTGGCTTTGGATCGTAATCTCAAAGAACTAAGAGCAAAATATGGTGAGCAAAGTGAGGAAGTATTGAAACTCAATTTAGAGATCAAGGCTCAAACACAAGCTTTGATGGATAAGGAGACCGATTTCATAATCATGCAAAGTGAAATGCAAGAAGACCTAGATAAAGTGCAAATGGCTTACGATCAACAAGTCGCTTTATCAAAAGAACTTGGTGCGATTCTAAACCGTGCTTACTACTTCGCTGGTACTTCTAAAGAGCTCAAAGACAAAGAAGTGGTGGATATAGAAGGTGGATTCATCGGTCTTGGTAGAGTGAAAGTACTTAATGCAAATAGCAAAGATGGTCTGTTTACACAGGTTAAAAAGGATATGACTGACACGCTTACTTTTACCACCAAAGGTGCCGAATTAGTTACAGAACACCCTTCAGACTCTTACACACTCGTAGAAGAAAAAGATCAAGTTCTATTGATCATCAAAGACAAAACCACATTCTGGAAGAGTACGAATTATCTCGTGGTAAAAACTAAATAATTCATAATTGAACTAAATAAAAAAGGCAGCCAACTGACTGCCTTTTTTTGTTTTATGCGGGTACTGTTACACCCTTTTTGTAATGTTGATTGATCTCCCAGATTTGGTGGATATCTACAATTAACTTTTTCAATACATCTGGAGTGATTGACTGTTTTGGATCATCACCAATTCCTTTTTTTGGCTGGCAATGCGTCTCTACGATCACACCATCTGCTCCGTAAGCCATAGCTGCCATGGCTGCTGAAGGCACATATTTTGCTCTACCTACAGAGTGAGATGGATCTACGATCACCGGCACCCAAGTTTTTTCCTTAAGGAGTGGTGTGATACATTCATCCGGATAGTTTCGGTAGCCATCCATAGTAGGAGAGGTCCCTCTTGGGCAAAGCATCACATCGGGATTGCCACCAGCCGCGATGTATTCGCCAGCCGCTATGAATTCATTGATGGGACCCATACCCATGGATCTCTTAAGTAAGACAGCTATCTGTTTATCTGCAGTTGCCTGGCCTACCTGCTTTAGCAAAGAGTAGTTTAGCGCATTTCTAGCTCCTATTTGTAGAATATCTACACCAGCTTCCACAGCAATCCTCAATTGATGCTCATCCATCACTTCCGTATCTACCGGCAGACCAGTTTGTTCTTTTGCTTCAATTAATATTTTCATGGATTTGTCATCGCCCTGAAATGCATAAGGCATGGTTCTTGGCTTCCACACACCACCACGTATGGCGCTCGCTCCAGCTTCTTTTACAGCGTGAGCTGTTTCGATGAATAAGTTTGGATTTTTTGGATCTATCGTACATTGACCAGCTATGATAAAGGGTTTTTCACCCAGAATAGTATTGCCGATCTTTATGCGGTGATTGGATAATTCTGACTTTATATCCATCAATTTGAATGGAGAATCTACCGCATCGAATCTGTCAATGTAGTCCAACCCAAGAATTCTATTGACCAATATGGTCTCTCGTTCTTCGCCCAATACGGCATAAATCGTACGATGGTGCCCTTCAATTGGCTGAAGGCGACATCCATATTCTTCTACGATCGAAATGACCTCTTCAAGCTGTTCGTTTGTTAACTTTGGTTCCTTAGGAATAATCATAATCCTGTCTTATTACTGAATGAGTCGGCAAAAGTAAGTGACTCAATACATAAGCCAAGTGTATTTAACTAAATGTTCCTAAATAGTTTAAAAATTTAGTGTTAAAACGAATTTTGAGTAACGAAATATCGGTAAACCTAAATTCCACCAAAGAAAATATCAATTATAAAGTAGCAGTTCTATGAAATTAACATTAGGTATTAAATCGGATCACGAATATTATGCTGTGAATGAATCTGGCAACAGAGTCGAAATAGACATGCTGGCACCAGAGGAAAAGCAAGCAATGTCTCCAATGCAATTATTACTTGCGGGCCTTATTTCATGTGCTGCTGTAGATATTGTTAATATGGTAAAGAAGCGCCGAAAGACTTTGATTGATTTCAAGGGCGAAATTGATGGTGAGCGCCGTGAGGAGTTACCTAAGAAATTTGTCAAAATTGATATTAAGTACATCTTTGTTTCACCTGACCTAGAGACAGAGGAGGCACAAAAGCTTGTAGATCTAGCTGTAGAAAAATATTGCTCAGTAGCATCTAGCATCGATCCAGCTATCCCATTCACACATATAGCCGAGATCGTAAGACCCTAAAAATAGCTGATTTAATTTCAGCTAAAGCGAAAAAATGCAAATCCTAGTAATGTCAATCGTTAGGATTTTTTTAGAAAAAGGGCACAAAAAAACCCCTGACGCGATGGTCAGGGGCAGCAATGATTAAAATACTTTTATAATTAATTATTAAGCAAGCTTAACATCAACGGCATTTAATCCTCTTTTACCTTCTTTCAATTCGAAGGTAACATCGTCATCCTGTCTGATCTCATCGATAAGGCCAGATACATGTACGAAATACTCTTTTTCTGATCCATCTTCTTTGATGAAACCGTAACCTTTGGAATCATTGAAGAATTTTACTTTTCCAGTACTCATTGTAATAAAATATAATAGTGTTAAAAATGTCCCCCAAATGTACGCATTAAAAAATTTACAAAACAAAAAGTGGAACAATGTTTGGTTAGGATAATATGAATCAAACATTAAGATCATGAGAGCTACCATTACCATATTCGCATTTGCATTACTGATTACTTTAGGATCATGTTATACCGATACGGTTATCGGACCATCAGGTCCAGTTGGTCCACAAGGACCGACAGGTCCCACCGGAGCAGACGGCCAATCCGGCTTTGTGTTTGAATGGGAGAATGTGAATTTTACTGCGCCTAATTACGAAGTGATTCTTCCCTTTCCTGATAATTTTGAAGGTTTAAACTCAGATGTGTCTATTGTTTATCTGCTTTGGGATAGTTATACCAATGCAAATAATGAAGTTGTAGAGGTATGGAGGCAGCTCTCACAAACGATCCTTAGACCTGAAGGAGCATTGATTTACAATGCTGATTTCTCTAAATATGATGCACGTGTTTTTCTGGATGCACAGTTCTCATTAGATCAATTAACAGCGGATGCGACAGATAATTGGATTGTTAGGGTAGTTGTTGTCCCAGGTGATTTTTGGAATAGCGGTCGAGTAGACTTCTCGGATTATAATCAAGTAGAAGAAATGCTTGGGTTACCCAAATTACCAGGAGTTAGGAAGGCGATTAAAAGAAATTGAAAAAATTAGTATTGATGTTTAGAAAGGGGGCTCAACAATGGGTTCCCTTTTTTGCTTTTTCAGAAAAGGGCAAAAAAAAACCTATCAAATGACAGGTTCTTCTAATGTAGTATTTAAAAAAAAATCGAATTACGAAATTTTTACATTTACTGCGTTCAATCCTTTTTTACCTTCTTCTACATCGAAGCTTACTTTGTCACCTTCTCTAATATCTTCTTTAAGACCATTTACGTGCACAAATACATCTTGTCCACCGTCATCTGGTGTGATAAATCCGAATCCTTTAGAATCGTTGAAAAATTTTACTGTTCCGTTACTCATACTATTATGTTAAAATGAACTGCAAATGTAAGGCTTTTATCGTTGTAGTACCTAACAAAGCTAAAATTTAACCTAAAAGAGGAATTAATTAACTAAGCACATTGTAAGTTAAAAGGTAGTTAGGCTACTTAACTCTTAGATTATAATAGGTAAGAGGTTGGAAGTACGAAATATGCTGAAAGGGAATTAGCATCTGCCAGATTCTTATAGAATTCACTTTCAAATCAATTCCAAACTGTTTTTAACAGGTTCTCTCTTAATTTTTCATCCAACCAGCGATACTTCTTCTTTCTCTTGTAAAAGAAGCATGGACTTCATGTTCCATTTCATCACTACGGAAGAACACCATCCTACCACCAGATGGAGAAATATTAATTTGATCCTTCTTTTTTGGATAAAGTGACAGTATGCCACCGTCTTCTTCTTTCCAGTCTTGATTCAGGTATAGGACGATCGAAAACTTTCGTCCTTTTTCGTTTTTGAATTGGTCAAGATGCCGTTTATAGAAGTTGTTTTTGTCATAAGATGAGTAATGACTCTCAAAACTTTTGATAGAGGTGAAGCAGGTTTTATTCAAGTGAAAAATAAAATTATTGACCTTTTTCAAATAGGCGATTTCAAAAGAGTTTGCTGTAAGGTCTTCTATCCAATTGATCTTATCACCTCGCACAGTTTCGTCTAATTTGTACTCGACATTATTTCCAAAACCCGAAGGTTTCATAATCTTTGATTCTCTTAATCTCTGAATATTGGCGCTTAGTCCGATTACAGTGCTTGGTTCAATGAAGTCATTGCAGCAACCGTACTCATTATCAATGAGCCCCTGAATCAGCTCTTCAAATTGATATTTCTCTTGAATATCCTCGTACTCCATAGTTATACAGCTTAAACTTTTGCCTAAGTGTATGGCAGTACAGCGAGGATGGATCAAAGGACGTCATTTTGCAATTCATTTTATGTCATTCAATCTGAAATATTTCTGTGGTTACATCAGTATTTCATTGGTGATCAATTGGCTTTTGAAAACAGCGATTAGTAAAGTGGAGATTTGAAATCCCAAGTACTAAAAATCGCATTGTTTGGGAAGGATTTTATATTGGCTATTTGCGGATTTAAACTACTTAATAGCTTCGAAAATGCAGTTTTTCATGATGTCATTTGCCTGATTCACATAGCCGGGCCATTCCAGATAATTCCCTTGAGTTATCACAATTACCATGTTTTGGTCTGGGAAGATGTTGATAAAATTTCCACCATCACCATCTGCAGATAAGTAGTTCTTGCCATCCAAAGACCTTAGCCAAAAATAATAGCTATAATCACCAGAGGTTGTTTCTTCTTTTACCTTGAAACATTCCTGAACCCACGATGCGGGGATCACCTGTTCTCCATTCCATTTGCCTCCATTCAGATAAGTCACACCCACTTTCAGCATATCACGAGGACGAATGTACATACGTGCTGCACCTTCTGGGGATCCATCAGGCTGGCTTTGCCACTTGTAATCTTCAATACCCAACTTACCATAAAAATGCTCCTGTGCCCATTCGCGCACTGGTTCATCCACCATGTTTGTAACTGCCTTCAGTAATATGTTTGGCAAAGCACTATTATATCTCCATTCGAAACCCGGTCCGTAACCCGCCCGACTCAAAGCAAACTCTGCGAAATCATCAGACTTCCAAAGCAAAGAAAGGTCGTCCTTGCCCCACTCATCCCATGAAAGTCCGGCTGTCATGGTGAGACAATCTTCAAATGCAATTTCAGCCTTGTTCGCATCTTCAAAGTGGCTGGCATATTCAGGTAAATATGCAGCAATCTTTGTATCTACAGGAAGACCCTTTTCATTCAAAGCAATTCCCACGATCGTTCCAGTCAATGCTTTATTTACAGAAGCCACATAATGCTCAGTTGTCCGACTCCAAAAGATATGTTCAGGATTGCGATCACGGGTGATGTTGTTTTCAAACTGGATTGTATCGTTGTTTCCATAGAAATACTCCTCCATCACCAGATGATCATCTTTGTAGACAAGCAGACTGTGGACTTGTTTGTATTTAAATGCGTACATCTTGTCCATGAAATTTTGGATGATCTGACGATCCATTCCAATCTCGCTCATGTCTGCTGTTTCTATTCCATCATTGAGCTGCACAGGCGGGTAATAGACATATGAAGGGACAGAATCCCTAGTAAATTTGATAATGGCTTTTTCGTCATACACTATATTAGATTCCCTTGGTCGGTATCCAGGGCTACTTAGTGCAAGCGCCGTTCCCAAGTCATCACCGGCCATTATTTCTTCGATATCCTGACTCGCTAAATCGGCGGAGGAAAATTCAAAATTCCCATTGGAATCCGTGAAAGTGACTGGTCCTTTTTCTAATAATTGAACGCGAACATTGCCAACAGGCTCTTGGTTATACGCATCCACCACCTGGCCGGAGATCGGTTCAAGCTTGGATTCCTTATCCGAGCAATGTGAAAAAATGGATAGTAAAAGAATGGAAGCACAAAGCACGAATGAGGTAGGTAGTCTCATGGGTATTTGGGTTTAGATGTTGTAAGCCACTTTAATGACAATTTAAAAATAGGAAACCCACAAGCCGATTCATAATTAACCAATGTAATAACGCTGCACATCTCCAATTATAAATTTAAGGATTGAGTTACTCAATTTAAATTTGACTGATTTGAATTCAGTTTGAAACTGTTATGAGTATAAACAAAGGTTTTTTGCATTGGATAATTATCATAGAAATCTCAGCTCTACCTGATGGTGAGTTTGTTTCTATTTTGGTCAAAGACTCTGGAATAGGAGTCACTCAAGATAAACTGACAGAAATTTTCAAGCTCTCTGGGCAGTCTAGCACTTTTGGAACTCAAGGGGAAAAGGGGGTAGGGCTTGGTTTGCCTCTAGTGAGCGAATTTGTCAAATTGAATAAGGGCAAAGTGCACGCAGAAAGTGCTGAAGGTTCTGGAACCACCTTTGTTGTTTCACTTCCAGTTAGTAGCGAGTCGGTAGGTCAATAATTTCTTTGATCAACTTTCCCAGTCTTTCGGCATTGGTTACATCACCTTTATTGATGTAGCCTGTAACATCTTTCACCTTATCCTCTGGTGCAAAATTCAGTGAAGAGATCACAATAATTTTCGGGGGCTTGTCCATTTTCTTGAGCCTTGGACCGATCCAATCTACTAGGTAATTTCCATCCACATATGGCATCTCCATATCCAAAAACAAAATATCCGGATTCACATCAAAAATAGCTTTTGCGCCTTGAATCGGATTATTATGAGTAGAGACTAAATTCAGCCAATCTAGAGATTCGATATATATCCAATGTTCTTAAAAACAATGGATCATCATCGATAGCTAGACAATTGAAAATAGTAGGCATGGTACTCGTTTTAATTTATAAATATAGTACAAAGGAGATAGAATTATTGAGTTTCTACATCAATAGGATGGGGGGATCTTCCTTAGGAAGTAGTGCTTTATGTAGTGAGGCAATGTTATTTGCTGTCATGGCTACTGTAATTCAGTTCTTCCAATTCATCCTTTTATTGCATGGTCATTAACCTTTGCTTTAGCAAATAATCACATCTGTCAGAATAGCATTAACAGGCTCTTGATTTTATCATTCTGGGAATGAATTTCTCATATCGAGAATATGAAGAATGTCAAAAGTGCGAATGTGCTGATTTAATATTGATTATTGATTCTGGAACAGTTTTTCCAAGTCAATAGCGCAATAACGTGGTGCAAGTCACTTTTAAAAAATTAATCAACTAAAAATATATAATAATGGAAAATACGATTTTAGAAAACGGAATGGCGGAGATGAAAAAGAGGGTTCATAAAAAATTGGGTTATTCCACAAGTGAAGCTTCAGAATTAATCATGGTGATTAACACACTGATCGCTAATTATAGCGTGCATTATCAGAAGTTGAGAAACTATCATTGGAATGTCAAAGGGCCTGAATTCTTCGATGTACATGAGAAGTTTGAAGAACAATACAATGAAGCGAAGGTCGACATTGATGATTTGGCTGAGCGGGTACGTGTATTTGGGAGTACCCCTATGAGTACCATGAAAGAATATCTCGAAAATTCTGACATTCAAGAGACAAGTACAGACTTGAAGGCGATGGAAATGGTCAAAGAGATTCTAAAAGATTACAGAATCTTATTAGAGCATTTATTTACCCTAGTGGAAGTATCTCTTCAACACGGAGATAGCGGCACTGAGGATCTCGCCAAGCAAATTATCAAAAGGCTGGAGAAACACCATTGGATGATGACATCATTCACGAAATAATGTTAAGTGCCAATCGTATCTATTTTTAATCTTAAAAACGGGAAATTATGAATTTAATAAACGACGGAAACTGGAATATTTTAAAAGGAAAACTGAAAGAGAAATACGGTGATGTCACTGATAATGATTTGGTGAAATCTGAAGGTGAGGAAGATCAAGTCATTGGAATGCTCCAAGAAAAACTTGGTAAGACGAAAATTGAAATTATCGATGATTTGAAAACGCTACTTTCAGAAAACTAATAGTGCAGTCGATTTTCACTTGTAAAAAATGCTACCCAATTGGGTAGCATTTTTTTTGTTACGCCAATAAATAGGTGTCGTTGAATTTAATGCAATAGTCTGCCTATTGGGAAAATATTAAGAAAGAAGCTTCCTTTTAGTAGTATGAGAACTATGGAGGTACTCATGTCTTGTGTGGGACAAAATAGTTCTCCATAGCTCCTGAACTCAAAAAACCAAAGTAATTTCAGAACGAAAACAAAGCACTTTGCTTAGGAACAGAGCTTATCTTTAGATTATAATTCCGGCATGACCATGAATAATAAAAAAGACCTAACCGAGGGTAGTATCATTAATAACTTGATCCAGCTCACTCTTCCTATGATGCTAGGTGTCATTAGTATGGTGGCTTTTAACCTAATAGATACTTTTTATGTGGGTCAGTTGGGGAAAACGGAGTTGGCTGCACTCAGCTTCACCTTTCCGGTGATCATGGTGATTTTCAGTTTTATTCAAGGACTGGGTATGGGAGCTACGGCATTGATAGCCAAATCCATAGGTAAGAAAGATAGAAACAAGGCTGCTCGGGAAACTACGGATAGTATTGCACTGACGCTATTGATTACGGGTTTCTTCGTTATAGTCGGTTTGCTCACGCTCAAGCCAACTTTTCAACTACTAGGTGCGGATGCCGTTACGGCACCCTTGGTGGAGGAATACATGAATATCTGGTATTTCGCTTTGTTCTTTGTCTCTGTTCCTTTTGTTGGCAATAGTGCCATTCGTGCTACGGGAGATGCGCGCACGCCTGCTTACATTATGTTGTTTGCAGTTATCATCAATGCCATTCTTGACCCCATTCTCATTTTTGGCTATTTAGGCGCACCAGCCATGGGGCTTAAAGGTGCGGCCATCGCCACAGCTATATCTAGAGCCATGACCATGATATTGGCTTTTTATATCCTTATTCGACGTGAGAAGCTGATCACCTTTGTAATTCCCACAAGGGAAGTACTTACTGGTTGTTGGAGGAGTATACTCAACATAGCCGTGCCATCTGGTTTAGCGCGATTGGTTGTGCCAATAGCGACGGGTATTATCACAGGTTTATTAGCTGGTTATGGAGATTATGCTGTAGCTGCATTTGGTGTGGGTAGTCGTGTGGAGTTTCTTGCTTCTAGTATTCTATTCGCTTTATCGGCATCTATAGGACCATTTGTTGGTCAAAACTTTGGTAGTGGACAAATAGACAGGGTACAAGGGGCAATAAGTGTTAGTATCCGATTTGCATTTCTTTGGGGTCTCTTTGCGTGGGGTGTTTTAGCATTCTTTGCTCAGCCGATTGCTTCTATCTTCAATGATAATCCAGAAGTTATCGATACGGTACAATGGTACCTTTGGATAGTCCCAGCAGGATTTGGCTTGCAAGGTATATTGAGTATCATCAATAGCCATTTGAACACCATTGGCAAACCGCTCCATGCTTCTATGGTCATCGTATTACAAATGTTGGTATTGGGTGTGCCTGCAATTTACTTAGGAAGAGAGCTTGCGGGCATTCAAGGGATATTTGTGGCGCTTGCTTGTACCTATATTCTGGGCGGGGCTATTTCTCTTTTAGTCAATCGTCAAGTGATGAAAGGGTTGTTGAGCGTATAGGATAATTGCTTCGCTGAGCATATCAAAACCAAATTGTGCTATTCATTATAAAAAAACCGGGATCAATAATTAGGTATTAATCCCGGTTTGTATGCATTATCACTCAATCTGCAGTCTCTTTAGAATGTATTCGTACTGCCTTAGTTAGAAAAATGTATATCGTCAATCAGCACAGTAGCTGTTACGAATCCTGCATTGGCGTCTACTGGATTCCATATAGAAAAGGGTATCGTCAGTTCAGTAATATTGAGTCCCCCAAAATCAGACAATGGAATAGAATATGATGTGAAGTCATTGGCTATGCTTGTCCCTGTATAATCTTTAAGGAATACGGTCGCATTCGTTGCTTTGCTTTCCAATTTGATTTCTGCGTCTACAAATGCTGATGGCTTGTTCAGTGAGAAATTGAGATGAGTAAAGCTACTGATGTCCTTGGATGCTTCTAGTTCGATATACGCACCTCCCCAGTTTCCACCAGGAAAATCAAAAACCAAACTCAAGTCTCCATCAATGGCAGTCTCCGAACTGGAAATCATAGGTTCGCCACCTCCGCCATATGCTATTACCTTGAGATTACCCAAGGCTGTAAAATCTGTTCTGATGGCATTGTCAGCAATACTTGGTTCTATGATCTGACCGATTGTTTCTTCCTCGACATTCAAAGCAGGTGCCGCAGGTGCTGTAAAGTCGATCTTTTCATATACACGCACATAATCAACGTACATGCTTTGTGGGAGCACGGTAGTGTTGTCAGGATCGCCAGGCCAGTAGCCACCTACAGCTACATTCATGATTAAATAAAAATCACGAAGAAACTCTTTCATATCTTCTTCAATTGGCATTTCGTCAGTTTGAACACCATCCAAACTGAAAATCAAGGATTCAGGAGACCATTCAAGTCCAAATACATGATAGGACTCACTGAACGTACTTGTCGATTCATAAGATGTCTGTATTTCGTCTTTGCCATTCTCACCATTGGTAAAGTGAATTGTGGAATATGCCTTGGCAGGTTCGTGACCCAATAGTTCCACAATATCTATCTCTCCACAGCCCGGCCAATCGATCAAATTCCGATTGTTTCCTAGCATCCATATGGCGGACCAGATCCCTTGACCTTCTGCCAGTTTGGCTTTGACATCAATCTTACCAAATCGCATATTGAGATTTTTGGTTTTCATTTTGGCTGAAGTGTATCTATCTGCTCCGTCAGACAAAGCCGTGATTTTAAGTACAGATTCACCTTGATCTGTCGCTATTGCTGAGTTTTCACTATCAGTCGTATAAATCTGTTTCTCATTATTTCCCCATCCAGCAGGCAAGCCAAAGTCTGTACCATCACCTGTCTCATAGGTCCATAGTTCCTCGTTGATTTCAGAAGCATCAAATTCATCAGACCAGACCAGTTGATAGCCTTCAGGAACCTCAATTTTATCTTCAGGTTTTGGATCGGAAGTATCACAAGAGATTTGGCTGCCGATGAAAATGGCTAGTAACAAAAGGGTGTATTTCTTCATAATTAATATTGTTTGATCTAAAGGCCAATGATATTGACCATAGCTAGCAACTAAAAATTTCACACTACATCAATACTACATCAAATAGGTGAAAACTTCTCTTCAGCCAAATACTTAAAAGTTGAGATAGTCAAAGATTGAGCAGTGTGACATAATTAATACAGCTTTCGTCACAGCCATATTTGATTTTGGTACGAGTTATTTTAGACGTATTTACCAAATATATAGGCTTAGAATTGCACGGACAGATTAAAATGAGTTGCAATTTGCATCAGCTATAAGAAGTTTGACTTTACTGCAGATACGCAGCAACTGCTGTAGCTCGTTGGCTGGCATGTGACTTTAGTACATTTACTGCTGATTCGAAATCTGAACTATTGCGCATGAAAGTATAACCCTCAAGTTCAGTAGTCGCAAATGGACTGATCAGCGTTGCGTAATTGCTATAAGTAGATTGAATCTCAGTGGGATTGAAGACGCCATTGATAGTTTCCTCTACATAGCTATCATACTTTGCTTTGTAAGTTTCATCAGCATATAGAAAACCAATCAGCGGCCATTGGGAACTAGAAAGGCCAGAGAAGTTCAGCGGGAGTGAGCCACCCATCTTGCCATTTTGTAATGCTTCATTGTTGTCCCAAGGTATCCAAGTGAGGAGGTCATTTTCGGGATTGTTATAGAGATAATAATTGTGAGTCATCTTACCGTAGGTATCCCAGTTTTGGATAACGGTATTCACAGCGAGGTATTTTAGGAAAGTATCTGTATCGAATACTGCATCAAGTTTTGCACGCCAAGCGGCAGGATCAGAGGTACGCGTAGCATTGTGTAACGCAGCAAACAACCCTTCTATATCGGACCAGTTAGCTTCGTCTTCATTGTTTTCTTTACCAAAATCTGATTTGTCAAATGATCCAGCGGCGAAGCTCGCGGCATCACCATCTGGTTCGTAGAGATTGCCATCATTATCGGCAAATTGGGTGTCTATCACTGTATCGCTGATTTCTTCCACCGCCGTATAGAGTCCAAAGTAAATAGGGCCATCACCGTGATCTACATAGACGGCATAGAACGCAGTATGTGGACTGGCCAGTCCAGCATTTCTGAAAATGTCTGAACCAACTTTCTCACGCATTTGCGAAAGGTCATCATAATTGTTCTTCAAGCTGAGCTTTTTGAAACCATAAAATCGCTGGTTTTTGATTTCTGGGTAGTCGTCTTCAAATTCATCAAAGTCCAGCTTGAAGGACAATTTCATATTGCCACTTTTCCAAGTACTTGCAAGACTCGAGTTGCCTTTAAATCTTATTCCGACACGGTACCATTCCTTACCATTTAGAAAAACTTCCCCTGGAACGAATATTGGATTTTCATCAGAAAATCCGCCACCAGGTCCGCCTGTATTCACACCGAAACTTCCATAGAGCCCTATCATGTCGTCAACCATGGCTTGCCAACGATCTTGTGTGATTACCAGATCAATTCGCTTTACTTCATTGTCTGTGAAGACCATCGCAAAATTAGGTGCTGCATTATTACTATGGGTTTCGGTGGTCCAATCTGGAGTTTCGAAATCTGTATCATTCGTGACACCCACAGTTACATTTTCATCCTCCATTGCATCCTTCTCCTTGCACGATCCCATAAGGATCGAAAGTGTCAATGCAAGCAAGCTTAACTTGATGTATTTTCCAATGATTGTTTTGATAGTAGTCGTCATATGATCGTTCCTAAGTTTCATAGCTTAGACGACAAAAACCCAAAAAACCAGCATACGGCTATGGGTTTTTCTCAAATTCTATTCGAAAATCACCGCTCATTGCTAAAAGGCATCAATTAAGTATACTTTTTACTATAATCCTCTTTTGAAATATATACTTCTATTTTGGAGAGAAATGTGTCTTCATCAATTGGTTTCGAAATATAGTCGTTGAAAATTTCTGGGCTGTATTTGAGGTGTGATTCTAAATCATAACCAGTTTGTGCTATGATTGGCATATCTGGTTTTATTTCCTTAATCAGTGCGGCCGCATCAAATCCATCCATCACAGGCATGTTGATATCCATTAATACAAATGTGATCGCAGGGTTCTTTTTGAAAAGATCTACTGCTTCTTCGCCGTTGAGCGCATGAAGAATTTCACACTTGAAATTTCTATTCAGTAGCACTTTAAGATAATGAAAATTGATTGCCTGATCTTCTGCTATAAGAATGGTGTTGCTTTGACCAACACTTCCTGTTATGCTTGAAATATTGCTTATTGATTTTATTTGATCAAAAGGAAGTGAGACATAAAATTTGGAGCCTTTATTCAACTGTGAATGAAACCATATTTTACCACCTAGTATTTCAACAAGTCCCTTTGAGATGGATAGGCCAAGTCCTGTGCCTCCATATTTTCTATTAACGCTTCCATCTGCTTGTTGGAAGCTTCCAAAAATTTGCTCATGGTGATCTGGTGCCACGCCAATTCCAGTATCCTCGACAAAAAATAGTAGTTCTCCATCCTTTATCTCATAGCCGAATTTCACATAGCCACTATGAGTAAACTTTAATGCATTGGTTAGGAGGTTAGTAATGATACGAGTTAATTTGGATTTATCTGTGGCAATAAAGGATTGTTCATTAGGAAGTGAATTTGAAAGAGAGAGCTTTATATCTCTGGTTTTGGCTTGAGAGGTGAATTGTTTTTCCAATTCTGAGAGCAAATCATTGATGTTTACATCGGACTTATTGACATGTTCTTGCTTAGTCTCTAGTAAAGAAATAGCAGTAATATCGTCAATAATTGAAAGTAATTGCTGAGAACTATTGATGACTATCGAGGAGAATTCAGCACGATCATCTTCCTTGGTATCAGGTGCTATCATTTGTCTTGAGAATCCCATAATTACGTTCAAAGGATTACGTATTTCATGACGCATATTGGCTAGGAAAGCACTTTTCAGTCGATCATTTTCTTCTGCTTTTTCTTTCGCTTGGAATAATTCAATTTCCTTTTCTACGCGATCTGTAACATCATAATCTGTTCCTATAATCTTTATCAGCTGCCCAGACTTGTCATGCACAAGCTTACCAAATGAGCGAATATGATGAATAGACTTATCTGGCCAAATCACCCGATGCTCACCCTCATAGTCTCTCTTTTCATCAAGGTGCTTCTTCATTTCTAACTCCTGATTTTCAACGTCATCAGGATGTATCAAGGATAACCAACCATCATATGATCCATCAAAAGACTCTTCTGTGAGGCCATGTAATTTCAGCATTTGCTCATCCCAAATAAACCTTCCACTGCTGATAATTAACTCCCATATACCAATTTTCGCAGCATCTGTTGCGAGACTAAGTCGTGTACTGAATTCTTCTATTTTAAGTTCTCTATTTTTTTGTTCGGTTATGTCATAATTCGCCCCAATCATTTTAAGTGGCTTATCATTATCATCGTAAAGAATATTAGCGAAAGCGCGGAGGTGGTGTATAGATTTGTCTGGCCAGACAACTCGAAACTCCTTATCAAAAACTTTCTTTTCAGCTATTGCTTCTTCTAAAGTTCGTTCAGTAACTGGAAGGTCTTCAGGATGAACGGCAGCTCTCCAGGCATCGTAAGTATTAGCAAAGGCATCCCTTGAAATGCCATAGAAGGCAAAAGTTTGATCATCCCAGATCAATTTGCCTTCGTCATCTAAGATATATTCCCAAATACCAATCTTAGCGGATTCTGTAGCGATGCTAAGACGTGAATTTGATAACTCCAACTCCTGTTGTGCTTTCCTTTGTTCGGTAATGTCCTGAAAGATGCCCGTTAATTTTACAGGTTGGCCATTATGCATGGTCACAGCACAGGTGGTGCGCACGTGTATTCTGCTTCCTTTGGTAGTATAGGTTTCTAGATAGAGATCATATCCTTCGCCTGTGGTCATTGCTTTCTCTAAAGCTTCACTGATTGTTTTTTTGGATCCAGGGAGGAAGTAACCCATGCCTGCATCTACGGTGGGATCAAATTCCTCTGGAGACGTTTCGTGAATCCTATAGGTCTCTGCCGTCCAGTAGAGCTTTCCGGTGATTATGTCTAGTTCCCAGCCGCCTAGCTTGCCTACTGTTTGAGATTGCTCTAATAATAGATTCTCCCTTTTATATTTTTCTCTACTCTCCCGTAAAGCTATCTCTACTAATTTTTGGTCTGTAATATCCTGAATGATACCTGATAACTTTACCGGTTTACCATCACGTAAAGTGACTTTACATGTGGTTCGTACATATATTTTTCTCCCTTTCGTGGTTTCCTTTTCTAGGGTTAAATCATAACCTTTCCCGGTAGTCTTAGCCGCTTCAATAGCTTCATGAATTATATTTTTAGATTCACCTAGGAAATAATTAATACCTCTTTCTACACTGGGATTGTACTCTTCAGGAGAAGTGTCATGGATTCTGTACGACTCTGCAGTCCAGTAGAGCGTATCCTTTAATAAATCTAGTTCCCAGCCCCCCAACTTGGCTATCGATTGGGATTCTTCTAGTATGAGGTTATCTCTTTTATATTTTTCTTCACTCTTTTTCAGGGCTTCTTCTGCCATTTTCTGGTCAGTTATATCCATGATAGTCGAAATTAAGCGAAGTGCTTTTCCATTTTTATCACGTTGCACTATGCCACTTGATGTTAAATAATGGACAGAATTATCCTCCCAGATTACACGAAACTCAGTATGTAAAACACCTTGATGTGGTTGAACCGCCTTTTCACGTACTTCTAGTAAATGCTTTAGATCGTCTGGATGAACGAGTTTGTTCCAAGAGTCATGATCTTGCAGATCAATACTACTCTTATCCGTGATACCACACAAAGCATAAAAAAGATCATCCCAGTATGTGTTTTTGTTGATCAGATCCCTATCGCTTATTCCAACTTTTGCCGCATCGGCTGCTAAGCGGAAACGCGTATTTGAAATGGCTAATGCCTCTTCACTTTCTCGGAGTGCTATCTCGGCCAATTTTTGCTCTGTCACATCTATAACTGACCCGATCAATCTAATCGGTTTACCTCTAGTATCTCGCTGGATGATGGCATTGGCCTGCAAGTAATGTATCGATTGATCTTCCCAAATTATTCTATAGGCTATGACATAAGTTTCTTCTTGGATAAGTGCTTTTTTCAATGCAGCTAGGGCATCATTTAAATCATCTGGGTGAATTGCGGTACGCCAAACTCTACTTTCGTTTATGTCAAAAGATTTGTCGGTGATTCCATATATAGCATATAAAGTGTCATCCCAATACGAATGGTCATTGACAAGATCTCGATCCCAGATTCCAACCTTTGCTGATTTAGCGGCCAAAAGGAAACGGGTATTGGAGATTGCTAATTCTTCTTCTCTTTTCTTAAGCAGAACATTGGCCTTAGCAAGTGCTTCATTTGTTGCTTTTAACTCCGCACTTAAATTCTGGTATTGTTCTTTAGCATCAAGTTCTGCCTTTTGGGTTTCAAGTAGCCGGATATTTTGGGCGACTAATTCCGCTTGGGCTCTTTTATTATCAGTGATATCATTACCTAAAGCTATAAAATCTGTAATATCACCCTCATTATTATTGACCGTTGTGATCGTGGTGGCTACCCAATAAAAGCTACTGTCTTTTGCTTTGTTTTTGATATCACCCTTCCAAACCTTTCCAGCATGGATTGTTTCATACATGTGCTGAAAAAATTCTTCAGTATGATGGCCAGAGTTGATTAGCCTATGGTTATTCCCTATTAGCTCTTCGCGAGCATATTGTGAAAGCTCGCAGAATTTGTCATTTACATAAGTAATGCTCCCATTTTGATCTGTAACAGCGACAATGGAGTGCTGATTGATGGCATACTTATAGTCGAGCAGTTCTTCAGCGTTATTCTTGTCTTTTTCCTCATAGCCCATAGCTCTTCTTTTCACGATTTGGCGAGTTCAATTTATCTATTTAGAGGGTATATTCAAAAGCTAGATTGTCCTCTATATAATGACATATGCCACATTGAGCTTATTGTCAGATTCTTTTCGTCGGTTCAACATACGTCTGGCATCCATTAAAGAAGCCTTCTAAGTGGCATTTAGCCATTTAGAAGTCTTAAAAGATATTTATTCTTAACTAAAGGTTGTAAGCAATGCAGTATTCAATAATGCTTGCTCGCTGATTAATAAGTTACCCTTTAGCTACTCTCGTGACAGGCTGTCGCTTCCAGTAGTTGATAGATCTCCATGCCCACTTTATCGGACCAAAGCGGAAGTACTTTAGCCAAATAGGGCTGAAGATCAACTGAAATGTTCAAATGGAGAATAAAACATAATAATGTTGGTCGTGCTGAAAAGTGCCAATTTTTTGCAAATCCAATGAAAATAGTAGTCGTGATAATCTTATGTGTGATGTAATTGGTCAGCGTCATTTGCCTTACATTGGCCAAGGCCTTTTGCGGCCATTGCAGTATGCCCAATAAGGCAACACCTCGGATCACATCCATTGATACAATGCGCTCGGTGCTGGTGGTAGGTTTTAGTAAATCAGCAGTTGACATAATAGCGGTTTGGTAAAGTGGTTGATGAATAAGAAAGCTAGAAAATCTTAAGGGTTTTAATTCGATTAATTTTTCAGATGGATGTGGTCTAGCATGATTTAAACGACCTTAATCGTTCGTTTGCTTTGTGTTAAGCCACTGAGGCTCGACAGATTCTGATTGCGAAAAAAAGTGAAAGAAGTACTGGTTAAGCGTTAATGTGGGAGATGTCAATTTTCAATAAAACTAAAGTGGATGAAATTCTTCATTTTTGGTAGGTGGAAGAACTACAGCACGTGCATTGGAATTTGATACTGGTCTCCTCATTGATCTTATTTGGAGGTCTTTTGGGTTTGGTGTTGTTAATTATGAAGTTTCCTGCGGCACGACAGTTAGGTAAATTGCTGATAACACAAGTAACCTTTTTGGTCACAGTGTTAATGCCTGCCTTGCAGGTCTATCAATTTTGGGTTTTGGTGGCCATAGCTATCCAGCTTCATATTTATATCGATTCTTTTTTTAGTCAAAAAACGAGGGTCAGCTATTGGCATTGGTTGCCCATGCTCACCATTGTTGCTCTGTACTGGGCCGGTGAATCAATCTTTAGCATTGGAGTGTTAGTCGTTATTGCGATTTACTTTGTGTTGTCCCTTAGATTATTGAGTAGGGAATCAGGAAAACGCGGTATAAGTTGGTTTGCAAATCCTGGGGATCGGTTGGGGTGGTTTAGAAATTTTGTTTTCTTAAACCTAATATTGATCCTTACGGCATCTTGGGTTCCTGCTTGGTATCTCTGTCTGCAAGTCTTGCTGATATTAGCGATGATCCTCTATCAATTAGTGAAGGAATCCAACTTTATCACACCAATCCCACTAGGCACTAAATATCAAAAATCCACTTTGACTCCTCATATCAAAGTGTCGATCCTTGGTAAGATTGAAGATGTGATGGACAGGGGCGAATTCTACTTGCGTGATGATGCTTCATTGTCTAATCTGGCGGAGGTTTTGGGAGCCTCAACGCACCACTTGTCCCAAGTGCTCAATGAATCCATGAAGATCAGTTTTCAGGATTTGATGGCACGCTATCGTATCAGACACGCTTGCCGGATGCTTCGCGATCCAGCCAACGATCAGATGAAGATTGAGAATATCGCTACGGTGGTTGGTTACAATTCTAAGTCGGCATTCAATACTGCTTTTAAGAAGCGAACAGGCCTTACACCATCTGAGTATAAGGAGTCCAAGGACGTGCGATCTTATGGGGAAGAACGTCTATCCGATCGGAAAAGACCATCTGGAGAGGGTAGTCCTTTTAGTTTGAGTCATGTTTTCAACTTCAAAATGAACAGCGACATGATTCAGCATTTTTTTAAAATCTTCGGTAGGAATGTAAAGCGCAATGGACTCTTTTCTTTTCTCAATATTCTTGGACTCTCAGTCGGATTTACTTGCAGTATTCTCATTTATCTTTTCATATCAGATGAGCTTTCTTACGACAAGGAGATAGCTGACTATGATCGGATACACCGAATCGCTTGGCTCAATGAAAATCCACAGACGCGCACACCGCATCCTATGGCCCAAGCTATGGCACTTGACTTCCCGGAGGTAGAAGCAGCAGTGAGTCTATCACCTTGGTATGGCAATGGTCTTAGCAAGGAATTGGTCAGGGTAAAAAATGTAGAAAAGAATATTGTCTTCGAGGAGCCGGATTTTTATTTTGCTGACTCCACCTTTTTAGATGTATTTCAGCTGGAGGTGCTAGAGGGTGATAAAGATGCACTGAAGCAACCTTTCGCATTAGTAATCACAAAGCCACTTGCTGAACGCTATTTTGGAGAAGAAAGCGCCATTGGTCAGGAGTTGGAACTTAATGATATGCCAATAGCCGTATCTGCTGTGGTGGCGCATCTGCCGAAAAATACCCACTTTCATTTTCAAGCAATCATACCCTACGTTACGCTCAAGCAGATCAACCCGACAGACTCATGGATGAAGTGGGAAGACTTTGGACATTTCAATTACATCAAGTTGAAAGAAGGAACAGATGCTACGGTAGTAGAAAGTAAAATAGCCGATTGGGTTGCTGGATATTTGGATTGGGATGAGACGAATTTACAGCGATTGGAGGCAGGAGAGGTGAAGTTTGGTTTACAACCCATCACTGATATTCATCTATCATCTCATCTGCGTTGGGAGTTGGAAAACAATGGTAACATGCTATACATCTACATCCTGCTTGTGACATTGGTCTTTCTGGTATTGATTGCCTGTATCAACTATGTCAACTTGACTACCGCCAAGTCTATGGAACGCGCCAAAGAAATAGGGGTGAGGAAGACACTCGGTGCTGTCTCTATCAATCTTTCCATTCAGTTCTATTTTGAAGCCATACTTTTCAGCATGTTGGCAATGGCGCTCTCTTTGGGATTGGCTTTGCTCTTCTTAGATAGTTTTAATTTCCTCGCTGCAAGTGCTTTTGATTGGCAGAAGATTCTGAATACACCTTTTATTCTTCAAGCTTTCGGTTTAAGTGTTGTTATAGGATTGTTAGCTGGCTTTTATCCAGCAATTGCATTGGCGGATTTTAAACCTTCGGAGGTTTTGAAAGGAAAGTTGACCACCCAGTCCAAGGGTGTGAGAATGCGCAGCGCTTTGGTGGTGGTACAGTTTGCTGTGTCTGCTATCCTTATTACAGGTAGTTTGATGATTTACCAGCAGATCCAGTTTATGAAAGACAAAGAGCTGGGCTTTGATAAAGAAGCGATTGTATCCATCGACATACCAATGAGCATAGAACATGGGGGGATTAATTTACCGTTGGTTTACAGTGTACAAAAACAAATTGAAGCGATTGCAGGTGTCCGAGGTACATCTATTATATCCAATATACCAGGCGGACAGTTCAATCAGAATCCATTTTATGCGCTAAACCATCCTGACATAAAGGTGGATATGAATGACATCATGGTTGGGTTTGGTATTGAAGAAGTATTGGGACTAGAGATGGCAGAAGGTAGAGCATTTGATCGATCTTTTTCTTCTGATTCCGTCAGTGGTTGTATCATCAATCAAGTAGCAGCGAAACGTTTGAACCTTGAGCATCCTGTAGGGGAGACCTTAGTTTTTGCAGGAGCTGGATATTCTTTCGAATCTAAAATTGTGGGAGTGGTTCGGGATTTTCATTACCGTTCTTTGCATCAGCCCATTGAGCCTTTAATGATGGCATTGCAGCCTCTGGGGGCCAGTCATATGCTTGTAAAACTCAATGGAAATCAATTTGGCTCCATCGTAGATCAGATAGCCACTACTTATGCCGTGCTGAATCAGGATATTCCTTTCGAGTATCGTTTTTTAGATGAGCAGCTGTCCAAACTTTACGATCAAGAGATTCATACGCTAAATATCTTTTCAGTCTTTGCTTTGATTGCTTTGCTCTTGGCCTCTTTGGGGCTATTGGGTATGGCCATTGCTATTTTGAATCAACGTACCAAAGAGGTAGGTATGCGTAAAATACTTGGAGCCAGTGCCTCTCAGATCATGGCAATGTTTGTGGGTCAATTCCTTCGCTTGGTGGTAATTGCTCTCGTGATTGGATTGCCTATTGCCTATTTGCTTATGCAAGAGTGGATTGCTGAGTTTTCCTATCAGGCGCCATTTGGTATTATGCCATTCGTATGGGCTGCTCTTATTTTGCTCGTTGTGAGTGTTTTGAGTGTCATTACCGCTATCGCAAAAATTGTCTATGCCAATCCGGTAAATGCGTTGCGGTATGAATAGCTGACTTCATTCTTTTAGGAGGGGTGAGCTATCTTGTAGTGTCAGGTTGTAAGGATATGATATTATTCTGAATATTTTTTAATAAGCCTTATCATCAGATCATTTAAATATTCTATCTCATACTCTCCAACACTAGCTTCCAAATGTTCATTCCCAATTCCACTATCATTGGTGATGAATACATATGTGCCATTGGTAGCTATAGAAAAAAATCTCATCAAAAACTCTGTCTCTTTATCAATCCCACTTGCTGATATCGGTATTATTTTTATTCCTTTTTCTGCGGCTTTGCTTAGTGAGTTGTGCAAGCTTTCTTTAATCTCTGGAGTATAATGAGGTGGAGCATCTAGAAGTAAAAATGCAATTCTAGTTTTAGCAGCATCTGACCATTGTAGTTCACTAATAGCTGTGTTAAGTGCTGTGTGAACTGCTTCTGGAAAATCACCTCCTCCACCAGCATTTTGCTTGTTGATAAAATCTAATGTGCTAGACAACTCATTCGTAAAATCAGATTTTCTTATGACATATTCATCTCCTTCATCTCTGTAAAAAACAGTCGAAGTGTATATTTCTAAATTTGAATCATCACTTTTCACACTGGCAATTACGTTTTTCAAATCGGCTTTCAAAAACTCCATTTCATCTCCCATTGAGCCTGTAGCATCAACAATAAATGAGATTTCCACTCTGTTCGAGCCATCATTTATCGTATTGATGTTTACAGTATTTGTTCCATACTCTATGAGGACTAATTCTTGATTCAGTATTTCATTATTCACTTTCAGTGCAAGTTCACTGACATCAACAGACTCTTCTTTTTGATATAGACCAATCCATAATTCTGCATAACCCATGTTATCTGTTTTTGTCTTCCAAACTACCGCTCCATTTCTTAGCAGTTCCACTTTCGTGTTTACCACTGGATCGCTCTCATTACTCACCTGCACAGATATTCGTTCATTAGTATATATACCCCAATAAGAAGGCATTTGGGAATAATCCTGTCCGTTTAACAAATTGTCCCAAAAGTCCCAATTGGATAAATCATTCCATTCGCCTGCCGTGATTAATCCAGCTTCTACCTGATTGCCATTTCCAGACGATTCTCTTGATGAATCAGGCGCTGATAAATAATCTCCATCTTCACTACATGAGAAAATAATAGACATTGAAATAATAGCGGTAAGGATAGGTAGTTTTTTCATAATGGTTTGCTTGAATTCATCTTCATTACCTAAGACTCACTTATTTTCAAAACGGTTGTGTTGTACTCGATATCGACTTAACCTCAGATGATAATGCGGAGATAGGCAACTCAATTTCTAATCTTGATCCATTATACTCTGAGTCCTTAGCCAAGGTTTGTGTCCTACAGAACTTTCAACCTAATGGATGATCAGACAAGATGCAAGGTGATACTTGGTCTGTGGTAATCTTAGTTTCGGTTTGTGTACTCAGTGTGATTTCAGCTACTGCTAAAATTATCCATGCAAATCCAATGAATGCCTTGTGCTACGAGTAGTGGTTTAATTTAGGAAAAGAAGCCAACCAATTATGTCGTACTTTTATTTTCAATTTGAAAATGTAACAATCCTCTTCTTCGGTCGTCTCCTATTTGATTTTTAGCAAAAGGAAATAAGAAATGGAAGATTTCGTCGGAAATAACGCAAAGCTGATTGTGGATTGGGGACAATTGATAGCTGCTTCATTCATAGGGGTCAGCCTGTTCTTCTTACTCTTGCTAGGACGGAAAAACCGATTCTATTTACCGAAAGGAATATTGGGATATAGCCTCGCAACCCTTTTGGTAATCTTGATGATCATGGGAAGCCTTGTTTTGATAAGGGTAACTAGCATAGAGCCTAGAATGTCTGCGGTCATTTATGGTTTAGAATATCTCGAAAATAAGCCAGCTCCGTTATTTAACTTTAGATTATTAGCAGACGATTCTGAGAAAACCTTAGCTGATTATAAAGGGAAGGTTGTGTTATTGAATTATTGGGCGACATGGTGCGCGCCATGTATAAAGGAGATGCCTGATTTTAATAAGTTACAAGAAGTATATGCCGACCAAGGATTGGTAGTCATTGCATTGTCTGATGAGGATAGGGAAAGTTTATCGAAATTCGCTGAGAAGAGGCCATTCGTTGCACAAGCTGCTTACTCCAGTGAATTTAATTGGGCGGATATACAAACTGAGAGACCTATAACCTTCCTTATAGACAAAGAGAATGTCATTGCCGATTATTTTACCGGTAGACATGATTATGAATATTTTGAGTCTAAGGTAAAGGCGTATTTAAATTGAATTCAAATATTCCAGATTGCGTCTGAGCTAGGCCAATTAAGAAGTTTGTTGAAGTATGAATAATGAACATTTTGCTTAGACGTTTTATTTGGGCCGTCCTTCTTGCTGATCTATTTTGACAATTTAGAATTGATTTTGTGACAGCATTTGTTATGAGTTTACTCATTTCACAGGAGTTTATTTCCGCGGACATTTACTACTTAAATTTAGAAGTATGTCTATTACATCACACTCTTTTCATATTCCCGTAATGGGTATTGGCTACACGCTAGATACGCCTATCAAAATAGCCAAGTATGGCATAGCCTCTGTCATATCTATCGTGCAGGACGATGTGATCGAAAAAGCACGAAAATATTATTCGCGGATTAATGATTTGCCTTTTAAACCTATCCTTAATAAGGATTCCGAGTATAGGTCAAAGCGTATAACGGCTTATTTGAACCTTGTAAATCATTTGGTAAACCAAAGCTTCGAACAACTTAAAAAAGAGCCACATCAGCTAAGAAAATATGCACGATTGCTTCCAGGTAATACAAGCGTCGAAGACCTTCTAGATCACATGAATGAACTCAGACCAGGCAGTATTGACGTAAATATCATGACCAAGCTGGACAGGCAGCCTTCTGCCGATGATGAGGTGATCACAGATGCTTGCGCCTCACTGAAAGGTTATGCAGAAAGTGATTTGGATTCTGGGTTGGTTTTATCTGCTGGCATCAACCCAAGGCTATTTGCCTATATGGAGCAGTTCTCGGACTTTTTCCCGAATGAGACAGGACATATCAAGAAAAGGATTATTGTAAAAGTAAGCGACTTCAGATCAGCATTGATACAAGGTAAGATGCTCGCTAAAAAAGGACTATGGGTCAGCGAATACCGATTGGAGTCTGGACTCAACTGTGGTGGACATACGTTTGCTACTGATGGTTTACTCATGGGGCCAATACTTGAGGAGTTTAAGCTTCATCGAGATGAGATGTTGGCAGAGCAGGAGATGATGTGTAAAGAGGTCTGGAAACTATTAGGGTATGCTCATAGTCAACCTTTAGCGCAGAAGCTTACCGTGCAAGGTGGGCTGGGAACGTCAGATGAGCGTTTACTTCTCCAGGATTATTACGGCGTGGATGCCACTGGATGGGGTAGTCCATTTTTATTGGTGCCAGAAGCCACCTCCATAGATCATGAAACCTTATCTGTTTTGGCCGGTGCTAGAGAAAAGGACATTTACAATAGCGATGTATCTCCACTTGGAGTGAGCTATAGTACTGTGCGCGGAACATCTGGCGATCGTATGAAAAGTGATCGCATCGCGTCAGGCAAGCCAGGAAGCCCTTGTATCTGGAAACATCTTGCAATGGACACGACCTATAAAGCTGCAGGTACGTGTGTCGCCTCAAGTGGTTTTCAGAAAAGAAAAATAGAAGAGATGAAGGATCAGAACTTGAGCCAAGAGGCCTATGCTGAATCTTTTGCAAAGATCACGGAGAAGGAATGCCTTTGCGACGGATTGTCGGTATCATTCTTAAAGAATTTTGGATTGATGGATAAATCGAATTTTAGTGGAGTATCGGTTTGTCCAGGGCCAAACTTAGCTTATTTTGATCGAACCTATTCTTTGGAAGAGATGGTAGGTCATATCTATGGGAAACAGGATGTTTTAGATATGGAAAGACCACATGTATTTCTGAAGGAGCTAGGACTTTACATGGACTATTATGAGAAGTTGAAAAATCGAGTAGGAGATGAGGCGGGTCCACGTGAGCAAAAACAGCTCACCAAATTCAGAGAGAATCTCCTTTCAGGAATCTCCTATTATTCAACAATGGCATTGACACTGAGTGAAGATGTAAGAGCGGAGTTTGAGAAGGCCTTAGAGAGTTGCAACCGTCAATTAGAAATGTACGCCAGCGCTTAGCAGGGATTTACTTGATAGCTCATATTCTTATGTATTTGCCTTGCTGATACAACATGGGATTTAGAATTGGTTCCTTTACTTTTTTTATGGTTTAGGTGATTTTTTTCTTCTGAGAAGGCCAATGAGAATTGCACTCACGAAAAATACTTTTTTCATCAACCAAGAGAATGTAGTTGTCGATTATTACACTTGCAGACACGACGATGATTTCTTTGTGTCAAAGGTTAAGGCTTATTTGGATTGAGTCTAAAAATTCATGGGTAACTACTCTGCTAAATCTCAATCTTAAGAATGTGCTGAAGTACGAGTATGAGATTTACAAAATGCCGCCGATCAATACCATTATTTCTCATAATACCATAAAAAGTGTTTGTAATCAAATGATACTTGACTTGTTGATATAGACACAATTTCTAATTTTTCTGAGTTAGAATTGACGTAATCAACTAGCTTTTGTTTTTTGTCGAATTCCATTACTCTTAATTCTTTCTTCATTTAATTATTGTTTTCCTCTAAAACTGTCAGTAACCACAGCTACAAGTGCTTTTCGAATTGACCAAGTATAGATAAATCTAGTAAAATCTTGGGTGCACGGCAAGGGCTCCATAATAGTTATATATCCGATTATAGCTTTTGTATTTGCTCTAGGCTTACCCAAATAGTATGTAGGCAATCACTAGGAGAGTTGGCAAAGCTCTGAAAAAGACTGGTAATGTAGCGTCTAGGTGTTTAGTGCCAATTATTTTAAGAATAAGCATGGTTAAAGAGGCGATTATAATTGTAATCCCTCCGATTTGAAGCATTGTCAAATAGGCATCGTTACCAAGTCGCAGCGAGTAAAACAAAATGCCAGTTATGGCTACTGACAAACTTATCCATAGGATCTTAGGTACAATCGACAAACCCAGGAGTTCACTGAATCCCATTTGTTCACCTTCAGTTTGTTCAATGTTTAAAGGTCTGTATGTACTTAGATAAAACGTTATACCCAGTCCACCTAAGCTTATAGTCATTAAAATTGGAATTTCAGATCCAGCCAATTGAAGTATAAAAGCTATAGCTAAGGCTGCCAAAAATACTCGTTCCAAATATGGTAGTAATTTGATCATGAGTTCGTTTGCGATAATAGGTGAATTGCTATATGGTCCCGAATATATGTAGTTAGGTTGAATAATACCAAACCTTGTAAGGATCACCTATCCGATGAATCCTTTGAGTAACACCGGGTAGAAAGCAATGTCTTTCTTCAGCGGCATTCATGGTGCAGTTGCACTGAAATCAGCCAGAAAGCACTTTGGTGGGCCGGCTAGGCATATAGCCGATAGGCTTATTAGCATCAGTTTTCACTGTTCAATAGTCTTAAATACTTAACAAAAACATTTTGATCAACTTGTTCTTCTTCAGCTTCATATTGCTGAAGAAGTTCAGGGGTATAAGCAAGAAGTTCCTTTAGGTAGTCACTTGAGACTGTGGTGATTTGGTTCGTTTCCTTATCAATCACATAGATAAATCTAAGCATTGCCAATTTGGCTCCTTGAATTGCTCCACCAACTGCCCCGAACATGTATCCTAGTTGTGCTTGGTTATCAAGTTGTTCTTTTTGAATGTTAGCAAACATAGAAAGGCCACCTCGAATCACTAAGAATTTGCCATCACTCAATACTGGAGTATACCATGTTTGAACTTTATATTGAAAGCAGTTTATGTAGAGATTTTCACCATCAGAGTAGGCATAGTATTCTTTTTTTATGGTTTTAGAGGTAATTGATTTATCAGACTTAAGTAGTTTGTAGTCATTTCCTCCGTTCATTTTTATATCACCTTCGGTTCTCCTCTCAATTTCGAGTTCAACGGATACACTTGGAGATTTTGATTTAATCTCTTCAAAAGACAAATAGACGCCTTTTGGATATTCAGCTACTTGTCCAAAAGTCGATATCGTTATGATATTAAAAAGTAAAGTGACCAGAATTGATTTCATTTCTTGATTACGATTTTAATTGATGCTAACCAGTTAACCGCACAGTTGAGGTTAACTAACTTATATTCATCCAAATCTAATGGATTTTGAATCTTATGTAACCCTTTAGTTTGCGGTTACTCAATGAGGCAAGGGTAGAAATAGAGACCTTCCAAATGGGTGTTACTTCACCTTATTGAACTCAATGGCTTGCAGCATTCTTTTGACGTCTTTGTCTGGCAAGAAGCTGATGTTGAGACTTTCTATGTCTTTAGAAGTCACGTCTTCCGGAGAGTCTTTTCCTTTGCTTCGTGCATGAATGCTGAATGTGCCCAGTCCGTCTATTCGCACGTTATGACCACTCCCGAGTAGTTCTGGTATCAAGATTCTCATACTTTCGAATACGCCTACCACTTCTGCCCCACTGAGCGAGGAAGTATTGGAGATCTTATCTATCAGATTGCGCGTGTTGGCGATCTTGCGTTTGGTAAGTACGGGATAGTATCTTGGTGGTCTATTCCCAGCCATACCGGCGGGTCTTTTACTTACTACCTTATAATTGATGGCCATGATAAGCAGATGTTGTCAGTTTATACACTATGTTTCGTTTGATTGTACGTTATCTGTGGCTAGAAGGATACGTATCTTTTGTCTCACGCATGGCTATGAATCATTCAAAGTATAGCCATGGATGAAGTAAAAGATACGTATCATTTATGTCATACAACACTATGTTTAGATTAAAACTAAAGCATGCTTCAGGCAGAATGTCGCCTTATCTATGGTGATTATAAGCTTAGATCTATTCAAAGTGACCAGAAAGGAGGTCCATTGACTATACTTCAGAAATACACTCCGCATCACCGTGAGGCTTTTCCATATTCAAGCGCAAGTGGATGATTGCGCTAGTGTGGGCACTTATTCTACTCGCTTATTAAATCGTTTTATTCCAAATGACTTCATAGCAAGCCCTAGATTCCATTCAAAATACCCATTATCTAAATCAGGATGAATTTTCTCATAATCTACAAATCCATATCCAACAGTTCCAAAAACAGATAAATATCCATAATCTTTTAGCTTGAAATACTTATTCAAAGTCGTTCCAACAATTAGTCCACCAGTTTTATTGAAAGTAAATTTTTGATTGAATTCGTCTTCATTAATTACAAGAAAAGATGTCCGATTGTAACCTGCATACGGCTCTATCGAAATCAGCTTATCAAAATCCTGGGAGTATCCTACATAATAATCAAGTCTTATATTATTAAGTCTGGCAGTTGTTGGAAGATTTTGTTCGTTAAATTTCACTTCCTTTTTGGGGTCTATCGTCCAAGGTTTAAACCTAAATCCAAAATTCATTTTGTCAACTACAAGAATGAAGTTAAAATTCGGACCACCGTGTTGTCCAATCCAGCTTGTTGTTTTGTCTCCATAATGATAACTGGAAACTGCAATATCCATCCGAAATCCAACTTTAGAACGTGTTCGACATTGAATAATCTTATACGGTTCCTGATTTGTAGTATCTATTTTAGCAGGATTATACTTTATCGAAATATATGGTTCTACAATCAAGGTATCCGTTGAACAAATTACTTCAGGAGTCCATTTTTGTCCGAATGAAAATGAGTTTATTAAAATCGCTGATGTAATTACTAATAATAAACGTTTCATTTTATGCTGTGACCATTTTGTATAAAGGCTAACATCACAATAACGAGCACCGTCCTCATTATCCTCAGTAATCTAGTAAATAATGGTTGTAAGGTAGATAAACAGCTTTGTAATGCTTAACCAATAGTTGTTTTATAGACGTTTAATAACGTTTTTAAACGCCTATAAAACTGATAGAGATTATAACTATTGGTATCTACTCCTTCAAGATTCTTGTCGCGAACTGACCTACCACTACGACGTAAAGACCCTTCGGTAAGTGGGAGATAACTTTGACCGCAGCACTTTTTACTCAGTATCTTTGTTTTCTGTCTTTCAAGCGATTTTGATTAGCTAATCTCATTAATGAATAAACACCTTATTTCAGTTCAGTATCTATTACTTGTTTGTGTTTACGCTCTTAGTGTTTCTGTAGGGAGTTCGCAAGTCCTTATCAACGAATTTGTAGCTTCCAATTCGAGTGATTTTACCGATCCGCAATTTCATGAGTCTGGTGATTGGCTTGAGATTCACAATTCAGGATCCGCTTCGGTAGACCTCAGTGGCTATTTCCTTACTGACAACATCAGCAATCCTGATAAATGGCAAATTCCTGCAAACACTATTCTGGATGCAGGTGCTTACTTGATTTTTTGGGCAGATGGACAGGATACCGGACTGCATACGAGTTTCAAGCTAGCTGCAGAGGGTGAAGAAATTGGATTGTTTAACACAAATCAAGTCGTGGTTGATACGCTTACTTACACTACACAAATTACAAATGTGAGTTATGGCCGAAACACCAACCTAAGTGGTTGGGGATTCTTTGATGTACCAACACCTGGCGCAGCGAACGACAGTCCCATTTACAGCGGGTTCACGAATTTTTATCCAGAATTCTCTCTAGCTGGTGGATTGAAAGACGCGCCTGTTACAGTTTCTATTCAAAGCCAATTTGGAGGAACCTTACGATACACGATAGATGGATCTATGCCAGTGAAGTCATCGCCAATCTATGTTTCGAGCTTACAGGTAGCCAAAAATACGGTGATTCGAGCAAGGGTATTTGAGAATGGAAAATTACCGGGACCAGTTGTTACTCATACATACTTTATAGCTGATCCGATTGTAGGCTCTGATATCCCAGTTATATCAATCGCTTCTGATCCAGCCAATTTTTGGGATTCGAAGAAAGGCATCTATGTGCAAGACTTTAAACCGGAATGGGAAATACCTATCAACATCGAAATGTTTGAGAACAGGGGTGAGGATCGAGCGGCTTTCAATGAGCAGGCAGGCACTAAGGTGAATGGGCTCTATTCTTGGCAATTGCCGCAGAAAATGCTTGGTGTTTATTTCCGAAAGGAATACGGCAAAGGCGAGTTGGACTATCAACTACTATATGACCGCTCCAGAAACAGTTTTGACAATTTTGCTTTGCGTGCTTCAGGAAACGACTGGAGCTCTACGCTCTTCAAAGACCTTTTGCTTCAGCGCAATACCCAGACAAACATGAACATCCCAACCATGGGGTATCGGCAAGTGGTCGTTTTCATCAATGGAGAATTTATGGGCATCCATAATATACGATCCAAAGTGGATGAGGATTTTGTGGCTGATAATTTCCATGTTGAGAAGGGCACGTTTGACATGATCGAGAATGAAGATTATGTCGAAGCAGGAAGTTTGGATGGCTACACCCACTTCCTTTCTCTACTGGAAAAGGATCTATCCAATCAGTCCAATTTTGATGCCGTGGCTGCTGAAATGGATCTTGACAATTTCACTGATTACGTGATCACAGAGATAGCCGTTTGCAATACTTCCATTGGTCATAATGTAATGGCATGGAAACCAAAAGAAGGCGGCAAATGGCAGTGGATCTTGATGGATCTAGACAGGGCTTATGGAAGTATGAAAAATATTGATTTCTTCCTTGGTAAGTCTGAGCTTCCGCTGAAAGAACTCCTCAAAAACGCAGCTTATCATGATCGGTTTTTTCAGCGACTCAATGATCAATTGTATACCACATTCAATAATGAGCGAATTGGCCGTTTAGCAGCTGAGCTCCAAGCGACTATTGAGCCTGCCATCCAACGACATATCGATCGATGGGAGGGGACTAGCTCTAGTTATGGAGATCCTATTCATTCTGTAAGCCAGTGGCATACTAATATTCAAGATCTTTCTCCTAGCGCCAAGGAATTTCGAGATAACATACTTTCCGACATGAGCAACTATGGATATGGGGGCACTGTAAATCTCGATCTCTCCACCCAGCCAGAAGGCGCTGGAGAGATCACATTGAATGGCCTACAGGTAGATGAAATCAATGGAGCTGCACCTTTTATTAAAGGCATGTCCATGAAGCTAAAAGCCACACCTAAACTCGGTTATCAGTTTGTAGGCTGGACAGATGAGCTTGGAGCTGCTTTAGGAAATCAAGTAGAGTATACGGAAACTGTAAATGCAGATCATCATGTGATCGCCAAGTTTGAGTCTCTTGGTATGTGCATTATCCCCGCAATAATTAGCGCGGATATGACTTTGGACAAAAGCTGCAATCCTTACTTCGTTCCAGAAGATGTGCTCATTACTAATAATGTGACGGTTACGATAGGTGAAGGAGTAGTTCTGAAAATGGCTTCAGATGTTCAATGGATGATCAATGGAGCCTTGATTGTAAATGGTACATCTGCAGAACCTGTGAGCTTCGAATCATTCAGTGAAGAACCTTGGAGGGCACTGATATTTGAAAACACATCTACAAGGTCAAGGTTAGCCAATGTTACCATCTCCAATGCATCACGTGGGAAGATCCCAACAAGAAACAAAGCAGCCATTTCTTCATTCAATGCAGATCTTACAATGGATCATCTGACAATTACAGATGTGAATGACAATCCGATTTTTGCGCAGTACAGTGACATTGTCCTCACAAATAGTACTTTGCGATCCGCAGTTTCAGGCGATTTGATCAATGTGAAATATGGGACGGCCCAAATTGAAGATTGCGACTTTACAGGGAACACTTCCCCAGATGCTGATGGTATTGATTATGATGAAATACTTGGAGGAACAATCTTAAACTGTACTTTTCAGGATTTTCTTGGGTTCAATAGTGATGCCATTGATATCGGAGAAAAAGCGAAATCCATCAAAATCCAAAATGTGATTGCCAAGAATATTGCCGATAAAGGCGTATCAGTGGGGCAACAATCCTCTGCCTCAGTGGAGAACAGCCTTTTTATCAATACGGCAAAAGGTATTGGGATAAAAGACTCTAGCTGGGTTTCTGTAGACCAATGTACGTTCTACAACAGCGCGGAGGCCATTTCATGCTATGAGAAAAACCCAGGACGCGCTGGAGGAAATGCAGTCGTGACTAATTCAATACTTGCCAATTCTCCACTAGAACCATATTTTTCTGATGACAAATCCTTTATTAGCATAAGCAATTCATTGTCTGACACAAAGGAATTGCCAGCTGGCTTCTCAAACGTTTTTGATGATGCGTACTTTAAGGATCCTGTTCATGATGAATTTGAACTACTGGCGAATTCACCTGCCTTGACGGCTGGGCTATCATCTGGGCCAATAGGTGCTCAAATCAACAGTGAACATGGAACTCCAAACGTTATGTTTGTTTTGATTTTTGCAGATCAACTAGACCAAGGCGCACCAGAATTTCTGGCCATCTACAACCCAACAAATGAAACTCAAGACCTTAGCGGTTACAAGATTACCCGTGGAGTTACACATACTTTTCCAGATGAAACACTCCTAGCGAAGGGCGATACACTTTGGCTCAGTAATGCATATGCTTTGAATTTCTCTCACGCTGGACTATTTCAGCAGTGGGAAGATGGACAATTGGCAAATGGAGGCGAGACCATCCAATTGGAAAATCAATATAGCATGGTCATAGATCATGTCAAATATGACAATAAGGCTCCATGGCCTGCGGATGGCCTTGTTTTCGCCTTGAAGTCATCAAATCTCCCTAATCATCTCGGTAAAAACTGGGAAGGTCTGGAATACGCCTATACAATTCCAACCCTAGAGGTACCAAAGCCGGAAGTTTTCCGGGTATTCCCCAATCCAGGAGCTGATTTTGTTCAAATTGATAGATCTTCTCAAGCTAAAAATCAATTGTTGTTGATCTATAGTCTTTCTGGTCAGCTTATAGACAGGATTGATTTGGAGCGCGCACATACTAGAATTCCACTTAGTCCGTATCCCAAAGGGATGTTGATTTTCAAACTAGGGGGCGAGTCACTAAGAGTTATGCACACGCAGTGATTTCTGCCAAATCATGAGTCTTTGTTGCTCCTCACTATTTTCACAATCCGACTATATACGATTTCGGCTAAATTCCAGTCATAGCCATCAAAGTTGGTGGTGTTGTTAAATTGAATTACGACTGTATCAATGTCTTTGTGGTATTTGGCAATACTCTGATAGCCTACAAGTAATCCCGTATGCTCATATACATAGATGGAAGAGTAGATTTCCTGTTCCCCTTCATCGAACACCGAACCATCGTTCAATGCTCGTAAGAATATACCCACATCTTCAGCTGTAGCTAGAATTAGGCCAATGTTTTCCGTTTTAAAATCTTCCTCATAGCCAACATAGTAGCCACTCATTACACTGTCTATATCCACTTCGCTAAGCGAACCAAATGTGTTTTTGAGCCCTAGACGATCCAAAATTTCTTCCTTGATAAATTGTTGGTGAGGATAACCTACTACCTTATCTATGAGATCAGAAATCAACATATAATTGGTATTAGAATAGCCATAGTCTTCCCCTGGCTCAAAGTCGGCAGGTAAATCCAAAGCATAGGCCAGTGTTTCTTCTTTGTTTTGAGGAGGTTTAGTCCAATAATCAGGATGGTCCACATAATTGGGAATACCACTCCTGTGTTGGACCATCATTCTCAAAGTGATTCTTTCCGCATTTTCAATTCTTCCCACCAGTTCTGGAAAGTAATCAGCAAGGGTTTTATCCAAAGACAAGCGTCCTGCATTGACTAGTTTGGCAGTTGCAACAGCCACATAAAGCTTGGTGATGCTTGCTATCTTAAATAAGGCTTGCGGGTAGGCGGGTATTTTGTTTTTTCGGTCATGCCATCCTGCTGCATAATACGCTGGAGACTTTCCAGCTTGGTCTACGTAAACGATCATTCCATCAAATCCATGATCAATGGCTTCCTCTAATTGTTCTTGAACGGTAGCTGGAAGTGGTAAAATCCACGCTTTTACCAAAATCCATGGAACGAACCATAAAGAGGCTATACTGGCTAGAATAAAGACAATTCTGAGTGCTTGTTTTGTTTTTTTCATCTTCACTATGTCACATCCTTTCAAGATGAGGCACTTTAATTATTCAAATAAGAGCATCAAGTATATGAGTGCTTTCTTTCAAATATACTTTTTTGATTATTGAAGCTTAAGACCTTATTTTAATTAATGTCATTTTTAAATCTCCTCACATATTAGCAGCTTCCATTTAAGTACCCGTAATTTGCATATATGGAGGATGCAGAAAGAATCAAGGCAATCAATAAAGTACTTACAGCTTATTTTAGAGTTAACAAAGATCAAGATTCCGTTCCTGTCAAGGCACTAATGCCTGATTTTATCAAAGCTGGGATATTCGTAGCTGATGAGAAGAATGGTCTTCCAATTCGAAAAATCCTCCGTGCTTTGGATAAGGAAAATGGGTTGAAGAAGATTCCTCGTGTACACGCCGAGCGCAAAGCAAAAGATGTCTATTGGTATTTTGTGAGGAAGGACGCGACTTTTGTGTCTGAAGCTACCAACGATACTGGGATTTCTAAAAAGAAAAAAGCCAAGGTGGCTGTCGCCAATAGTGACAAAAACTACCTAACTGACCTGTGTGATGAGCTTTTCCAGTTGGAAGCGTCTAGGCAGCACCGATTCGACTTCCTGCTTGGGGATATGCACAAGGATGGCAAGACCCAAAGTACGTTACCCGTAGATGCTTATTATGAAGATCGCAATTTGGTGATTGAAATCATGGAAAGCCGAGACATTGACCCCATCATCATTCGTGAAAAGCCAAGCCGAAAGACGATCGAGGCTGTGAAACGCTCGAAGCAAATCAAAGTTTACCAAGAGCGCAAGCGCAATGGCCTTGTAGCAAAGGAAATAGACCTAGTACTTGTCAAGACCAAAGACTTTGAGTGCAACGAAGAGAAGCACCTTGTCAGGGAAAAAGAAAATGACCTTTCCGTTTTGAAGGGGCTGCTTGCTGAGTATTTAGCTAAGTAATACCTATATCTAATAGCAGATCGAGAGGTTCAATTCATAGCTACTAATTCTCTTTTCCAGAAGACATCTAGTATCATTTGAATCTCTGTAGCTTCTTCGTATCTCTCTAATAATTCCAAAGCTTTTAGCTTGCCTAGTAATGCTTTTGCGCGATTGGTTCTATTGGTCAAGCTAATATCGAACTGCTCAAGTGCTTCTTCCGGACGATTTTTGGTTAATAACCAATCTCCATATTGCTCAAAAGATGGATAAGCGATTGTTGGTGGGCCCGAATCGTAGTTGCTACTTGCTTCGAGTGTAGTGGCTTCTTTGAGGTGTTGCTCTACTTTCTCATCATTTTCATTTAACATGGCTAGCAAAGCTTCCATTTGATGAATGACCACTTTACTTTTATTGATGCCTTCTTCAGTAGGTGCGTAACGGGTAGGTCCAGCACTACACATGGCGATTCCATCTTCGCCCACTACCAACTTGGCAGCTTCTACTTGAAGTGAAAGTCCATTGATTTCTTCTACTATCTGCAATGCATCATTGTTATTGAAGGCCATCATGCTATTGAAGAAATGCTTTTGTGATTTGGCTTCCAAGCCCATTTTGCTATACTCGATATCTATCGGCGAAACATCATCTAGCCAATTTCCAGTCTCAACTAAAAACTCGTTTTGCATGTTGATGGTGTAGCCTTTGGAAGCCGTAGAGTCAGCATTGTAGCTGATGATGTCTCTTAGTAGCTTCTCTGCTTTATCATATTCACCCTGTTGTAAATAACCATAATGCAGCCATGCCATGGAGTGGTAGCCTCTGTCTTTGCCAGTGAGTCCTTTGCGTTCAATCCTATTAAGGCTGGCTTGATAAGATTCTTCGTTGGATGAGACCACTTCATTCCACATGCCTAACGCCACATAAATATGTGACGGCATATGCAAAGCATGCGCAGCATCGGGTGCAACTTTGGCATATTCATTTGCGGCAAGCACGGCAAGTTTTGCGTGCTCAGGATTGTCATTGGAGTGGATCATATAATGGAGCGCTCCGGGATGGGTAGGATTCTCTTTCATGATACCGGCAGCTACTTCGGCAGATTTATCAAGGTTTTCCTGATTGTCATAGTCTGCCCACATAAGCCCGAGCGCATAAAAGGCTGCTACTTCCAAATCTTTCGGGTATCGCTCATAGAGACTCGCCATGTGCGCTACATACTTTTCATTTCTTTCTTTCAGTTCACCCTCACCGAAAAGCAATTCTATTCCTTCCCAAAAGTCACGTTCTATTCCTTCGGAGGCTTTCGCTAAACGCTCTTCTTTGGTAGCGCCAAGGTTGGCCATTACCTCTCTTCCTTTTTCTAAATTTTGAAGTCCCCAGAGTGCTTTGTAGTTACACATGGCTTCTCCCCAATAGGCCATGATCTCCGTACTATCTGCTTCCTGCGCTTCTAGAAAAGCATCTTTGGCATCATCATACTCGAAGCTGTGTAGCAATAGTAAACCTTTGTCAAAGCCTTCCTTTGCACCTTCAGAAACTGGGAATTGATAGTTGATATCTCCCAAAGTGTAACTCCTGGTTTGAGCTTCTTTAGGTTGGCTGCAGCTAAAAAGTAAGAATACAGTAAGTAGGGGTAGGGCGAAGTGTTTGAGCATGGCTAGGGTATTTTTACTTAAAGATAAGTGAACCCAGCCAATGCATTGATCTTCGTTATTAGATCACCCTGCCTTCGCTTGTTGCTTTGGCGTCCATAGACCGGCCTATACCTAAGCCGATAGTTGCTCCGATTCCCAAACCCAACGCAATACCCATAGACCGATCAAGACTCGAGAAGAATATTATGCCAATGAGAACGCCAAAAGTTGATCCTAAACCCACTCCCATTTTAGTGTAATAGCCTTTGGCTATAAGTGAGAATGTATCTAACAAGGTTTTCTCAAATGCATGAAAGGCGTTTTTGAAATATTTTTTTTTGTTCTTGACATTGGATGATAATTGTAATCCATCAAGTTCTGATTCAATGGTTTGTATCTCATTTTCTGAAAACGCTCTATTGTCTAGCTGAGTGAGCACATGTAGGAACTTCTGATAAATCTTGATTTCAGACTTTTTGGTAGTTTCGTTTTTTAACTTTTCAAATAGGTCAGCTGCTTCTTGTAATTTCATAGTATTTGATGTTTTCTTGATTAGTGGCTCCAACTAAAAATCCTTACATGTAGGTCTTATTTTTTTATTAATAGGGATGCTGCACCTCAATCAACGGCTCTTAAACTTTCGATATCAGCGATGATTTCCTCCAGTTTTGTGAGAACGCGCCCATAGACCAGATTCAAATCAAATCTATAAATCCTCCCAGCAAAGTATGCCAATAGTAGTATGACGATGAATCCTCCGATCAGTCCAAACAAAGGGAAGCCAAATACGACTATCATATCCGGGAAGTGGATTAGAAGCTCAGTGACCAACCTATCTCCAGGGACATCTCCACCAAATTGGCCGAACCAAAATGCCGTGATCATTGATATAAAAATCCAAGGATACATCACACGAGCGATCTTTTCATTGATGACGATCTGCTCCTTCATCCACCTATCAAAGGATGTGAGGTATTGATAGCTGTTTACATTCTTATCAATTTTCTCCAAGCCCTTCAGTAGTTTATAATTAATGATCACGAGGATATTCATGATGATAAACATGCCGACACCTAGATAGGGAATTTTCACCAAATAAGATACAGGAACAATGAAGATCGAGAAGGCTACTATGCCAATCAGATTTATTTTGAACATCCTCGTGAACTTGTCTACGATATGTACTGATTTTTTATTGTAAAGGTCATTTACCTTGGGAGCGATCAATGCGTCGCTGCTCAAAAAACCTTCTTTCCAAATTGTTTCAATTGACTTTTCCATCTAATATTTTCTTTAAGCGTTCCTTAATTCGTTTTATGCGCACCCCAATATTGTTAGCGCTGGTGCCTATGATATCAGCGATTTCCTGATATGATTTCTCTTCCAGATAGAGTAGAATCACTCCTCTGTCCAATTCGGAAAGCTGTCTGATAGCATCGTAAAGTTGCGCGAGCGATTCATCAGCAAATGCCTTGCTATCCTCTGTTACCTCTTCTGGAAGGTAGTCCGATGCGAAATGCTGAGGATTATTTTTCTTTTTCTTCAGCAAAGTCATACAGACGTTGAGGGTGAGTCGATATAGCCAAGTAGACCATTCAGATTGCCCGTTGAAGTTGTCTTTGCTTCTCCAGATCTGTAAAGACACTTCCTGATAGTAGTCTTCGAAATCCTCCTGTGTATTGGTATATGCCCTGCAGATCTTGATAATAATCCCCGCATAAGGCAAAATGGATGACATATAAAAATCGCTACTCACTACTTTTTTCTTGTTTAGTGGCTAAAGTCGAAGATTATTACACCCGAACGAAATATTTCTGTAAAAACACCTAATTGAGGATTGCCTTGGTATCCCTGATTGCCCAACTATTTTTTTTCGAAGGTGTAATGATTTGAAATTCTCACCACTAAAGGATACAAAGAATCATGAAACTATTATTTCAAATCAAAGAGCAACATCGGCATGAACAACTTCAATATTACATTTTCCTTGTGTTTTCTATTATCCTTACTATTATCGAATTCGGGATACTCTCAAAACTTTGATGAATTACTTTCATCCAAACTTCAACGTCAACTTGATCGGTTTAGAACTGAGACTCAATTTGTTGGAATGTCTGCCTCGATTGTTTCTGATGAATATGGATCTTGGAATGGTGTAAGCGGGTTTTCTCAAGAACCTATCAAGGAAATGATTACCTCCGACATGATTTTTGGTATAGGAAGCGTCACGAAAACATACATTGCAACTTTAGTAATGCAGCTGGAAGATGAAGGGACTTTGAGCATTAATGATAGTCTGCACAGGTGGCTGCCTAGTTATCCTAATATTGATAGTACCATTACTATCGAGCAATTGCTTAAGCACGAGAGTGGCATTGCTGATTTAATATCAAGCCCACTTTTTTTCGAAGTAATCAATCAAAATTCTTGGTACCTATGGCAAGACGAAGAAATCATTTTGAATCTGGTTGATGAGCCATTGTTTAAACCTGGCGCATCCTACGCCTATTCAAATACTAACTATATTCTATTGGGAATGATTTTGAAAAGGGCAACATTAAAATCTGTTTCCGATCTGCTAAAAGAACGAATTCTGGTTCCGCTTAATTTGAATCATACATTCCTTGTTATAGAAGATTCTCTAGCTGCTAATGTAGCTCATGGTTGGCTTGATGTTGATGGCGATGCTCAACTAGACGATTTCACAGCCTACTTGCCCCCCAATGCTTTTTATAGCGCACTTTGGACTGCAGGCGCCATGTTTTCCACTGCTGAAGAGACAGCCACTTTCATGAAAGCTTTGTTTGATGGGAAATTGGTAAGTGCTCAATCATTAAATAAAATGATGAATTATAATGCGAGTACCCATAATGGACTGGGGCTGTTTGGTTTCGTTACCCCTGACAACATTGCTATGATAGGGCATGATGGATTTACCTTAGAGTATTCCGCTTTCGTGTACTATGATGTTTCATCAAATTCCACTTTTTCTGTACTGGTTAATCAACGTGATTTTGGTCAGCATTCTATGACGTTATTATTTGATTTTATAGAAACCCTTTCTGATGTAGTATTAGCAGCAACACCGATAGCACCTTCAATGCAAAATGCTCCTCGTTTAGATCAAAACTGGCCAAATCCATTTAGTGTGTCAACCAATATTAGTTTTACTCTGGAAAATGCCGGTTTGGTTGAGCTCAAGATTTATAACATGGAGGGAACGGAAGTTAAAACAATAGTGACTAGGGAGGAGCGTGTAGGGGAGCACACTTTTACTTGGATTGGAGACAATAACTCTGGTGCTTTAGTTAGCTCCGGCACCTATTTCTATCAATTGAAAAGCGACCAATTTGCAGATAGGAAGCGGATGGTCTTGATCCGTTAATATTTGAAACCCAAGACTCAAGTGGATGAAAGCAATGCGTTATTCATGTCAGGAGTTTCAATTCGTGCAGATATGAATCGTAGCTTGGGTTAGACCTTAATATCTGAATTAATCCTTGCCTAATAAAGCATTCCTCTCTTCATTCAAAAAAGGTTATTTTACATATCAATCTAAAATCTACGATTATGCTAAAGAAAATTTTATTAGGATTGGGAGTACTTGTACTGCTAGTCGTGCTTTATGCTGTTTATGCTTTGTTTATTGCAGCGCCGGTAAGCCCTCCGGATACAGTTTCCTATAGCGATCAGGGTATTGATATCCGGGTGAACTATAGTAGACCTTACAGAAAAGATCGGTTACTTTTTGGTACGGAAGAAGCAGGCGCATTGCAGCCTTTTGGAAAATATTGGAGGCTTGGAGCGAATAAGCCTACAGAAATCACCTTCAATAAGGACATACTTTTTGCAGGACAGCCACTAGATGCAGGCAGCTACAGAATGTATGCTGTGCCTGGAAAGGAGGCTTTTCAAATTATCTTAAATAGCGAATTGGGAGCTTTCTTTGGTGCAGCCGAGCCAGATCCTGAATTGGATATTTTGAGCATTGATGCCCCAGTATCCATGAAAAGTGAGAATACTGAGCAATTCACTATTGGCTTTGCGAGTGATTCTACGGCCATTCAAATGAATTTTGATTGGGGTAATACCTCATTCAGTGTGCCGATTACTAACCCATAGATTGCTATGAAAAAATGGTTTCTTATTCCTTTTTCAGTGTTGATCTTTCTTGGACTGACTTATTGGATTGTTGGCAAGATCCAATACCGAATGAATGTAATGGATGTGGAGGACTATGATCCCATTTCTACCTTAGTAGTCCCAGAAACTAAGCTGACCAAAGCAAAATTTCCATTCGTCGATGTTCACAACCATCAATGGATCATGCCGATCCAGAACCTAGACAAGCTGGTGGTAGAGATGGATTCCTTAAATATGGGGGTAATGGTCAACCTTAGTGGCTTTAGAGGTAAAGTTCTAGAGTGGTCTCTGGATAATGTCAATGAAAATTACGGTAATCGTTTTGCACTTTTCCTGAACCTGAATTTTGAAAATCTCGATGATGAAGGGTGGCCTGAGGAGCCACTGCGCATGCTTGAAGAAGCGGTGGACCATGGCGTGAAAGGGCTAAAGGTATATAAGGGATTGGGTCTTACGGACAAAGACAATGAGGGTAATCGAATTGCCGTAGATGATGAACGATTGGATCCGATCTGGGCCAAATGTGGTGAGTTAGGGATACCCGTTTTGATTCATTCAGGAGAGCCCAACTCATTTTGGAAACCAAAGGATAAACACAACGAACGCTGGCTGGAGCTGAAGCAATATCCAAGTCGCTACCGTGATCCTGAAGTATTGCCTTCGTTCGAAGAAATAATGGCTGAGCAACACCACGTATTCAGAAAGCATCCCGGAACCAAATTCATCAATGCACACCTGGGTTGGTTTGGCAATGATCTGGCAAGACTAGGGGAGCTGTTTGATGAGTTGCCCAATGTTTACACTGAACTAGGCGCTGTGATTGCTGAACTTGGAAGACAACCACGATTTGCCAGAGCTTGGATGATTCAATATCAGGATCGTGTGATGATGGGAAAGGATACCTATATGATGGAAGAGTACTATACCTATTTTCGCATCCTAGAAACCGCCGATGAGTATTTTGACTACTACCGCAAACGTCATGCACATTGGAAGATGTATGGACTTGACCTTCCTGATACCGTACTTCAAAAAGTATATTATCAAAATGCCTTGAAGGTGATTCCTGGACTGGATCAGTCCTTATTTGAATGAGAATAATCGTGGACTACCATAATTAGATAGTCTCGAAATCTTTGCCATGATTCGAGTCTCCACCATAGTGAGAGCGTTTCTATTCGTGATGACACGAACCAAGACGAGGGGAAGAGGCTTTAGTACAGGTATATATCCTAGTAAATTTGATAAAATCGGACGGACATCATCATTTGGTGAGAAATTTTTTTCTTATGATTACAGTGGCAATAATGGTGTAGGATGGAAAGGTGATCCTAATGAATTTTTGCTTTCAGAATCCTTTCCTAACATCAAGGAATTTTGGGTTTGGACTACATCTTATAAGGAATGGTTGAATATTAAATGATTATTAAAAAATGAAAAATAAAATACTCTGTTTAATCTTCCTTATCCTATATTATACTTTATCCTACGGACAGGCTCGTATTAATAGCGACAGCCTTTTTCAAGGTAGTTTTTTTTTGGAAACACTGAATAGATATATTCTTGACAATGACCGGTTTGTTCCACCAGGTGGGACAATTTGTGTGGCATTTGTTAACTGTGGTTTTGATCGCAGGCAAGAAAATTTTCTCAACTTTGATCTTAAGAAGATAAGTATCTCGCAAGTTTCGGATAAGACTATGATGTGCATTTTTTCACCAAACAGTGCGAGTTTTTTTAAAACCGAGACATTATATCCTTTTTTTATTTTCGATGGACATGCTATTGTTATGAATCTTGTTGAAGATCTCAATTGCTTTGGTTTTAGCGATGCGAATTTCACATATTTTGATTGGCATAACTATCAACCAAGTATTCGTAAAAAAAGCAGATCATGTCCAGCTTGGATACTAGTAGAAGAAGAATATCAATTCAGTATGTATCAACTTAAGAATACCGAAGATCAAAAAATCAAAGAAACTTTCATGTGGAAATGATTAACCCCCTACTTGCCTTCCAAGGCATTGTTAGGTGATTTCAAGCCTGCCTTGAATTATCGGGATTGATTCGAGTCGGAAATAAAAGAAAATCCAAAGGAGCATACCTTCAACAACTTAAAGTCCCAGCTACAAGCTCGAATTAGCACAACGAGCAGGCTCAGACCAGCTAGAGGAGTGTCTTTATTAAGCTTTGGAGCGCCAATCACCAAAAATCCAATTTCCCGGAGAATTAGGGTCTTCGGAAAGCAGAAATTCACGAAACGCAAAGACCAATTCACTTAAAGAAATAGCACCATCTTTATTGGTATCAAGATTATCAAATGCCTGCTCTATGTAATGTTGATTAATGTTATATATCTGAAACATATCAGCATATTCTTTTCTGGAAATCATCTTATCGTTATTCAGGTCGAAAAGCATAAATATATAAGCTGAGGTATGCATTACATATTTATTAGTATAACCTGTTTCTTCAATTCTCAGGAAGAAGTTTAACCATTCCGAACGATCAATATTTGTGTCTCGTTTGCCCATGTCCTCAAGGAGCTGCGTGTAAAACCTTGTAGCTTTAAACTTCATGGTGATGATTGCCTCGCTTTGACTTTGTAAAGCCTCTCCGATTTTATCCGCAACCATTATGAAATCATCGCATTGGATCACGCCGTTTTTATTGGTATCCAATATATCAAAAAAGAGAAGTAACTTTTTTGAACGTATATCTTGTTGTGGCATTTAAAACCTATTTTCCTTGGAACTAAAAATAGTGTAAAAGATTACTAATTCCAGTATTCTACATTAAAAGTCGGAAATTCACTAGTATAGTAACCTTGGCAAAATCAGTAATATGATATTTGATGGCTAGTGTCTTGATTTGATACACCAAAAGATTGTAACTTAGAGATAACCTTCATTCAAATTAAACGAACAAGCCTAATCTTATGGGATCGATAAAAGAATTATTGCAAATATTGGTTCAGCTTTCCATTGCTGATAATGAGTTTGCGAAAGAGGAACAAAAATACATTGTGGAAATAGGGATTGCAGGTGGTTTTACCAAAGAGGAGATTGAGGTTATCATTTCGGGAGCTTATGAAGCTAAAGATCTCAAAAGTCTTCCGTCTAAAGACCGATCATCATATATGGCAAATCTAATCCAGCTCATGAAAGTGGATGGTAAAGTCCGTAGAAGTGAAATTGCATTTTGCGAGAAAGTGGCGATTAGTTTGGGTTATTTACCAAGCGTTGTTGCTGATATGTCACAATATGTCTATGCCGATGGCCATTTGATTAATCATGCGAAATTGGAGGAAATAGCTAAGGCCAATTCTATTCGCAAAGATTAAGCTGATGCGAGCTTTTAGCTCGTATCCCTTGCCTTGGTTCGTGTCCCCACGGACCACTCAATTTCTAAAATTTAGAACTCCTCTCCAAGATGTTTTAAAAATGAAAATTGAGTTAACCCCTTTTCATAGTAGGAGGCAGAGGAAAATTTATAATCGCTAGGATCAGCGACTAAATTCCATTTTTCTACCAATGGATTCGAATGAATATACTCCAGTTTCTGATAAGCTACTTCTGGGGTATATAGCTCAATACCCAATGAATCCCTTTGCCAAAACTCATACGCTTTATTAGGAGCCTCAACAAAATACTTAGACAATTCAGCAGGTTCTGATGCCAAGGTTCGTGTCCTCACGAACCACTCAATTTCTAAAATTTAGAACTCCTCTCTAAGATGTTTTAAAAATGAAAATTGAGTTAACCCCTTTTCATAGTAGGAGGCAGAGGAAAATTTATAATCGCTAGGATCAGCGACTAAATTCCATTTTTCTACCAATGGATTCGAATGAATATACTCCAGTTTCTGATAAGCTACTTCTGGGGTATATAGCTCAATACCCAATGAATCCCTTTGCCAAAACTCATAAGCTTTATTTGGGGCCTCAACAAAATACTTAGCCAATTCAGCAGGCTCTGATGCCAAGGTTCGTGTCCTCACGAACCTATCAATTTCTAAAATTTAGAACCCCTCTCCAAGATGTTTTAAAAATGAAAATTGAGTTAACCCCTTTTCATAAAAGGAGGCAGAGGAAAATTCATAATCGCTAGAATCAGCTACTAAATTCCATTTTTCTACCAATGGATTCGAATGAATATACTCCAGTTTCTGATAAGCTACTTCTGGGGTATATAGCTCAATACCCAATGAATCCCTTTGCCAAAACTCATAAGCTTTATTTGGGGCCTCAACAAAATACTTAGCCAATTCAGCAGGTTCTAGCATTTTCTTGAATTGGTGAGCTGTGAATTTTAACAGAGAGGCACTTGGGAGTTCTTTTCCGTTCATCTCGTTAAGCTTCCAGATCAAATGGATGTGATTAGGCAGAATTACAAAGGCATGGACTTCTATAAGTTTTCGCTTGGCTAAGTGACTTAGAGAATCGATAATGACCTTTTTGAAATTATCTTTAACTAGAAGGGGTTGCCAATTATTGATAGTTGCTGTCCAGAAGTATATAGTGCCAATCGTGAGGCTTGATTTTCTAGGCTGTGTGAAATAATCCATTGCCTGTTAAGATAAAAAAATCTCGGGTAATGTGAATGTGTAAATAGTTAGTGGGTTCAGTTAAAGGTTCTTGAGGACACGAACCACGGCGAAGGATTAATTCCACTTTGTGAGTCCGCCGCTGGTGCGAGCTTTTAGCTCGTATCCAAATCCTCAATAGCTCAAAGTCCGAGCTACAAGCTCGAAATGGCGGAAAGAACATGCTCAGACTAGCTGGGGGTTTCGATTCGTGAGGACACGCACTGAGGCTTAAAGAACATGCTCAGCGCAGCAGGGGGTTTATAGCCATTCTTGGGTCCAGTTTAGTTACCTAAAAGACGTCTGTTAATAATTTCCTGTTGAAAGTTTTTATATTCTTCTTTGTCAATAAATTTTTTGTCTAAAAGCCACTTTAATCTAGTTTCATAAGTCCACAAGTCTAGTGTGTCGTCATAATGCATATATGTATTTCTAAAATATTCCCTCTGCTTCTTCTTTAGCAGCATTATAAAGTCGTCAACCTCTATTTGATCTTTTTTTGAATAGAATAGAAAAATGTTTTGCACGCCCTTTAGTATTTTTTCTCGTTCAAACCTAAATAGATTGTAAGCCCAGATACTCATTCCACCTACAACACCCATTGACGCGGAAGATATCGCGACTGTCCCAATTTGCATTTTACTTGCCCAGTCTGAAATGAGGATAATTAGAAAGAGGATATTAACGAATATTGATATGAACAAACCAATCTCAACGGGGTTCGGCTTTCTATCAACGACCATTTCATTAAACTCAATGTCATCAAACTTAAATGCAAAAGACTGATAGGAATTGTCAGTCTTTATCTCTGCCTTAACTTGGTCATTTAAGATATGATATTTTCTAAGCTGTCGCCCTCTTTTTTGCTCTATAATAAGATTGTCCTCCATGTTTCTTAGATCTTTCTAAATTGCACCCGACCGGCTAGCGACCAAAAGTGGTTGTTATCTACCTAGTGTTTGTATCTACTTTATGCGTTTTCTGTGCCTTTCCTTCTGTAAACAGATACATTCAGATCAGGCCTTTCTTTCAAACAACAAACTAACACTTACGGGCTTCATTTGCAATAGATCGCGTGAGACGTGATAGGAGTTAGTCCGTGTTTAAAGGACCAAGCCAGCCTCACTTCACTTTGTTGAATTTCACTGTATTGAGCCTTCTCTTGATGTCTTTGTCTGGCAGGAAGCTGATATTGAGACTGTCTATGTCTCGGGAAGTCACTTCCTCAGGTGTGTCTTTGCCTTTACTACGGGCATGGATGCTAAATGTCCCAAGACCATCTAGCCGTACGTTGTGACCGCTTCCCAAGAGGCTTGGGATCACCGTTCTCAGTAGTTCCAGTACAGCGACTATTTCCGGACTGCTCACGTTCGCAGAGCCTTGGATTTTGTCTATAATGTCTCGCGTGGTGGCCACCCTTCGTTTGGTGAGCACTGGGTAATATTTTGGTGGTCTCTTTGCAGCGATACCGCCAGGTCTTTTGCTTACTACTTTATAATTGATAGCCATGACGCTTATGAGTTGTTCGGTTTAACACTATATGCTATCTATGAATACGGCATTACAGGTAAAAAAGATATAGATCTTAATGAATTATGATGACTATCATAAGTATAAGAGATATTGGTCTTAATAAGAAAAGATATGTATCATTTATGCTCTTTAACACCACCTTGCAACTAGTTATACTGCATGTCACTGGTGTGAGATAAGCCTTTCATTGTGATAAGATGAAGCACTTGCTCTCCTTGAGTGAGAATGTCTAATGGTTAGAGGCTCATAAGGACTCGAACCTCAGCGAGGGAATACATCATCATACAGTCAATTAAATCGGTCAGCATATGGAATAAAAGTCCTATTCCAATGATATTATACGGCTTGCGAAAAAAGAGAAGTATCACATATGCGATCATTGCATAGTACGTATGCAAAGGGTGAAAATTGATGCTACACCTATCTGCTTGGAAAATTGGAATGGCAACCAAATGGTCTATATCCACCAACATGGTAGCAAGCAGTATCAAATAGGCTTTTTTCCAGTCTTTCCTAAAGAATACAAAAACAATGAAAAATGGGAATCCTAAATGCAAAAAGTAGTGTATAAATGTCTGCATGACTACTTGTTCTTAATCTGCTTTTCGTTTGTTTTCCTATGATTGAATTACCTTAAGTTGACGGCCAAGGTGAGGACACGAACAGAGGCGAAGGAATTTTATCATTAGTTAGATAGTGGTTGGTCACATTGAAGCTAGACTGCTCAAATAAAAGTATTAGTGCCTCGCAGGGCCCTATTACTCATGGGTTTGGCTGACAGCATTTCTTATTTATTTTCTTTACGTAAGATTTTCTCCATTTTACGTCCTTTTGCTAATTCATCTATCAACTTGTCCAAATATCTTGCCTGTCGGGTTAATGAATTGTCTATTTCTTCAATACGATAACCACAAATGACTCCTTTTATCAGGTGAGCATTGGGGTTCAGATTTGCCTGCTGGAAGAATTCTTCAAAGGTTACTTTCTCATCTATCAGCTTTTGAATTTTGTTTTCATCAAATCCTGTCAACCATTCTATCACTTGATGCAGTTCATCCATTGTTCTACCATTCTTCTCCACCCTTGAAACGTAATGAGGATAAACTGAGAAAAACTTCATTTTTGCTATTCGTTCATTATGTTCATCTGTTACTTTCATTTCTGTTTTTAATTATTATTTCGTCTTGAATATGTGGAGTGTGGAAATTGAAGAGATTCAAATTCAAGCCTCCTAGAGCATATTCGTTTTTTCAAATTCAATTGTCTTTAAATTTCAATGTCTCAGCTCTCCAAAAATCGTCTAAGTCATTTTTTTCAATCTTAAATATTGAGCAAAGATTATCTATTAGATTTTCAGAATCGTCTGGTAATTTCAATAATTCGCTAACCAATTTGACACCTCCCTTTTCATAAGCTGAATTACACAAGATGGCTCCTGTCGTATAAAATGCTGCTAATTGCCAACCCCACTTTTTGTTTAGAACGTCGGTGAATGTTACTTCGTCGTTTTTAGCCAATTCATTTGCAAATAGTTTGGCACTTTGCTCAAATGTTTTTCCACCTTGGCCACCTTTCCAAGTTGCAAAACCTTCTTCAATAATCCAATGTCTGTCTTGACTTGGTACAATCAGGTGTACAAACTCGTGTGGAAAGTATTCTGAACCCAAACCACTTAAAAGTATTCGGTTATCATTCATCCCAATTCCTGTCGAATATCCTGCAAAAAAGAAATCAAAATTGAGCAGTTTACCCATTTCGTCTCCATTTTGGGTTATATAGAATTCAAATGGTTTCCACTCCGGGAACTTATACTCTTCTGTTATTTCATTGCAAAATTGACTGGCTTTTATGGCAAGGTCATTATTGAATTTATGATAGGGTGGATAAATGAATGTTATTTTCCCTAATGTTTTTTTATGCCAATTTTCTGTAATTATCGGCAATGCATTTTTAAGTCTCCACTCGCCATTTTCTTTTATTGCGTATAGTTTTGTGATGCACCAAGGGTTTGATTTTCGATATGCTCCTTGAAGACCATCCGCCGAAAAAATAGTTCTAATTCCATAATTGTCACCTTCTTTTTCAATTGATAGAATAGTTGGTTTGTAGTAGTTAAGTAGCTTTTTTGAGGGGTACTGGTACAAATAAGGTTTAGAATGGTCAAAATTTTTGAATTTGATTTTTTCAGCATTGTTCCAATATGGATTGGCGTATGAGCTGTCGGGCTTAGAATTTAAATAACCTATCCAGAGTTCTGCAATTTTTTTTATCTCATTATCGGATGTGTCAACCCTTGACTGAAGGCCAACCTCAATTTTTCTTTGCTGTCCAAAGGTCTGTTTGGAAGAAATTAAAGTTAGAAGAATCAATAATGATAGTATTGTTATTTTCATTCGTTTTGATTTATGACGAGCGTTAGCAAATGAATTAAGCCAATCCACTTTATCTACCATGTCAATAGCTATTTTATTCATTTGCTATGACTAATCCATCCCTAAACCGAATTAAACTGTTAAAATCAGATAACGTCTTGTCGTTTCAAGTAACAAAATACTAAACCTTGAATCTAATTTGTAAGGATCCATTCGTCACTTAATGGGGGTAGTAGCTGATGGTACCTTTTCAAAGGTTCCAGTCCCCACGAATTATGTATAAGTGCTTCGATAGTACAAGAAACTCCGCCAGGATCATATGGAATAGGCACAGGCAGATGCTTACTTTCATTGGGGATAGCTAATAGATTTTATAAATAATTTGCATTTTTTGAAACATTAAAACTACAATTAAGGTATACACTTTTTATTATTACTACATTTGAGGTAATTATAGAGATATGGGAAAACATCAGTTAGGAGAATTTGAAGAAGTCGTAATGCTCACCGTTGCGATATTGACTACAGAGGCTTATGGTTTTTCAATCATCGAGGAAATGGAAAAGCGCATGGAGCGATCAGTGAGCATAGGAGCGCTACAGACGGTATTGCGTCGCTTGGAGGATAAGGGCTATTTGATTTCTGAAATGGGAGAGGCCACCAAAGTAAGAGGAGGGAAGCGCAAGCGGTTTTTCACGGTAACCGACGCAGGTAAAAAGGTATTGCAAGCCACTAAAGAGCAACGAATGAGCCTTTGGAATGCCATCCCAGATTTTTCTTTCAACAATCAATAGTTTCGATTTTGGAAAAGACCCCCAATCCCAAGAATCCATCGAAATTGGCCCTCCGATTTTTCCGATGGTTTTGCCATCCGGATTACTTAGAGGACATAGAAGGTGACTTGCTGGAACGCTTTGACAAAAGAGCGAAGGAGGGGAAATCTGCCAACCTCCAATTCACTTTAGATATAATCAAACTTTTCAGACCAGGAATTATGAAATCAATGAAAGGAAGACGAAGAGTGGATCAGTACGGAATGTTGAAAGCCATGTTTATCATCGCATGGAGAAGCGCCATTCGGCAAAAGCAATTTACCGTGCTCAACATATTGGGACTCATGATTGGCATTGCCACTTCGTTGATGATCGGCCTGTATGTGTACGACGAAGTGACCTATGATGCATTTCATGAAAAGGGCGACCGAATCTATCGCGTCAATCAACCTTCTATTTGGGGCGATTGGGACCAGATGTCTTCAAGTACGGGTCCGAACGTAGCGACTGCTTTGCGCACTGATGCTCCAGAATTTGAGCAGGTTACGCGCATATTGTCTTTGGGGGATCAGACACTAACCATCGGCTCAGAAAAGCAATCCAATGCATTCAAAGAGACTAAAATGTACGCCGTTGAAGAGAATTTCATGGAGGTCTTTTCCTTCAAGTTTCTTAATGGAAATCCTAAAACAGTCTTTAGTAATCCTTACAGCATGGCAATCACGCTGAAATCCGCCCAGCGATATTTTGGAGAAGATATCCAGTCTGATGAGGTGATGGGTAAGACAGTCAACCTTAAGGACTATGATGGCAGTTGGAAAGTTTATACCATCAATGGTGTGATGGAGGATGTGCCTCAAAAGTCTCATCTGCAATTTGACGTCCTGGTATCACTCAAAAGTCAATCTGAAATGATGACCATGCATGAGTGGAAGTGGATCTGGACAGCTTTCTCCACCTATGGATTGGTGAAAGAAGGAACCGACGTGGCATTTTTGGAAGAGAAACTGCAGGCCATTCCGCCCAAATGGGCGCCACCTACTACCACGAGAATCTTCAATCAGACTTTTGAGGAGTTCACCGCTGGGCATTCTTGGAAATTGGAACTACAGCCATTGGGGGAGATTTATATTTCTGGAGCTCCTGCCAACCATTCATTTGGACCAACGGGCAATCCTTTCTACGTGAAGATTTTTGGAGCCATTGGGTTGCTGGTGATTATGCTATCGGCTATCAATTTTATGAATCTGTCCACCGCTCGCTCCACCAATAGGGCAAAGGAAGTCGGTATCCGAAAGGTCTTGGGATCCCAGCGTGGGTCATTGCTTTTCCAATTTATCCTTGAGTCGGTCATGTTTGTCATTGTGAGTACCATTTTAGCACTTGCACTCGTACACATGTCTTTGGATGCTTTCAATTTTATCGCAGATAAGCAAATCTCGCTGTTGCCCCATTTCAGCAATCTTTATTTCTATGGAATCCTCTTGACATTTATAATTCTTTTGGGAGTGCTGGCGGGCAGTTACCCAGCTTTTACCTCTCAGCATTTCGACCTATTGAATCACTCAAAGGCAAAGTGAGTGGTGGATTCAAAGGCAAAGCGCTTAGAAATGGACTGGTCGTTTTCCAGTTCAGCATCTCCATCGCTTTGATCATTTGCACTTTTTTCGTTCAAATGCAATTGGCTTATGTCACCTCGCTCGATGTTGGGTTTTCCAAGGACAATATTCTCCAAATTCACAATGTGGAGCAATTTGGATTTGATACCGAGGCACTGAAAACCAGACTGTCAGCCAATCCCAACTTTACAGAAGTGTCTAAATCCTTTGGAATCCCACCATACGTCTGGTCCGGTGACCGATACAAATCATCAACTCCTGAAAGTCAGGTAGTACAACTCAGCAACTTTCGCATCGATGAAGACTACCTCGATCTCTTGGGTGTAGCATTTGTCTCTGGAAGAAATTTTGATCCGCTTAGATCGCAGGACAAATATGCCTGCGTGTTGAATGAGTCCGCCGTTCGTGCATTGGGGTGGAACATGGATGATATGCAGGCTAGTACACCGCAATATGTAACCATTGCTTCAGGAGGAGAACAAAAATTTGAGGTGCTCGGAGTAGTGGAAGACTTTAATTTTAATACTGTAAAAGAAGAGATATCTCCCTTGATTTTGATCAATCATAACAATGACAATGTGTGGGATTATGGAGCTGGGCTGTCATACCTCTCTATGCGGCTAAATCCAGAGACTGTCAAGAACCCTGCGGACTTACAAATGGTCATTGAAAACTTGGAAGAGGAGCTTGCCGTGATAGATGCTACGGTACCGTTTGAGTATAGCTTTATGGATCAGGAGTTTGAAAACACCTTTCGAACAGAGCAACGTATGGGGACGGTTTTGAATGTATTCACCTTCATGGCCATAGTCATTGCCTGTATTGGTTTGTTTGGGCTGGCTGCTTTCTCTGCAGAACAACGCATCAAAGAGCTGGGCATTCGAAAAGTAATGGGAGCGAAGGTGTCCCAAATCATTCTGCTCTTCAGTTCTGAATTCACCCGATTGATCATAGTGGCCATCATTATCGCGTGCCCAGTTGCATGGCTGTTGGTGGACCATTGGCTAGCGGACTTTGCCAACAGTACTCCCATTGATATTTGGGTGTTCGTTTTGGCGGCCTGTGTGACCTTTGCGATTGCTTGGCTCACGATAAGCTATCAATCCTTCCGTGCAGCTACTAAAAACCCTGTGGAGTCACTGAAAAATGAATAGTGATTGAATGCTAATGAATTGGTTTGGGTACCAAAATTACCTTTAGCCTTTCGATTCGTTAGGACACGCACTGACCCAAAGGGGTTCTATATGGACTTTAGAATCAATCGTTGCATTTCCCACAGCTACCCACACTTGACCTGTGAAATATGTAAAATTGAGTGTGTGGCATGTAAGAATTAATACCTCTAGGCAAGCGACCTTTATCAGCATGTCTTCCAATTTCATGTTCAATGAATGCTAAAAACTGATATGTGCCTAGTCAATGGTAAATAAGAGTAAAAAAATCTGGCTGATTATCGTGCTGGGTTTTGTTGGGTTGATTTTGTTGGTGACTTTGGGAATAAATCCACTGCTTAAAAATTTAATCGCCTCTCGGGTAGAAGAAAGACTGGTTGGTAATTTCTATTATCAATACGACAATCTCTCCGTTGATCTATTGACAAGATCTATTTCGCTGGATCACATCACCTGGAGGTTTCCAAAAGACACGACTGTCTTCAATCAAAAGGGATATGTTAGTCACTTAACGTTTAGTGGAATTTCACTTCTGCCGCTTATTACGGGCAATCACTTTCGGATCCGGGGTATACGTTTTGATAGTCTGAATTTGGTCACGCGAATAGAAAAGAAGACAAAGGAAGATTCGGGAGAAAAAGATAAGCTCAGTCACGGTAATTTTAACTTTTACGATCTGATAAAAGGGCAATTGAAAAGCCTTGAAGTAGGGAAGATAGAAATAATCAATGGACAGGCGACCTGGTTGAATCCTGAAACAAACACCATCTGGAGGCAAATTGAAAACGTGCAATTTGAAATCCAGCACATTGAACTTGACTCGGCCAAAGCAGCAAATAACAACGGTTGGTTTACCCTTCGCCAAGCGACTTTAGAAGGAAAGAATGGTGAACTATTTCTTGCAGACAGCCTGCATAAAATCCATCTCAAAAAGTTTCATATAGACTACAGTAAGAAGATGATCATCATCGACTCACTGGAACTTGTTCCACTTCTCACAAAATCGCAAATGCCCTCTGCAAGACGATATGAAACCAATAGAATGGGAATCACAGCACCTAAAATAGTCATTAAAGACATTGACATGGAGGCATAGATGGTCAGTAATAAACTGCGCATTGGATGTTTGCAAATTGATCAATTAAGCCTTGAGGTTTTTCGGGATAAAAACCCACCGATACCTAATCACCTCCACATCGACCTGCCTCAGATGGCACTGAAAAATGCGACGCTTAATATTAAGATTGATACGACCTATTTGGTCAATGGTAATATCAGGTATGAGGAACTAAGTGAGTTGACCCAAAAAGAGTGAGAAGTATTTTTTAGCGAGGTAAATGCTGAATTTTATAACATAACCAATGATTCCCTTAGTTATAAGCAAAACCCACATGCCAAGGTAAGCGTCTCATCAAAGTTGATGGGAAAGGCCAGCCTCAACGTTGATTTTACCTTTAACCTATTAAGCGAGAATGGTGATCACTGGATTAAAGGGAACCTTGGTCAATTTGAACTCTCTGACCTTAATTCTGCATTTGTACCCCTTAAGGCTATCTCTATTCGCAGCGGTCATATTGATAAATTGGAGTTTGATATCAGGCTAAACGATTATGTAGCTGATGGAAAACTAACCTTTTTGTATGCTGATCTGAAAATAGACAAACTAAATAAGGATGATTTGACGCGCATTGATTTGAGTAATTTTCTTCAAACTGTGATTGCCAATACTTTTCTAGTGCAGACAAGTAACCCATCGGGTAAAGGTGATCCTCGAATGGGCGTTGTTCATTATCGCCGAGAGAAAAATAAATCCATATTTAATTTCTGGTTGAAATCTATTTTGGACGGCATCAAATCAACGGTATCAAACTCAAAGGAGAAGTAGTTTCTGCGGTGGTTTTGCCTTTACAAACCCTCAGAGTTCGATTTGTGAGGACATGAACTGAGGCTCAGATTTTATATCGATCTAATTTTTCACAATGGATAATGTTGCAGACTTTGCATCACTCACGTCTAGGCTAAACGTAAGCGTTACTTCATCGTCAAGATCAATTATTAGGTTATTACTTCCAGGCACTTTTATCAATGAAGTCTTTTTTCCTATGGAGACTTTGTCTTGATCAGCATTTGCACCAAAGTCAAAACTCCAATTCATAGGAGCGATTTTAAACTCATAGCTTCCTTTTTTCAATGTGGCTTTTGCTTCATAGATTCCTTCACCTTTATGCTCAAATAGAGGCGTGATGTCCCACTTTTTGCCCCAATCATTCATGCTTCCAAATAGGTATATAGCATCCGCTCCTAATGTCTGATCTTGCGCTTTGCTTATCTTCTGTTCTGCTACGGTCAAGGCGTCCTCCAATGCTACCCCATTGATCAACGAGAAAGCTAAATCCATCGCTACACGCTGATCAATAGCGATATCTGGCTTTACGCCTTTTCCTTCAATCCTACCAATGCGTGTCGAGTAGTATTCCGCTATGGGTAGGGCCAATTGAAACCCGTGTGGCAAATCATACATTTTCTGCGAGAGCATTTTTCCTGCAGTAGTTTCTCCAATGATCGTTACCTTTTCTTCATGTGCAAGGGCATCTATGGTAAACTCAGCTGCACTTGCTGTTTTTTTGCTTGTCAATACATATACAGCTCCAACAAAGTGAGGATACATCGGCTTAAACTTGACGCGTGTAAGTGGCTCATCTTGTACATCAGACCAGAACGACCTCAGCGACCAGCCTTCCCAAGGTGTCAGATCTTCAACATCTTCCAATTCGGGCTGTCTTTGATTGTTTTCCCACCATTTTCTGGAAACAAATATTCCAACATCAATGGAGTCCGTCAGTACATGGCTAGCAAGAGGAATACCCGCAAATGTACCTCCCTCATTATTTCGAAGATCAATGATGAGGGTTTTTGCTTCTTTGCTTGCAATCTCTTGGTAGGCCTCAATTACACGTTCTTTTGTATCCATACCCATCATGGTATTTACAGTAAGTACAGCAGTTTTCTCGATCCACTGCAGTGACACGCTCTGATCACCCACTCGCATAGTATCAAAAAATGCAGCCATTTCTTCGGCACTTCTTGTGGGCATATTGAGTGTCACATGAGAAAAGGGACCGTCTTTCCATAAGGCATTGAACCCCTTATTGAATTCTTGTTTTGTGGTTACTGTTTGAGTCAGTGCTCTTACCTTTTTTTGCAAAGTAAGATATTGGTCAGAGGCAAGCTCGGTATGATTATAATGGTATTTGGACATCAGTCGAGATATACTATCCGAGACAGCTATTAGGTCTTCATTCAAAGGGTTATTCTTCTTATCAGTAGTAGATAAATCACAAGAGCAAAGCAGTAATACGAGTAGTAGTGAAGCTAATTGTTTCATGGAGTTTTTATTTGACACCCTCCAAAAGTAGCCTTGCTAAAGGGCTGTGAGGTTTCGATTCGGGAATCCGAACATGTTTTTTACCAATTATCTATTTTGATTCTGATATTCAGAAGGGGTAAAACCAGTTTTCTTTTTAAAAGCCGTATTGAAAACCGATCGAGAGTTGAAGCCTACGTGGTACATGACTTCCTTGATAGAAGGCTGAGTGTTATTATCTGGGCTCAACATGTGCTTTGCTTTCTCAATGCGGTAAGTATTGATGTAGTCAGAAAAATTGTAGCCAAGTATATGATTGATCGTCTGTGAGATCGTTTTTTCTTTTACTCCTAATGCATCTGCGAGTATATGTATGGTCAACTCTGAGTCCATATAAGGCCTTTTTTCGATCATATATTTCTCTAAACTTTCGGCTAGTTCCCGATGTATTTGCTGATCAAAGGCGGTGATGTCTTTCTTTGATGCCGAGGATCTGCTCAAGTCCACATCTGCGACTGATATTTGCTGAAAGGACTGAGAGTTTTTAAGACCTTGATAGGTGATCATATTCACTAAAAGAAATAAGCTAAACTGCACGATGCTCTCCATAGAGATTCTAAGACTTCCTAAAGTCAAAAAACTCATCTGCGACTGAATCAAATCAAGCAAAACGATTATGAGCATGAAAATCACGATTGTCTTTATCCATTTGATTTCTTCGTTATGATTGGTAGCTGATAGTTGAGCAATTACTTTGGTATAAATATGAATGGCTCTATAAGACAAGGCACAGTAGATAAGCATGGTGGGAGGAATGAGTATGCCCACCCAACGGCAAAGAGAGTAGCCAAGAAATGTGGCAACCAATATCATAATAAAGGGCACAAAATGAAGCCAATATAACGGCTTAAAGGAGGTGTCTTTTGACAAGTGAAACTTCACATATAAAAAAACAAAAGGGCCATATAAGAAGCCATAGCTGCAGCTATATGCTGGAAGAACGTCCAAAAAATACCCGTTGGTGTATAGAAAGTTGTAGGCGAAATGTATGCCGAGCGTTAAGAGTAGAAGCGATAGGAATTTGTTACTTTTTACTTTGCTGTATTTCGGTGTGAAGAGTACTATAGCAAGCAATAGACTCTGCCAAGTGATCAATACATGCAGGACATTAATCAGATCAATACTCATTTTTGAAAATTCCGATTGCTAGGCAAATGAGTCATGATGTTTTGTGCTTGTGGTTAGCTAATGGTCTATCAAGTTACTAAAGTAGCGATTGCGCAAAATTATCAGAGCAATCGATGCAAGGAAGAAAGATTTACCCTATTAGTCTGTAGAAATCTTATCCAACCAACTTCTCATCACGGTCAAATACTCAGGATTGAGTTTTTGAAAATAGGGAAAGTCCTCATCAATATAGGTCATAGAATGCGTGGTGTTTTTGAGCGTGTTTATCTGATAGTGATCATTTCCTGAACTTATCAAAGCTTCTTTGATGATTAGGTAACTATCAAGTGGGATGATTTCATCCGAAAGGCCTTGAATTACCAAAATTGGTTGTGAGACTTTACTAAAATAAGGCAAGCCCGAAAAGTTCAACTTTACATCTTTCGGGTCATTTTCTTCAGGCAACCAGAGATACTGATACCAATCCGCTTGTTGGTACGCTTTGAGTTCCTTTTGTAGTTCTTCATAGGATATGATCCCCGAGATGCATTCGAGGGCCTTTTTTTGCACAAGGCTGGCTACCTCAAAGTCATCACTTATGTTATTTCTGTTTTGATTCTTCCAAAAATTCAAATCACTCTCTAGAAGCGTGCCACCAGGGCAGCTCACAGAAATTCCAAATCCCAAATCCGGAAGCTTGGACAAAATATACGGCACTTTGATACCACCTTGACTGCTGCCTGTAATGCCGATATCGGCTAGATCCAGCTGAGCATTCTCAGCAAAAAAGCGTACGGCAGCTATATCATCCGAACTTAACTCTTCGATAGACGCACTCCACCAGTTGCCTTCAGAGGCTCCCGTGCCGCGCTTATCATAGTGGAAGACATGGTAGCCACTCTTTACAAAATAAAGCGCCTCCGCATTTGAACCTTTTCTATCCGTTCCCTGAGATGAGGTGACAAAAAAGATCCCTTTACCTTTTGGCTTCTTTGGTATCCACATTGCACAAGACAGCTTCAATCCATTTGATTCGAATTGTTGGTTGACTTTTTTATATCCGCTTGTATCGTCTGGGGTAGATTTTTTTAGTTGGGAGACGAACGTATTCAAAAGTTTTTCGCTCTCAGTGGCATAGACTTTAAGATTTCCATCCAATAGCTCGCCAATAGTTCGAAACTGGTATTCATATATAAAAAAGTCACTGTATACAGAGAAAGTAAGCTTATCATTCTCATAAAGGGTGTTTCCACAGGGAATGCCAAAGGCTTTTTGCTCGTCACTGGAATAGATCGCTTGCACTTTACCTTCGATCTCTTTAAGCTCTATTTTGAAAGATAAAGTGTCAGCGCCATAGCTGACCCATCCTTCAAAATATTGAGAACTGGCATTAGTCGTGGCAATGGTAATTAGTGCAAGAATTAAAGCGCATGTTCTGTTCATAATGTTATCTGATATTTCAAAGCCTGCGCAGATAACAACGAAGGTCTATATAATCCCTTATTATTTGAATTGTTGAGATGCCTTTAGTTTGACTTGGTCGTACAGTCTTGGTCGCATAGACTGGGTTCTCATATACACATGCGCATTTAGAGGAAATGCGAAACCTATGCTTGATAATTTGTTTTGTTTAAATCAAAACTTTATCCCAAAAGCCACATCACCGGCATAAGTGCCTTTGCTGATTACAGCATCTGAAAGGTGCGGGTATAAGAAGAAGGAAGGTTGATCTTGCCCATCGTCAATCCGACTTTTAAAACTTCCATTTCTCAATAGATTAATAAATCCGCCAGAGCGCCACTTGAAGTAAATATTGTTGAACATCTGTAATTCACCACCAACGAAGAGAATAGGTCCCAAAGCAGTCGCTTCCTCTTTGAAGATGTCGCTATCTCTGAGGAAGGCGTGGGACGCACTTTGAAACTCTACACCAGCATCAAAGAAGGTAGTATACTTTGCATCGGGCTTAAGGTAATAGCGAAAAGTATTGAGCCATGCTAAGTATTTGAAGTCAATCAGAAAGTCGAAGTTGGGGTCAAAGTTGGATACGAAATCATCTCCTTTCGTCTTTTCGATCATAGAAGTAAACCAAAGCTTATCCGATACTTTTCTGCCCACTTCAAAACCCCAACCATTGTAGGCTGGATGAGTGTTGACCATTAATGAAGTAATCTTTAACGGTTCGATCAACCATTTCTTTTCCTTCACCTGATTTTCTTTAGATGATGTGTCTTGGGCATGGCTTGATAGTGCAACTAGAAATCCGGCTATAATTAATGTAATTTGCTTTTTCATGACTTGTGGCTAGGTGTGAATATTTGGCTTTAAAGATCAATGTCACCAGAAAGTGACTCTGAGGTTATCGTGTTTGTGTATTTGCAAAAGACTTATTTACGGATGAATCTGCGTAAAGGTTATTACAAGTGTCTGTACGCAAGGTCTTTGTGAATTTTATTGATTCTTTTTAGTGGAGATATGCTCAAGGTGTTCTGCTATTTCCAACAATCGATTATCGGTCCACCTCTTGGCATGGATCTGTACACCTACCGGTAATCCATTTTTCTTTTTTCCTATGGGTATCACCACGATCGGATGTCCTGAAAAGGCAGTTGTGAAATTATAGGAAGAAATGGCTTTGGTATAGGGCACTTTTTTTCCGTTGATGACAAATGGTTTCCCGGCTTTTTGATGTTCGTAGGCTTCTATAGCGCAAACAGGCGTTATCCAGATATCGTATTTCGTCAAAAACGAATGGTAAGTGTCAGAAAATTCATCCTTATAATCAATGGCTTTTGCATAGCCGGCATTGGAAAGTTTAATCCCCTTAGCCATGCCCAGTGCCCACAAGTGATCTCTATATTTGATCAGCATGAACAAATACAGCACCCAATTGACCAAAGGGATATTAGGTAAGTTCACCCCATTTTCGAAACCAGAAACCTTGCCGTATTCCAAGTAAGATTTTTTCTCGTCATAGACTGGATGATCGACGGTCAAAGTGTGATTGGTCGGCTTCAGTGAATCAATAAACTTCCTGAAAATGGAGAGATATTCATGATCTATTTCCACGTTATTTATGGATTCTGAATATGCGATATTTAATGGTTTCTGATCCCAACTGCTACTATGGAAATCGATATCTGTTAGTTCTGAAACATGATGTTTGCTGGCATCTGCCAAAACTCCCATGGTCAATTTCAAATCCGCTAAGTTATTCGCGAAGGGGCCAGGTGTGACCATATGCCTACGGCCTTGAGGTGCACCAGGAACTTTGAGATGTCCACGATTCGATAGTAGGGTTTCTGTAGGACGAAAACCATAGATACCACAAAAATGAGCCGGCACTCTTATCGACCCGCCAGCGTCTGCCCCGATAGAAATAGGGGACATGTTTGCCGCAACAGCGGCAGATGATCCGCCAGAACTTCCTCCTGAAGTTCGGAAAAGGTCATGCGGATTGTTGGTGGTGCCGTTCCAAAAATTGGTGCTTTGCCAATCGATAGAGAGAAAGGCAATATTGGTCATGCCTATGATGATGGCTCCAGCATCCTTGAGTCTTTTTACTAAGATGGCATCTTCATCGGCTATGTTATTTCGAAGCATAGGATCTCCATTGGTCAATTTGAGACCTTTCACCATGATGCTTTCTTTGATGGTGACAGGCACGCCAAATAGTGGCCCTGGCGTATTTCCCTGATCGAGATAACTGTCCTTTTCGGCTGCTTCAGCTAATAAGTCCTCTTTCGAACGCAGTTCACTGATGGCGTTTACAGACGGATTTGTCTTTTCGATGTGTTGAATGAAGGCGCTGATTACCTCAGTAATTTTCAACTCTCTTTGTTGGATGCGTCTGGCGAGTTCAGTGGCCGACATTGATATGATTTCTTTGCTCATGATTGATTCTTTTGGGCAAAGAAATGAATGAGCTAATCCAATCTATTTGACATTTGTCAAAAAAGGATTTTCAACCATTTTTTCTTATTCTACTTAAGGTTTCTTGGGTAATCCCCAAATAGGAAGCGATATGGCTGAGGTTGACCCGCTGCAATATTTCCGGATTATACTCCATCAATTTATCATAGCGCTCTTTTGCGGTATGGAACAGTATGTCTTCTATGCGCTCTGCCAGATCTACATAGATTTGCTCTAGAAACTTGATGATATACTTTTGATACTGCGGCTTCTCAGTGAGGAGCTGTTGCATGGCTTGATTGGAGCAAGATACCACGACAGAGTCTTCCAAGAGCTCAATATTGTATCTGCTTCTTTTGCGTTGAATAAAGCTGTCAATGGCAGTAATGGAAGTATTTTCCACAGCAAAATGAGCGGTGATATCTTTACCATCTTTATGATAAAATGCCCTAGCTATTCCTTTCTCGATAAAGAACAGGTGCTTACAAACCTTACCTTCTTCATGTAAAATGTAATGCTTCGAGTACGAGATACGTTCCATGATGCTTTGAAAATCAGCAAACAATTGATCTTGATCTGATTTACTAACTCCTTCCAAATTTCCAAATATCATAGCGCAGTAGAATTGATGATTGTTAAACTTAGTTGTCCAACTTAATCATGGTTTTCTAAATTAAAGAAATTGGCTCATTATTGCTTCCAATTTTATTGATCCCAATTCTATGGCTTGAGTATTCACAAACCTTTAGCCATTCGGTTGGCAAGGACACTAATCGAGGCTCGGCACAAAGCCTTATTTATTTGTCTAGACTAGTGTCCTTACAAACCTAGTCTAGGAGATTAACCTAGTCAAATGGGCTGGAAGTGTCTATAACCGGGTTTTTTAGTCAATCTACTTTGTTGTATTCTTGGTATTAAAAATCAACTAGTACGCATATTGACAATCATTTCTACCTGCTTTTTTTACTCATATCTATGAATGAAATTTCTTACAGCTGTCTCAAATTCATATGGCCTATCCATGTGTGGTGAATGTGCACACTCCTCTACAAAAACAATCTCTTTGTCCTGAGCATCTGTAGCCAAGAGGTCATAAGTGAAATGTGCAACGGGCGGTGGCACGGATCCATCTTCTTCTCCCCATAGTAGGAGCGTTGGGATTGAGATATTGGCTACTTCTTCGGTTGCATCATATCCATTCATCCAGGGCACTTCACTATATTGGGAAAAGTAGAACGAAAAAGTGAATGGTGAGGCAAATATCAGATCTTTGTACGGAATAGGGTTGAGTTCTTGAGTTTTTGCCCAATCATAGGAATATCCACCCAAAATACCGAGATACGTATAAGGTTGCCAGTCATTTTCTACCGGATTTGGATGCTCCTCATACCAGTCTATGATGTACTGCCAGAACTTAGGATCTTCATCGTAATACTCTGGAACTCGTTCGAGTATCCAATCCTTTTTGGCCTGTCCTTCAAATTTATCCTGAATAGATCCATCCATATCTATCCACCCTTTAAAATAGTCCTGATGATTTTTACGACCTAGATATTTACTTGTCAATACGCCGCCCCAACTGTGTCCCATAAGGAAAAGTGATTGTGGATTGTATTTATGACGGATCAACTCAACCAATTTTTCCTGATCCTCAATGTGTTGTTCGATTGTCAGAGTCGAAGAGGCAGGATCTCCCTGTGACAATCCACTCATTCGCTGATCCCAATAAACAAAAGCATAGTCTTTCTCAAGCTCCTGAAATCCCACCGAAATGGTGAAGTCATGTCCGGTAGTTGCACCTGGGCCTCCATGCGTCACTATGATAAACGTACCTGAGTTGGTATTGCCTTTTACCCATACAGGCATTACGGCTCCTTTGTTTTTTAGGAAAAAGTAATCACCTTTCTCTACCCATTCTGAAGAGCAGGATGATATTATCAGGGCAAGAGCTATTGTCAAATATTTGTTCAGTATGGTCTTCATCTTGATTTGATTGTATGTGTGAAACCAACTTGAAGTGCTATGTGCGGCTGTGCCAGATTGTTATAGGGCATCTGCCAACTAATCTTCGGTCGCGCCCAAATAAGATTATTCTTGTCCGTTCCTTTTCCAAAATTGTATCCTGCCCCAAACGTAAGCGAAGGCAGGATGTCGGGGTTGGCCCAATTCGAGACCCGTACAATGGTACCATCATCATTTACATGCCAAACATCTTCCGGATAAAAAGAGAACATAACTCCAAGACCAAGCGCATGCTCAATAAAAAATCCAGAATTAAAATAACGACGTGTTCCATAGAGCGCTTCAAGGAAAATGGCGTTGTGGCTTCTTGGATGGGAATAGTAACCAATATTTGCACGAAATGGTGTGGAATACTTTTCACTTTGAAATTTTTCAATTTCAAATTCTGCAACAACTCCGGGATAAGTGCCGGTTTCTCCGAAATACCCGCCTCCTAGGTTTATTCGGGTTTGAGAGAAAGCAAGGTTGCCAATGGCATAAAGTAAGAAGATAAGACTAAGCCTTTTCATAATGATTCAGTTTAAGATTTAATTCTAATTGTTTAAATCGACCAACGTTGATGGATGATTAGTGAGTGATTGTATTATTATGTGCCACTCGCATTTTAAAACAACCACCCTTCAATAGTGGGTGAATCAGAAGGTGATATTTATTTTTAGAAGTGCTTACTTTTCAAGTTGAAACCGTATTAGTGATACAAATAATCATTGGTTTTGTCTGCAGGCATCAATCCAAGATTATTTGCTTATATGGAGCATTTATCTGATTTTTTCTTAGTGAGACCGTGCTTATCACAAATAGGAATATTGTAAAATAGAGTGCCTGCAGATTTGCGAGAATACAAGTAAAGATGATCCCCAAGAAATTCCACCTGACGTTCTAGATAGGTCATTCTAGTTATAGATGCTATTCCTGAAATTGATGCTTTGCCAGTCGATAGATAGAAAGGCAATGTTTTTCATGCTTACGATAATGGCCCCAGCATCGGCATCTTCATCATCTAGGTTCTTTCGAAGCATAAGGTTTTCGTTGTTTAGCTTGACCTTTTGCCTTGATGCTTTGAAAAGAGTAAGCAATTAATCTTGATCTGATTTACTAACTCCTTCCAAATTTCCAAATATCATAGTCAAATTAGCGTTTGCTTCTTATAGTTTCGGATTGAAAACTACTATCCATTCAATCTTTAATTTGTTTGGTTCATTTAGTCTTCCCTTTAAAGGTCGCAAATATTGCCATTGCATGACCATGTCCCAATTCAAATTCTTCCTTTAGCCAATTTGTGATTTCAGTCGCTTTTGTCGCAGGGTTGAGTTGTCCTTCAGCGATAAATCCTTTCTCCTCGGCTAGCACTTTAAAATCACTAGGAGTTTTACCTGTCTTGGTTTTGATATTGTCTATGTAGGCTTGGAATGACATGATTTTGTGCGATTATAGCTTGAGGAAATCTTTCTCTATATTCTCCGTTGGTTCATAGTACAGTATGATTGACCCACCTACGAAGGTTTTCGTCTTGATGAGTTTGAGCATGGTCCTTTCGGTTATATTTTCAAATAATTGCATACCACTGCCAACTACTACTGGGTAAATACAAAGTTGGAATTCATCTAACAAGTTAAGTTTCAATAGCTGTAAGATCAAACTCCGACTACCTACTACTATGTCCTTACCTGTTTGATGTTTGAGTGCATTTACTGCTTCGTCAAGTGGTTGATTTGACAATTGAGCAGTGTCCCATGTCGTATCTTTCAGTGTGTTAGAAAAGACCAGTTTTGGTACTTTGTCCATTGATATAGCAAAGTCGTCCATTGATTTATCACCTGAAGGATTTTCTACCAACGTTTGCCAAAACCGCATGAGTTGATAGGTAATCCGCCCATAAAGAATGGTGCCGGCGTTACCTAAGAGATCAGCGTAATGTTGATGTATCTCTTCATCCGGAACGCCTGCTGTATGGTCAAAAACTCCATCCAGTGTCATATTGATTGCGGCAATTACTTTTCTCATGTTTGATATTCAGTATTGATTTTTCTTTACTCAGTCATTTAGTGAATCAACGCCTTGTTCTCTAAGTTTTGCTAATCCATCTTTCATTGCCTTCACCTGCTCGGATGGATGACTTTGCCAGCTCTTAACTTCCCCAACCACTTTAAAAGGATGCATTGAACGATATGATTTTGTTGGATTCCCAGGAAATTTTCTATCAGTCAAATCAGGGTCATCTTCTATATCTCCAGTAGGTTCTACCAAATAAATTCTTTCCCGACCCTCTCCGATGGCAAGTTCCGCTCCCCAGATAGCAGCATCCAGAGTAGCCGTAAGGAAAATGTATTTTGCGTTTTTTGGAGCAAAATTTGAAGTATAACCAACTTCGATTAAGTCTCCAGTGTTTAGGTCTGCTTTTGTTCCATGAAAGTAGGTCTGAGCAAAAGGAGTTGATCCAGGTTTTTGTCCCATCGTATTCTAATTATTTATTATTAACAGTCAACTTTTGTTCTCTACTTTTTAACAGGTGTCAAATGCGTCAAGACACACAACCATTTTTCGTTTTCCCTTTTATAAATATCCGTAATCCATTCGTCGGCTTCCATCGGGTCTCCTTGCCAGGTTCCTGTATTTTGTCCTCTACCAGTCACAAGCGCAACATCTCCGTAGACTTTTACTCGCAAAACTTCTTTGGTCATGGTGGTATGGGTTAACAAGCCTTGCTCTAGCACTTTATAGAAACCTTCCTGCGGAATGATCCCTCCCTGACTGTCGACAAGAACCCAATCTTCTGTCACACATTTTTTGATTTCGGCTACCTTGTTGGAGATAACAGCTTGGTTGAAAGCATCTTCTATTTTTTGAAATAATGAGATTAATTGGTCATCTGTCATAATTGTTTATCCCTTGCTTCTTGGATTTTTAACTGTTTTCGTAGTGAGGCATAAATACTATTTCCCATTGGTGTCCGTCAGGGTCTGCTATGCTTGCCGAATATCCCCAAGGTTCATCTTGTGTCTTTCCAATTTGAGTCGCACCTGCTTTTAAAGCCGATTGCAAAATCTGATCAACTTGCTCCTTGCTTTGAGCATTATGACTTAAGATAAATCCAGCCGATTTTTCAGTTTGGTTTGGATTAGCCGTGAGAGGTAAAAACTCTTGTCTGCGATATAGCACTAAGTTTAACTTGTCGTCAAGGTCAAACATGCAATGCTCTTCGTTTCCATCTTGCATGCCTTTGGTAGGAAAGCCAAAAGCAGTTTTGTAAAAGTCAAGAGACTTTTCAAGGTTTGTGACAGCAAGGGTAATACAGCTAATTTTGGGTTTCATATATCTTCAATTGGTTACTGTTTCGATCGTTAATACTTACACTTTCCCTTTAAACCTTGGGTCAAAATTCACCATCCATTCTATTCCATATTTATCTCTTAACATCCCAAAATAGGAACCAGGGCTGTCGCTCATTGGATATTCAATAGTTCCTCCTGCTGAAAGACTGTTAAATAACCTATCCGCTTCTTCTCTACTTTCCGCTCCAATGGCGATTTTAGATCTGTTTTCATTTTCATTTACTGGGCCTAAGCTCGCTGGGACATCATTTCCCATCAATACATTTTGTCCAATAGGCAAAGCAATGTGCATTATTTTATCCGCCTCATTTTCTGGAATTGGATATTCAGGGCTTGAAATATCTTTGAACCGAATGATCATTGCGAACTCTCCGCCAAATACGGATTTGTAAAAATTGAATGCTTCTTCTGCATTTCCATTAAAGTTGATGTGTGGATTTATGAATGCCATGGATTCTATTTTTAAGGTTAAGTTTTCTATTTTGAAAGGTTGAGTTTTATAATCGGTCTACTACATAATCCAGTTCTGTTACGCCACATTTGAATTGTCGAGTATTCAATAGCTTGAGTTTTGATTTGTCTTTTAAATTCTCAAATAAAGGAATCCCCTCTCCAAGAATTACAGGATTTACAAAAAGCCAATAGCCATCAATCAGGTCCAGTTGCATAAGTGCATGTGTGGCAGTCGGGCTAGCAAAAAGTAAGATTTCTTCACCTACCTGCGCTTTGATTTCATTTATGCTTCCAGAGAGGTTGTCGCTGATAATTGTTGTGTTCTCCAAACCCTCATTTTTCATTGTTTTGGATAGGACAACTTTGTGAACCTTGCTGTACCACTTTGAATGTTCCATGTCGTGTTTGGTCGCATTTGGCTTGTCTGCTGCAGTAGGCCAGTAGCTTTCCATCATTTCATATGTAACCCGTCCGTACAGAGCTGTGTCACCTTGACATATCCGATAACCGACATGATTAAAGATCTCTTCATTAACCTTTACCCAGTCCATTTCGCCATTCGGTCCTGCCACAAATCCATCTAGTGATATATGTACGAATGAAATTATTTTTCTCATCGTTACTTTTTCTTTTTATTCAAAAACTTTTCAATCAGTGGAATAATAAGTTCACGCTCATTAAAATCGGGGGTTAGCGTTGTGACTTCTCCAATGTATTCTCCATGTCCTCCGGGTATGATAGCTAATTCAGAATTCGCAATTTGTCTGTGTAGTTCAAGGGCATGTTCTGGAGTAATAATGTCTTTATCTCCAATGATGATTAAAGTTGGTGCCTCAATAGATTTGATTTGCTCTTCTGGAATATCTTTGAAATTAACCATTCGCTTCGCATCTCTATCGTGCATTACTTGCAGACCACTGGTGTCTGATGCAACTTTCAAGTATCCCACTTTGAGTAGTTCAGGCATGTTTTCCAACTTAGCATTTTCCATAATACCCCAAAACCATTCAGGGACTCCACTATGTTTGGCAAGTGCAGAACCTAAAATGATTTTATCAACAATGTCAGGATGGCGGATAGCAATTTGCAAGGTGGTTGTGCCGCCATTGCTAAAACCAAAAAAATCCGCTTTACCAATGTTTAAGCTACCTACCAGAGCCGCAACATCGTCTGCATCTTGTTCAAAAGAACTATCACTGTTTCGGTTACTTGTACGCCCATGAGCTTGCAATTCAACAGCAATCACCTTTCTGTTCTTAGCCAGAAGTGGAATGATTTTTTCAAAATTGGTCTGAATGGTTGAGCCACCCCCATGAATTAAAACAAGTGGTTTTCCCTCTCCATAAATTTCATAATACATTTTTAAGCCATTCACTTCAGCATACCCATTGCTAAAAGTAAATCCGTCCGACAATGCTAATTCCATTTGGTTTTTTGTTGTTTTATTGTGGTTGCACGAAATGAAAACGAAAATGGCAAGCACGATAATTATTGTTTTCATTTCTTATTCACAGTTTCTGTTTAGTTGCAATCACCCAGTCATTTACAATTTTGGCTAAATTCAGTTTAGCATTTTCAATGTCTTGCAGGCTTTTGAAAGTGACAATTGCTCGATCATTTTCTTGCCAAATAAGAAGACCTGATTTATCATCGATCAGCTTGGCTTTTGGTTGTTCTTGCTTTTTTGCTCCTCGATGAAATACCAGTTGAACTTCCTTTTTGGGAGGCTGAATGCGCATGGTAATTCGGTCTTCGCCATTGATCGAATAATTTGGCCCGTTCCATTTTATGTTTTCAATTAGCTCATGGTTAGTCGCCAATATACAAATTCGCAATTGTTCAATTTCATTTCGGAATGGATGATTAAGCTCGTCAAGAAAGGAGGTCACTTCCCTGTACATATTTTTGACTGTCCTCACTTCTGATGCAAGCATATTTGATTTCCATCTACATCTTTCATCCATGCGAATTCGCCCCAAGGTGTTTGATCCACTCGCTCCATTTGAATTCCTTTCTTCTTCAATTCCTTCATATCATTTTCTATGTTCTCCGTTGCGCAAATAATGCCATGAAAGCTGGCCAGTGAAATGGAAGTGGTCTGGCCAGGAATTCCCATTTGTAGCCAAGTTTGTCCGTGTGCAGCTGGTGCCTCAACGATGACTTGGAATCCAAGCTTTAAATAAAACTCTTTCGCTTTCTGCTGGTCAGAAACGGGTATCATTATGATTTCCAGGTTTTTCATTTTCGTCAATGATTATGAGTTCAGGCTTTTGCGTATCTCTCTAATTGTTCTCTGTGTATTTTTTGAAATTATCCAGGATAGCTTGCCAACCGTTCCTTTGCAATTCAATGGAGTTTTCATCTTCCGGGTCAAAACTCACTATTACTTCTGTTTGACTACCCAAATCATTAAATTGAACGGTGCATGTTCTTCCCCCAAATCCATAGCTAAAGCTTTTTCCTTCTGATAATTCAGAATAAATCGCTTCAAAGTCAAAACCGAAACTACCGTCTTTGGCTTCCATTCGAGCTTTGTAGGTGCCACCTATTCGCATATCATTTTCAGCATTTGGGCATTGCCAACTTGGGTCTGCAAAATTCCAATTAACAATATGCTTGGGATTGGTATAGTAGTCCCAGGTCTTTTTTGGTTCACTGTTTACGGTTGCTCGAACCGTGATTTTTGTGTTGTTCATTTTCTTGTTTTTAAATATTAAAAGCTTTTTCAAAATCAGCGACAATCATTTTGCGCATCGGCATCATCACATCAAATACCTTTTTGACTTGGTTCGGGTTGCCAGTTTTCATCATTTCCAGAAAGCGTTTCGGAACAATCTGCCAAGAAAGCCCAAACTTGTCTTTGCACCAACCGCAGCTGTCTTCACGGCCCCCATCATTGACAAAATGGTTCCAGAAAAAGTCAACTTCATCCTGATCGTCGCATAAAATGAAGAAGGATATCGCTTCAGTGAATTTATGGCGAGGGCCTCCATTCAATCCGATGAAATGCATCCCTTCTAATTCGAATTCCACAATGAGGTCAGAGGAAGATGTAATCTTTGAATCTTTAAAAAGCGAACAATAGTATGTAGCAGCTTCCTTTGCTTGACTATCAAACCACAGGTAGGGCGTTATTTTTTGAAATTGTGCCATTATTATTTGTTTAGGTGTAGATTTTTTAATGAAGGAAACCTCAGCAATAAGCCTCCCCACACAAGAATGCTCAAGTAGATGGGGAACAGGATATGACTGAACAGCGGAGCATCCAATCGGAAATTAGAGGCGATTGCTCCACCGAAATAGCCAGTCATCAAAATCGCTCCGATGATGGCCGTTCTTGGAATGATTAGTAGGATAGTGACCATGAGTCCGAGACTGCCAATGATGGCTATGTGATGCGGTTGATAACCGAGCGCCACCGTTCCTTCCACTACTTCTTTGGGTTGGACGAATTTCATGATGCTATCCATTAGCATGAATAGGATGACAATCACGTTCATCACTATTCCTATGATTTTATTTCTTTTCATTTTTTTAGTTTTTATTGGCACAATTGAACATCCACTGCACTCCAAATTGGTCAATGCAGCCACCAAAGTAATCTCCCCAGAACATATCCTGAAGTTCCATGGTCACCTGTCCGTTTTTTGAAAGTTCTTTAAACAAGCGCTCGGTTTCATCACGGGTATCCGGTTCCAAATTGATATGCACATTGTTGCCAAAATTCAATGTAATGCCCATTGACTCAGTCGCATCTGTCCCCATCAATTGGTGACCTCCAAGGATAGGGAGCATCACGTGCATCACTAAATTTTTATCTTCTTCAGCCAATGGCGGCATTCCGTCCTCTGGAGGCACGTCACCCATTCGGGAAATTTCTCCTTGGAATTCAGTTCTGAAAACAGTCTTGTAGAAGTTGAAAGCTTCCTCTGTGTTGCGGTTGAAATTGAGATAGGTACTTACCCTTGCCATCGATTTAGTTTTTAATTGGGAAATCATTTAAGACAAATTTAAATAGTGATAAAAATACTTTACGGGTGTTTAGTAGACATAAAGGGGGGTTGATTGCGACAGGAGCTTTATGTAATTTGGTACTTTCAAATTGGATTAATTATGAAGCACATTTCCATAGTCATCCCTAAAGGTCAATACAGCATTGTGAATATTGCTGGGTCTTTTCAGATCCTCAACTGGGCAAATGACATGTTTTTTCAACAGACAAGAAGTCGACTGTTTGAGATTGAATTTGTTGGTCACCAAACTCCCGCAAATGACAAGGATGGATTTTACACGGTGACACCTACCAAGACACTTGATCAGGTGAAGAAGACCGATTTGATCATCATTCCCGCAGTTCATGGTGACCTGAGGGAAGCAATAGACAATAATAGAGCAGTGTCGGAATGGGTGGTAAATCAGCGTAATCAAGGAGCTGAGATAGCTACGTTTTGCATTGGGGCATTCATACTTGCAGAAACAGGTATTTTGAATGGAAAGACTTGTTCCACTCATTGGGGACATGCAAGAGAGCTTCAGGAGATGTTTCCAGATATCATCGTGACTTCTGAAAAAATAGTGACGGAGTGCGATGGGATCTATACGAGCGGTGGAGCATACGCCTTTACCAATCTGGTGATCTACTTGATTGAAAAGTATGGAGGGAGGGAATTGGCCTTGATGACTGCCAAAGGATTCATGATCGATATAGACAAAAACAATCAGTCGCTGTTTATGATTTTTAATGGACAGAAAGACCATGATGACGAGATGATCTTGAAAGTACAAGAATTCATAGAGAAAAACTATGCCAATAAATTCACTGTGGATGAGCTGGCTTCTGATCATGCGACTATCCGTCGTACGCTGGAGAGAAGGTTTAAAAACTCAACAGGTAACTCGATAGGAGAGTACCTACAGCGCGTAAGGATGGAAGCGGCTAAACGTACGCTGGAAAGTGAAACAGCTTCCGTCAATCAAGCCATGTACCAGGTGGGTTACAATGATCCAAAGGCATTTCGAGAAGTCTTCAAGCGAATAGTAGGTGTGAGCCCAGTGGAGTACAAGAAAAAGTTTACCGCAGCGGCTTAATAACAGAATTGGAATCCAAAAGCCTCAAAATTGGAACTGATAAAACCTAACTAGTTTTTTGGAATTGCAGCTAAGACATTTTTAAAGATGTAAAGCAGCTTGCATCGCTATTAAAATTAATTAATATGGCGCTGCGCTAACGCAACCTAATTTTGATACTTCGTAAAACAGACGGAGGCTGATATTAGGAAGCTTTGAGTATCTCTAGAGAGCCATTCTTTGCAGTTGAAGATGAGGTATGGCTAAACTTCAGGCTACTGAAGAATTTGAAGTACATCAGTCGCATGAATTCTGCCTTATCTATCCCGCCAGCTTTAAATGCCCTTCTATGCCCATACCAAACCGCATGGATCGTCCCAAAGAAGAGTATTCCGTACCACCCAATACTGAAGGCTTTATTATAAAAATTCTTATCTTCCAAAAGTTCGTGTAATCTCTCTTTTTGGAACTTAATATGGTGTGCCTCATCTATTAGTATGTCCTTACAAATGGATTTTAGCAATGCGCAATTGGTTGCATCGTGTAAGGCCTGATAGAAAACCTGAGCTGCGCTTTCTACAATGATGACTGTAATTGTCCACAGCTCCATGCTTGTGTTGAAATATCGAATCTTACGAAATATCGTATCTCCCCAGTCTTTTTTAGATCTTTGTTCGCCGATAAGGTCAATGTATTTGCCCAGATTTTTTCCATGTTTTTGTTCCTCCTTTATGAAGAGTTTTACTGCCTCTGGGTAGGCTGTATCATTGATGCGCTGTGCATACTTGCTTGCTGCAGCGAGCAAATGTGATCCATCACTTGTTTCGCCGAGTTGCCAAGCTTTTAGCGAATACATGATTTGTGCTTTTTCTTCTTCTGAGATGCTAGGAGGGACCTCCCAGTTTACTCGTTTAATGTTCAGATTGTTTTTGAAATGGTTTTGCCAGAAAATGGAGCTATGAATCATTGTTTCAGTTGTTGGTTTGAACGATGAAACGGAAAATCTATTTATATAGAGGTGCTGTTAACACTAATTAAGAATTTTTAAACTTTTGTGACAGTTGAGTTCCGTACGCTTACGAACCTTGGAGAGAGAAATTCACAACTGCGGCTTAATAACAAAGTTTAAATAGGTCTTGCCAGTTCCAAGAGGACACCATTCTTAGCTCGGAAAATGCTTAATCAATAATTTCAAATTGTGGATTCCAAACTGCTTCCCAAAGATGTCCATCAAGGTCTTGAAAGTAACCAGCATATCTACCTCAGAAGGGATCTGAGGCTGGTTTGATGATTTTGGCTCCAGCTCTTTTTTGATTGCTCCATTAAGGCATCGACTTCTTCTCTACTTCCAAGGTTGTGCCCAATAGTAAACTCTGTTGAAGAAGGACTTTGTAGTGGGATATTGGTGTCATGAGCAATGCTTTTTCTTGGCCAAAGTGCAAGTGTCAAACCACCTTGTAAATCAAAAAAAGCAACAGCTCCATGTTCAAATTCTTTCCCAATAATTCCTTCAGTATGAAGATCCATTCCGTCTCGGTAAAACGCCACCGACTTTTCCAAGTCCGATACACCTAAGGTCAACACGGTAATTCTTGGTTTCTTGGTTTATCTCTTCTGATTTTAACTAGTAATAATAAAAGGAAAAACGTTTCTACGTGACTTTAAGCGCTCCTTAGAATTTTCTCCATTTTTCTACCCTTGGCCAATTCATCCACCAACTTGTCTAAATACCTGACCTGCTTAGTAAGGAGGTTGTCAATTTCCTCTATGCGGTAGCCACAGATTACTCCTGTGATTAAAAGCGCATTTGGATGAAGATTTGCTTTTTGGAAGAATGTTTCGAATGTCGCTTTTTCTGAAATCAAATCCTGAATTTGCCTATCATTGAAGCCTGTTAGCCAAGATATGACTTGATCTAGCTCTTCTTTGGTTCTGCCTTTTCTCTCCACTTTGGTAATGTAATGCGGGTATACGGAAGAGAAGGTCATTTTGGCCATGCGTTCATTATGAGCGTCTGAAGGTGTCATTTCATCAATTTTAGCGAAACATCATTTATTTATCCATTTGCTAATTTAAGATTAATGACTTTATCATGTGAGGAACCAAGCTTTTTTGGTAGATGGAAAAGAGGAATGAAACATTCACATTCTATCCATGTACCATTGCAATTCCTTTTGAAGTTTATTGAATTTCAATATTGCTGTGATGATCTTTTGCATACGCATAAAAGCTGTTTCACTCTTGACCACATAGTCAAAAGCCTTGTGATGCAAGCAGTTTACTGCAACCTCGATTTTGTCCTGAGATGAAAGCATGATAATGGGAATATCAGGATTGATGATTCTAATCCGATCGAGCGTTTCTAACCCATTCATGGCACTTTTTTCGATTCCATTGAGATGGTAGTCCAATATGATAACATCAGGATTGCTAGCCATATTTTGTAGGCAAAGTTCCCCTGTGGCAAAAGTCTCCACGGTATATTCCTTTAGCTCCATGAAGTCTATTTGCAATGATTTCAGGAACAGTGCATCATCATCTACAAGGAATAATTTTATCTTCTTATCCGTTTTCATGAATCATTTCTTCTAATTTATTTAACTCTTCTTTCAATTCTTCACATGCCTGTGTGCATACAGCATCTAGCTCCCAGACAAGATCTGGAATTTCTTCTGACTGTTGTTGTGTGTGGGCGTATTCTTGTATCATGCGTGCTTTGTTTTCATAATCCAAATCGATTCCCATGATCGAAAACGAAGGAATCATTTTATGCACCACAGCATGTAAGGTTTCCCAATCCTTATCATGGTAACTCTTTTTCATTGACTTAATGAGTGGAGGTGTTTGTTCTAAGTACAACGAGATCATCTCCATCATCAACTTAGGATTTGATTTGGTGCGTTTATTCAAGTACTCCAGATCAATGCAGCTTTCGTTGGTTTCATTACTAACTTGATTGGATAGCCCTTTCTTCTTTTTGTTCTGCAGGGGGATCTGTACTAGGTTGATGATTTTACTGTACAGCAGTCGTTCATCCACAGGTTTGGCTATGTAGTCATTCATACCTACTGTCTTGCATTTGGCCAGATCTACAGTGGTCACATCTGCGGTCAATGCAATGATTGGAATATCAGAATGCATGACTTTACGAATGTATTCAGTGGCTGCAAAACCATTCATTACTGGCATTTGTAAGTCCATCAGAATAATATCATAATCTTTATTTTTTAGCTTATCGACGGCTATTTCACCATTGTCGGCTATGTCTCTTTCAAATCCAAAATCGTCCAACAAGGTCTTCATCAGCAACTGGTTGAGCGGGATATCTTCTACCACTAGCACCTTGATGTTCTTGATTTCATCATTCAATTCGACCAATTCCGTATCTAATACAGCCTCTTCATTGGTTTTGGGGAAGGTCAGCAGAAAACTAAAAGTGGAACCTACACCCAATTTACTAGTCACCGTAATACTACCTCCCTGCGGTTCGACTAATTGCTTGACGATGGCCAATCCCAAACCTGTGCCTCCATATATCCGAGAAGTACCACTCGTGGCTTGCTGAAAGTCATCAAAGATATTGTTCAGTTTATCCTCATTGATTCCAATTCCTGTATCCTTGATGTCAAATTGGATGGTTACCTTTTCATCATCTTCCTTTACCATGCGTACACTTACAGTGATGGTGCCTGTAGTGGTGAACTTCACAGCATTGCTTACCAAATTCATAATGATCTGATGCAAGCGCACAGAGTCGCCCATGAGTACTTCAGGAATAGTGTCATCATATTCCTTTACCAGCTTTAAATTCCTTTCGTGTATTTTGATTTCAAACAAATGGAGCATGGCAGAGATGGACGACTTTAGCTTGAAAGGTGTCTGCTCAAATACCATTTTACCAGCATCTACCTTGGCCAAATCCAGAATATCATTGATCAATACGATCAGCGCATCTCCGCTCATCTTAATGGCTGTGAGGTATTCTTTTTGCTTGGCTGATAGTTCTGTCTTTAATACCACTTTGGTGAATCCAATTATGGCATTCATAGGAGTTCGAATTTCGTGACTCATATTGGACAAGAACTGTTGCTTAGCCTTCACAGCATTCTCTGCAATTAAAGTGGCATTTTCGGCTTTCAGCTTTGCTTCTTCTGCAATTTTGGTCGCTAGTTCAGCTGCATTTTTTGCTTCTAGCAGTTCAGTCGCTATTCGTTTTTGTTCTGTGACATCTCTGGCTACAATCACTACGCCTAGGACATTGTCTTTGTCGTCTTTATAAACTGATCCATTGAATAATACATCTGTGAGCTTTCCATCTTTGTGACGCAATGTCAATGGAGAATCGGCCACAGATCCTTTAGCAAAAACTTGCTGATAGACTTCACGTGCTTTCTGAGGTTCGGTGAAATAGTCTAAAAAGTCTGTTCCTTTTAGTTTTTCACGAGGCAAGCCAGTAATATTTACTGTGGCCTCATTCATGTCCGTGATCTTACCTTCCGTGCTGATGGTCACCAAAGGATCAAGACTAGCTTCTATCAAACTAAGGGAATATTGTGAAGCCAACTTGACTGAATTACTGAATGCCTCAAGTTTCCGTTTTGCTATTGCCTGTTTTACTTTTTCCTTATTCTGAAAGTCTAGTTCTAGATCCGCTTTAACTAACTCTTTGGCTCTTTTTTCCTTTTCTTCGTTTTGAAAATGCAGTTCTTTATTGGCAATAGCTAGTTCTGCAGCTCGCTTCTCTTTCTCATCATTCTGAAAGTGCAATTCCTTATTGGCTATCACCAGCTCGGCTGCTCTCTTTTCTTTTTCTTCGTTTTGAAATACTAGCTCTTCATTTGCCACACCCAATTCGGCAGCACGTTTTTCCTTTTCTTCATTGAGGAAAACCAGCTCTTTATTGGCTATTACCAGTTCTGCAGCGCGTTTTTCCTTTTCGTCATTCTGGAAAGCCAGTTCTTCATTTGCAACCCCTAATTCTGCAGCACGTTTTTCCTTTTCCTCGTTTTGAAATACTAACTCGGTATTAGCAATAGCTAGTTCTGCGGCACGCTTTTCTTTCTCATCATTCTGGAAGGCCAATTCTTTATTAGCCACACCCAATTCTGCAGCACGTTTTTCCTTTTCTTCGTTTTGAAATAGTAACTCAGTATTTGCAATAGCTAGTTCTGCAGCGCTTTTTTCTTTTTCATCATTTTGGGAAGCCAGTTTTTTGTTTGCACTTCTCAACTCAGTGAATAATTTTTGTTCTGCCACTTGACGTGCTACCACTACCACGCCCAATACCACGCCAGCTTGGTCTTTACAAAAGGCAGCATTGTAAATCACATCCACCAGACCCCCATCTTTTTGTTTGAAGGTCAATGGCTCATCGGCTATAAATCCTTTTAGGAATACACTATGATATATTTCCTGTGCTTTTGATTCATCTGTGAAATACTCGGAGAAGTTGCTTTCCAGCAATTCTTCACGGGAATAACAAGTGATATTCAACATGGCTTCATTGAGATCATTGATTTGACCTTTCGAATTGATCACAACAGAAGGATCCAAACTGGTCTCTAGCAAGCTTCTGAAATAGTAAGCCTCATGATCGATATCTACAGTAGAGTTCATTCCTTGTTATCCTTTAATGATGTTGAGTCTGTGCTATTTCCGATTTCTTCAATAGGACTTCTTCGTTTGTTTTTCATCTTCCTGAAATGGGAAGGTGATAGGCCTGTGATTTTTTTGAACTGATTTGATAAATGAGCCACGCTGCTATAATGCATTTTCCAGGCTATTTCTGAGATGCTCATTTCATCGTATATGATCAACTCTTTTACACGTTCTATTTTATGATTAATGATGAACTGCTGAATGGTGATGCCTTTTACTTCTGAGAAAATATTGGATAAATAAGTGTAATCGTAATCCAGTTTTTCGCTGATATAGTCAGAATAATTAACCTTAGGCACTTGCGTTGAATGGTGAATCATTTCGGTAATAAGGGTTTTGATTTTTTCAATCAGAATGGCCTTTTTATCGTCCATTAATTCCAAACCTATCTCCAGCAATGCTGTTTTCAGTGCTGCTTCCCCTTCAAGTGACAGATCCTCCATGATCTCCACCTCTCCGAGATCCACGACTATAAAGTGGAGTCCCTGCCCTTTTAAGACCTCTTTGACCGCCGATTTGCAGCGAAGGCTAACCATGTATTTGATATAAAGCTTCAATGCTTAGACTTTAGTTATAGGCATGGGGAAAGCTAGGGGTAAAACAGGACTAAAATGTTACACTTAGAGAGACTTTATTTACATAAATCACTGGTTTTTGGGCTTATGATTTATGCTAGAACTAATTGCGAGATATCTAATAATAGATTATAATTGGCTTCCGAGAAGTGATCGAATTAAACTCAACTCCACCTATTAATTGTTTCGAGATTAAGAATACTGTCGAAATCTCAGGGAAATACCAGTATTTGAGGAGCATTAAAGGACTGACTAATCCTCAATCCTTAATCCATCATGGAGCTCATTGGTGTCTGTTGACTTACGTACAAATCCATGTTTGAGTAGGAGGTCTTTGCATAAGGCGATTGCCTTTACCAGCCCATTTCCGATCTCATTTGTTTTGACGCCAATGATTATTTCTTCCACTACATGCTGCCAGTCGGCCTGATCTACTTTTTTGCTGATGCCCTCGTCTCCTAGCACCAATACGATATGCTCTAGTCTACTTACAAAGATCAAGATACCCACGCGCTCTTCTGTTTGGAATACTTTCTCATTCAGAAAGGCCTGCATCGCACGCTGGTTGACACGCTGTAGCTGACGCTCCTTTGGGATGATCCAGCGCTTGGCACTAGAGAAGATAAGCGGAAAGAGAAATCCTACAAGCATAGCTGCAAACACCACAACAGACACTTCCAAAGGAGTAAATTTGAATGGCAACATCCATGTGTAGGAGAGGACACCAATAATCACCACTGTGAATGCTGAAAGCAACGAGCTGGTGTACCAAGAAGCTTCTGCATAGTCGTCACTGCTGCCCACGAAATAGGGAACTATCTCTCCGCATGACACGGTTTCAAGGTCCTTCACCGCTTGCTCGACTTGCGCCTTCTCCGAATCTGTAAATGTATATTTCTTACTCATGATTCATTATTTGTTACCTGTCAGCAATTCTTCTTTTTCCATTCCCCACTTTCCACTCGCCGTTTTCCATTTTCCATTTTCCATTTTCAACTTTTCACTCTTCACTTTCCATTCTCCATTTTCAATTAAAAATTACCATCCCCCAGAAGCTCCACCGCCACCAAATCCACCGCCACCTCCTGAGAAGCCACCAAAACCGCCACCTCCACCAGAGAAACCGCCACCACCTAGGCCACCTCCCCAATACATGCCACCACCACGACCGCCATTTCCACCATTGGAAGGAACGCTCATGAAGATCGCGACAATGGCTGAAATGAATAGTCCAGCAAAGAAGCCAACTAATAGCCAACCCAGTACAAAGACGATTGCTGCGCTTACGCCTGTGGCCTTGCTTTTACCCAATTTCTTTGTCAATACAGTTTTGATTACTCCAGTAAGGATGAATCCTAAAATGATGATTGGTAGCATCCAACTACTCCCTGAACTTCCGCTGCTGCTCGTATTTTTTCTAACTGCTGGAGGCAATTCCTCACCACTGATGGCGCTTATGACCACATCCACACCACTATCTATTCCTTTGTAGATATGCCCCGAACGAAATTCGGGAGTGATAATGTTGGTTATGATTCGCTTGGAGAGTGCATCCGTCAAGGCGCCTTCCAGACCATATCCCACTTCGATGCGCATTTTGCGATCTTCCATGGCAAAGAGCATGATCACACCATCATCGGCACCCTCTCGTCCGATCTTCCATTCTTCAGCCAATCGGATAGCATATTGCTCAATAGTCTCATCACCAGTAGTTGGTAGCAAAACGACCACTAGCTGACTCCCTTTAGCTTCTTCATAGTTTTTTAGCTTTTGCTCCAGGCTGTTTTGTTCGGCCGAAGAGAGGGTGTTGGCAAGGTCAGTTACGCGCTTAGTCAATGTTGGCAATGCCACATCTTGCGCGATGCCTTCAAGACTTAAAAAAAATAATAGGGGTAGTAGTATCCGAATGCTCACAATCTCGTTTGTTGTCTTATCCTTGTAACTTAGCAAACTGAACGCATAAAATTAATTAGCAATGAATAAAAAATGGATAATCATCATCGTAATTGTAGTAGCAGTTTTTGCGATCTACAGCTTCTTCACAGGCAAATACAACAGTATGGTCACAAAAGAAGAAACGGTGGCTACAGAATGGTCTAATGTCGAAACCCAATATCAAAGAAGAAATGATCTAATACCGAATCTTGTAAGCACTGTAAAGGGTTTTGCTCAGCAAGAGCAGGATGTGTTTATCGGAGTAACAGAAGCAAGAGCTAAAGCTTCTAGCATCAATATAGATGCAAACAATCTTACGGCAGAAAACATGGAGCAATTTCAAGCAGCGCAAGGTCAGTTGACTTCTTCACTATCCAGACTACTGGTGACGGTTGAGAAATACCCAGAGTTGAAGTCTAATCAGAACTTCCTTGAGCTCCAGGCTCAGCTGGAAGGTACTGAGAATAGAATCGCTGTTGCGAGAAAACGTTTCAACGAATCCGCGCAAGATTTCAACACGTTCATCCGTGTATTCCCAAATTCGGTGATTGCAGGCTGGTCAGGTTTTGAGCGCAAAGCACTTTTTGCAGCTGATCAAGGCGCAGAGAATGCTCCGAAAGTAGAATTTTAAGATAGGAATTTTAGACTCAAAAGGTGCTGAATGTCAGTCTGAGCTTGTCGAAGACCAATCGGCGCCTTTTTTATTTGTCCTCTGTACTCGTCAATATTTTGATATTCAACTTTTCTACGCCCAATTCAAAAGATCAACTTGAAATTGGTTTAGCTCCTAGAAGCTGGCGTTATATTGAGCATTGATAACTTTACTCAAATGAAGAAAATCGCTCATATATCTATCATCGTCATTTTCGTTCTCTTTGCACTATTGCAGATCAATGATCCAGACCCAGTTTTATGGACATTGATTTATGGCGCAGTGGTAATGACTGCCGCAATCAGATTATATAGTCCACGACTCAATATTCGACCTTTGGCAATCACGCTGGTGGTGATCATGTCATTATTTGCGCTTAGTTATATCCCAGATTTTCTCACTTTTCTTGATCAAACGGATAAGTCTAGAGTAGTGGGTTCCATGAAGGCTGAGACACCTTGGATAGAAGGGACTAGAGAGCTCGGAGGATTGCTTTTGGCAATGCTAGCTTTGGTATATATGGTCAGTAAGTCATGATTATTCTTTGAGTCTGACGTAAACAAGCTTTTGTTTTCCGCCTTTTGTGCTTTCGCGCTGTTCCACTTCAAATTCTTTGAGTGATCGAATCATTGGAGTGAGTTTTTGAAAGCCATAGTTACGCGCATCAAAGTTTGGTCGCTTCTTTTGCATCAAGCCACCTACATCACCAAGGAACGCCCAGCCGTCATCATCTGCACAGTCGGCGATTGTCTTGCTGATAAATTCGATATCACTCTTGGTGATTTTTTCGTCTTCTTGCTTAGCGGCCTTTTTATCCTCTACAGTCTGACCGATTTCTTGGGTTTTATTTTTAAGGATTTCCAAATAGATAAAACGATCGCATGCTACAATAAACGGCTCGGGAGTTTTCTTTTCACCAATGCCGATGACTAAAACACCCGCTTCCCTAAGCCGAGTAGCCAATCTCGTGAAATCACTATCACTCGATACCAAACAGAAACCTTGCACTTTGTCGGAGTAGAGGATATCCATCGCGTCTATAATCATCGCAGAATCTGTAGCGTTTTTACCTATGGTATAAGCGTACTGCTGCATTGGTTGGATGGCATTCTCCAAAAGCAAACTTTTCCACTTGGAAAGATTTGGCTTTGTCCAGTCACCGTAAATTCGTTTGATGGTGGGGTTGCCATATTTGGCAATTTCCTGCATCATCTCACGTACAGGTGCTGAGGGGATATTGTCACCGTCTATAAGTACTGCAAGATTTATTTCGTTATTCATATACTGAAGGCGAGTTAATGTCTGAAAAATTGGATGAGTTTGAAAGCAGAGAAGATACTCCAAATGAGATTGACCACTACAAATGGATAGGCCTCATGTTGGTAGGCATTGTATAAAAGGAGAATTGAACCTGAAAGGTTCAATATGAGGTAGAGGGAGGAGTCCGTTGATATTTTGTGGGAAATGTTAAGTGCAAATGCGATAAGCAATGAAGCAGCTCCAACCCATCCAATTAATTCTAGTGTGCTCATGTATTTATGATGTGTTTGTAATTTAGTTGATCAAGATTACTTGAAATGAAATTTCCACCTTTTCATCTCATATCGTTTTTTGAATTAGCTATTCTTAACAAACACCTTTCCTTTAGTTGGGTAATACTTCTCGAAGAGGTGGTAGTTGATCCCATCTTTCAAACCCACATCAGGCACAATACTCATTTTTGCATTGGCCGCCATCATGGCATGAACATATATCTCAGAAGCTGGAATGATGACGTCAGCTCTATCTGGGTTAAGTTGGAGTTTATTCAGGAGTTCATTCATGCTCAGAGATCTTAGGTAATGCTGCACCTGTAGGATTTGCTCCAAAGAGATCCGCCGAGTTTTGCCCTTCCCAGAGAGTTCATAGATTTTATTCATGTTGCCTCCGGTACCTATTGCCGTGACTTTTTCCTTATGACCTTTGAGTTCTGAGGTTACCCAATTTTCCATTTCTCTCCACACTTTCGGCGAATCATGCTGCTGCAGATTCCTTACAGACCCGATTTTGAAAGATTTGGAAGCCACCTTTTTCATCTTATAGTAAAAGTTGAGTTCAGTGCTTCCGCCACCCACATCAATGTGCAAATAGGTTTTTTCATCAAGATTCAGGCTGATCACTTTATTGATCATTTCAGCCTCTTGCTGACCATTGATGATGTTGATTTTCAGATTGAGTTCTTTCCATACCCTTTCGCAAATTACTTTTCCATTGCGGGATTCGCGCATCGCAGAGGTCGCACAACCATAATAGTGATCTACTTCATAGAGGTCAATCAGACTCTTGAATGCGGACATCAATTTGAAAAATTTCGCCTCATTTAGGGCACTGATTTCCTTATTAGTAAACACATCCTTTCCAAGTCTAAGCGGGAAGCGTACGTATTGCAGCTTTTTGAATGTCAGGATTTTCTCATATTCGATCACCTTTGTGACTTGAAGCCTCATCGCATTGGAACCTATATCTATCGCAGCAAATTTCATTGAAAATAAAGCTACTATTTAACAATGAATGGAACCTAAAGGCTTCCGTTTTTATTCTGTTGATTGGCGTGTATATTTGCATCCACATTTATCGAGAAAGGCAGAGGGATTGGGCCCTGTGAAGCCTTAGCAACCTTTTCTGAGTCATCAGAATTTCGGTGCTACTTCCCATCTTGGATTTGCCAAGATAGATAAGTGCTCCCCTAGAAGGTCTCGCCCAAATAAGTGTCTAAAAATTGAAGTTGATGAATAGACTACTGGAAATCGCCAGAGAGCGAATACTTGTTTTGGACGGAGCGATGGGTACGATGATCCAGCGATACAAACTGGAAGAGGAGGACTTTAGGAATGCTGATTTGGCTGATCACCCTTCTTCTTTGAAAGGTAACAATGATTTACTGTCGATTACACGTCCAGATGTAATCAAGGCGATTCATGCTGCTTACTTTGAGGCGGGAGCAGATATAGCCGAGACCAACACTTTCAGTAGCACAACCATTGCGCAAGCGGACTACAAACTAGAGAGATTGGCTTATGAGCTAAACTATCAAAGTGCAAAAATCGCAAAGGAGGTGGCTGACGAATTCACTGCGAAAGAACCTTCCAAACCAAGATTTGTAGCGGGCTCAATTGGCCCAACGAACAGGACTGCATCGATTTCTCCAGATGTAAATGACCCTGGCTATAGAGCAGTCACCTTTGCTGATTTGAAGAAAGCTTACATAGAGCAAGTAAAAGGATTACTAGATGGAGGTGCTGATCTTCTTCTGGTGGAAACCATATTTGATACACTTAATGCCAAGGCTGCATTGATGGCCATTGATGAAGTGGCTGTGGAAAGAGATATTGTTATACCAATTATGGTTTCGGGTACAATTACAGATGCATCAGGCCGAACATTGAGTGGACAAACTACTGAGGCGTTTTTGATTTCTGTATCTCACATGCCATTGCTTAGTGTTGGTTTGAATTGCGCGCTTGGCGCAAAACAATTGAGACCATACCTTCAAACACTTTCTAATAAATCTGAATTTCTCACTTCAGCACATCCAAATGCAGGTCTTCCAAATGCTTTTGGGGAGTATGATGAAACTGCTGATGAGATGGCAGATCAAGTCGAAGAATATCTAAAAGACAACTTGGTCAATATATTGGGTGGATGCTGTGGTACTACTCCAGATCATATAAAGGCAATTGCGGCTGTTGCTGCTAAGTATAAGCCTAGAGGCTTTCAGCTATCTGACTTCAGCTCACTAAATCAAAGTTTGAATGTCATTTAAGTTTGAAAATTTAAATGTTTGGAAGTCAGCTCTTGAGCTTTCAGTGGAAGTGAATGAAATTGTAAAATCATTTCCAAAAGAAGAAATGTATGTCCTAACGAGCCAAATAAAGCGTGCCTCTGATTCTATTTCTTTAAATATTGCAGAAGGTTGCACAGGCCAAACAGATAAGGAATTCAATAGATTCTTAGGCTATGCTTTGAGATCTTGTGTTGAAGTAGTCGGCTGTATTTATTTAGCAAAAGGAAGGAATCTTCTTGACGAATCTCAATTCAATAATCTCTATGAAAAATTACTCGCATTGACGAAAATGCTTCAATCATTGCGAAAATCTCTTAAAAACAAGTCTGATGACTGATGACCGAAAACTGATGACCGAAGACCTCAATAAAAATGACGTTTTACCTTTGAAGCTATCAGGCCTAGAACCCCTCATCATTGACTCACACACCAATTTTGTAAATGTTGGCGAGCGTACTAATGTTACTGGATCGGCGAGATTCAAAAGATTGGTCTTGGAGAATAAATATGATGAGGCACTTGAAGTAGCCTTGGATCAAGTAAGAGGTGGAGCCCAAATTCTTGATGTAAACATGGATGAAGGTATGCTGGATGGTAAAGCTGCCATGGTCAAGTTTCTCAACTTGATAGCCTCAGAACCTGAAATATCCCGAATCCCTGTCATGATAGACTCCTCCAAATGGGATATCATAGAGGCTGGTCTTCAGTGTGTGCAAGGCAAAGGAGTAGTCAACTCCATCAGTTTGAAAGAAGGTGAGGAACCTTTTTTGCGACAAGCAAGACTTGTAAAACAATACGGTGCAGCGGTGGTGGTGATGGCTTTTGACGAAGATGGACAAGCTGACACTTATGAGCGCAGAATTCAGATTTGCAAACGCTCATATGATCTCTTGGTGGATGTTGTGAAATTCAAAAGAGAGGACATTATTTTCGATCCCAACATTTTCCCAGTCGCTACAGGTATAGATGAGCATAACAATTATGCAGTTGACTTCTTCAAGGCTACTAAATGGATTAAAAAAAACCTCCCCGGTGCGAAAGTGAGTGGCGGAGTAAGTAATGTTTCTTTCTCTTTCAGAGGAAATAACGTGGTGAGGGAAGCCATGCATTCGGCATTTTTATATCATGGTATTCAAGCAGGAATGGATATGGGTATCGTCAATGCTGGCATGATCGAAGTGTATGACGAAATCCCAAAAGATCTGCTAGAGCACGTGGAAGATGTGCTACTCAATCGTAGATCTGATAGTACGGAGCGCCTTTTGGCTTTGGCTGAAAATGTAAAGGGCGGAGGTAAAGTGAGGGTAGAAGACAATGCATGGAGGGATCAGCCAGTAGCTGAGCGTCTGAAACATGCTTTGGTCAAAGGAATTGTAGATTATATCGTGGAGGACACTGAGGAGGCTCGTCAGATGTTTGATAAGCCACTTCATGTAATCGAAGGTCCGTTGATGGACGGGATGAACGTGGTGGGAGACCTTTTTGGCGCTGGTAAAATGTTCCTTCCTCAAGTGGTGAAAAGCGCGCGGGTAATGAAGAAATCCGTGGCTTATTTAATCCCATATCTTGAGGCTGAAAAACTTCGCTCAGGCGACACAAAGACTTCCAAAGGAAAGATATTGATGGCCACTGTGAAAGGTGACGTTCATGATATAGGTAAAAATATCGTAGGAGTGGTACTCGGCTGTAACAACTATGACATTGTGGATATGGGTGTGATGGTGCCAGCTGAGAAAATTCTCGATGCTGCCATCACCGAAAATGCTGATATCATAGGATTGAGTGGATTAATCACTCCATCATTGGATGAAATGGTCACGGTAGCTTCTGAAATGGAACGTCGAAAGATGAATCTTCCTTTGTTGATAGGCGGAGCTACTACAAGCAGGATTCACACTGCTGTGAAAATAGCGCCGAAGTATTCAGGACCTGTGATCCACGTACTAGATGCATCTAAAAGTGTGGGTGTAGCTTCAGACCTTCTAGGCGAAAAACGAGATGCATTGGTTGCCGCTGTGCTTGAGGAATATGCTGGATTGAAAGAAAGTCATGAAAGTCGACAGGAGGAGAAAAACCATGTCGCATTTACCCAAGCACAAGCCAATAAGGTGAAAATTGATTGGAATGCTTATCAACCAAGCATACCTAAAAAGCTAGGATTGACTGTTTTTGATAATGTTTCTTTAGAGGAAATCAGGTCATACATCGACTGGACTCCATTCTTTAATACGTGGATGCTTAAAGGGAAATATCCTGCAATATTTGAAAACCCTACTGTAGGTGAGGAGGCGAAGAAATTGTACAAGGACGCAAATGACACCATTGATAAATTGGTAACATCTGGAACTTTGACAGCCAAAGCTGTAGTTGGACTTTTCAAAGCAAATGCAGTAGGCGATGATGTTGAAATATTCTCAGAGCAGGGAGATAAAATTGACACTTTCCACTTTTTACGCCAGCAAGGTAAAAAAGGTGCTGGACTACCAAATGTTTCATTGGCAGACTACATAGCACCAAAAGATTCTGGAAAGTTGGACTATATGGGTGGCTTTGCGGTTTCAATCTTCGGAGCAAAAGAGCTTGCTGAAAAATATGAAAAGGATCATGATGACTATTCTTCTATCATGATCAAGTCAGTAGCAGATCGCTTTGCTGAGGCGCTCGCTGAGATGATGCATCAAAAAGTGAGACAAGAAATTTGGGCTTATGCTCCCGATGAAACACTCGATTATGAGTCTCTGATCAAGGAAAAATATCAGGGAATTCGTCCTGCGCCAGGTTATCCTGCGTGCCCAGACCATACTGAAAAGCCAGCTTTATTTGACTTACTAAAAGTTCAGGGAAACATAGGAGTAGAACTCACAGAGAGTATGGCCATGTATCCAGCCTCTTCTGTAAGTGGTTTTTACTTTGCTCATCCAGAAGCCAGATATTTTGGTTTGGGGAAAGTATACAAAGATCAAGTAAAGGACTATTCCGAAAGAAAGGGAATGGATTTGGAAGTAATAGAAAAGTGGTTGGGGCCGAATCTCGGGTATTGATTGGGTGTTGGAAGTTGGTTTATTAGGTATTTGGGTTAGAAGTAATGAGAGATTTTAAAGAGTTAGAAGTTTGGAAAGATGCTCACCTTATTGTTTTGGCTGTTTATAAAGTAACTGGTGATTTTACATCCGATGAGCAATATGGATTGGTCCGCCAAATGCGAAGAAGTGCTTCTTCCATACCTACCAATATATCGGAAGGTTGTGGACGATCAAGTAACGCTGAGTTGAAGCGATTCTGCGATATAGCTATGGGCTCAGCTTCAGAATTAGAGTATCAACTTTTGTTATGTCGGGATTTGAAGTTTATAAGTAATGACGATTACGATATGCTTGAAGAACAACTTGTGATTCTAAAAAGGAGGCTCAATTCTTTTATCCAATATTTAAAAAAAGCTATTGATCAATAATACAGCCCAGTGATTCCCTAACGGCCAATCACCTAACTGCCTAAGAAACTAGAAACAATGAAAGTAACAGAACATATAGCACAAGCCGAGGGAAAGACACTTTTCTCACTCGAGATCATACCGCCTAAAAAGGGAGATAGTATTGGGACATTATTCTCGCACATTGATCCATTGATGGAGTTTAAGCCACCATTTATAGACGTGACTTACCATAGAGAAGAGTACGTTTATAAAAACCGTGGTAATGGTCTTTTGGAAAAAATGACTATCAGAAAACGCCCAGGTACCGTCGGGATATGTGCTGCCATCAAAAACAGGTACGACGTAGATCCCGTGCCTCATATAATCTGTGGAGGATTCACGAAAGAGGAAACAGAAAATGCTTTGATTGATTTGAATTTCCTTGGTATAGACAATGTGCTCGTCTTGAGAGGTGATTCAATAGCTGAGGAGAAGACTTTCCGACCAGAGCCAGATGGCAATGCTTTTGCAATTGATTTGGTGAATCAAGTGATGGGGATGAATCAAGGTAAATACCTTGATGAAGAACTACAAAACGCTATGCCAACGCATTTTTGCATGGGAGTAGCAGGTTACCCTGAAAAGCATTTTGAAGCGCCAAATTTGAAGTCTGATTTAAAATACTTAAAAGAGAAGATAGAGGCGGGAGCTGAATATATCGTAACTCAAATGTTTTTTGACAATTCGAAATACTTTGAGTTTGTTGATAAGTGTAGGAAAGATGGAATCAATGTGCCGATAATTCCAGGCCTGAAGCCAATCACGACTAAAAGTCATATGACGATCTTGCCAAGTATTTTTCATATAGATATACCGGATGATCTATACATGGCAATTGAAAAGTGCAAAGACAACAAGCAAGTGAAGGAAGTAGGTATTGAATGGGGAATCAAGCAGTCTAGAGAGCTTATGGAAGAAGGCGTTCCGGTATTGCATTATTACTCTATGGGTAAATCTGACTCAGTGCAGCGGATTGCGAAAGAACTTTTCTGATAACTTTGATTTAAAAGCGAGGAATGAAAATCATAGAGTGCCCAAGAGATGCCATGCAAGGATTGCATGATTTTGTGCCAACCGCACTCAAGATCGAGTACCTCAATGAATTACTGAAAGTTGGTTTTGATACCTTAGATTTTGGCAGCTTCGTATCACCAAAAGCGATTCCCCAGATGAGAGATACAGCCGAAGTGCTTGAAGGATTAGAGCTATCTGATTCAAGCACCAAGCTTTTAGCAATCATTGCGAATATAAAAGGAGCAGAGCAAGCAGTCGCTTTTGATCAAATAACGTATCTCGGATACCCCCTTTCACTATCTGAAACTTTTCAGCAACGCAATACCAATCGATCCGTCGAAGAAGCTTTTCAAAATCTTAATGCTATTCAGGCACTTTGTGTCAAACACAATAAGAAATTGGTGACTTACCTTTCTATGGGCTTTGGCAATCCATATAATGATCCTTATGATCAGGCATTAGTTACATCTTTTGTGGATCGTTTGGATACAATGGGCATCAAAATAATTTCCCTTGCTGATACTGTAGGCTTAGCTTCTGAAGAAGAAATAAGCGAACTATTCTCTTCGCTTATCCCTGCTTACACACATATTGAATTTGGTGCACATCTTCATGCTACCAAAGAAACTAGTAAGTCAAAGATACAAGCGGCTATTGCTGCAGGATGTGGTCGTTTGGATGGAGCATTGCGTGGTTATGGGGGTTGCCCTTTTGCTAAAGATGAATTGGTCGGTAACATACCTACGGAGTACATTTGTGATGTGCTCGATCAAATGAATATTGAGTCAAAAATAGCTACCGAGCAACTCCAATACGTAATGTCCTTTTCTTCAAGGATATTTGCTTGATTTTCTTATCATTAACACGCAATGGGCATAGACGCAATTATAGTATTAATCATAGTAGTAGGAGCAATTATTCTATTTGCTACTGAATGGTTATCTGTCGACTTAGTAGCAATATTGATCATGCTCTCGTTGATTATGAGTGGAGTAATCACGCCTAATGAAGGCCTTGCCGGTTTTAGCAATCCGGCTACAATCACAGTGGCTTTCATGTTTGTACTGAGCTATGCACTTCTAAAAACAGGATCACTGCAGCGGATAGGGCCTTTTCTTGGTCCTATTTTCCGTAAAAATTTCAATTTAGGAATATTGATGATGATGGTTTTTATCGGATTCATTTCCGCTTTCATTAACAATACACCAGTTGTTGCCATGTTCATTCCTGTGATGATCAGTATTGCCAACTTGTCCGGCATTAGTCCAACGAAGCTCCTCATTCCGCTTTCCTACGCATCTATTTTCGGTGGGATGTGTACGATGATAGGTACATCCACCAATATGCTAGTGAGTGGTATAGCCGTGGAACACGGAATAGAATCATTCCCGATGTTCATTAGTGCTCCTATAGGATTGATTTTTTTGATTTTAGGATCTTTGTATATTTTCTTGTTTGGAAAAAAATTACTTCCTGATCGTCAAAAAGACGTTGATCTCAATAGCAAATTTGGGATGCGCAATTATCTCTCTGAGATAGAAGTTCTTAATGGTTCTGAATTTGTTGGGCAACGCATCATGGATTCGATTCTTTCTAAGGAGCTAGGAATAGATGTAATAGAAGTTCGAAGAAAAGGCAACCCTTTCACGCTACCTGCTGGGGATTTTATTATCAAGGAAAAAGATATACTAAAAGTTCGTTGCGAAGTAGAGAAGATTAAGGCGCTAAGGGATCGTTTAAAAGTCAATTTCAATACAGAAGCTGTCCGTTTGAATGAAAATGAAATTCAGAAGGGTGACACTACTATTCTCGAATTGATCATTACATCCGGTTCTGAGTTCGAGAATATGAATCTTCGTCAAATGGATTTCAGAAGGCGATATCGAGCCATACCTTTGGCAATTTTGCATAGAGAAGAAGTAGTCCATGACAATCTTCATGAAGTAAAACTTACAGCTGGTGACGTAATTCTAATTGAAATTAAAACACACCGAGTTCACAATCTCAAGCGTCAGGAGATGACTCAAAGGAGTCCTTTCATTGTCTTGTCTGAAGAAGGGATTATTGACTTTAATCGCAAGAAATTCTTGATTGTGCTAAGTGTTATACTCGGAGTAGTAGCCATCTCAACTTTAGATTTATTACCAATTGCAATATCCACGATTTTAGGTGCTATGATACTTGTTCTATCAAAGACCATTTCAATGAGAGAAGTTTATACTTCTATAGAATGGAAAATCATATTTCTATTATCCGGAGCATTAAGCTTAGGAATTGCGATGAGCAAAAGTGGATTGGCTGATATTATTGCGTCAGGGCTTATAGATTACATTGGAGTTTGGGGTCCTGTGGCATTAGTTTCCGGTATTTATTTCACTACTTCCATACTCACAGAAATAATGAGTAATAATGCAGCTGCAGCACTACTAGCTCCAATAGCTATTACCACAGCTGATAAACTTGAACTAAGTCCTTATCCGTTTCTAATTGCCGTGATGCTGGCCGCATCTGCTAGCTTCATGACGCCTATTGGTTATCAGACCAATACCATGGTCTATAGTGCTGGGCAATATAAGTTCATGGATTTTTTCAAAGTAGGTGTTTGGCTTAATCTGCTTTTCTGGCTGATAGCTACCTTAATGATTCCGATCTTCTACGGATTTTAAGAAAGTTTGTACTTCTTACCTGGTAGTGATTTTAGATATCCATCAAACTCTAGATTCAATAGATTTCCAGCCAGTCTATTGATTGGAATTTGTGTTCTCCATGAAAGCTCATCTATTGCAATACCGGCGGGATGCTGCTCCAGCGTTTTAATTATCGTTTGATCGAGTTCAGCTAATTTGGAATAATCTCTTGAATATTTAGATTTTTCGTTTACATCACCTTCTTCCCAGTTCAGATGATACCTCAGATCTTCAATGCGTGTGTAGATGAGTGCTTTTTGATTGCGAATGAGATAGTTGCAACCTTCTGAGTATTTGTGCTGAAGATCTCCTGGTACTGCAAATACTACCTTATCATAAGAGTCAGCAATATTGGCGGTGATCAAGGCTCCACCTTTTTGTGCGGCCTCCACTACGATCACAGCCTCACTCATGCCAGCAATGATTCTGTTGCGAGCAGGAAAGAAGTGAGCTTCTGCTTTTACTCCGGGAGGATTTTCTGAAATTAAACCACCTATCTCAAGCATTTCATCTGCATACTTCTTGTGAGTGGAGGGGTAGATATAATCCAATCCGCCAGCCAAAACAGCGATAGTTGGTATCCCGTTTTTAAGTGCAGATCTGTGCGCAGCTATATCAATACCATAGGCCAACCCGCTGATGATAGTAGCCCCAAGCACTTTTGAATCTTCTACGATTTTCTCTGTTACTGATTTTCCGTATTCGGTTGCATTGCGAGTTCCTACTATTGCCAAAGGTCTTTTTAGGTTTTCAATGTTTCCTTTCGAGTAGATAATATTTGGTGCATCAGCCGCTTGCTTGAGTAGGTGAGGATAAGACTTGTCCGTAAAGTGATGAATAGCAATTTCTTTTTTGAGGCAAATTTCTAACACACGTTCTGCCTCTTTGAGAGGCGCACTTGTCTGTAAGAGTTCAATTGCTTTTGGACCGATACCCGGTATTTTCTTTAAATGATTGGTGTTGGATTTAAAAATAGCCGAAGCAGACCCGCAATAGGCAATAAGATTTTTGGCATTGACATCACCAATTCGGGGAACGAATTCAAGCGCTACTTGGTAGAGCTTTTCATCCATTGAATTAACCAAGCTGTGTTTTAAGGGTCTCTAAGAAAGACTTTACTTTCTTAAGCGACTCGATTAGTTCCATTTTATTTGTGGCAGCTTCAACATCATTTTTGATGAAATCACGCGCACCTTGAAGTGTATAGCCTTTCTCCTTTACGAGGAAGTAAATAAGCTTGACATTCTTGATGTCTTCTTGCGTAAACTGTCTGTTACCTTTTCGATTTTTCTTGGGTTTGATGATATCAAATTCACCTTCCCAGAATCGAATAAGCGAGGTTGCCACCTTCAGTTCATCAGCTACTTCACCGATAGTAAAGTATTTTTTCTCAATTTCTTTTTCCTTGTATGGCACCTCTTAGTAATTCAGTTTGAAGATATAAAATTCTTAGCGGTTGGTCAATCAAAAAACTCCCAATCCTTAAAACTTCTTTATTGCTTCACTCGATTTTTTTTGCGAAAGCTTAATAATCAAAGTCTTGTACTTTGCTTTTAACACTTTCGTAAAAAATAGCAAACGAAATAAGAAGAGAATCTATTCTACATCTCGAACTCAAAAGTAACTGTATAAGTATTAGGAGTTGAAGCTAGTTTTCCACAAGTTTTAGACAATAAAAAAGCGACCCTTTGGTCGCTTTCTAATTTCATCACTGTGAATTTCAGCTTAGTATGATCCCATTGCTTGGTTTTCAATGGATGCAAGCCGTAAAATTTCTTCATACTCGACAGGATCCAAGTCATTGTAGAAGTAGTAAACTGGGTTTACGTGTTTGCCATCAATAATTACTTCGTAGTGCAAATGAGGGGCTGTAGATTTTCCACTATTTCCAGAATATGCGATCAGTTCTCCTCGCTTCACTGTTTGACCAGATTTCACCAAGAACTCCTGCAAATGCGCATACTTTGTTACGTAACCGAAACCATGGTCTATCTCAATTTGCTTACCGTATCCATTGAAACTTGATTTTGTAAACTTCACTTTTCCATCACCTGTGGCATATACAGGGTTTCCTTGAGGAAGTGAGAAATCTACTCCAGTATGTCGTTTTCTGATTTTCAGGATTGGATCAATGCGATAGCCGTATCCACTTGAGAATCTTTTCAAATCCTCATTTGAAACTGGTTGAATGGCTGGCATACAAACCAACATCTTTTCTTTGTTCATGGCCAGATTCATTACTTCGTCATAAGACTTGGTCTGGACATACATTTGTTTCTTGAGTTTATCCAGACGCTGAAGATTGTCTAGTACTAAATTTTCACGCTCCAAGCCTTTTTCAAGAATATCCCTGTAGCGATTTGCTCCACCAGTTCCAGCTGTTCTTACTTCATCAGGGATTGGTTCAGCGCCCATGATTACTCTGTAGATATTGTCATCTCGTTCTTGTAGCGCAGATAACATTTCGTTTGCATCATCCAATTCATCACTAAGTAATTCATAATACATTCTGAGCTCCTCATTGTCTTTACGCAAGAGTGCTTCTTCAGGTGATTCAAAATAACTGATGTAAACGAATACTAGACCTACTCCAATAAGTATTGCGAGAGTCAGAAAGCCAAGTGAATTCCAAAGTATATCCCACTTTGAAACCTTGATTCTTTCGTATCTACACGACTCAGTGTCATAATAGTACTTAATTCTAGCCATAAGCCTTTGTTAGGTGATTTTCTCTTAATTTTGCTCGCTTGGATATACAAAATCAAATACGAATTTACGTTTTTTTGATTCTACTTTCCAAACACAATTTCATAACACATTAATATTCAGCACATTACATGGAGGCCAAAGAGATTCGCTCAAAGTTTCTTGATTTTTTCAATTCCAAATCTCATAAAATAGTCCCTTCTGCTCCTATAGTGGTTCAGAATGATCCAACCCTGATGTTTACCAATGCAGGTATGAATCAGTTTAAGGATTATTTCCTTGGAAATAAAACTGCAGAAGCACCACGGATTGCGGATACACAGAAGTGTTTAAGGGTATCTGGTAAGCACAATGACCTTGAAGAAGTAGGACTAGATACTTACCACCATACCATGTTTGAGATGCTGGGGAATTGGTCATTTGGAGATTACTTTAAGAAAGAAGCAATTGAGTGGGCATGGGAGTTTCTCACAATAGAATGTAAACTGCCTGCAGATAGAATGTATGCGACAGTTTTTGAAGGGGATGATGCTGAGCAATTGGCTTCTGATGAAGAGGCTCGTGGCTATTGGGCGAAGTTACTGCCAGCGGAGCGCATCTTGAATGGTAACAAAAAGGATAATTTCTGGGAAATGGGTGAGACAGGACCCTGTGGTCCTTGCTCTGAGATACACATAGATTTACGTTCTGACGAAGACATTAAGAAAATATCGGGAAGAGATTTGGTAAATAATGACCACCCACAAGTGGTGGAGATTTGGAACCTTGTATTTATGCAGTTCAACCGTCTAGCAGACGGAAGTCTGAAAAATCTACCTCAGCAGCATGTAGATACCGGAATGGGCTTTGAGCGTCTGGCTATGGCTGTGCAAAAGAAGCAATCCAATTATGATACAGATGTTTTCCAGCCAATCATCCAAATCCTTGCAGCTAAAGCGGGAGTAGTTTATGGTGAGAATGAAAAAATGGATATAGCGATCAGGGTAATCTCTGACCATATCAGAGCCATATCTTTTTGTATTGCTGATGGTCAGCTTCCAGGCAATGCTAAGGCTGGATATGTAATCCGTCGTATTCTCAGAAGAGCAGTTCGCTACGGTTATACTTTCCTTGATTTCAAAGATCCGTTTCTAACTGAACTAGTAGCTCCATTGGCTTCACAATTTGAAGACACATTTCCGGAGCTTCATGCACAGAGAGATTTTGTAGCTAAAGTGATTCGAGAAGAAGAGGCTTCATTTTTAAGGACATTAGACAAAGGACTCAAGAGAATAGACATTATTAAATCAGATGCTTACTTGAAGGTAATTGATGGCAAAACCGCATTTGAGCTATATGATACCTATGGGTTTCCATTAGACCTTACTTCATTGATAGCACGTGAAAATGAGCTCTCGGTGGATGAAAAGGGATTTGAGAAAGAGATGGCTCAGCAGAAGGAGCGTTCTAAGAGTGCTGCCCAGCAGTCAACGGGTGACTGGGTGGTGGTAAATAAAGATTCTGATACGTCAGTATTTTTGGGCTATGATCACTTAATCAGCACTTCTAGGATCCAAAGATACCGCGAGGTTCAGCAGAAGAAATCTAGCTTCTTTCAGTTGGTCTTGGACCAAACTCCTTTTTATGCAGAAAGTGGTGGGCAAGTAGGTGATGTTGGGACTTTAACTAGCAGCAGTGAGAAGGTTGAGATCTTTGATACCAAAAAGGAGAATGACCTTATTGTTCATTATGCCAAAGCTTTACCAAAAGACCTTCATGCAGATTTTACTGCTGAAGTAAATACCGAAAAGCGTAAGAAGACTGAGAATAATCACTCCGCTACACATTTGCTTCATGCTGCCCTGAGAGAGGTATTGGGAGATCACGTTCATCAGAAAGGTTCATTGGTAAACGAACAAGTATTGAGATTCGATTTTTCACATTTCGCCAAAGTGACTGATGAGGAACTCAAGCGAATAGAGCAGATTGTCAATAGAAAGATTCGCGAAAATATAGCTTTAGAAGAAAGGCGAAATGTGCCAATAGAAGAAGCTAAAAAGCTTGGGGCAATGGCCCTTTTTGGTGAAAAATATGGAGAGTTTGTAAGAGTGATTACATTCGATTCCAAATATTCAGTGGAGTTGTGCGGAGGAACCCATGTGGCTGCTACTGGTCAAATCGGGTTAATGAAAATTGTAAGCGAAAGCTCTGTGGCAGCTGGAGTACGACGAATTGAAGCGATTACGGCGGATGGTGCAGAGGAATACATGAATGAGGAATTGTCACTGCTTGCTGACATAAAGGAATTACTAAAAAATCCTGCTGATGCTAAAAAGGCAGTTTCTGGCCTTCTAGAGGAGCGAGCAAGTCTTCAAAAGAAGATCGACGAACTAAATCAACAGCAAGGCAGTGCATTGAAGAAAGACCTATTGAATGCTGTCAAGACATTTGGCGATGTGAATGTGGTCTTGGCTATGGTGAGCTTACCTGATGCGAATGTATTGAAGCAGCTGTCTTTTGAATTAAAAAATGAATTGGAAAATGCGCTCGTGATACTTGCAGCAGATCTTGATGGAAAGCCAATGCTAAGCGTGATACTGAATGAATCCTTAATTGAAAGAGGTTTTAACGCTTCTGAGCTTGTAAGAGAATTGGCCAAAGAAATCAAAGGAGGAGGGGGAGGTCAGCCTTTTTATGCAACAGCTGGCGGAAAGGATGTTTCAGGCTTGGATAGAGTCATGGTTCAAGCAGAGGCACTTATAAAATCGAAACTATAAGTGGTGCTTAGCACCCTTTAATAATATCAGTATGAGAAATAATTTAATTCTAGTCTTATTCATCTTCGCCTGTATTTCGGGCTGTAATAGTGAATCAAAAAAAGGTGTGAAAGTTTCCGGCAAGGTGGAGAATCCTATTAGTGGGGAGTTGGCTCTATTAAATCAATTTCAATTTGATGGAATCAAAACTTTAGATACTATTGAGGTGGAAGCATCTGGTGCATTTGAGTTTTATATAGCGCCTGAATCGCCTAGTTTTTATAGGCTAAATTTTTACAATCGCCAGCAAATGAATCTCATCCTAGATGGAACAGAGCGCGATGTTGTGATTATGCTTGAAGGTAATAATCCAAGTGGTGAAGTATCAGTGACAGGCTCAAAACACACCACTTATCTACAGCAAATAGAGGGCATGATGCGTGACCAGCAGTCAGATGTGCAAGATTTGAATAAGCAAGCCTTAGAAGCACGTAATAGTCAAGATGATCAGACAATGAATCGACTAAGAGCGGAATATTTTGCGCTTATGGTTTCAAGTCAAAATGATATTAAGAAGTTTATCTGGACTGTGACACCATCATTGGCTGCTTTCTATGGCTTGGAGTCATTGCCAATTGAAGAGCACTTTAGTTTTCACGACAGTGTGGCTCAGCGCTTCGTACAGGAATTACCAGGTCATCCATTCACTGAAGAGCTAGACAAACGTGTAAGCACGCTTAAAAAGCTTGCCATAGGTTCTATCGCTCCTGAGATTACTTTGCCGACTCCTGATGGTGAGATGATATCTCTCAGTTCTTTACGAGGAAAATATGTAATGATCGATTTTTGGGCAGCTTGGTGTAAGCCATGCCGAGCGGAAAACCCTAATGTGGTAAGATTATATGAGAAATATGGTGGAGACCAATTTGAGATTCTGGGCGTTTCACTTGATCGTACTAAAGAAGCTTGGGTAGGTGCTATTGAAAAAGATGGATTGAAGTGGTTGCACGTTTCAGATTTGCAATACTTTAACTCAAAGGCCGCTGCGGATTATCAGATTTCAGCTATACCAGCAACATATCTCATCGCTCCTGATGGCACAATTGCCGAAAAGGGTCTACGTGGACCAGCTTTGGCTGCAAAATTAAGCGAGCTCTTCGATTAGTATTTAACCAGCTACAGCTGGAAACATCACCTTTAGAGCGTTCCAAAGTTGAGTTTTCTTAGACACATCTTGGTGAAGCGAAGCAGGTTCATCAGAGATGAGGATGGTCTGTTCGCCTCTTATATCAATTGTATACATAGGCGTGCTTTTGCCAGTTTTTAGCTCAAGTTCCTTTTGATACCCAAAACAAATCAACTTTTTGTAATGTGGTGAGTAGGAATTAATGCCTTGCATCACCAAAGCTTGAGACATTTCTTGATTGATAGCTTTTAAGATTTTCGTAAGAAGGACACGATCTTCCTCTGTCAAAGGGGGAGTCCAAATTGCCAACTCGGCTATAGTTATTTTTACTTCTGGAATTTCAAGTATTGGGGTAGGTGTTGGTTCTGCCTTCTTTACCAATTCTTCCTTCGGTTCTTCCACGATTGCTTCTTTTGGCTCTACAGCCTGTACAGAGCTCAATTCCTCATTGAGTACGTATAGATCTTCAGTGAAGAATAAAGAAAGATGTTCGTCAGGTATCATTTGGTGATAAAGATTGATTTGAGTTCTGTGGCTTCTTCAGGCTTCATTCGTTTACCTAAAACAAGTCGAAGTTGTCTTCTCCTCAATGCGCCATCAAACAGCTCTTTTTCTTCCTCAGTTTCGGGAGTTACCGGAGGCACGTCTATGGGTTTACCCATTTGATCCACAGCCACGAAGGTGAAAAAGGCTTTGTTAGTGGCAATTTTCTTTGCCGAAGGAATATCCTCTGCCGTTACTTCTATGTAGACTTCCATGGAAGAGGTAAACGCCCTAGTGACAAATGCGCGAAGCGTTACGACATTGCCAAGTTGGATGGCTTTCGAGAAGGAAATATTATCCACCGAGGCGGTCACTACGATCCTGTTGCTATGACGTTGCGCGGCAATTGCTGACACTATATCCATCCAATGCATAAGACGTCCGCCCATAAGATTATTCAGAGTATTGGTATCGTTTGGTAGCACCATCTCTGTCATGATCACATGTGAGTCCTTGCAGTATTTAGTCTTATCACTCATAATTATTTCCAGCCGTTCTCGCCCAGTAAAGGTACGAAGCTGAAGTTTTTAAATGATTTTTTGGATATTTTGTTTTCGCTCACTTTAGTGAATTTGAACATCGCTTGTTTCTTTCCATCACCCACAGGGATTACTAGTTTGCCCCCAATTTTAAGTTGAGCAATCAAGGCGTTAGGTACCGTGGGAGCGCCAGCTGTTACTATAATTCCATCATAAGGAGCATTTGCAGGAAGTCCTTTTGATCCATCTCCCAAGAAAAAATTCGGGCGATATCCTAGCTTGGGAAGAAATGCTTTGGTTTTGTGGAAAAGCACTTCATTGTATTCGATGGTAAATACTTCAGCTCCGAGTTCTAAGAGAATGGCAGCCTGATAGCCTGAGCCAGTCCCTATTTCAAGAATTTTGTGTCCAGGTCTGATTTCAAGAAGTTCTGACTGAAAGGCAACCGTGTAAGGTTGAGAGATGGTCTGACCTTGACCTATCGGGAAAGCCTTATCATCATATGCATGTGTTACAAAAATTTCGTCAAAAAAGTAATGACGGGGCAATTTGAACATTGCCGCCAAAACACGCTCATCTGTAATGCCTTTTTCTTTGACCTCTTTGATCAAAAGTTTACGCATTCCTTTGTGTCGATAACTGTCTTCCAATGAAGTATAACTAATATTGTATAAGTCTATTTTCAGTTTAAAAGCTAAATCTCAAAATACCAATCACCAATGTTTACAGGAATAGTTGAGTCTATCGGCAATCTTAAGAAAACTCAAAGAGATGGAACCAACTTACATCTTAAAATTTCTTCTGAAATAAGTAATGAATTGAAAGTAGACCAAAGTGTAAGTCATAATGGTATCTGTCTTACAGTGACTAAAGTAGAAGAAGATGGTTACTGGGTGACGGCAATTGACGAAACTTTGAGCCGAACTAATCTTAAAGATCTTGAAATTGGAGATGATCTGAATCTTGAACGCTGCATGGTCATGAATGGCCGTCTAGACGGTCACATCGTACAGGGACACGTGGATACTATCGCTAAAGTGCGCGATATCAAAGATGTAAATGGATCATGGATTTTCACATTTCAATTGGATGAACCCGCTCAACTGATGGTAGAGAAAGGGAGTGTGTGTGTCAATGGTGTGAGTCTCACTTGTTTCGATATCGGGTCTAATACTTTCCAAGTAGGTATTATTCCGTATACCTATAATAACACTAATTTTCATCGGCTGAAGATAGATTCCCTCGTTAACATTGAATTTGACATTATTGGGAAGTATATTAAAAAGCTAACTCAACCTTGATCCTATGAATAGCCTAAACTGCATGGTGGTGGATGATGACGAAATGTCTCGATTGATCCTCATCAAATTCATTGAGCAGACGGATTTCCTTAACATATCCCACGTTTTAGATAACACGCTGGAAGCTTCCAATATCCTGATTGGTGAAAAAAACAATGATGTAGATCTTGTCTTTTTGGATATTGAGATGCCTGAAATGTCCGGAATGGAGCTTTCAAAGTCGCTAAGGAACAACTATCCGATCATCTTCGTGACTTCCAAAAAGGAGTATGCTATCGAGGCATTTGAGGGAGATGTTCTGGATTATTTAGTAAAACCTCTGGAATATTCAAGATTTCTTAAAGCTGTAGTTAAAGCAAAAGACGAGAGAGAGAAAGAACTGAGACTTGCAGAGCAAGTGGACCATTTATTCGTAAAGTCTGATTCGAAGTTTGTGAAAATCAATTTCAGTGATTTGATCTATGTCGAGGCTTTGGCAGACTATGTGATTTTCAATTGTATAAAAGGTAAGTTTATCGTGCACCATACGATGAAGGGGATCGAAAAAAGATTACCTCAGAGTATTTTTAGCAGAGTTCACAGATCTTTTATTGCAAACCGCAATCGCATCAATCACATCGAAGACTATAACGTTTATATCGCCGACAAAGTCATTCCAATTGGGGCTTCTTATAAAGAGGCATTCATGGGACAGCTAAATATGCTTTGAGCCATTTGGTTGCCAAAGTGTAGATTAATAGTGCGGCAAGAATTCCTACAGACCATCCAACAAGTACATCTCCTGGGTAGTGCATTCCGAGATAGATTCTGCTATATCCCACTACCAGAGCCCATATGATCAATCCTTTGGAAAAAATTGAGCGTTCGATCAGAAAGTAGATAATCGCAAGTCCCATCGAATTGGCGGCATGACCAGAGGCAAAGCCGAAGTTGCCTCGACATTTATCAAGTATCGCGATTACATCAGAAAGCAAAGGGTCTTTGCAAGGCCTGAGCCGCTCAAAGAATGGCTTCATTAAATTGGAAGTAATCTGATCTGTACAACTCACCACCAAGATTACTATTCCAAGCCAGATTAGAAACTTAGATTTTTTTTGATCATATATTCTGTAGATCAAATAGAGGTACAGAGGAATCCAAAGGAATTTATTGGAAAAAGCACGCATGATCACATCTAAGTAAGGAGAGCCTAGCCCATTTAGGAAGATAAATATTTCAGTATCCAGCTGGTTGATATTTTCCCACATTAGCCTACCCAGTTTATTCCTTTCTTAAGCCATTTGAGCGTCTCTGCTTCAGGCGTACCTGCTGCTGGTTGATGATCATATTGCCAATTGGCTTGAGGTGGGAGACTCATCAGGATAGACTCGGTTCTGCCACCAGTATCTAAGCCAAATTTGGTCCCTCTATCCCATACCAAGTTGAATTCCGCATATCGGCCTCTTCTAATTAGCTGCCATGACTTTTCATCCTCTGAGTAAGCCTTGCTTTTATTCAACTCTACATAATGCTTGTAAATAGGTAAAAACGCTTGACCGACTGACTGTTGAAACTTCCAAAGCTTATCGAATGAAAGCACCTCACTCGTATCATTTAATCGGTCGTAGAAGATGCCGCCAACACCTCTTGTTTCTTCTCTGTGTTTGATATAAAAATAGTCATCTGCCCATTTTTTGAATTTATCATAGTAGTCATTATGGGCACTATCACAAACTATTTTCAATGATTTGTGAATGAATTTTCCCGAAGATTCATCAGCATAATGTGGCGTAAGATCTATGCCACCACCGAACCAATATAGCCCGTCTGGATGGGTCTCATCAGGCCCTGTTTCAAAATAGCGAACATTCATATGAATGATGGGCACCCATGGATTGATAGGATGCAATACTATTGAAACGCCAGTGGCATAGAAGTCCGTTGATCCAATACCGAAGGATTTTTGAATAGCTTCTGGAACAAGCCCATGAACAGCAGAGAAATTCACCCCACCTTTTTCTATCACGCCTTTTCCAGAAATGGCTCTTGTGCGTCCGCCACCACCCTCGGAGCGTTCCCAGAGGTCTTCATGGATCACTGCAAGAGAGTCAAGTTCTTGCAGCCCCTCACATATTTCATCTTGCAGTTCATTGAACCATGTAGTTATCTTTTCGCTTCTTGTCATATCAGAATGGGTAGCCTATTCCTATATTTATGGCTCCTTTATTTTGAAAATCCCAAAGATCTTTTAATTGATAATCACCCAACATAAAACGCTCATTTAGAGGGTATGCAGGGTTGACTATTTTGTAGGCAAAATCTACTCGAAGCACCAGAAATGAAAAATCGAATCGAAAGCCATAGCCAGCACCCACTGCTATTTCCTTAAGAAATGTACTTGCCCTAAAGACACCATCGTCATTGGTCCCATCACCGAAACCATCACCATAACCATCCTTTTTTGGATCAACAGTTCGGCTATTCCAAAGCCAAATATTTCCAGCATCTATGAAAAGGGCATAGTCTACGAAACCAAATAGATCTCTCCTGTATTCAATACTGCTCTCAAAAATAATATCTCCGGGTCGCTCTACTTGATTGTCTACGATGATTTCTGAAGCACCGATTTCGCTTTGGTAAACAGCAAATGAACCAGGCCCTAATCGTCTGGGCTGCCAGGCGCGCACACTATTGCTTCCTCCTGCAAAGAAGTATTTTTCGTAGGGTAATGCAGTGTTGATACTGTCAGGTGCAACTGCTGCACCAATATTCAATCGATAGGCAAGTGCGGATTTTGAATTGAGTTTATGATTTTTGCGGAGGTCTATATTGAATTTCACATATTTATAATATTCAAGTTCAGCATCAAAAGGCTTACCGCCTAGCAAGTTTTCAATATTCCCTGCTGTTTCAAGATATGCTTGTAATAGGCGTGAGTTGTTATTACCTAGTCCATAATTGTTTTTGTTGAAATTCATGCTGATGGATGAAAAACTCACAAAGGAAGACTGAAAAGCACTGACTAGTGAATTGAAACCTAAAGCCTTGAGTGCATTTAGATCATCCTGAAAAGATTTAGAAGGGTCCGAATATATATAACTAAGATCAAAAGGTCTCAAGGTGAATTGCGAATTGTCACGAACTTGCCAGATATAGGACATGCTGCCATTGAAGGTAGTACGCTGATATTCTGAAATCCTATCTTCAAAGTTGATACCGGTAGCTATTTTAGTTCTTGGGTTGTATTTCCCTATGCTTGCCCTCAAGGATTCTTTCATTGGAAAGAGGAATTGAGGAAAAGTTATAGAAAGTTCACCGCCATATTGAAATCGCGAATAGTTGTTGTTCTGATCGCTTACACTTTTGATGCCCTGTATGCTTGTATTTCCAGAGAGTTGGATGATCTCTAATCCGCCAAAGACGTTTCTGCTTTTGGCGTTGAAGTTGAAAAAAGGACCTGGTAATGCCCCAGCCTGATCTAAGACACTAAGGCCAACTTCGGTAGAGGTTTCATTCTTCTTGAGCGGACTGGTAAAGATGTTTGCGATGAATTTACCTCCGCTGCTGTCATAATTGATGTTCACAAATTTGAATACATCTAAATAGGAGAGTTGCTTTTGGGTTTCCAGTGTGAGCTGCTTGCTATACAAACTATCTTTTTCAAGAAATATACGCCATGCCAGTATGCGTTCTGGATACTTGTCATTTGAGAAATTGAATGTGATGTCTTGATAGTTTTTGATCAATTCCTTACGAGTGGATTTAATAGTCTCGTTGCTGAAAATCACAGAGTCTATTCGGAATGCTTTGTGTTCTTCACCAACACTTGGATTCGCAATATTTTCTCTTATTATAAGTCTTTGGTTATCAAGTGTGGTCGAGTCCACCTCAAACTGAACATATTGTCTTTTGAAATTGTAGTAGCCATTGTTTGAGAGCATGTCATAGACGCGATCTCTTTCTGCACCGAAAGTGCCTTGTTCGTATTTGGCTTTTTTAAGTAGTGATTGAGATATTTCTTTATAGAACAAAGACTCTACTTTGGGATCTGCTATTTGATAAATAATTGAATCAATTCGATAAGGCTTCCCAGCTTCTATTGAGTATTCTGTTTTTGTTCTTTGATTATTGGTCTCTGATTCAGTCTTTATTATAGCATTGAAGTATCCTATGGAGAAGAGATAGTTTTGAATATTTTTTTCGGATAGATACATCGTAGAACTGTCAAAAACGGCTAATTCTTCTCCAAGTCTCATGAGTTGATTTCCCTCATTGAGCTTTCTTTTTAGCTTCTCTTGCTTTGTGAATTTCTTACTATTCAGCTTGGTCTTTTTTGAACTTGATTTTGCTGCAGCTATCTTTTTTGAGTACTTCGTATCCAGTTTTTCTATTTTGTTGTTGAGGTGAGCCGTATCACGGACATTCTCTCCAAACTTGTAGATATGTACCAAATGAGCAATTGGCAATCCAAGAAATCGGCTATTCGGAGTTTGTGAGATCAGCGGAGAAATTTCCTCAACATTAAGTTCCGAAGATGTTTTAATCTTCTGTTTGTAAAGTATGGATTCATCCTTTTTTAGGTACTTTGTGCCTAGACACGAAGAGAGGAGTAAGGGCAGAATCAGTACGAGTATTTTTATTTTCAAACCCAGTTTACCTAATGGTATCAATTAAGCTTTCAAAATTCATCAAATCACTGAAGATAAAAAAGTACCGCTTACGCGAAAACTGTTTTATGATTGAAGGAAAGAAAAATGTGTTGGAACTCCTGTCGTCTGATTTTAAAATAAGGTATGTCATTGGGACTAGTGAGTTCATTGCTCAACATAGCGAATATCTCCGTCAATTTGAGGGTTCGATAGTAGAAGCAAGTCCAAAGGAGCTTGTAGAATTGGGAACGTTTCAGACAAATGAAGATTGTCTTGCGGTTGCCGAGATTCCATGTCGCGAAGTTGAGCTGGTCAGCTATGATGATTATATAATTGCATTAGATGGCGTAAGTGATCCTGGTAATCTTGGCACCATCATTAGGACGCTTGATTGGTATGGATTTCGTCAGGTTATTTGCTCTCACGATTGTGCAGACCTTTACAATCCTAAAGTCATTAACGCCACTATGGGATCATTTAAGAGAGTGAAAGTCTATTACGATGATTTAATCTCCTTTTGCACAAATTGTCAAATGGAAAGTTTCGGAGCAGATTTAGAAGGAGTTCCTCTTGATAATTGGACGCCTCAAAAGCCTTCAATTCTGATAATGGGAAGTGAGTCCCATGGATTAAGTCCGGAACTTTCAGACTTAATCCATGGCAAGGTCACTATTCCTAAAATAGGGCAGGCAGAATCCTTGAATGTGGCAATTGCCACAGCTATCTTCTGCCAACATCTCCGGTTTACTATTTCCTAAGGGCTTTGTATTTGTTTATTAGCCCAGAAGTAGACGAATCGTGATCCGTTATTTTCTCATCACCTGATAATCTAGGCAATATTTTTTGGGCCAATTGCTTGCCCAACTCTACGCCCCACTGATCAAAACTGAAAATGTTCCAAACTATACCTTGGACAAAGATCTTGTGCTCGTACATCGCTATAAGTGAGCCGAGTGTTCTAGCATTCAATTCTTTAAATAAAATACTATTCGTTGGTCTATTACCTTCAAATACTTTGAATGCAGTAAGCAAATCAATTTGATCTTTAGATACACCAGCTGCTTCAAATTCCGCTACTACTTGCTCTTTTGACTTACCTAGCATCAAAGCTTCAGTTTGTGCGAAGAAATTAGCAAGAAGCTTTTCATGATGATCAGCCAGGGGGTTTTGACTTTTAGCTGGAGCCAAGAAGTCACATGGGATTAATTTGGTGCCTTGGTGAATCAGCTGATAAAATGCATGTTGACCATTGGTTCCTGGTTCTCCCCAGATGATAGGACCAGTTTGATAAGCAACTTTCTCACCATTGCGATCAACATATTTTCCATTGCTTTCCATATCACCTTGCTGTAGGTACGGCGCAAAGGCGTGCATGTACTGATCATAAGGCAGGATAGCGTGTGTCTCCGCTCCAAAGAAGTTATTATACCATATACCTAGCAAGGCTAGAATAGTTGGTAGGTTGTCTTCTGTGGGCGTATTAAGGAAGTGCTCATCCATAGCCTCCGCGCCTTCAAGCAATTCATTGAATTTATCGAAACCTACCGCACATGCGATAGATAGACCTATGGAGGACCATAGTGAATACCTTCCACCTACCCAGTCCCAAAACTCAAACATATTGCTGAGCTCAATGCCGAACTCACTTACAGCTTTCTGATTGGTTGAAATTGCCACGAAGTGATTTTTTACGTGACTGGCATCTTTGGCATGCGAAAGAAACCAATCCCTCGCTGAGTTGGCATTAGTCATTGTCTCCTGAGTGGTAAACGTCTTGGAAGCAATGATGAATAGAGTGGTTTCTGGGTCTACTTTCTTAAGAACATTCACAATATGACTGCTGTCTACATTGGAAATGAAATGTGATTGAATGCCTTCCTTTTGAAAAGGTTTTAAGCATTCTGTGACCATAAAGGGGCCAAGGTCAGATCCTCCAATACCTATATTGACAATGTGTTGAATATTTTTTCCTGTATAACCTTTTATTTGTCCACTATGTAATCGATCAGTAAAAGATTTCATTCTATCGAGCACATCGTTTACTGCAGGTGTCACATCTTCATCATCTACCAGAATAGGTTTTCCCTTTCTGTTGCGTAAGGCCACGTGAAGTACTGCACGATTCTCCGTGAGGTTGATGTTGCTTCCACCAAACATCTCTTTTTTTGCCTTATCAAGGTTTACCTCTTCTGCGAGTTGACATAATAAACTAAAAGTCTTTTGATTAATTCTATTCTTGGAAAAATCAAGGAAGATATTTTCAAAGCTTCTTGTGAATGTTTCGAACCTTGCTGAGTCTTCAGAGAAAAGCTTTTTCATTTCCACATTACCAATTTCTTGATAATGCGCTGATAATGCTTTCCAAGCTTTAGTTGTGGTAGGATTGATATTTGGCAACATATTGTATTTGGTTTAAAACAAAAATATCTGATCCCAAAAGAAGCTTGGAATCAGATATTTATTATTTGATGATTAATTAAATCAGAAAAATATCCCGAATCCCATTCCTTCTCTCTCGAAAAGGATGTACATGTAGAAGAAGAACCCAATGAGGTAAAATACTCCTTCGATACGATCCAGTTTATATTTACCAAATGAGAACATGAATACAAATAATAGAAGCGTCCCACCTATTACAAACCCAAGATCAAGATTTAGTGCCACAGGGAATCCTAGGGGAGCATGAATCAATCCAGTTGCTCCAATGACCAGAAGTAGGTTGAAGATGTTTGATCCTACGATATTACCAACTGCCAGATCTGATTTTTTCTGAAATGCTGCTACTGCTGAAGTGGCCAATTCTGGAAGAGAAGTACCTGCTGCGAGAATTGTTAGCCCTATAAGTTTTTCACTCACTTTAAATGCCTTAGCTATTTCTACGGCATTGTCTACGATCATTTTACCACCGAAGATCAAACCAGCTATACCAAAGATTATCATCACAGTAGTCTTAATACTACCCATGATTACAATGTCCTCTATTAACTCACTATCGTCAGGATTTCTAGTAAGGTTCATGAAGATATAAATGAGAAAAAGCACGAACATTCCGATCAGAATGAAAGAATCAATTGTGCTAATTGTGTTAGGATCCTCCCCTTCAAATGTCACATAGTTGATTAATAAAAAGAAGATTACAGTTGCTATAAGAGAAAAGGGTATCTCTTTCCAAAGTGCATTTCTCTGGACAGTTAACGGATAGATAATTGCTGAAATCCCCAAAATCATGAAAATATTGAAAATATTTGAACCAATTATATTTCCAAAGACGATATCATGGGTGACCGTTCCATCTTCAGCTACTGTTGGTACAGCACCTGAAATAATATTTACCACAAGCTCTGGTGCTGAAGTACCCATCGCTACCACGGTGAGACCAATGGCAATATCTGACACATTGAAGCGTTTAGCCAATGATGAGGCCCCGTTCACGAGAAAGTCGGCCCCTTTAATCAGTAGGACAAATCCCACTGCGACGAGCAATAAATTAATAATAACAGTCAAGGCGATAAAGGTTAGTTCACACGAATATAATTATATATAGAATTGGTTTCAAAATCCCAAGCAATATTACTTACTACAAGTAAGGTAAGATAATACCATATTTATAAGTCCAAATCTTTAATTACTTCCTCTGTTTTTTCATGAAGAGACGTGATAGTAGCGTCATAGGCTTCTTTTGAGGGTACTGAACTGTTCACGGAAAAATAGAATTTTATCTTTGGTTCAGTACCTGATGGTCTTACTGAAACTTTTGTCCCATCAGAAGTCAAAAATTGTAATACATCTGATTTTGGGTAGTCAATTTTCGAAATTTCACCAGATGAGATGTTTTTGCTAGTACCTAGTTTGTAATCAATAAGCTCAGTGAGAGTAGCCCCAGCCAAACTTTTTGGAGGATTCTCTCTTAGGCGAACCATCATTTGCGTAATTTCCTCTGCGCCCGTCTTACCTTTTTTGGTGATGGACTTCAATGATTCTTGGTAAAGTCCGAATTCTAAATGAATAGATTTTAGTAACTCATATAGTGTAGTTCCTTCGGCTTTGGCCCAAGCTGCCATCTCAGCTATCATGGCACATGAGGCAATTGCATCTTTGTCGCGCACATCATCTCCGATGAGATATCCATAGCTTTCCTCACCACCACCGATAAATTTACTTTTACCTTCAAGGTTTCTTATTACTTCGGCGATGTATTTAAAACCTGTAAGTGTATCGTATAGAGTAACTCCGTACTTATTTGCGATTTTTTCTATTAAATCTGTGGTGACGATAGTTTTAACTACATATTGGTTGCCGTCAAGCTTGCCATTTTCCTTCCACTTTCTCATTAAGTAATACAGGAGAAGTGAACCGGTCTGGTTGCCATTAAGCAGTTGAAACTCACCTTTATCATTTTTCACAGCTATTCCCACTCGGTCTGCGTCTGGGTCAGTTGCCATAACCAAATCAGCATCTATTTCTCTAGCTTTTTTCAATGCCAAGCTTAGTGCTTCGGCTTCTTCAGGGTTGGGATAAACAACGGTCGGAAAGTTTCCGTCTGCTATAGCTTGCTCTGCAACTTCTACAACATTAGCAAAGCCAAGACGCTTCAATATTGGGGGTACAAGCACAGTACCCGTACCATGTATACCACTGAAAACGATCTTCATATCTTTTTCTTTGGCGATAGCATCAGGTGACAGGCTAAGCCCTTCGATCATTTTCAGATAGGGCTCGTCTACTTCTTTTCCAATTGACACTATGAGGTCTTTATTGGAGTCAAAATTCACATCATCGATTGATGCGATATTTTCTACCTCTACTATTACATTTTTATCATGCGGAGGAACCATCTGAGCGCCATCATCCCAATATGCTTTATAGCCATTGTATTCTTTTGGATTGTGTGAGGCTGTAAGTACCACGCCGCTCTGACAGCCTAGGTAACGTATGGCGAAAGATAGCTCTGGCGTAGGTCTCAGAGCTTCGAAAAGATATACTTTGATGCCATTGGCAGAACATACTGCCGCAGTTGTTTCAGCAAAAAATCGACTATTATTACGACTATCATGGGCTATCGCAACACTGATTTCTTTACCTGTAAAGGTCTTTTTTAAATAATTGGCAAGACCTTGAGTCGCCATGCCAATAGTATATTTATTCACACGATTGCTCCCAACGCCCATAATCCCTCGGAGACCCCCTGTACCAAACTCTAGATTTTTGTAGAAGCACTCGGAAAGTTCGTTTTGACCTGGTTCGGCCATCATTTCCTTTATTGTAGATTTTGTTGCTTCGTCTACTTTTTGGCTATCTAGCCATTTTTGAGCTTTTTCTTGTATTTCCATTGTTAGCGATTTTATTTAATCCTTTGATGATTTGAAAGGATAGGGTTATCGAGTAAATAATAGTAGTGTCTATCTTATAGTCAGCCCACTAAAGGAGCACTTCAAAAGAAAGTTAAAAAAAATGGAGGTATTCACTGCATTTCATTTCAAAGTTGTGAAAAAATATCTTAACTAAAACCAAGCTTTTCTTTTACTTTCGATAATACCGATTGGGCAATTTTAGAAGCTTTTTCTTCCCCTATTTTCAATTGTCTATCGAGCTCAGTTGGGTTTGCGATAAGATGATCATATCGATATCGAACATCCTTGAATCTTTCGGTAATTACCTCATAAAGTTCTTGCTTAGCATGTCCATATCCATAATTTCCCGCTAAATACTTTTTGCGCATTCCTTCAGTTTGATCTGAGGAAGCTAATATTTTATAAAGTGCAAAGACATTACATGTGTTGGGATTTTTTGGCTCCTCCAATGGCGTACTATCTGTGATAATTGCCATTACATTCTTACGTAATTGCTTATCCGTTTGGAAGATATCTATGGTGTTGCCATAAGATTTACTCATCTTTTGACCATCTGTGCCTGGAATCGTCATCAGTTGTTCATCTATCCTCGCTTCGGGCAGTACAAAAGTTTCACCAAAAGTATGGTTGAAAGAGGAGGCAAGGTCACGAGTCATTTCTAGGTGCTGACGCTGGTCTTTGCCTACTGGTACAATTTCAGCGTCATACAATAATATATCAGCAGCCATCAATACTGGGTAGGTAAATAGCCCAGCATTTACATCCGCCAGCTTATCCGATTTGTCCTTGAATGAGTGCGCATTCGCAAGCATTGGAAAAGGAGTGAAGCAGTTTAAATACCAAGCTAATTCACAAACTTCTGGCACTTGAGACTGTCTGTAAAATAGGTTTTTTTCTGTATCAAACCCGCAGGCAAGCCAAGCTGCTGCTACCGAATTCACATTTTCAATCCTAACACTAGCATCCTTGATTGTCGTAAGTGAATGAAGGTCCGCTATGAAGAAAAAGGACTCGTTCTTTGGGTCTTGTGATAGCGCAATGGCAGGCATGATTGCACCTAGTAAATTGCCCAAATGTGGCTTTCCTGAGCTCTGGATTCCGGTAAGTATTCTAGCCATTTATATTTTTTGTGCAAACCTAAATAATTTGAATCTTTGTGCGGTTCATAATGTTGGTCAAGCCAATAAGTGAAATGTCTATGAGAGGAAAAGTGAGTATTGCCCTTGTTATCTTAGGTTGTGTGTTGATAGTACCAAAAGCTTACGCACAACAGGAAATTCAAATACTAGAGTCAAGTTATGACTTTGGGAAAGTCCAAGAGGAGGGAGGTGAGATTTCTCACAAATTCCAATTTGTAAATACAGGGAATACAAAAATTTCGATTAGTTCTGTTACGTCTTCTTGCGGATGTACTACACCGGATTGGTCAGGTGATGCTATTATGGTAGGTGATACGGGGTTTGTAATGGTACAATATGACCCATTCAATCGACCCGGTAGTTTTACCAAAGATCTACGTGTCAACTTTCAGCTAGCTGGGCAATCTAAAAAAGAGGAAGTTCTTACAATTAAAGGAGAGGTGCTACCAAAGCCAAGAACTGTATTTGATGATTTAACTACTGAGATAGGAGGCATCCGACTGAAGTACAAGTCATTGAATGTCGGTCGTATTACAACGGAGAAGCCAGTTGTCCTTGATTTCGATGTTTACAATGGGTTGGATACAATAGTCACTTGGCTGGAATCAAAAAGCAACATACCCAAACATATAGTGGTCGCTTTTGAGCCAACTGCATTGGAGCCACATCAGATTGGTAAAATAATTATAACATATGACCCAAATGCTAAGGACGATTTTGGATATGTCTCAGATAACATTAGCCTTTATACAGATGAAGCTGAAGATGCTGAAAAGCAACTCAGTGCGATAGCTACCATCACAGAATATTTCCCAGTGATGTCAGATAAAGAACTAGCAAAGGCTCCAAAGTTCAATATTGACCAGGGTCAGTTTGATTTTGGGATTGTGAAACTTGGCACGGTAGCAACTACAGAGTTTCAGGTAACTAACACTGGGATGACGGACTTAGTGATACGAAAGATCAAAACGAACTGTGGTTGTGTTTTAGCTACCCCTTCAAAAAGAGTAATTGGTTCAGGTAGAACTGTAACCCTCAAAGTTTCATTCAACACAGAGGGGAGAAAAGGAAGGCAATACAAGACGATTTCTATATTCTCAAATGACCCACTCAATTCGGCTAAAATGGTAAGTATTAAGGCAGAAGTAATCGATTAGATATTCAATAATCAATACTACTTGAGCGAAATGAATTGTTGCTCAGATCAATATCTGCCATTCGTTCACTTGGGTCAATAACGATGCTCTTAATCTCACTGTAAGGAATATCAAGTGTGAATTCGTATGTTGGGTGGGTCCAAGCCCAGTCTTCACCGATTAGACGTTCGATTTCATTTTCCTGACCTTTTTCGCCACGCATAATTCCAAGTGGGATATAGTAGATAAGTTGTGATCCATCATTCTTAGTGATCTGGATATCCAATGGCATAGGCATGAGTCCTATTTTTTGGAGATTAACTTTCGTGCTCTTTTGATCAGATTTCACCGATTCTATTGCATAGTCTATCGTTTTGGTCGTTTGGATCCAATATTCAAAAAACCAACTCAATTCTAATCCACTTTGGCGCTCAATCACATTGATGAAGTCATACATATCTGGATGCTTGAATGACCATTTGTCATAATAGGAAAGCAATGCTTGATCCCTTATGTCCTCACCAATTATATATCCAAGTTGGGTCAATACTAAAGCGCCTTTTGTATAGGAGGCTCTTGAATAAGAATTGTTGCTCGTGAAGTGGTCAGCATGGACCACAGATGGCTCCTCCTTGCCTTTTTGCACCCAAGATCGATATCTGCGATATGTACTTTCGAATGTGTCATTGTTCTTATTTTCTAAAATATTATCAACTGTTCTAGCATCGCCATAATCAGTAAAACCTTCATCCATCCAAGCATACAGACTCTCATTGGTCGCCATCATACCTTGATACCAGCTATGCATTACTTCGTGAGCCATCACCTCAATTAATGATTGTAATGATCTAACCCCAGAAAGTTTTTTATTGGCTATCAAAGTAGCCATTGGGTATTCCATGCCACCATCCCCACCTTGTATTAGAGAGTATTCTTCCCAACCGTATGGCCCAAAGGTTTTCTGGATATATTCGAAAGCTTTCACTGTATACTCAGGGAGTATTTTCCAGTGCTCGGTTTCCTCATTTGGCACATAGAAAAAACGAACCAATGGACCATTTGGTACTTGTGCTGTTGTTTGGATGTATTCTTTATCTGCTGCCCATACAAAATCATGCACATTCTTTGCCTTGAAATGCCATGTCACTCTGTTGTCCTTTTTAGGCACTGTAACCCCTTCTTCTTCATAACCAAAGCCCATTTCATTCGGGTTTTGTAATATGCCAGTACCAGCTAGTACATAATCCTTCGAGATTGTAATTCGAACATCAAAATGACCCCAAGGTGCATAAAACTCTCTCGCAACATAAGGAGACGTATGCCAGCCATTTCGATCATATTCGGCCATTTTAGGATACCACTGCGCCATGGAATAGTCAATGCCCTCTAAGCTATTTCTTCCAGTTCTACGAATTTGCAAAGGAACTTGACCTTTGAAGTTCATTTCAAAGACAGTAGATGCGCCAGGCGCCAAAGGAGAGGCAAGCTTTACCTCAAGTATTGTTTCTGAAACTTTATGATTTAGCAGTTTGCCTTCTTGTGTGAGGCTGACAACTTTCAAATATCCTATTTCATCTTCGCCCAATTCGGAGATGCGATTTCCTACTCGGCTATCTGGATCTGGTAGGTTTCTGCTACGCAAATCCATCATGCTATTCGGTTGAAAAGCGTTCAAGTAGAGGTGATAAAAGACACGATTTAAGGTGTCAGGAGAGTTGTTTGTGTAGGTTAGGAGCTCAAATCCTTCAAATTGGTGCTTTTTATCGTCAAAATCGACTGTAATTTTATAGTCTACTTTTTGTTGCCAATAGACCTGACAAGCTGATTTATTGCAATAAATTAAAATTAAAACTATGCTTAATGTGATTTTGGCAAAATGATATTTTCTCATAAAAGATTTTATGCGAATTTTATAACAGTGTGCATGTTATTGCGTTTCTTTAACACACAATAACATCACTAATGGATAAAATATTTGAACTCGTTTTATTGATAGTACTCGCTTTAGGTTCTGCGATTCTATTCTCATTTGTAATGGTTTGGAAATTCATCCAAGCACTATTTCAACTAGTGCTTGAAAGTTTCAGAACTAATAAGTCTTAAACGTCTACTCTGGCGTATTTAGCATTCTTTTCGATGAAATCTCTTCGAGGTGCTACCTCGTCTCCCATAAGCATTGAAAACAAGTGGTCTGCTTCTGCTGCTGATTCTATACTTACCTTCTTCAAACTTCTAGTTTCAGGATTCATAGTAGTACTCCAAAGCTGCTCAGGGTTCATTTCACCTAGGCCTTTGTAACGCTGTACGCCCACAGTATCTTCTTTGCCTTCCCCCGCTATTTCTCTTATGATTTCAGCTCGGTCTTGCTCATTCCAGGCATATCTCTCTTGACGTCCTTTCTTGATTAAGTACAATGGAGGTAATGCGATATACAAGTAACCTTTATCTATAAGCTCACGCATGTACCTGAAGAAGAAGGTAAGGATCAAGGTTCTAATATGGCTACCATCAATATCCGCATCAGTCATGATGATGATTTTATGATAGCGAAGTTTTTCTAGATTCAATGCCTTCGCATCATCCTCTGTACCTATCCGAACACCAAGAGCAGTGATGATGTTTTTGATCTCATCATTGTCATAAATCTTGTGTTCTTGTGCTTTTTCAACATTAAGAATTTTACCTCTTAGCGGTAGAATAGCTTGAAATTTTCTGTTACGACCTTGTTTCGCTGACCCACCGGCAGAATCACCCTCGACTAAGTATACTTCACAAACTGCAGGATCTTTATCGGAACAGTCAGCAAGTTTACCAGGAAGTCCAGTTCCTGATAGAACGTTTTTACGCTGAACCATCTCGCGTGCTTTTCTAGCTGCTTGTCTTGCTTGAGCAGCTAATACTACCTTGGAAATGATGAGCTTAGCTTCGCGAGGGTGTTCTTCGAGATATTCGTTGAGAGCTTCACTTAGGCTTGCATCTACAGCACCCATTGCATCAGAGTTACCCAGCTTGGTTTTGGTTTGTCCTTCAAACTGTGGCTCTTGTACTTTGATAGAAATAACAGCTGTAAGTCCCTCACGGAAGTCATCACCTACAATCTCTACTTTGGCTTTTTCCAAGAGACCAGATTTGTCAGCATATGACTTCAACGTTCTCGTAAGTGCTCTTCTGAATCCTGCTACGTGTGTTCCTCCTTCTATGGTGTTGATGTTGTTGACATATGAAACTACATTTTCAGAATAAGAAGTATTGTAATTCAATGCTACTTCAACTGGGATTTCACCTTTATCACTATTGATATGAATAGGAGTAGGGATTAATTTTTCTCTTGTACTGTCTAGATAAAGCACAAATTCTTTAAGTCCTCCTTCAGAAAGGAATTCTTGAGAGATGTCTTTTCCATCATCATCTTGATTGCGGTGATCGACAAGCGTCAATTTGATACCAGCATTCAGAAATGAAAGCTCACGTAACCTTGAAGCTACAGTTTCATATTTAAACTCACTTACAGTGAAAATGCTAGAGTCAGGAGTGAAAGTGACAATTGTACCAGTTTTATCAGTTGTGCCAACTTCCTTCACTGGGTACTGAGGTATCCCAATTTTATATTCTTGTTGGTAAATTTTCCCTTTTCTATGTACAAGAACAGAAAGATCGGTAGACAATGCATTAACACATGATACACCTACACCATGGAGCCCACCTGAAACCTTGTACGTGTCTTTATCGAACTTACCACCAGCATGCAAGACGGTCATAACAACTTCTAAGGCAGATTTTTTTTCTTTATCGTGATAGTCCGTCGGAATACCACGCCCATTATCAGTTACAGTGACGGAATTATCCGTATTGATTTCCACATTGATAGTATCACAATGTCCCGCCAATGCCTCATCTATAGAGTTATCGACCACCTCCCAAACCAAATGGTGAAGCCCTTTGACCCCAACATCACCGATATACATCGCTGGTCTTTTTCTTACTGCTTCGAGCCCTTCTAAGACCTGTATATTATTTGCTGAGTAGTCGCCTTTTCCTATTGATTTGTCTTCTGCCATTTCGTATTAATTTTAAAGCACAAAAATACATAAAAATAGGTTCAACGACTGTTGTGATTCCCACTTTTGGTCGCCCTTTTATTCAAATCAACTATTTAAATGATAAGATACTTCTTGATTATTTTGACAATTGTAACAATGGCTCCTGCATGGGGACAATCTGGAAGCCGAATCAACAAAGATAGTGCGCAGTTAGCACGAGAGGAGATGATGGCAAGCTACCAAAGGCAGAGGATGATATTTGAACACATGTATGCTGAGAACAAGCAGAATGCTGTGGATTCTGTCTTGGAGAAAAAAAAGTCATTCTATTTAGAAGCTGGCAAGAAGCGCTTAGATCAATATTTAGCAAATGATCGAATTGATACGCTAATTGAAATAGATTTAAAAGGGGCTGGCTTAATGGAGGTGCCTGAATTTGTGTTTAAGGCAAAATCATTAAAGATTTTGGTCTTGGACAATAACAGTATTAAGAAACTACCGAAGGAATTGGACGACTTGCCGAATCTGAAACGTGTGTACTGGCGTGAGAATAATCTTGAGCGATATGTATGGATTCGAATTCCTAAAATAGATGGCTTGGAAAAACTTGACTTAAGTAACAATGGTTTGTCAAGGTTGCCTTCAGGAGTAAAGCGACTTGAAGGGTTGAAGGAGCTAGTGCTTGATGAGAATTTTTTTGAAGCGATACCTATAAACAGACTTAAGCGAGCATCATTTGTGAAAATACTTTCGCTAAGTAAATCTCATCAGCTGGTTCTTTCGCAAAAGCGATATGATAAAATTGATTTTATAGAAGTGCTGAAGGTGAATAATGCTCATTTAGATGAAATCCATCCAAGTTTGTATAAGCTCGGCTCACTTGTAGAGTTACAATTGCAGGAGAATCAGCTGAAAGAAATCCCAGCTGGGATGTCTGAATTGAAGAATCTGACAAAATTGTCTTTCTACAAAAATCAACTTAACACTTTGCCAGAAGACTTATTTGATCTTGATTTGAAAGTAATTGACCTTTATTACAATGAACTAGAAGTGATTCCTGAAGCGATGGGGAACTTGAGCAGTTTAGAGATACTTTTCCTGGCGAATAATAAGATATATACCCTACCAGAATCCTTAGGAAATCTTGACCATTTAGTTGAATTGTATCTTCATCACAACAGACTAAGTGTATTGCCGGCTGGCTTGGCAAAACTAGATAAAGTAAAAGTGGTCAGAGTAAATGATAATTATCTGGTAGACTTCCCTGCACAGTTTTTAGGTAAACCCGAGTTATCTGATCTAGATATTTCAAACAATCAAATAGAGCAAATACCTGCTTCACTTGAAAAAACACCTGCGCTGGAACTCTTCACCTATGAGGATAACCCGATAGATTTTAATCTACCAGAGAATGATTATTTAGCTCCCATGATCGTGCGAATGCTGGAAGCAGGAATACTCTGTGTGCCGAGAATTTACAAGGAAGAGGTGGTAGAAGAAGCTGAAATTAATTAAAACCCTAATACGTATTTGCACTTAGCATAACCAACGTGCAAGCTGAAAGACACTCTATGCCCTTTGAACTAGCTTGACGCATAAAGTCTACATTTTCGGTCCCAGGGTTAAAGATTATTCTTCTTGGAGCTAGTGAATAGATGTAGTCAATCCATTCGGTCTGGTTGATCGGACCAAGATAAAGCGTGACAGTATCTACGTTTTCTACTATTGGCTTCTTGCGCAAGTCTAGAATTTCAACTCCAGATATTTCGCCTTCTTTGATGCCCACTGGTACTACTTGGTGATCCTTCTTTATCAACCGATTTGTCGCTAAATATGCGTATCTGGATGGATTGGGTGTAGCTCCTATTACTACGGTCACTGGTTTTTGATCACTCATAGTTAAAAACTTGTACTTCTTCGCTTCGGGCCTGCATAGCCAATATTCAATGTGAATATTACAGGTAAATAGAATTTGTCTTGGTTTAGTTCATTGAAGAGAAAATGAAAAGATTGATCAAATGGCATCAGGAAATCTCGCTGACCTATCATCATGCCGATATTTAAATCAAATGTCAAACCCGAATCGCCGGCACGTTGCATCCATCGGTCACCTAAGAAAATGCCATATCCAAATCGATATTCCTTACTATTGATTCTGAATTGTTGTGTAGGCGTGCTGGTGAGGCTATCCAAAACCTTTGCTTGATGCTGAGAATAACCACCCCTAAGTTGATGACCAAAATAAAGCATACCAATTTGGGTGTCTTTGTGATAAAATTTTTGCTTTATATCCAAATTCAAGCCAAGACTATTTACGGCATTAATTCGGCTTGATCTGTTAAAGAATGGGTTATTTAAAAGGGTCAGCTGCAGTTCATGGCCCAGTCTTTCTTGGATGTAATATTCCAGCGAAATCGGTAATTGATTGTAAATAGTTGCTAAAGGATTGGTGCCAAGTATCAGCCCTGTGTATTCATTGATGGTGGGGTCGAAATACCTTAATTTTTTATTCTTATATCGATATTCAGGTTTGTCTGGAAGTCGCTTTTTATCGTCTTGTTTCGCAACAATGGCCGTTCGGAAAATAGGCTGCTGTTCCTCGTATACTGGTCGATAAATACCTGCAACGGTACCGTCTGGATTATAAAGAGTCCATTCGCCAACCCTTTTGTCATCCTCTATTTTCCCTGTCATTTTTAATGTGCCATCAGGATACTTTCCTACATAGTTCCCAGCACCATTTTCAAAATTGGCAGTACCATCTTCAATACCATCTTCGTTATAGAATTTCCATTCCCCTTCTCGGAGACCGTCGACAATACTCCCTCTTGATTTTTGCTTTCCGCTTGCATAGTACTCCGTATACTCGCCGGTGCCTTTGTTATAATTGCCCTCACCTTTGATTTCACCAGTTTGATAATAGAGCTTCCAAAAACCATCTTTTGCATCCTCAATCATGCTTCCTTGGCTGCTTATAGACCCATCAGGGAAATAATACTTCCATACGCCAGACTTTTCGCCAGACAAGAAATGCCCTTCTCCGGAGATTTGGCCATTCTCGTGATAGTATTTCCAAAGACCATTTCGCAACCCATTTTCAAAATCACCTCGAGCCTCCAATTCGCCAGATTCGAAGTAGTAAGTCCATTCACCCTCACTTTTATCGTGAGCATTTTGGCCTGTATATTTTAGTTTCCCATTAGGATAAAACTCTGAATAAGTACCCTTTCCTTGTTGAAAATAGGCTTGAGCTTTTAGATTGCTATCTTCATAGAAGTAATTCCATATTCCATCTTTTAGGTCATGATAATAGATGCCAGCACTCTTCTTTTGACCATTTTCGAAATAGTAAATCCATGATCCATGACGGGCATCTGAGCTGTATGTTCCTTGTGCCTTTTTCTCACCACTTTCATAAAAATATTCCCATTGGCCAGACTGATTGCCGCCCTCATAAGAACCTCGTGCCTTCTCTCGACCATTTTCATAATAGTAATTCCAAAGACTATCCGAGGTGCCGTGATCATAATAGCCTTGTATAGCCAAAGATCCATTGATGTAAAGTGATTGATAGCGACCATGCAAAACACTATCTACCTTCAGCAACGTAATTATTTCCTTTACTCTGATTTCCTCTTCATCATAGTAGGTACGCTTTTCAAATGTATTTTGACCAAATACACAGAATAAAAGTGCCAAATGAAAAAAGAAATATGTGAAGGTTTTCTTCATACAGGCTCATTTTAATGAGTGCCCGATTTCTCACTGGTTCCCCAGTTAGCTTTTTCTTCTTCTGTCCATAGCTCAGGAAAGAAAAGTACATGCTGCCTCCTAGGAGGGAGATATTTCTGCCAATTGGTGCCACCTGTGGCTTTGATGACTGTAGGGTCTTTTTGAAGATATTTTACCGCTGATTTATAATGCGCCAGAGGCCAAGCAACATTTGCTTTATGATCAAGATTTTTTAATAGACTTTTGATCCCTTCATCTTCAGAAAAGTTCTGAAGATAGAGTTTTCTGAGATTGGTCTCTTTGGATTTTTTGGCTCTAGACACAAAGGTATGATTGTACTTTTTTTCGAATTGCCGAAGCGTCAGAGTCTTCTTTCCAGTCGCCAATTCTGTAGCTCCTTTCTTCCAGTAAAGCTCATCGTACAACTGTTCAATGCTTTCGCCTTCTACATCGCCACTTCTATATTCCACAGCCGTCAGCAAATGAAAGTCGGTTGATCCAATTTCTATCAATCGGTACTGTCCAGATTGAAATCCAGAAGAGGGGAGTAGTGACATTCTGAAATTCAGAAACTGCTCTTGATCCATTCCTTCTATCATCACATCGAACGAGTCAATTAGGTGATCAAAGTAGCGATTCATCCGCTTCACACGCTTTGCGAATTCTTCCTTTTCTATCTTTTTTTCAGCGAAAATAAGCTGTTCCTGTTCATTGAGAATCAACTTGAAATAGAGCTCAGTAATCTGATGGTAAAGGATAAATATCTTCTCGTCAGGGAAACTTGTTTTAGGTGTTTGTAGACTCAAAAGGCTATCTAGCCTGATATAATCCCAATAAGTGAGATAGTCTGAATGCAACAATCCATCAAGGTATGCAGAGAGGTCTTGTCCCAGTGCATCATACTTCTGCTCTAGTTTTTCGAGCTGATTTAAAATCTCTTCACTAAAATTTCTGTTTCCCATTCTCTTCGATCGGCTTTGTTGTAAATTTGAGGGATTAAAACTGATAAAACAACAACATTACATGTCCACTGACACCACACCCCAAAACGGTCAGGCTAAAAAGCGAAATTTCATTGATAATTTTGAATCGCCTGATTTCTACCAAATAGACGACTTACTAACTGAAGAGCATCTTCTCATAAGATCCTCCGTCCGTGATTTTGTCAAAAAAGAGATCACTCCTTACATCGAAGATTGGGCTGAGAAAAACCACTTTCCATATGAGATAGTAAGAAAATTTGGAGAGGTTGGAGCCTTTGGGCCGACTGTTCCAGAAGCATATGGAGGTGGCGGACTAGACTACATCTCATATGGTCTGATCATGCAGGAAATAGAGCGAGGAGACTCGGGAATGAGATCAACTGCATCGGTACAAGGTTCACTCGTCATGCACCCGATCAATGCTTATGGCTCTGAAGAGCAAAAGCGCAAATACTTACCAAAACTCGCTTCAGGCGAAATGTTGGGTTGCTTCGGACTCACTGAACCCAATCATGGTTCAAATCCTAGCGGCATGGAAACCCATTTTAAAGATATGGGAGATCATTATCTGTTGAATGGCGCTAAAATGTGGATTTCTAATTCACCAAAAGCTGATATAGCAGTAGTATGGGCCAAAAATGAAGAAGGCAGGATTAAGGGATTGATTGTGGAAAGAGGCATGGAAGGCTTCACCACACCTGAGACTCATGGTAAGTGGTCGCTTCGTGCTTCGTGTACAGGAGAGCTCGTTTTCAGCGATGTGAAAGTTCCTAAAGAAAATCTTCTACCTAACAAAGATGGACTTGGCGCACCGCTTGGCTGTCTTGACAAAGCGCGCTATGGTATTGCTTGGGGCGTAATCGGAGCAGCAATGGACTGCTACGAGTCAGCTAGAAAGTATGCAGCCGAGCGTCATCAATTTGGAAAACCAATTGCTTCTTTCCAATTGGTACAAAAGAAACTGGCCGAGATGCTTTCAGAAATCACCAAAGCACAACTGCTCAACTGGAGACTTGGTAAATTAATGGATGAAGGCAAAGCTACTACTGCGCAAATATCCTTAGCAAAGCGAAACAATGTTGCTGTTGCTTTGGATATCGCTAGGGAAGCAAGACAAATCCATGGAGGAATGGGGATTACAGGCGAATACCCAATGATGCGCCATATGATGAATCTAGAATCTGTAGTGACCTATGAAGGGACACATGATATCCACCTTTTGATCTTGGGTGCAGAGATTACAGGCATTCCAGCATTCGAATAATCCGCTCTTGTAATATATCTAGGCATGGCATATTTAATTTATTAAATATGCTGCCTCAATATCTCAATTAACAATCTATGAAACATTATAGCTTTCTGCTATTGCTATTGGCGGTTTTCATTGCCAAAGCACAAGAAACCTTTCCTAAAGACGGAGTGGCAGATGAACGATCTGGGAATTATGCGTTTATAAATGCTACCATTTATACGGATTACCAATCTAAGCTTGAAAATGCAACCTTGATTATCTCAAAAGGTAAGGTTGTATCTGCGACGGTTGGATCTGCTATACCAAAAGGGTATACAGTTGTTGATCTTAAAGGCAAGACCATATATCCTGGGATAGTGGAACCTTATGCCAATATTGGTATCCCAGAGGGTTCAACTCCATCCAAAGGAAGTGGACCAAAGTATGAGAGTCAGCTCAGCGGACCATACGGTTGGAATGATGCTATCAAGGCAGATTACAAAGCAATAAATGAATTTGATCTAAAATCAAGTGAGGCAGATCCATTGCGCAAACTTGGGATCACATCCATCAATAGTTTCAGAGCAGATGGTATAGTACGCGGTTCGGCTGTTTTTGCCAACTTATCAGGGCTTACTTCACAAGAAGCAATACTAGAAAGCCAGTCGGCATTTCATTTCGCATTTAATAAGGGAACCTCTAAACAAGAATATCCAAGCTCCATCATGGGTATGGTGGCGCTCCTTCGACAGACATACTATGATGCATCATGGTATGCAAGTCAAGGAAAGGATGCGCAGACAAACTTGACATTGCAATCTTTCAACGATGCGCAGAACCTACCTCAGGTGTTTGAAGCAAATGGAGGAAAGCTGAGGGTCTTATTAGCTGATAAAATCGGTGATGAATTTGGTGTGAATTATATCATCAAGGGTAGTGGCGATGAGTATCAGAGGATTTCAGAGATTAAGAAAACCGGTGTTGCACTAATTATCCCGATGCAGTTTCCTGATGCTTTTGATGTGGAAGATCCATTAGACGCCTTGGATGTTTCGCTTGCTCAAATGAAGCATTGGGAACTAGCACCAACTAACCCTAAGGCTTTGGTGAATGCGGGTATCACCTTTGCATTCACTACTGATGGAATCAAAGACAATAGCAACTATTGGAAGAATATCCGAAAGGCAGTTTCGCTTGGCTTGTCAGAGACAGAAGCCTTGAAGGCCCTTACATATGCTCCTGCCAAACTTTTCAATCAAGAGTCGAAAGTTGGTTCACTTAAGAAAGGAATGGTTGCCAACTTCTTCGTTGCTTCAGGTAATATTTTCGATGAGAAAACGGAGATTCATCAGACTTGGTCGCAAGGCCAAAAATTTGAGTTTAGCGATTTGGAAAAAGTTGATCTAGCTGGAGCTTATGATTTAAAAGTAGGAACTGAAAGCTTCAAAATGGAGATCAGTGGTGAGCCTGCAAGTCAAAGTGTGAAACTAGTTATCAATGATTCTACAGATGTAAAAGTTAAGTTTTCACAAAAGAGCAAAATTGTCTCATTGACATTTGCACCCAAAAAAGGTGAGTCAGATGTGAGATTGACTGGTTGGTATCGTGATGCGGCTTTTGGTGGTACAGGTCAGAAAGCAGATGGAAGCTGGGTAGAATGGTCGGCAAAGCGCACTGGTGATTTGAAGCCAAAAGATGAAACCAAAGAAGACGTGAAGGAAGGAGAAGCCAAAGAAGACGCTCTTGAAGAATTGGGTTCGTTGATCTATCCATTTGTAGCCTATGGCTGGGAAGTGAAGCCCAAAGCAGAAACAATTCTATTCCAAAATGCAACAGTTTGGACTTTAGAGGGTGAAGGAAAGTTGGAGTCATCTGATGTCCTAGTGAAGAATGGTAAAATTTCCGCAGTGGGTAAAGGATTGAGTGCTGAAGGTGCGAAGATTATTGATGCCACTGGCATGCATTTGACTCCAGGAATAATAGATGAGCACTCGCACATTGCACTTTCATCTGTCAATGAAGGGACGCACGCTATCACTGCAGAAGTGAGAATGTATGATGCTGTGAATTCAGAAGATGTAAATATCTATCGTCAGTTAGCAGGAGGTGTCACCACGGCTCAGTTGCTTCATGGCTCTGCTAATCCAGTTGGTGGACAGTCAGCTTTGATCAAGTTCAGATGGGGGTCTAGCCCTGAAGAACTCAAAATCGCAGGTGCAGATGGCTATATCAAATTTGCCTTAGGAGAGAATGTAAAGCAATCCAACTGGGGCGATGATTACTCGATTCGATTCCCTCAAACAAGAATGGGTGTGGAACAAGTATTTGTAGATGGCTTTAGCAGAGCAAAGGCGTATGGCGAAGCAAAAGCGCGATATGATGGACTTAGCAAAAAGGCTAAGGCTGGAGCTAAAGCACCGAGAACTGATCTGCAATTGGAGACGCTTTTAGAAATCATCAATAAGGAGCGTTTCATTACTTGTCACTCTTATGTGCAGTCAGAGATCAATATGCTTATGAAAGTAGCGGAGAGCTTTGATTTTCGTGTCAATACTTTCACTCATATCCTTGAAGGATATAAAGTAGCTGATAAAATGGCAGCTCATGGAGCTGGAGGATCTACATTCTCAGATTGGTGGGCCTACAAGTTTGAGGTGAATGAGGCCATCCCATACAATGCATCTTTGATGAACCTTGCTGGTGTCGTATCAGCGATTAACTCTGATGATGCAGAAATGGCTCGAAGACTCAATCAAGAAGCTGCCAAGTCTATGAAGTATGGTGGAATGACTGAGATGGATGCACTAAAGATGGTGACTCTTAATCCAGCAAAACTTCTTCATCTTGATGATCAAATGGGTAGCATCAAAGTAGGCAAGGATGCTGACCTGGTACTTTGGAATGATCATCCACTTTCTATCTATGCTAGCCCTGAGATGACTTTGGTAGATGGGATTGTCTACTATAGCAAAGAACAAGACAAAGTAAATAGAGGATCAATAGCTACTGAGCGAGCAAGACTCATTGAGAAAATGCGTGACGTCAAGAGCGGTGGAGCAAAGACACAAAAACCAAAGAAAGAGGACAAGCACTATTTCGAGTGTGAGGACATAATAGAAGAATCAGCCATCTTTAACAATATTCAAAATGATTAAGCATATTACAATATCAATTATAGCGCTTTTCATTTCACTTGAAATGATGGCTCAAGTGCCTGCACCAGGCGTAGCACAATCTCAACCTATAGCTATCACCAACGCGACCGCTCATTTGGGCAACGGCAAAGTAATAGAGAACTCCTTGATCACTTTTGATGAGGGAAAAATCACTTTCGTAGGTGAGAAGGCATCTGCGAGTATGGATTTAGCTGGGTATAAAATGATAGACGCCAAAGGCAAGCATGTCTATCCAGGCTTGATACTTCCTTTGTCAAAATTGGGATTGGTGGAAGTGTCAGCTGTACGTGCTTCTCGCGATTTTTCAGAAACAGGTGATTTCAACCCAAATGTCCGTACTGCTGTAGCATACAATACAGATTCAGAGTTGATACCCACAATGAAGTTCAACGGCATCCAGATTGCTCAAATAGCTCCAACAGGTGGTAGAATAGAAGGAATGAGTAGCATCATGCAACTGGATGCGTGGAACTGGGAAGATGCACTCTATTCGGAAGATGATGGTATTCATATTAATTGGCCTTCGTTGAGCTCTGGAGCGAGATGGTGGATGGGTGAGACAGAACGTAGAGAGAATAAAGAGTATAAGAAAGAAGTTGATGAGCTGCTGCAGTTCATCAGTGATGCCAAGGCCTATATGGAAGATGTGAATGCGGTGAAGAATCTCAAGCTTGATGCTATGGTTCCAGTTCTCAAAGGGGAACGTACAATTTATATGTATGCCAATCGTCCCAAAGAAATCGTTGAAGGTATTCAGATGCTTAAAGAAGCTGGTATAGAAAAACTTGTACTTACAGGCGGACGTGAGGTATGGGAAGTAAGAGATATTCTAAAGTCTTACAATGTGCCTGTACTTCTCGATAACGTTCACAGGATCCCAGGAAGAAGCGATGACGATGTAGATTGGTCTTATAGACTTCCAGGATTACTGGATGCTGAAGGTGTGCTAGTTGGCTTGAATTACGCAGTTGGAGATGTAGCTAGCTCTAGAAATCTACCATTTTTTGCAGGAACTGTGGCAGCATATGATGTGGACAAAGAAGTAGCATTGAAAATGGTTACTTCCAATACTGCCAAAATCTTGGGAATAGATCAGCGCACTGGTACTTTAGAAAAAGGAAAGGACGCTAATATTGTTATATCTGAAGGTGATTTACTTGACATGAGAGGCAATATCATTAGCTTTTCTTTTATAAAAGGTAGGACAGTGGACTTGCATGCAATGCAGCAGCGATTGTATGAAAAGTTCAAGACAAAGTACTCGGGCAAATAGGAATCCTAGTAAAATTAGAAATCATAAAGAAAGGAGTCATGATTGATTTTAAAGAATCAATCATGACTCCTTTTGCATTGCATCCCCGTTTTATCTGAAATTGAGGACTTTTGGTGTTGTTTACTAATCTTTCGGATCTATCTATTAGACACAAAAAGGTGGGTTCTTAGTAGCGTAAAGTTGTACGTTTCATCATTCAAATGTTCATCCTCTAAAAGCATTGGTCTGCATATTTTGAATACTTCAGCAAAAGCATTTGTTGCTAGGCCTTCAAACCTTACTGTGAATTAATAGTTTGCACCTAATTATTGCCTTTAAAGGTTTTGCAATGATGAAACTTGCGGATTGGGATCAAAGAGTTTCATCTGATATCGAACATTCGTGTATTAAAATTTGCATTTTTGTTTTCGAAATATGCTTCAGAAATATCATAATATACTCCAAGAAGTCAAGTCCGACATCCTTGATAAAGCTTTAATCTTTGGGTCAATAGCTGGTTCGATGGTTTACATAGTAGACTTTGTAACATGGAAAGGTGGTTTTGAACTTTCATTAATTACGGATGCTATAGTTGTAGTGTTTCTCATTTTATTTACAATTTTCAGAAAGCGGATTTCAGTTACCATTAAATCCGTATTTGTTATTGTCTCCATTTTTGTACTTGTTTTTGTTGATATTTTGGAGCTAGGAGTACTATCAGCTAACAAAGTTCTTTTTATTTTATTACCATTCTTTGCTTTTATTTCGCTTTCGAAGAAATGGACTTTCATAGTTTTTGGGATGAGTTTAATAGGTTCCATTGTTTTAGGGTACCTACATTCTACAGGTCTTCTGTCTGTTACTATCAGTGAATACATTGGTTTTGAAGCATGGTTTATTCATTTCACCTTGATTTGCGTGGTGAGTTTTGTGGTTTATCTCATTATAGGTAAGTACAATGGAGCCTATGAAGACATGATTGGTAATTTATTGGCCAAGAATGAAGAAATCTCACTTAAGGAAGAAAGTCTATTAGAATATAAAACCAAACTCGAAGATCTAGTCGAAGAAAGAACAAGAGCACTAGTATCCACCAATCGCAAACTCACAGATAAAGCCAATGTCCTTCGCAATGCATTGAAAAATTTGAATAACGCTCAAGAGCGCCTGTTGGAAACAGAAAAAATGGCTTCCCTTGGCTTACTTGCAACAGGCGTAGCACATGAAATAAACAATCCGTTGAATCAGATAGTGGGCGGAGTTTCACTACTAGAAATGAAAATTCGAGATAGAAAGGAGTATGAGGATGATGAAGAGGTATTTAAGCTTTTGGAGGAGGTGAAGATGGGTGTGAAGAGAGCTTCTAAAATTGTTGTTAATCTCAATCAATATGGCCCTAATCATGCTTCCATGAATGATTTATGCGACATTCATGACATTCTTAAATACAGTATTGCACTATGTGAGCGGGACATTCCTAAAGGAATAGCCATTGAGACAGAATTGAATGCGTCCTCTTATGTTATGAAAGGGAATATTGGTAAAATACATCAAGTGTTCATAAACCTTATTGGTAATGCTGGTCAGGCTATCAAAGGGGAAGGGAAAATAAAGATAATTACCTCCAATAGTGCTGATTCACTTATTATCAATATTTCGGATAGTGGAATAGGTATAGCAAAAGAGCATTTGTCCAAAATTTATGAGCCTTTTTTCACTACTAAAGCACCCGGTGAAGGAACGGGACTTGGCTTATATATAGTGTTTGGTATAGTCAGAGAGCATGATGGGAAGCTATCTGTTACTTCGGAAGTGGGAATGGGCACCAATATCAAACTCACGTTTCCACTTTAGTCAAGAGGTCTTTTGGATAGATATGTGACAACAAAATACCCTTGGTTAAACATGATTACATCTAACCAAGGGTAAATGAACATTTACATAGGTACTTCTATTATTAACAACTTACTTTTTTTGATTGCTTCAATAGTGATATTTTCACTTTCTGTGATTCCTATCGCATCTCGCTTACTCAATGCTTCACCAGAAACATTTACAGCGCCATCAATTACGAAAGTATAGATTCCACTTTTCTGCGAATGCTTACTGTATTCTATGCTATTTCCGCTATCAACATCTGCTAAGCTGAACCAAGCATCTTGGTTGATCCAAAGCGCTTTTTCATCATCTGGCGCTACTACTGTTTGGATTTTATTGGCTCTCGGAGCTTCATCAAATGTGATTTGCTGGTAGCGAGGAGTGATGTTCTTTTCCTTTGGTAAAATCCATATTTGTAGAAAATTAACTGGGTTCTCTTTGGAGTGATTGTACTCAGAGTGTGTCAAACCTGAGCCGGCACTCATTATCTGCACATCGCCAGTTCTGATCACTTCCGTGGTACCTGTACTGTCTTTATGCTCCAAGTCTCCAACAAGAGGAATAGAGATGATTTCCATATTGTCATGGCCATGAGTGCCAAATCCCATGCCTGGAGTCACTATGTCGTCATTGAGTACACGAAGTACGCCAAATCCCATTCTTTCAGGATTGTAATATCTCCCAAAACTGAAAGTATGTTTACTATCTAGCCAACCAAAATTAGCAGAGCCCCTTGAGGCGGCTTTGTGAATGATCGTTTTCATTATTTTAATATTTGTATTTAAAAATTGCCATGAAAGGCTATTTCGTCAAGACTTTTTCTGCTTCGTGGAGCTAGTTCTCGAGCGCGCAAACCCTCATCAAGTTGATCTGCATCACCATAGTATCCAGACGCGATTACACTGATAGGTTTATATTCTTCTGAGAGGTTGAATTGTTCTGTGATTACTAAGGCGTCAAACCCTCCCATTTGATGTAAACCAATGCCCATACTGGTAGCTTGAATACTTAGGTTACCCACTGCCAGACCTAGATCGTGAGCGGCAGCCCCGTTATTTCGTCCATTTCTATCAAGGGTCGTCTTGATTACTGTTGCAATAAGGACAGGTGCTTTGCTAGCCCAAGTCACATTACCTGGCATTAGGCTACTTGCTATTTTATCAAAGGCTTCTTCACCTTTGAAGGCATAGATAAATCTCCAAGGTTGTTCGTTCATGCTGGATGCTGCCCATCGGGCTGCCTCCATTAGGATATTTATATCGTCTTGAGTGACCTCCTGGTCAGAAAATGCTCTTGGACTCCATCTGTTCTTTATTGCTGGTAATATTTCCAATTTGGTATCGGCTGTTTTGTTTGTATTCATGACTTTATTTTCAATTTATCCATTACACGTAATTACATTAAATGTAGTTACATGTAAAATGAATAGTTAATTTGAGGCCTTAAATTTTTCTAGGAAATTGATTTTTAGGGTTTAATTGCTTCTCAATTTATAGCGTAGCATCAATCTTATTTCAGATTTTCGGTTGCCGTCAATGGCTGTTTGCCCCGAACTGATTTGATCTATATTAGGATAATAGAAGCGAGCATAGCGCACCCAAAAGGTGAACGACTTTGAGGCCGTGTACTGGAGGAGGACATAAGATCTGGTGCCTGTCCCAGAATACGCTGGCAAGCTAAAGGCATACAGAACATTGCGCTCATAGAGATACTGTCGATTGTTGAAGTCTTCCGTTTCAAATACTGCATAGCGTGTGGAGAGCTTCATTTTCCAGAACTCAAGATTGACATCTTGTACTACAGCTATGCCAGTTGTTTTAACCTGCTCCTGTTGGAAGTTGGAGCCTTGTACTCGCGTTTTGAAACTAAAGGTGCGCCCAACAGCATAGTCTACATTAAAGATGTAATTACGCTTCATTGTACTGGTCAGCTCACTGAGATTGCCATTCTCTGAATCTACCGAGAGTTCCTTGTTTTCCTGACGAAACTGGGTATACATAGAAATGGATCGACTTGGTTTATAAGTGAATCTCCCGAGGTACTCAAATCCCTCTGAGGGTGCATTGACACGAAATTTCAACCAAGGAGATGAGAATTTATCAAAGTAGGCGGCAAACTGATATCGTCTACTTGGGTGATACATCACTCCCCAGTAGACGCCTTTTTCATTGATGATACGTGAGCCTTCACTAAAAGCATTGCCATAGAAGGAATGGAAATCTCTTGCATAGTTTCTCATGGACCAGCTGAAATCTAGCTTTGGCGTTAGAGAAACCATCAGTCCACCAACGCCACCCAACCCACCAGAAGATGATCTAGCTATTTCTCCAAATAGGATAAAATTTTGCCAATTGTAATTGCCGTAGAGGCTCCCAATAAAATTCTGATCGCCTTTGAATTCGTATTGATTGTAATTGTTTGGCTTGTTTTGAATTGGTTTTGAAAAATCAGAAGCGAGTGACGTGACACCCAGATTGAGACTATTGATATTATAGTCTAAAATGACACCCATATTGGTTTCACGAATATTGTCTTTGGTACTCAACTCACGTGCTGTTCGATGCAAACCAGTGGCTTGTATGCTGTTTACAAATTCATCAAAATCAGAATATGTGCTATCAACAGCCAATACATTGGCGTCTTGTAAAAGGGAAGAACCAAAAATAGTCGCATCAATTGACCCAAAGTTGACGGTAGCAGCAGCACCTCTGAAAAAGCCAGCTTCCAATACCGACGCATAAGGTCTGACTCCCAATGAATTTCTTTTAATTGAATTAACTGTTTCTGCTCCTTTTCCAGCACCAAATCCTGACCCAAATACCAAACCTTGACCAAATTGCATTTGATAATCCCCAAGGGCCAGTGTCTTTAAATGTCCTTTTTCCTGTAGTACAAAGTGGAAGGAGTTGAAGTCAAAACCATACTGTTTTTGATTGAAGTCAAATGCCTCTCCGGCATCTTTTTCGAAAGTAAATCCCAAACTAAAATCTCGCGAATGGCTCACTCTAAATCTACCGTAAAGCGTGTTTTCATCCCCAATAAACCCGCCAGTAGTGTCACGGTAACCGGCCTCTTCCTCTAAATCTCGTGAAAGGCGCAGTAGCAGATAGTTGTTTTCTTCATTGAGAATGCGCTCGATTAGTGGCCTACTATCTTGACTTTCAGAAACTGTCACGAATGGCCGAAGATCACGAATAGTTGTCAGGTCAAATTCAGGAATAGCCTGTAATTCCAATATGGAAAGGAAATTCCCATAGGTTTCTCTGTATTTGAAAAAGGCACTGAGCTGAGAAGGACTTAGTAAGTAAAGGCTGGAAAGCTCTAGTCGATTTGCCTTGTTGAGATTGAGCGGAGAGGTGTAGTTCAATAGCAAAGATTCATAGAGATCCTCATATCCTATATCATCATCTTGAACTTGAAAAAGCCTTTCGGCAAAAGCTTCAAGGTCAATTTCTTCTCGCTCTTGCGAGAAAGCAACTAAAGAGTAAAAACAGCATATGACTAATGCAATTTTTCTCATTGCTTTTTCAGAATGCGGTAGCTTAGAGAAATTTCATGGACCATCCCAAGGGACTCATTGGTGAATGCATAGTCTATTACAAAACTTTTGATCAGGAATCCCAAACCATAAGTTCCGTTCACAGAGGATTGATTTACTTGATTGCTCTGAACATGCAGGCCTGTTCGAATGAATAGGCTAGGGAGAATTGCATATTCCAAGCCCGCTTTGAAAATCTCAGGAGTATCTATTTGTTTTTCTAGCTCAACATTGAGCATGATTACATCCAAAGGCCGAAAGGAAAGCCCTGCTTTCATAGTTGTGGGATGCATTTGGCCATGTTTGAAATTGAAAATATGTGCACCAAGTACTAGCTGATCACTAATGGTGGCTGTTCCTCCAAGTTCTAATACAGCAGCACGTCTAGTACTTAGTCCTTCTACATAAGTCTGGATGATGTTGAAACCAGCTCCTAAACTTACCATTTGTATACGATTGGCCAGAACTAGACCAAATACCTGCTGACTGAAAATGTCATCTCCGAATTTGTAAAATTTCGCACCAACGTTGAAGAGCCGATGATGGTAGACTGCTCCCCCACCTCCCACATGAAATCCTTCGATGTTATACCTGTTTCGATAGGTCACCATGACTGTGGATTCTTCCAAATCACCAAGTGCTCCCGGGTTATTGAATATTGCCCAGCCATCATCTAATGTTACCGAAGTGCCGGAAAGTGCCGTATGCCTTCCACCCATGGTAAAACGTCCATCTTGTGCTGAAAGCACCAAGGGCGCGGCAAGAATAAGTAGTAGTATTAAACGCACATTGTAAAGTAGGACATTCCGTTTATTAATTCAATGATCGTATATTAAACCACATTATGAAAATGAAAGAATTGGTTGTTGGGATACTTCTATGCCTAGCACTACAAGTAAAGGCTCAGGATACTATACGCTATAAAGATGGAGCCATTAAGGCTATTGGTGCTGAAAACGAGATGGGTAAAAATGGTGTCTGGAAGCATTTTTACAAAGAAGGTGAGTTGAGTGCTACGTTTGTTTACTCAGACAATCTCCTTGATGGTGAGCAATTTTACTATTGGCCAAATGGCAAGCTGTCAGCACAAGAGAATTGGGAAGAAGGTTCAATTCAAGACTCAGCTTTTTATTTTCATGAAAACGGAGTTATTCACCGCAAAGGCATCTATGATGATTCGCTCTATGAAGGTTTGTGGCTTTTTTACGACGAATCTGGTAACCTAAAGCAGGAGGGGAGCTATGTTGAAGGTTTACCAAGTGGTCTTTGGTTGACTTATTTTCCTTCAGGTCAAGTCAAGGAAGAAGGCTTTTATAAGGATGGTTTGAAAGAAGGTAACTGGCGTTTTTTCAATGAATCTGGGCAATTGACTTTTGAGGGCAGTTTTGTCTCAGACCAGCAAAATGGTCAATGGTGGCGTTTTACGAAGAAGGTAAAAAAGAAAAAATGGAGAAAGTTTTGACTAAAGCTCCGTCTGGAAATTGATAAAGAAATTGAGTTCGCCTTGGGCATTGTAGGTATACTCAAACCTGAAAGTGAGGTCATATAGCGTGACTACATCCAAACCTAAGCCCACACCATAAAGCAATTTATTAGTGAGCAACTGGCCTTGAGGATAGTTCGGGTAATTATTGACCCAACCCGCATCAGCGATTATTTTCCCATAGAAAGCAAAGGGTATTTTTTTGAACTTAGTCAGTGGCATAGCACCACCTAGGTTTGCCGCTGTTTTCCAAAATCTATACTTCAATGAGTTCTTGGTTAGAAAATTTTGAGGTCCTTCTATTACATCTAGCTCATACCCACGTACAAAGTAATTTTCCAAGCCAAACTGTGTATAGTTGAAGTAGGGGACATTTTCTGTGGTTGTCAGTTGACCACCAAAACTTATGCTTGCGAATAGATTTTTGCCGAGATCAAAAAACTGGAAGTAATTTGCAGTTAGTCGCCAAAGATCCAAATCATTGAAAACCCCAAGGCCCATCTTCTCAAGAATACCCAATGTTAAATATCCAGTGAGTGGATAGTTTTTGTTGTTTCGAAGGTCTCGTATATAAGTGTAAGACAAACCTAATGCTTGCTGGGAAGTAGCGCCGTTTCCGAAATAATTGGGGTTAAAAATGGCTATGGAATCCGATATGGACATGCTGAAACCTTGCAGCAAAACATGGTGATAATCATAGAATGAAGGCCTATGTGTGTACATCACATATCCAGTACTGGTTTTTCTATTCACTATTTCTCCTGCTGTAGAGTCAGTAAAAATGGTCAAATGATCCACAGTTTTGTAAGACATACGTTTATTGTTAAGATGTCCTGCGCCAAACATCAATCCATGCTTCTGACTTTTGTCTATATAGGGGATAGTGTACTGAAAAATAAATCGCTGCTCAAAGCCTGTAAGCCCTATGAATTTAAGTTTTTCTTTCCGTCCACGGAAATTGTAGACATCTAGTTTGATGCCGTATTTCACTCGACTTATATCATGGTCACGGTTGTACCACCAGTCGTTGAAATTTCTATCTGCCAAACGAAAAACCGGAGTAGGATAGACATACCAGCGCTCCTCTACCTTCACCAGGATATCAATTGATGCTGAATCAAGGTATAGAGGCTCTACAGTAACTGTAGAAAAGAGATTGGTATTGTAGACGTTATTTCTTGACCATTCTATTTTACCCAGTAGCTCTACTTTGGCCACTTCATCACCTTCTTTTAAATTAAGTTCTCTGGTGATGATGTAATCTTTAGTCTTTTCATTGCCTAGAATGTAGATTTTGTGAATGGTGTAAGTACCAATACTATCCAAAGGCTGAGCTATTGGTGATTCACTTTGAGCCATCGACTCAATGCTATTGATAAATAGCCCAAATGCGAGAGATAGAAGGAAAATTAACTTTGAAATCTTCAAGATAAAGTGGTTCACTAATTAATCTTTAGCCAGGCAAATTTTGGCAAGCTGCAAACTGAGCGAATATAATTGTTTGCGCCAAATATGGTGCGTACTTTTGATGAGTGAAAAACGTACTTAGGAAGCTTTTTATTCTACCTGTCTTGTTTTATCAATACAGCATCTCTCCACTTTTCCCGAGTACATGCCGGTACACACCTACTTGTTCGCACTATGCCAAGGAGGCAATCATGAAACATGGCGTTATAAAAGGAATCATTTTAGCTGCTAAGCGAATTGGAAAATGTCATCCTTGGGGAGGTAGTGGTTATGACCCAGTGCCATGATTTTTCTAATAAAAAGATTTTTGATTTTTAGTTTCTTCCCAAATCTTAATTTTCAGGAACTATCATCATTCCGCTTCGTTTCACTAGTAGAACTTTTAAAAACAAAATAATATGTCACTAAGAATAGGAGATGATGCTCCAAACTTTCAAGTAGAAACTACACAAGGTAAAATTGATTTTCATGATTGGTTAGGCGACCATTGGGGTCTTTTGTACTCGCATCCAGCTGATTATACACCTGTTTGTACTACAGAATTAGGGGCTACTGCTCGTCTTAAAGATGATTTCGCAAAAAGGAACACCAAAGTGCTAGCCGTAAGTGTAGATGGCTTGGAGTCTCACCAGGGTTGGATCAAGGACATCAATGAAACACAAAATGTTCAGCTTGATTTCCCAATTATTGCAGATCCGGATCGTGTAGTTGCTACTGCTTATGATATGATTCATCCAAATGCATCAGCTACACTTACAGTTCGTTCTGTGTTCTTCATTGGACCAGATAAGAAAATAAAAGCTGTTATTACATATCCTGCGAGCACAGGAAGGAATTTTCAGGAGATATTAAGAGTAATTGATTCTCTCCAGCTTACGGCTAACTACAGTGTAGCTACACCAGCTGACTGGAAACAAGGAGATGATGTGGTAGTTTCCCCGGCTATTAAGACTGAGGATATACCAGCTAAGTTTCCTAAAGGGCACAAAGTAATTAAGCCATATTTGAGAACTACACCTCAGCCAAATTTGTAATACGAGGCGATAAAGCTTAAAACAGAAAAGGGTATCTGACTATCAGGTACCCTTTTTTCGTTTATTGAATGCCTCGAATTAACAAGACTATAGAGTAGAAAATTGATTAATTAAGAAAGCTCATTTAGCTCGGCTAATTCTTCTTGAAATCCTCCTGATAGGATAGGAAAGCGACACCACGTGCGCGGATCGACATTAAAATCATCCATGTGAAAGCTTGGCGCAATTCGTTCACGTTTCCATTGATTGATTGACCACATTCTGAAAAACTTGGTGATCCATTCTTTTAGCAGTGCTTCGTCAGAGTAGTTTCTTTTCAGTTTTTCAAATACTTCGATTGGAGATTTGCGTTCGCGAATTGCTTCTTCTTCTATCCTAACTAGAACGGAATAAGGCATCAAATCCTTCTCATCCGTTTGATTTCGCTCCAGTGGTCTAAGTTCAGCAGTTGGTTGCAGTGCATTTACTTTTGCTAAGCCAATGTAGCCAAGTTCTTTCTCCGCAAAGACCAGCCAGTCCAAGATGAAGTGTTTGTCCACAGCTGCAATAGGAGAGATGCTTCCACTGGTGTCTCCATCCATGGTAGCATAACCTACATCCCCTTCACTACGGTTGGAGGTGGAAAGTAATAAACATTTTCTAATGTTGGCCAGCATCCAAATGATCGGAGATCGAGCTCTTGCTTGGATGTTTTGCATAGCAAGGTCATCTGTCTCCCAGTTGAGCGACCGGCCTAATACACGCTCAATAGACGAGGAGTAGGATCTAACTTCTTCATCAATATTCCAATGATAGAAATTTGCCCCAATACTTTTCGCAAGGGTTTTTGCTGAGTCTAATGTTGATTCAGAAGAATTGACTGTTCCTTGATAGGCGGTGTAGAAAAGCTGTTGGACTATATCTTCTGGTTTTTGGCTTTCGCCTAAATCAAGACCGAGTTTCTTGGAGAATATTTCCAAACCCAACTCATTAATTCCACGCTTTACAGATTCAGCAACCATCACCGCAATACTGCTCGAATCTGCTCCACCACTCAGAGACAGCACAAATCCTTTGTTCTTGCTTTTTCTCAAATAGTCAAATAGCGCAAGCGTTCCTGCTGCCGCAAATTCCTCAAATCGATTTTTATGATCAGGTAAAATTGAAGTTTCACTTTTTGATGGCTCATCAAAGTCTACCTCAATGGAGAGAAGGTTGAAATTGCGAAATGATAGTCTGCTGTTTTTAGCTAACAATTTCCCTTTTTGTGCAATCATGATATCTCCATCATATATCATGCGGCCAGCCTCATTGCCGAGGAGGTTGGTGTAGACATATACACAATTGAGTAGCTGAGAGCTAGAGGTGACCAGACGCTCACGAAAATCAGCCTTACCAAACGCAAAGTGACTTGCCGAAGGATTTAGAAAAACTTCTACTTCTTTATTTATCAGGTGACATCCTGGACGGTCAGTACGCCATGCATCTTCGCATATCTCAAATCCTACTTTAAAACCCTCTATATCCAACGTGATGTGGCCCAGAGGAACTTTATTTCCTAAAAGATCAATCTCAACCACTTTGCCAGAGGGCCATGGGGTAAACCAACGTGGCTCATAATGCACTCCATCATTTGCTAGTTTTTGCTTTGCATAGTAGCCAAGCACTTCGCCATTTTTAATTATGCAAGTGGTGTTGAAGACCTCTCCTTCATAGATAAGTGGCAGACCTACCGTAATAGCAATATTTTCTGTGTGTGGAATGATTTCGGCAAGTTTGGACCAAGCTTTTTTTGGAAGCCATTGGCTCAGAAACATGTCTTCACAGCCATAACCCGTGACACATAACTCAGGAAGACAGAGAATTTCTATTCTATCCTTTTTGGCTTGGTCTATAGCATTTAAGATATTTCGCAGGTTGTTTTCCCAATCCATCGGGATTTGGTTCAGACAGGCACCACCTATTTTTAACTTGCGATTCATTAGTCAAGGCTTAATTGCTGCAAGGTACGCTCTGCAGCCTCTTGTTCTGCTTTTTTCTTGCTGAATCCATATCCTTTACCGTAAGCTTTATCATCAATAGTCACTTGTGCTATAAACTGTCGATCATTGGATTCTTCACTGCTAGTAAGCATATCAAATCTGATTTCCTTACTTTCTTTTTGCGCCCATTCTATAATCTTGCTCTTGTAGTTGGTGGTAGTTTGAGAGAGCTCAGCAAAGTCAAAATGTGGCTCAATGAGCTTCTTCTCTATGAATTGCTTTGTATAAGCAAAGCCTTGATCAATATAAATAGCACCAACCAGCGCTTCTAGACAGTCTCCATATACGGACTTATAAGAAATAGTATTGCCTCGAGCTTTGTGATATTTAACTAGAGATTTTAAGCCAATTTTTTGAGATAAGGAATTTAGCGATTCTCGATTTACTACTTTAGATCGGAGCTCGGTTAAGAATCCTTCTTCCTTGAATGGGAACCGCTTGAAAAGAATTTCCGCTACAACCATACCTAATATGGCGTCACCGAGATATTCTAGACGCTCATAAGAGTCACGAATACCATTGTGGTTTAACTCTGCAGCACTAGAATGCCGAGTAGCACGCTCATAAAGAGTAATACTAAAAGGTCTGCGGCCTGTTATAAACTGATAGTCTTTATAAACAGACCTTTGCTGCTTTGATGATAAAATAAATTTCGTAAAGCCGTGGAGTTTCCTGAAAATGGAAGGCACTAGCCGTTGTATTTACCAAATACCACTGAAGCGTTGTGACCACCGAAACCAAAAGTGTTACTCACTACTACATTTACCTCACGTTTTTGCGCGGTATTGAAAGTCAAGTTCAACTTTGGATCTATTTCAGGATCATCTGTAAAGTGATTGATGGTAGGAGGGATGATACCCAGTTCTAATGCCATCAATGATGCAATACTCTCAATAGCACCAGCTGCACCTAAGAGGTGGCCAGTCATTGATTTAGTACTACTGATATTTAAGTTGTAGCTGTGCTCACCAAATACTTTTTGGATCGCTTTGATCTCTCCGGCATCACCTAGTGGAGTAGAAGTACCATGCGTATTGATATAATCAACGTCTGAAGGCTTAATATTCGCATCAGACAGAGCTTCGTTCATCACCAAAACAATACCATCTCCATTAGGATGTGGTGCTGTAATGTGATAAGCATCTGCTGACATACCTACGCCTAATACTTCAGCGTATATTTTTGCTCCTCTTGCTTTTGCATGCTCCAATTCTTCAAGAATTAAAGCGCCAGCACCTTCGCCCAATACAAAACCATCACGGTCCTTATCATATGGTCGAGAGGCAGTAGAAGGATCATCATTTCTTTCGGATAATGCTTTTAAAGCATTGAATCCACCAATACCTGTTTCGATTACTGCAGCCTCAGAGCCTCCAGTAAGTATGATATTGGCTTTGCCAAGTCTTAGATAATTAAAGGCATCAGACAAGGCATTGTTAGAAGACGCACATGCCGAAACCGTGGCAAAGTTTGGTCCTCTAAAACCGTATTTGATAGAGAGAAGGCCTGGAGTTATATCCAAGATCATTTTAGGAACGAAGAATGGATTGAAACGAGGAGTTCCATCACCATTTGCATAGTTCATTACTTCTTCTTGAAAAGTAGTAAAGCCACCTATGCCACTTCCCCAAATAACACCTACTCTGTCTTTATTGATTTTGTCCAAGTCTAGACCTGCATCCACAATGGCCTCATCACCAGCCACCATGCCATAGTGACTATTCGGGTCCATTTTGCGAGCTTCTTTTCTGTCAAGAAACTCAAGAGGATCAAATCCTTTAACCTCGCAGGCAAACTTGGTTCTGAATTTTTCTGAGTCGAATCGAGTTATAGGAGCCGCTCCACTAACACCTTTTGCTAGAGCATCCCAATAATCATTCTTGTTATTCCCCAAAGGGGTTACTGCACCGATTCCTGTAACAACGACTCGTTTTAATTCCATAAAATGGATCTCAAATTATTTTACGTTTTCTTCTAAATACGTGATTGCGTGACCTACAGTGGCAATATTTTCTGCCTGATCGTCAGGAATAGAAATGTTAAATTCTTTTTCAAACTCCATGATAAGCTCTACTGTGTCAAGAGAGTCTGCGCCCAAGTCGTTTGTGAAGCTAGCTTCAGGAGTAACTTCTGATTCCTCAACACCTAATTTGTCAATGATTATTGACTTTACTTTTTGTGCTATTTCTGACATTATTATAAAATTTAGTTAAAATCCGATGCAAAGAAATACATTCTAACCATTAAAATCAAAACAAATTAACCTCTAGGAAGATACATGCTCAGAGCTCCTTTAGGTACTTTTGAATGCCGATTGAGGTGCAATATGAAAAAGAATAAATTAACAATTGATTATCCAATAGACTTTGAACTGGCAGGGATCGTGTGTCGGGAGAAAGAATATAAGTTGGCTTGGAATCTCAATCAGCTTCCGAAACTTCATTTAGTGAAAGCGAAAGATCTAAAAATAGAGTTCTCGGATAATAAATCTGTGAGTGTCTCGGTGATGTCGATGGAAACTGAATATTTGGGTATTTATCTTCTTAAAAATAGACTAAGTGCATCTTCTTCCTCATCTCAGCAGTACCTTCTTCCAGAACTGCAACAGTTTGATTATCTAATGAAAATAACTAGTCAAATAGAACCTTCTTTATTCTTGGAGCTGCTTCCTGAGATTAAAAAAATTGACATTATCGACTTTTGCGTAAAAGTGGATTTGGAGAAGGTCAAGATGAGAGAAAATTTGCTCTTCTAGCCATTTTCCTTTTTTTATAGAAGTGTGTTGATGGCTGTGCCCTTATTTTCTTTTTTGAATACTTATCTTCACACTCAAATTCAGAAATTACTATACGCATGAAAAATATGCCTTTTAAAAAAACCAAGATAGTAGCGACTATTGGACCAGCAAGTAGGGATAAAGATACCCTAAGAGAGTTGATCCTAGCTGGAGCTAATGTCTTTAGATTGAACTTTTCTCACGGTAGCCATGCCGACCATCAGAAGACTATTGAGATGGTGCGCGAATTGAACGACGAGCTTGGAACCAACATTGCGCTTCTGCAAGACTTGCAAGGACCGAAGATTCGTATGGGTCAAATGGAAAATGATGGCGTGCCCATTACGCCAGGTCAGAAGCTTATTATCACCACCAAGGATATGCTTGGAACGAGTGAAAAAGTAAGTACTGTATATACAGGAATTGTCAATGACGTGAAGCCAGGGGATGCCATATTGGTAGATGATGGAAACATCGAATTGAAGACTTTAAGTGTATCTGGCGATGAGGTTTTGACGGAAGTCGTACACGGTGAACTGTTGAAATCTAGAAAAGGAATCAACCTACCTAACTCAAATGTATCGGCTCCTTCGATGACTGAAAAGGATATAGACGACTTAGAATTTGGCTTCCAATTTAATATTGAATGGGTTGCGCTTTCGTTTGTGAGAAAGGCCAGTGATATCATAGAAATAAAGAAAAGAATAGCTGCAGCTGGTGTGGATACTAAGGTGATTGCGAAGGTGGAAAAGCCAGAAGCGATAGCTAATCTTCAAGAAATAATTCGTGAAACAGATGGCGTTATGGTTGCGCGCGGAGACCTAGGCGTTGAAGTTCCTTCGGAAAATGTACCACTCCTTCAGAAGCGTATGGTGCGGTTGTGCAACGAAGCAGGAAAGCCAGTAATCATAGCTACCCAGATGATGGAAAGCATGATAGACAATCCTCGTCCTACTAGAGCAGAGACCAATGATGTGGCCAATGCGGTATTTGATGGAGCGGATGCCTTGATGCTCTCAGCTGAGTCGGCTTCAGGGAAGTTTCCTGTGCTAGCTGTGCAGCAGATGACTAAAACCATCATGGCAATCGAGAAGGATGCAAAATCGATTTATTCGAAATATCATGAAGAAGATGAGCATTCATCCACAAGGTTGAATGACCTACTAGTAAGATCGGCTTGTCGTTTAAGTGATCACGTAGGTGCCAAGGCCCTTGTTGGTATGTCAAAGACTGGCTATACAGGATATCAATTGGCTCGATACAGACCAAAGGCCGATATCTTTTTATTCACAAAGAATAAGTTTTTATTGCGTCAAATGAATCTTGTTTGGGGTGTAAAAGGATACTACTATGATCAAACTGTGGGTATAGATGATACCATTAATCACATTGAGCAAATGCTTAAAGAAGAGGGTCATCTAAAAAAGGGAGAGATATTTATCAATACCTCTAGTATGCCTTCTCACTGGCAAGGTCACACTAATATGATGCGTGTGTCCGTAGTTGAGTAAACCTTATTGCTTGAGTAGCTTGGCTACTTGTGTTTTGCCATTTACTAAAGCCTGGATATGATATAGTCCAGGCTTTAGTGTTTTAATGTCTATAGTTGGCCCATCAGTAAGGTTAGATTCTATAACCAATCGACCCGATGTATCGTGTATTTCATAGTAAGTAGAGCCAACTGGAAGTGTAATGATATTGTAAGCAGGATTTGGGTAAATATCGAGTTTAGCATTCGGATAAAGTCCTAGAATAGGTTTGCCATTTTCATCTAACTGAACATATCGCATCATTTTTTTGATTAGCCATTTGTCTGGGTCGAAAGTCAAAATCTGAACTTTCCCTAAAGCTGGTATTTTGAAAAATTGGTCATTTTGACTCTGCTGTAGTTTGAAGTTTTTCACCTGACCGCTTTCAAATTTTATTCTGAATTCTAGCGGGGTGGTAAAGAGAGCTATATTATCAGTGGTTTGTTGTATAATGTGAATGCCAAGTGTATCACCTGCCATTTTGGTCCATGTAATATCAAATAAAGGAAAACCTCCACCATAGTACCACTGCTCAAAGAAATCGTTGAAATCCAGTTTGGTCTCACGCTCGAGTACTTTCTTGAAATCCGCTCCTGTGGCGGTTGAATTGCCGTATTCGCTTAGATAAGTACGCATCATGGCAAAGAATACTGCATCATCATTTACAATCTCGCGGATCATGTTGATAATGAGCCCCCCTTTTAGATAAGTGAGGCGATATTGGAAAATACGCTGATCAGTTAAAATCTCATCAATAGGGATGTAAACCGAACCATTAGGAGTCCCCGTAACGCCCAGCATATCATCTTCCATGATTGCTCGGGCATTTTTCAGGCTTAAAATTCTTTCTGCAGCGACATACTCACAAAACCTTGCAAAACCTTCATTTATCCAAATGTCGTTCCAAGTAGCGCAGGTCACGTGATCTCCAAACCATTGATGCCCAAGTTCATGGGCATCTAGACCAAATGTGAATATCCCCATGGAACTCATGGTTTGATGCTCCATGCCGCCGCTAAATGGAGCCATCATGTGGCCATATTTTTCCTCATGGAATGGATATAAGCCAAATAAGTCTGAGAATAACTCTACCAGTTTGGGCATTCGATCGAGCGACTCCTGATAATAGGGAAGGGTATTAGGGTTATTGTAGATATAGTTTTGAATGAGGATAGAATCGCCATTTAATTCTGTAGGTTTAGCATAATTGCTGAATTCAACATATTCTCCCACAGAAAATGCTACAAGGTAGTATGCCATAGGGTAATTGGTCTCCCATTCGTATCGAATTCGATTTCCTGAAATTGATACAGACTTTTTCAAAAGTCCATTTGATCCTACTTTCAAGTTGCTGCTAGTGGTGATGTGTACTCTTGATCGATCTATTTTGTCTGTTAAATCTTGTTTGGACGGCCACCAGCTTTTTGCGTTGAAAGGTTCGGAAAGTGTATATGTTATTTGATTGCCCCATGCATTTGAAGCAACAGTATTAATACCAGTGAAAATACCATCAGAGGCTGGGTTGGGTGTTCCAGAGTATGATACTTTGATAAGAGCAGAATTGGAAAGAACAGTTGGTTTTTGGATTATTAGTCGTTCATTTTCATGGGTAAAATTGGTGTTTGAGCCATTTATTAGAACACTACTCACTTGGAGTTTATCAACTAACTCTAGTGTGATAGTCGAAAATGATTCTTCAGTAATATCTACCCAAAGTGAGGCACTGCCTTTTAGAAAGGTAGATTGGTTAGTCACTTCAAGTTCCAATAGAAGCTCTCTTACATCGAATCCATTTTGATCAGCAATTTTACTAGAGGGAGCTATGTCAATGTGAGACTTATGAAGGTAATGGCTATCCAAAGATTGGGCGCGCACAAAACCAAATGCAAATAAGGCAATCAAATAAATACAAGTCTTTTTCATCACTAAGTATTCAGACAACTTTAAACATAAATTACCCAATTTGATTTGGGAAATTTTCAGGCTGTACGAGTATAACCTTCTCACGCTCTACAACAACAGCACCAGCTGGATCGCCTTTTCTTTTACGAACAAACTTTTTTTCCGTCACAATCACTGGACAAAGGCTGTCTGTTTTTCTCTTAGAATACCACGCAGCAAGTTTTGCGGCATGCTCCGTAACGCTCGATGGGAAGTTTTTGCCAGCTTGGTGTTTTACGACCACATGTGATCCAGCTACGTCTTTAGCATGAAGCCAGAGATCATTTTTAGTGGCTACTTTCAATGTAAGCTGATCATTTGCTTTGGCATTTTTACCAACTAAAATCTGATAACCCTCAAACTGATACCGGTGAAATGGAACGTTTACATCTTGTGCTTCTTTTGTCTTTTTAGGGTTGAATTCTCTGAGGTCTCGGATGGATTCTGTGGCAAGGATCGACTCTAATTTTTCTTTAACCTTAGCGAGCTGCTCTTTTCTGATTTTTAGATTTTCTTCGAGACTTTGAATTTCCTTTTTCTGATTTTTAGACTTTCTGTAAAGATTTTCAGCATTTTTCTGGACCGTAAGCATTGGATTGAGCTTGATCTCAATTTTTGAATTCGTATAAAAGTCATCGAGCTCCACGCGCTCGGCACCCTTTGGTATTAAATGCAAATTGGCCATCAGTAAATTGGCTAATTCATCATAGCCACGGCGATGGATTATTTCTTGATGCTTTTCGTTGGTTTTGACAAGGTAACTCTCGGTACGCTTAATCTCAGCTGCTAAAGGACGAGTGAGTTCAGATTTGTTTTCTTGAAGGTATTGATTTTGAGTGACCTGCTGATATAGAAATTGACAAGCCTTGATAGTGTCTGTCGTTTCTAATAACACTGTATCATCAGTAGGTAAAAGCGATAAAGATGCGCCTTTGTTGGAGGCAATGATTCGGATAGGTTCATTCTCAAGAAGCTCCAAAAGCGATTTGAGTTGTTGCCATTGCTCATCTGGATTACCGTTAGCAAATTGGTGATCCTTTAAATAATTTTTCACTTCTTTACCTAACGCAGGTATGAGCTCATTTGGATTGCAATCCAATGATATGAATCTATCAAAGCTTATTTCCAGGTTTTTATCAAAATCCGATAAACTGAGCAATTCATCAGCCTTCAGAATATTTCTGAAAAGGGAAGGTGGTCGATGAGTTTTGAAGCAAATGATATTGGATCGGCTGCCATGCATTTTGAAAACCAGGACATGGTCACCACCAAAGTAAATGGCAAAGGATCTTTCAAATGAAAATACCTTGACAGAGGTTACCGTCTTATTTCTAATACCTTCAAAAAGTTCCACACTGTTTTTTCTGGCTCGTTTGAAATCCTCTGAAATGTCAATGAGACAGATCTGGGGATTCAAATTAGCTATTAGGTAGACCGTGCGTTTCTCCGATGCAAAGCCAAGAATCAGTTCATCCTTGTTTTGTGAGAAAGATTCTAGAAGTTGAAGCCCGTTGAGCGTTGTTTGCAGGGAATCGGCTAATCGACGGAGAAAGAAATAATTATGAAACACAGAGGTTCACTTAAAGAGTGATTTGCAAGCCATCATGAGCAAAGAAGACACCTTCAGGCAGCAACTTTTCCACATCGCGCTGTTTACCCATGTGATGGCTCATATGAGTAAAATAAGTTTGCTCAGCACCGAGCTCTGCAGCTAGTTCCAATGCTTGGTCAAGGGTGAAATGACTAATATGAGGTTTCTGCTGTAGAGCGTTGAGAACAAGCACTTTTGAACCTTTTATCTTTTCTTTTTCCTGTTCGGCGATGTAGTTGGCATCTGTGATGTAGGTGAAATCTTTAATCCTAAAACCAAAAACTGGCAACTTAAAGTGTAAAACTTCAATCGGCGTGATATCAGTTTCTTTGATCTTGAAAGGTGTATTTTCAATTTCTATTGCATCAATCCGTGGAACACCAGGATATTTCTCTTCAGCAAATACATATGCAAACTCACTTTTCAGTTGGCTTATGACTTCCTTGCTAGCATAAACGGGGATGTCCATTTTTTGCTTGAAATTGAAGCTCCTGACATCATCCATACCAGCAGTGTGATCTTTGTGAGCATGAGTGAAGAGAACTGCATCTAGAGACTTAATCCTTTCTCGGAGTATTTGGGTGCGAAAATCAGGTCCTGTATCCACTACTAAGCTAAGTCCATCTACTTCTATATGAATAGAGGCACGGGTCCTTTTGTCTCGATAGTCGATGGAGTTGCAGACGTCACATTCACATGCGATGACAGGGATGCCCTGTGATGTACCCGTGCCGAGAAATGTGATTTTCAAAATGAAAGTTGATTTTGGGTAATTTCCTGAAAGGTTTTACGGTTTTTTTCACTTAGCTTTTTCTCGTCCACTTCTATCTGCTTGATGATCTCCAGTAAGCTATTGATTTTACCATCTAGTGAGTAGTATTTATTGACAATGACTATTCTCGTTTCTTTCAAAATACAATATCCTGATTGGAAATTTCCCTTTTCATATCTGAGTATGAAGTCCGTTTCGGAGAAAATATCCTCTAGTTTATTGAGAAAATGCTTGGTGTATTTAATCTCCATTTTCTAGAAATCCTTTTACTGTTTCTACGAGGTTGTCATAATTAAGCGGTTTCGGAAGGAATCCATTGATGCCCGCATTCTTGAAGTCATCCATGCTATAATTATTTGCATTACCCGTAATTGCCAAAATTGGTATAGCCGAATTGTCGTTATTCATTTTTCTGATCTCTTTAGCGCATTCCATGCCATCCATGACTGGCATATGTATATCTAATAGGATTAGATCAAAAGTCTCTTTATTCAGTTTGTCAATTACTTTAGCTCCGTCTTTCACGGTGCTTATCTCATAGTTCTGAGAGGAGAGAATCTTCTTGGTTAGGTTTTGAATAACAGAACTGTCTTCGGCTACTAGAATTCGTTTAGTCATTTCATTAGTTTATAAGGTGGCGATAAAACTCTTGTAATTGTATTTGAAATCGGCGAAACTCTTACTTATCAACTTCACTTCTTTATTCAGGTTCTGAAAGTCATTTTCTTTCAGCTTTTTCTCCAAATCTCGTGATTTTGCACAAAGTCTTTCTATCCCTAAAGTACCAGCGTTTCCTTTGAGCGTATGAAGTTCTTTGAGCATAAGGTCATATTTACCCAATTTATTCCATTTCACAATATTTGCTACTTGTGTGGATGCTTCCTTCTCGAAATCCGAAAGTACACTTTTAATCAATTCTTCACCACCATATTTATGTAAGTGGTTCAATGTGTTTTGATTAATTATTAATTCTTCGGCACTTTCATTGAAAACCTCAGAGTTGACAGTTTTTGCTTCGAAATGAATCCATTTTTTCACAGTATCTATGAGGCTTTTAGCCTTGATAGGCTTAGGCATATAGTCATCCATTCCTTTGTTTAGAAAATTGGCCCGATCTTCTTCCATGGAGTATGCCGTCATGGCAACTATCGGTGACAAGTTTTTGATACCGAGTGATTTGATAATTTTGGTAGCCTCTATGCCGTCCATATCTGGCATTTGGACATCCATAAATATTAAATCAAACTTGTATTTTTTCACCTTGGCAATTGCTTCTTTCCCGCTAGATGCCTCGATCACTTTGCAACCAGATTTTTTCAGGATGCTTTTAGCTACATTTCTATTGATATTATTGTCATCAACCAAAAGAATGTGTGGAATATCTTCTTTAAACTGCTTTACGAATCCTGTATCCTCCTTTTTTTCAGCGCTAGGAGGGCTCGCAACTACTGCTTGAAAAGTGAACCAAAAAGTACTGCCCAAGCCAGGAGTAGATGCTACACCTATATCTCCACCCATAGACCTAACAAGTTCTTTAGAAATTACCAGGCCAAGGCCTGTCCCAGAGTAGTTTTTACTAATAGAGCTGTCTATTTGGCTAAAGCTTTTGAAAAGTTTGTCTATATCATTTTGTCTGATTCCAATACCAGAGTCCTTGATAGATACTTTGAAGGTGAAAAGATCATTTTCATGATTTGCTACCCTTAAACTAATGTTGATATTGCCCTTTTTAGGACTGAATTTAATGGCGTTGGAAGTGAGATTTGAAAGTACTTGGATTAGGCGTGTCTCATCAGCCGTTACGTATTCGGGTATTTTTTCATCAAGGTGGTAGAACAAAGTATTACCACTCAAATGTGCCTGTTGAGAATATAGGTCATAGATCTTCTTGAAAGTATCAAAAAGCTTGACAGGGCCCATTCTAAGTTCCATTTTGCCAGCTTCTATCTTAGATAGATCAAGTATGTCATTGAGAATATCAAGGAGATTGTCTGAAGATTTTTTGATTGTTCGAATATAATCAGCCTGCTCTTTATTGAGTTTGGTGGAGCCTATCAAGTCGATCATTCCTATGATTCCATTCATAGGTGTGCGAATCTCATGACTCATATTAGCCAAAAACTGCTCACGGATTTTCAGAGAGCGTTCTGCTACTTCTTTCGCTTGCTTCAGTTGAAGGTTAGTTTCTTTGATTCTGGTGAAATCACGTGCTACCCCCTCAATTTCAAATTTGTTCTTGTTCTTTTTGATCAGGCGTATGTTACTGAGCACCTGAATTTTTTTACCGCTTTTAGTTGTGACTGTACTTTCAAAGTTTGAAACCTGACCTTCTTTGTGTAGAGATCTTAGAAGGAATGTCATCTTTGATTTTGAAATAAAAAATTCGTTGATGGTTTTGCCCAAAATCTCCTTTTGGTTGTAACCCAGTACTTTTTCTACTGATGGACTCACCATCGATACATATCCTTCCATATCGCATCTGAAGTAGATATCCTGGAATGATTCAAAGATGGTTCGGAATTTTTCTTCGTTTTCCTTAAGTGCTATGTCCGAATGTTTCTTCTCCGTGATGTCATTGGATATAGATGATATTTCTACAACTTCACCTGATTTTGAGTAGATAGGGTTGAGGTAGATATCTCGCCAAACTTGCTCGCCAGTGGGTTTTTTTTGACTTATTTCGAAATGAATGGCGTTCCCTTGAAAAGCGCTTTGATATTTCTTTTCCCAAAAGTTAATGGATTTCCCATTTACACCTTTAGAATCTATAGCTAATAGATTCATTCCCAACTCAGGTTTGAATCCATAATATTTTTCAAAGGAAAGTGCGTAGTTTTTATTGAAGGAAGTAAAGCCAAATTGCCGATTCAAAGACCAGATTTGGTGAGTACTACTCTCAAAAATTGCATTTATTCTGGCACCTTGATTTTGGATTTTATCTGCATTCTTCTGTCGTTCCAAGGTGATTGCGAGCTGACCAGCTATAAAGTCCAAAAGCTCCAAGTCTTTGTGATTGTAGGCAGATTGGTCTTCATATGACCAGATGGAGAAAACCCCAATGGCATTATTATCTATTCTGATTAACACCCCAAGCCAAATGGAAGGAAGCTTGCCTGATAATTTGATTTTTTTTTGTTCACCTATTTTTTCAATGCCATCCCTGTAGATAATCAAAGGTTTTGCTCTTTCAAAAGTATAATCCACGAGTATGCTTTGGACCACATTGGGTTTAGAAGCGGTGGATTTCCTTGTGTTGTCAATCTGATAAAGAAGCTTGTTTTGCCTATCTTCCTTCAAGGAAATACTCATGCTCCGAACCTTTAAAATCTCATTGAGTTCAGCAAATACTTGCTCATAGAACTCCTCTGGATTGCTCTGGGTGATAGCTATATTGGCGACTTTGTAATAAAGACTCTGTGCTCGCTCTGCTCTAAATCTCTCGGTTATATCGAAAAACACACATCTGAATTCTATCGGCGCATCATTTTCGAAAATAGAGGTGAGCTTACCAATCACATAGATATTTTTCCCTGTCTTGGTGGTTAGGACAGTTTCGAATCGCTCAAGTTTACTTCCTGCGGTAATTTTTAAAAGATTCTCGAGCGTTGACTTACGATGCTCAGGATGAATTACCTCTACAAATTTCAGTTGATCAACTTCATCTTCTCGGTATCCTAGTTTATTGCGCCACGCTTCGTTTACAAATCGAAAATCTCCATTCGGCCGAAAGATCTGAATAAGGTCATTGGATAAGTCAAAGAGCTCTTTGAGGTGAAAATTGTTTTTATCGCTGAGCTTCTGGTTTTGTTGATTTGAAGTATCAAGCGCACTTTGAAGACGAGCTAGTTCTTCTTGCAGTGAATTGATATCTTTTTCAATAAGGTCCATTTCTTTAAAATTACCCAAATAATGCTACTTTCGGTGCTGGATGGTTTTGAAAAAAAATATTCTTATTTCGGTGGTTGGCCCCACAGCAGTTGGAAAGACGGCCATGGCAATTGCCTTAGCAAATCACTTCAATACAGAGATCGTTTCTGCGGATGCTAGGCAGTTTTATTGTGAAATGAATATCGGGACAGCCAAACCAACAGATCAAGAATTGTCTCAGGCCAATCATCATTTCATTAACAATTTATCCATACATGACAAGTATACCGCCGGAATGTATGAGCGGGATGCCCTGAAATTGCTAGAGCAATTGTTTGACAAGAATGATGTGGTGGTTATGGTGGGCGGTTCGGGGCTTTTTGTTAAGGCACTATGGGAGGGCTTGGATGACATACCTAAAGTGGCACCAGAAATCAGGGATCAATTGAACAAGGAGTTTCAGGAAAATGGGATAGATGATTTGCTAATAGAGCTTAAACTCAGTGATCCTACATGCTTCGAAGAGATTGACCGAGCGAACCATCAGCGTGTGATTCGTGCTTTGGAAGTAGTAAGAGGAACTGGTAAACCTTTTTCGAGCTATAAAGAAGGGAAGAAGGCTGACAGACCTTTCGAGATTGTAAAGATAGGACTGAACATGGAGCGCGAGCTGCTGTTTGAGCGCATAGATACTAGAATGGACGAAATGGTCCAGTCAGGATTGTTCGAAGAAGCCAAAGCATTACAGCCATTTCAAGATTTGAATGCCTTGCAGACGGTAGGATACTCTGAGATTTACGGGTATTACAATAAGGAATATGATAGAGAGGAGGCCATTCGACTCTTAAAAAGAAATAGTCGCCGATATGCCAAGCGCCAATTGACGTGGTTTACCAGAGATGAGGAAGTAAAATGGTATCGGCCAGATGACCTTCAGCAGATCATCCGGCTAGTACAAGGTCGTTTAGATACTTAGCACTTTTACCAATCTCATCAGTTCTTGATTAATTGGTTTGGCTTTGGAGATAGCCAACTTGAAGCTTGTAAAAGTAATTTTATCATTCACCACGCCCACCATGCAGTTTTTCTCACCGTTGATCAGACCTTCTACTGCAGCCATTCCAAGTCTTGATGACAATATTCTGTCATAAGAAGTGGGAGACCCACCTCTTTGGATGTGACCTAGTGTTGATACTCTGATATCTAAACCTGGTAGTTCTTTTGCCACTTTACTTGCTACCTCAATCGCATCACCTTGCTCGCCTCCTTCTGCTACAATTACGATAGAAGAAGTTTTCTGATTGTCTCTCCCGTCACGGAGGGTGTTGATCACGTCTTGAATGTTGGTAGAAGTCTCTGGCACCATTACTAGCTCAGCACCACCACCAATACCACTTTGAATGGCGATATAACCCGAGTGACGTCCCATTACTTCAATGAAAAACACACGGTCATGCGAATTGGCTGTATCCCTGATCTTATCAATAGCATCCAAAGCAGTATTTACTGCAGTATCAAAACCTATCGTGTAATCAGATCCATAAAGGTCATTGTCGATTGTACCAGGAGCACCTACAATTGGAATACCGTATTCTTCAAAAAAAATATTAGCTCCAGTGAAAGTGCCATCACCACCAATAGCGACTAGGCCTTCAATGCCACGTTTTGTTAATTGCTCGTATGCTTTGGCACGACCTTCTTTGGTCATGAAACCTTTAGATCTTGCCGACTTTAATATAGTACCTCCGCGCTGCACTATATTGCTTACAGAGTAAGACTTCATTTTATAAATATCCCCGTCAATCATGCCATTGTATCCGTATTTGATACCATAAACATCCAGACCAAGGTATAAGCCAGTTCTAACAACTGAACGAATGCAGGCATTCATTCCTGGTGCGTCACCACCCGATGTAAAAACACCAATACTCTTCATAGCTTTAGTTTCAATAATGTAAGTTGGGGCGAAGTTCGATTATTTAACCTTTGGGCGCTCAATATTAATGAAAATTATACGACCATTGAAGAATGAAAAATTTTAATTTGGTCGGTATCGATTGCATCTAATGAATATTCCATTTTTTGACCTGAACAGACAAAATAAATCGCTTGAAGCGGAAATATATCAGGCAATTAATGAAGTTCAATCCAGCGGGACATTCATTTTGGGACCAAAGGTAGCAGCATTTGAAGAGGCATTCGCCGATTACCTAGGTGTAGAACATTGTATTACTTGTGGCAATGGGACTGATGCTTTGGAGTTGTCTCTAGAAGCATTAGGTATAAAAGTTGGTGATGAAGTGCTTGTGCCTTCATTTGGGTGGATTTCTCCTTATATGGCTGTGAAAAGATGTGGAGCGAAACCTGTTTTGGTGGAAGTGGATCCCATTTCTGGTAATATACTTTCAGAAGATATTTCAAAGAATATATCACCGCGGAGTAAAGCTGTTATTGCTATTCATCTTTATGGCCATCCATGTGATATTCAGTCTATAAAATCATTGTGCGAGGCAAATAACCTCTATTTAGTGGAAGACTGTGCACAAGCTCATGGGGCAGGAGTCAATGGTCAGAAATGTTGTTCTTTTGGCGATATGGCCATATTTAGCTTTTATCCCACCAAAAATCTCGGTGCTTGGGGAGATGGTGGTGCAGTTGTTACTAATAATGAAGAATTAGCAAGTAAGATTAGAAGTCTTCGCCAATATGGTAACCAAGGCGACCAATTTGTAGGAATTGGCAGGAACAGTAGGTTGGATGAAATTCAAGCAGCTATTCTGCTTGTAAAGCTGAAATATTTGGATAAATGGAATGAACGTCGGATTTCTATTGCGCAACGATATCAAGAGATAACTGGGTTCTCGAAAAGTGAGAATGATCTTTTCAGCGTATATCATCAGTTTACCCTAACAGTCTCTGGTCGGACAGAATTTCAAGCCCAAATGTTGGAAAGAGGAGTTGGTACGATGATACATTATCCATTTGTAGTTTCGAGTACTGAAGCCGATAGAAGTCTTACCAACGCACAGACACTTGCAGACACAATCGTTTCATTGCCAATTTTTCCAGAACTGATGGATGAAGAAATCTTTTACATTTGCCAACAACTAGACGCATTAAGAAAACACATCCTATGAATCTCCTCAAGCGAGCTCTGTACCATTTTGTTCCTTTGGCAATATTTTTTGTAGTAGCAAGTGTGTTTTTTAGTCCGCTCTATACAGGGAAAATACTCGTTCAGAGTGATAATATTCAATTGACGGGTGTCAATAAGGAAGTAGCAGATTATCAAGAAAAGGGTGAAGATATCTTCTGGAATTCGAAAGAGTTTTCTGGCGTTCCCTTACAGAAAAGTTCTTCATATAACCTATTTGGATTTGTTAATAGATTGATGCTTTCAGGTAGCATCATTCCAAAACCAGTCATAATGGCCATGTATCTCTTTTTGGGGATGTACTTGCTATTTCAGGTGTTTGGTGTATCACGTTGGTTATCCACTTTGGGGGGATTTGCCTTTAGTTTTTCTACTTTCAACATTATAAGCATAGAAGTTGGCCATGATAACAAAGTGCTTGCGATGGCGCTAATGGCACCAGTATTGGCTGGAATTATCTATGCCTACAGGGGGGAGCTATTGAAAGGGAGTTTAATAACTGTTTTGGCGGCAGGTTTTCAATTGTATTTCGGTCATATCCAGATCACTTATTATTCCTTGATGATGGTTCTGGGATATCTTTTAATAGTGGTTTATCAAACTGTAAGGAGTAAAAAATGGAATGAATTTTTAAAGATTTCGGGTGTGCTCGTTGTGGCTACCATCGTAGCATTTGGCTGTAATTTTACCAAGTTGGCTTCTACCTTAGAGTACAAAGATTACTCTACTCGTGGTGGTTCGGAATTGACTAAAGATCAAAGTCCCAATGTAAGTAGCGACGGATTGGATAAAGACTATGCGCTTAGCTGGAGTAGTGGCAAATCAGAAATATTGACTTTAGTGTTTCCGTATTTTCATGGAGGAGCTTCTTCAGAGAAATTATCTCAAGATTCAGAGGTCTATAAGGCACTCGCTTCTCGAGGTGTAGATAGAGCGGCAAGTCAAAACCTGATAAATAATATTCCACTATACTGGGGAACACAACCTTTTACTGGAGGTCCTATCTATTTTGGAGCCGTTATTTTCTTCCTTTTCATACTATCGCTTTTGGTTATTGATGGGCCTTTAAAATGGTGGGCGATTGGCTTAACACTGATTTCACTCTTGCTTTCGATGGGTAAGAATTTGGAATGGTTTACCGATATTTTCTTCTACTATGTGCCCCTTTATAATAAGTTTCGGTCTGTTACCATGATCCTTTCTATTGCACAATTGATTGTGCCATTTATGGGTATTTTGATGTTGGACAAGATCATGAAGAGGGAGATTGCCAATGAGCGACTTGCACCTAAATTACTGCAGGCAGCTGCTGCTATTGTTGGTTTAGGGTTGTTTTTGGTATTCTTCAAGAATTCTTTTTTTGATTTTAGAGGTCAAAATGATGCAGCCTATGGTTTTCCTCAGTGGCTGCTTGACGCTCTAGTTGCCGACAGGAAGAGTTTATACACAACAGACATTATTCGTTCCATCGTTTTCGTTGGCTTGGCGGCTGGAGCACTTTGGTTATATCTCAAAAACATTATCAAACCTGCGCACACCGTGATTGCCATAGCCTTGTTTACACTTGTGGATCTGTGGGCTGTGAACAAGCGATATCTAGGTGAAGATGACTTTCAAACTAAAAGAAGAACCAATCAGACCCAGTTTCAACCAACACAAGCTGATCAGCAAATATTACAGGATAATAGCCACTATAGAGTATTTAATCTGGCAGCACAAAATCCATTTAGTGATGGGATTACTTCTTACTACCACTACTCTGTATTGGGATATAGCGCCATCAAAATGCAGCGCTACCAAGAGATTATTGATAAATACTTCCGAGAAGTCAATTATAATATTCTAGGTATGCTCAATGCGAAATATCTTATAGTGAAGGGTCAAAACGGACCACAAGCTCAGAGAAATCCAAGTGCTTTGGGCAATGCATGGCTTGTTAAGGAATTAAAGGAAGTTGCAAATGCAGATGATGAAATAGGGGCAATTGGTTCTATTGATTTGTCAAATGAAGTAGTTTATGATAAGAGATTTGGTGAACAGGTAGCAGGAACAAGTTTTACTGGTAATGGAACGATTTCTTTGAGTAATTATCATCCTGAGAAGATGACCTACTCCTTTTCATCGGATGAATCTCAATTTGCAGTATTCTCAGAGATGTTTTATGATCCAGGTTGGAATGCATATATCGACGGTGAGTCAATTAACCACATACGCGTGGATTATGTTTTAAGAGGGTTAGAGATACCTGCCGGTAATCATGAAGTGGTTTTTAAGTATGAGCCAAGGTCGATTAGCCTAGGTACATATGTTATTTTGTTTTCCTCATTTCTATTATTGGTATTTATGGGTTTAATTCTATTTACTTCATTAAAGAAAACCTCAGAAGAGAATTGAATAATGAAAGGCAAATACCTCCTCAGAGTTTTATTTAAAGATTTTTTTGAGTTGACTAGAAGTAAGGCAAGTCGTGGATTCCTCCACGTATGCTTGAAAATTGGAGATATGAAGCGTTTCAAAGAAGGAAGATTAAATCTTGGAAATCGCCAAATACGGTTTACTGACAATTGGTCTCTTATCTGGCAATATTTTGAAATCTATTCTAAGAGATACTATTATTTCCAGACTGATAAGAGCAAACCGGTGATTTTTGATTGTGGAGCCAATATTGGGTTGGCCACTTTGTTTTTTCTAGATAATTACTCTCATCCTGAGATTTACGCTTTTGAACCAGATCCGAAGATTGCTTCCATTTTTAAGGAAAATTTAAAGAACAAGAGTGGAGTTCATTTCATTGAAAAAGCAGTTTGGATTCATTCTAATGGTATCAAAATGGTGCAAGAGGGTTCTGATGGTGGATTTTTGTCGGAAGATCAAGGGAACTTGCAAGTTGAGACTATTCGTCTGCGTGATGAATTACGAAAGCATGAAGAAATAGATTTATTAAAGATTGACATTGAAGGGGCAGAGCACGAAGTGATTGAAGATTGCCAATCAGAGCTTCATCGAGTCAAGAATATTTTTCTTGAATATCATAGCGTGAAAGGAAAAAACCAAAGCCTTTCGAGATTATTAAGCTATCTCGAAATGAATGGATTTGAATACTATATTATTAATGAAGATCGGTATCACACTAGTCCTTTGTCAAGAGAAGTCAATTTCAAATCGAAACCATTTGATCTGCAGCTTAATATCTTCGCTAATCGAAGAAACTAGTCTTTTGAACCTAAGAGAAGAATAAAATAGTTTTCATTCATTTTAGAATTGTTCGAGGTTACTTATTTATTTAATGGAATTAACACCGACGTATCGCAAAAAAGTCATTTTCACTTTCGGAGGACTACCACATTATTATAACTATGTTTTGAATAGACTTCAGAAAGAAGGTAATATTGACCTGAAGGTGGTTTTACCACAAAAAGGGTCTAGAACCATCGGGAAAGGTGTTTTTCAAACTCAAAAGGATGTGGAGTTTGGTCTTTTACCTCTAATTGAAAAAAAGGCGTGGTATGGGAAATCTTATTTTGTTGGTCTTGAAAAGATGATTGAGGAAGAACGGCCAGATATTCTTGTCACAGTATGGCCATTTGTCTTGTCATTTATTTTCGATCGAAAGTTGCTAAGAACTATTAGGAAGTATAATGTTAAACTGATATTCAAGGACATTCCATTTAATATTCCTAACTATCATGAAGCTGTAGATTTTTTCACGAGCTCTATTCGGCTCGAAGATCTCTCTAAGCCTAAGTCTGGCTTATTCTGGAAGGCCTATTATACCATATTCAGAGAACTCACTAAGAGGTACCTTAAGCTCATGGACGCGCATGTATATTATGCAAGCAAAGCTTATGAAATCATAGGTTCCTACGGAATCGCTGAAGAGAAAATATTTATCATCTATAATTCCCCAGATACGGATCGTTTATTTGAAAAAAAGAGAGCGCTTCTTCAAACTAAACCAATACTTACACTTAATCCACATAGAATATTGCATGTGGGGCGATTGGTCGCATGGAAGAAAGTAGATCAATTGATTGAAGCTTTTACCCTTATTAAAAGGAAAATCCCTAATAGTGAACTCGTGATATTAGGAAATGGTCCAGAATTGGAACATCTAAAAAGTAAGGTTCAAATTTTAGGTGTAGATAACGTAATATTTATTGATGGTACATATGACTCTGAGACTTTGGGAAAGTACTTTATAGAGTCAACCGTCTATGTATTAGCTGGAATGGGGGGATTATCCATTAATGAGGCGATGGTATATGGCAAACCAGTGATCTGTTCAGTGGCTGATGGTACTGAAAATGAACTAGTTAGGTCTGGATTTAATGGCTATATATTCGAGGAGGATAATGTCCAAGACCTTGCTGATAAAATCGAGGAGCTTATCTCGGATCCTAATAGAGTACAAGAATTTGGGAAAAACTCATTAAAAATAATAGAAGAAGAAATTAATATCAATACGGTTATAAATGGTTACTTGAAGGCCTTTGACTATGTTTTATCTTAAGATAATATCTATCACTCTTAATGGCTTGGATAGATGAAGATTTTATTGCTCAATACTTTTGGTTCTTACGGTGGGGCAGCTAAGGCAACATTGCGCCTTAAATCAGTACTTGAGAAGAGTGGAAATGACGTTAAATTGGGAATACTCAAAGGGGAAAAGGGTGTAAATACTTTTAAACTACAAAGGAATTTAATCGACCGCCTGAATGATCATATACGGTTCATTCTTGAGCGTATAGAGGTGCTTTTCATGCTTCGAGACAGGAAGCATCTTTACAAATTTTCCACAGGTTCTTTTGGATTTGATATAACAAAAACTGTGGAGTTCAACGATGCAGATATAGTCCATATGCATTGGATCAACTTCGGGTTATTAGATATTCTCGAAATTAAAGAGATGGCTAAACTCAAACCAATTGTTTGGACATTTCATGATATGTGGGCTTTTACTGGGGGCTGTCATTATGCAATGGACTGCTCTAATTTTGAAAGGGCCTGTGAAAACTGTTTTTATTTAAAACCGAATAGTAATAAGGCTTACACGATTCTTCAGAGAAAAAAGATTGAGTGGTCTGGAGCGAAGATAAATATAATCACTTGTAGCAATTGGCTTGCGCGGCAAGCTCAAAGAAGCGCAGTTTTTCAAAATATTAACATTCAAGTTGTAGGCAACACCTTAGATTTTGAAATCTTCAAGCCAAGCGATAAGAAAAGTCTGAGACGAAAATATGGTCTTCCAGAGGATGGTTATTTTGTGATTTATGGAGCCATGGATCACCAAGATGAACGGAAAGGTGTCATTTATCTAGAGCAAGCCATATCTCAAATCAAGCAAGATTTGACTGACCTGCATCTACTTTCTTTTGGCTCTTCAAACTCAAACGATGTAGGCACAAAGTATTTTGGCTCAATTGAAGACGAACAAACGCTTTCTGAGATTTACAATTGTGCTGATGTATTTGTACTCCCTTCCGTCCAGGATAACCTTCCCAATACTGTGATGGAAGCTTTGAGTTGTGGAGTTCCGGTTGTTACTTTTGATAGTGGAGGGGTGTCAGATATGGTATCACATCTCAAAAATGGATATATAGCAGATCAAGTCAATTCTGATTCTTTGGCAGCTGGAATTCGTTATTTTTCGAATGTAGAAATTCTGAAAATAGCCTCTTTGAATGCAAGATCAAGTATGCTAGAGAAGTTTAGTAATGAACTCATAGCCCAAAGACATTTAGAAATATATGAGAAGGCAATTGGTGATTTCTAGATTCCGTTAGGATTACTTCTTCTTATACCTTCCATAATTTAGTAATCTGAAGGCGAATTGAACGTGAGCCCAAAGGACAGTCACAGGGTTGAAGTGATTTAACATTATCGCAAATCTTTCTTTCCAACATGTGATAAGATGTCTATCAGATATACCTCCTTGGAGATATTTGGATATTGGCGATTGTACATTTACTACCACCTGGGCAGTAGTCATTATAGCCAGCATCCACGCTATATCGGCACTGCATTTGTATTTTAAATTATAAGGTTTGACCAGTACTTTTTTAGGTATAAAAGATTGATGACTTACAACTTGTCCTTTAAGAAAATCATTCTTCACTAAAGATTTGGGAAGTTTACGGCTCGTTAATTCAGTTCGGGTACCAAGGGATTCGTTTTTTTCATCAATTATGACTGTTTCACCGTAGTAAACATCTGCAATAGTGTCTGAAGAAAATATGTTGGTAAGTGTTGCTGGTGAGAAAAGTTGATCTCCTGCATTTAAGAATAGTAAATATTTGCCGGTCGCAATCTCAAGACCTTTGTTCATCGCATCATATACACCCTGATCAGGTTCCGAAATCACTTTAGTGATTTTATCTTCATATGAAGAGATAATTTGGAAAGTTTTGTCCTTTGAAGAACCATCAATCACTATATACTCAAAGTCTTCAAAGGTTTGGTTTATAACACTTTGAATTGTAAGCTCAATATAAGGCTCACCATTATAGACTACAGTAATAATGGATACTATTGGCATCTCAGAAGGCCTTAACCATCATTCTTCCAGAATGGTCTACACGATGCAAAAGGATTTTTCGCCCTATACTTTCGAAGTATTCATCAACGGCTTCTTTTTGCCCTTTCCAATAACCATAATCATCCAGTAGTAATATGGCATTTTCGGAAAGGTTAGGGAATAGATGGATAAGTTCATGTTTGGTAGATGCATACCAATCAGTGTCCAACCTCAAAACAGCAATTTTGTTAGGAAGTGTCGCGGGTATAGTATTTTCCACCATTCCTTTCACATAATGGATTTTATCAGCTGGATAGGCTGTGGTTGCCATGTTTCGCTTCACTTCGTCCAGCGGAGCATAACACCATTCGTTATGATCAGTTTTGTTCCATTTCTTCCAAATGCTGATAGATTCTCTCCCATTAACGCTAACGTCTTTATCAGTAGGGGCGGTCATACCTTCAAATGTGTCATAGAGGTAAATTTCTCGATTAATTGACTTCTTAAGCATCAACGTTTCTGCCATAACCATTGTATTACCCCCACGCCAAACACCACACTCTACTACAGCACCTTCTATCTTATTATCCTCTACGAAATTAATAGCTTGATAAGTTGCATACAATCTTTCTGGAGAGGTCATAGAAAAGTCTTTCACTTTTTCATGGATGATATAAAAGTCTTTACCCATATCCTCAGTAGGTAATCTAATTGACGGGTTTATCACTTTCAACTTTAGGAACTTAAGCGCCCAATTAAAGATTCTCAACATATTATTCACCTTTTGAATATTATAGCAAAACTTACAGTATCGGTCAGCTTACCTGTTTGAAATTTTAGTTTTTGAGCATTTTCTTCAATGAAAATATGCCAACTTTCAGGACTCCAAAAATTAATGTGTCCTGAGTAAGTGTCTTGTCTTCCGTCAGGTACGGTGATAAAGGCTGCACTTTTGTCATTTAAAGCATTGAGAATATTGGCAAGTGCTTGGTTTGGATAGGGTATATGCTCTAAAACTTCTGTGCAAAAAATCATATCAAATTTCATATTAATAGGATTTGAAATATCGTGAAGTATATAGTCAGGTTCTTTAAATATTTTTCTAGCAACATCCAAAGCGGCTTCAGAATACTCTAAACCTGTTATGTGGGAAATGTTAAATTTTTCGTTGATGTATTTTAATAACATTCCATTCCCACAACCAATGTCAGCAACAGACTTGTTGGCTAAATCCAAATCATATTCATTGATTTTCTCAATTATTCTTTCATAAAAATCTAGTACTTCCTTAGTTAGAAACCCTTTCGCAATTTTTGGATCTGACCAAGCATCATTGACTTGATTCACCTCATTTAGTTCGAATGCTGAACGCTGATCCATTGTTTTAACGAACCGAATATCTATTCCGATTTTTCTAAAAGCGCTTTTAATTAGTAATAATACCCTGTTCATTCTTGAATGGCATCCGATTAATGCTTTGTATCAATTATTTTTTTTGACTTTGTAATTTAATTCATTTCCCTCCCGATAAAACTTTTTTAAAAAGCATAATGATATTGTAAGGAATGATTTCCTTACAGTAGTTTTTGAAAATAACGTTTGTTGAATTTTCAATTGGAGACTCGCCAATTTCATCCAGAAGGTCTAAATATTTTTTATGGCATAGCTCGATCGACATCTTTTGCTGAGCTGTATTTAACGCGTTTTCTGGAGTTTGGCTATCTGCCTTCTCAATTTCAGAAATGATTGCCTCAGCGAATCCTATAATATTGGATTGCTCGATAAGATAGCCATTCCTCCCATGCTCAATATAAACATCTGTACACTGTGGAAGTAGTGATACTATGGGTACGCAACCATATGCCATAGCTTCCATCAATGTAAGGGGGTGCCCCTCAAAGTTAGAAGGAAGCAGAAGGGTTTTATATGTTTTGTAATACTGCTTGATGTCTTCAGGAGGTAATAAACCCGCAAAAATTACATTTGTTGTTAGATTGAGTTTTCTGAATTCTTCACGTAATAGATCTTCATCAGGCCCAGTTCCAATAATTGTAAGCTGGATATTGTTAATTTTGGATTTCACAAGTTTGAGAATCTTTGGGATTTTTAAAATCCCTTTTTGCTTATCATCAAGTCTACCTACATAAAGGATATCCTTAGGTCTATTTACCTTTGAAAGATATTCTAAGTCCTCCTTTGGAGGAAGCTGAACACCGTTTGAAATAGTAATTATCCCTTTAGGTCTAACATATTTCATTCCTTTCTCCTCTATTCTCTTGCTTACACAAACCACTTTTGATGATATAGGATCACATTCTGTCTTAATGATGCTATCAATCTGATTGTGAACAATGTGTATTAAATTGCTATTTCTCATGATGCTTTTAGCATTAAGGTGCATTGAGAAGCTGTGATTATTAATCAGTGTATGAAAATGCTGACTCTTAATATACCGGGAGATAATAACAGCATGCATAAGTCTACCAAAAGGTATCCATAAGAATGGCCTGTTTGAAAATGACTTACTCTTTATTCCTTTTTCCTGAAGTTTGTCAAACCATGGGCCAGCAGCATCTGTAACTATGACGGTTACTAAAAATCCTTTTTCTATAAGGAAAGACGCGAGACCCAAAATAAAATTTGCCACACCGCCATAACTCATCGAATAGACCGTGATTCCAATATTTTTGGTCATGATTGGAGTAGATATCTCATTTCTTTTGGTAGACGCCAATTATGTCTCTGCCCTCAATGAATGGAACAGGTACCAAAGAAAGTGCTTTGAAAAATATGTAAGGAATTTTAAATAACCATTTATTAAGACTCATTAGACCCTTATGCTTAAAGTAGGCTGACAAGTATTTTCTGAAATCATCTACGGGTTGTACTTTTAGAGAGATAATCCTCAAGTCGAATTTTTCAGCGATTCCCGTCATGCTAGCCTTGCCCCAAAGCCCCATGTGATGTGGAGGTAGGTTCAATACATTGAATTTGTCAAATCTATATAAATAAGGATTATTGTTAGGTACGGCAATGATCATAAGCCCGTCCGGTTTCAAGCACTTAAGACTAGCTTCCAAGTAATCATGTGTTTTGTAAATATGTTCAAGTACTTGAAAGCTTACAACCACATCATATTTACCCTCATTTTGCTTAGCATGTACTTCTACAGTTTCACTTATAGTTTCTATGCCCTTGGATTTTGATACTTTAATTGCTTCAGGATTAATTTCTAAGCCAATTACTGTTGTGTTTTTTCTCTTAATCAAACCTTGGAGAAACGAACCATCTCCAGATCCTATTTCTAGGACATTTGATTCCTCGCGAATGAATTTATTAGCCCATTTATTCTGCCAATTCCATTTATGGTAATAGTCCATTCCAGAAAGCTGGAGGTCTTTGTAAAACTCACCATCTCCCATAATTGTAGCGGGATGATAAAATCTAAAACCACATTCTGTATCTGCATAGATGCCTACTTTATCTATTCCATTGAAATGTCTGGAAACATCAAATTGATATTGATCTTTGTATAGATTGATTATTTTACTAGTGTCAATTTCTTCTTCAAGTAAAGCAATACTCTTTGAAAAAGGGCTTATTATTTTGTTATCCATATTTTAGACAGTGTTAATTTGCAAAGAAATAATAGGAAATATAATTATTGATTGAATTCACTTTTTGTTTTCGTCTTTATGCAATTTCTTTAATGCTAACCTTAAGAATCATAAGTGATAGTTACAATAATTGCTGGTGCCAGACCTAATTTCATGAAGATAGCTCCTATCATCCATGAAATCCTTAACAGATCTAAACAGGGTGCTGATATTTGCTACAGGCTTGTTCATACCGGTCAACATTATGACCCTAAGCTTAGTGATCAATTCTTTATTGATTTAGAGATACCACAGCCACATATAAATCTTGAAGTTGGATCAGGCTCACATGCGGAGCAGACGGGGAACATTATGATTGCATTTGAGCAATACCTCAATCAATTTGAAACTGATTTGGTTCTTGTTGTGGGTGATGTCAACTCCACTCTTGCATGTTCTATAGTGGCTAAAAAGAGGGGAATAAAAGTCGCTCATGTTGAGGCGGGAATTAGGTCTTTTGATCTGTCTATGCCAGAAGAGGTAAATCGAATGGTAACTGATAGTATCACAGATTATTTTTTCACCACATCCGAATTTGCGAACACCAATCTTTTGAAAGCAGGCATTCCTGAGGAACGAATATTTCTAGTCGGAAATACCATGATAGATTCCTTAGTTGCGAATTCCTCTAAATTCACAAAGCCTGATTTTTATGATGAATTTGATCTTAAGAAAGGGGAGTATATACTACTCACAATGCACAGGCCTGCGAATGTCGACAATGGTTCAGAGTTTTCTAAACTGATGAGTAAAATTACTGAGAGCTTTTCTTGCCCGATTATATTCCCTGTACATCCACGTACTTTGAAGCAAATGAATCAGGTGGGTCTTCCCAACCACCTTAGGCTTGTCGAGTCTCAAGGATATTTGCAATTCATGTTTTTAATGATGAACGCTAAGGGTGTTATTACAGATTCTGGGGGTATTCAAGAAGAAACTACATACTTGAATGTACCATGCCTAACAATTCGTGATAATACTGAGCGACCAGAAACTATTTCTAAAGGTACCAATGAACTGCTAGGTACAAATCCAAAAGATTTTGATTCATATTTCGAAACTTTAAAAAGTGGCAACTGGAAAAAGGGGTCAGTTCCGGAACTTTGGGACGGCCATACATCTAAAAGAATCTGTGACGTATTGCTAAGCCTGAAAAGTTGAAAATATCCTAATTTTTTCTCAATCCTATAATTCTGAGTCCTTTTAATATAATTTCATTTGCAGGCGCAGAGATTTTTAAATAGAAAGCAATCGCGACAAACACCAGAGTGGTGGCTATTGATTTAAACCCGATATCTAAAATAGGATTAGATAGAGAAGGAAGATAGGTTGCAAACAAGAACACCAATGCTCCAAGTATCAATAAAAGTAAATGCTGCTTTTCAAACGGTCTAATTTTCAACTCGACATATAGCGTAATATATCGAATCACTTGATTTACGAATGTTGTAATTAAAATACTCCATCCAGCACCAAGTATTCCGTATCGAGGTATGAGTAAAACATTCAAAGCCACCATCAATATGGCACCTAATATTGTGATGAAGATATTGATTTTATAGAAATCTGAATAATAGATTGCTGTTGATGATATACCGCCTATCATGTTAATAAACTTGGCGAAACAAATAATTATAATAAGCTCTGCCCCAAGGTGATAGGACTCGCCATTAGGAATTATACTGAATAGGTTATCCAAATTTGTGATGATACCAATGCCAAACAATCCACCTATCAGTCCCATATTGACAGAGGCTAATGCGAAAATTTTCTTAATCTCACCTATATTTTTATTATTGAAATTTTGTGTTAAAATGGGTGTGATTATTTGGATCATTGAACGACCAGGCAATTCTATAATTGTACCGATATAGATAGACATTGCCAATATGCTATTGGCTTCCAGTCCAATATAAGAGGATGTGAGTGGATAACTTATATTTAGAACTATCGACGTACATGTTGTGACTAGCATAGTATATCCCCCGAATTTGATAAATTTCTTTATCCATGAATACTCAATTTTGTAAAACTGAAAGTCAAAAATGATTTGATATTTGATCAACATGCCTATGTAGAGTATTAGGCTAGTTATTATGTAACTCAAAGCGATTAAAAGAATTAAATCTGGGAAGCTTATAAACCCAAGACCATATAGGCAGATGAGTCCAGTGCTTAAAATTCTTAATAGTATTTCATTCAAGAAATTCGGAAAAATAGTATTGTGTTTGCTGTATAGAAAGGCTATAAAAAAACTATAAAGACTCTGAGAAATGAAAATGATAACAGAAGCGAATATGTATTGATTATAAAGACTGGATTCATCTGCGTAAAACGACTCTATTTCTTGTTTGAAGATGTATATGAGGCCTGTAAATGATAAAGAAGCTAGGATTATTAAGACTAGCTGAAGACTAAAGATTCGATCTGTCAGACCCTTGCTGTCCTTAAATTCAGGATAAAATTTTATGAAAGATCCATTCATTCCTAAAACAGCCAACGGGATCAATATCATCCCATTAGATTGAATAAGTCTCAATAATCCATAACTCTCAGAATCTAAGAAATAGGGTAGAAGCAATAATGAATTTATATATCCGATTGCCACACCTACGTATGTAATCAAGGTCCCCCAAAAACTTTGTCTGATGACAATGCCCATAATGCTAATAAATCGGTGAAGTTAGGAAGGAATGAGGCATCTCAACTAAAAAACCACAACTTAACGGCCATTCCAAATACGATGACAATTAGAATCAATCGAATCCATTTGTCATCTTTCCCTACAGACCAACGACTGGCGATCCAGCCGCCAGCTGAATTTCCAGCTGCTAGCGTGAGTCCATAATCCCAACGAATTTGATCTTCCCACCAGAAGATCCCTAGCGCGACCAACGTGTAACACACAATCACAAATGATTTGATACTATTGGTCTTTGCCATATTGAAGCCATGAATACCAGTGAGCGTGGCTATGATCAAAAAACCTACGCCTGCCTGAATAAAACCACCATAAAGCCCAACAAGAAAAAAGGTGCCAATTGAAAATATTTTGCGTTTTGTCGATAGTAATTCTTCAGCTCCATTCTTAACTAGATAAGGTTTCAAAACTGTCAGAACCATTACTACTACCATCACCACAGCAAGTATCTTGTTGAACACCTCACTGCGGATGTCCATGGCGTAATAAGCGCCTATGATACATCCAATTACTGCGGTAATACTGGCATAAATTGAATAAGGAAATACAAATACGCCTTTACTTTTAAAACCTCCAGCGGCTACTAGACTTTGAAGTAATATTCCGATTCTATTGGTGGCATTGGCAGCACTAGATGGCAAACCCATAAAAATCAGCAATGGAAGGGTTATCAATGATCCACCGCCTGCTAGAGTATTGATCACTCCTGTCAAGAGACCAACAACAATAAGTACGAGCCCTTCTAAAAGCGTCATAACTCTAGTTCCATTTCTGTAATGGTGCAGTCAAGCGGATCAGGGCATAACTCCAAAAGTTCTAATTGTGAATGGCCAAGTAACGGGTGTGCCTCATTAGGGGCAACTTCCACCATTGGTATAAGCGTAAATCTTCGCATTTGAATTCCTGGGTGCGGAATAATGAGTTTTTCGTCATTTATGATATGATTATCATAATATAGTATGTCCATATCAATGATTCGTTCGCCCCATTTTTTGATTCGTTCGCGACCCATGCGTTTTTCTACCTCTAGGCACACTTCCAGCAGCTGATGAGGATCTAAAATGGTATCTACCCGCAGTATTATGTTGAGAAAGCTACCCTGTTCTGTATCTCCCCAAGGAGCAGACTCATAGATTTTGGAGTAATCCACTATGATCACAGGATAGGATTCAAGAAGAAATTTGGCCTGGTTAAGATTTGTTAACCTATCGCCGAGATTGGTACCTAAAAGCAGAAATATTCCTTTCATCAAAAGAGCTAAACTATTTGTTGCTTCAACCGTCTTTAAGTGACTGTCTACTTACTTTTGTAAAATAATAGGATAAATACATAACATGGCATTTCTGCGCAATCTATTGGCCACCATTCTTGGCCTTTTTATTTTTCTCTTTTTAATCATCATACTACTTGGAAGCATTGCCGGATCAGCCGAGACTGTTCCTGATGTTGCTTCTAATTCCATCTTACATCTCAATCTCACCGGCGTGATAGCAGAGCAGTCCGTAGATGACCCATTTCAGGAGGTTTTTGGTGGAGAAAATCCCTTGAGTTTATTGGATATGCTTGCCGCAATCAATGAAGCAAAATATGACGATCGCATTCGAGGAATCTATTTGGCCCCACTGTATGCATCTACAGGTTATGCCAGCTTGCAGGAGATTCGAGATGCCCTTATTGATTTCAAATCATCAGGAAAATTCGTGCATGCTTACGGTACCTATCTTTCCGAGGGAGATTATTACCTAGTTTCAGTTGCGGATTCGATTTATCTCAATCCAGAAGGAGCGTTGGAATTCAACGGCTTGACTGCCAATGTTACCTTTTTCAAAGGATTGTTTGACAAACTGGAAATCGAGCCTGAGATTTTCAGAGTGGGTCAGTTTAAGAGTTTCGTGGAGCCTTATACGCGTACTTCAATGAGCGAAGAAAATCGCCTTCAAATGACCGAATTACTAGGATCACTTTACAATGTCTATCTGGAAAACGTATCTAAATCAAGAAATATATCGTCAGAGGAACTCGCAAAGATTTCTTCCAAAATGTTGGTGCAATTGCCACAAGATGCTGTTGATTACGGACTGATTACAAAAGTGGCATATGAGGACGAAATGATGGATTTGCTACGTCAAGAGATGAATATCGGTAAAGGTGAGGATCTAAAGCTCATACCAATTGACAAATACATGAAGGCAGTGAGCGGTGGTAATTATTCTGCTAATAAGATAGCCGTCATAGTGGCCAGTGGTGATATAGTAATGGGAGAAGTAGATGATGCTATTGGTAGTGATCAATTTGCAGATGAAATCAGAAAGGCGAGGGAGAGTAGTTCTGTAAAAGCTATAGTGCTTCGTGTCAATTCGCCAGGCGGTGGTGTTACCGCTTCAGACATTATCTGGAGAGAGATCATGCTCACCAAAGGAGTTAAGCCAATCATTGCATCTATGTCCAATGTGGCAGCATCTGGAGGTTATATCATAGCCATGGCTTGCGATACAATTATTGCTCAACCCAATACCATTACAGGCTCTATTGGTATTTTCGGTATGATGTTTAATCTTGGCGATTTCCTTGAGAATAAGCTAGGCATTACCAATGAAACGGTAAACACAGGAGAGTTTTCTGATATGATGACAGTTACACGTACCCTGACTCAACAAGAGCGAAATATTATGCAACGTCGTATAGAGGCTGGATATGAGATGTTTGTAACTAAGGCAGCAAAGGCAAGATCTATGGATGTTGAGGAACTGAAAAAACATGCTGGCGGTCGTGTTTGGACAGGGGTTCAAGCGCAGGAACGCGGATTGGTAGACATCCTTGGCTCATTTGATGATGCGGTGAATATGGCCGCTGAGAAAGCGGGTGTGGCTGATGATTTTCGCATAAGCTATTACCCAAAGAAGAAGCAATTTTTAGAAAAAATAATAACAGACCTGAGCGAGGCTAAAGCTCAAATGTTTGGGCTTGAATCAAAGGCCCTTTCACCTTACCTAAAGGCAGTAAAAGAATTAGAACACCTTAATGGGATACAAGCAAGACTGCCAGGTAATCTTGAGATAAAGTAGTATTCAACTTTGGCAAAGCGCCTAAGCGTATTATCTTTCAAAAAAAATATAAAAACGAGTTGCATGAGAAACGACTGGACGAAAGCGGAAATCAAAGAAATATTTGAAAAGCCAATATTGGAGCTAATCTACGAGGCGGCTACTGTTCATCGCGAGCACAATGACCCTTCCGAAGTTCAAGTTTGCACGTTGCTTTCTATTAAAACTGGCGGTTGTCCAGAAGACTGCTCTTACTGTCCGCAGGCTGCTCGCTATCACACGGATGTGAAAGTTCAGAAGCTACTAGATGTGGATGTGGTGATGAAGCAAGCCATCAAAGCGAAAGAAAATGGTAGTACGCGTTTTTGTATGGGCGCAGCTTGGAGAGAAGTGCGTGATAACCGTGACTTTGACAAAGTAATTGAAATGGTGTCTGGTGTTAATTCACTGGATATGGAAGTTTGTTGTACGCTAGGAATGCTCACTCCTGAGCAAGCTCAAAAGCTAAAGGATGCAGGGCTCTATGCATATAATCACAACCTAGACACTTCTGAGGAGCATTATGAGGAGATCATCAGCACACGTACCTATGATGACCGACTCGATACCATCAACAACGTAAGAAAAGCGTCTATTTCTGTCTGCTCTGGAGGTATCATCGGCATGGGTGAGACCAATGACGATAGAATAGGAATGCTTCACACGCTTTCTACAATGGAAGAGCATCCAGAATCAGTACCAGTGAATGCTTTGGTACCTGTCGCAGGAACACCACTAGAAGATCAACCTAAAGTGTCTGTCTGGGATATGGTAAGAATGATCGCTACAGCACGTATTATCATGCCGAGAGCGATGGTGAGATTATCAGCTGGTAGAGTGAGGATGTCCGTAGAAGAGCAAGCACTTTGCTTTTTGGCTGGAGCCAATTCAATCTTTGCAGGTGACGAGCTTTTAACCACTCCAAACCCAGATGTAGATCAGGACAAGGCTATGTTCCAAACACTCAACCTAAAGCCGAGAGCATCTTTCAAAGGAGCAGCTGCTGAGAAATACTTAGTCTAAAATTACTTTTTGATGGCTTTTGTTCGATTGAGGTTGATCAGCACTGCGCTGATCAACACGACGATCATACCTATAAATTGAAGTTGGCCGAGCTGCTCATTGGCGACCACCCATCCAATAAATACTGCCACTACAGGATTGATATAAGCATAGGTGCCTACAGCCGCTGATGGTAACTCATTGAGCAACCATGTATAGGCCACAAAAGCGACAACAGACCCTGCAATCGCAAGGTAAATAACAGCAAGCCAAGCCTCAAAGGTTGGATGAAACCAACGAGAATCACCAGCCTCGCCGAAGAAAAGTGCAAGTACTAGGCAAATAATAGAACCTCCAATAAGCTGCCATCCGAGGTTGGCGTGCATTGTGCCTTTGGCTGGTCTGGATCGGTTGTAAAGTGTGCCAGCTACCCAGCACATAGCACCGAAGAGTGCCACCACAGATCCCCAGAAATACATTTCTGCATTTTGATAACCTTCAAGTGGAGATAGTTTTTCACTGAAGAGTAGAATGATACCCACAAATCCAAGCACAAGTCCAAAGAGGATAATTGGATTTTTGAAGTAACTACTCCAATGCGCCCGATCCAATACCACAAACCAAATCGGAATGGTAGCGACCAATACGGAAGCATAGCCTGAAGGAATGTATTGCTCAGCCCAAAACAAAGAACCCTGACCGCCTGCAAGTACAATTAGCCCAATGATCGAATTCTTAATCATCGCACTTTTACTGGGAAATCCTTCTTTTTTATACAGGCTATAGCCAGTTAAGATTAGACCTGCAATCAAAAAACGAACTGCTGCCATGGTGAAAGGTGGGAAACCTTTCAGACCCAAAACAATCACAAAATAGGTGGTACCCCAAATGAAATATATTGCCAAAAAAGATAAGACTATTTTGAGATTTCGAGATGATGATTGGTTGCTCATAGATGACCTTACTGACAAGTCATTTGGCAGCACGTGAAAGTAGCAAATCCATAAAAAAGGCCATCATTTGACGGCCTTTATAATGTGTTGATTCTGTTTTATTTGAAAAATTCTTTTATGTCATCCCCAACATCACTTAGCGTTTTTTTAGTCGCTTTGGTAGCATCTTCCGCAAACTCCTTGGTGTCATTCCATGCCTGTTCTGTGGAATTTTCCACTTTCTTGAGGGCGCGCTCTGTATCATCTGCTTGCTCTTGAAGTGACTTCTTCATTTTTTCCAGCTGTGTTTTAGATTCACCAGTAGCCTTGGATATTTTATCGTCTAGCTTATCGATTTCCTTATCTATATTTTGCTTCAGCTCTTTTAGTTCGCGTGACAAATCTTTTTGCTCCTTTTGAAAGGATTCCTTGAGGTCGGATACCTTTTCTTCACGTTTTTCTTTAGAAGCATCAGAACAGCTTGCGAGTAGACCAAGAGTTAGTATTATGGTAAATGTTGTAATTAGTTTATTCATTTTTCTGTGTTTTTTAATTTTCGTACTCCTAAGATAAAGAAAGAACCATTCCAACTATTCGATTAACTGATTATCAACAACTTATCGAACATTTTTTTATTTTCAGGGTCAAATTGGAATTACGATTTGCAAAATGATAAGGAGTCTTGCAATGACTGTTGACGCTAAGTTTATTCATCCAACTTTTCAACAGTGTATCTTCGCAGACTAATTATAATACTTTGAAAGATATCCACGGACTGGCCATACAGCGCTACTACACACAAAATGATCGTCATAAATTGACGCTTCACAACTCCTACGGCAAGCCTGAGAAGATGACTGTGGAGGTGTTCTTTCGTGAAGAGGAGGATTTTAGTGTTTTGGAGCATCTAGCTATAATCGAAAGCACTGGTAAAATCTTGGATTTGGGAGCAGGTGCTGGAGCTCACTCGCTAGTGCTTCAGGGAAAAAATAAAGACGTGACTGCTTTGGAAAATTCCCCTGGTTGTGCGTCTGTCATGCGCAGTTCAGGAGTAGAGAAAGTAGTACTGGACGATTTCCGAAATCACAAAGAACAATATGATACCGTCCTCATCTTAATGAATGGTCTGGGATTAGCTGGCACTTTGGTCGAGCTTGGTGGCTTCCTCAATCACTGTAAAACCCTTCTAAAGCCTGGTGGACAGATCTTAGCAGACTCATCAGATCTTACTTACCTCTACCAAGATGGTCAAACTAGACCTGAAGGCTATTATGGGGAGATTCGCTACCAATATGAATACCATGGCGAGAAGGGCGATTGGTTTGAATGGCTGTATGTAGATCAAGAAAACCTAATAGCCGAAGCGGAGAAAGTAGGTATGTCTGTAGAGATTTTACATACGGATGAGAATGATCAGTATTTGGCTTGTATCAAAGTCGATATTTGAGGCATAGGTATGAATTCACCAAAAAAAGCCTTCTTTTTGCAGATAGATTGATGGTACCCCACTTTTAGAATTTCCGGTCTTTCATACCTCATTTCCCACTTGATTTTTTATTCAATTACCAAAACATTCTTGATGAAGAAATACATCAACCTTTTCGATTTTAGTCAAAAAGTAGATTACAAAACGGAAGTCCTTTCAGGCCTTACAGTAGCACTTGCATTGGTGCCAGAGGCGGTTGCCTTTGCTTTGATTGCTGGACTTTCTCCCCTCACGGGGCTTTATGCTGCATTCATGATGGGGTTGGTGACTTCTATTTTAGGAGGGCGACCTGGGATGATCTCTGGAGCTACAGGAGCAGTTGCTGTTGTGATTATCGCTTTGGTCAAATCGCATGGTGTGGAGTATGTTTTTGCTACTGTGATACTGGCTGGAATCATGCAAGTAACCGCTGGATTTCTTCGCTTGGGTAAACTTATGCGTCTAGTACCGCACCCAGTGATTTTTGGTTTTGTGAATGGTCTCGCCATCATCATATTCATGTCTCAGCTGGATGCCTTCAAAGACATGAACGGCAACTGGATCACAGGATCTAATTTTTTCGTGATGCTTGGCTTGGTTCTGTTGACAATGCTCATCATTTGGGGATTACCTAAGATCAGCAAAGCAATACCAGCATCTCTAGTGGCTATTTTGAGCATATTCGGTATCGTGGTGGCTTTTGGTATTGATACCAAAACTGTCGGTGATATCGCATCTATATCTGGAGGATTTCCACCATTCCATTTGCCAGCAGTACCTATCTCATGGGAAACGTTCATGGTCATCCTGCCTTATGCTTTGATAGTAGCAGGAGTAGGGCTAATCGAGAGTTTGCTTACGCTCAATATTGTGGATGAAATTACAGAGACGCGAGGAAGAGGTAATAAAGAAGCAGTAGCTCAAGGTGCTGCAAATATACTTTCAGGAATGTTTTCAGGAATGGGGGGCTGTGCCATGATTGGTCAGAGCCTGATCAATATCTCTAATGGCGCAAGGGCTAGACTTTCTGGAATTATTGCGTCATTAATGTTGCTTTCTTTTATCATGTTTGGCGCAGAACTCATCGAGCAATTACCAATTGCAGCGCTCACAGGTTTGATGGTAATGGTTGCTATCGGGACTTTTGAGTGGGCCAGTTTACGTACGTTCAACAAGATGCCAAAATCTGACATCTTCGTGATGGTGATGGTTACCTTAGTGACAATCTTCTTGCATAATCTTGCTTTGGCGGTGATTATTGGGGTGATTATAGCCGCTTTGGTTTTTGCTTGGGATAATGCAAAACGTATCCGCGCCAGAAAAACTATTGATGAAAATGGTGTAAAGCATTATGAAATTTATGGGCCATTGTTTTTTGGTTCTATTTCCGCTTTCAATGATAAATTTGATCCACTTAATGATCCAGACGAAGTAATCGTAGATTTTTACGAAAGTAGGATAGTGGATATGTCGGCTATAGAGGCCGTTAATAAACTCACGGAGCGCTATCAGAAAGTAGGAAAGATCATTCACCTCAAGCATTTGAGTCCAGACTGTAAGCAGCTTCTTGCCAATGCCGATGCTTTGATTGACGTAAATGTCTTGGAAGATCCTACATATAAAGTGCTGGTTGACGATATTTGATTACTTAAGATTGATCTATGAAAATTCGAATTACAACTTTTCTACTGACGATTCTTTCAGGCTTCATCCTTTTTGCGCAAACAGTGGAAGATACTACCACGCCTGAAGAAGTCCCTATGAGTAGTCGACTGATTCTTTATGCTATGACTGGTGTGGGCATATTATTTCTCTATCTATCCTTCAAGCGCAGCAAATGGGGGAGAAAATCTTAGCTCTAAAGATTTTCGGATTTTGAAACTGCAAATTCTATAATCTGCGTAGAGAAATCATTTTTAATCCAACTGCCACTCATAGAAGAAGTGGTCGCCTCAATTCTTTCCCCGACATTAAGTTTTATCTTTGATGGAACATTAATGCTACACCCCAAGTTTTAATACCATGAAGCAAATTTACGATTTTTACACTCCAGAAGACTTTGAAGTATGGCAGACACTTTATGATCGCCAAGTTCAAAATTTACCAAATGCTGCTTCTAAGGCCCATTTAGAAGGAATGAATTTGGTGAGTTTCGAACGAGATGAAATTCCAGTTTTCGAAAAGATAAATGAAGCGCTGATTCAACTTACGGGTTGGAGATTGGCGGTAGTACCTGGGATCGTTCCGGATTACACCTTCTTTGAGCTAATGACCAATCGCAGATTTCCAGCTACCACCTGGTTGAGGAAAATGGCGGAATTGGATTATCTCGAAGAACCAGACATGTTTCATGATGTATTTGCGCATGTTCCTCTGTTGACTAATAAGTCCTTTGTTAATTTCCTAGAGGAGCTTAGCAAAATAGGACTTGGCTATGTGGGAAATGATTATGCGATTGAGATCCTTTCGCGCATTTATTGGTTTACCGTGGAGTTTGGATTGATTCAGGAAAAAACGGGCTTGCGCATTTACGGTGCGGGAATTCTTTCTTCAGCAGGGGAGACCCAGTATTGCTTATCAGATACCCCGCCAAAGCACGATTTTGATGTGCAGACCATAGCGAATACACCATATAGAAAGGATGTTTTTCAGGATAGATACTTTGTGATCCAATCTTACGAGCAGCTCTTCAAAAGTATCCCTGATATCAAGAAAGTGATGGCGGATATGGTTGCAAAAAGAAAGGAAGAAAAGGTCTTAGCTTAAGCCATAGCTTTTTAAATTTGCTGCCTTTGACAATGGGGCAAAGTGAAGCGTCATTTCGAGACATAGGTGCAAGTGCATCTGGTCGAAGTGACGTTTCTTTTTTGCTACAAGCTGTATCACACCATGAAAGTAGTTATCGTAAAATACAATGCCGGCAATATCCAGTCGCTGACATTCGCGCTTAATAGGCTCGGTGTGACCCCAATACTTTCCAACGATCCAGAAGTGCTTTCCACTGCAGATAAGGTGATTTTTCCCGGTCAGGGGGAAGCAAGCTCTGCGATGCGCAGCTTGAAAGAAAATCGATTAGATCAGGTTCTCAAATCTTTGAAGCAACCATTTCTTGGGGTTTGTTTAGGCATGCAGCTGATGTGCGATTTTTCTGAAGAAAATAATACCGAAGGACTTGGGATCATTCCGTCTAAGGTTCTTCGATTTGCTAGTGGCGAGGTTAAAGTGCCACATATGGGGTGGAATGATATTACTGATTTAAGGACTGAAGTGATGACGGGCATAGCAGAGGGTAGCTATTTGTACTTTGTGCATAGTTATTACGTACCGATGAGTGAATATACCATTGCTACGTGCGCTTATCCTGAGCCTTTCAGTGCTGCGTTGCAAAAGGATAATTTCTATGCAATCCAACCTCACCCTGAGAAGAGTGCCGAAGCAGGCATGAGATTTTTAGATAATTTCTTGAAACTAGAGCGATGAAAATAATACCAGCCATAGACATTATCGGAGGAGCTTGCGTGCGTTTGACGCATGGCGACTACAGTCAGATGAAGCAATACGCTGACAATCCTTTGGAGATCGCACAGCAGTTCGAAGCAGCTGGATTGGAGAGGTTACACATGGTAGATTTGGACGGAGCTAAAGCCAAACACGTTGTGAATATTGCGACGCTCAAGGAGGTTGCTTCTGCTACGAGTCTTTCAATAGATTTTGGAGGAGGTGTAAAAAGCCGTAAGGATTTGGAGCTTGTCTTGGCGGCTGGTGCCAAACAAGTGACTGCTGGAAGTATTGCAGTGAGCGATAAGGAAGAAGTTAAAAGTTGGATCAAGGAATTTGGATCAGAATGTATCATTCTGGGAGCAGATGCACTTAATGAAGAGGTGATGGTGTCTGGCTGGCAAAAGTCTTCAGGATTGAAACTGATGGACTTCTTATCCTACTATATTGATCTTGGGATTACTGATGTGATCTGCACAGATATAAGTAAGGATGGAGCGTTGAAAGGCCCATCATTTGATTTGTATGCTAAAATACAAGCAGTTTACCCTAACCTTAATCTTATCGCAAGCGGAGGAGTTTCCTCAAAGGAAGACTTGATCCAGCTCAAGGAGCAAGGGCTTTTTGGAGCTATTGTGGGCAAGGCCTATTATGAGGGAAGAGTCACTTTAGCCGAACTAAAAGAAATATCATGCTGACCAAAAGAATCATTCCATGTTTGGACATCAAGGATGGCCGCACTGTAAAAGGTGTGAACTTTGTAGAGCTCAGAGACGCAGGGGATCCCGTGGAGTTGGCAGAGCGATATACGATAGAGGGTGCAGATGAGCTCGTTTTTCTAGACATATCGGCCACTTTGGAGAAGCGAAAGACCTTGCTAGAGTTGGTTAGGAAAGTGGCAGAGTCGATCCATATCCCATTTACAGTAGGAGGAGGAATCAGTACGGTGGATGATGTGAGGGCTCTTTTAGCAGAAGGTGCTGATAAAGTTTCCATCAATTCATCAGCAGTGAAGAATCCAGGACTGATCAATGAACTAGCGGCGGAGTTTGGCTCACAATGTATCGTAGTAGCTATTGACAGTAGGAGAGTGGGAGATGTTGATTTGGTACACACTCATGGTGGCACAGTGCCAACAGAGCTTGAGACTGTCGCCTGGACCAAAGAAGTAGCAGCGCGAGGTGCTGGTGAAATACTATTGACGAGTATGGATCATGATGGCACTAAAGCAGGATTTGCTTTGGAACTTACAAGGCGTGTAAGTGAAGCGGTGAGTATTCCTATCATTGCTTCAGGTGGAGGAGGGACAGTTCCACATTTTTCAGCCATTTTTACAGAAGGAAAAGCGGATGCCGCACTTGCAGCAAGCATTTTTCATTACAAAGAAGTAGAGATCAAAGACCTCAAAAATCAATTAGCTAAACAGTCAATTTCAATCAGATTATAATGACACCAGACTTCAAAAAAGGCGGGGGACTTATTCCGGCGATCATACAAGATGACATGACATCCAAAGTGCTAATGCTCGGTTATATGAATGAGGAGTCACTCAAGGTGACGCAAGAGACCGGCAAAGTGACTTTTTTCAGCAGGTCTAAAAATCGACTTTGGACCAAAGGGGAGACATCTGGAAACTCCCTTATTGTAAGTGAAATCTTGGAGGATTGTGATCACGATACTTTACTTATTAAAGCAAAGCCGATGGGCCCTGCTTGTCATACTGGTAGCGACACTTGCTTCGATGAAGTGAATAGTGGAGGAATAAGCTTTTTGGAAACATTGACGAAAGTAATCCAAGACAGAAAGGACAATCCATCAGAGAAATCCTACATCGCCAGCCTATTCAAAGCAGGGATTAATAAAGTAGCTCAAAAAGTGGGTGAAGAAGCGGTGGAAGTTGTAATAGAAGCCAAAGATGATAACGAGGATTTGTTTCTTAATGAATCAGCTGATTTGCTTTTCCATCAGATGGTCTTACTTAGTTATAAGGGATATAGTCTAGAAGATGTAGCTGAAATCCTCAAAACAAGGCATCAGGGCTCGTAATTGACCTAATTTTTTCATAGCTTCAAGGTCATTCCCCAAACTGACCAAATATGAAAAAATATGATGTTGTAATAATAGGTGCTGGTCCAGCAGGCTATGCAGCTGCTATGCGCGCAGTTGATTTCAAAAAGAACGTTGCACTAATAGAGAAAAAACAACTTGGAGGAGCAGGAATTCATCATGGGGCACTTTGGAGTAAGACATGGTGGGAACTGAGCCGAGAGGCGTATTCCCTCAGGACGCACAGTGAGGCCTTAAACACTGGTGGTGTTAAATTCAATTACGACAAAGTCAGATCAGAAGTACGAAAGGCAGTTCAAGAGCGAATGGATCAGTTGGAGCATCATATGCACAACATCAACGTTTCCGTAGAAGGTGGCAGTTTTGATTACATAGAGGGTTATGCTCGTATAGCTAATGCCAATCAAGTAGAAGTAAAGAATTTTGAGGAAGTCACACTTCTAGATACCGATCATATTATAATCGCTACGGGTAGTAAGCCACGCTATTTGCCGGAGATTCCTATAGATGAGGAGACCATATTTACCAGTGATGGGTTGGACAAAATGGAGGGCTTTCCCAAAAGCATGGTGATCGTCGGGGCAGGGGTTATTGGTTGCGAGTTTGCTACCATATTTTCCAATTTTGGTCATACAAAAGTTCATCTGATTGATAAAGGTGATAGAATTCTTCCTTTTGAAGATGAGGATGTTGTTAGTGTTATTGAAAAAAATCTTGAGGCTAAGAATGTTTTGGTACACCGTAACTCTCGCTTGATAGAAATGAGCAAGGAGAATAATATGGTCGTGTATACTTTGGAATACACAGATGGGTCTAAAGAGGTTTTTCGTGTAGAAAAGGCTTTGGTGAGTGTAGGTCGAGTGCCAAATTATGTAGACCTCTTTCCAAAAGATATGGATATCAAAGTGGATGGCCGAGGTATTGTTGATGACAATACACAGACGACCGTCCCTAATATCTATGCAGTTGGTGATATCACCGCTGATATTTCACTTGTGAACGTTGGCGAGCTTGAAGGACGTTATGCTATTGAACGAATCTTTGGGCAACCAGAGCGCCCGCTTATATATGAAAATATTTCTACGATCATGTTCCTTTCCCCGGAGGTAGCAGGTGTAGGAATGAACGAGATACAAGCTCAGAATGCAGGTCTGGAATATAAAATCGTAAGTATTGACTATTCATGCATTCCAAGGGCAATAGCCATGAGGAATACTCAAGGATTTATCAAGATCATGGTCACGAATGATGATAAACAGAAAATCCTCGGAATGCGTGTTGTAGGGGAGCACGCATCAAGTGCCATTCAGGCCGTGGCATTGTTGATCTCTATGGATAGAGGCATTCGTGAGCTAGCAGAACTGATCCACCCGCATCCATCCATTATTGAGGGGATACAAGAATGTGGAAGAATGCTTCTTGGTAAATCGATGCTTAAGCCAGCAGTACTGCGAGATGCAATGACTTGTAAAACCTATTCAGACGGTAAATACAAGGATTATGTAGTCGTCTAGATTGACTAGTCTTCCCACTTAATGTCTTGAGCTATTTGAAAAGTCTTCATTTCGATCTTTGTAGTGGTATCAATTTTCACCACTATTTGTTCATAATCAAGTCCTGGCAATTTCTTACTTATCTTAAGCGGAAGTCCTTGATGCTCACATAGCATTACTATATTTCCTCGGCTAAACTCCCATTTATTGCATGGTAAATTAAGAATAGTATCCGTACCAACCAGTTTACCACCTCTGGAAGCAAACCATGCTGCATAGGCTTCTGGAGTATTTTTGTAAGCCAATAAGTTGAATAGTGTTGCTTCTTTATTTCGTACACCTGTTTTGGTATTCAGGTTGATTTTAATCAAATCCGTATATTCGGTGATTTCCATCCGTTCTTCTTCGCTAGTTACTCCATAGCGAACAAAGGTCATTTCACGATGTTCAAGTGATTTCCAACCATACTCATTAAAGGTCAGCTTTGCTTTCCCCTGTGCATCTCCAGTAATGGCATATTGAATGATTGCACGTTCATATGGCCAGCGTGCTTTCTTACTTTTGTCAGGTTGAGCTAACGCTTGGAAACCGAAGGTGACAAGAAGTAAAAGGAATATGTTTTTGACGGAATTCATATCTCTCAAGATAACTGATTGCTGTGAAAAAGAAAACCCTGAAGACTTCTTCTTCAGGGCTCCAACCAGCTATAGACAATTCCTGCTTTCACAGGAATATGTTTCGTTATTGATTTGGTGAAGTTGGTAATTACTGAATTTAAAATCCTGCCAAAATCTTATAATAGACTGCCAATTCTGTCTCTCTAGGAAATTTAAGCGGCTATTAATAGAATTTCGCCACCTCGCTAAGTGGTTTTCTTATTAAATCAGGAACGAAGGTCTCGTGCTTGGGATAGCCAATAGGTAGTAATAAAAATGGTCTTTCGTTCGAAGGCCGTTTTAGAATACTGGTAAGAAAGTTCATAGGCGAGGGAGTATGTGTGAGGGTTACAAGTCCAGTATTGTGAATCGCGGATATCAGCATGCCACAAGCAATTCCTACAGATTCATTTACATAGTAATTATTCACTTTCTCACCTTCTTGTTCGTCGTAAACTTTCTTGAAGACTACTATAAGCCATGGAGCAGTTTCGAGAAATGGCTTGTGCCAATCGGTACCTATTGGCGCCAGATCTTTCAGCCATCTTTCGCTCATTCGTCCATGATAACTTTCATACTCTTCCTTTTCCGCAGCTTCACGGATGGATTTTTTCATTTCAGGATTAGAGATCGCACAGAATGTCCATGGCTGCTTGTGTGCACCGGAGGGTGCGGAAGATGCTGTCATGATGATGTTTTCAATCACATCTATTGGTATCGGGCGATCAATAATGTCTCTAACTGTTCTGCGCTTATCCATAAAGGCATAATATCCTTTGGCTCGTGCGCGCATTTCATTTTCGTTATAGCTTATACCTTCATATTTCACATGAGTGAAGCCGTTGATTTGCTTGGTTTCCATAAGTCAAATTAGTTTTATGACTTCTTTAAATAAGGTGACAAGATGCACTTCAGCTTTGCCAGCAGTAGCAATGATATCCTCAATATTGACAGGGTGAAGGTTATCAGGATCGCATTCATCTGTAAGAACAGACACTGAACTTACAGGTAGAGATAGCTGATTAGCGGCGATCACCTCTGGCACAGTAGACATACCGACTACATCAGCGCCTATATTTCTCAAAAAGCGATACTCAGCCCGTGTTTCTAGACTTGGTCCCGAAACGGCTACATACACACCATTGTGTAGAGGGATTCCATTTTCTTTTGCCACTTTTAACATGGTATGATTCATTTCTGAATCATATGGCTGACTCATATCTGTAAATATCTGCCCAAAAGCACTTGCAGTTTTACCACGAAGGGGATTGTCTGGCTGTAAGTTGATATGGTCATCTATGAGCATTAGCTCACCTTTCTTCCAATCCAGATTCATACATCCAGCAGCATTGCTTATGAGTAGTTTTTTGATTCCAAGTTGCTTCATCACTCGCACTGGAAAAACGACTTCTTCCATGCTATGACCTTCATAATAATGAAATCTTCCACTCATGGCGATTACTATCTTTCCTTCAATCTTTCCATAAATGAGTTTTCCTTTATGGAACTCTACCGTGGCTTCTGGGAAGTTTGGAATATCTGCGTAGGCGATTTCTTTAATCGTCTCGATGTGATTGGTCAAAGCGCCAAGACCTGTGCCCAATATGATTCCTATTTCAGGATTTTCGAACCCTTTGCTTTGAAGGAAGGCGACTGTTTCGTTAATTTTTGGAGTCATAGTTTTTAGGATACTTCGTCTATCGCTTGCAAGATAGTTTTACAAGCCAAATGGATTTCTTCTTCTGTAATGATTAAAGGAGGAGCGATACGCATGGAGTTGTCACAAAATAAAAACCAATCCGTCACCACGCCCAATTCTATTGCTCTGTCTATGATGGCTTTGAGCAAATCAAAACTTTCAAAAGCTACTGCCATCATCAAGCCTTTGTTTCTGATTTCTAAAATTCTCGGATGCTTTAGCAATGACTTGAAAAGGTCGGCTTTGGCTTCCACTTGTTCGATCAAATGCTCGTTTTGGAGCACTTCTATAGTGGCCAAGGAAGCTGCGCTACTTACTGGATGCCCGCCAAATGTGGTAATATGACCCAATATTGGATTGTCCTTTAGAACACCCATAATCTCCGTGGAGCTGATAAATGCCCCGATGGGCATACCACCACCCATTCCTTTGGCACTTACTAATATATCAGGCACTATATCGAAATGCTCGAATGCCCAAAACTTCCCAGTGCGGCCAAAACCTGCTTGGATTTCATCGAGAATGAGCAATGTGCCTGTATCACTGCAGCGTTTTCTAACTGCCTGTAAATAACCTTCATTGGGTGAACGAACGCCTGCTTCTCCTTGCACCGTTTCTATGATGATGGCTGCTGTCTGCTCATTGATTTGCGCTAACGCGTCAAGGTCATTGAAAGGTATATGGTAATGACCGGGGAGTAACGGACGGTAGTTTTGCTTGAAAATCTCATTTCCGCCTGCGGAAAGTGCACCATGTGAAGAACCATGATAGGCATCTATACAGCTAAGAATGTTGGGTCTATTCGTATAGCGCTTGGCTAGTTTTATAGCTCCTTCTATCGCTTCACTACCAGAGTTGACGAGGTATACTGAATCAAGTGATTTTGGTAGCGTTTTGACAATTGCCTCAGCCAATTTCGTCTGAGGACTTTGCACAAATTCGCCATACACCATCAAATGCATGTATTTGTCAATTTGATCTTTAGCTCCTTTTACAACTGCAGGATGTCGATGACCAACATTGCTCACACCTATTCCTGAGATCAGATCAATGTACTTTTTGCCATCAGGTGCATACATATAGATTCCCTCGGCACTTTCGATCTCAATGAGCAGGGGAAAATCAGTGGTCTGTGCGAGGTGGTTGAGGAAAAGTTGTCTATTGGTGAGCATGGCACAAAAGTAAACAAGGCTGATTGGCTTCATGCCAGTCAGCCTTTTTTAGAAAGAAAAATGTAGCCTTGCTTACTCTTTGATGATACGCTCTGTATGCGTTTGGTTGTTGTAATTGACTTTGAGAAAGTAGATGCCAGGTCTTAGCAGATTGAAAAAGAGGGTAAACTGTTGACTCAAAGATTCGTGGTTCGAAGCATTGATCAGTTTACCATTGAGATCGTATAAGAAAATCTGCAGTGGACCACTAAGGGCTTCATCAAATCGCAAAGTCACCTGATCTGTGAAAGGATTAGGGAAGATGTTCCATTTTGAAAGTTTAGGTGTGTTCTCCAGCATGATCACTTCAGAGTAAGTCTCCATGCCATCATAATCCACTTGTAGCAATCGATAATAATTGATACCAATTGCTGGATTCATATCTCTGAATTGGTAGTCGATTGCTTCTTGGCTGTCTCCTGCACCCTGCACTTTCCCAATAGCTTCGAATGCTAGCTCAGCATCAGCGCGTTGGATTTCAAAGTAATCATTGTATTGCTCAGTTACTGTTTGCCAAAGTAGTGCATTGTAGTCAGCCATTTTCTTACCTGAGAAATAAGTAAGTGTGACAGGAAGCGGAGAATCGCCACTTCCGCCACCTATTTGACTGAAAGAAGTTACCCCTGATGCACTTGCCTGATAAGGATCACCGCCAGTTGCAGCAATATTGCTAGCGATCACTTCCCAAAATCCTCTGCTGCCATTTTTAGAAATGAACATATTGTCTTTGTCAAAACCAGCATCTTTATCAACTAAATTCCATTGAATAGTAATCGTAGTATTGAATCCGGATCCCAAAGCATTCACATCCCATGTTTTATTAATTTCTTTGGTGCTAATAGTATGGGCATCTCCGTAGGTACCGCTGGAGTAAGTCCCGTCAAAAACACGCACACCAAAGCTCGAGTTACTTCCCAAGTTGAGCATAGCGAAGGGTGTATATGAGCCATTGCTACCAATAGGGAATATTATTTGTCCTGCACCATTGGCTACTTCACGGATAAGGCTTCCTCCAGCGGTGTTGATATTTTTAGTGATGAAATAACTACCATTACTACTGCCTGAAAGTGTACCACCTGAACTGATGGTAAGATCATAATCTCCAAGCGTAATATTACCAGTGGTCATAGTCAATGTGCCCGTGACTGTGGTAT
>CAYGOV010000003.1:0-170229 GCA_964351625.1 uncultured Marinoscillum sp.
ACTTTGAAGCTCCACAGGATGCAGATACCGACAATGAATATTTGATTGATGTGATTGCAACAGATGGATCAGGTAATGCTACAACCTTAGAAGTAGCGATCACAGTAACAGATGCAGATGAGAGGCCTTTAGTGTTATATGAATTTGGTGATACTCAACTTTATCCAAATCCTGTATTAAAAACATTTTCAATAAAAAATTCAAATTTTGAATCAACTGATCAATTATTGATAATGTCATTAGCTGGTAGCGAAATGAAGAGTTTCACAATTAATGAAAGAAATAATTATGATATTTCGGACTTAGCAAGAGGTACATACATATTTATGATAATCCGAAATGGCTCAATTATACATGAAGGACGCTTAATTCGTATGTAGTTTAACGTTTGTTTCAATTGATTTGGTCTTAAATACAAACCTCTCATGAAGAGCAAGCATAAAGTCATAGTAGATTTTAAGACTTTTTGAAAGCACCACTCACTCTCCAAACACCCTAGAAAGCCTCGGGAATAGATCGAAGATTTTCTGTAGTACGGCACTATTTGCGGCAGTCATTTTGAACTCGTCACCTTCTTCGTCTTTCCAGCTTACAAGCACACGTAGATTATTGATTTCTATAGGCTTGGTAATGCGCTTGACGAGCTGGTAATGATGAACCATGTCTTCCTCACACCGTTCTGCTTCCTCGGCAAAGCCATGGTCAATTTGGATATATTTCTTCCGGTCTTTGATGAAGACACGCATGTAGTGATAGGTGGTACCGAAATAACCATCCTTGACTTTTACTTTGTAATACCCAGGTTCAAATTTCATTATGCTAAATAAAATAGTAAAACTAAAATAATTAGATATTTACTGAAAGATATTTTGGGAGCTGGTATATTAGGTGTATGGTGTTAGTGTGGTGTCAACACTCAAACAACAGACCACCACATTTTTTGTAAAGGCCCTAAAAGGCTATTTTCAGTTGTTTTATTGTGTTAACTTTTATCACCCCTCACACAAACACCACGATAATTTGTGGTAAGATTGGAGGTAAGTAATCCATAAGTTTTAACCGGCAATTGTCTTTTTTCAGTAAGCAGTTTTGGAAAATATTTGGATATTTACTTTTTGGTCCTACATTTGATTTGCTCATTTATGGTATTACTTAATCCACAGGGTTAATCTACGGTAATAATAAAATGAGAAAGATTTCAAGAAAAAAGGTAACTGATCTTATCTATCAGTTTGAAAATAATCCAAAGGAAGCATTCGAATTGTTTCTTGATTATGGATGTCTGATTAATACAATTCAAGAAGATTATTTTTGGGATTGGTTTAAAGGAATGGGCGATGATGAATTGCTAGACCTTCGTCTGAAAGATGCGTCGATATTTCAAAGACTTTCACAGCTACATCAATTCTTTCAGCTTAAAGAAATATATGAGCAGTGGAGGGGCGAGTGGCTGACTAGTTTGTTGCAGTTAAACCCTGATCCAACGACTCTTCTAAAGACTTTATTCTTGTGTTTGGAAATAGGCGATTGTTCTCCGCAGCAAAATAACTTGGTCAAATATTCGGAGGAATCTTTAGGTGCCATCAAGAATTTGCTCAGATATATAATTCCCAGGCTTGACGCATCAAATCATTCGGAATACTCAGAGGAACTGGCGAATCATTGTAACGTTCTAATTCAAATCCAAGTCGATATTGAGTCGATTTCTGATTTTGTTGATGCTCATTTATGGGCCAATGTCGAGTTATTCAAAGATGATAATGGCCTTGGTTTTATATTGAAATTACCCGCAAAAGCCAAAAAGACAGATAATCTTTATATTCTTAATGAGCTTAAAACTGCTATAAGACAAGACTATTATAGGAAAGAATCCCACTCTTCAATATCTGGAGAAGAACATTTCAAAAAAGTTGATCAAATACTTAAAACGAATGAAGGGCTCGCTACCCTCTATATATCAGGCGCTGAAGTTATAAGTCAACCAGAAGGTACAACGCACATTAAGGTTGATGCGGACCTTCTCGAACATCTTGATGATGAGAATCCTGAAAAACGAGATGATGCTGTGATACAAATAATGAAATTGATGCACGAGCAAAATTTACATCTACAAATTCTACAAGCCCTATCAAAAATTTACCATCCAAATGATGAAATTAATATTCATGAGCAATATGTGGAAATAGAGCCTAATGTATTCATTTCAATTTATGAACTTTTAAGTGCTATGTCATGCCTAATCGCATATGCTGATATATTTAGATATTTCGCTAGCACAAAATATAAAAGTAGTCTTGGGACCTTTAAAAGACGTGCAAGTAATGCTTGGCTATTTGAAAACCCATCTGAAAATATTGGTTATTTAGAAGAAAGTCTTAATTCCTGGTTAATTAAAGATTTGAATGAAATTGAGAATAGGGAGGACACTAATTTCTTCAACTTTTTTGAAGAATCTCAATTGGTAAACTGGTTGAAGCAAATCGAGGAACTAAAATCCAAATCTTTGAATGAACTGAGAGCAATTATCAATCTGTTTTCGAAACTAGATTCTTCTTTGCCATTTAACCCGATTTATAAGATTGAGGATAGGTTTTATTTTTCATATATCGCATGTGGTCCTAGGTTCAATCTCAATCGGTTACTATACGACTATTATATTTCTGCTAAAATTTTTAGTAATCAAAATAGAAAGGAAGAGGAGCATGAGAAGATTGGCAAGAGCCACCTTACAAGAGACATAAATTTTTGTAATTCCATGAGAACCCTATTTGAAAATTTTACTCCGTATGTAAAAGCTAATTTAAAATATGGAGGTGATAAAGACGGTTCTAAATTCGGCCAATTATTTGGTGAATTTGATGTGGTTGCATATTTCGAACAAGAGAATATCATTATTCCAATTCAAGTTAAATTAAGCAATGCCACACCAAGAACTGAAAAGAGGAAAATGGAGTGGATTGAATATAATATTAAGGAAAAGGGATTAAGGCAAGTCACTAAGGATATTAAGTTGTTGAGCTTCAAAGAGGGGTTAAGTTATCTTGCACAAGAGCTTGGGTACAAATCAAAAATCATTAATCCACATATTTACCCAATCATTGTTACAGATAATTTTTTTGCAGACCATCAAACTTTTTCTAGGGAAGGGATCCCGGTCAATTGTATAAGCTATTTCGAACTTAAAAATCTTTTGCTCAATCAGAAAATTCATTCTAATCAGAACGAATGGATATCATTCACCAAAGAGAATGTTGCTAAAAGTCTCATGAAGGCTATTGATGATAATATCTTTTGGAGTTTCTTGGATGAGCGAGCTGAGAAATTCACTTTGAATAAGGCTTTGAATTTAGTGAATCAAGAACATAGCATAAAGATGGTTATTTGATCGAATTGTAAGCTATCTGCTACTGCGGATAATCTAAATCTTACAATTATGTTATCAAATGAAAATCCAATTATCCCCTCAGTCAATTTTCACTTATGGGAGCCATGTAACATGCGATGCAAGTTTTGTTTCGCGCGATTCCAAGATGTAAGGAATAGCATCTTGCCAAAAGGTCATTTGCCTCGGGAAGAAGCTCATATAGTCGTTCGGGAAATAGCGAATCTGGGATTCGAGAAGATCACCTTCGCAGGAGGGGAACCGACGCTGTGTCCTTGGCTTCCTGAATTATTAGCCACCGCAAAGGAGCTTGGTCTTACCACCATGATCGTTAGCAATGGATCCAATCTTGACGAGAAGTTTCTATATGAAAACAGAAACAGCTTAGACTGGATAGCTGTGAGCATCGACAGTCTACACACTCATACCAATATCTCTATGGGTCGGGCTGTGACAGGTAAACGACCACTTCATGCTGACTATTACCACAATACTATTGATAAGATCAAGTCGCTAGGTTATGGTCTAAAAATCAATACTGTTGTAACTAAGCTCAACTATCTCGAAGACATGAGTGACTTCATCAATTATGCAAAGCCAAAGCGATGGAAAGTGCTACAAGTTTTGCCAATTGTAGGCCAGAATGATGCCCAGATTGATCAGTTTAAGATCAGTGATTCCGAGTTTCAACAATTCTTAAATACTCATGAGAAGTTAAGAAGTGTAACCACTATCGCCACTGAAAATAATGATCAAATGAAGAGTTCATATGTGATGGTGGATCCGGCAGGAAGGTTTTTTGACAATGCCTCTGGTACCCATCATTATAGCGATCCCATTTTGGAGGTCGGGGCAAGTAATGCTATTCAATCTATGAATTATGATTTGGATAAGTTTTTAGGCCGAGGGGGATTGTACAATTGGAAAATAGCGGTCGTATGAAAATGGAAAGAATAACACTGGGAGGATTTGCTGGATCAGGTAAATCCACGGTCGCTAAGATCATCTGTGACAAATTGAATTATGAGTTTATTTCGGTGGGAAATTTTACCCGAGAATATGCCCAAAGGGAATTTGGGGCATCAATAAATGAGTTCCAGGAAATGTGTCAGCAAAACCCTGAATTAGATAGAGATATTGACAGAAAGTTTCAAGCGATGTGCAATAGCTCCTCTGGAATTGTGGTCGATTATCGATTGGGGTTCAAGTTTGTGGAAGATGCCTTTTGCGTACTGTTAAAAGTGACCGATGGGGTAGCATTTCATAGGCTTCAAAAAGCAGAAAGAGGAATAGAAAAGAAAGATGCATTTAGTATTCAGGAAAGGAACGAGAATATGAGAGCCAGATTTATTCAACAGTATAATGTCGATTTTGCTGACGATAAAAATTATGACTTGGTTGTCAATACTGACCTCTTATCATCACAGCAAGTTGCTGATATGATAACTGATAGTTTTCAAAGATCGCAATCACTCAAATGAATTTGTAAGCATGTGTGTCAAACTATGATCGATTAGTTTGATGCGCTTTTTTTTGAATTAGTAATGTGGTGTTTGTGTGCGCTAACGTATGATTAGTAGCTCAAACACTTCCTAAGGCGCTTTTGATGATATAAGTGTAGATATGTTGTTTGTGTGCTGTCAATTCACAAACACCACACACCTAATAAAGAGCCTAAATTGCTGTTTTTGGATGCATTTAGCAGTGGACACCAAACACCACCATACCAAACACACAAACACCACACTCTACCTCTCGCCATCTGATATGTGTAAATAGCAGCAATATTTACAAATGTTAGAATAACGTAAATAAGGATTACTCAAATTGGCAGTTATTCATTTTAAGTCTATGCAAGGTGATTAATGGGTTATTCGAAGTGGTTATTCGAAGTAACAGCCAACACCAGTCCCCCTCACACCCACACCAAACACCAAATCACTCCAACACCAAACAAATTATAAAGTACCTAAATAGCTGTTTTTGGATGCTTTTAGCAGTAGATACCAAACACCCACATACCACCCAAACCACACATTAATATGAGAATTATCCGCTAAAAGGCTTATTTAATGCTTTAAAAACCTATTTCTCGTGCCTTTCACCTAAACACCACACAAACAAGCCACTCAAAATCACCATACACCACACTCTACACCACAAAACAAACCACCTAAACCACAAAGCTGTCCCAGCCTGAAATAAGTTTACAGGTTTAATATATAGTTCTAACCACAAGGAAACCACACTAATACTCCAGTCAGAAGACCAAAAGAAACTTTTCGAAGTTGAGTGATAAGGAATTGGTAAAATTATGGGCTCTAGATGATAACGTTTCCATCCTTAATCAAAATATCAATTAGGTCACTATCTCCAAATTTTCTTTTAAATGCGCTTCCTGATTTTCTTTCTTGAACATGGAGTGTCAGAGTTCCACTAAAGGGCGTATAGTGATAGAGTATCTCTTCATCTGGAAATTCCGGAATGAAATCAGTGGTGAACAACTGCTTGGATTTGACATGGCCATTTACATAACCTAGATAAAGTTTATTGGATGAAATCATCCAATGGGCTTGATAAGATTTTTCACTTGAATTGATCCCGAAATCCTTCTCCAAACGCTGAGCCAGGGGTGACTCAATCAAATATCCACTTACATTTTCCTTACCTATGTAATAGGCGAGATGATCAAAGCCAGACATGCCGTGCATGGATTCTCTGAATTTTCTATTTTTCATAGCAGATTAGTTGTAGTATTATTTTGCTACTCATATGATCAATCACAGCGTCGTATTCTTGTGGTAGAAGATATAATATCAAGCCTCTTCAAATTTGGAGACCCAACAGCTGAAGCAGATACCATTTTCTACGTGATTAATCCAGAAACCAACCATCACTGTGATATTTCAAACATGAATCAGCGATAACTATTCGCACCATTGGTGATAGGGAGCGACAAGTACCTATCATAAAAACAATCTAGGAAATACTTCTCTAGGTCTCCTTCATCTTGCGTGCCTCTGGTAGTGTACCAATAGATTTGAGCTCCGTAGCTAGACATGTACTGATACCTTGCAAAATGTATAAACTCCGCCCTTTTTGGTTTTGTGCCACCCAGTAACTCAAGCGTATGTCTTCGATGGGTAGCTAATCTGTTTTTGAGATTTTTGCTCTTACCAATATAGATGACTCTGCTCTTACCATTTGGGTAAACAAACTCTTGGGAATTACTTACTATGATATAAGCCCCTTTAGCACTAGGTATCTGACCATAACTATCTGAATCCAGGAGGTTTTTAATGAACCCGTCAGGGTGACGATCATCTTTATTGAATGATCTAATTATTACTGGAGTCTTTGTTAAGCTCATTTTTCACTCGTTTATTTACTTGATCAATTACCTCAAAGATTCTTCTCGTAAGACTTTCTGAATCTTTCCTCTCGCATATTGATTCGCCAAACGTAATAACTGAATACCCATCGTCTCAGGCCGCTTGTAGGTCGAAATTTCTGAATTTCTCTTGAGATTTTATTCAATTGTTCACTTCTCCTTTTTATCCTTTTCTCAAAATCTTTTTTCCAATGTTTGGCCTTAGATCTATCATTTTCAGAGACATCTTGGATTGCCAGAGATTCGCGTTCGATATTCAGAAAATTTGAATACAAGTTTTTCTGAGCATGACTGTAATGATTGTAAAACTGCTTGTACTTTTCTCCCTGAATAGAATGACTAATTACGTCAGATAGGAGCCTAAAATAGTCATCAATAAATGTATGTGTTGTCAGCGTATAGTTGGAATAGGCTGCTTCCAAATTATCGAAGTTTGACTGTGGCAGATAGGTCAAGACAATATTTGAACCGCTATCTGCTCTAAACTTTTCAAAGTACCGTTTTTCCGCTTCGCTAAATGATTTGAAAGAGAGAATTTCTGGTTGATCACCGCGAACTTCGATCACGAAAAAGTGATGATCCTTGGGCTTTTTTACCTTCAACCAATTGATACGAACTCTTAAATAATTCTGAACAAATACACTGTAGAGGTTTTCAAAGACAGATAATTCATGCGTCAATTTTATCAACTCATCTCGTTCCTCCATATTGAGTGATTTAAGCCGAGACATGAGTAGAAAGAACTTATCAAATTGCGGATCATTTTCACCCTCCTTTAGGCTTTTTTCATATAGTTGATCAATAATTTCAACCAGTGTTGCCCAGTTATGATCAGTTTTCGTTCTCAGCTGTATCTCTACTGGCCATTTGTCTGCCTTCGATTCTGTGATGTATAGGTGAATAGATTTATACCCACTTGCTACTGGGTTTTTATAATAATTATTCTCCTTACTGACATGGAATTTCTCATGGATCAGATCTCTTAGTTTGTAAACTCTATCTTCATTGTTCAGAATACAGCGACAGCCAGCCACATCTGACATTCTATCCAATTCCATTTTGGGATATCGGGAGAGTTTTCTGATTATTGATTCAATTCTTTTTAATCGATAGGTTGTGATGGAATCATGACGAATGCCTTTCGATTCTTTGTAGAGTTTGTTAAAAATGGACGAAATATATTCCTTATAAGAAACCCTATATTCCTCTAACATTTCAATGTCAGCAGGGGCGACATGATCTAAACCTGTACTGATCTCAGATCTGATTCTGTCACCTAGTTTTCTTATTTGGGTTTTGCTAAAATCCATGGATCTAATAGTTCGCGTTACCCTCTGCCGACATACTCAGACGATTTGCCTCCGTTTCAGCATACTCCTTAATGCCAGGCTCAAAAACTTCCTTCAAACAACCCGCCACCACTTTTAAAGAGTAATGTTATTTAGTGCCTGTAAAGCATCAGTGTGCCCAATCATACTTTTGATTTGACCGCCTATAAACATACGTGTGAAGACCTGATCATTTAAGGTTTGAACATTAAATGATTCTTTAAACTGTGTCAAAATTGTATCATCATTTGTGACTAGAATGGTGCCACTGGCTGTATCAGCAATTGCAACTATATCTTGTACTGAGTTGAAATTTTGGCTGAAGAACAACTTTACATCAGGGTAGGTGGCTGTTTGAATTAAGAATTTATTCATTTTCAATATGGTTTTAACTTTTACAATCTTGTCTTTCGTTAAATGGATCAACTTAAAAACCTCCGATAATCAACTTTGTTGATACTGGTACTGGAGGCGTGATTGATTTCTATTTTCTCTTCTAATTCAAACTTTCTATTTCAATATTTTTCAATTCTGATTTAAGCATTTCACTAAGATCATTGATCCTAGACCAAAAACTTTTCTTTTCTGGAGAATCAACCATCAAAAGTTTAAACTGATCTTCCAAGGAATCAGCAAACTGCTCTGAATAAGTATTGACGATATAGATTGCTTTTCGATTATTAGAACATTGCGTAATAATTGGTCTCAAATAGTTATTGAATTTTAGCTGATCTCTTTCACCAACAGTCAAACTATATTCAATGAATGAATGAAGGACTTCACTTATTGCCAAAAAATCAGATTCAGCAATTGCGTTTCCTTCCTCATCCATATCTTTCTGTAGTGTTTCGTAGTATTTTCCAATAAAGCTATTTGTCACTTTTTCAATCTCTATATCTAGTTTATCTTTTGATTCTATTCCTCTTATTTCGTCTATCAGGTTGACACTTTTGTTCATTAATTTTTGAAGCGACTTTTGGATTTCAGACTTTCTTAGAAACATGTCTTGTACATGCGATTCGTATCTTTCATAAATATTTTTGAACGATAAAGGAAGAAAATCGAGTATGCTGAAGAGGGAATTGAAATCTTTAAGCCAATTCTCTCTATGATTTAGGAAGTATGTAAATCCTTTATAAATGGATAGCCTATCTAATTCGAGAGTTCTTGAATAATTGCTTAGTGGAGATTGATAAAGCACATTACCTCCAAATGGCTTTTTCTTTTCTGCTTCATAATACTCCTTAATCTTTTCAGCCTTTTGCTTAATGTCTTTCAGAATCGATTCTAAATCAATTTGGAGCAAGCTGAGTTTGTAATAACTATCAAGTTTTTGATCTTCTTCCCGCTGCTTTGTCGCTCTTTGTATTTCTGAATATTGCAACCAAAGTGTTTCGACCAATAAAACAACACCAAGCAGTCCAACTAAGGCGCCTATTAGAGTTCCGTAATTACCAACTTCTTCTCTAGAGAAATCAACAAAACCAAAATCAAAAGACTCAACAGGTGTATTGGAAATAACCTGCCATGTTAAATACAGGCTAAAAACACCAACGATAAGATATGTCCATTTTCTGATGTGTTTCATAGGCTTATCTCAATTCTCAAATACCTCCTTCAAACAACTCTGCATGAGCTGCTCCACTTGGGTGGTGCTGTGCTCGATTTCCTTTTCTAGCTCATCACATAAGCCCATTAAGGCATTCACCTTTTCTACTATGGCTTTTTGTTCTTTCAATGGGGGTAATGGAATCAAGGCTTCTACAATAGCTCCTTTTCCAATATTTGCTTGATTTGCAGTTCCGGTTGCTTTATCAAAAATGGGATCAAGAATTAAAGGCACTTTTAAAAGTTGATTGATATATTCAATTGAGCAGTTTTTATTAAACCTAAAACAGCCAACCCTTTGGTTTAAATACAATTCTTTATCAAGGAAATGCTCATCTGTTAGCCTAGTAGTAAAACAGTAATCTCTTTTTGCTCTAGTACCAGTCATTGTAATTAATATATCATCAGGTTTTAATTTGTAAGCATAGGATTCTTTTGCATAGTCCTCGGTTATGAAAACAGCGTTGCTATGAAATCGAATTAAGTCGTTTTTCACATTACCAAGTCTTAATACTTGGTATTTGGAATTATCAATAAAAAGATTGCTTTTGTAGGCAAATCCACCTAGAAAAACATTCTTTAAATCATCAACCCTGCACCAAACCCAACCCTCTGGCAGTTCATAAGGAATCTCCTCTTCAGTAATCTCAGGAAGTGGTTTCTCTGCTTTAATCTTCTTCTCCTTGATCAACTGTGCTTTCTCAGCTTTGATCTTTTCTAATAGGATAGAAGCTGACTCTATATCAGGGTGACTTTGCCGCCATGAGCTTGTCAACTTGCCTTGTACGGCTAGTTGGAGGATGGTTTCTCTTAGTTTTTTGACGGCTGTCTTTTCGGTGAAGAAGGTCTTGAAATGCTCCTGCAAAAACGACCATTCCTTTACCGTGTCACCTGTAGCAAATTGTTGCAAAGCAGAAGTCACAAAGTCTTCCTTGAGTTGTACCCTTGCTTTGGTTTGCTCCTCCAATGCCTCTACTTCCTTAAACAACTGATTAACTGTGGCGACTATGACTTTTTGTTCTTCAAGGGGGGGGAGTCCAATTTCAGTTTGTAATAATTTTTTTGTGTCAAGATGTGGGATTGCTGCACCTATCATATTGGAATTAGCTCTTTCAAAATCTTCTAAAAAGATAAATTTTATATACTCCTTTATAAATGGTGGGGTGTGAATTATAGCTAAGGTTGATCCCAGTATTCCTTCTTTAGCATCTAAAACCAGACCACTTCTAGATCCATCGCAAACAACAACAATATCAGTATTTTTACATTTTAATATGTTTTCATCATCACTATACCTTCTTACATTACCTCTGTCTAATGCTTCTATATCTTGATAAGGATATTTCTTTACTGATTCGGACAGGTCCTTTGGGTTCTTGCCTTTCTGTAGATTAAATAATTCAAAGTTGTAAACCTGCACCCAACCATCTGGTAAATCCATAGTGGCTTCTGATTCTATCTTTGGTGTTTTAACTCTTCTCTTACTTTTCTTTAATGCATCTATATGATAACTCCGAATTTTATCTAGCAAGACAGAAGCAGATTCTATATTAGGATTCTGTATTCTCCATGCTTTGGTGAGCTTACCTTGTATGGCCAGTTGCAGAATTAGGCCTTTTAGCTCTTGGGCATTTTTAGGATGTAGGGTGAGTTCTTTGAAGTGTTTGAGCAGTTCCATAATCAGTAGCCGTCTTTGCGAACGCAGTGAAGCAATCTCATTTCAAAGCCTCAGTTAGTACATTGATAATTTCGTCTTGGATGGTGCTTACTTTCTCAGTGGTAGCCCTGTATTTCGCCAATATCACCTCAGGTGTTTCTAAGTCATCAGCCTCTTGGTGTGGGTTTTTGATGTCAAAGTTGTAGCCACGGTCTTTGATTTCCTGAGCAGAGACTTTCCATGCGTTTTTGCTGTAAAGCTCGTCTTCACGATTGCTCCACCATGCTTTCTCCAGATCAAATTCTTTGATATCTATCGGCTTGCCTTTGTTGTAGCTTTTTGCCCCATCAGGATACGGATGCTCGAAGTACCAAACGTCTTTGGTCGGGGTTCCTTTTTCGAAGAACAAGACATTGGTTTTGATACTTGTATAAGGGTTAAACACCCCATTGGGTAACCGCACAATCGTATGGAGGTTGCACCGCTCCATCAGCTCTTCTTTGATGCGTGTCTTCACACCTTCACCAAACAAAGTACCATCGGGCAGTACCACCGCACAGCGCCCACCGTCTTTCAGTAGGCGAATAATCAAAGCCAAGAAAAGGTCAGCCGTTTCTTTGGTTCTAAACTTCTGTGGGAAGTTGGTTTCGGTACCGTCTTCTTCCACACCACCAAAGGGAGGGTTCGTCAGGATGATATCCACTTTGTCTTTGCTGCCCCAATCTGCATAAGGCTTGCTCAGCAAATTGTCACGGCGCACAGCCGGCACATCAAAGCCATGGAGCATCAGGTTGGTCGTGCATAGCAAATGGGGGAGTGGCTTCTTTTCGATTCCTCTAATGGTCTCCTGAAGGGCTAATTCGTCCTTGTCGTTTTGCACCAGCTTCTTCTTATGATCGATAGAGCAAGTAAGGAAACCACCCGTGCCACACGCAGGGTCTAGAAGGGTCTCAGTCAACTGCGGATCAATCATATCCACCATAAACTGTGTGACAGCTCTTGGTGTGTAATACTCACCCGAAGATCCAGCAGACTGCAGTTCCTTCAGGATGGTTTCGTACAGATCGTTGAATAGGTGTCGCTCTTTCGAGCTGTTAAAATCAATCTTATTGATCTCGTTGATCACCTGACGGAACAGCGTTCCGTTCTTCATGTAGTTGTAAGTGTCCTCAAAAACAGACCGGATGATCTTGGCCTGTGGGTTGGTGGTGATATCAAGCTCCTTGAGCGTAGCGAAAAGCTCGTTGTTGACGAACTCCATGAGCTGATCTCCGGTAAGACCTTCTTCGTCAGCTGCCCAGCTTTGCCATTTGAGCGGAGCGGGTAGGGGACTTTCATATCCATCTATGGTTATTTCCCATTCCTCTTCCTTATCGGCAAAAATCTTCATGAAGAGCATCCACACCATTTGCGAAATCCGCTGTGCATCTCCATCTACTCCCGTATCCTTCCGCATGATGTCACGGATGCCTTTTATGTTGGTTGTTATGCTCATTTAGTTAATTATTCAGCTTTCAATATTGTCATTATTCCATATTTCGCCATCAAATAGGAAGTAGTAAAATTCAGCTTTTGTATTGGAGTCTCAATTGGAAATTCTATTGTTTCAAGATTTACTTTATCACGTTCAAGCAATCCAAGGTAGAGAGTATCTATTAATTTTATAGAATCCACCTGATATTGAAAATCCCAATCCAAAGGAGGGTTCTTAATAATTTCTATTTCTTCTTTTTTAGAGCACAAGTATCCTTTTGTCCCATTATTAAAAACCAAATAATGATTTTGATTATCATTAATATCGAAATTTGGTCGATAGAATCGGGGATCATCAAATTGTCTACAATCAATTAGGGCAGAATTAGGCATAATATTTTTTGCCCAAAATAAATCTTGAAATTCTCTATGGGTATTAAACCTTGGCGCACAATAGTAAGTCCTAAAATTTTGATGTAAGGTTGATATATACCTCAAGCGATCAAATTGAGGAATATCCCCATCATTATAAATCTGAAATCGATAATAAGGAACAAAACTCTTATCTAATCCACTTGCAATTTCACGATCTCCTCTTCTTCTCTTCAAATATTCACTTCTTTTAAATTGAAAAAAATCAATCGTTTTAAGATGTCTTATTACAAAATCTGCTCCGAGAAGAGGCTCTATTATTTGGCTGGGTAGTGCAAAGTGAAAGCGATAGTATGGGAATCTAGTTCTAAGTTGTTCGAAATACTCTCCTAAGTATCCCATTACGAATTGGGTTTCTGAAAATTGACATTTTGCCATTGCTAAGCTATTAGATATAGTTCTCTTTCTAATTCCTTGATGGCCTTTTCGAAATCCTCATTTTTCCCAAAAGCTCTGACCAGTTCCATGACGGAACCCATTTCGTTGAATGGTGCCACTTTTAAGATGGCTCCTTTTTCAATGGCGGTAATCCCTTCATTTTCATATTTCTCAAGAAGTTTATCGAGCACCTTTTGAGCTACTTCGCCATACTTAGTGAAGTAATTGCGCTTACGAACATTTTGCGCTCGCTCCTTTCTTGTAAGTGGTGGTTGATCAAACGCCACATGGCAGATGAGATCAAATGGATCAAGCTCTTGACCGATATCCTCTTTCAGCGCTTCCAGCAGCACTCCATGATCTGCTAATTCAGCAATCAGCTCCTCCTTCTTTTCCGACTCATTCCATTTTATAATGAAAGCATCCAGCGAAGAGTATTCATTCATGATATTCTTTCTGGTATAGTCCTTTAAGGACTCTGTGATTAGCCTACCATCAGCACCATAGTACTGCACCCTTTCATGAGCTACAGTTACTGGCACATTGTTGACATAGAATTTCCTCGGTGGCTCAGTTGGTCCTTCAGGTGGCAGGTCTATTTCCCCTCCAGGCATAGGTGGGTCCACCAAAATTCCTAATCCATCGTCATCATCCTCATCGGTTTCATCTGGCGGCACTACAGGGTCATCTACACCTGGCACATAAATCTGAACTGGATCTCCATCAAAATCCGGATCTGCAAATAAGTTGGTCGCTTTTCTGAAATCCATAATGGTGAAAAAGACTTTACCCTCAGCTTCACGGATGCGAGTACCTCGCCCAATAATCTGCTTAAACTCAGTCATGGAGGCAATATTGGCTTCCAATACGATCAGCTTTACCATCTTGGTATCGATACCAGTTGTGAGCATTTTGGAGGTTGTGGCAATTACTGGAAATCGCTCCTCAACATCTTTGAAGTTGTCAAGCTCACGTTTACCTACTTCATCATCCCCAGTGATTTTCACTACGTAGTAGGGGTTCTTAGCTACCAAATCAGCATTCAGATTAATCAGTGCTTGACGCATTCTGTTGGCATGATCAATATCCACACAAAAGACAATCGTTTTGGCAAAGTGATCTGTCGCTTTCAAGTATTCTGTAATGCGCTTCGCAATAAGCTCCGTACGATTATCTATAGCAAGCGTGCGGTCATAATCTTTGAGGTTATAGATGCGATCTTCTATCTCATGTCCGTATTTGTCCCTCAATCCGCTGGTCGGTCGCCATCCTTCGTCCACAGAGGTAGTAACCCTAATCACTTTGTAAGGAGCTAGAAATCCATCTTCTATGCCCTGCTTCAATGTATAAGTATAGATAGGTTCGCCAAAGTAGGAGATGTTTGATATGTCCTTTGTTTCCTTTGGTGTGGCAGTCATACCTATTTGTGTAGCTGACTTGAAGTAGTCAAGCACATCTCGCCAGGCAGAGGCTTCCGAAGCACTCCCTCTATGGCACTCGTCAATGATGACTAGGTCGAAGAAGTCTTGGCTAAATTCTTTGTAGGCGTTTTTTTCTTCATCATTACTTGTCAACCCTTGATACAAGGCGAAATAGATTTGATAGGATTTATCGATCTTTCTGTTCTTGATGATGTGCATGATGTCATTGCCAAAAGGGGCAAAGTCACCATTCTTCGTTTGATCGAGCAATGCATTTCTATCTGCCAGAAACAATATCCGTTTCTTTACTCCTGATTTCCACAAACGCCAGATAATGTTGAAAGCGGTATAGGTTTTACCCGTACCAGTTGCCATCACCAGCAAGATTCGATCTTGTCCTTTGGCTACTGCTTCAACTGAACGGTTGATGGCGTTTTGCTGGTAGTAGCGAGGACTCATGCCACTATCATCAGCATAGTATTCTTGCTCTACAATTTCCCTTGCTTGAGGTGTTTCTACTTTAGTGCTTTGCAAGTGTCTTTGCCAAAGCTCTTCTGGTGATGGAAAGTCATCAAGTGAAATCTCAGTTTCTACTATTCCAGAAGAGTTTGTCCTATCATGAAAAATGAATGAATCTCCATTGGAAGTGAATACGAATGGAATTTGAAGTATTTCCGAATACTCAAGTGCTTGCTGCATCCCATCACCAACCTTGTGCTTATTATCTTTTGCCTCTATAATGGCAATAGGCATCTGTGGTTTGTAGTACAGAATGTAGTCTGCTCTCTTCCTCTTACCTCTGGTATGCATTCTGCCTTGGACAATGATGCGGCCATCTGTAAAGGAGACCTCTTCTCGTACCTGCTTCTTCATATTCCAACCTGCCTTGACAATGGCAGGATTGATGAACTGGCTGCAAATATCTCTTTCGGATAGGTCTTTTTTATTCATCCCAGCATGATGTTATTTCCAATACTATACTGGAGTGGTTAAAAGTTGGAATTGAGAGTTTCAGCGTTTCGATGATAGTAAGCGATGATAGACAATGGTTAAATCTACTAATTTTTATGATATCGGTACGGTGGAGAATGGCTTTCTCATCTTTTTCGGATGGGGTGTTTCTATAGATTTACATAGAATGACCGAACAGGGTAATGAGGTCTTAAAACGATTTTTTTATCAATTATTTGCACTTTAAGGAGTTAATTAATTGATAATCAATATGTTGTATTAGTGCAAATCCAGTGCATTAGAAGTGCAAACAACGTTTTTCTGCACTGATGAAAATTTGCGAAGTGCATACGAAAATGGTTTGCACTCAATTTGCACTAGGTTTGCACTCTTGTAAGTCATTGATAATTAGTTGCTTAATGGTCTTTCAGTGCAAATAATTACTCTTTTACTCTAAAAGAGTATATGAGTATAATAATTAGCCAAATCATTTGCTTTCAACGAATTGAATCCAGCTTCTTCCGTTTGCACGTGTCTCCAAAGGCTTCTTTATTCCAAGGGCTTTTTCGGAGTAGTCGCGCAACCATTTAGTCCATAATTTAGACGTGAACCAATTTGCGTGGCTAAAGTCTTCATAGCTCTCCTCGAATAATTCCTTGAGAAGTTTTTTATCAAGTTTTGGCAGCTCTCGTATGTCTGACCAATCGTCCATAGGAAGTTTGAGGTTGTTGCTTTGTAGTTTTTTGAAGTATCCTGGGTATGGATCGACCTGATTGCCCTCCTTGCAGTTTTGCTCTATCTCATGCATGAACTCAAGAAATTCTTTGCTGGTGTATTGGATCAGTTTTCTTTGTTCGAGGTTGATGGTTTTCGGAGTGACTAATCCATGCCTCAGATAAGACATAGCGCAAGTACAAAGGAAGTTGTAGGTCTTTTGCCATTCCTCTTTGTCAAAGTCACGACCGAACCAGATACCGTACTCATCTTCTGGAGAGTGCTCAGAGCTAAAAAAGTTGGATAGTTCGTACTCGATAATCCTATCCTTCTGAGATCCCCCACGAACATCTATTGGGTTATTGCTGGAGATGATCATTTTTGATCGGTTGCGAAAAGGAGGGACGTACAGCTTTTTGATCATGTAGCCTTCCGTCACATCGTTGAATATACTTTCAAAGTGAAACTTATTGGCTCCTATGCTTTGCACATCGTTTATGTGTAGCACCTGAGTACCTATGTCAGCACTTTCGTACTTACCCTTATCATTGGCGTTAAAGTCTTTACCGTTGATCTCTGTGTAGCTCCTGACCCATCCTATGATTTGACTCAATAGGGTTTTTCCTGATCGTCCGTCGGCTTCCTCCGATAAGCTGGAATCGGTAAAGTTGATCGCCCGTAGTTTGTAGTCATAGAAGTCATGCATCAAATAGCCAATGATGGAGGTTAGTGACTCGAAGCGTTCGGCATCTTGATTGCACACTTTCCAAACAAAATCTGAGACTACTCCAGTGTCTTTAATATCAATTTTCTTGGTCGCAAAATTTGGAATGGCGTTAAATTCTCGGTCGAGTTTCTGATGATTCCATACAGACCCGGGCATATCTGCATATGGTTTCAATGAGTAGCCTTCCTCAGTGACTTCTACGAATCCATTGGAAAAGTAGAAAAACATCTTATTTACCTGATCCTTATTGATGATGATAGGGCTGTCCTGTCTAACCCTATGAAAGAGATCCTTATTGAAATAGGCTCTCATTCCATCATAGAGTTTATTAATCAAGTCCTCGGCATCCGTGTTGATAAATCCAGCCTCTACAAAATCATAATCATTTTGGATAAATCGCTCCAGTTCATCTATGATAGATTCTTTGCTCGTATGCGTGATTATGCTTTCCTCAATCTTTACGAATGTGTACTGTCTGTCCGCTTGTGTCTCGCTATCGCCAAGCTCGTACCTACTATAACCGAAGCTGGCCAAGAGCTTTACAAATTTGAGTTTGTTGATCCGAATGCCTTTGTATTCTCCTTTTGAAGTGGTCTCCTCGGAGAAGAATGGGAACTGATTTGGGTTTCCCTCTAGCTTAACAATTCGGTTTTTCTTGACGTGTTCTTGATACTGCTTTCGTTCTTGACTTTTGGTGTGAACTTCAGCTGCTTCATCTATTGCATCGCGTACTGTTTGCACACGGTATTCATACTTTTTAGCAATGAATTTTGAGTAATCATCAAGCACTACGTTCTTGGTAATACAGCCTATAATACCTGCTATTTTATCAAGTGCCTTTTGCTTATCGTGTGAGTTTTGGCTGATATGGGAGGGTAGGAAAATCACATCAATGAGGTATTCAATCCCATCATGTTTATTGATGGTCAAATAATCGTGGATAGACTTGTTTGCGATTATGTCATATCTGGAGGTAAGTTGAGTATGGTTATGAAGCTGCGATAGGTCTGACCTGCCGAAACTGTCTGGATCATCTCCTTCAGGGAGTAGCACTACCTCAGGGTTGAGTCCTTCTCGAATCAATGTTTCTATGGTGTCTATAGCTTTTTTCTGACCTGGAGCATCTCCATCAAAACAAACCACCACTTTACCTGTGAACCGCTTCAGGAGTTTAGCTTGATCTACGGTAAAGCTAGTACCGCAACTTGCTACTGTATTTTGAAGCCCTAGCTTATGCCATGTGAAAACATCGGTGTAACCTTCTACCAGATAGACAAATCCCTTTTGCTTGATCTTATCCAAAGCGTGATTGAGCCCAAAGAGAATCTTAGACTTTTGGAAAAGCACCGACTCCTTAGAGTTGATGTATTTTGGATATTTAGAATCACCTGAGAGTATCCGCCCAGCGAAACCTACAATTTGATTGTAATGGTTGTAAATAGGGAAAACCCACCTGTTGCGGAATAGGTCATAGGTGCTTCCTTCCTTTTCAGTTATCAGACCAAGCGAAATGGCTTCTGGATAATATTCGCTTTGAATGACCGACTTTGTGAGAAACTTTGCTATATCTGGAGCAATCCCAAACTCCCATTGATCCCGATCGTCACAGTCATACCCTAAGTATTCGAAAACGTACCTGTAGGAGTCGCTCTCCGTACCCAAGGCCTCCAATTGTTGAGAAAATTGTCGATTAGTAGCTCTCAGCAGAGTGTCATGCCTTTTTTTCTCTGTTTGGCGTTCTTGGGCGGTAGTTTGATCTGCTCCGTCGTAATCAATAGTGATAGTGAAATCTTGTGCCAGCTGTAGTACGGCATCATAAAACCCAATACCTTTCACATCCATGACGAAAGCTATGGGGTTATTACCGCCTTTTCCGGAGCTAAAACACTTGTAAAGGTTCTTTGACGGCACAATATTAAAGGATGGTGTTTTCTCCTCTGAGAAAGGAGAAAGGCCAATAAGAGAAGAGCCCTGCCTTTTCATCTCATGGGGTGAATACTTGGCTACTACGTCTGTGAGACTTAGTTCTCGTATTCTTTCGATTGTTGAGTTTGCGATTAAACCTGACATATAGGAGGTGAGATTTATATTGTTAAGAAATTAAGTGGATCGGTGGTGATTGTGATAATTCATTCAATTATTTCTAAGGACTTACAGACAATCAAATCAGATTGCCAACTACGGTAATTAATCAACCCCAGCTCAGACATTCGATCTAGGATAGCCAACACTCGTTTGATTGGTGTTTGTGTGTGTCCGACACACAAACACCGCAAACACGACGATTATTCTAAAATGAAAAAAGCCGTGATTAAACGGCTTTAGGTGTTACTATGTCTATTTTAGTTTCCATAATTCCGCAGCGTGTGCTGGGGATAAAAATCCTAGTTCAACGGCTTTCTTGAATAGAGCATTAATGTGCATATTATGAACGTATTCCCGTTCAATTATTTCCTCGGTAATGGTGGCTTCTAGAAGAAGGTCGAGAATTAGCCACAAAGTTTGTTCATCAAAATTTAGACCTTCATCTTTAAGAAGTTGGGCGAGTCTATTATTGGTATCTATGAGCTGCTCGACACCACTCATTTCAAGCGTCAATTTGATGTTTTCACTATTATTCATGTTACTATATGTTATAGTTTAAAAAAGATAATACAAATGGTTAATTGACTTATTCATGAAAAATGGTGTTTGTGTGTGGGATGTGATGTTGGTAGCTTACTTGGTGGTGATAGCTCCAGAGAAATATTTATCAACACAACTACGGTGAACAAATACTTTTCTATTGATGGTGTTTAGATCCAGCTTTCCTTGATTCTTTAGGATGTTGAATGTGGTGCTACCTATATTGCAGGTAGACATGAAGGCTTTCCGTGGTATCCACTCAGGTATATTTGGGGGTTGAGTTTTCCTATTCGACTCGTATTCTCTTCTGAGAAAACGAATATCTTCTTTCATTTGGTTGAACTCTCCTAATGGTAGAGGAACAACAGTTGTTTCTTTCGTGAACATTTGCTCTTATTTGGTTGCTAATGAATTTCGATGAGCAATGATAATAAATGTTTCCATTTAAAAAGAAACATTTATAAAGTTATTTTCCACGTCCTCCTAAAATCAATTGGAAAAGCAGATGTTTTAATAGTTTCAAACCTTTTGATTATATTATCGTCATTCATCTCGGACAAAAATGAAAGTAGTTCTTGGGATACAAGAATATCAGCGAGCGAACAGTATATCTGGTCGTTTGATTCTAGATATTCTTGTATCAAATCAGAAAATTCATTTTGTATGAATCCAATTTCATCTCCAATTGAAAGATAAAGTCCTGGATCTAGCTCCTCAAGTGACATTAAGTAACTATCTATCAAATCCTCATCTTCTGCAATACATGAAATAAAATAAGTCGTTTCAGGATGGGACTCTTTTAATTCATCCATTAATAGATATGCAGTAATTTTATAATTGAGTAAATCAATGCTTCTTAAGAGATTTTTTACTGAGTCCTGTTTAAAATGCTTTAGTTCAAATTCTATGTGGGTCGAATCAATAAATTTTTTTACATTCTGAATTATTCGGTTATCATTCTCTTCAATTGCTTCTAAAGTAACTTCTTCAATTCTCCTTCCAAGAACCCTAGCTGTCGGGCTCTTTAAAACGAATTTCTTTCTTAAATAGGTTATTCTACAATAGTAATTGTCTCCTTTATTTCCTTGCTCATCTTGTATATATGTAGTTACTCCAAGCTTCTTTTCTTTGGATTTCATGGTCTGGTGTTTGTGTGTGGTTGCAAGATAATAAGCTGTCATGAAAGTTGTGATTTGCTTTCAGATTTGAGGTAAGATAGTCGGAGGAGTGGTGTTTGTGTGGTATTGGCTGTTGGCTGTTAGCCGTTGGCTTTTCACTGTATTCACTGTATTCATGGTATTTGGTGTTTGTGTGTTTGGTATTGGTTTTTGGGTGGTGGCTGTCTGCTATTCGCGTTTGGCTGTTGGCGTTTGTGTGTCTCCTAAATGTCAGGCACTACCCAGCTTTGTAATGATTGCTTTACGCTCATCCTGCTATAGATCTGCGTGGTGGCATCTTTGGTGTGCCCCATTGCGGATCCTACTTTCTCTGTGGTGTTTCCTATACCCACCATCCAGCTACCGAAGCTATGCCTTGCTACTTTGTTGCTTATGTTCTTATTGATACCAAGCAAGGTAGCTATACGCTTGAGTCGCTTGTTATACTTCTGTTCACTGATAAGGTCAGGAAATAAGACTTGCTCAGGATTATTAGCTGTCAGAACAGCATACCCATTGATGATTTCCAGTGCATCGGGAAAGAGCCGGATCACAAAGCGTTCATCATTCTTGGTGCGGTGGCCTTCTAGATAATAGATGGTTTTCTTTTCTTGATGCTCATTAAGGGTAGTCGATTTAAAGTTGCCATTGGTGAGTACTCTTAGATCGGAGAAATAAAGTCCTGTAAGTGTCTGAAGGAAGAAGAGGACTTTGTAAAAGTCATCTGTAGAATCTTCAAGTACAGTAGTCTTGAATTTCGTAATCTCGTCAATGTCTAGCTTAACGTGGGTCGGATTGTTCCTAGCTCGGTATCCCTGGAATAGGCGAGGAGTGAAGTCCACTAGCTTCCGCTTGGCAGCAGCATCATAGATTACCTGAAACTTATCAAAGTGCTTGGCTCTAGTCGTTTTCATCAGGTTATGCTTTGCGGAGAGGTAATCCTTAAAGTCTTCCAATAGCTCTGGAGTGATTACGTCAAATGGGATATTGGGATTAAAGTCGTCCAATTTGACCAAGAAGGATTGGTAGGCCTGAATGGTGCGATAGGCTAGCTTCTCCTCGTCCTGTTTTTTCTTATTGATGTTTCGCACAAAGTCCCGAGCGAAGTTGTTAAAGCTCATGGTCTTTTCAGGGTTCCTGAAGTGATCCTTAATGCTTTTGACAGTCATAGGAGTATTCTTCATAGCTAAAGCGGATACGTGTCGCCTGGCTTCTCCCAATAGCTCGTTGATCTTGTCATTGACCAGTAGGTCATTGCGAACCCAATGGCCATTGCGAGCATCGCCAACCCAATCCTTGAAATGGATCTTTGGAATCTTGTCTAAAGGAATGTAATCCGTCTTACCAGCGAAGTAGATTCTAAGGTAAACGGTAGCAAGTCCGTTCTTGCTTTTGTATTTCAGGCGGTTGTACTCGATGTTGATAGTTGGATAATTCATGTCATAGTGTGGTTTAGTGATGAACCTTGACACAAATTATAATAGTAGGATTAATAGTAAAAACTAGTAATTCTACGCAATCCCCCGAAATTGAAAAACCCCTTAACTCATTGATATTCAGAGTTAAGGGGTTTCGTAGAGCTTCATTGAGTTGCTCAAAAGTAGCGGGGACTGGACTCGAACCAGTGACCTTCGGGTTATGAGCCCGACGAGCTACCAACTGCTCCACCCCGCGATATGAGTGCAAAAGTAAGAAGCTATGGCTTATTACCAAAGAGATATTGATAATTATTTGTTTCATGTGATTTTGAGCATATTTCCTGAAGGAATATCCTTTAGGTTATTACCACTTAAACCCTACAATTGGCATGAATATACCCTCCAGACGGTATATGTTGAGCGTTTATACCCAAATAACTTAGCAAAGAAAAAAAACTGTAAAATTATGAAACGAATTAGACGCTTGACCTTCTGCTTCGCTATTTGCCTGGGATTTATTGTCACAGATGTAGTAGCTCAGAAATTGCCTTTTGGTAAAAAGGGAGATGACACCTCAGAACCAACCAACGATGATTCCTCAGATGAGGAAGGTGGCTTTGCTGGTAAAATGAAATCAAAGGTAAAAAACTTCAATCCAATGAAGACCCTTGGTAAGCTTGCTGGCAACTTGCTAACCTCCACGACAGACGACCTATCTACTTTATCCATGCAGGTTATTTTCATGCAAAACCTTTATCCTAGTGAGACAGAAACGGTAGAGACCGAATACTTTGGGTTTTGGCAACCAGGTATGGATATGGCTGGTATATTGTTTCTGAAAAAAGAAGGGGTGGGAATGAGCAAGATTGATGGTTCAGTGAAGATTGATAATATCGAGACTGAGCATGTGGCCAATGGTTTCTATGGAGGAATAGTCGAGCAAAATAGTGGTTCTCATACTGTTGACATCACCACCGTAAAGGGAGATAAAGCTACCCTCAAAGCTGATCCAGTTGATCCAATAGAAATAGTGAGTGTAAATGGAGTGCCTAGGGGTGAAGTGGTGGACATCAACATGGATGAAGATTTAGTTTTAGTACTGAAAAATCCTGTCGGAGCAAAAGATTACTTCTATGTGTCTGTTTTGGGCAAAGTGATGGGCATTCGCGGGTTTAATGAGTTGGGTTTCTTTAAACCGACTGATAAAATAGTTATTCCTAAAGAAGCATTTAGACACACAGGAACTCCTGCCTACAAGTTTGAGCAAGGAAGCAACTATATCTTGGTGCAACGCACCTCGGAGAAGATTATGAACGTGCCAGGTGTAGGTGCAGCACAGGTGATCTCAGGTGCCATGGATTGGTCGCCAATTAATCTAGTTGGAGATCAAAAGACCTTCTTAGGAATCGGAATGGATGAATTTAATGCGTCCTATAAGGTAAAGAAAGACGATGGATTTAAAGTTGACGCAAGTAAACCAAATGCCTTCTGGGGGCCACCATTATCTGAACCTAAAAAGTTAGCTATGGCATCATTCGTAGTGAGAGCTACAGAACTGAAACAGCAGCAATCAAGCGTATCTTCTAGTACCTCTGGAAACGTCACTACCACAACCACCACGACTACCACTAAGACTTTTCCTAAGGTGCCAGACGCATATTGGGATCAATTGGTGAATGAATTTTATAAGAAGTTTGAGGCCGCACTTCTTTCAGAAATGAACGTGCAAATCATTCCAATTGAAACTACAATGAAGGCAAGTCAATATCAAAACCTTTACGCTACAATGGATACGGTTACAGAGGAAGTAGTCGTGAAGCCTTATAAAGGCTGTAAACTATTACTACCTACAACTGCAGGTGAAATGTGGTCTACCAGAAGTAGTACCTTTCCGAATGATAAACCTGAGATCAAATTGCTCGATGAGCTAGGTGTCGATGGTATTATTTCAGTGACGGTAGATTGTGCTATGTCTTGGGAGGATTTCTCTTTGAGTCCTAGATTTTCATTTAAAATAGATGGTCCAACCAATGGTTGGAAAGTAGGACCTACTACCTACGCAAGTGGATTAATAACTGGTCCAGGGCAGGGTGTAGATGATACGCAGAATGCAGCCAATGTGGTTGATCAACTCAATAAGATCATGAATGTAGATCGCCAAATTGCATTGTTCAAAGAAGCTATGGCCGGATTGAAAGCTGACGAAAAAGGTAAGGGCTACGAGAAAATCTGGAATTTGAAGTAATTAAAATCAATTGCCGAATCCCATAAAAAAGGGTCGCTCAATAAAATGGGCGACCCTTATTTAATAATTTTACACCTAGCTTATTTAGCTGCTTTTCTTTTGAATCCACCTTTTTTCTTCTCAGGTGTTTTGTCAGCCAAATCTTTACACTCCTCGTAGGTCAATTCTTCTGGAACTTTGTCCTTAGGTATTTTGACGTTTTTCTTGCCAAACTTGATGTAAGCGCCATATCTACCGTTAAGTACCTGAACTTCAGGATCTTCATCAAAGGTCTTAATGAATTTGTTGGCATCTGCCTCACGCTTAGCAAGTATCAACTCTACAGCTTCGTCATAAGTGACTGTGAGTGGGTCATATTCTTTTCCTAAAGAGACGAATTTGCTGTCGTGACGTATATAAGGTCCAAATCTCCCAATAGCTGCAGTCATCACCTTGTCTTCAAATTCACCAATATTACGAGGCAGTTTGAATAGCTCAAGTGCTTGTTCTAGATCTATGCTTTCAAGAAATTGACCCTTTCGCAAGCTTGCATATTGTGGCTTTTCGTCCTCATCCGTTTCTGGAGACTCACCTAATTGCACATAAGCTCCAAACTTACCCATTCGAGCATAAATTTTCTGACCAGTTTTAGGGTCATCGCCGAGCTCACGTGCTGCAGAGATATCAGCTCGTTCTATATTTTCGGTATTTTCCACTTTGGTGTGAAACTTCCCATAGAATGAAGTCAACATGGCTTCCCATCCTAATAGTCCATTCGCTATGTCATCAAACTCTTTTTCCACATCAGCTGTGAAAGAATAATCTACCACATTGTCAAAATGCTCAATAAGGAAGTCATTCACAATCATTGCAATATTGGTTGGAAAGAGTTTGTTCTTTTCCGCTCCAGTTACCTCAGTTTTAGTTGCAACCGTAATTTTATTTGCTTCCAATATCAATTCCTGATATTGTCTTTCACGTCCTTCTCGCTCTTCTTTTACTACATATTCTCGCTTTTGAATGGTCGAAATAGTAGGAGCATAAGTAGATGGTCTACCAATTCCTTTTTCTTCAAGTTGCTTTACCAAACTAGCTTCCGTATAGCGAGCAGGAGGTCTGGTGAAACCTTCTTTTCCGATCATTCTTTGTAGGCTGAGTGCTTGACCTATGTTCAAAGGAGGTAGCATAGATTTCTGTTCTTCATCCTCTTCATCGTCAGTAGACTCAAGGTAAGCTTTCAAAAATCCTTCAAACTTGATCACCTCACCACGTGCAACCAGTGTTTCTTCTGTTGTAGAAATGGATATAGTAGCAGTCGTTTTTTCTAGCTGAGCATCTGCCATCTGAGAAGCAATTGCTCTCTTCCATATCAGATCATATAGTCGACCTTCTGCAGTGCCACCAGAAGTGGTGTGCTTATGAAAATCTGTAGGCCTTATAGCTTCGTGAGCTTCTTGAGCACCTTGAGATTTTGTCTTGTAAATCCTGTTCTCAATAAATTCTTTACCATAAGCCGACGTAATTTCCGCATTTGCGCCATTGATGGCCTCTTGAGAAAGGTTTGTTGAGTCAGTTCTCATGTAGGTGATCTTACCAGCCTCATATAGCTTCTGTGCCAGCGACATGGTGTAAGATACCGAGTAACCTAATTTTCTACTCGCCTCTTGCTGAAGGGTAGAAGTTGTAAATGGTGCTGCAGGGCTTTTCTTTGCTGGCTTGGTTTCTAGGTTTTGAATTTTAAATTCCGCACCAACACATTTTTTTAAGAAAGCGTCAGCTTCTGCTTCTACTTTGAAACGTGTGCCCAATTCAGCCTGCAGAATTTTCCCCTCATCTAGGGTAAAGCTTGCAGTGATCTTAAAGCTCGAAAGCGCATCAAATTTATCAATCTCACGCTCGCGCTCCACCACCATTCTCACAGCTACAGACTGTACCCTGCCAGCCGAAAGTCCACGTCTTACTTTTTTCCAGAGGACTGGTGAAAGTTCAAAGCCAACCAAACGATCTAATATCCTACGGGCCTGCTGTGCATTCACCAAATCGATATCAATACCCCGTGGATTTTGAATCGCATTTTGGATAGCATTCTTAGTGATTTCTCTAAAGACAATGCGTCTCGTTTTAGAGTCATCGAGGTTTAAAGCCTCCTTTAAATGCCAAGAAATGGCTTCTCCCTCACGGTCATCATCACTCGCTAGGTAGATTATTTCAGCATCTTTGGTAAGCTTCTTTAGCTCTTTGATGATATCCTTTTTATCCGCAGACACTTCATAAGTCGGTTTGAAACCATTCTTTATGTCTATCGCCTTGTCGCCTTTCGGTAGGTCACGTACGTGTCCGTACGAAGATTTTACCTGGTAGTCTTTTCCCAAATATCCTTCAATCGTTTTCGCCTTTGCCGGGGACTCTACTATAACCAGATTTTTTGCCATTATTTATTTTTTAACCGTGGGTAAATATCCTAAATTAAATCTATTCTAACCTGAAGCAATACTTGGAGCCAAAGGTTTTTCTATACTTTTGATTGCAACTTTAACTACAAAAAAGCTCAAATGGTAAGGAATCTTTATTTATTGAGACATGGACAGGCTGAACATGCAATGAACACAAATGATTTCGATAGGTCACTTACCCCAAAGGGTGCATCAGATATTGTAGCTCTAGGTTCGAAGCTCAAAGCTGATGGTTTTTTACCTGATATTGTGTTTTGCAGCCCTTCTTTACGTACACGTCAGACCGCAGAGATTCTACTTTCAGCTTTAGGCTCTGATATTTATGTGGAATATATAGATGAGATATATGAAGCTTCTGTCAAGACGCTATTTGATACCGTAGTTTCTGCGGATATGAATCATCATGATGTTTTATTGATTGGTCACAATCCTGCCATTTCCTATTTGAATGATTATTTGACAAAAGAGAATAATAGGGATCTTTCGCCCGGCCAGATTTCTAAAATAACCTTTGCTGACCAGTCTTGGGATGAAATATCTAAAGGAACAGGCAATTCTGTGTCATTAGAATTGTAACAACTTTACTTTTCCTTTGGCAATAAGCCTAAAAGAAACTCCTTGAATTCTTCCGAATCATATTGAGCCATGCCCATTTGCTTTACTACTATTTTACCTTCTGGAGAAATGATGAACGTAGTAGGTATAGAGCGCGATTGAAATACTTTGGGAGTTTTGCTGGCGCCAAAATAGATTGGTAAATCAAATTTCTTTCTAGCAACAAAATCAATAGCTTTATTCGGATCTTGATCTACAGATACCATTACGAATCGTACACGATCACCGACTTTATTATATAGATCATTGATGTCAGGCATCTCTGCGATACAAGGTGGACACCAAGTAGCCCAGAAATTGAGAAAAATTACTTCACCTTTGAATTGGGAAAAATCCACCACTTTGCCAGACGCATCCGTAAGTTGAAGGTTGTAGTCGGCAGCTACTTTCTCATCCAGTTGATCAGGAGATATAAAACCTGTGGCAAGAACTACTCGCTGTATTTGCCCTATGACTTGGGTGTGAAGTCCTGTTACATAGAGGGTTAATCCCACAGCCACAAGCACCATCCATTCAATCAATTCTCTACGATAGGTTTTCTTCTTCATGGCTCTTAAAAATATTACCAATTAACTAACGCAAACCTTGACTTTAAAATCATAGAAATGATATTTTTGGCACCCGATTATCATTAGTCGGACATTTAGCGATTAAAAACTATTCATGATCAACTATTCTGCAAAGATAGCCCAAGAGCTTTCCCTTCAATCCCGATTCGTAACAGCCACTATTCAACTTTTAGATGAAGGCGGTACTGTTCCCTTTATCTCTAGATATCGAAAAGAACTTACAGGTACCATGGACGAGGTACAAGTAGCAAATGTCCGGGATAGGCTTACGCAATTGAGAGATTTGGACAAGCGCAGAGAGGCGATTTTGAAATCTATAGACGAGCAAGAGAAACTGACACCTGAGTTGAAGCAAAAGATAGATCAGGCTGAGACAATGAGTGCTTTGGAAGATCTGTATTTGCCATACAAACCAAAGCGTAAAACCAAAGCTTCTGTGGCTAAGGAAAAGGGACTTGAGCCGCTTGCAAAAAGACTTTGGGATCAAAGACAGGGCAGTCCTGATGATTGGGCTGCCGAGTTCATAGATACAGAGAAGGGTGTTGAAAACATTGAAGAAGCACTCCAAGGTGCTAGAGATATCATGGCTGAGTGGGTAAGTGAAGATGCGCAAGCACGCGAGAAGGTTAGAAACCTTTTCAAATCTGAAGGCAAGGTGCTTTCTAAAATATTGAAGGGAAAAGAAGTTGAAGGGCAGAAATACAAAGACTACTTCGAGTGGGAAGAATCTTTGAAAAGCATACCATCTCATAGATTGCTGGCTATCAGAAGAGGAGAGAAGGAGGGAATCTTAGCGATGGACACTTATGTGGAAGAGTCAAGTGCTGTTGATTTGCTCAATCGTCAGTTTTTGATCAGTCAAAATGAGTCTTCGGGACACTTGGAGATTGCCGTTAAAGATGCTTACAAACGTCTAATCAAGCCAAGTATTGAAACAGAGGCACGTTTGGAAAGTAAAAAAGCTGCCGATTTAGAAGCCATCAATGTATTTGTTGACAATGTCAAGCAACTATTATTAGCTGCTCCTTTGGGGCAAAAGGCAGTTCTTGCCCTTGATCCTGGATTTCGTACAGGCTGCAAAGTGGTGTGCCTTGACAGACAAGGTAAGCTTCTTGATCATACGGCTATCTATCCAAATGAACCAAAGAAAGACATTCAAACCTCAGGAGCGATTATCGCAGCATTTTGCCAAAAGTATGAAATAGAAGCCATAGCAATAGGCAATGGTACGGCGAGTAGAGAAACAGAGCAATTTGTAAAAGGAATTGGACTTCCAAAGTCTATCATCATTGCAATGGTGAATGAAAGTGGCGCTTCTATTTACTCTGCTTCTGATGTAGCACGGGAAGAGTTTGGTGATTATGATCTTACAGTACGTGGTGCAGTTTCCATCGGTAGACGCATGATGGATCCATTGGCGGAGTTGGTGAAGATAGATGCCAAGTCAATAGGCGTAGGTCAGTATCAGCATGATGTGGATCAGAATGCCCTAAAAACCTCTCTAGATGATACTGTGATGAGTTGTGTAAATGGTGTTGGTGTGGAACTCAATACAGCAAGTAAGCAACTGCTTACATACGTCTCTGGACTAGGACCACAGCTCGCCGAGAATATTGTCAATTTTAGAAATGAGCATGGGGCTTTCAAAAGCAGAGAACAGCTTAAATCAATACCGAGGCTGGGAGATAAAGCCTACGAACAGGCTGCAGGGTTCTTAAGGATCAAAGGTGCTGGAAATATTTTGGATGAAAGTGCTGTGCACCCTGAGCGCTATGAAACAGTCAATACCATGGCTAAAGATTTGGGATGCACTGTCGAAGATTTGGTGAGGGATGCCAGTTTGAGAACTAGAATTGATTTGAAAAAATATGTTTCCGGAGATTTAGGACTGCCTACGCTTAAAGATATTGTTGATGAACTTGCTAAGCCAGGACGTGATCCAAGAGAGCAGTTTGAAACATTCTCCTTTGCTGACAATGTCCATGAGGTGAAAGACTTATCTATAGGTATGAAATTACCAGGGGTGGTTACCAATATCACCAAATTTGGAGCGTTTGTAGATATAGGAGTACATCAAGATGGTTTGGTACATGTGAGTCACCTTTCAGATTCATTTGTTTCAGATGCCGCAAAGGCTGTGAAACTCCAACAAAAGGTAAACGTAACAGTTCTTGAGGTTGATGTGGCAAGGAAGAGGATCTCTTTATCTATGAAATCAGATCCTTTCGGAAAGCCGGCGCCTAGAGCTTCTAAGACAAGTCCTAAACCCACAAGTTCTAAACCCACTAATGCAAAGCCGAGAAGAGAAGAAAAAGAGCCAGATGGTGACCTTCAGGCTAAACTTGCCATGTTAAAGGGTAAATTTGGGAAATGAAAAAGTCGATAATCATATTATTGCTCATTGGCATGCTCTGCGGGTGTGAGGAAGAAGACTTCTATCCGAAGGGCCTTTATGGTTATCAAGTAGATCGATTAATCTCTGGTGGAGAGTCAAAGCTTTGGATATTGACTGCTTCAGAAATTGATGGGCAGGCTCAGGCTTTTGAGGATTGTGGAGATTCCTTGAAACTCTATGTTGAAGAGAGGACTATGGGTATAGCCGTGTATCAATTAAACACTTGTAACCCTACAGACTCCACATTCTTCGGTTATATGACGTCTTCTTTCAAAGCCAAAGGCCTTGCTAATCAGTATCTCTTTACAGATTCACTACTTTTCGAAGAAGGAACTGAGGATTTCTTTTTGGTTAAAGAAGTAACCTCGCTCTATTTGAAAGTCTATTATAGTCGAAGAAATACGAGCTATTCCATGAATTTCCATGCAGATTAATTAAGTGATTTAATCCTCCATAGTCATTGCCGATATTGCTTGTTTGGGCTGCTACCAATACAGCAGCTCAATACTTGAGATGTGTTCAACTATTGCATTTTAAAAAGTGTTTAGATTAATTAACTCGGCTGTAACAAAAGGTGATGGTTCAAATGTCTTTATATTGTTTAAAATAGAGATTTACCATGATTTTATCCTCCTCCAAAAAAAAAAGTTACAAAATTCATTTTTGATTTCACCTTCAAAATCGAATAGTATATCGATTCAAATAGAAGATACATCCAATTATTTATTTTAATAATGTAGTTTCCGTGTGAAAGCATTCTTATCTGAATAAATTACAACCTCGCTCTATTAATATGAAAATATTTCATTTGTTTTTTGCACTTCTTGGGTTAATCTCAATAAATCCGAATATCGTAGTTGCTCAAACGGGACCAGGAGGCATTGGAGATGGTTCTGGTACAAACGGTCCTCGCAATGTACTTTGGCTAGATGCTTCGTCGTTGGCTTTGTCAAATAATGCTAGTGTTGCATCTTGGCCGGATCTAAGTGGAAATGGAAATACCCTAACACAACAAGGCTCTGATCCTATGCCAATTTTTAGAAATGATGGTTTGGCAAGCGGTACACACAAGGTAGTTCGATTTGATGGAACTGAGCGTTATCTTAGAATAGTCGATAATGCATCTTTAGATGGGTTTGACGGTGGAGTTACCATTCTTGTTGTTGCACGGTTTAGTGTTGTAGATAATAATCCAAGAGGAATTCTCTCTAAAAGAGTAGATTCTAGTACCGAGGAGGCATATAGCATTTTTACGCACACTGGCTCGAAGTTGAATTTTGACGTGAGAACAACAGGAGACAACCGTCTAACAGGAACTACAACCCTGACAGCTGCAAATGATTATATTTTAACCTCACTTTATAATCGAGTATTACAGTATGAAGTCATCAACACAACAATAGGGGCGACAAGAAGTGAAGCCGCCGCGGTGGCAAATGCTAGTTCAGATCTCATTTTGGGGGCTTTGAATGATAATTATGGCACCTATCTTAATGCAGATTTGGCTGAAGTCATAGTTTATGGTGATGGACTAAATAGGGCGGAGAGATTAATTGTTGAAAACTATCTTGCCGAGAAGTACGCAATCGTTATTACAAATGATTATTACGGTAGCGCATACAAAAAGGGGATTACAGGTATTGGTCGCTCAGCTGGAGAGTCAAATACAAGGGCTATAAGTTCAGGATTAGTGCTTACTACCTATGATGGGAGCATCACAGATGGTGAGTTTTTGATGACCGGTCATCTTGGCGGTAGTAACTCGGTGGTGTCTGATAGTGTTACTGGTTTAGTTACTAACAGATGGTCTAAATCTTGGTTTCTTCAGAAAACTGGTACTTTAAACGCTACAATTGGTTTTGATTTTAGCGATGGGATCAGTGGTCAATTTCCTCAAGAACTCGCTGATTATAGACTATTAAAACGAAATGGAACGACCTATGAAATTGTAACTACTGCTTCTGTTTCAGCAACTGGTGATCAGCTACTTTTCAATGTAGAAGATGCTAATTTAACAAACGGCTTTTATACGCTAGGAACGGTCAATAATAGTACAGCTCCATTGCTGGGTGGAGCTCAAAGAGTGTGGTATTCTTACAGGTCAGGAAATTGGCAAGATCCTGTTTCTTGGACATTGGATGGATCGATAGTGCCACTTTATGTCAATCCGAACAATGAAATCCCTTCAGCTACTGACAAAGTTGTTATCAATACAGGAAAGACCATTAGTGCCAGGACTACAGATGGATCTGCAAATTTGAATAATCTATCTGTCTCTAGTATGCAGGTTATTGGATCACTAAACTTAGGAACATCTAATGGACATAATTTCACTAATATCATTGGTACTGGTAAAATTATTTTGGAGGGCTCTCAGGTAGATGATAGTTTTAATTTCCCAAGTGGTGATGCTTCTTTGTTTAATTCGGCAACCGGTGGAACTCTTGAGTTGAAAGGTAATGGCCTTTTATTAGGTTCAACTTTTACAGCGAATAACTTAATTGTTAATTTGATTGCATCGGGAGATTTAGCTGTGCTTTCTAATAGCATGACTTTGAATGGTGATTTGACCATAAGTTCTGGTACTTTTCAAATCAACAATAACGCTAGCACTACGGCTCTTACCCTTAATATTGCAGAAAATATACAGGTAACATCGACAGGTAATATTACAACTGGTTCAGCAAATGCCCGTCATCAGTTGAACATGAGTGGTAATTTTACCAATGATGGCTCTGTTAAGTTTACCCAAAGGACAACTCCGACTTATAACTCTGAGGCTACCGACGGTATAGTAGATGTCAACTTTATTAATGACAATGAGGATCAGTTTATTCAATGTAATGGCGTAACTCACTTTTACAGAATTTTAATAGACAAAGGTGAAGATGATACCTATCGATTGAATATTGACGCTGAAAATGCTGGTGACTTCAATTTAAATGGATTTGCCAATCAAGGTCACGCTGATATTGCTCAACTAGTCACGAATACAAATGCACTTGGTCTATTGAAGGGTACAGTGCGTATTGGCGATAATGTAACAATACCACAATTGAATAACGGCGGAAATTATAATGTGTCTGCTGCTGCTAAGATTTGGGTAGATGGCGGGTCAGTCACCAAATCAGCGGGAACGGCTATAGTGCCTTATGGTGGAGTGCAAGTCTCGTCGGGAACCTTGACAGCAAGTATCAATAGTGGAATTACTACAAGAGGAAATGGATACCTAAATGTGTCAGGAGGGAAAGTATTGATGAATCAATTCCGAACTTCGGTTTTTGGAGCATCAAACCAGGGAGGATACTCGCAATCAGGTGGAGAGGTGTATGTCTCTGGTGGAAGTACCAGTACTGATTATTATACATTTAGCCTTACCTACGAAGGAAATTCTTTTTCTATGTCTGGAGGCGTCCTTACTGTCAATTCTAATTCTAGAGGAGGTATTTTTATTAATGGTGACGATGGTAATTTCAATGTAACAGGAGGTGAGGTAATAGCCGAAATAGATACCAATGATGATTTTATTGTAACGAGTAAAGCTCCGTTTTATCAGTTTCGGGTCAGAAAAGTCACGAATAATACTGGATACGTTATTTTAGATGGAGGTACTTCTGCTTTTGGATCGGCAGATCCAAGAACTTTGGCAGCTCAACCGCTTATTGTGTATGATGATTTAATTATTAAAAATAGTACTTCGACTTATGTCAATTTCGCTGGCGTAACCACTGTAATCGGTCGTAATGCTGATTTTAGAGCAAATGGCATAGACATCACCGTGACTGGTAATATAATAGAAGAAGAGGGCGCCTCTTTCACAACGGGAAATAATACGATTACCTCTGTAGGGGATGGTACTAGTTTTATAAGTTTCTCTTCTGACGCCACTCAAGTGCTACACAACTTATCAATTAAGAAAGATCAATATTATCAAGGATTGAGAATAACAGGTGGCAATGCTACGGCAGCATTTTCTACATCAGGACAACTTTCAGTTGAAACTGGTAAACTTGAGTATAGGACGTTTAACATTAATGCACTCGGTAATATAAATCTTCAGGATACAGTGGGTGCTGAAGGATTTTCAGGTAAACTTAGAATGATTGGAGCCAGTGCTCAAAATATTACCTCAAATGGTATTGGAGCTATTTTTAATCTTGAAATTGATAATGTAAATGGTGTTTCCTTGATAGGAGGAGGACTTGCTCTGAGAGGCACCCTTACGTTGACCAATGGGATTTTCAATATTGGAACTCAAAAGTTAAGAGTTCGCAATGCAATCGCTGGGACTGGTTTTGGAGTAACAAGAATGGTTCAGACATCTGGAAATGTTTCCGATGGAGGTATTGAAATGCGGGTGGCATCCAATGGTAGTTATTTTTATCCACTTGGTACTAATGCGAATGCCAGTGTGCGATATACTCCAGCGAACATGGTGATTGCTAATTACGCAGATGATGGATATGTTCAAATTAGAATGTCTGATACGGAATTACAGACGGTCAATCAAGCTGCGCTTTCTAATAATATGCTCACTTATTATTGGAGAGTTTCGCATTCGAACTTTTCAGTATTACCAACAGTAACTTCATTACAATTCACTGCAGCTATATCCGATGATCCTCAGGGTGACGCTTTTGATGCTAATTTTGTTCCCGGTAAAGTATTGGATGTTTCTCCGTTTACTAGATCGCAGGAGAGCATATCGGATATTGCAGGATATGTAATTACTTTTGACGGTGTAGGTTCAGGATTTACCTTAGAAAAAGCGAATTACACTGCTGGAGATGGGAGTGGTAGCTTATTTTCAGGTACTCCTAGGATTTATTATACAGCGGATCGAACCACAACTTTTCCTGGAAGAAATTGGAATGATGCAAATACATGGTCTACTGTAGGACATTATTCTACTACCAATACTGGCACATTTCCTCAAACAGGAGACATTGTTTTCATTGGATTTAGTCCTCAAACTAATGATCAGACTCAGAGAAGCCATTGGGTGTTTTTGAACGTGAATGTTAACGTCGCTCAAATAACCTTCAGAGGTGACTCGGTGCAAAATGCTTCATCTATATGGATTAACAGAAACACATCTTTCACTCCTCAACTTACGATTGCCGATGACCGGGGTGCAATTAACTTAGGTGTTGTGTCAGGTGAGGGTACTTTTAGTGTAGAAGTAAATTGTACAACGTGCAATGCAGATCCTAATATATCTGTTGCTAGAACTGCAAACATCACGGCTGATTTTGGTGATTTCTCAGCTAATTTGGAAAGCAGATTTGATTATGAATTGGAGTTTGCAAATAATAGGAGTGTGAGACTCCCACTGTCCTTTCCTGAAATTTATCCAAACGTACATATAAAAGGAGCGAATGGAACAGGAAGGAGATTGATTATTCAGGAAAATATTCTAGTTAACGGTGATTTGTTCATTAGAGAGAGGGGGATTCTTCAGCTACATACGGGTGCATCTGGGGATATTGAAGTCAAAGGTGATCTCAATTTTACAATCAACAATGCGGATGATATTCTAGAATTCCCATCAACAGGTACACCAAGAATACTTACAATTCATGGAGATATTCTTATGGAAGATGGAGATGCAGATGTAATACAGGTCCTCAATACAACACCATCAGGATTAGTTCATATCCTAAGATTAGGAGGTAGCATCGATCAGCAGAGCGGTAATACGTTAGATTTTTTCACTAATAACACAGGTGGTAACAATGTACTTCTTGAATTATTTGGTGCAGGAAATAAAAGCTACACAACAGATAATAATACTATTGATTTGTTCAGAATAAAAATGAACAAAGGAATAGATACCACTTCTTCATTTACCTTTTTAAGCAATTTTACTTTAGGGGGTACGACAAATAATGTGGCAAGTGATGATAAGGCCATTGTGCTAGCATCTGGCAAGCTCGTATTTGATAATGCGAGTGTTAATGTGGTACTAACCTCAGGCGGAAGTAGTTTTAGGATTCCTTCAGGATCAGGGCTTGAGATGAAACAAGGTACAGCCAACGTAACGGGAGCTGGCATGGGTATTTTATTGGATGGTCTTTTGAAGGTGTCTGGTGGTATATTGAATATGGATGGTGGCGCTGGTATTGATAATTTTATAGAGTATTCGAGTTCAGGATCTGCAAAGATTGAAATTACTTCAGGTACATTAACGGTAGGATCACAGGTGAGGAGAAGTCTCACATCTACTGGAGGGATACTTCATTTCAACCAATCTGGTGGTAATTTTATTGTAGGTAAAAATGCTGCGCCTAGTACTTCAAGAGGTGTCTTTGAAGTAGCGAATAGTGGAAGTTTTACAAGAACTGGTGGTGATTTCACAATAGTAAGGGGTATCAATTCGACTTTTGTGCCCTCTTTATTAATCTCACCTAGCACTTCCTCACTTGGTGGGACAATTACCATAGGCAATGCAGACACTCCATCAGGCAGCGCTAGTAGTTTAATTGGCATAAAATCATCAGTAGCATTGAATTCTCTCACTATTAATAATAGTAGTGGGAATAATCCAACTGTAAAAATCTACTCATTACCACTTACATTGAACGGGACTCTGACAGTCCAAAATGGAGCCACTTTATCCTCCAATGGATTCGACTTAACATTAAAAGGTGATTTTGTTAATAATGGAACTTACCTGCCAGTGAATGGTGCCACAATATTCTCTGGTACGGGAGCTCAGTCTTATAGCGGTACTGGAACATCAAATTTCTATAACCTCACAAGATCAAATAGTGGAATTCTTTCGCTCTCCCAAGATATCACCATCGATAATGAATTCCTTATAAGTAGTGGATCAATAAGCCATGGGACCAATTCAATTTTTGTAGCTGGAGATGCAACAATACAAAGCACATTGACTGCAACAGGAGGTAATGGGTTAGTATTAAATGGTACGGCTCAACAAATCTTAAACGGAAAAGGAAATACCAATGTGAATATTGGAATTTTAACATTGGACAATTCTGAAGGCGTTGCTATTGCTGATGGGAATGGCTTTTCTTTCACTATTACAGATAGACTAAGGCTTTCACAAGGTGTTCTAGATATTGGTGGTAGTTTGCTCACTATTGGTCAAAATGGAAGTATTGAGGAAGTAAATCTATTTTCAGCTAGTAATATGATCCAAACAAATTCTTCCTTTGCAGACAATGGAGTTAAGAAGATTTTTGGAGGGGCTGAAACAGGATTTATATTCCCAGTAGGTGAAGTGAAATATACTCCACTCGAACTCCTTAATATTACAACAGCGCCAGAAGTAGGATCAACTCTGACTGTGAGGCCAGCTAATGAAACGCATCCAGTTATTACAGACGATAGCGGCACTGCTGAGGATGAGACAAGGAATGTCTTGAAATATCATTGGGTTGTGAAATCATCTGGTATCTCAAGCTCAGTTGTTGGAGAGGCTAGGTTCACTTATGATCAATCAGATATCATCAATGATGATTTTGCAGAAAGCTCATTCGTTTCAGCACGCCTTACTTCAGGAAGTAGTCAATGGGATAAGGTATTCCCAACTATTGATGCTACCAATAATAGGATGACATTTCCTTTGGCTCAGAGTTCGACTTTAGCAGGGGAGTATACTTTGGGAACAGACAATGCTTTCCGCGATGTTCCTGTTTTTCGTAGTGTCGGAAACGTAAGTTTCTCATCTAGTACAAACTGGGAGATATCAACGGATGGTGGTACTACATATAATCCAGCACTTGATGCACCAATAGGGGCCATTATTACTGTTCAAAGTGGTGATACACTGGTTGTAGATCAAAATAACGTGCGCTTGTTATCTACCACCATTGATAATGGAGGTCGACTAGTAATTGACCCAGCTTTCTATGGTACTAGACTAGGAGAAGTGTCGGGTCAGGGAACGCTCGTGTTGCAAAATGAAGTATTTCCTTCCGGAAACTATGAAGATTTCTTAACCTGCTCTGGTGGTGAAATTGAATATGCTTCATCAACTAACTTCCAAGTCCTTGCTGGAATATCAAATATTAGAGCAGTGAAATTTTCAGGATCTGGTACACTCACCTTTTCTTCTAATATTATCAATGTTTGTGAAGACCTTGTGATTGATGGGCCCACTGTTGTCAAAGAAAGCGCGAATGCCCTGACTGTTGAAGGCAATCTTGAGTTGATTAGCGGCACTTTGCAGTTTAGCTCATCTACTTCCAAAATCACTGTAGAAGGTAATACGATTTTGACCGGTGGAACATTTACAGGTTTTAGTGGAGCTGACATTACTTTCAATGGAAATCTTACGAAAACAGGTACAGTTTTCACAGGAAATTCATCTGATTTCTTATTTAATGGAACAGGCACTCAAGTAATTAATGGGTCCTTCTCTTGGAACAAACTTGTCGTTAATAATTCAGGAGGTGGTATAGATTTCACTTCGGGTACTGGCGGTAATATGACAATCTCAGGATCATTGACGATGACTGATGGCGTCATTACAACTTCCGCTACAAATAAGATCACGCTTGGACCAAGTGCCACGAAAAGTGGTGCGAGTATAGCCTGCTATTTCAATGGTCCTCTTCTAAAACAATCAATTGCAGCTTCTTCCACATATACTTTCCCAGTGGGTAAGGGTGGTAGATATGCACCAATCAAAATATCCAATGTTCAGACAGGTTCTCAGAATTGGAATGGAGAATATTTTACTTCAATAGTGGATGCTACAATCCCAACAACAGCGGCATTTGATGATGAAGATCCAGGGTCTGGTTATAATGCTTTGTTCAAGATTCAACAAAACGACAGATGGAATTTGACTTCAAGTGGATCCAATACTGCATTTATAACTGCCACCTATGGCGCTCATAATGCATTTCCAAGTAGCGACGTTATCAGAGTAATCTGGTGGAACGCAAGTCAATCAAGATGGGAAAATCAAGGAGGAATTATAACAGGTACTTCGAGCTCTGGTTCAGTAGCATCTGAAAATTCTATTGGTTTTTCCTCACAAGAGTTTGGTTTGGGAAATGCGCCTGAATCATTACTTCCTGTAGATCTACTTCACTTTGATGCCACATCTACCAATAAAGTGGTGGAATTAAAATGGTCAACAGCGAGTGAACTTGATAATGACAGGTTTGAAATTCAAAAATCTAACGATGGTATTAGTTTCAAGACCATAGGAACTGTATTAGGGAATGGTACCACTAATGAGTTACATCATTATGATTTTGTTGATTCTGATCCTGAACCTGGTATCAATTACTATCGACTCAAACAACTGGATTATGATGGAGCATTTGATTTCAGTCCTCTAGTCTATGTAATTCACGAATTGGATAACCAAAAGCCGATCATTTTTAATCTATATCCAAACCCAACTTTTAATAATAAGTTGACACTGTCATTTGAAAGTGAAGTTAATGAGCAGATTCAAATTCAATTAGTCGATCTAATGGGTAAAATATACTTTGAACAGCAGGTTACTGGAACAAATGGTGAAATAGAGATAAGTCCAAAAGCTCAAACTATTGCACCGGGTATGTATTACCTATTGTTAAATCACATAAAGGGATATACGGTTCAGAAAGTATTGTTCAAATAATTTTTTCAGATAGAGACTTTGTGAGCATTTGCAAGCAACCATTCTTTAGGTATTAATGTGATTGTGGATTACTTAATGAAAGCCTCAATAATCATTACGAATATTGACGGTGTGGGCTGCGACCAATCCAGCAGTCTCGGTTCGCAATACACTTCTGCCGAGGGCAACTTTAATAAAGCTATTGCTGGTGGCCAGTTCTACTTCTTTTTCAGTAAAATCTCCTTCTGGACCGATCAATATTAAACTGTTGGTTTTAATTGGAAGTACATGACTGAAAGGGGGAAGGTCTCTGTGTACCACGGCTATGTATTTTGTGGTGTTATTGGCTCTTTCAATGAGCTGGGGTAATGTGATCATTTCATTGATTACTGTCAGATAACCTGTTTTGGACTGCTTCAGCGCACTTATTGCTTTTTTCTCTAGCCGATCAATCTTTTGTTTGCGTCGCTCACAATTGGCTGTCAGCATTATTGAGATTTCGTCTACGCCCAGTTCGCAAGCTTTCTCCACAAACCATTCTAGTCGGTCGCTACTTTTAGTAGGCGCTATGGCAATATGACTTCTAAAGTTTTTTGGAGGCAAGGTAGTTTCACTCTTAATGGCAAGTCGTGCCATTTTGGTCGTCAACTCCGAAATCACCACCAGGTATTCATTCCCTCTACCATCAAAAATACCAATCTCATCACCAACTTTCTTTCGCATTACTTTCACGCAATGCTGGAGCTCTTCACCCTCCAATATTGGATTAGTCAGAATGTTTGGTTGGTAATAATGTTGCATCTTTTACTTTTTAGATCGCTTCACAAAACTCGGGAATCACAGCGGTAAATGCTTCCTGAAGGTGCTTTCTTATTTCTAATCTACTTTTATTTTCTATAGCTCTACCATCTATTTCTACCACAGGTGTAAGCTCTCCCATGGTACCTGTAGCAAATACTTCGTCTGCATTGTAGAAGTCTACTAATGAAAGGTTTTTTTCCATAGCAGGTATGCCAAGCTTTGCGGCAAGCTCTAATACCAAACCACGAGTAATCCCATGGAGGCATGCATCAGCAAATGGAGTGAAGAGGCATCCGTCCTTCACCATGAAGAGATTAGTATCATTGAGCTCCGCAACAAAACCTTGATAATCAAGCATGATGGCGGCATCCACCTGAGCGAAATTGGCTTGCACTTTTGCTAGGATATTATTTAGCAGATTATTGTGATGAATCTTGCTATCCAAGAATTGCGGGTTGTTTCTCCTTTGAGTGCTAGTGATTACACGGATTCCTTTGGTGTTGTCATAGACCAAAGGCTTCCATTCTGCCAATACAATGAGGCAAGTGCCCTTATTATTAATTCTCGGGTCCATTCCAGAGGTGTATTTCTCTCCACGAGTCAATGTGAGCCTCATATGTGTGTCTTGGGTCATTTGGTTGGCATGCAGGGTTTCCTTTATTGCTTTGCGTATGAAATCTCTTTCGGGCACTGAAGTGAATGCCAAGGCCTTTGCCGACTCATACATCCTATTCAAATGTCTATCGAGACAAAAGATACCTTCTTTATAAAGTCTCAGTCCTTCCCAGACTGCATCCCCACCCTGTACAGATGAGTCAAATACAGATACTTTGGCATCTTCTCGATCTTTGAGTCCATCGCCGACCCAGATTTTGATTTTTTCGTTTTTCGAATTGAAAGTTTGTAGCATTGGGGGTTAAGTAATGTTCGCTTTTATTTGATGCTGTTTGTGCTAAGTTGAGAATAATAGGGTAAAGATGCTGCTAAAAGTGGTTGAAGCTCACTTGTCAATTCTGGCATATTAGTCTTTATTGGCGTTGCAAAACCCGTAGAGTTATGAACATTGCCATACCAGTATTTAGCCCAAATCCCATCTTCTTCCAAAGCACCTTTTTCCCAGTTGAGCATCTCTTCTTCAAAAGGGATGTCTATCTCCTCACAAAGTTTCATTAGTACATTTTTTGGGTTGGCAAGAATATTACCTGAATCTATAACCGAGCAATGCCCACTCAATGATAACCTTTCATAAATCTCAAATTGTCTTGCGATCCCGATAGCTTCCATAGTTGGCTTTTCTATAACCTTGGCAAAAGATGCAATCAACAACGCAGGATCTCGGATTAGGAAGACATTGATAAACCTGTCTAAAAAATCTAGATCAGTATCAATTAGGTGATGTGCCATGTTTTTAACAAAAACCACCTTATTAGTGCTTGCTACCTCATCGATCCAATCGCAGACACCTTGGATGGTTGTTGGCTGGCTATTGATTATTTCCTCTCTTCCTGGATGCTTTGCACCGCTTTTCAATAGATAATACGCATAAAAGGGCTCGTCAATCACTTTGGTGTCAATACGCTGTGCAAAGGAATACATGAGCGCGGTGGAGATATTGCGTGGTGAGGATATAAGGTTGATTATCATTCAATCGCTTTTACTGAAAATTAAACCAATTTGATTAGCTGGCGTTCTATCGTGGATGAAGTTTTTTCCTTTTGTCTTCTTACTTCTTACTGTAGGGTGCATAGATTTTTCTATGGATGAAGAAGCTATGAAAAAAGCATTTAAAGAAAGAGAGCTGGTTCCTCTTTCAATGAAGCTTGAAGATGGAGATGATCACATTCATTATGTGACTATAAATCAAAATAAAGAAAATCTAGCAGTATTTATCCATGGTTCTCCTGGTTCTTGGAGCGCCTTTGTTGATTATTTCAAAAATGATTCCTTATTAAAATCTTATGATTTAGTATCTATAGATAGACCAGGTTATGGTCTTTCAGATGCAGGAAGACCTATAATCTCTTTAGAAAGACAGGCGGAATTGATAGCTCAAGTGCTAAATGAATTTGATCATAGCCATATAGTACTAGTGGGGCATTCTTTAGGTGGTCCTATAGCGGCTAGATTGGCAATGAGTTACCCTGAAAATATACAGGGATTGATAATGGTAGCGCCATCCATAGATCCTGATATGGAGCGCTACGAGTGGTACAGAACATGGATTTCCACCAGAGTAGGAGGGTGGATCACTCCTCAAGATATATGGGTCAGTAACGCAGAGATAGTACCTCTAAAGCAAGAATTGGAAGAAATGATGCCACTTTGGGAAAAGGTGAAGTCCAAGTCCATAGTAATACAGGGAACATCAGATATGCTGGTCCCAAAGGCAAACGCTGAATTTGCTCGAAAAATGCTCGATGATAGCTTATTAGAAGTTCGCTATTTGGAAGATGTCAATCATTTCATCCCTTGGACGCATCCCGAGACGATCATTCAGGCACTTTTAGACTTGTCAGTTAAGTAAGTCTAATTGCTTCAAGATTTCGTCTGCCTCAGCAGCTTTGGCGTCACTTGCTTTGCGATTTGTTGAAGACAACTTGTAAGATTCCTCTAAGAGTTTTTTATACTTCTCTTGAAGTTTTTCTTGTGGTGATTTCTTTTTGAATAGATTTAGCATGACTGGTAAACACGACAAGCAGTACGTTGTTTAGACTATTGGTAAGTTTCCGTATTGATTAATTTTCCTCTAGAAGAATAATAGTACCATGTGCCTGTAGGCTGGTCATTACTGTAAGCCGCTTTCACGGCAAGATCTTGTCCATTCCTTTGGAATTGAAACCAGTCACCATTTTTCATACCATCCTTGAAAAGTCCTTTTTCCTGAAGTACACCAGATTCAGTGTAATATTTTGCCATTCCATTGGTGAGGCCGTTTAAGTATTGGACTTCTGAAGCTATGGTGCCATCCTCATGATAATTATATAGGGTGCCATTGCCATTGTCAAAGTTGCCTGGACTCAGTTCGATACCTTTGATGGTGAAGCAAGGGCTCACGTGCATCAAAAGTCCATTTTCCCATGCAAATTCCTGCTTCAATTGTTCATTTGGATAGAAAACTCCCCAAAGACCATCTTTCTCGTCTAATAAATAACTTCCGATTTCGCTCGGAGCTCCAGAAGGATGGTAACTTATCCATTGACCTGTTTTCAGACCATTGCTATAAGTGCCCTCTTGAATAAGTTTTCCGTTTTCATTAAAATACTTCCAAAGTCCATCCTTTTCATTAAAAGAATAATCTCCAATCGAATAGAGTAATCCATTTTCGAAAAAGCTGAGCCATTTATCAACTTTGAGATCATTTCGGTATCGGCCTTCGACGCTTTTGCTACCATTATCATAAAACTCTTTGTAAGGTCCATCGAGCAGTCCTCGTTTGAAAGTGAGCTCTTTCATTACCTTCTTATTCTGATGGTAATACTTCCAAGTCCCTATTTTTATATCATTAGAATAGAATTCTTCAGAGTAGAGCCTTCCAAATTCATAGTAGTAAGAGGTCTTTCCATCAAGCATATCCTGATTGTAATTTTTGATATAAGATACTTGTCCCGATGGAAAGTACTCAACCCAGGTACTGTCTTTCATACCGCCATTGTAGTAACCTGTCAGGGCACGACTACCGTTATCATAATACTCTTGATATTTTCCTTCGAGGATGTCCTCAGTGAAGTAGGACTCATTGATAAGATTGCCAGTAATATCGAATTTCTGTCTGATTCCATTCTTTTTATCATCTTGAAAAAACACAGATTCTTTAATTCGGCCATTTTCATAGAAGTATTTCCAAAGGCCTTGTTTTTTGCCGTTTTCCACTCGGCCATATTGAGCAATTAGCCCATTAGAGTGGTTTATTCTATAGGCTCCATCATCAAGTGTGTCTACACGAAAGACCACATCAGCAGCACTGATATCCTGCGCATTAAGGTTTAAAAAAGATAAAATAAGGAGGGTTATTGTGAAGAGGTATTTCATACAATCATCCATTAGCCAAAAACCGTGCAAAAGTTTTAGAAACAAAATCATTGTATTCTTCCCAATGATCAATGGGTATAAAAGTGCTAAGTTTTAAAAATTGTTTTTCCTCCAAGTGTTTATTTATTACTTCGTGATTCAAGTTAATCAGTGGTTGATAATTATTCTCTTCATAATGATACTCCCATGGATTGTCATTGATACAAAAATAGATATCAGGATCATCTGCAAATCGATCTAGAAGTGCTGGGGAGAGTTTTTTTAGCACTTCACCTTGCAAATGAAGTGTGCAGCTTAGAAATTTTCCCCACCATAGCATCACTCTAAACGCTACAACCTCTTCACGCGTAAAGTACCTCGGGTAATCAAGGACAAAGTAAGGTAATCCTTGATATTGTTCACCTTTCGAAATTTTTGCAGTTTTAACACCATATTTCTGCAGCGATTCATCTGCGTTGAGAGTAAATGATTTGTGAATGTTCTTCTCAATTGTTCTGAGCTTTTTTACAATTTTCTCGCTTATCACATTTTTCAGGGATAGAAATTCGGTATTATTCAAAAGCGCGATTTCTTCCTGCCTTAGTGACATTACCAGCGAATTAGTGCAGAGGCCCAAGTAAACCCACTTCCAAAAGCAGCAAGACAAACAAGATCACCTTCTTTGATTTTACCCTCCATATGAGCTTCACTTAATGCAATAGGAATAGATGCAGCAGTAGTATTTCCATAACGCATGATGTTGTTGTAGACATTGTCATCACCAAGTCCCATCTTCTTCTGGATAAACTGGCTGATACGCAGATTTGCTTGATGGGGAATAAGCATATTAATGTCATCAGTTTTGTAACCATTGGCATCTAAAGCCTCATGGATAACTTCACTAAATCTGGTAACTGCATGTTTAAAAACGAAATTTCCATTCATGTATGGATAGTAACTCGTATCCTCTTGATCATTTTCTTCCATGATCCTATTTACCCAGCGACTAGTAGCGGGACCTATCAAGGCTAGTTCTTTGGCATGTTGGCCTTCAGAATGTAAGTGTGTAGAAAGAATACCTTTCTTACTTTCCTCGGATCTCGATAATACTACGGCACCTGCACCATCTCCGAAGATGACCGTGACACCTCTGCCTCTAGTAGATCTTTCTAAGCCGCCAGAGTGATATTCGCTCCCAATCACCAATACGTTTTGGTACATTCCAGTCTTTACAAACTGATCTGCAACTGATAGTCCATAAATAAAGCCACTGCATTGGTTACGCACATCTAATGCGCCTATTTCACGGATCCCCAGCTGATCTTGTACTTGTACGCCAGGTCCAGGGAAGTAATAGTCAGGACTCAATGTAGCGAATACAATGAAATCTATGTCATCTGGTGTCAAGCCAGCATTTTTGATTGCAATTCTTGCAGCTTTTGTGCCCATTGTAGAGGGCATATCATCAGTTTTTGGATCGATCCATCTGCGCTCTTTGATTCCCGTTCGCTCTTGAATCCATTCATCTGAAGTATCCATGAACTTAGAAAGGTCATCGTTGGTCACCACATTGTCTGGTACATAATGACCAATTCCGGCTATTCTTGAGGTGTACATTGTGGTTTTGGGGTTAGGGTTAATAGTCGCTTGTACTTTTATTTTACTGAGAAATCTTTGTGATAAGTAGTAGGCTCGCCTGAAGTATCATGTATTTCAAAACTTTCGGTAAAAATGATTTTGCCATTTTTGATTATTTCTACTTTGAAGGTTTCATCTGATATAATGTCTGTTTTGTATCTACCAGTGTAATCAATAGGTGAAGAGAAAGACTCATCCAAATATTGGGAAGGTCGAAACCTTATTTCTGCATCGGAAAGAGCTTTACCAGCTGTCTCATCAAATATTCTACCTTCTATTTTAATTTTTTGTACTTCCCAAAAGGCATAGATGTCTGTATTCCCTTTGGTGTGTATCCGGTCGGAAACAAAGTATCCTGATTTTTGATTTGTATTCAGTTTGTAATGAACCTCATTATTAGGGGAATTAATTGGCCAGCCAAGATTTTCGGGTTCACTCCAGCTATAGTCAGCGGCATTGAGGTAAGAGACATATACGTCATAGCCGCCTATGCCACCAGGTCTATCAGAACTGAAGTAAATAGCATTTTCTTCAGGAGAAAGGTAAGGGCTGTCCTCGTTGAAATTGGAGTTGACTATAGAGTAGAACGGTGCTGGTTTACTCCATTTGTTGTTTTCCGGATCTCGGAAAGACTCATAAATATCTAAACCATTGCCAGAGACATCCGAGGCGAATACAATGCGATCCTCGTGTTCATTGATGAAAAAATGTGAAGCCAGGTAATTATTAGAAATTCTAGCATCAAACTCCACAGGTATTGTCCAAGTTTCGCCAGAGGACTGACTATAGAAAAGATCACCACCTTTATCTTCCTTGAAAAGAAAGAGCTTCCCATCGCCATTTACTACTTCGATGTTCGCGTTAGATTTGGTGAAGTTACCCAGATTAGTCACTTCTTTTAATGCACTCCAGCCTGTCGGTGTTTGTTTGGTATAATAGATGCTAAATGGAGCTTCACCGCTTCCTGAACGGTCTGAAGCAAAAAGCAGCTCATTACCTCCCTCAAAGAAAACCGGACTTAGCTCGCTTCCAGCACTATTTACAGGAGCGTCTAGTTGGTGGATTTCGTAATTACCTGGGTTATTAAAAAAATACTGAAGCTCTTTGCTATGAGCGATAAGTGCTTGAGACTCGCTATCTACATTACCTGTGTACTCTATTTTTTGATGGAAACGTTCAAATGACTTTATAGCATCTTCAATTTGATACCTGCGCAAGTACACCTGACCCAACCAATAGAAATAATGATCATCAGAACTTCCAAATTCTGATTCATAACTGATCATTTTATCAAGGCTTTTTTCGTCGCCTTCAGGTGTTAAAAGACTCAAAAATTCAATTTTATATTGTACATCATTGAATTCAGGGTTGAGGTTATATGCCTGACGAAATGATCTTAATGCCTCCGGATAATTGGAGCTCGACAATGCAGTTAATCCATTTTCGTAATACTTAGCCTCTTTTTGGCAAAAGGCATCTGTCATTAGTGAAAAGGAGAGGACCAGGAAAAAGGGAATTCGAAGCATTTGGCTTTTCAATTATTGAACCTTGAAGTTATCGAAAAAATGATTTTGAGCCTTTACCTGAAGGTCAATTTATCAGATTTAATCAATCAATCGCACCTCAATTCGCCGATTTAGGTCACGACCGTTTTCTTCATCGTCATTTGATGCAAGCGGACGAGATTCACCATAACCTACAACGACTATTCTATTAGGGTCAATATTGTTTTTAACTAACCAGTTCTTAACTGATTTAGCCCTATTCTCAGAGACAATTTGATTGATCTGTTCAGTCCCAATATTATCCGTGTGGCCAGAGATTTCTATATTTTTATTTGGATTGGATTGCAAATAGGATAGTAGTTCGTAAAGTCTTGGTTCAGATTCTTTGACTATCCTAATTGTGCTATATTCAAAGTAGATATTTTTTAGTTTAGTGCCGCCTATAGTATCGACTGATTTTTGCTTTGTTACTATTTCCTTATTGACACTTGGCTCGGTCGTTTTCTTAGTTGCTACAGCTTCAACTCTAGGTTCAGGCACTATTGACTTTTCTTGTTTAGCAATTTCTGCCTTGATCTGTGGTTGTTTACTTATCTCCTTGACGATCTGTTCAGAAGCATATTTTTCCATTAGGGCAGCTTGTTCTGCCTTGGAAAGACTTTTATCAATGATGTGAAAATCTTTGAAATGGGTAATTGATTTTCCTTCTACATCCTCTGCGGCAAATGGCTGTGTTAGCAAGGTGTCAAATCCATCCAATACCTCAACACGAAATGTTTCATTTGAAATGATTTCTGTCGAGTAGTTACCAAATTCGTCAATTTTTGAGCGAAAATACTCATCCAAATACTGTGTCGGGTGGAAGCGTATTTCACCTTTAACCACTGGCTGGTCATTGTGGGCATAAAGTACTTTACCAGTCACTTTTGTTTTTTGAATACTCCAGAAATTAAAAATATCATAACCTCCAAGTGAATGAATTCTGTTGGAAGAAAAGTATCCTGAAGTTCCATCGTTATTCATCTTGAAAAATAGCTCATCATCTGGAGAGTTTATAGGCCAACCAAGATTGTGGGGCTCAGACCAAGAGTTATTGTTTTTGTCATAGACAGATTCATAAACATCGAATCCACCAATTCCATTTGGACGGTCTGAGGAGAAGTAAAGTGTGGTTTCATCTGCAGTCAAAAATGGACTGTCTTCATCAAATTCTGAATTTAGATTTGTAGAAAAAAGGTGTGGGTTTTCCCATTTTCCTGTTTCTGCGTCTTTGAAGGACTCCATCAGATCAAGACCATATTTCTTATTTAAGGATGAGAAAATGATACGATCTTCATGCTCGTTGATATAGAAATGGGAACCCAGTTTAGTTGTTGTGATCTTGCTGTCAAACTCCACAGGATCAGTCCACGAATTGTTTTTGTATTCACTGTAGAATAAATCCCCATCCTTTTTATCTCGAAAAATGAACAGCTTACCATCTTCGTTGACCACCTCTATATTTGAATACTGCCCAGAGAAACTCCCTAGTGATTGGATAGACTCAGGATTATTCCACCCACTATCTGTCATTTCCGACTGGAATATTTGGAATTGATTTGTTCCTGATTCATTTCTATTGGAAGCAAACAGTAATCTACCATTGTCCGCTGAAAATGCAGGTGTCAGTTCATCGAACTTAGAGTTGATTGGAGCTCCTAATTGGTGTAATTCATAGTTGTCAGGGTTATCAAAATATTCTATCAAATATTCTGCTTGTGCAAGGAATCCTTGTGTTTCTTCTATGATTTCATCACTTTTCTGAGCCTTCATATTTAGGAATGTTTTCCAAGCACTGATAGCCTCTGGAAACATATATCTATTAGCATATATGCGACCCATCCAATAGTGATAGAATTTATCGGTTTTTGCCTTGGAGCTTCTGTACCCATTGATTGTGGTCAGATCTCTCTCACGATTTTGAGACTGAACAAGGTAGCTTAACTCTAATCGATATTTTGAGTCTTTGAATGATCTTCCTGTCAATTCAATTTGTTCAAAAAATGTTACAGCTTCTGTGAATTTTTCTGAATAGAAGGCTTTCATACCTTTCTCGTAGAGTTTTGCAACATTTTGAGCTTGCAGGAAATTGATGTTACCAGCGCCTAAAGTAATTACAAGAGCTAGTATTTTGATATTCCTCATTCTTGTTGTTTTCGGTATTAAATTTGAAATAATTACCTACTGATGGGATCGGTATTAGTGCAGAAACTTAATTGAACAAGGTATAATTTCCAAATTGATCAGCTGGAACAACAGGCTTTATGAGCGCGGGAGTGTTGTTGTCGGATGTGAGCAATCCTGGATTCACGGCGTGTATGAGTAGTTCTGACTGATTAAAGGATGTCGTATAGTTACTGATGGATGCAAAATCGATTTCGGGTTGGAGCCAACTTTGAATACCACTAGAAGTGAGGACTGCAGGCATATGCGTTCCATATTCAGAGAGATTGGGCTGTGTCGGTGCTAGTATCATATTAAATGTAAAACCTGATTTACCATCCAACGTTTCAAACTCATCCCAAACACCGGCTATAGCAAAAAGGGCATTGCCCAGCAAAGAACAGAAATATGGTATTTTTTGCTTTTTTCCGGTTTGTTTCCACAGGTAAAATCCATTTGCTAGCGTAATACACCTCTTACTTTTTAGCATGTTTGCGTACATGGGTCTTCCTAAAGCTTGTTCAATAGGTAAGTTTATAAGCTTTTGACTTACAGCTTTTGACTTAGCTAATTCTGGCGTTGCTCCCCAATGAAATAATTGGACCACACTTTTACCCATAGCTCTGACTATAGGTAATTGCTGGGCTGGTGCAGCATTGTAATTCGGCGAGAACTCTACAGGAAAATCAAAGCCCATCTGAGCCTTGATATCTTCTTTGGAACCAAAAATGGCATATCTGTCGTACACGATAGGTAAGTTAGATAGCTGAATGCCTGCATTCTAATTTTCAAGGCAATATTTAACTGCACGTTCTTCTGACCAATAGTAACCTTTTGGGTGTTTGGAAATAAACCCTACATGGCCACCATGCTTAGTTAGTTCCATAGACACATTAGATAGGTCCTTTGTTAAATTCATATCAAGGCTCTCAGGACTAAGTATGGGATCATTTTGAGCATTTATAATTAATGTCGGAATGGAAATGCCTTTTAAGAAAAACTTGGCACTACACTTTCTGTAATAATCTACCGCGCCATCAAACCCATGTAGCGGAGCAGTGAAATATTCATCAAAGTCCCAAAGGGTTTTTACTAATGCGAGATTCTTGGTGCTTAAGGTGTCAGGATAAAGTGAAGCTTTTAATCTGACCTTAGATTTCAGGTTTCGGATAAATCTTTTTTCATAGATCAATCCTCTTGAAGTGTGTAGTGCATTAACTCCTTTGTCCAAATCGAGGGGCACGGAAATAGCTACTGCTTTCTTGATTTTATTATTTCTCTTAGCCTCACCCAAGTATTTTAAAGTAAGATTGCCGCCAAGGCTAAAACCCACGAGATAGATCTCTTCATAGTCTAAAGCCTGATTTACCACCAAATCAAGGTCATCTGTGGCGCCACTGTGATAGAACCGAGAAGTTTTATTCATTTCGCCGCTGCAGCCACGAAAGTTCCAAGCAAGCACGTCAAAACCATGATCATAAAAGCATTTAGCCATGCCCTGAACATAGGGTCGAGTGGAGCCCCCCTCAAGTCCATGCTGAATGATTACAACTTTATTTGCTCCTTGTTTCATCCAATCCAAATCTAAAAAATCATAATCTGGCGTTTCGATTCGTTGCCTAGTTACTAAAGGGAGATTCTTTATCTTTCGAAAAAAAGCAGGATAGATGGTTTCCAAATGACAAGAAAGGAAGATTTTGGGACGATTGTAGCTGTAGTTGATGTACGCTGGCATTTTATGATTTTGTGATTTTATCCGTGATTTTTTTGAATTGTATTCAATATCCAAATTAAAGGATTAAAGATGTTGGAGAAAAACGGATAGCGGTTAACTTTGATCCTTAGTTTTAGCAATTAAATAAAGCTTTTAAAATGGCCGAAATAATAAGAATGCCCAAGATGAGCGACACTATGGAAGAAGGTGTTATTGCTTCTTGGCTTAAAAAAGAGGGTGATGCAGTTAGTTCAGGTGACGTACTGGCTGAAGTGGAGACTGATAAAGCAACTATGGAGTTGGAGTCTTACCAAGACGGTGTACTACTTCATATTGGCGTTAAAGAACAAGAATCTGTCGCAGTAGATGGCGTAATTGCTATAATAGGTGAGAAGGGAGAAGATATTTCTGCTGTTTTGAAAAGTATAAAAGAGGGTGGATCAGCTCTAAAGGAGGCTGCACCTGCTGAAGAATCCAAGCCTGCAGCTAAAGCTTCAAACGCTGTGGATTTATCGGGCATAAACGCTTCTGTTATCAGAATGCCGAAGATGAGCGATACCATGGAAGAAGGTGTGATAGCCTCTTGGTTGAAAAAAGAAGGAGATAAGGTTAGCGCTGGTGATTTGCTTGCTGAAGTAGAGACCGACAAAGCCACAATGGAATTGGAAGCCTATGAAGATGGCATACTACTACATGTAGCTATTCCTGATGGGGGGTCTGTGCCAGTGGATGGCGTGATCGCGATTATCGGAGAGAAAGGTGCAGATTGGAAGAAGCTTTTAGATGCCGAAGCGGCGGGAGCCACTGAAGAGTCAGCCAAAGCAGAAGCTCCAAAAGAAGAAAAAACAACAGCCGAAAGCCATGTTGCAAGCGCAGATAGTACCTCAAGCACCAACGGTAGAATAAAAGCGTCTCCTTTGGCTAAGAAAATAGCTAAAGAAAAAGGTGTAGATATATCAGCTGTTTCCGGAACAGGAGAGGGTGGTAGGATCATCAAAAAGGATGTTGAAAATTTCACACCATCTAAAGCTTCGGCTCCTGCAGCAAGTGCGCCAGAGTCTGCGGCTATTTCATTCCCTGCTGTAGTAGGCGAAGAAAGCTACACGGATGTGCCAGCTTCTCAAATGAGAAAAGCTATTACCAAGAGCTTGAACAATAGCCAATTTGGAGCACCACATTTCTACCTCACTATGGAGATAGATATGGATAAGGCAATAGATGCTCGTGCGAGCATGAATGAGATCTCTCCAGTGAAAATATCATTCAATGATATCGTTATTAAGGCCGTAGCAGCTTCATTGAGAAAGCATCCCGATGTTAATACGTATTGGATGAGTGATACCAATAGTATTAGAAAGAACCACCACATAAGTATAGGAGTAGCTATGGCTGTGGAGGATGGACTCATCGTCCCCGTTGTGAAATTTGCCGATAATAAGAGCCTTGCTCAGATTTCTGCAGAGGTCAAGGACTTTGGAGCGAATGCGAAGGCCAAAAAAATCCAACCTGATGATATGAAGGGAAATACTTTCACCATCTCTAACCTAGGTATGTTCGGAATAGAAGAATTTACTTCTATTATCAATGCTCCTGAGTCTTGTATACTCGCTGTTGGTGCAATCAACCAAGTGCCTGTAGTGAAGAATGGACAGATAGTTATTGGTAACACAATGAAAGTGACCATGACATGTGATCACCGTACTGTAGATGGGGCAGTAGGAGCTTCTTTCTTAAGAACATTGAAAGGCTTACTGGAAGATCCAGTTCGTATCCTAGTCTAATCGGCTTATAAACATATTATTAAATGTCCCGTTATCGAAAAGCGGGACATTTTTGTTATTAATCAAGAATTATGGGAAAAGTAAAGATAAGGTCAACCACTGTCGTGGCTATAAAGCACAATGGTCAAATAGCAATTGGTGCTGATGGGCAAGCCACAATGGGAAATACCGTGGCTAAGAGCAACGTGAAGAAGATACGTAAACTGAATGATGGTAAAATCATCACTGGTTTTGCAGGGTCCACAGCAGATGCGTTTACGCTTTTGGAACGATTGGAAGAAAAGCTTTCTACCTATACTGGAAATATGAAGCGTGCGGCTGTTGAGTTAGCGAAAGATTGGCGAACTGATAGATACTTGCGCAGACTTGAGGCTATGATGATTGTGGCCGATAAAAATGAAATACTTGTAATTTCAGGTACAGGTGACGTTTTAGAACCGGATGATGATGTTGCATCAATTGGTTCAGGTAGTATGTATGCAAGAGCAGCTGCCATTGGCATGAAACGCCATGCCCCTCATATGACTGCCGAAGAGATGGTAAGAGAGAGTCTAAATATTGCTGCTGATATCTGCATCTATACCAATCATAACCTTATGGTGGAAAAGCTTTAAGCTTTAGCCGTGGAATCACGGACTATCAATGATGGTTCTAGTTCTATCATATGCGGTTCGATGAATCCTTTTTCTTGGGCATTGTGATGTATTTCTTCAAGTAAAAGTTCGGCAGCCTTACGGCCTATCTCAAATCCATTTTGTTCAATAGTGGTTAGAGTAGGGGTAGTATATTTTGTAAAGAACCAATTACTGAACCCTATAATTTTAGCCTGCTCAGGGACTTTTACATTATGTTTCTTGGCAATTTCCAAGAGTTCTATGGCTACCATGTCATTGTGCACAAAGATGCCATCTGGCTTTTCGTTTACTAAGAGGTCCGTAAGGAGTTGGAGTTTATCATCTGTATTCACTGGATAATCTACCATTATTTCTAATTTATCATCAATGAATAGACCAGCCTCATTCATAGCCTTTTCATAGCCATTTTTTCGTTCTTTTATACTTACAAGATGGGCAGGGCCACTTATAAACGCAATTCGCTTGCATCCCTGATCTATCAAATGCTTCGTGGCTATATATCCACCTTTAATATCATTTACTTTAACAGTGGAGCAGTCCAGTTCTGGAATTCCTCGATCAAATAAAACCACAGGAAAGCCTTTATTAATTAAAGCACGTATGTGATCAAAATTTTTAGTGTTCTTGGATACGCACAATAGGAAACCATCAGCTCGAGTGTTTTGAAGTCCAATACAATCGACTACCTCCTTATCGTAAAGTTCATTTGACTGGGTAACAAATACTTGATAACCTTTGGCGTATGCCACATCCTCTATGCCTGAAACCACTGTAGAGAAAAAAAAGTGAACAAACTCAGGTAGAAGTATACCAATAGAGTTCGTACGTTGATTTCTTAAACTAAGGGCAATTGAATCAGGTATGTAGTTTAGCTTTTCAGCCAAAGCTTTAACACGCTTTTTAGTTTCAGAATTGATCTCAGGGCTATCCTTTAGTGCTCGAGATATGGTGCTAGGCGCTACACCTAGTTCACGAGCAAGATCTTTGATAGTAGTTCTCTTTTTCAAGGGTATCGAATTGTTTCCTTAAAGATAGCTATTTCTATAAGTATCAAAATGGATAATACAATTCATGTGTGATAATTGTATTATTTTAATATTCAGATTGAGATTCTATTTTCTACACTTAATCACCTAAAAATTGACCTTCAAAATGCCGGAAAATTGAAAAATAGAACATGAAAAGGTTTGCATTCCATATAAAATTAAAAAAAATCTGATCTCGCACACGTTTGCGAAAGTTCATTGAGATAAAATGAGCAATGATTTTGAGGAATTTCGCTTTCAATAAATTACATTTATATAAGCTATTCGATGGATTGTTATGAGAATTTCAGTTTTGCTCATTTAAATACCCTCTAAGCTGCGAAATTTGAAAAGATCATGTTTTCATTCGAATTTCGAATTAACCAAAAAGGAGACTGAAAAAATTGTATTATTTTAATTTATCTATTATTTACATTTTAATTGAAGAAGTATGAAGAAGTCAATGCGTTTTTTATCTATGATCTTCAGCCTAGCTCTAGTAGCTGGTGCGATATCATGTGATACGACAAAAGATGATATCACAGATATCATTAAGGATAACACTGGAGGAAGCAATCTTTCTGACGGTGTTTACATAGTAGGAACTGCTGTAAAAGGTGATACTACTGAAGTGAATTTATTGAGCGAGGCATTAGTTGCTGCGCCTGATTTTGGCACTCAAGAGCGACCTGGTCTTTATGAGGGGTACGTACACATGTCTAACGGATCTTTTGCTTTTGTAGTAGTAGATGGTGAGGACATTTCTTTCCTTGGGGGGTCATGGACAGCTGAAACTAAAGCAGACAATGCTGACCTTGCGTACAATTTGGGTACCCTTACAGAAAACGGTGTGGGTGAAATCTCAGGTTTAGGTAGTGATGGAGCATTAGTTCAAGTGGTTTTCGATGTTTCTACAAGCCAGTATTTAATCCTTCCAGTTACTTATTGGGAAATCATAGGTAATGCGACTGAAGGTGGATGGAGCGCTGGTCAGAAAATTGAATTGGTTTCTGCATCAGCTGACGAAGTAGTTTATAAAGGAACGAAAGTAGTACTGAGAGGTCCAGATACTGAGTATAAAATTAGATACAATGGGAACTGGGATCTTGATATAGATGCTGAAGATTGCGATCAAGCAGTTGAACCTTGTTTGAATTTCAATACAAACTTTGGTGGTGCTATAGGCGCTCTTGAGGCAGGTGCATCTAATATTAAATTCGTAGGTGGAGAAGGAGTAGATGGTGAGTACACAGTGACTGTAACTTACACTCCAGGTGAAGGTAATAGTAGCATTGCATTATCTCTCGAAAGAACAGGCGATGTAGAGCCACTTCCTGAGTATCCAGCAGAGCTTCACATGGTAGGTGGTTCTATCGGTGGATGGGATTGGGCAGCAAATGGGGTTCAACTCAATGCGGTAGCTGATAATCCACATGTATTCTGGGCTATAGTTTGGATTGATGGACCTACTAATGATGAAGGGTTTAAATTCGCACCAGTAGCTGACTGGGTAGGTGATTTTGGTAAAACTGGTGACGCTACTAATGGTGTTTACGCTAGAGGATCAGATAACGTTCCTGCTCCAGCTGCAGCGGGTTATTATACTGTAGTTGTGAATCTAGAAGATGCTACTATTGAAGTAAATGCTCCTATGGTTTATGGTATCGGTGATGCTTTTGGATCATGGGATGCTGCGAATGCTGCTACCCTGTTTACTGCAGATGGAGACTTCCTTAAGTCTCCTGCGACTTCTGCCGCTGGTGATCTTAGAATCCACGTTGCAGCTTCTACTTTGACTAAAGCTGGTGTCTCAGATGCTGTAGAATGGTGGCAAGCAGAGTTTGTCGTATTGGACGGTAAAATCGAATACAGAGGTAAGGGTGGAGATCAGGCTCGTAACGCAGTTACTGCAGGACAAGTTGTTTCTCTAAACTTCAAAACTGGTGACGGTTCAGTTCAATAAGCTTGATTAATTGAAATTATAATAGGGCTATTCAGCTGAATAGCCCTATTTTTTACCTTTTTCCTTCAAATAACCCCCTGATGAAGAAATTCTACCTACTCATACTTTTCACATTTCAAATACTATGGGTAAGTGCTCAAAGTGCGGCAATCACGCCTAGAATTCAACCAGATTTTTTCTCACCTGATGAGCAAATAGAAATCACTTATGATGTCACCGGAAACGCACTGAGTAGTCTATCTGACGCCTATCTTTGGCTTTGGCTCCCGGACAATACTTCAGCAAGTGTCCCGTCAAATGTCAACCCAGCTAATACTAATACTACAGCTACAAATCCTGCCAAATTCACCAAAGTAGAGAATGGTGGTCAGGTGTTTTTTAAAATATCTCTTACTCTTACAGATTTTACGAGCCAACCAAAGTCGGCAATTACCAAAGTTGGTATTCTATTAAAGGGCAACGATTGGTCAAATGGACAAACAACTGATTTTGTATTTGAGATCACTAGTGGATATGCCTTGAAAGTTGTCAGTCCTATTCAAAATTTTAAGTTTTACAATGCTAGCGCTACTGTTGAATTTGATGCGAGCGCATCAGAAAGCTCTGATTTCACCTTATACCATGACGATGTAATTGTTACTTCTGTAAATGCAGTAACTCAATTTGACTACTCATTCAGTGTAGTGGCAGACGGTGCAGCGCATGAACTTTATCTAGAATCGACTAATGGTACCACAACAAAGTCATTTAAGCATGCCTATGTGGTAGATCCACAATCGGAGATTTCTCCTATTCCATCGGGATTGAAAAATGGAGCCAATTACAAGGACGGTACATGTTTGACGCTTGTCTTAACTGCACCTAATAAGTCGAATGTTTATGTCCTAGGAGACTTTAACGACTGGTCTTTAAATCAAGCGTATTTAATGAAAAAGGATGGTGATAAATTTTGGATTGATATTTCTGGACTAACATCTGGTAAGGAGTATTTGTATCAATATTTGATAGATGGAAAGGTCACGATAGCAGATCCTTACACCAATAAAGTAATTTCTTCCTTCGACGATGGGCAAATAAGGGAAGAAAATAGATATCCCGATTTAATAGAATTTCCAGAAGCGGGCTTTCAGGAAGTTTCTGTTATTAATACAGCAAAGACACCATATAATTGGACAGATGACACCTTTCAAAAACCAGCCAAGGAGAAACTCGTCATTTATGAATTGTTGGTTCGTGATTTCACAGAAGATCGTAGTTACAGAGCAGTAATAGATCGACTTGACTATTTAGATTCATTGGGCATCAACGCGATTGAATTAATGCCAGTGAATGAATTTGAAGGCAATTTGAGTTGGGGTTATAATCCTTCTTTTAAACTAGCCATTGACAAGTTCTATGGTACAGAAAATGACCTTAAGGAACTCGTAGATAAAGCACACAGTAGAGGTATGGCGGTTATTTTGGACATGGTAATGAATCATCATTTCGGAAGAAGCCCTCTTGTGAAAATGGATGCAAGCGGAGATTTTGGGCCACCAACATCTACCAATCCATGGTTCAACGTTACACCAAAGCATGACTTCAATGTTGGATATGATTTCAACCACGAGAGTCAGTATACGAAAGAATACTTAGATGAAGTAGTCACGTACTGGACGCGTGAATATCATGTGGATGGCTACAGATTTGATTTGTCAAAAGGATTTACGCAGAAGAATACCTTGGGGAATGTTGGTCTTTGGGGCCAATATGATGCGTCTCGGGTCGCAATTTTAGAGCGAATGGCTGATGTTATTTGGGAGCAGGACCCAGAGACATATGTGATCTTGGAGCACCTCGGAGATAACAGTGAAGAGAAAGTACTTGCAGATTATGGAATGATGCTTTGGGGACATATGAATAGTGTTTATCGAAGCACGGCTAAGGGCAATGCCTCAGATATAGGATGGTTGTACCATGGTGAGCGCTCATGGAGCAAACCTCATGTGGTAGGCTATATGGAAAGTCATGATGAGGAGCGTGTAATGTGGGACTTGGCAAGATCTAGCAAGAATTCATTCGAAGATCAGATGAATCGATTAAAGTTAAATGCAGCCTTCTTTTTCTTTGTTCCAGGACCAAAAATGGTATGGCAGTTTGGTGAGTTTGGTTATGATGTGGAGCTTAATGATGACCGTTTGGCCATCAAGCCAACCAAATGGGAATATCTTGAAGATAAAGAACGCTTGAGACTTTTTGCTACGTATCAATCATTGATAAACTTGAAAACAAAGACTGACTTAATCGAAGATGCCAATTTCACTTGGGAGCCTGAAGGATCAATAAAATGGATCAATTATGGTGGGTCTGGAACAAAGATTAGTGTGTTTGGTAACTTCAGTAAAACAGATAAAACAGGTAATCCGCATTTTGTTCAAGCAGGAGAATGGTATAACTATTTTACAGGTGAGAAGATTTCCATATCAGATCCAAATGAGGAAATCGAGCTCCGACCAGGCGAGTTTTATATCTACACCTCTGAGATCATTGATAATTTCATAGCGATCGACCCAGTTGATTTTTTAACCCCAGTAGTAGATAATCTCTCGACTGTAAAAATATTTCCAAATCCCTCATCAGAATTTATAACTGTAAGTGGTGAAGGCGAAAGAGAGATAAGCATATTGGATCTTACTGGCAAAACAATAATACATGTTGGTAGCAAATTGAAAAATGAAGTTATTGATATAAGCATGCTCGATTCTGGTGTGTATATGATTAAGATTCATTCTGAAAAGGGTGACCTGACAAGAAGATTGGTTAAGAATTAAATTAACGTAAAGTGAAGCGTATGAAGAAGTATTTAAGTTTTTTGAAAGGGATTTTGGGTCGCTCCATTGCTGTGGCTGGAATCACTTTTATGTGCCTGTTCCCTGGACAGTCTTTCGCTCAAGAGCGAACAGTATCAGGGACTATAATTGATGAATCTGATGGGGTCGGTATCCCTGGGGTTACAGTCCTTATAAAAGGGACTTCAACTGGTACGACGACAGATTTTGATGGAAACTTCAAGTTGGCTGTGTCTGACGAAGCTGTATTGGTTTTGTCATTTATAGGATACCAAACTCAGGAAGTAGCTGTTGGTTCTAGGTCGATAATCGATGTTAGTATGGCGCTAGATATTGAAGAACTCGCAGAAGTAGTAGTCATTGGCTATGGTAAAGTTGAGAAAGGTGACGTTACCGGTGTGGTTAATAAAATCGATTCTAAACAGTTCAACAGAGGGATGATGACTTCTCCTGAGCAACTGATAGCTGGTAAAGTAGCAGGGGTACAAATCACGTCTAATGATGGTTCTCCGGGTGGAGGAATATCTATAAGAATGCGTGGTGGAACATCTCTGAATGCAAGTAATGATCCTTTGTTTGTAGTGGATGGAATTCCGCTTGATGGAGGTGGCGTTGCTGGTGGTAGAAACCCATTGAACTTTATCAACCCTTCGGATATTGCTGATATTACGGTATTAAAGGATGCATCTGCAGCTGCTATCTATGGTTCTCGAGGTGCAAATGGCGTTATCATTATTACCACCAAAACGGGTAAGCCAGGTAAGGTTCAAATTTCTTATGATGGTTCCTATTCGGTTAGTAACATTGTAGACCGTGTGAGAATGCTCACAACGCCGGAATTTCGTGCGACAGTTGAAAATGAAGGCAAGCGAAATTTTGATGACTTAGGTGAGTCTGATACCGACTGGCTTGATGAGGTGCTACAAACAGCTCAAGGCCAAAACCATAACGTAGGTGTTTCCTTTGGTGGAGCAAGCTATAATGGTCGTGTATCAGTAAATTATCAAAACCTAGATGGTATTCTGAAAACTTCTAATACAGAACGTTTGGCTGGTTCAGTGAACTTGACTAAGTACTTTTTGAAGAAAGACCTTACCCTTAACTTCAATATGAAAAGTACCATTACAAATAACCGCTTTGCTCCAAATGTAGTAGGTGGGGCTTTGGTTTTTGATCCGACTCAAGCGATATATGCTGAGGATTCCACTACGGGAGGTTATTTTGAATTTTCAAACCCTTTAGCTCCTGCTAATCCAGTGGCTACAATTGATCAAATATTTAATATTGGTAGAACTCAGAGAAATCTAATCGGTGCAAGTGCTGTCTATAATCTGCCGTTTATTAAAGGATTGTCAGTGAAAGTGAATTATGCTTTAGACATGGCTGAAGGTTATAGTCAAGTAAGTTCTTTACCAAATGCCAAAGTAGGTCGAAATAGGGGTGGGTTTAGCTATTACCAAGATTCTAAGAGAAGTAATTTGGTTGAGGCATATGTCAATTACAATACAAAGCTTTCATTTGGTAAGGCAGATTTTATTGCGGGTTATTCCTATCAAGATTTCACCACCTCTGTAAATAAAAGCTATTCGCTTGCTGAACCTGATACGATCAACTACGGCTTGCTGAATATTTCAGATCCACTGACTTTTTTAACAAATGGAGAATTGGATGATCGTCTTCGATACTTTCAAACTCCATTGACAAACAATCTTGAAAATCGATTGATTTCATTTTGGGGGAGAGCGAATTTCTCAGTTTTGGATAAATACTTGGTCACTTTCACGTTGCGTCGGGATGGATCAACAAGGTTTGGTAAATCAAATCGCTGGGGACTATTTCCTTCTTTGGCACTTGGCTGGAGGATATTGGATGAGTCATTTGCAGATCCATTGAAAGGCGTCTTCTCTGACCTTAAGTTGCGAGTGAGTTATGGGGTAACTGGTAATCAAGGAATCGGCGATTACCTCTATGTGAATCTTTATGAGCCAGGCGGCGAGAGAGCCCAATACATTTTAGGTGGAGATACTATCAAAACTTATCGTCCAAATGCTGTAGATCCGGATATTAAATGGGAAGAAACTACGTCTTTCAATGCTGGTCTAGATTACGGATTGTTTGGAGGTAGGTTATATGGTTCATTAGACGTCTACAGAAAACTTACTACAGATCTTCTTTTCAATATCGCATTCCCAATTGGTACACTTACCGGTGATAGAGCTGTTACAAATATTGGAGAGTTGGAAAATAAGGGGATTGAGTTAATGGTAAATTCAGTTGCAATAGATAAATCTGATGTGAAATTGAATCTGACTTTTAATGCTGCAATAAACAAGAATGAAATTCTGAAATTAGACAACTCAAACCTTCCTGATTTCCAAGGCTACACTACAGGTGGTATCTCTGGTGATGTGGGACAGAGCGTTCAGATTCTTAGAGTTGGTTATCCGGCAAATTCATTCTTTGTATACGAACACAGAATGGTGAATGGTGCCCCAATATCCGACAATGTTGATTTCAATGGAGACAAGGTGAAAAATGATCTTGATGTCTATATAGATCAAAATGATGATGGAAGAATCAATGAAGATGACTTGCGTCCATACAAGCGTCCTGCTCCTGATTTTATATTAGGGTTGACTGGAAATCTTCAATACAAAAAGTTTGATGTTGCCATGACTTTTAGAAGTCAAATTGGGGGCTATGTATACAATAACGTGGAATCTCAATACGGTGCCTATGAAGGTGTTAATAACCCATTTGCACCAAATAATATTCACATTTCTGCTTATGACAATGACTTCACTGATCGTCAGTTGCTATCTGACATTTATGTTGAAAACGCTTCCTTCTTAAAGCTTGACAACATCACACTAGGGTACAATTTTGACCTTGGCAGTAAAATAAAGAGCAGAGCTTACTTCACAGCGTCTAACTTAATGACAATTACAGGTTACAATGGATTGGACCCTGAAGCTGGGATAGGTGGTATCGATAACAATCTGTATCCAAGATCAAGAACGTTTGTTGTGGGAGTAAATGTTAATTTCAATTGATAGAAATTATGAAAAAGATATATTCATTAATACTAATATTTTCTCTTGGTGCATGTACAGATTTAGATCTTGTGCCCAAGAATGGCTTGACAGAGGGCATTGCCTTTGAAAACTTTGATGGTTACAAAGGGTACATTGCCAAAGTATACGCATCTCTGACTTTGACAGGACAGCAGGGACCTGCAGGAAGACCTGACCTTACCATCATTAATGATGAAGGATTCTCTAGTTACTTAAGAGTTTACTGGAAAGCTCAGGAATTAACCACTGACGAAGCAATAATTGCATGGACTGATAGCGGGATTCGTGATTTGCATTCTCATCTATGGGGTTCTGATAATCAATTTGTAAGAGTGCTTTATTACCGTATTTTCTATACGATTTCACTTGCAAATGATTTCATAAGAGTAGCAGCAGATAGACCGTCTGGTCTTACTGCGGCAGAGGAAGCTGAGCTAGATTATTATGTGGCTGAAGCGAGATTTATTAGAGCTTATGCTTACTGGCATGCTTTGGATTTGTTCAGAAATGTTGCGCTTCTTACAAGCATCACTTCTGCACTTCCTTCTCAAGTAGCCCCTTTGACTTTGTTTGAATTTATAGAAGATGAATTGATTGATATCGAATCAAAGGTATTATCACCAGGACAAGCAAGTCACTATGGAAGAGTGGACCAGGGAGCCGTATGGATGCTACAAGCCAAGCTCTATTTGAATGCGCAAGTTTATGTAAATCAAGATCGATTTGCTGATTGTATCACCTCTTGTAATAAAGTGATTAATTCAGGTGTGTATTCATTGGCCCCTAATTACAAGGAGCTTTTCATGGGTGATAATCACAACAGAACAGATGAGATTATCTTCCCGATAGTTCATGATGGTTTGATTTCTCAAACGTGGGGTGGTACTACTACTATCATAAGAGGAGGAATCGGCGGAGCTATGTCTGATGATGAGAAAAATGGGGTTCCATTCGCTAATGAGTCAACCACTGACTATGGAGTGCCTAGTGGATGGGGCGGATATAGAACAACCAGTGCATTTGTAAAGTTGTTTCCCGGCGCTGATACTGATCCTAATGCTGCAAGTGTTGATGGCAGAGCTATTTTCTTCAATGAAGGTCAGACGCTAGAGATTGACGATGTAGGGGAGTTTACAGAGGGTTATGCAGTGCCTAAATGGACCAACATAGAAGCAAGTACAGGGACCCGTGCAGCGGGCGTTGAACACGTGAGTACGGATTATCCAGTTTTTAGACTTGCCGATACTTATTTGACTTTAGCAGAAGCGGAATTGCGAAGCGGTGCACTTTCTGCTACATCATTAGGCTACCTGAATGAACTTAGAACTAGAGCATATGGAGATGCATCAGGTAACGTAACAGCCGGACAAGCTACATTAGACTATATTTTGGATGAAAGAGGTCGTGAGCTTTATCTAGAAGCTACTAGAAGAACGGACTTGGTTCGTTTCAAAAAGTTTAGTGGTGGAGATTATATATGGCCTTGGAAAGGTGGGGTGAAAGAAGGTGAAGCTTCATCTGGTCACTTGGATATCTTCCCTATACCTGCTTCAGATCTTATTGCAAATCCAAATCTTAAGCAAAACATTAATTACTAATTTCTTCATACGTTTGATTTGGAAGGGAGCCGTGAGGCTCCCTTTTTTTATCTACTTGTCCCCTGCTGAATGATCTTGTAGCGGTACGCGCTTATCGTCAGATTGACAACAATAGGGGAGTTTAGAATGTGCTACTTCGTCTCTTATAAGTGAGTCTGCATCATAACCTATTTCGGTGATCCTAAGTCTTATTTTATCTAATGATGTCTTCTTAGGATTGTAGCTTACGATTAACTCTTTTGTTTCTAGATCAAGCGCTGCACTTTTCACACCTTTTTCAAAGGCCATGTCTTTTTCGATGGTGTATTGGCACATTTCGCAGATAGCAGAAGTCTTTATTCTCGCTTCTGGGTCCTGAGCCAAGACAAATGTGCTGAGTGTTGTTAATATGATTATTGTGATAGTTTTCATGTGATTATCGTTTTTGAATTTTATATCTGAGTCCTGCAAATATCATACGACCTGCAATGGGTCCCCAAGCCATTGAAGCATCAAAGTTATTACCAAACGGATTTTCTGCATCTATGATAGGATTTGATTGCCTAAAGCCGAGTAAGTTTTCGCTACCAAGGTAAATATTTCCCCATCTGAATGTTCGGCTCACCTGTGCATTGACCATTACAAAATCAGGCGAATAATCGGCTCGCCGAAATTCTTGCGGCTTAGCCGATGTGTTAGGAAGTCTACTCGGCCCATACCATTGCGCTGTTAGGTCTGCTTTCCATTTATCAAATCTGCTTGCATAGCCCATATTTAGGAACAACCGATGCTTAGATACCATAGGTAAAGCTTGCAATTTATTGTTTATTGTGGCTTTCACATCATAGTATTTATAAGCCACTTTAGAGGAAAGATGCTCTGAGATTTGATAGGATCCCTCTATTTGAAAACTACTTGCGTATGATCTTCCATCTAAGTTATAAAACTTGATTTGCTGAGGACTGGCATCCATATCTGCTATCACTTGGTTGGAGAAATTGGTATAGAAATAGTCAGTTACAAGATTAATTTTTTTACTCGCAACATCTATTTCCTTGACAATGCTTCCTCCAAATGTCCATGACTCTTCTGGCTCCAAGGGTTCTGTAATCATCAGTTTTCTAGATGATATGAATGATGGACCATTTTCAAGAATAACATTAGCTGTTCGATATCCCTTACCTGCAGCAAGACGCACTGTGGATTCATCCGCTAGCTGATATCGGAAATGCAATCTTGGTGACTGATAGATACCATAAAGATTATGGAAATCGATTCTATGTCCAGCAACCAAAGTGATGCGTTCATTTGGCTTATAGGTGTATTCAAAAAAGGAACCTGGTACGATTTCATTTCTGGAAAAAGTTGAATCTGCAAAAGTCTCATCATAGATATCCGCGAGAAAGCTTGTTCCAATCTTGTACTGATGAATGGTGCTGCCAATGATGTTTTGATGAATCAGATTAGTATAAAGTGTTTTTTGAATACCTTCATAACGTCTCCTCCCAAAATCAGAATTTTGATTTTGAACAGATAGGGAGTAGATAAACCCAAAACCCTTATATGGCGCTTGTGGATACAAAATTCCCAGTTTTCCAAACAGTTCTGTACGTGTGGCTTCATTCGTATATCCATACAAAGGAATTATGAGCGCATCATCACCGAATCCAAATCCCAACTGGCCGCCAGCTTTTTCATCCCTCATTAAGTGGATACCCCATTGACTTTCTATTCGATCTCCATGGTATTTATATCTGTTTAAAACATTGATTTGTTTTGACTTTGGTAGATCCATGAAATTGTCCCCATTGATATCTAATTCATTATTGAAGTAATTGGTGTGAATGAGTAGAGCAGATGACAGTCGATCATTAATCTCGAATGAAATATTCACATTTTGCTCTATTCGACCAAAAGAATTGACATAGGTATTGAGGTAGAGAAGTTCACTTGATTCCGGTTTCTTTAGCTCAAGATTGATTTGTCCTGTCATAGACTCATATCCGTTGAGGACAGAACCTGCACCTTTGCCCACATCTATTGATTGCAACCATGTCCCTGGAATATAGTTGAGACCAGCACGAACATTGAGCCCTCTAATGCCCGGCATGTTTTCCCGATTGATGGAAGTGTATTTCCCATCTAATCCGAGCATCCGGATCATTTTTGTTCCTGTGACAGCATCTGTATAGGAAACATCTACTGATGCATTGGTTTCAAAGCTTTCAGATAGGTTGCAGCATGCCGCTCGGAGTAACTCCTTTTCTGTGATAACTTCCGTGTGAATAGGAGTGAGGTCATCCATGAATGTTGAGCTGGAGGACACCACTACAGCAGTCAGTTCTTCATCATCAGGTGCTAATACTACTTTCAAATTGTCATTTCCTGAGATCGTAATTGTGTCGCTTTTGAATCCTATGAAGCGGACTATTACGATATCTCCAACTGATGCAGTTAAAGAAAATCTGCCTTTAGCATCTGATGTAGTACCAACAAAGGAATCTGCAGGCTCATTTTGAAGCAGGAGAATACTTGCGCCAATTAATGGCTCGTAATTTTGGTCCATTACTGTACCTTCCACCTGTTGGCTCCAGCCAATGCAGGTAGAGAATAGGATTATTAAAATGGTAGGTAATCGCATTATTTGATAATTTATAAAATGAATGATTAGACTGAATAAGTCATGAAATCATTCGATATCAAATAATTAGTTTTTGAATATGGGAGAGTAAGGTCCTATTTGAAATTGAGAATGGAGGGGGGCGAATGCTTGATGTTTCACTAACTACTTCCTCACAAATGTTAACGCTGTAATCAGATTGATAGGCAATAGCAGTAGGTTGAAATTGCATTGCAAAATCTAACCTTTGGGATTGTCCATTTAAGTCGGTTTTGAATGTCTTAGAGTCGAAACTACAACAATTCACATTCAATTGTTCATTAGTTTCTTTCGGCAGCTCGCAACATGATGTTGAAGAATATAAAGTTGTTTCTGAAGTATTAAATAAATAGCATTTATGCACGATGACTGGCACATAAAGAGTCGCCAATACAACGTTGAGGATTAAATAGTATACTATTATTCGTTTCACTAACTGCTGTTACGGATTTGCCTGATACAAAGATACAGGATATCAAACTTCGTATTTAAATGAGATCATCTTTGATCAATTGGAATTAGCTGTCACTACCTTTCAAATGTGAAGTAATGCTAGCTATATTTGCGAACAATTTTGCGCTCGTAGTTCAACTGGATAGAATACCAGATTTCGGCTCTGGGGGTTGAGGGTTCGAATCCTTCCGAGCGCACTGTATTACATTAAAAAGCCTTTCTAATTGATTAGAAAGGCTTTTTTTATTTATAAGTCAAGTTATAAGTCGAGTTTTTAGAGGGATGTGTAGGGCTTTATAAGGTTTTGCTTTTATTAAAAAGTCTATTATCTTTAAACCGTTATAAACAAATAAATATTATAAATATGAACAATTCACTTTTAGTCCCCTACATCCTTGTCTTGCTTTTCTTTCTTTTCTGTCTTTTTATTCTCTTTGGAATTCATGCACATCAGTTACATTTAAAAACCAACTGGAAAGCCTACGGAACCATATTTTTTAAAGAATTATGGATTCGCATGAGATTTATTTTTCGTAATAGATGTTTTTCTCGAAAAAACAGTTCCTTGAAGGACTTTCGAAGAGGTCGTAGGTATCTTAAAGCTCAGAAAATGGGCAGTGGTTCAAGGAAAGGCAAACGAAGGGCTGATTCCTCAATACCATTATTATCTCATTTTTATATGGCTGTGCTAAAAAAGTACATCAAAGGAGATTTTGATGGAGCATACTCTGATTTTTTCGAAGACAGTTTGAAGGAACTCAAAATTCGAATTGAAAGTCGATCTTGGCATTCCTATGAGCGACAGGCAATAGATGTTTATTTGGCTCACTATGACCAACTCCCAGACCCGATTTCTAAGTATCTGAAAAAATCGACCCCTCAATTTTTGAAAGATGTAGAAGGGTTGAAAATGAAGGATGGTTCAATTGCAAAAAATACTCTTGGATGTCTTTTTGATCGCTACAATCAATTAAAATTATTTAAATCGAAATACTCCAAAGAATTGGTATTGAAAGTTGGTGAAGTTGCTTTGGAAATTCTAGGAATCAGTTATGACATGAAGAAGTGGGAGTCATATTTACAATATCCAAGTATAAAAAGGCTAGGTAAAGACCATACAACGTATTTGAAAAAACTTTAATACTTCTGGTAAATTTTGTAAAACCATATTAAACGTTATTTAGGGCTCGTAAGAGCCTTTTTTTTTACATTTAATTTTCTGTTAGTTCTTGGAAGTACAAATTATTACGTTGCTGTCATTATTCACGGGCTATTAATCCCCAATTAATGACTATTACAATGAATCAATTAAAATCAAATGAAGTGCTGCAGAGTACTTTTAACTTCTGCAGCCAGAGGCAATGCCTCATTCTGCTTGACTGCTCAAAATTCCATTTGCGTAGGCTTGTAAATGACGGTACAATTAAGGTATACTATCTAGAAATGAAAGATGGAAAATACTCGGGCAAGCCCTACTATAATCTGCGAGAAATTGAAGGGACATTTATTCCTAAAGAAGTCTCAATTAATTGAGCACATTGCTTTGAACCAATTAAAATCAAACCTCTTGTAAAAGGCCAAAAAGAGGTTAATAACATTGATAAAAAAACATCGATGGGAGGGATAGCTATGTCCTGTTTATACCGGCCATTATTTAAAAAGTTTACCGTTTGGAGTATTCATGCTCTCATTAGTCATCATACACTAGTAAGGCCAAATGGACATCTCAGAACATGTAAAGTGATATCAACTTAAACATCAAATCATGAAAATACAATATTTAAAGAATTTACATATCATACAGATTTTGGTGGCATATGGCTATCAAGATTTAGTAGTAACAATGGATAAAAAGAAAGCTGTTTTCTATTCTCCATTGAGTGAGAATAATGAAGATCTATTTTCGATTGATTTAGAGAGCAACACATGGATAGATGAGTCCACTAAGATGTTTGGAGGACCAATAGAACTTAGCATGATACTCTCAGGCAAAGAGTCCACAGAAGAAGTTTATGTGTCGTATCGCGACGGAATGCAGTCCTATTTAAAGCGAACAGGTAGCGCCGAATCTTCTGAGTGGAGGACGCCAGAAGCTCCAAAAAATCAGCCTGCAGAGGATCCGAATTTAGTACTGTTTAATGGGCAAATAATCAAGGCTAATTGGAATTTGGAATTCCTCCATAATTACTTGATTCATGATAACACCTTCAATGGATTGATCAAAGAAGCGGAGTATAGACCAAGTGCTAGATCATTTCTCGAAGAAAGGTTCGTAGCAATGAGAAATGATTCAGGGGGGTACGCTTTAATCAACAAGATTAGGAAGGTTAATGTCGGGCCACCTGACATTACGACTTTCATTAAAGACAATCGACGTATAGTAATATTCCTAGATTTTTTGAATTACTTAAGCTTTTTGGAAGATACAAAATACACTGGATCTACTATCATTTTGAATGATCCAAGTAACATAAATAAGTGTATAAATTATGTACGAACACACCTGTCAGGATGTACCAATATTGACCTCTTTCTACCATATTATATGGATGGTAGAAATCTTACTCTAGTGCTTAAAAAGGAAATCCCAATAGCGCAAGACAGGTCTATTGAATACAAGGATGATGGCGACTATTCCAATTACTATAAGAGGTTCTATTTTGTGAAAATGGAAAAAAGGAATCAAGCAAAAAACTAAACTTAAACCTGTTCCTATTGAATACATAGCCAGATGGGTTTACCGACTCTATTAACGGTGGTTAATAGTGTCATGTAAACATCTGGTTTTGCTCACTGGGTTCGCAAAAGGAAAAAAATGGGAAGACCAAAAAGTAATATCATAAGAGTTAAAAATATCACAATTCATTGCTCTCATATTGAATATGAGTCTTTAAAAAGAAAGGCGTATTTCACGCGACAACCAATGAGTGTCTACCTCCGGATGTGCGGTTTAGAGAAGGACTTACAACCTCGATTAACAGATGATGAAATAGCCATACTTATGAACTTGGTAGGTATTGCTAACAACTTAAATCAAGCTGTCAAAAGATTGAATTCACAAGGTGATACAAATGATAATATTTCAAGACTATTAGAATTGGTGAATGAACTAATCGGTAGGTTAACGTGATAGGTAAGGCCATACTCGGGAACAGTTTTATCAACTGTATCAAGTATTGCTTGAATCCAAAAAAGAGCCCAAAAATATTAGAGGTAAATGGAATTGCTCTTGGGAAAGTCAACTTTATGGCGAGGCAATATGAAGCAATTGCTAATCTAAAACCTGGCCTCAAAAAGAAGGTTTGGCATACTGCTATTTCCTTCGCGCATCAAGATAAAGTAGATGAGTCTGAGATGGTTTCTATCGCCGAAGAATACATGGATAGAATGGAACTTAAAAACAATCAATGGATCATTGTTCGACATAGAGACACTGCTCATGAGCACCTTCATATCATTATTAATAGGATTAGCAATAACGGTATTTCAGCACGTGATTGGAGGTGTCGCTTTCGTACAATGAAGGTCATGCAGGAGCTAGAAATCGAACGAGGACTCACTGTTGCTTCAGAGCAAGGTAATAATCGAAAGGAAGCAATTCGCACTCAAATTGAGAAAGGATTAAAACTTCGTGAAAACCTAGACCAAATAGTTAAGCGTGTAGAGCTTTTGGGCTACAGCATAGAATATAATACCACAAGTACAGGCAATGTAAGAGGGATGAGCTTTGTCAATAAGGAGAAGGGTATCCTGTTTAAATCGAGCAGCATAGATCGTAACTTCTCTTACTCCAAGCTGCTCGATCAGATTAATCAAAATAACAAACAAATAAATAGAAACTTATGAAAGATGACCAATTAGAAACCGTATTGAATCAAGTCTTGATCAAATTAGACAATCTTGAAAAACAAGTACGAGAATTGAAAAAGGAAAGTCCAGTTGAGAATGAGCCGAAGGTAAGTGATTCTGATACCAATGCTCAGGCCTTAAACAATATGGAATGGATTATTAACTACCAGGCGATCATCAATAAGAACATCTTACAACTAGCAATTAATATCAAAAAGGCAGGGGACTCCTTATCCGCAAAAATAGATCAGAAAAAACTGAGGGATCTGTTTTAGGTATTAATCTCAAGGGGGTAAACCAAGTCAAAGTCATTTATTAAACATTCCGCTTGTCAGGCAAAAATGTTTAATAAAAGAAAATATAATGAAAGCAACGACATGGTACCAGCCTGCAATTCTGTATTTGATTGACCTGAATGGAATAACAAAATTTGGGATTACTGTTGATTGGAAAAGCAGAAAAAAACGATATCAACGAGATTTCTCAAACTTGCCTCTGCAGGAGATCGTACAATTTGATTTTGATAGAAGATGGCAAGCTGAGCTCGTTGAGTATATGATGACACGACGGCTAAAGCGATGGATAGCTAAGGGACGTTATGAATGGGTTATTGATCTACCTATTCAGGCTGTCATGGACTGCTATCGTCAGACTAGAAAAGTCGTAGAGCCACATTTTGATTTTGCCTCAACCTACCACTACACAGGGAATAGGCGCTATGGGTTCTATAGTCAGCTATACGATATGATAAAAGGTGAGTTTGAATGACTAATATGAAATATTCACGGGGGAACATAAAATGTTGTGTTCCTCCAATGTTTAAATTAACCATAAATCCCATTCAATTAGTTCAAATAGCTTCAAAAGCTCATCAATTGAATCAGCCTTTAACGTATGGCCGACTTTACCTCTTCCATTGTCTTTAAGAGTCTTCTCATTGGGGATGCACTCACTCCCCAAACCCAAACACCCGAGAAAGCCTTGGGAATAGATCGAAGATTTTTTGAAGTACGGCGCTATTCGCGGCAGTCATTTTGAACTCGTGACCTTCTTCATCCTTCCAACTTACAAGCACTCGGAGATTGTTGATTTCTATTGGTTTGGTGATACGCTTTACGAGTTGGTAATGATGAACCATGTCTTCCTCACATCGCTCTGCCTCTTCGGCAAAACCATGGTCAATTTGGATATACTTCTTCCGTTCTTTGACGAAGACACGCATGTAGTGATAGGTGGTGCCGAAATATCCATCCTTGACTTTTACTTTGTAATACCCAGGTTCAAATTTCATTATGCTAATTAAAATAGTAAAACTAAAATAATTAGTCTTTAGGTGAAAGATATTTTGGAAGCTGGTCTAATTGATGTGTGGTGTTAGTGTGGTGTCACACTCAAACACCACAACCTCACTTTCGTCATAAAGTGCTTAAATAGCTATTCTTAGGTGTTTTGTGCTGTTGATACCAAACACGCCGCACCAAGCACCACAATCTCCTTTTGCCTACCATAAGAAGGATGCCTTTGTGAATAGTTCAGACTATTTAGAAAACCTGGCCTATTCCTTTGCCAAGTCACAACAGTTTGGGAAAAAGGCGTAGTTTGATAGGTTTATTTGGGATTGTCCAAGACTGATATCCTATCTTTTCCATGTGTTTCGAAGACACATAACCTCTAAATAATCAAATGATCCGGCTTAAACTCAATGGTCAGATCTATTAATTTGGTCTTGTCTACTTTCGCAGATTCCTTGATGAATTTGGTGCCAATCACATAAGCCTTGGCGTTGTTTACTCCATCAACAGCGAGCAGTTGGTTACCTTTGAAATACCAGACTGAAAACTTGGTGGCTTCACCTTCTTCTTCACGTATGATGAGTTCATCATAGCCATCCGAAAGACCCACCATTTGAAGTTTTACGTCATACTGATCCGACCAAAACCAAGGTATGGTGTCGTATGTCGGGTTTTTACCGCAGATATCAGCTGCGGCTACTTTAGCCTGGTCCACCGAGTTTTGCACACATTCCAGTCGCACAAAGCGATCGTAATGTGGGTTGTGATGGTAGCTGCAATCACCAATGGCATAGATGTCCGGATCACTTGTTTGTGCTGTGGCAGCTACTTTGATTCCGTTTTCTATTTCTAGTCCAATTTCCTTGGCCAGTTCCAGATTCACACGAATGCCCACACCCGCAACAATAATAGTAGCTTCGTATTTAGAGCCGTCCAGACAAGTAATGATGTTGAGGCCATTACTCGTTTCAATCGAAACGACATTTTTAGAAGTGAACACGTCCACACCGTTTTTGGCATGGAGCTCCTGAAAGAACGCAGACATTTCCGGAGAGGTCACTCGTGCTAACACCCGTTCTTCACGCTCCAGCACAGTTACCGACGCACCTAGTTTCTTCATGGAAGCGGCGATTTCCAAACCAATGTAACCACCCCCAATGATCACTACTTTTTTGTTTGTTGCTGTTTGCATGGCGGCCCGAATGTCATTGACATCCCTGGCTGTGCGTAATGGAAATAGTTTAGTCGCTGTATCGATCCCGGGAATGGGAGGGATGATCGGTCGTGCGCCCGTGGCAATGACGAGTTTGTCATAAACCTGTGTTGTGCCGTCACTTAACGTCACCAATTTCTCCGCTTTGTTTATGGAAGAAACCAGAACCCCAAGGCGCAGCGTGATATTCTCTTTTTCGTAGCTGAGCGGGGATTTCAGCGAATGTTTTTCAATCTCATCGTCCGTGGTGAGGTAGGCTTTCGAAAGCGGCGGACGGTGGTACGGCAGGTTTGGATCCCCATCGTAAAGGATGATTTGTCCTTCCCAGCCTTCTTTTCTGAGCGCAAAGGCGAAGTTCACCCCGGCGTGACTCGCCCCAATGACTACACAGACGTGGTTGATGGATGCTTCCATGGTCGATGTTTGGATTAGTCGTTTGCTACGTGTAGCACCAAACCATTCAGTTCCTCTGTAATGTCGATCTGGCAACCCAGACGACTATATTCCGTCACGTAATCATCCAGTTCGAGCATGTCAGCTTCTATGTCGCCGGCTTTGCCCACCTTGTCAAAATAGTCGGCAGCCACGTGCACGTGGCAGGTAGCGCAAGAGCAAACCCCGCCGCATTCTCCCTCTATGCCCTGCACGTCGTTTTCCTTTGCCAGCTCCATGATGGTGCCCGACGAAGTTTCCGTAACAATCGTTTCCCCACTTTTCGTGATAAATGTAATCTTAGCCATGTATTCGTTTTTTTCTTCTGGTGAATGTTAAAGTTTAGTGTGCGTGGAATGTGACGTTGATGCTGTCATAGCCCACTTTGCGCTGGAATTCATCCCAATTCTCCACGTTCTCTTTGTAATCCAGCAGGTCAATGGATTTTACATTTTTGGACAAAACAGCCAAAAGCGTTCTCAAAATCTGACGGGCATGGGTAGCACCTAGGCATTTGTGGATGCCAAAGCCAAAACCAACATGTGGGTTCATTTTGCGATCCAGATCAATTTCGTTGGGGTTTTCAAAGGTTGACGCATCCCTGTTGGCGGAGGCCCAGCAAAGCGATACCCGCGTGTCCGCTTTCACGGCATGTTCGCACACCGCCGTGTCTTTGGTGGCCACACGCCCCATGTGGGTGAGTGGCGAAAAGTAGCGCACAATTTCCTCCACTGCCTGAACGGCGATCTCGGGTTCCTTTTTTAGTCGTTCCAGTGATTGCGGATGATCGGCCAGGTAGGCGATGGTATTGGTTACCGCATTGATGACGGTATCCCTACCACCGGCAAAAGTCAGGATCATCACGCCTTTCACTTCTTCTTTGGTTAGCTTTCGTCCTTCTATTTCTGAAGCCAGCAATACCGAATAAAGATCATCGCCCGGATGGGCAATTGCCTTGTCTATTTGAGCGTCGATGTAATCGTAAAGAATGGCCGCCTTTTTTCCATCTACGGGGCTGTCTTCGCTGCGGAAGACGTGCGTGCCCCATGAAACCCACAGCTCGGATTCGGCGTAAGGAATGTTGAGCAGCAAAGTCAAAGCTCGGGATTGTAGTTTCAGAGAAAAGCCTTCCACAACCTCTACCGATCCCATCGTCAGCACCTCATCTACCAGCTCACTGATTATTTTGGTCAATTTCTCCTTGTATTCCTCTTCCGTTTCAGGTCTTCTGAACCAGGCTTCTACCAACGCACGGTATTGCGAATGCATGGGCGGATCCACCTCGAAAGGAATCTGACGGGTGTCGCGGATGCTTACTTCCGATGGAATCACGATGCGGCCGGGAGCAGCTCCCGATTGGAAGATTTCAGCATCCTTGGCTGTCTTGCGGACATCCTTGAGGCGGAGCAGCATCATCACGGGATCATCCTGATCATTGACATGACCATAGCCCTTTTCCTCACGGGCTTTCTCAAACGGATCAGGTAGTGCACTTTTTTTCATAGACGCTTTAGTTTCAATGGTGTTTGGGTATGGTAGCCTGCCCGTTTTGTTTCCAATGTTGGAAGCATTAAGCACATTTTCCACGTTGCAAAGTACAACAGACTAGTATCCTGAATATTTATGTATTTTGATTAATATATATGTTATTCTGTTTGCAGAAACTTGGTGATGGTGTTCATGTTGATTGTAAAGAGAATATTTGGGGGAATTCAGGCGCATTTTCAAGCACGATAAGGATGTGGCTAAGAGATGGAATCATCTTTCGGTAATTAGCTGTTCATATCCTTTTATACATCTTCCTAAATTCCAGTGGAGTGTAGCCTTTGAACTTCTTGAACTGCTTATAGAAAAAAGGGAGGCTTTCATATCCACATTGGTAGGCGATTTCTGTCATTTGTTTGTCGGTTTCCATGATCAGTCTGCTGGCTATATTCACCCGGAATTCGTTCAGAAATTCGAAGAAGGGTTTGTTCATGGTTTTGCTAAAAAACCGCGAGAAAGCCTGCTCACTCATGTGTAACAATTCCGCAATCTCAGCAAGTTTGATTTTCTCTTTGTAGTGATCCATTACAAACAGCTGAACGGACTCGAGCCTGTTGGTTGTTGTGCTGGTTTGATCATAGGAATAGGACGCCCCGGCTATCCATTCGTATTGGGCGTGTTGGGCAACAAAATCAAGCAACTCAATAAATGCAAGGTATTGCTTAATGGTTTTAGTTTTAACTACCCGATGCATGATGTTTGAAATCTCATGCACCAAATCAGGCTTGATATAAAGGCCTCTTTGCGACTTGCTCATCAGTTGATTGATCCTTTCGAAAACAGGCAAATCACTGATTGTTTCCTTTCGCCATTGAATCACCAGCGACCGGCTTTTGCCCGCATATTCCTCACCGTTTTTCCAGCAATGTGGCAAATTGCTTCCCAACATAACCAGATCGCCCTGATTGAAGTCCGAGATGTTATTGCCCACATACCGGATACCCGATCCCTCCAGTATCAAGGTGAGCTCATACTCCGGGTGAAAATGCCAGGGAGCTTCAAAATGGTCTTTCGAATATATAAAAGCATGGATGGCTTCCTGCTCCTCAAGGGCGATTTTTTCCAGGATGGCCTTCATGGTACTATTCTATTTAATGTGTGATTCGGAGCAATACCGCATAATGAGACACAAAATAACATATTTTATTATCAAAATAGGTAAACACCAAGAGAAGAGAAGGCAACAATTTTGTAAGCTGTGAGGATTGTGTACGCATGTTTGTGGAGCGATCACGCAGAAACGTAGTTCGAGCAATTGAAAGAGAATATGAGCATAAAAGCCAAAGCAGCAATAGCCACAGGAGATGGGAAGTTTAGCATTGATACGATCACTGTTGGAGATCCTCAGCCGGATGAAGTATTGGTGCAAGTCAAAGCCGCAGGACTCTGCCACACCGATCACGATTCATTGAACTGGGGTAAGCCTATCGTTTTGGGTCATGAAGGAGCCGGCGTGGTGACGGCCATTGGTTCGGAAGTAAGTAAAGTAGCTATCGGCGATAAAGTTATTCTCAACTGGGCTACTCCTTGTATGAAATGCTTTCAATGCCAGGAGGGCAATCAGCACATTTGTGAAAACAACTCACCAGTCACGGCGGGAAGAAATGGCTTCACACCCGGTCATGCGCATCTGGAAGGAACCAAATGGAATGGCAAGTCGATCGAAAGATCCTTTAATATCGGGACGCTTGCGGAATATACCCTAGTAAAAGAATCAGCCTGTGTGAAAATGGAAATGGATATGCCCATGCCTTCGGCTAGCATTGTGAGCTGCGGCGTAATGACCGGTTATGGTTCTGTTGTGAATTCTGCTCAATTAAAAGCAGGTAGTTCTGCTGTGGTTTTGGGTACAGGAGGAGTAGGGCTCAATGTAATTCAAGGCTGCCGTATTTCAGGCGCAGCGAAAATCATTGCCATCGACATCAATCCCGAGCGATTGGAAATGGCCAAAAAATTTGGCGCCACACACACGATTTTTGCCGACAAAGCCGATAAAGGCTTGATGCAGGCTTCAGAAAAAGTGAAAGCCATGACAGGTGGACGTGGAGCAGATTACGCTTTTGAGTGCACGGCCATCCCCGCTTTGGGCGCTGCACCCCTTGCAATGATTCGAAACGCTGGAACAGCTGTTCAGGTCAGTGGGATAGAAGAGGAGATTACCATCGATATGCGATTGTTTGAATGGGACAAGATTTACATCAATCCACTTTACGGAAAATGCCGTCCCGAAATTGATTTCCCGAAATTGGAGCAACTTTACCATAAGGGCGACCTGATGCTGAATGAAATGATTACTAGAACGTATCCACTTGATCAGCTACAGCAAGCATTCGAGGATATGCTGGCAGGTAGAAATGCCAAGGGTGTAATTGTGTTTGACTAATGACGAAATCGAGATTTCATACCACCGAACTTTCCAATCCGGCTTTCGAGATGGATGGATTGCGTTTTATCACCGTAAAAACGCCAAACCTCAAAGGTCGCGGTGATATCTGTGTTTATGTGCCTAAAGGAGAAAAGACGAAAAATTTGCCAGTGGTGACTTTGCTGCACGGTGTATATGGTAGCGCCTGGGTTTGGGCGTTTCTTGGTAATGCCCACGGTATAACTCAAAAATTGATCGATGCGGGTAAGATTCGTCCGATGATTCTGGTCATGCCTTCAGATGGGCTTTGGGGTGATGGCTCGGGCTACATGGCTCACGATGGATGTGATTTCGAAAAGTGGATTGCCGAGGATGTGCCGGCGACAGTTATGGAAAACATTCCTCAGGCAAGCGAAAAGTCAAAGCAATTCATCTCAGGTTTGTCCATGGGCGGTTTTGGAGCTTTGAAGATCGGTTCCAAGTACGCCAAGCAGTATGCTGGTATTTCGGCTCATAGTGCCATAACTGAGGTGAGTCAGATGAAATTGTTTGTAGAGGAGCCTTTGGAGGCGTATTCGCAAACTGATAAGGGCCATGAAAGTGTATTTACGGGTATTATAGAAAACAAAGCCATATTACCTCCATTGAGATTTGATTGTGGTAATTCTGATGAGTTAATATCATATAATCGTAAACTTCATGAGGAACTTGAAAATGAAGGTATCAAGCATATATATGAAGAATTTGAAGGTGGACACCAATGGGAGTATTGGCAAAAGCATTTGGATGACACCTTATTGTTTTTCAATGGATTTCTAGGATAGAATTGCGATAGATGAGTAAAGACTTCAAGCGAAAAATATCAATAACGGGACCGTTAGATTTTACCGGAATAAAGCTGACCGCACCCAAGGAATATGCGGCAGGTATCCCTGCGGTAAAAGTAGCCTTGGAGCATGCCTTGAAAGAGATGGGACTGAGACGCTCCATTACCACCTTGTCCAAACTAAATCAAGAGGAAGGAATAGACTGCCCAGGCTGCGCATGGCCTGATCCTAAAAAACGATCTTCATTCGGTGAGTTTTGTGAGAATGGGGTGAAAGCAGTCGCAGAAGAAGCAACCAACAGACGAGTAGATACTGATTTTTTTACCCGTCATTCTGTTTCTGAAATTTCAACATGGTCTGACTATCAAATTGGTAAAAGTGGACGATTGACTCACCCAATGATTCTAAAGCCAGGTAGTGAATACTATCAACCCATTTCGTGGGGTGAGGCTTTCGATGTTATTGGAAAACAACTTCACTCACTTCCAGATCCCAATGAAGCAATTTTTTATACTTCAGGGAGGTCCAGCAATGAAGCGGCTTTTCTTTATGGATTATTCATCAGAGCCTTCGGGACTAACAATATGCCCGATTGTTCTAACATGTGCCATGAGTCCAGTGGGGTGGCTCTAGGTGAAACGCTCGGAATAGGGAAAGGATCTGTAACCTTAGAAGATTTTGAGGATGCCGAAGTTGTGATGGTGATTGGTCAAAATCCAGGAACTAATCACCCAAGAATGCTCTCAGCACTTCAAAAGTGTAAGGAAAATGGGGGCAAAGTCATTGCAGTGAATCCATTGGAGGAGGCTGGTTTGGTACGGTTTAAAAACCCTCAGGAAGTAAAAGGAGTACTGGGAGGAGGAGAAGCGTTAACGGACATTTTTCTTCAAGTGAAAATCAATCAGGACGTTGCTTTGCTAAAGCTTATAATCAAGAAATTGGTGGTAATAGACAAGGAAAAAGGGGGTGTTTTTGATCATGAATTTATCAAAACCAAAACCTCTGGATTTGCAGAGCTATTGTTGGATTTGGAAAAACATTCAGAAGAAGATTTACTCCAATTGTGTGGAGTTTCTGAATCTCAAATTAATAATGCAGTTCAGTTGCTTGCTGAAAAGCAGCTGATCATTATTTGCTGGGCGATGGGGCTCACTCAGCACAAAAATGGAGTAGACAATATCAAAGAATGCGTCAATCTGTTGTTGCTCAAAGGTAGCATTGGTAAGAAAGGAGCGGGCACATGTCCCGTCCGTGGACATAGCAATGTGCAGGGAGATAGGACAGTCGGTATTATGCATCATGTGTCCAAACCATTAAATGAATCCTTCGAACGTGTATTCGGTTTCAATCCACCTGATAAGGAAGGACTAGATACAGTGCACAGTATTCAGGCAATGTATAAGGGGGAAGCTAAAGTCTTTATAGCATTGGGAGGAAATTTTGTTTCTGCTGCGTCCGATACTGAATACACTGCGCAGGCACTTCAAAACTGTGAATTGACTGTCTCAATAAGTACTAAACTCAATCGAACCCATGTAGTACCGGGAAAGATAGCTCTGATTTTACCAACACTTGGCCGAACAGAAAAGGATTTAAAAGACGGTAAAGAACGATTTGTGACTGTTGAAAATAGCATGGGGAGAGTCCACCAATCTCATGGACGGCTGGAGCCCGCTTCGCATAATTTGATGAGTGAAACTGAAATAGTTTCAAATATTGCCTCTGCTTTTTTTGGTGAAGAGACGGATATTCCTTGGGCTACTCTAGGTAAAGATTATGATATGATCAGAGCAAAAATATCTGAGATTTTTACCGGATTTGAGTACTATACCGAACGGTCAAAAAAGGCCGGATTTGATCTTCCAAATCATACCAGAACAGGTGACTTTTCTAAGCAACCAGGCGGCCGTGCCAAGTTAAGCGTGTGCCAATTGCCTAATCATCACCTGAGGAAAGATGAGTTTCTCCTTATGACTATTCGATCTCACGATCAGTTTAATACCACCATCTATGGTTTGGATGACAGGTATCGCGGCATTTACAATGAAAGAAGGGTAATACTTATGAATCAAGAAGATACTGAACGTTTGGGGTTGAAGAAATTGGATCAGGTAGATCTTACCAGCCATTATGGAGGCATTGAAAGGCGTGCGAGAAATTTCCTTATCATTCCGTATAACATTCCTAAAGGTAATCTAGCTGCTTACTTTCCTGAAACAAATGTGTTGATACCGATTGATCAATTTGCTGATAAGAGCAATACGCCCATCAGTAAAAGTATTAAGGTACATATGAAGAGATCATGACCTGCATGTTTAATGCGTTACTTTTAGAGACTCACATTCATCACTAAATTTGAACATGAATTTTTTAATAAATCGATAATTGTCTATATCATGTCTATACTCCATTTAATTAATTGATTTTTTTTCTGGCGTTCTTTGAAATCTATTTAAAAGCTTAGTCAAGTTTTAATACGAGTTATGAAAAGATCGATACTTAGTCAAATCCTTGCTCTATTAATTACCACCATTCTAATTCAACAATCCGGAGCGCAGGTTTTGACATCACCTGAGACTGTGTATTTGACTTCACCTTTAATTATTTCTCATAATATTTCATCTGGCGGATTTAAGATGATCTCCTTGGAAGCGAGTATTTCACAAGGTTATGCCAATCTGAGTATTTATTGGGGGGATCAGTTAATAGTTGACAATATTGATATACCTAATTCTGGTGATCACAGTTTAACGGCCTTGACATTCTTTTATACTAAAGGAAATTCCGAAATTAAATGTTATGCGAATGGCCAGGATATCACTTTGAAAAAACTGGATATCATAGATTTTTCGGGAAACCTGAGCATGCTATCATTCACCGATGTTACGGATGCATCTGGAATTTATGATGAACCAAGTCTTAAATATGGTGGCCCTTCCGTTGCAGATATTGACAATGACGGAGACTATGATCTAATCCTGAATAATCACAATGATTCCCCTAGTAAGCTTTTCTGGAACAACGGGGATGGCACGTTCACAAAAAATACGCATGACCTGTCACTATGGAATCGAATGGATTTGCATGGGTCTGCTCTAGGAGATTATGACAATGATGGAGACATGGATATATTGATCGCCCTTGGAGGTGGAAATGGTACGAGCCCTCAACCTCCAGTGTTTTTTAAAAATAATAACAGTGTATTTGTGAGAAGTGATGAGAAAGTCGGAATGACATCAGGAGCTAGGGGAAGAGCAGGAAGATGGAGTGATATGGATCTTGATGGGGATTTGGATTTGATGCTCATCAATGCTGCAGGGATCAATGATAGTGGAGGTTCTCAGCATATATTTTACAAAAACAAGGGAGACGGGACTTTCGAAACCATAAATATCGCAGGAATTGAGAATCAAATGGCCGAACGGGTGATTTTGTCAGATTTCAATGGTGATCATATTGATGACGCAATATTGTTTTCTCCTATTTCCCTTTGGCAAGGAAATGGCGATTTCACATTTACCAATGTCACTAATCAATGGATTACAGGAGAAACAATAAATGATGTACAAGCGGTTTGCGATATCGATTATGATAATGATGGGGATTTAGACTTTTATTTAGCCAGAGGACAGGCATATTTTGAAGTCGCCGAATACAACACTGTGGACTTTTTTCCTACAAAAGAACATGCAGATTTCAGGACATCTGGAAGCGCTGGTATTCAGGCCTTTGAAGTAGCGTCCGAAGGAGCTATTGTCATCTCTGGATTTGACAAAGTGCGACGAAGTACATATGATGGTGATTTTCCATTCTTTCTTGGAAGCGCCAAGCATTTAAATATTTTAGAAGTCAATACAGGTATTCTTACAATTACACCTGAAATGGCCGAAGGTTGGCCTGAGAAACGAACCGAAAACGGTATGTATGTAGGCTATGTTGGGAACGGGGTTTGGAAATTGGAATCGGTGCGCAACAATGATCTATTTTGGTCTATACATTATTCTTTAAATGGCATAAGATCATTTACGGCTGATGGATGGACACCAATAAACAAGAACGAAGATGATATTTTCCTCAGGAATGATGGGAGCTTCTTTACAAATGTAACTGATGAAGTGAATATCCCGAAAGGTGGAAATCATTGGGGTGTAACAAGAGGAGATTTTAACAATGATAGTTATGAAGACCTGTTTGTTTATCGTTTTGGATATTTAAAGAACCGTGTATCGGATTGGCTGTTACTCAATGATGGAAATGGAAGATTCTTGGCTACTACGGCACACAATGCTGGTAATCCGGGGGATGATAACCACGGTGATAGTGGTCAGGCATTTGACTATGATTTGGATGGAGATATTGATATCCTGAGTGGGGATGATGAATATGGAGAATGGCACCTTTATGCAAATGAATCTATTAATGGATTCAACTTTATCAAGGTAAATGTTGGTTATGCACCTAAATCAAATATTGACCCCATTGGTGCGGAAGTCATTGTGATTACACCGAAACAGACTTTCAAGAAACGCGTGGGTTCCGCAGGTGAGGTGTTTTCTCAAAGCGTGTTGAGTATTGTTCATTTTGGTTTGGGAGATATTACCAAGGTCGATACCATCTATGTGAGATACAGAAATGGTGAAACTATTATAATAAAAGATCCAGAGTTGAATACTATCAATAATCCGGATTCAACAATTAAATAGTATTTTTATTAGTGTATCTTGGTTCTAGTTTCAGTCTTACTTTGCAGACTCGACTCTTTGGAATTTATCTACCGAAATCGGCCAATGCAGACTCTCTACACGGAAATTTATAGAAATTATAAAAGTCGAAAGCTTTTTTATTGAACGTGAGTCATTAGTTGACTAAGATTTAAATCAATTCAATGAATTTAAGTAACTAAGCTATCAGTATATTATTAATCTGTATAGCGGTTTTTTTAATCTCATTGATGAATGAATCGCCATCATTAGTCTCCTTCGAGATTTTACTTAAGCTGGAGATGGCAAGTGAGCAAAATACACCGGTTTCAATGGATCCAATTGGTACCGCAATGTCGGTGACTCCTGCCGTAATATCACTCAATGCTAATTCGTATTTTTTTTCGCGAATATCTTGTAACCGGTTTTTAAATTCTTCTTTTTCCTTCGTTGATAGGTTTTGAAAGTCCTTATTTTCTATGAGCAATTGTTGCTGTCTATTTTCATCAGAAAACGCTAAAAGAACTCTTCCAGAGGTGGTTTTAATTAGGGGAAACAAACTGCCTTCTTCTATTGAAAGCGTAACAGGTCCAGGGCTTCTGGTTTGTGATACAACCATTAATTGGCCATGATACAAGATGCTCATATGACAAGACTGTTTGGTTTTGTTGGACAATTGTTCCATAAATGGTTTGGCTATTTTTAGTAAACCATCAATAGGACTATGTCGGTGTGAAAGTTGGTAAAGTTTAAGGGATAATGAGTATTGGCCGGTAGATGATTTAAGTAAGTATCCGCGCTGTTCGAGACAGATAAGCATTCGGTATAGTTCATTCTGAGATTTACCAATCCCTAGGGATATTTCAGTCTGAGATTGTGGTATGGCCACATTGGACAAATACTCCAAAATGTCCAATCCCTTGTCTAATGCAGGCGCTAGGTACTTGCTCATAGTTTTTGTCAATTTAATAGCAAAATTAGTTATTCAATACCATCCGTATTTCGAATTCAGTTGTTTTAAGGATTTATAACATTCAAATATAAATATTATATTTACATTTGAATAAAACACATTTATACGATGAAACAATTTAGACTCTGCTTTGTGTTGGCCTTTGCAATAGGATTAGCACCATTTTTATCAATGGCACAGCCAAATACTACCACCTCCCATGAGAGTAATAGTCAGAAAGTAAGGGACCTTAGTGGTTACAGGTGGAAGATGAAAATGATGCTTCCGGGTCAAGGAATTAAAAAGGGGTTGCACCAACTTCCTTCCGAGGATATTGAAACCTTGGTTTGGAATAATGCCAAAGTTCCGGGTGACGTTTACACGGATTTGTGGAGGGCTGGTGTGATTGATGACCCGTATTTTGGTAGAAATAGTGTGAAAGCTCAATGGGTTCAGCAATTTGAGTGGTGGTACGCATATCAGTTTCAAGTGAAAGAAGACGTTAACAATCAAGTCGTGGATATTGTATTCGAGGGACTTGACTATAGTTGTGAAGTCTGGTTAAATGGACACTATCTGGGTAAACATGAAGGAGCATTCTCCAAATTTTCATTCAATGTTAATGAGTATTTAAGAATTCATCCTTGGGACTACCTCAAAGGTCAAAATATGCTGATGGTCAAAATTGACCCGGCACCACAAGTGAATGCCTTAGTTGCGGGTAAGAAAACCCCATGGTTCGGGGACTACTGGCGTGACCTTGCGCCAATGGGTATTTGGAAACCAGTAAAATTGGTAAGGACTGGTAAGGTTCGTTTTGAAGATGTTTATGCCAACAACACGATCAATAAAGATGGTTCCGCCGATGTGAAGCTTGAGCTGACCGTGGAGAACACATCCGACATGTCCAAACAGATGTCATTTGTTGCTTCCCTGGAGGGTGAAAACTTTGAAATGGATCCCATTGAAGTTGCATTTGAGGCTGCTGTAAAACCAGGGAAACAAAAAATTGAAAATATCATCCATGTCGAAGATGCTCAGTTATGGTGGCCATGGGATTTGGGAAAACCAAATCTGTACAAAGCAAGAATCACTTTAAAGCAAGGGGAAACCAATCACGATTTTAACGAAACTGTTTTTGGTATTCGAGAAGTAACCTCCAAATGGAACCCAGGATTTGTAAAGGATGTGGATGTGACATTCCCTCGATCTACTTATATCAATGGTAAATTTCACTTTATTCGATCTGCTTGCTGGGGTGGCCCACCAGATATATTCACAGGACGAACCTCCCCGGAAGAGTACTATGAATTGATCCGACTGGCAAAGGAGATGAACATGAACAACATTCGGATTTTCGGATGGCATCCACCAGAAATACCAGAATTCTATCAGTATGCTGATGAAATGGGAATGACCATCTGGCAGGATATGATTCCACTTGGAACAGGTAACATACCCATGGACGAAGAAAATCTCGCAGAGATTTTCAGTGAAGGCATTAAAGTGGTAAAAGAAAGAAGAAATCATCCATCACTGATAATGATGGAAGGTGGGGAGGAAATGATGTTCAGAACCCGGGATCCGCATGCCGGCCGGAGGTTTCTTGAACGTTTAGGAGACTCGTTACAGGCCTATGTTAACCTGCCTTATGTTCCGGATTCACCTATGACCGACCATGTGGCACAAGAGGCAGGATTCAAGCCAAAAGAAGCCGTTCATGCCTTAAGGTACTTTTATGATATGGGAGAATGGTTGCATGAAGATTGGTATCAGACCAAGGCTGATGGGTTTCCGATCGTGCCTGAATTTGCGATCACCTCGGTTCCATCAGTAGAAAGCCTGAAGAAGTTTATCCCAGAAAATGAAATGTGGCCTCCAGGACTAAGTTGGGGACACCATTGGGCCGATTTGACCAGATTGCGTATGCAAAACTGGGACGTGTTTGGTGATGAAATGGTAGGATCATTAGAAGAGTTTGTAAATGCAACGCAAGATGCTCAGGGAATTATTTTTCAAAACGGAATTGAGCATTTTCGTAGAGATAAACCCAGCTTATCCGCCATTGCCTTATGCCATTATATCACGTATTGGCCAGATATGAAGTGGGGGATAGTGGACAACTATCAGCAACCAAAGAACTCCTATTATTTTGTTCAAAAAGCTTATCAACCATTGCTTATTAATCTGGAATTCAAAAAGAGAAGATGGGAGAAGAATGAAGCTTTCAAAGGTAGTATATGGGTGATCAATGATTTTTATAAAACATTCGAGAATTGTAAGGCAACCCTCACTATTAAAAACGAAGATGGTAAAGTACTTAAAAGTGAGAAGTTCGATTTCGGAACTATTGAGGAAAATAGCGCTAAGAAATTTGTTGATATATCTGCGGAAATTCTATCCAAGGTGGATAAGAAATTCACTGTTTTATTAGAACTGAAAGACAGTTCGGGCAAAGTCATTTCTTCCAATGACTATTTTTTCCTTATTGGCAACCAAGAGCAAGCTTCTGCACGATTTAAGGAATGGAAGCAGGAACGTTTGGATTTGGAGAATAAGTACGGTAAGTACGGCTCCTACTATCATTATTTTGATGAATTCACAGGTGAAAACGGGAAGAAATACGAGAGTGGAGTTCAAACACCGCGAGCAACTGGTTTTCCTTCAAACGGATTAAAATGAGCAAAGAACAAATACATTTAAAAGGCATCACATGGGATCACAGCAGGGGGTTTACTTCAGCTGTTGCTACCGCCCAGCGCTTTCATGAATTGAATCCCAACGTGGAAATAACCTGGCAAAAACGATCATTACAGGCATTTGCCGATGAACCCATCAGTGAATTGGCGAAATGTTTCGACTTGTTAATAATCGATCATCCATGGGCAGGTTTTGCAGCTCGGACTGGTGTAATACTACCATTGGATAAGTTTTTGCCAGAGGGGTTTATAAAGGATCAGGCTGATAATTCTGTTGGACGGTCGCATGAGAGCTACAGCTATGACGGGCATCAATGGGCTTTGGCAATTGATGCGGCAACACCTGTTGCAGCAAGTCGACCTGATTTGTTGGAACGGCATGGTTTATCTCTTCCTGAAAATTGGGATGACCTGGTTACACTTGCCAGCAAGGGATTAGTTGCTATACCTGGCATCCCCCAGGATACACTCATGAGTTTTTATATGTTGTGTAGCACATTAGGCGAGGATGTTTGTGCCTCACCAGATCATGTGATTTCAGATGAAGTGGGGATTATGGCCTTGGAGATGCTGAGAGAGTTGGGTCAATATATTGATAGGGATAGCTATGACTTTAATCCCATTAAAGTATATGAGGCCATGACCCTCACGGATAAATATGCATATTCACCATTTGCGTATGGTTATAGTAATTATTCACGACCTGGATATGCCAAAAATCTTCTGAAATTTCACGACATGTTGAAGATCAGCGGCCGGGGTTTGATAACCACACTTGGTGGGACAGGATTGGCCATTTCTGCTAATTGCAAGCATGTTGAGATGGCCGCTAAATACACAGAATACACTGCCGCATCATTGACCCAACGCACTGTATTTTTTGATAATGGCGGCCAACCGGGATATAGGAAGGCTTGGGAAGACTCACATACAAATACTTTAACTTATGACTACTTTAAGGACACTTTACCGGCACTAGATAGAGCTTTTTTACGTCCGAGATATCACGGCCATATGTACTTTCAAGATAACTCAGGAGAGCCGATTCGTCAGTTCATGATCAATGGAGGAGACTCTGCATCGGTTTTGAGTAAATTGAATAACCTCTACATTGAATCATTAACAAATGCACACTAACAAACTGCCTTTAGAAGGGATCACTGTCCTTGAGTTTTCACAGTTTATGGCAGGACCATCTGCAGGACTCAAGCTTGCTGACCTTGGAGCTCGTGTGATCAAAATAGAGCGTCCCGGAGTAGGAGAGTCAGGAAGGCAAATTGCTATCAAGAATTTGTTTATAGGCAAAGACAGTTTGGTGTTTCATACGATCAACCGCAACAAGCAGTCATATGGAGCCAATTTGAAAGATCATGCTGACCTGGATAAGATCAAAAAATTGATTGCCCAAGCTGATGTTATGACTCACAATTTCCGTCCAGGAGTGATGGAAAAGATTGGGATGGACTATGATTCGGCAAGGACGATAAATCCTAAAATTGTTTATGGAGATGTACTAGGTTACGGTGCAAAAGGTCCTTGGAAAGACAAGCCTGGACAAGACCTTTTAATCCAGTCATTGTCTGGTCTAACCTATCTGACTGGAAACGAGGATGACAATCCCACACCGATGGGCATTGCTGCCTCAGATATGTTCACCGGAGGGCATTTAGTTCAGGGAATCATTGCCGCTTTAATCCAGCGTCATAAAACGGGACAAGGTGCTCATATATCTGTGAGTTTGTTAGAGTCCACATTGGATATGCAGTTCGAAGCATTGACCACTTATTTAAATAATGGAAATCAAATGACTTCCAGAGCAAAGAAAGGTAATTCGCAACCATTTTTAGGGGCACCTTACGGTATATACGAAACTAAAGACAGTCACATTGCTATAGCCATGAAGCCTCTTAACCAATTGGCTCAAGCTATGAATATTGAATTGCCCGAGAGATACAAAACTAAACAGAGCTGGTTTGATTCCAGAAATGAAATTATGGCCTTTTTGGGGAAGCATTTCGTCAAAAAAAGCACAGATGACTGGGTGAATGAACTTGAGCCTCATAGCATCTGGTGTGCTCCTATTTATGACTACAGTCAGATACTAAATAATGACGGATATAAAGTGTTACAAATGGATCAGGAAGTGGAAACCAGCGATGGCAAGACGTTGAGAACCACCAGATGCCCTATCCGAATCGACGGAAATCGTATTTTTTCGCGGAAATCCGCCCCGAAAGTTGGTGAAGATAATACTGAGATTGATAAAGAATTTAATCTGATATGAGACCCCTAGAAGACGTATTGGTACTCGACTTTAGTCAGTTTTTGTCTGGCCCGTCAGCGAGCTTGCGAATGGCGGACCTTGGTGCACGTGTCATCAAAATTGAACAACCAAAGACAGGGGATATCTGCAGGGAACTTTATGTATCTCATGTAGAGATGAACAATGAATCGTCTATTTTTCATGCGATCAATAGGAACAAACAAAGCTATCAAGTTGATTTAAAAACTGAGGAAGGGCGTGCAAAAGTATATCAGCTAATCAAAAAGGCAGATGTGGTTATGCATAACTTCAGACCAGGAGTCGTAGATCGTTTGGGTCTGGATTACGCCATGATCAGGACAATCAATCCAAAAATCGTCTATGGCGAAATATCAGGTTATGGAAAGGAAGGACCTTGGGTGAAAAAGCCTGGTCAAGACCTATTGGTTCAAGCGATATCCGGCCTTACAACCTTAAGTGGAAATCGTGGAGTAGGTCCAGTTCCAATGGGTTTGGCTATTGTTGATTTATTGGCAGGAGTTCATCTGACTCAGGGTATTTTGGCATGTCTCTTTAGAAAAGGTAAAACCAATGAAGGTGGTTTGGTCGAGGTGAATATGCTTGAGTCTATCATGGAATTTCAATTCGAATCAGTCACCACCTATTTTTATGATGGTGGCCAACCGACTGAGCGTACCAAAACGAACAATGCCCATCCGTATTTGGGTGCACCCTATGGTATATACCAAACGAAAGATGGCTACATGGCCTTAGCTATGGGAAGCATCCCAGTTTTGGGTGAATTGATGAGTTGTGAGCCTTTGTTATATTTCAAAGAAATCCCAAGCTGGTTTACTGAACGAGATAAAATCAAGGCCATTTTAGCTAATCTTTTGAAAACGCAAAACACGCAACATTGGCTGGATATTTTGGAGCCAGCAGATATTTGGTGTGCTGAGGTGTTAGACTGGAAACGATTGTTTGACAAAGAAGCCTTTCAGATTTTAGACATGATCCAGGAAGTGGTGATGTCAGATGGTTACAAGTTCGAAACTACTAGATGCCCGATTAGATTCAATGATGAATTGTTTAAATCCACCTTGGGGACGCCTAAACTGGGTGAGCACAACGAAAAGATTGAAAGTGAATTTCTAAAATAGCATGGAAGATATTTCAAATACATTACTGGTTCGAAAGGAAGGTGCTACGGCAACTTTAAGTCTTAATAGACCTCCGGCCAATAGCTATTATCTTGATTTTTTGCAGCTGATTGCATCTGCAATTCAAAAATTCAACACAGATGATTCCATCAAAGTGATTTTAATCAAAAGCACCTCCGAGAAGTTTTTTTGTGCAGGAGCAGATATTAAGATTTTCGCTTCCAATTCTCCGGAGCAAAATAAAGAAATGGTGCTTGCGGCTAGAGCCGTTACTCAAGCAATTACTTCAAGTAAAAAAATAGTTATTGCCGCTATCAAAGGTCACGCTCTAGGAGGTGGGTTGGAGCTGGCAATGGCTTGTGATATTCGACTGGCGGCTGAAGGAGAGTACTTAATTGGACTACCTGAAGTGAAACTAGGACTGATGCCAGGGAACGGCGGCACTCCGAGGTTAATTGACCTTATTGGTGCAAGTCGTGCGATGGAGTTGTTGGTGACAGGCCAGAATATCTCACCAAAGAGAGCCTATGAAATTGGTTTGTTTAACCAGTTGTTTCCTAAAAGTGAATTTGATCAATTCGTAAAAAACTATGTCGATGAATTGGCTGCAGGCGCTGGTGAAGCAATGTCGTCCATAAAGCAATTTGTGCGGCAGCATAAGGGTATGAACCTTGATGAATCACTAAAATTAGAGACTAAAAAAGTGGGTTCATTGTATGACACTGATGATGCTAGAGAAGGATTTCGGTCTTTTGTTGAAAAGAGAAAACCCAAGTTTAAATAATCAAGAAAATTAAAACCCAAAATGATGAACCAGGAAATCAAACACTACCCATGTTATATTAATGGTGAATGGCTGGATTCTAATACTCGAGACAAAATCGAAGTGGCAAATCCAGTCAATAATCAAGTTTACGCAACTGTGACTGCCTGCAACGAAGACGATGTACAGCACGCACTTGAGACTTCTGAGAAAGCACAACTTTCCTGGCAGTTGCTACCAGCGCAGACCAGGGCAAATCATATCTACGCGATTGCGGACAGACTAAAAGCGGAGCGGGAGCATTTCGCTAAGTTGCTCGTATTGGAGCAAGGTAAAACCTACCCAGAAGCTTTAGGAGAGGTGGACGATACAATTCGCTATATGACCTATTCGGCAGAAGCTGCCAGAAGGATTCAGGGTGCTATATTTCCATCAGATCTTCCCAATGAGCACTTGTCCATTCATAAAGTTCCTTATGGTGTTATGGTGGCGCTTTGTGCTTTCAATTATCCATTGGCCCTTATAGGGAGAAAGCTTGGGCCTGGTTTGGCAACCGGTAATACGGTTATAATCAAGCCGCATGACCTGACACCAACCACGGCTTCAGAGTTTTGTCGACTAGTGCATGATGCGGGTTTACCAAAAGGTGTCGTGAATATGGTTGCAACAAAAGATGTGCACACGGCTGCCAAATTGATTGAAAGCCCTATTACTAAATTGATCAGTCTTACAGGTAGTACCAATGCTGGGAGAGCGATATACCGAGCGGCCGCAAATAATATAACAGGTTTGATTCTTGAGTTGGGAGGTAAGGCACCTTTTATCGTATTAGATGATGCTGATATTGACAAGGCAGTAGAAGCTGCAGTCATTTCCCGATATGCCAATTGTGGACAGGTTTGTATCTGCAATGAAATGGTGATGGTGCATGAAAAAGTAGCCAATGAATTCACTGAGAAATTGATCAAACGTGTGAAACAAATCAAAGTAGGTGATCCTTTTGATAGTGCCATTCAGATGGGACCAAATGTGAGTGGACTAGGGCTTGATCGTGTCGATAAACTAGTCAAAGAAAATATTGCCGCAGGTGCGGAGTTGGTATTGGGCGGAAAACGACCTGAAGGGAAGATGTTTGAACATGGCAACTGGTACGAACCCACCATTTTGACCAATGTCAAAGATGGAGATCCTACCGTACAATCCGAGCTGTTTGCACCAGTCATGCCCATCATGAAAGTATCCGGTTTTGATGAGGCTTTGGCCTTGACCAATAAACGAGAAGAAGGGCTGTCTGCGTATTTATATACCAACAATTACAAGACCCACCAGCGTGCGATCAACGAAATGCAAGTGGGAACCATTTTTATTAATAAGCAGATCGTTGGCTATATCCAGGGCTACCATTCCGGTCACAAGACCTCTGGTGTAGGTGGAGAAGACGGTGTATTCGGGATAGAGTGCCACATGCAGAAACGAACCATATATATGGATTATTCTGAATAGAAGTTATCTCAATGGCGTTTGTCTCACTGAGGCGCTCAAAGGGTTGACAAACCTGGAATACATAATGATATTATTAATCATTTTCTAAAATCTAAAAAAATGGGAATAGGAATTATCTGGGTATTAGCTGCAGCGGTGATGCTGGGTTTTTATGCCCTTCCGAGTAAATCTGTAAAAAACTACTCCGTCGATAATCTGTGGGGGAGTTTTTGGTTCATGGCCATGTTTATTGTTCCGACACTGGCAAGTATTTTTTTGGTTGAAGGGCTGGGAGATACCTATGCTCAGATACCTGCAAATGTATTCATAGGAGTATTCTTGTTGAGCATGCTGTGGGGTGTTGGTAACCTGCTTTGGGGAATAAGTATATCCAAAATCGGGATGGCGCTAGGCTTCAGTCTTTTGATTGGTATTGCAACTTTGGTAGGGTCTATGTTGCCCTTTTTTATTGGAAGCATAGACAAGCTGGGAACCGCTGGAGGGCTGACAATCATGGTTGGAATTTTCTGCATTATGATTGGAATAATTTTTAATGGAAAGGCAGGGCTTTTAAGAGAGGCTGGAAATGAGAATAAAACCAGTTCATCAGATATGCGGATAGGGATTATCATGTGTGTGGTCGGTGGTATATGTGCCGCAGGATTCAATTTATCCTATCATGTGGCAGATAACATAGGACAAATTGGAGCTATTTCTCAAGGTGAATTCGGTAATGAACCATGGATAGCGCGACTAGCTGTGATGTTGCCTTCATTTATTGGTAGCGGCGTGATCACTGTGGGGTACTTTATTTATCAACTGTCCAAGAACAAAACCTGGGGTAATTTTTCAATTGAAGGAAGTGGAAGAAACCTATTGCTCATCGGTAGCATGGCGCTTGTTTATTGCGCCTCTTTGATCATTTATGGATTGGGTGCATATGAGCTTGGATCTCTTGGCACATCTGTTGGGTTTGCCATTTTTCAGACGTTCTGCATCATGGTTGCCAATGTACTTGGAATATTTACAGGTGAATGGTTTCAGGCAAGTAACAAGAGTAAAAATTGGATGTACGCAGGGTTATTTGCAATGACTGTAGGTATTGTAGTCGTGGCATATGGAAATTATTTGATTGGATGATTAAAAAAACCGCAGCACTATATAAGAAATCGCTTTCACTCAACAGGTCTCAGTGCTTTATATACTTTCTCACCTGAAGTAACATAGAGGATAGATTCGTCACTATTGAAGGCACAATTGGTCGTGTGACCAGGAATTGCAATGCTTTGTAATAATTTTCCTTGTGGACTAATGATGTGTACACCATAGCAGCCAGTGACATAGAGTAAACCTGCACGATCTACGGCCATACCGTCCAGATAGTCACTTTGATTGACTTTAAGTAGGATGCCTTTATCCACAAGGCTATTTTTAGTGATTGTCCAGCGATATACGGTTTTTGTCTTACTCTCTGCCACGTACAATGTTTTTTGATCTTGTGATAAGCCAATCCCATTTGGAGTGGTGAGGGAGGAGTCGAGTAATATGAGCTCATTATCAGGGGTTAGCTTATAGATGCCATAGAAGCCAAGTTCTTCATGCTCATCGGGATTATCCATGATACCAAATGGAGGATCTGTAAAATAGATGTTGCCAGATACATCCTGAACCATATCGTTTGGGCTGTTGAGCTTCCGTCCATTGTAAGTAGCCGCTAGGGTAATGATTGAGTCAGCATACAAACGCCCTACCTGTCGACTCCCATGTTGTGCTAAATTCAACCTTCCTTTATGGTCTATTAGCAATCCGTTAGAGTTGCCTGATCGTTTCAAAAATACTTTTAGATTGCCGAGTAGATCGAATAAGTAAATCTTGTTTGCAGGTATGTCACTGAATATCAATCCTCTCTGAGGGAGCCAAACTGGTCCTTCTGTAAATTCAAAACCTTCTGCGAGCACTTCCACTTTCCATGGATCGGGTGAATTGCAAGACAGTACACTAACAAATAGAATTATCCAGCTGTATTTGAGCATTCTCATTACCTGTTTAAGTATCTGTCAGTTGAATTAGGTAATTCATTGAGTGAAACTCCTAAGACAATTTTAGCAATTTCATTGAGAGCTGCTTTGGATCCTACGAAATGATAGATGGACTGTGTGTGCTTCATTTTTTCTCCTGGCATTAATTCTTTAGCGCTCGATGAAGTTTCCAATTCATAAAAAGGCCAATTTCTATCCAACTCCAAATCAACCTCACCATTGAATACATTAATCACATCACCATTGTATGGATCCGAATTTCCCCATTGCGAATTGACATAGATAGAGTCATTGTCTAAGCTGTATTTCACGATATGCAGCTGATTACGCTCTGGAGAATAGCTTCCAAAGACGTTGCGACAATAGGATGGCACTACACCTATTTTATTGAGGTAACCTCCATCGGAATTATACAAAATCGCGTTTTCGGCGTAAAAAATACCACCTTCTTTCACTGCTGTGAAATAGGGTGTAATACTTTCTTTAGGCTTGCTTGTGGGTATAATCACCCAACTATTCGGAGAAGGAGGTATGCATGCTAAATCCCAGATAGCTATCAATCCACCATCCTTTGTCCATTGAACCAATCCGGTATTTTCTATTTCGGTCGCAACACTAAAAGCTACAGTTGGGAGATCTTCTGGCAAAGATATCTCTAAGCTTGCTTCGATCTCTTCCTGATTCAATAATGTAATCAGTCTTTTAGCTTTGAGAGCAAATACGAACCCATTTGCATTTGGAATTCTCATGTTTCCTTCGCTAAGCACATACGTATTACTTTGATCTGTAACCTCAAATTTCATTTGATTGAGATCAGTAGGGGTAATTACGTTTTCCGGAATTTGCTCAACCCCTCCATCAAAAAATAGTGCGTACTTACCGGCTTCTGGACCAAACCACATTCTCGATTCTCCACCAATACTTGCCATGAGATTTGCGGAATTCCCTGCAATGATTGTATTTCTTTTGTACCAGCCAATACTCGGTCCGTTTAGTCCTGTGGCCGTACTCGTGAAAACCCTACCTTGATAAGCACCTGATACCGCTATCGCAGCTTCTCCATTTTGGAGTATGGTCAATTGATCCACCGTCTCTAGGATTTTGAGGTCGTCCGAAAAAGAATATCTGGTACTGTCAGTGCTGCATGAGAACAAGATTACAACTATTACTATTAGTGTGATGATAGTGTGAGAGTTTTTCAAGTTCATGCCAAAATGAGTTATCGTATAACTACTGTTTCACAATTTTATTCTCAATTAAAATAGTTCCATTTTGGCTAATAGAAATCAAGTAAACCCCTGGCTTTAGTCCCTCAAGGCTTAGTATATGTTCAGATTTATCAATCACTTTACTCAGGCAAACTTTTCCAGATAGGTCCAAAAACCTTATCAGTTTTCGGCCCGGTTCCATGTTTGCGATGGTAAGTTGGTTTACAACTGGATTCGGAAACATCTTTAAGTTCGTTGAGTTGAGGATATTCATTGGTGGTTCTTCTCCTGTTAGGATAGATTGAATAACAATCGAAGGGTAATAACCACTAGATGCAATGATGATCTCATAGTCTTGTTTAAAGACAAAATAATCGCCTGATATAGTTATGACTCCTGAGCCTTCCATAAAGCCATCAGATGAAATTTCCTCGGAGTTTACCTTCACTACAGAGATGGCGGATCGCCAATCTGGGTCATCTGTAAATGTGATGCTCACATCATTTCCACTCTGGGTATTTATTTCGTCCGGCAATAGGAGAGGTGCTAGAAGTAGTGCAGTTGGTTCCCATGAGGAAGGATCATTCGAGTAAAAAATAGGCTCTTTTCTAGCCAGAAAAGCACCCGATCCATCAGCTTCTATTGGCCATGGCGCTTTGTCGTTATATTTAACTTTTTCCACCAAAATATATTCGAAGGTGGCCTCAGCGTTTGATGTGTACTCAGGGCCTGGTTTGTATAAGGAGATCGTTTCACCGGCATTATCTAAACTACCTTCCATATTGAGGATTGTGGTCTGAGCAGAAACGCCATAAGTAGATCTGAAATTTTCAGACATAATATCGGTTTCGATAATATAAAGACTTGCTCCGGGAGCAATTGTTATATCCCTTGGAAACTGAAAGCCAATACCCTCTATTTTCCAGGTAGAGCTTTCATTATTAGGTCCATTGAAGGAGATGGACTGGTCGCTTATATTTTTGAGTTCTAAGTATTCTGCCAAGCCTTCAGATGGGTGATACATGATAGTGTTAAAAATTACTGGGCCTATTTTTGGGTTGTCATTAATAGCTCCAAAAGTCTGGGACTCCAAGGCTACAAAAAAGGTCTCATTAGTACTGGTGGTATGAGTACCAATACTCACTCCTTCATCCACCTCGCCAAATTTCACTCCGTGGCTATAGCCTGTGAGTTCGCCCGAGGCATTGGCAGCAAAGAGGAATACTTCTTCACCGTGAGTACTCAACCCAAAGGAAAACTGAGTAGCGTCAAAGGACAAATAGCTGTTGCTTGGTATAGTGGTGCTCGCTGGTATTTTCCATTTTGTTGGTTCATTTCTATCATCTGTTAGGTACCATCCACTAATGTCTGTGGTTGTAGATGACATGTTATACAATTCTATAGCATCTTCTTGCGCACCAGATCCATTGGATAATACTTCATTGACGATTACTTCAGCAGAGGTAGGTGAAGGATCGTCGGCGTTCGGGGATCCTCCAATTTTAGTAGAAGCACGCCAATAACTAGTCATTTTAGGATCTCCTATAGGATTTATTTCTACACTGACGAGGGAAGGTCCGCCTCCATCTGCTGCTACAATCCAAGGTAGATCGTCAGAGTAGGAAACTTCGATGATTAGATTTCCATCTATGTCACTCACAGTAATAGTTTCCCCACTATTTCTTAGCTGACCAGTAAAAACCCCATCAGGTTGAAAACCATATTTACTTGAGAAAGCGGAGGCATTTGCAGCTAGTACTACAAACTCACCTGGCAAAATGTTCTGTGCTGCAAACTGATAAACTACACCATCATTGATCGACAGATTAGCGAGGTTGAGAGTAGTGTTAGAAGTGTTTTTGAATTCCAAAAATTCTAATTCCTGACCGTCTGTACTGGATGTAGCAGGCGGGTTGTAATTAATCTCCGTTATTTTAAAACCCTCATAGCTATCGGTGACAATAAACTTCACATCTAAAAGTGGACTCCAATTGTCTCCTTGTTTTACTCGAGCTTTTAGCATTCTTGAAGCGCTAATGTTAAAATCAGAACCGTTAAAAATCACTGCCATATTTGAAACAAATCCCCCAATTTTCCTAGGGTCACTTCCGTCAAGTGTATAATAGATTTCACCGCTTGAATTGAGGTTATGTAAGCTCAACGCAACCGATTCGTTTGCTCTGAGCTCAGTACCTATTAAATCCTTATTATCATGTTTAACTAATGGAGCCTTAATGTCATTATAGACACCAAGCGTTCGAAATTGATCCAAAACTATATCTGTCCTAAAGGGAATATAATTGTTGAAGAGGTTATTCACATTATTCTCCCAATTGTCAGGAGTGTTAGCGGGCAACCATGAAACCATATCACCCCAACGAGCAGCTTCAGCAATTACTGCTAATTGGATTTGAGCTTTTCGGGTGTTAAATATTGCCTGAACACTATCCTTGGTGAACACACCTCCATTCTCAAAATGACGATAGACCCTGTCGCCAAATTTCTGTCTGTATTCTTCATTAGCCATCAATTTGCGATGAATAGTTACCGGATTGATGAATTCAAGATCTTCTTTGAACCAACTGTCATCGCTTTCGAGAAGTGGCCAACTTTCATTTTTGTCATACATGGTTTTTTCAAAATCATGAACGATCCATTTGAAACCATCAGGGTTTGCTCGGTTGTAGATTCCAATGAAATTGTTCGGACGGAGCATTCTTCCCCAAAGTGATATCCATGTCACACCTGGGCCATCTTCGCTACCAGTATAGAATGAAACCAATAAATAATCTATGAGGTTTTCTACATCTAATAATCGCTCGTAGGATGTATTCCTAGTACCATCAGCATTCATCCCTTGAACTTCAAAATATGCTTCATTTGAAGACATTCCACTGAGCACTTTGTTCCAAAGTCTGGCTGCCGATTCCATGGTTCCTTCTTTGGCACCTACCTTTAGATCATTCGGAGGATTTACGACATCTTTTTCTGGTTTAATTACGTCATAGTCGCTCTTGCTTCCACCAAAATAAGTTTCAGCAAAGTTTTCCTCTGCTCTTTCTTGAATCTGATACAATCCCCAATACATACCATTCAAATACAAATGACAGTAGCGGCTTTTAGTATATTCCAATCCCATTTTCCCACTGGCATCTCTGGCAAATACTTCTTTCAAGAAAGTAACTGTACTGTGAGATTCTTCAGTTTGCCACGAAGAATTTTGTGCAGTTCGGAAATCTAAGCGATCAAACTTATCCGTGCCTTCATCTTCAAACACAGGATAATCCAACGAGCCATCACCGTATTCATTTCTAAACAGCAATCGAAACGAGTGCTTCGCATTGCGCGGCAATCGACTATAACGTCCTCTGATTCTTATACCCGCATTTATTTGGAAGCTTTCGTTTTTTATTGGGTCTATCATTTCAACTGATACTGGTCTTTCCCAGCCATCAGTTAGGGCGTTCATATATATGCCCCTATCCTTATCGAACATATCACCATAGTCGGTCACTAGGGAATAGGTGGGGATGTCTTTAAGTGCTTCTTCAAATGAACCCCATTGGGTTGATCCAGTAATGCTCGTAGACATAGCATAATCTATATTCTGAGGGTTGTTATATCCTGGCCATGCGAAGTTCGTATAGACTGGAGCCCAATCACCACCAGGTACAGATTGTGATGCGATAGCAGAAGGGAAGAGATAAGTATATGTCAATATTTCGCTAAAGCTCATATCTGTGGCTGACGTTACAGCTCTAACAATTACGCCAGGAGTTTTGCCTCCTCTGTCAGTAGTGCTCTCCGGATCTATGTTAATGATCGCTTGTAATTCCGCTACAATTGCAGTGCTGGAAAACCGGGGATCACTGCCATCAAGAGTGTAATGAATGCTGGCATTGTTAGTGGTGGTTGAAACGGTTAAATCAAAGGGAGAATTATAGAAACCTCTTTCATGTGAAAATTTGGGAAGACCTGCATGTTGTCCCTTTGAAAAACCAATAAATTGAGCAGTTCCAAAGTAAGCTGGATTTTTAGAAGCCTCATCGGTGCGACCATACCATGCGAGTTTGCCTTCTCTTGTTCCTTTGTCATCGTCATTTATATGGATGTCAAAACCGATTAACAAACCATCGACCATGGTATTGAAATCAAGTCCAATAGTGCTGAAGGGGATGGAGAGTTCATAGGTTATAGTATCGCCAGAAATCCTCTGCCCGATCTTAGTGTTTGTTGTTTTGTTATGTTTTGATTCATGAACGGTGGCGTCATTGTACCTTATTTGAAATTGAAAATCGTTGATGCCGTAAGTGGCGTTCTTGTCATTATCAACATCCAGAAAAATCTCTAAACCATCATCGTTCCAAATATCCGACTCATTATCTGAATGAAAAACGTCATCCCTCACTTGTAATAAAAAGTACAGATTTTCATCGTCAGCGATCACCTTAAACGAGCTGGATAGGTCATTTGATGAGGATATGGTGCCTGAACTGATATTTTGAATATTTTCGAATTTGAAATAAGACCACTGCTGATCGATATCGCCATCTACTAAGATTGGGGTAGCCGTTCGTTCGATGGAAAAAGTTTGAGCAAGAGATAAGCTAGGCTTAATAAGGTATAGGAACAGGCTGACCAATGCCAAAACATAATTAAAGTACATATGGTATTATTAAAATTATTATAAATTAATAGTGATAAAAATACCATTCTGTTAAAGCAACACACCAAGGAATACTGTCCTTTTAAGAATTGTCTAGGTAATGTATAGTTGAGTCAATACATTAAGAGTATTTATACAATGCAGTGATTGTTTAAGTCATGCCTAAATTCTCTGATTTGTAAAATTTGAGCAGATCAAATTGAGTACAGATTTCCTAATTTATCTATCTACAATGATTTACAAGATTGACATTTACAGAGTAAGATTTTACTTTATCAATTAAGTCAAAACCAGTGTAGGTATTGCCATACACCAATGGATTGAAATACTTCCTTTACGGAGATACTTACTTTTTTCTATATGCATCCATTCGTTTCATTGCAGCGCCTTCATATTTCCTTTGTAGTTGCCATCTTGGGCGCTCAAGGGTCAATTCCCATTCGAAGAATTTCTTATATAAATCCTTTACTAGTTCAGGGTAGAAGTTTGCAAGATTACTAGTTTCGGAAATATCTTCGACGATATTATACAATTCGGCGGGCCGGTCCGGGAACCGTAGTAGTTTCCAATCACCTTCGCGAATCGCCCCCCTGCTTTCTTTTTTCCAATAAAGTGTTTGATGCGGTCGATCTGCATTTACTCCCGTTATGTAAGGCAATAGGTTTACGCCATCCATATCGTTTGTAGCCTCTAAATTGCCACCAACAACATTGATGAATGTGGGTAGCAAATCCAAGGTACTTATCGGATAATGGTACACAGAGTTTTCTGGTATTTTTCCTGACCATTTTATTAAAAATGGAACTCGTATGCCTCCTTCTAGGTGATTAGCCTTTGTTCCACTTAGTGGGTCATTGACCGATGCGTTTGTGTCTGACGGGCCACCATTGTCATTGGTAAAAATAATTAGGGTATTTTGGGTGAGATTTAGTTCCTCTAGCTTATCCAGAACCCTCCCGATGGCCCGGTCCATTGAAAGAGTCATAGCCGCAAGTTGCTTTCGTTGGCCTGTCAGATTCGGAAATTCTTTCAAATCCTTCTCTTCTGCTTGCATAGGGGTGTGCACTGCATTGAACGCCAGAAGAGCGAAGAACTGGTTTTCGCGATTTCTTTCAATAAAGTAGATGGTTTCATCCGCCAATGCATCTGTGAGATATTTTTTAGACTCCTGAAAATTCCCAAAGCCCCTTTCGAGGAAATCTTCAGGTCTGTAATTCGGATTCTGATCATTGAACTCAAAATAGCTCCTTGCCCCACCTCGAAAACCATAAAATTCATCAAAACCTCTTTTGAGTGGATGAAATTCGTCTGCGTTTCCTTGATGCCACTTTCCGAAAAGAGCAGTTTTGTAATCTGCCAATTTCAAATAATCTCCCATGGTTTTCTGTTCCAGCGGCAATCCCATCTCATCATCAGGTAAGCAGGATTCACTCATGTATCCGGGTACATTATTTTCTTCGAAACCATATCGTTGTTGGTATTTTCCAGTGAGGATTCCTGCCCTCGAGGGACCGCATACAGCAGCAGATACGTACGCTTGTTCAAATCTCATTCCTTCGCTAGCTAGTTTGTCCAGGTTGGGAGTCTTCATTACCGTGCTTCCGTGAAAACCGAAATCCGCATAACCTGCATCATCAGATATGATTAGCAAGATGTTTGGCTTGTCCTGCGCCTGAATTTCAGGCTTAACTAAAAAGATTAGAGCTACAAGATTTAGTAATGTGTAATAGATTTTATTCATTTTTTTATGCTGTTTTAAGTAAGGTGGTCATACGAATTGTAAGTTCAACTCCTGTACGGTTTCAAAATTTCTAATAGGTCTTTAGCACTTGTGTAGATTCTTGATACATCACCATCGATCACCTCGGTTAGTTGACCTCCAACACCTAATCCCGCGGCTCCAGCTTTAATCCATTCAGCTGCATTTTCATTGCGAATCCCACCTACCGCAAAAAAGGGTACATTATTCAAAGGTGCCATAATTGCTTTCAGATAGTTCACGCCAAAAATGTCTGCTGGGAAGATTTTTATTATATCTGCACCAGCTTCAATCCCCTGACATACCTCACTTGGTGTAAGTGCTCCCATCAATACTGGGACATCAAATTTATGAGCAAATCTCACTACTTCGGGATTCACATTAGGTGTTACAAGAAATTGAGCTCCAACTTCAATGGCGCGCTGAGCGAGAGAAATATTAGTGATAGTACCGGCACCAACGAGTACATCGATGTAGGTATTTCTTGCAGTTGATATTTCTTCTTCAAAACCAGGAGTATTGCTGGTGATTTCCAGGATTTTCACTCCGGCATTTACAAGAGACCCAATGATTGTTGCAACTTCAGTTTGATTGAAAGTTCGGATAATTACTACCAACTTTTCCGAAAGCATTTGATCTACGATTCTTTTTCTATTCATCTTATAACTTGTCCTGAAATATTACCTTCCATAATAGCAGAGATTTCTTGTGAATTACTGGTATGTTGATCTCCATATATTGTGTGTTTTAAAGCAAATGCTGCGGTACCGAATTCAATCACTTTTTGACTATCCCAATCACTGATTAGACCATGAATGCAACCAGCCGCAAAAGCATCTCCTGTACCAAATCGATCAGTTATTTCTACTTTGTACGTGTTGGATTGATTAATTGTATTATTCCTAAATAAAAATCCTGCAAGCTCATTATTGCTTGCAGAATGACTTATTCTTGAAGTGAAAGCCACTTGTTTTTGATCAAATTTACAAGCAAAGGATTCCATCGCCTTGATCGTATCTGATGAATCTCCAATAGAATAGTCCATATCAAAAACGTCATTCAAACTTCCGGCATTTCCGAAGACCAATGTGGTATGTTCAAGCACCTTTTCGAAAAGGTTAGAAGCTAGGTTTCTGTCTTTCCAAAGCGAACGGCGATAATTCATATCAAAAGCGACCTTTACACCTGCTGCCCTTGCCGAGCTGACGACTTTAATTAATTCATGGGCACATTGGTCTGATAGTGCAGCTGTAATACCCGATACAAATAGCCATCTTGTGTTTTGAAGGATTCTATCCCATTCGAACTCATTAGTACCAATAAGACTAAATTCGGATTGAGCTCTGTCATAAACAACTTGAGAGGGTCTAATCGAAGAGCCTAATTCAATAAAGTAAGTACCCATACGTCCATTACCCCAGATGATTTCCGAGGTATTGATTCCATGACTTTGTAGTGATCTGATTGCTCCTTCGCCAATTTCATTTTGAGGCAATTTGGTTACAAAACGAGTGTCATGACCAAGAGCACTTAATGCGCTAGCTACATTAGACTCTGAACCAGCATAATTTACATCAAAAGTTGTTGCTGTTTTTATTTTTTTACCTGCTGTTGTAGGTGTAAGTCGCAGCATGATTTCTCCAAAAGTGACTATTTTCATTTTACCAATTGTTTAACGAACCATCTGCTCTTCTAAGTCTTGGCACCTCTTTCATTTCGTACCCACGTTCAATTGCCAATTTCTCATTAAATTCTACTCCCAGACCAGGAATATCTTGTATATGATACCTGGATCCTTCTAATTTTGGTTGCACTGGATAGAATTCAGCGCTATTTGTCCCACACCATTCTACTGGAGTATTGATTTCTTCCATCCATGCAACATTAGCAGATGCAGCCAAAAGATGAAGGGTCGCAGCAGTACAAATAGGGCCAAGCGGATTATGTGGCATTAAGTCTATATAATTAGTTTCAGCCATTGCAGCAACCTTCATGGCCTCTGTTAGCCCACCCACATTGCATACATCAACTCGCGCAAATTGGATGATGTTATCCTTGAGATAAGGCCAGAATTGCCACTTGCTTGAAAACTCTTCGCCAATAGCAAAGGGGACATTTATCATTTTTCTTAACTCCTTGTAGGTTTCAGGATTCTCATCTCTTATAGGTTCTTCTATGAAATCCAATGTGCCGTTTGGTATTTTGTTGATGAATGATACCGTTTCGGGTACGGTCAGGCGATGATGATAATCTAGTCCAATAACTATCTCGCTACCTATTTCTTTTCGCAATTGAATCAGCCATTGTGCGACTTTTGCTATAGACTCACGAGGATCGAAGATTCCATTTGTAGAGCCATCAGTATAGAGCCTAATTGTTTTAAAACCTGCTTTCTTTAAGGTTTTTGCTTTGGTGAGGAGTTCCTCCAGAGAGTTGAATCTTAGTGATGCAAAACATTCCACAAAATCTCTTTGCTTGCCACCGAGCAGTTCATAAACAGGGACGCCCAACCAACGCCCTTTAATGTCATGTAGTGCAATGTCAATAGCTGATATAGCCGCAGTGAGTACACGTCCTCCTTCGAAATACTGTCCACGATACATCTCTTGCCACAAAGCACCGATCTTTCTAGGGTCTTTACCTATGAGGAATTGCCGAAAATGTTGAACAGCACCGGCAACCGCCAATTCTCGACTACTCAATCCCGAGGCACCCCAACCATAAAGCTGGCTGTCATCGGTTTCCACTTTAATGATAAGTTGGTTCCCGGTTTCTATTTGGACCGGGTATGTTTTAATATCAGTTATTTTCATCAGGTAATTCGTTTGATTCATTCAGGTTGATCTGCTCTACCTTTCCAACTAGAAAGGTGTAGGAAAGAAATCCAATAAACCCGATGATGCTTATTAATAGTAGCGCAGGTTCAAAATCTCCGTCATTGGCAAGATATCCCACTGTTAGCGGTATAATCACCGCTGATAGTCCCCCCATTAAGTTAAATACTCCACCAACCAGCCCGATCAGATGTCTGGGTGCAATTTCTGATACAAAAACCCATGCAATGCTAGCCAGACCGGTTCCGAAAAAAGCTACTGCTAAATAAGTGATAGTTAATGCTGTGCTTTCAGTGTAATTTGCGAGGACAATTGTGGCAGAAAGTAGTAATCCTGTCAATACCGGGGCTTTTCTTGAAGCCTCTTTTGAGATACCCTTTTTAATCATAAAGTCAGATAGCAGCCCAGAAGTGATCACTCCAAGAAATGCAGCTAAGAATGGGATAGAAGCTAGAAAACCTGATTTTAGAAAATCTATTCCTTTATACTCAATCAAATAGGTAGGAAACCAGGTCAAAAAGAAAATAAAACCAGACCCCAAGCAAAACTGACCAATGTATAATCCCCAAAGCTTTTTATAACTAAAGGCTATTTTAAGGTCGATCCATTCGAATTTGTTTTTTTTGTAATCTTTTTTCAGCCTTCCATCTTCAATGTAGGTTAATTCAGAATTATTTATTGAAGAGTGATTAAGTGGGTCCCTGTACAGAAAATACCATACTACAGCCCATACTAAACCTATCATTCCAGAGATTATGAATAATCCTCGCCACCCGAGTTGATCTTGTATTATGATTAAAACAGGGGTAAGAAAAGCCAGTCCAATATATTGACCGGATGTATAGACCGCAATTGCCGTAGCTCTTTCTTTTTCGGGAAACCATTGAGTAGCAATCGCATTGTTTAAGGGAAAGGATGGAGCTTCAAACATCCCAATACTAGCTCTCAATCCGATCAATAGGTTGAATGAATTGATCATACCCTGTATTAGAGTGGCAACTGACCAAAGAATTAGAATCAAAGGGTAAAGAATGCGTGCTCTAATATTATCTACCAATATTCCTCCGGGTATCTGTAGACTGGCGTACGTCCAGCCGAATGCTGAAAATATCAGACCCATTTGAACTTTGGTAAGGCTCAGGTCTTCACTCAAGGCCGCTGCTGCTACTGATATATTACTTCGATCCAGGTAGTTGATAACCACAGAAATTAATATCATAAAAAGGATTTGGAATCTTTTTTTGGTTGGTTTTTCCTGCTGACTCATTATTGTGATTTCAGTTGCGCTTATCAAATGTATTATTTCTCGGCAGGGTTGAGTTGTGTTTGCTTCCTAAGTCTAGTTGAAGTCTAGTACAACTCCTTATATCATGGCTATAAGGGGGACTAGCACAAGCTCATAAAGGTGATAAGAGCATTTTTGACTCAACAACCAATTTTTATGATCATTGTCGAACCAGTCAAGATTTTTCCCGCATGTAGAGTATATGTCTAGTAGATAACTATGCTCGACACGTATTTCATTTGCATTTTTGTTGGAGTAGATTCATTACGAATTTTATATTTCAGAATGCATTCAAATTATGTATTTAGAAAAATGGTAAAAATGGATCTGTTAATTGATGAATGGTTTAGGCTTAATGAGAATTTAACTTAAAATACAATTAATGAAGAGCATCATTTTTCTTCTTGTTTTTGCTTTAGCTGTGCAGGCAAATTCACAGACTAACGTGCATATCAACTTGGACACTAAACATACTGTAGGTGACATCTCTTCTTTTGAAAGGTCAAAATGGATAGTAGTGCATGAGTCTACTTCTGGAGGAGAGCTTAATAGTGAGCCAGATAAGCGAGACTATTTAATGGGTGATCTAGATGCTTACTATGGACGCGAGACTGGTCACGTAACCACTGAGGTTTCTAGCAGAACACCAGAGGCGATGGTTGGAGCTGGTTCAAGCTACCGCACAACCTATGGCAACAACACAGATTGGCAAAAGTATGAGCATAAGGAAGGTTTAGTAATTGGCAATCAGCACAGGATCTATGAAGAAATGTCGGCAACAGAAGCCGGACTGAGATCAGGAACCTATCTGAAAAACTATTTTGGAACTGGAGGAACTGACGGAAGACTTCCGCCTGTAGTTTTTGAATTATTAAACGAACCACTTTTCCCATTACACGATTTTCCACCTGCAGGAAAACCCAAAGTGCCAATCAGCGAAATCTTTGAATACCACAAAGAGATGGCTACTAAGATTAAAGAGATTTCACCCGAAACCAAAGTAGCTGGATATGTAGCGGCTTTTTCGATTTTCGAAGAAAACAACTTTAATAGATGGACTGAACGTTGGAAATCTTACATAGATCTTTCAGGAGATGAATTGGATGTTTATTCTTTTCATTTCTATGATTTCCCAGGCATTAATAATGGAATAGAACAATATCGTAAGGGGGCCAATAACGAAGCTACGCTTGATATGGTAGAACACTACACCAAATTAGTAAACAAGGAAAAGCCAATTCTCATTTCTGAGTATGGATCTCAACTACATGATTGGTATGATCAGCCTTGGTCATCATATAGAGACTGGCTGGTATTGAAAGCCACCAACAGTATGCTGCTTCAATTCATGGAGCGTCCTGATAGAATCATGAAAACAGTGCCTTTTACAATCATCAAAGGCGAGTGGGGATTCGGTAATGGTTCTAATAATGGTTATCCATACTATTGGAGAATGATGCGCAAGGCGAATGAGCCAGAATCTTATAGTGGAGACTGGGTATGGACAGAGTATATAAAATTTTATGAACTGTGGGCCAATGTAAATGGTACGCGTGTGGACACCAAACCAGATGATATCAACATCCAAGTAGATGCTTTTGTAGATGGGAACAAGGCGTATATTATTGTCAATAACCTAATGCCTTCAGAGAAGCCATTTCATCCAAAAATTTCTGGAATCGGAACTAATCAGATCAGTTCTTTAAGCGTAAAGAACCTCTATTGGGACGGTGAGAAAGTGGTTTTTTCTGAGACTGATTATACCTATAGTGACGACCTTACTTTAGATCTACAACCAGAGGCCACTATGGTTTTGGAATATACATTGATTAACGATGTAGTAGTAGATAATACTTCTGATGAGACCAAGTATTATGCAGATAAGTATCTACAACCAATTCTTGCTAACACTCCTCAAACATATCAAGTTACCGGGGTAACTACTGCTAACGATGGTGAAGCTGTATTGCGTATCGGAATTGGAAGGAATAAAAATCAATCCAGAACGCCAGAGGTTAAGGTCAATGGAACTACACTTGAATCTGAAATGCTCTATAGAGGAGATGATCAAGCTCAGCGTCCACTTTTTTTTGGTCTCTTAGAAATAGAAGTACCTTATGATTTAATCCAATCAGTCAATACAGTTGAAGTAACGTTTCCAGATGCCGGTGGTCATGTAAGTAGCTTAGGACTGCAAATCTTTAATTTTAGCAGAGCCATTATACGGACTGAAATTGAGAGCTTGAGACTTGATTTAACTCAAATAACAATAGCTTCTGGTAAGTCAAGAAAACTAACGGCAACTATAGCACCTGTAAATGCATCCAACAAAAAAGTGACGTGGACTTCAGATAATGACGCTATCGCAACTGTGAATCAAGAAGGAACTGTAACTGCAGTATCCGAAGGAACAGCTACGATTACTGTCACCACTGATGCCAAAAACAGCGAAAATCAGCCTTTTGTATCTACTTGTACAGTTACTGTTGATGATAGTTTTGTGCTTAAGGTAGGAGAGATCATTCTGAGCCCAACTTCAATTAACGTAGGACAAGGTGAAACTGCTCAAGTATCTGCCTTAGTATTACCCACTGAGGCAGACAATAAGAATTTGGATTGGACTTCAAGAGATGAATCAATCGCAACAGTAGACGCGAATGGTCTTATCTCCGGTGTTGCTCTTGGGACTACAACTATTACAGCTACTGCTAACGATGGGAGCGGAATTTCTGAATCCGTGCCTTTAACTGTGTTAAATCCTGCATTCATTCAGTTTGATGATGATAGTAAGTATTTAACTGGATCTTTTGAAAGTGGTACATCCATGGAAATAAGTTGTAGCTACAGCGCAGGTGGAGGGACTACCGTTTCCGATGATGGAATCAAATTTTGGCTAAGAGAGATTACACCTAATTTTGGTGCAGTAGTAATTGATTATACCAGCATTGTCGCTTCAGTGGCTGGTAGCTCAAGCGGTACAGCTACCTCTACCATTTCACTTGAGGGGGTTACCCCAACAGAAAGCTTACCAGATGGTAATTTCTACTTTCTTTATTTGACATTTGACAACTCAGCAGGAGAGCGATTAGACAAAGGGATTTTCCCGATCAATATTACGCCAGGATCACAAATAGATGTTGTAACAGTATTAATAAATCCTAAAACTGCCGCTTTAAATGTAGGATCAACTTTGAGTTTTACTACTGGGGTAATACCTGCCAATGCTACTGATAAATCACTGACCTGGTCTTCTGACAACATAGCCGTAGCTACAGTAGATGCTAGTGGTGTTGTGACGGGTGTTTCACCTGGAAATGCAAAGATTACTGTCAAATCGGTATCGAACCCTTCCGCCACAAATGCCGCTGATATTGAGGTGTTAGTACCTCTAGTAAGCATTACCCTCGAGCCACAAAACATAGAATTGAAAGTTGACGAGAGTAAAGAGATAACCGTTAATTATACTCCTGAAAATGCCACTTACAAAGAGCTAATATGGTCTTCTGATAATACAGGAATAGCAACCGTAGATGAAGCAGGGAAGGTCACAGCATTGAGTGAGGGAAAAGCTATGATTGCCGCTACATCTGTAAATCAATCAACTATTGAGGCAAAGGCTACTGTGAATGTTACTTTGGTGCTTTCTTCATTGGAAGCTTCCAACCCTAGTATTTTGGTTTATCCGAATCCTACTAATGGCTTTCTCAACTTCGATAGATTACCATTTGAGACGTACAGGCTCTTTGTCTATGATGTGTCAGGAAAACAGTTAATCGAAAAGTCCATTGAACACCAAGTAGGGGAAAAATCGTTGAGAATCAATTTGTGTGCTATTCCGAAGGGACTATGTAATGTTAAACTGGCAAGTGATAGTGATACTTATTCTTTCACTATATTGATTGAGTAGTTGACTTTAATTGTTCATAAGCTATGGACAGAGTTTGTGTCACTTGCCTTTAATATCTATCCGTTTGGTAATGTGATGTCGGATTAGAACCTTATCGCCTTCAATTAAAAAATCGAGTTGGATATTTTGAAATCTCTCTCGTTTTTGAAACACTTAAACATCGGATTTTACCATAACAACTGTATCATATTTATATAAATACCAAGAGGATACTTTATGGCAAACACGACAGCTCTTATCAGGCGGTTGTCAACTTAATATTACACAGTGTATAGTTGATTAATTTGCTTGAATGATTTAAGAAATGATCTCAGAGCCATTTTTCTATTGTTTAGAGATAATGAAAATGGCAATATGTTGAGTTCTTGTCTAGTGATGAATCCCATATTTTCAGTTTAGATGCGCAATTTTTGTCTAGAATTTAAATTTTGAATGAATGAAACAAAATTACAAAATGATTCAACCATCAGGGCAATTGAGTAGATGGGCACTTGTAGCCAGCCTATTGATTTTTCATTTAGTCGGGTATGCTCAGGTAGTCGTAACTGGTGTAGTTAAAGATGCTGGCGGTGATGGTGAACTTCCAGGAGTTACCATACTTATTAAAGGAGAATCAAATGGTACCATTACAGATGTATTTGGTAATTATAGTTTAGAAGTCCCGTCAAAGGAATCTGTTTTGGTTTATCGATATGTCGGTTACATCGATAAAGAAATCACTGTAGGTGATCAGACCAATATCGATGTTGATTTAGTAGTTGATGTCATTGGCTTAGAGGAAGTAGTAGTAGTTGGTTATGGCGTACAAAGGAAAAAGGAAGTGACCGGTGCGGTCGCATCTATTAAGGCTGATGAAATTTTGAAAACAGCGACCAATGACCTAGGCTCGGCAATTCAAGGTTCCATTGCTGGAGTTAGTGTTCAGGCAAGTTCAGGATCACCAGGTGCATCTGCCAATATTCAAATAAGAGGTACTGGATCTTTTTCTGCTACTTCACCACTATATGTGGTAGATGGGATACCCTATGCTGGGAATCCAAATCTTACCCCTGAAGAAATTGAAAAAATCGAGGTGTTGAAAGATGGTGCTGCTGCGGCGATTTACGGAACGCGAGCATCAAACGGTGTGATTCTAATTACTACCAAAAGAGGTAAGAAGGGTGAAGTGAAGGTGAGCTATTCGATGTATGCCGGCGTTCAGAATATTACATCTGGGATTCCTTTGATGAACACCTATGAACAACTTTATGCGGAAGAAGTAGAGCAAAGACAGACACTAGGCACTCAAAGTGAAAAAATTGGTTTGAACCCTGGTTCGTTGGATAGAGACGTTGATTATGTTGGATTGGTATTGAACAATAACGCACCAATGCAGAATCACAATATCACGATAAGTGGAGGTAGTGAAAATTCCACCACTGCATTAGTTGCTAATTACTACACGCAAGATGGGGTTTTGAAACATTCAGGTTATGAACGTATGTCTGTACGTTTGAATCAGACTTATAATAAAGACAAACTTGAAGTATTCAGTAGTTTGGCTGTACGACAAGTAAATAGTGAGTCTGAACCTGGAAATATATATCAGAACGCAATTACTCAAAGACCTTATATACCTTTTCCTGAAGGGGAAGGCGTTGTTGTAGTTCCATTCGAAAACCCACAAAACATAGGAAATTTCGGAAATAGTCTTGTCAATAGAAACAACTTCGGATCCACTGATTTGAATGCCGCCCTTTCTCTTAAATATGAGATTATTGAAGGATTGTCAATTCAAGTACGTGGTGGAGGAAACATAACTTCTGCTAAGCGCGAGGTGTGGCAGCCTTCTTATATTGTAATAGCACGAGATGGTCAGGTAGAGAACCTTTCAAGTAGACCTGATGCTATTCTAAGGGAAACAAACAATATAAGTGATAAGTGGACTTTGGAAAGCTTTATGAATTACACTAAGAGATTTGGAGATCACTCTATTACTGCTTTAGCAGCATACACCAGAGAACGGTTCACTTTTGAAAGTACCATTGCTCAGAAGAGTGATTTCTTATCTAATGGAACGCAAGTTTTTAATGCGGGTAATATTGCAAATAGTATAACAGGAAATAAAAGTGCTACAGCACTTTCAGGGAAGTTAGCCAGAGTGATGTATAGCTACAAGGACAAGTATATACTCTCTGCGAGTATGAGGCAAGATGGGTCTTCCAGATTTGGTCCGGCTAATCGATATGGGTATTTCCCAGGAGTCTCTGCTGGATGGAATATCAGCGAAGAGAGCTTTTACAAAAACCTTGGCATCAGTTCTATATTAGAGTCGATCAAATTGCGAGGAAGTTTTGCAGAGGTTGGAAACCAGTCTGGAAGTTTGGGTGACTACCAATACACTGCTCAGATCGATCAAGGAACCAACTATCCATTTGGAAGTGAAAATGATGGTGTTGGTTTAGCTCTAGGAGCAGCTCAGCGATCCTTTGCAAATGAGGAGGTCAAATGGGAAACTAATATTGCTCGTAACATTGGTTTGGATCTCGCTATGTTTCGTGGAAAATTAGAAATCACTGCTGATGTGTATAACAACGAAAAAGAAGACATGCTTTTGAGAGTGGAACTTCCTCCATCTACAGGATCATGGGTGCCAAATTCTGGAAGTAATATCCAAGTACAGAACGTTGGGAACATGGAAAATCGTGGGGTTGAACTAGCTATCAGTTATAGAGGTGAGAGTGACCGTTTGAAATATAGAGTAGGGGGTACTTTCACGAAAAACGTAAACGAGGTTACCAAACTTAATCCAGGTTTTGGTCAGTTTGGTTTAGGTGGAGGAAACCCCGTACCTAATAGCGCAAATGGTACTTCTACTACTTTTCTTACTTTGAATGCTCCTGTGGCTGCTTTCTTGCTTATTCCTACGAATGGCATACTTAAGACTGATGAGGATTTAGAAGCTTACCAAGAACTAGTACCTTCAGCTAGGCTGGGGGACCTCAGATATGTAGATACAAACGAAGATGGCGTCATTAACGGTGCTGATAGAGTTTTCAAAGGAGCGGGTACTCCAGATTTTGAAATTGGATTTTCAGGCAGTGTAGAATTTGCAGGATTTGATTTGAGTACACAGATCTTCTACGCTTATGGATCAGAAGTTTATAATGGATCTAAAACAAGTGCCTATCAAAGTGGAAGACACAGAGATCAGTATTACCAATGGCAACCGTCTAACCCAGATTCTGATATCCCGGCCATGCGTAGAAATGGCGGACATCCAAATGTTCAAGCATGGAGTGATTACTTCTTAGAGGATGGTACGTATCTCCGTGTACGTAGCATCATACTCGGGTACACTATTCCTAAAGAAATTTTTAAAGGAAAAATAGATCAGTTTAGAATATACATAAATGCTCAAAACCCATTGACATTCACGAAATATACTGGTTTCGATCCTGAAATAGGTTACACTGGTGATTTGTTCGATCGAGGCGTTGATAGTGGTAATTATCCGATAGCCCGAAAATTCTTAGCTGGTTTACAATTTAACTTTTAAGTAGAAGGAAATGAGATTTATAAATAAAACAAGCATCGCATTATTATTTACATCGCTGTTTCTTTTCAGTAGTTGTGAAGATGACTTCTTGCAAGAAAATAACCCCAATACGATTACTACAGCATCATATTGGAAGACTCAAGATGATTTTCAGAAAGGTCTTATCACAGTGTATGGAGCCTTACAATATTCCGCTGTTGGTGACGATTTTGTGCGTGATGAGTGTATTCGGACAGACATTGGTAGGTCGTTTACGTTTTATGGAAGCTCGTGGGATTTTAGCATGTTTGAATGGAACCCCAACACTGCCTATGTAGCTAATCGTTGGTCTCAGTTATTCGTTGGGATTTTCAGGGCAAATCAAGTTATAGATAATTTGGAGCGCATTGTACCTTCCGATGCTTTTACACAAGAGGAAAAGGATGTTATAGAGGGTCAGGCGAAATTTTTGAGATCATGGTTTTATTTTCAGCTGTATAAGTCATATGGTCAAGCTCCTATACATACTTCAATACCGGTAGCAGAAGCCGATTTCAAAAAGCCACTTTCATCAAAAGAAGACTTAGTGAATGAGGTTATTCTTCCAGATTTATATTTTGCGAAAGAAAACCTACCAAATAAATGGGCGAACCTTGGCGATAAAGGACGAGTTACTTGGGGTTCGGCTTCTAGTCTACTAGGGAAAGTTCATTTGTTCGAAGAGGAATGGGACTCAGCGGCTTTTTATTTCAATGAGGTTATTGAATCAGGAATTTACAGTTTGACCTCCAATATTGGGGATAATTTCACATCACTCAATGAGTTTAACTCTGAGTCAATTTTTGAAATCAGCTTTAACGAACTCTTCAACCCTGGTGTACCAGGAGCGTCGAAAGAGGATGTTTTCACCACGCAAGGTGGAGAATCATCAGTGTTAGCAAGACAGGCTGCTCCACAATTAAGAGGAGGTTATCGTACCGTGGTTCCTAATATGTGGGTTAATGAGATGTTTGAAAAAGAGGAGCCGGATTTAGCTTTGGCTATGAACGCAGGCAATATATATTCTCAGCGAGCTTACTGGTCTATCGCCTTTTTAAGGCAAGATGATGGGGCTTTGGGTGGCGAATACTATCAGAAAGTTGGAGATCTACGCACGATTGCTGATTGGTTTAACGGTGGGGCAGAGACGGTTTATTGGAAGAAGTATACCAATTGGTATCAACAAGGAGCTGAGTCCAACTTGAATAGGTCTGGAATTAACCGAAGAATCATTCGCCTAGCGGATGTTCATCTGATGTATGCAGAAGCGATTCTTATGGGAGGTGGAGATATCAATGAGGCAATGAATCATATTGATATGGTAAGGTCTAGATCCGGAATAAAGACATTGGACCAATACCGCAATCAATTTGGCGGTCGTATCCCTCAAATGCACATACGTCAGACCAATCCAGGCCCTGCTCGACACCCACTTATTACTGTGAACGCGGAATCCTTGTTGACACATATCAGATTTGTTGAGCGCGTCTTAGAGCTAGGTTTTGAGGGGCATAGATGGTTTGATCTAGTGAGATGGGGACTTGTAAGAGAGGCTTTCGAAAATCAAAACAAATACGACTATACGGATTTGGAATTGAATGAAGCTACGGGTCAGATGGAACCAGTAGACAATGGGATTTTAGAATTCTGTGGTGAGGTGTGTGTAGAACCAGACAGATACTTCCTAGGAAGAGCCATTGAAACCTATCAAACAGCTCAAGAACAAATAGATAAATACAACTCGGACTTGCATGACTATTTCCCTATTCCACAAATAGAATTGAATACGAATAATCTAATCGAAGAATAAGATGGCGAAGAATTCAAATAGAAAAAATAAGACGGTTTTGTCATTTCTGACACTAATGTTGTCAGCTATGATTTTCACGGCTTGTCAGGAGGAGTTTGATGCTCCTTCAAAGACTCCAAGCAATGTCCATGTTACCACGGGGTTCAACAATGCCTCGCCAATAGTTCAGATCAATGGTTTCGAAACGTTTGCCGATCTATCCCCGGGAGTGAAGTCTAGATTATGGACGTTTCCTGGGGGAGATGTGACTAATGTTGAAACTTCTAAAGAGGCTGTACTACGTGTGCAATTCTTGAAAACGGGAAATTATGAGGTGACTATCAATCAAGAATTCCATGAGAACCCATGGGATTGGAGAACAAATTCATTTAGAACGTCAAATATCAATGATAGTACCATTTACGTGACGGTGGTTGACTCTATCAAGTCGCAGCTTAAAATTTTCTATGTAGATATTAATGGAGAAGATAGCACAAAGTTAAACTTGGCGGATGGCGCATTGAATCAATTGATGGCAGGAGAAGTGATAAGAATAAAGCATACAACAATAGGTGCACCTACACTGTTTGAGTTTGAATCGGAAGGGAGCACTATGGTATCAATTTTCGAAGAGGATTCTGTAGTAGATATGAAATTTAAGCGTTTAGGTTCATACGGGTTTGAATTTACAGCGTCTAGAACTAAGCCACTTGGATCAAATTCGGTTTCATTTGAAAATTTGATTGAAGTGATTCCTTCTACAAGGCCAGTAGTCCTCGAAAGTATATATCGACATGATCCGAATACTGTAGGTTTAGTTTTTAGTAGAAGTATTGCTGATCCATCTTCCAATGCTGCCGATTTTTCGGTGAGAGCTAAAAATAGAGTGACTAGTGCCTTGGGTATACCAAACGATTTTAATAAGCTCCTACCAATCACGGAGGTAACCACTGCAGCGGGGGATGAAGACAACATAGTATTGATTCGCCTAGACGATCAGTTATACAATTCTGATAGTGTATTTGTAAGCTATACTGGTGCAGTATTAGCTAGTACTGATGGTATAGCTATCGATCAATTTACAGAAGAGCTATTAATTTTTGACAGGGTCAATAGAGCGGCACAATATGGTGGATTTGAAAACCTTGGAGCTGGTTGGAAACAATTTGATGAAAGTGGACCAAGAACGGATGCTGGTTATGGAGAATTCTCGTTTTCAACTGAAAACCCACATTCGGGTGATTACAGTCTTTGGCTAAGCACTGACAGAGATGAGAATGATAATGCAGAGTGGATCGAGGTTGTTGTAGACGTTGATTTAACAAGTGCAGATGCGGCTTTTGCTTACAATGCTGTTGCTGTGGAAGAAGGAGATAAGTTTTATATCTCCTATTACATCTACGTGGTAGAAACGAACCCTATCGGACCTGATGTTTGGGAGGCTTCTAGTATGTATTTGTGGCTCATGGCGGATAAGCTGAAAATTGTTGAATTCAGAAGTAATAAAGCAACCCATCCAATTGGAGAGTGGGTGAAGATAGATGGTGTATGGGGAGGAATCGATGGTGCAACCGGTTCGGCTGTGCTCAGGCCTTATTTCAGAAGTATAGGCAATATCACAGTATTTATCGATGACCTAGAAATATATGAGTATGAAGAAAGGCCTGGGTTTTGATTAAACCTACGGACAATTGATAAATGAATTTTTTAACTGAATACAATAAACAATAAATCTATGATGAAGACGAAACAATTATTGATGATTGCGGGAGTTGTTGCAATAGCTTTTGCGACCTCCTGTGGAGATGATGAGAAGACTCCACCCATTGAAAATGGAAGTGGTGGTAATTCGCCAAATGAACAAATGGTGAATGTAGGAACTAGCCTGACTTTTACAGATAACAATAGTCTTGCTGAATCTAAGGCATGGAGTGTAACTCCAGCAGCTGGTGCAACATTAACAGCTGGTGCTGACGGTGAGACCGCTTCTGTTACTTTCAATGATGCTGGAGAATATGATGTTGTAAGCACTAGAACATTCGGAAGTAATTTCGTGAATGCTACCAATGATACTACATTCTCCGTGAAGGTATTCGATCTAGTAGAGGTGAGTATTGCAGCCAACCAAGTAAACTCAGATGGATCTGATGGGGATGCATTGACATTGGCCAATAATGAGCTGAATTTAGTAGTTGCTGGGAATTCTGTGAGATTCTCTAACAATACTACAGGAGGTGCTAATAGTTCTGCATGGACATTTAGTGGAGGTTCACCTGCTAGTGCTGATGATATAGCAGTAGGAGGAAGCATCGATGTGATGTACGATACTCCGGGTGAGTATGCTGTGAAAGTAGTAGCTACCAGAGCTACTCCAGCTTCTGAAAGCACTGTAGAATATACTAAAGTAATCAAAGTGGTTACTCCACTAGACCTAGTTTCAACAACTTCTGCAGAAAGTGGAGCCGCATCAGCTATTTGGGTGAAATTTTCAGAAGCTATTGACGCAGCTACGCTAAGTACTACTGGATTCAATATTGCAGTAAATAACGTTGGTGCTGAATCAACTGTTGCTGTTGCTAGTGCTGCTGTTAATGCTGCTGATGCTTCTACAGTGGAGTTGACTTTGGCTCGTGCACTTAAGTCTTCTGAGATTATTACACTTTCATATTCAGATGGAACTGTTACAGGCGCTGCTGAAGGAGCACCTGCAAATTCAATCGAAGGGAAATTTGTCTCTAATCACAAAGCGATTTCATTTGCTTATGGTGATTTTGAAAATGTAAGAGATACCACAGGAGGTGTTAATTTTGGTGGATTCTCTGGACTTACGCTATATGGAGCTTCTTACGGAGTGACTAGCTTTATCGTAGGTGGAAACGAGTATAATGTGAGAGCGGCTTGGGGTCCAGCAGCAGCCACTGATCTCGGTGCTTCTACAAATGAGCCATTTGACGGAAACGTATGCATGAGGTTAAAAGGAACTTTAGCTACTGATGTTAGTGATATGGGTGTTGGTTATACAGGTCCATCGCAGAAATTTAATATCGTATCTGGCAAGACGTATATGATCAGTGTGATGGTAAACGTGCTTAGCTCTGGCCAATTCTTCCAGCCTGAAGATAGATGTGCTGCACAAACGGAAGCGGAATGCTTGACAGACGGTTCATTCGATATTTTCATCGTGAATTATGCAGGATGGGGTAATATCGATCAGTGGGCGACTAAGGACATTGCTTCAGGATGGACTCAATTAACTACTCAGTTCACGGCAGACGCAGATGTGGCTGGTACCTATCCATTCTTGAGACAATTCGGAATTGGTGAAATGTTAATAGACAACCTAGTGATTGCTGAAGTTGAGAATTAATCTTAACATTTGGTTAAAGGATTATTTATCAAGTAAGGGCTCTTTGGAGCCCTTACTTGTTTTACTTTATTGTTGATAAGGCAAATTACCATGAAAGCTTTCTGTTTTTTACTTGGATTGAATCTTTTGGGTTTTGTAGCCCAAGCTCAGCTATTTGTGAAACAAAATATTCGAGGGATAGAACTCCTCTCAGGTAATATGGGAGTATCTACAGCAGACTATGATAGAGATGGTCACCTTGATCTTTATGTAGTTTCAAAAGATTCCTATATTGAAGAAGCACCTGAAACATGGAGTAGGCTATTCAGAAATAATAATGATGCCACATTTGAGGAAGTTACAAGCATTTCAGGACTTGAAGGTTCTTATGATTACGATATTGTAGTCCCAGATTTACAATTTTTTTTTACCGGTGAATTGAGGCATGGAGCATCATGGGGTGATTTCAATAATGATGGATACCCCGATCTCTTTCTCACCAATTACAAATACAATAAGCTTTATCAGAATAATCAGGATGGCACATTTTCTGATGTCACTGAAGTAGCAAATCTCGGTTCTCCAGCAGAATGCTATTCTACCAGTGCAGCATGGTTAGATTATGACAATGACGGACTACTAGATTTGCTGATTTCAACTTGGGCTATTTGCCCGGACAATAGACTTTACCGCAACAATGGCGATGGAACCTTCTCAGATCAATCTGAAAAAATAGCCATAGAGGGCAATGCCAACACTTGGATGATTTTGCCTGTAGACGTCAATAACGATCATTGGGTTGACTTATTTATGGTGAATGATTTTCGCTCTAACACACTTCTCATTAATGATAATGGGATTTTTACGGATCAAACAGAAATATATAATCTGAAAACCACCGACAATCGAAATCACATGGGTTCTACCTATGCTGATTTTAATAATGATGGCTTGCTGGATATTTACATATCTGATATCAATAAGAACTCACTTTGGATGTCAGATGGTGAGAAATTCACTGAACGAGCGGTTGAATTAAATGTTGATTCTACCGAATGGTCTTGGCAAACTAAAGCCGCTGATATGGATTTGGATGGTGATATGGATATTACTGTGATCAATGGATATGAAGGGTTTTTTAAGAACTTTTATTTACAAAATGATTTAGCTGACGGAGTGTTATCCTTCAGTAATGCTTCCGCTTCAAGTGGATTCAACGTCCTGAGCAATAGCATGTCTTTTGAATTGCTGGATTATGATCATGATGGTGATCTAGACGCTTTCATTACTGACATGACGAGAGTACCTATTTTCCTAGAAAATCAAACAGAAAAGGTGAACTCAAATCTTAACTGGGCGAAATTTGATCTTGAAGGACGCCAGTCCAATCGAAGTGCTATTGGGACCCGTATTGAAATAACGACTGACGATGAAAAAGTTCAAATAGCCTATTTCACAGGAGTGGGCTTTATGACCCAAAGCCTGCAACCTGTGCATTTTGGAATAGGTACGGCAACTTCAATTTCTTCTTTGAAGATAACATGGCCTTTAGGGTTAAAGGAAGAGTATCAAAATTTACCGATTAATAAACAAATTAAGCTTGTAGAAGGAGACGGCTATACCATTGAAGAATATACTAGTAATAAAATCCTTGGTTGCATGGATGTTAATTCATGTTCTTTCAATTCTTTGGCTACCTCCGATGATGGTTCATGTAGCTACCTTGAGAGCTTTGAGATAGTTGGGAATAATAAATCAGGAATACTCAAAACAGAGTCATATAGCTATCCAGTGCGAGAAGGTAACTCGCTAAATTGGAATGTAGAGAATGGTCATATTCTGGATGGTGAAAGCAATGAAACCGTTTATGTCAAATGGGATATAGCTAATCGAGGTAACATATCAGTAGTAGAAACTGGTAATTGCCAAAGCAAACGTGTTGAAAAAGAGGTCATTCTCGAACGTGATCTTAGGAGTGATACCCATTCTGTGGCTCGTCTTTGGAATGAAGTTATACTAGAAGGCATTAGAAATGACTATGCCAGACCCACTGTACATGCACGAAACCTATTTCACGTGAGTGCGGCCATGTATGATGTTTGGTCCTTATATACACAGAATGGTAAAACATACTTTTTGGAGGGTCAAACAGAACTTAAAGATTTTGTGGCAGCAATGACCGATGAAGAGAGATCTATGGGACTGGAACAAGCTATGAGTCATGCAGCTTACAAGCTAATGAAATCCCGATTTTCACAGTCGCCAGATTGGTTGCAAACGGAGTGGTTGATGAATATTTTGATGACGCAATTGGGCTATGATCCTGGTTATTTTAGAAGTGATTTTAAATCTGGCAGTCATGCGTCAGTCGGTAATTTTATTGCCCAACAGATCATTGATTTTGGTTTCACAGATGGCTCCCGTGAGCCATATGGCTATGCCAATGAATATTATCAGCCAGTAAATAGTCCCTTATCTCCTCAGCTCCCAGGTAATCCAATTTGTGAAGATCCTAATAGATGGCAGCCATTGAAGCTTTCTAGATTTATAGACCAAAGCGGAAACCTGATAGGTGCCACTACTCCAGACTTTCTTAGTCCTGAATGGGGCAATGTGAAGCCATTTGCCTTAAACGATGCTGACAAAACTTCTTTTGAAAGAGGTGATGCTAACTATATTGTTTTTCATGACCCAGGCGCTCCTGCACATCTAAATGTCAATAATTCTGATCCTGAAAGTCAGATTTATCAATGGAATTTTTCTTTGGTTTCTGTTTGGGGATCTCACCTTGATCCGTTTGATGGTGTGTCTATGGATATTTCCCCGCGATCTATCGGTAATATTGATATAGCCGAGCTACCAAATAAAATGTCTGAATATGATCAATTCTATGATTTAATAGAAGGTGGAGATATCAGTCATGGTCATAAGTTGAACCCAATCACCAATATGCCTTATGAAGAGCAGGTCGTTCCGAGAGGGGATTATGCTCGTGTGCTTGCCGAATTTTGGGCTGATGGACCCGATTCAGAAACGCCCCCCGGACATTGGTTTACTCTTCTCAATTATGTCAATGATCATCCCGAATCTGAACGAAAGTTTGAGGGAATTGGCGACCAACGCGATCTTCTAGAATGGGATGTGAAAGCTTATTTTATCATGGGTGGAGCGATGCATGATGCAGCCATTTCCGCATGGAGCGTTAAAGGATGGTATGATTTCATTAGGCCTATTTCTGCCATTAGGTATATGGCTGAAAAAGGGCAGAGTTCGGATTCTAATTTACCAAATTATCACGTTGCTGGCATACCGCTCAGAGAAGGGTTTATAGAGTTAGTGGCAAATGATGACCCTTTAGCGGGAATAAATAACGAGCATATCAATAAAATTAAATTATATACCTGGAGAGGACATGATTACATAGTTGATACTGAAACTGATCAAGCTGGAGTGGGCTGGATTCTTGCCGAAAATTGGTGGCCTTATCAGCGACCATCTTTTGTTACGCCTCCTTTTGCTGGGTATGTTTCTGGACATTCTACTTATTCAAGGGCAGCTGCAGAAGTGATGACTGCTCTGACTGGGAGTGAATATTTCCCAGGAGGGATGGGTGAGTTTTTGGCAAAGAAAAATGAGTTCTTGGTGTTTGAAGAGGGCCCAAGTCAAGATGTAGTTTTGCAGTGGGCTACATATAGAGATGCTTCGGATCAATGTAGTCTTTCACGAATATGGGGAGGTATACATCCACCTATCGATGATATTCCTGGGAGAAAGATGGGAGCCGTAATCGGCAGAGAGGCTTTTGAATATGCCAAGACCTATTTTGGAAAAGAGGTACTTATATCCACAGGACAAAGGAAGAATGTGTTTATTTATCCTAATCCGGTTGAATCGGGTGGGGTGGTTACTGTCTTAAACGCAGACCTTCAAGCTATGTATCATTTAAGAGATTTGTTGGGTCGATCTTTACCAATGGCAATTGATAGACATATAAAGGAACAAAAACTGGTTTTAAACCTTCCACAACTCGAAAATGGAATTTACTTTTTGGTCTCAGGAGAACATTCTTGGAAACTGGTTATCAAATAATTCGGCCATTGCTAAATGTGATCAAACAGAAGTGACTTAGAAATTGGAAGCAATAAAATCTTCCAGATTATCATTCCGTTTCAATCCTAATTTTTTCCTTAACCGATACCTTGTGGTATGTACAGACTCTATGGATATGCCCATTAATCGGGACATATCTTTGGAAGAAAAATTTAATTTAATAAGCGCACAGAGTTTATGATCGTTTTGGCTCAGGTTAGGGAACTCTTTTTGCAGTTTGACATAGAAGCCTTCATGTACAGACATAAATCTAAGTTGAAATTCTTCCCAGCTTTTTGAAGTTCTATGATCGATATTCTTCATTAGTCGCCCGATATCCTTCATTTCAGAGGTGCCTTTTAATACCCCGAGTTCAGTCTTGATTTCTTCCAAAAGCTCCTCTCTGTCTATTGCTTGAAGCGCGGATGCCGTAAGCTCTTTGTTCTTGATAGCTAACACTTCATTCGCTTTTTCTTGCTCAAATGCTCTTTGATGTTGTAAAAAGCGCTTTTCTGCTTTGTATTTGATGCGTAAATAACGGTATATCATGAAGCCAAGAAAAATAAGAAAGAAAATCGCGCCATAAAGGATGATTTTTTCGAGTTCTGAAATTCTCGCATTTTGCTCAAGCGTTTCCAGTTTTTGCTTCTGTATCAGGTTGTCTTGATGTTCCTTTTGCAACCGATAGCTATCTTTTATTTCTAAAAGGTCTTGGTTGGTTTTACTTCGGATACCAAACTGCTGCTCATTCAATTTTTTGGCTATGACCAAGTATTCATAGCCTTTGTGGACTTTATTCATTTTCACATAGAGAGCTGACATGTTCTCATAGATGTCCGGTAAAATATCTAAATGGCTTTGATATTTGTTGGCCATATCAATTGCTTTCTGAAAGTAGTTTTCGGCTTTTTCATACTCGCCACTTGACTCATAGCCTTGGGCAATAAACGGATACAGTATTACCAAATAAGTGGGGTCCATCATTTCAAAATATGCCTGCACGCTAAGAAGTTTATTCAAAGACTCTGAGACCCGACCTTCCTTTAATAAGACATATCCTATTTCTGCATCAATGAAAGAAGTATTGCGTTCATCATTGAAGACTACTTTCACAAGATTCAAGCAACTGTCCAGATATTGCCTCGCCGCAATAGTATTATTGGATTTCCGATTGATCGTAGCAAGGGCGTAGTAGGTGTCAAGTAATGCTTGGATTGTTTCACCAGATTGGGTGTCAACATATTTTTTCCGGATTGACAAGGAAAGATCAAAATATTCTCTTGCCTTAGTCAATTTGGCATATAAACTATAAAGCCAACCTAACCCGTCATATACGTATCCTTTGAGATTATCATCGTTGATTTCTTCCGCCAAAAGTAATGCCTCCCAATAACCGTCATAGGCGAGGTTGTATTCCGCAAGATTGGCATACCTATAGGAGACATCTATAAGATATCTAATAATTGAGGTAGTATCATTTCTTTCATAAGCACTATCTAAGCTTTGCTGAAGAGACACTATTCCATAATCTCGTGTCAGTGATCTTTGTGACAGAGTACTAATTTGCAATCTTGACATACTATCCTGACTTATCTGTGAAGGTGTACTCTCTGCTGTCTGTACAATTGTTAGGAGGATGCCAAGTGCTAGATGTCTAGTTAAGTTCTTGAAGAATTTAGAGATTATCATAAAATACTTATCCGTTTCCTTAAATGTATTTAATCTCAGCGCTTATCGGCGATCCTTTATTGCAAAAATATTGAGCTTGTTCAGTTGTTGTTCAGTCGTTTGCGCAATGAGTTAGATTAGAATATGCGTCATTTACAAACTAGATAATAAGACAAAACCTGTATGAGAGTGACTATTCTGAAATTTTTATCAGCGCTTGTATTTTTAATATTGTTTTCATGTTCAACATCCTCAACGGATGGTGAGGTAATTGTTAATGATCGTGAAATCAATTTCAATTTGGGTTGGCAATTTCAACTTCAAAAAGACACACTTGCTTCTGGTTCGTATATTGAATCTAATTGGGCTCCTGTTAAAATTCCGCATGACTGGAGTGTCGCTATGGAGTATGATTCTACACTTGACGGGGCTACAGCATATCTGCCCGGTGGAATTGGTTGGTATCGTAAAGAGTTTACCTCTCATCAGCAAGAATCAGATAAGACCTACATCGTCTTTGATGGTATATACAATAGAGTCACTGTATGGCTCAATGATGAAGAATTGGGTTTTCATCCTTATGGGTATTCTCCTTTTTATTATGATATCACCGATAAACTTAAATCAGGTAAAAACGAATTTAGACTAAGAGTTGATCGCTCGAGGTACATCGATAGTCGATGGTATCCAGGGGCTGGCATTTATCGCAATGTCAAATTGGTAACTACCAACAGGCTTCATATACCAATATGGGGAAGTTTTATTAGTACGCCTACAGTTTCTTCTCAAAACGCCGAAGTGCTTATTGATTTAGATGTAATTAATGATTTAGATGAAGATAAAAGTTTTGATATCCTAACAGAAATAGTAAGTCCTAATGGGGAAATAGTAGCTACCGGTAAAAGTGAATCTTTGAGTCTTAAAGCAGGAAGTAGCACCAAATTGCAACAAACTATATCAATAGCTAATCCATCATTATGGTCTGTTGACGATCCCGCCTTATATAAAGCAGTTTCAAAGATTATGTTGAATGGAGAATCCGTGTCTAATAAGATTACCGACTTTGGAATTCGATCTATCCGTTTTGACCCAAATGATGGCTTTTTTCTAAATGGCGAAATCATGAAGATCAAAGGGGTGTGCCTCCATCATGATGCTGGTTTAGTTGGTTCTGCAGTACCAAAAGGCGTTTGGAAAAGAAGATTGCTTGCATTGAAAGAAGGTGGTTGCAATGCCGTGCGTATTGCTCACAATCCTGCTTCTGATGAGTTCCTTCAACTTTGCGATAAGTTAGGCATTATGGTGCAGGATGAGTTCTATGATGAGTGGGATTATCCTAAAGATAAAAGGCTGAATCAAGAGGAAAGACATGACGATTATATCTCTAGAGGACATGCAGAATTCTTTCAAGAGTGGGCGGAGCAAGATTTGAAGACAACTATGATGGCTCATAGAAATCATCCCTCAATTATACAATGGAGTATTGGAAATGAGATAGAGTGGACCTATCATCCGAGATATAGGAATATCACTGGCTATTTCAACATGAACTGGAGAGGTAATTATTTCTGGAGTTTACCTCCGATCTCTCGGGAACAAATTATCGAGAATATTAAGAATATTCCCCCTGCAAAATATGAGCTAGCAAAAACTGCCCAAAAGCTTTCAGACTGGACCAAAGAAATGGATATGACTCGACCTGTAGTAGCTAATTGTATTTTGCCATCAGCGAGTCACGAGACAGGATACGGGGCTGCTTTAGATGTGGTAGGATATAGCTATCGTCGGGTACTCTATGATTATGGCCATAAAAACTATCCAGACAAGGTAATTATGGGCACGGAAAACCTTGGACAATGGCATGAATGGAAATCGGTGCTTGAGCGGCCATTTATCTCCGGAGTATTTCTTTGGACGGGGATTGATTATTTGGGAGAATCTCACGGAAGATGGCCAAGAAAAGCCTTGCCTTCTGGACTTCTTGATATTGCCGGTTTCAAGAAGCCAAGTTTCTTTATGATGAAGTCCTTGTGGAGTGATGAGCCTTCAGTTTATATCGCAACGCAAACACTCGACAAGTCTACCTTTAAAATTGATCCTAAATCAGAAGTACCTATTGAAAGGAAACCAGGCGGATGGGAGAATGCTCTTTGGATTTGGCAAGATGTGAACAATCATTGGAATTATGAGGAGGAGCAGATAGTCATTGTGGAAGTTTATTCCAATTGTGAAGAAGTTGAGCTGTTTTTGAATGATAAGAGCCTTGGTAAAAGAGCTTTGGCGGACTTTGAAGATCATATCTATAAATGGGGAGTTCCATTTACTTCTGGAACACTCGAAGCTGTTGGGTCGAAAAATGGTAAAACCGAGACTTACACCTTAAATAGTGCAGGAGAGCCAGAAAGTATTCAAGTAGTTGTGGAGGAATCGGATTTCTTTTCTAATGGTACAGATGTGGCACATGTAGTTATTCAGCTCTTGGATGCAAATGGCTATCCCGTAAAAGACGAAAATAGGGAGGTGAGTTTTGAAATAGAAGGTGATGTGGAACTATTAGGAACAGATAATGGAGCTCCTGATAACGTGCAATCTCATAAATCCAAAAAACTAATGACAAACCAAGGTCGAGCACTTGCTATTTTGAGGACCACTGATCAATCAGGCAAAGTAGTTGTGACCGTGCGTTCGGAAGGACTAAAAGAAGGTAAAGCACAGTTGACAATAAACTAAAGAATTAAGAGCAATAAACTATTCTAAAATAATGAAAGCAGCATTTTATAAAGAAAAAGGCAAGTTTGAAATTGGCGAAGGCCAGGTTATCAGACCGGCCAAAGGTGAAGTAAGGCTAAATGTAGCCTACTGCGGCGTTTGCGGCACAGACGTTCACATTTATCACGGTGTGATGGATGCACGGGTAAAGCCACCGATGACTGTAGGTCATGAAGCTTCTGCCGTAGTTGCAGAGTTGGGTGAAGGTGTTAACAATGTGAAGGTTGGTGATAAAGTAGCCGTTCGTCCGCTTCGATTTGGTGATCCTCACCCTTATGATAAAGGAAATGCACACGTAGGTAAAAACCTCAAATTTATCGGAATTGATAGCCAGGGAGCATTCCAAAATAGCTGGACCGTTCCAGCATATACGCTTCATCACTTACCAGAGAAATTATCCCTGAAACATGGTGCATTTATTGAGCCTTTGGCTGTTGCATGTCACGATGTGAAGATTGGACGAGTGAAAGAGGGAGAGAATTGTCTTATTATAGGAGGTGGACCAATTGGCACATTGATCGCATATGTACTCAGAGAGAAAAAGGCCAATGTCTTTATCTCTGAGGTCAATGAGACCCGATTAAAAATGCTTAATGAATTAGGCTTTCAAACCATTAACCCGGTTAAAGAAAAGCTCGTGGAGAGAGTAAGTGACCTTACAGGTCAGGGGATGATTGATTGTGCTTTTGAAGTATCAGGATCCGCACCGGGAGTACAAGCGATGACCGAGGTGGTTGGTGCTCGAGGTAGAATAGTAATGGTAGCAATACATGGTGGCGAAAAGAAGCAAGTAGATCTTTTCAAATTCTTTTGGGCAGAAATAGAGCTTCTTGGAGCTAGGCTTTACGAAGAAGATGATTATGAAGAGGCTATTAAAATAGCTGCTTCTGGAAATATTCCATTCGAATCATTAATCACAAAAGTGGATACACTCGACAATATTCAGAGCATTTTTGAAATCATAGATAACAATCCTGCAGGTATGAAATACCTCATAGACTGTCAGCAATAACCATAAGAGAAAGAAATAAAATGAGCATTTTAGATCAATTTAAATTAGACGGAAAAGTGGCCTTGGTCACTGGTTGCAAACGTGGAATTGGGATGGCCATGGCCATTGGTTTAGCTGAAGCCGGGGCGGACATTATAGGTGTGAGCGCCTCCTTAGAAAAAAGTGGTAGTACGGTAGAAAAAGCTGTTACTGCGCTAGGAAGGAAGTTTTCAGCCTATACTTGTGATTTTTCTGATAGAAAGTCGCTATATGCATTTATTGTTGAGGTGAAAAAGGATCATCCGAAAGTTGATATTCTGGTCAACAATGCGGGTACAATTCTGAGAACGCCTGCGGCGGAGCACCCTGATGAAATGTGGGATAAAGTGATCGAGGTAAATCAAAACTCTCAATTCATACTAACACGAGAATTTGGGAAAGAGATGGTGGCAAGGGGCTCAGGTAAGGTGATTTTCACTGCCTCTCTTCTTACTTTTCAAGGAGGGATCACAGTGCCTGGGTATGCCGCTAGTAAAGGTGCCATTGGTCAGATGACCATGGCTTTTGCTAATGAATGGGCAAGTAAAGGAGTCAATGTGAACGCCATTGCTCCTGGCTATATCAGCACAGACAACACAGAAGCGTTAAGAAATGATCCAGAGCGTTCTGCCTCTATTCTATCTCGAATCCCCGCCGGGCGTTGGGGAAAAGCAGATGATTTTGCAGGACCGACTGTCTTTTTGGCTTCTTCTGCATCCAACTATATGAGTGGAGCGATCATGCTTGTAGATGGTGGCTGGATGGGTCGTTGATCAGATCACTATTGAATTTTTCAAATAAATAGACATCAGTAAACCATACGATAAGAATTATGGCAACAAGTAAAGCATACGATTTATTCATTAATGGAGAATGGGTGCCGTCCTCTTCAAGTGAAAGAGCGCCAATCCATAGTCCTATTGACGAAAGTGAAATTGGCACTACAGCGATGGGAGTGGAGAAAGACGCTCAGTCCGCACTAGAGGCGGCAGAAGCAGCTCAGAAGGAATGGAAAAAATGGCCAGCTAGGAAGCGAGCTGAGATCATGCGCAAATTTGCTGCGGAGATAAGAGCCAATAAAGCCATGTTAGCAGATCTACTCACAAGGGAACAAGGCAAGATCATTTCACTGGCAGAAATAGAGGTAGAAGTCACAGCTACCTTCATTGAATATGCATGTGATTGGGCGCGCCAATTTGAAGGGGATATTGTTCAGTCTGACAATGAGCAGGAGCACATATACATACATAAGATTCCGAGAGGAGTTGTGGTTGCGATCACCGCATGGAATTTTCCTTTGGCTTTGGCTGGAAGGAAAATTGGCCCAGCATTGGTAGCTGGTAATACGATCGTAGTGAAGCCTACACAAGAGACTCCTTTAGCTACTTTAGAACTAGGTGATATTGCCAATAAGGTTGGTATTCCAAAGGGTGTTTTGAATATTGTAACGGGACCTGGTAGGATCTTGGGTGAAGCTTTAGTTGGTAACCCAATAACCAAGATGGTCACAATGACAGGATCGACTCCTGCTGGCCAGTCTATTTTTAGAACAGCAGCAGAAAACCTTACGCATGTTCAACTAGAACTTGGAGGAAAAGCACCTTCTATTGTTTTTGCTGACGCGGATATAGACCAAGCAGTAGCGGCTACTTTCCATTCTAGATGGGACAATTGCGGTCAAGTATGTACTTGTAATGAAAGAATGTATGTGCATGAGGATATCTATGATCAATTCATGGAGAAATTCATTGCTAAGACCAAGCAGATCAAATTGGGGAACCCACTTGACAGGAATGTTGAAATGGGCCCTAAAGTAAATGCCTCTGAACTGAAAAACATGGAGCATTTAGTAGCAAAATCCATAGAGGAAGGAGCTACGATTGCTGTTGGTGGAAAAAGACCTACTGGTGTTCAGTTTGAAAAAGGTCATTGGTTTGAGCCTACAGTAATAACAAACGTGACCCAAGAAATGACCATAGTTCACGAAGAGGCATTTGGCCCAATCTTGCCAGTAATTAGATTCAACGATTTTGATCAAGTAGTTGCTTGGGCGAATGATTGTGAATTTGGTCTTGCAGCTATGGTATTTACCCAAGATTATAAAAAGATTGCTCGATTGACTGATGAATTAGAATTCGGTGAAATCTATATCAATAGAGGGCATGGTGAGCAGCATCAAGGCTTCCATAATGGCTACAAAAAGAGTGGTAGTGGAGGAGAAGATGGTAAGTACGGTTTTGAGCAGTACTTAGAGAAGAAAACATTTTATGTCAATTATAAATAATTGCATTGGAAACGAGCATTGTTGAAGTAAGCACGCAATTATTCCACGTGCCTCTTAAAGAGGTGCTGAGTGATGCTAAGCATGGGGATCATACTTTCTTTGAATTGATCACTGCCACTATAAAGCTGAGTGATGGAAGCGAAGGGACTGGATATACCTATACTGGTGGCAAAGGAGGATATGCTATCAAAGCATTGATAGATCATGATCTCGCTCCCATGCTTATGGGTAAAGAAGGTATGGCTATCGATGCGCTATATGATGAAATGGAATGGCATATACACTATGTCGGAAGGGGAGGCATTTCCTCTTTTGCTATTTCAGCAGTAGATATTGCGCTTTGGGATATTAAATGCAAAAAGGCCAATAAGCCTCTTTGGCAGATGGCCGGAGGTGCGGATAATACTTGTAAGGCATACTGTGGAGGGATTGATTTGATGTTTCCTATCGAGAAGCTTCTTCGCAACATGCAGGAGTACAAGGATCGTGGCTACAATGCCGTGAAAATCAAAATTGGTCGTGAAAACCTGGATGAGGATATCGAACGCATTAAGGCAGTTCGCGAGTTCATTGGGCCGGATGTAACCTTCATGGTAGATGCCAATTATTCAATGAGCGTGGAGAAGGCAATAGAGTGTTCAAAGCGAATGGAGCAATACAACATTACCTGGTTTGAAGAGCCTACCATTCCTGATGACTATAAGGGTTTTGCTGAAATCGCAAATGATACAAATGTGCCTCTGGCCATGGGTGAAAACCTCCATACTATTCATGAATTTGGATATGCATTCGATCAGGCAAAACTCTCCTTTATTCAGCCAGATGCTTCTAATTGTGGGGGCATTACTGGTTGGTTGAAAGTAGCCGAACTATCTCGTAAATATGATATTCCTGTATGTGCACATGGGATGCAAGAACTCCATGTGAGTCTGATCTCTGCTCAGTCCAATGGTGGGTGGTTGGAAGTGCATAGTTTTCCTATAGATGAATACACTACGCGTCCTTTGGTGGCTGAAAACTACCGAGCGGTGGCTCCCGATGTTCCAGGTACAGGGGTGATATTTGATTGGAATAAATTGTCACCTTTTAAAATTTAGAAAACGAAAAAATGGTAAAAGTTGTAAAAGAAAAGTTTGGAGAGTTTGAAGGAAAAGAGGTCAGCCTATTTACCATGACCAATGAAAATGGGATGTCGGTAAAGGTGATGAATTACGGCGCTACCATTACTTCAATCAAGGTTCCGGTTTCTGGTCAGTTAAGAGAGATAGTCTGTGGTTTTGATACATTCGGAGGTTATTTTTCTGATGAGTATGTTGCTAATTCTCCTTATTTCGGATGTACCGTAGGTCGCTATTGCTCTCAGATCAAGGATGCTAAGTTTTCTTTAAATGGTGAGGATTTTCAGCTGGCTGCCAACGCAGGAAATAATAATCTACATGGTGGTGTTAAAGGCTTTGATAAGAAACTTTGGGTTGGCACAATCGCTCCGAGCAAGTATGGTGACGTGATCAAAATGAACATGCATTCTCCTGATTTGGAAGAAGGATTCCCTGGTAATGTGGACGTTGCGGTAACTTTCATTCTTGCTGAGGACAATTCACTCAATATTCAATATTCAGGAGCCACAGATAGAGAAACACCTCTATCTATGACCAATCATACTTACTTTAACTTATCAGGATTCATTAATAATATAGAAAGCCACACTGTACAAATCAATTCCAAAGAAAGACTAGCAACGGATGAAACCGGTGCTGCTACTGGCGAAGTACTCAATCTCAATGGCCAGCCCGATGATCTGAGATTTAGAAGAAAAATAAAAGACGTTCATACAGAAATGGGTGATGGATTTGAGCACTTCTACATTTTTGATAATGAAGATGAGGAATTGCAGCCATTGGCATCCGTTCATAATCATTTTCGCGACTTGGAGCTTCAAGTGCGCTCTAATGAGCCTTGTATGCTTTTCTATACGGGTAAGTACACTTCAGACAACCTAAAAAGAGAGAATGGACACCAATATGGCAAATACAGAGCGTTCTGCTTTGAAACCCATCGGTACCAAAACGGACCAAATATCTCAGGTTCACCCAAGACGACTACAAAGCCTGGAGAACGATTTAATAGTGAAACACAATTCAAATTCATCAGCACTAACCAATAACCAATATGATAGAAGGAATTATCTGGGCGATATTCGCCGGAGTTACACTAGGGCTATATGCCCTTCCTGAAAAATTCACCAAGGATTTCGAATTTGAAAATACTTGGGGAATGATGTTTACAATCAACATGTTTCTGGTACCGCTTTTGGCTGGATTTCTACTCATCAATGATTTTGGTGGAGTACTAGCTGCTATCCCGACTGATGTATTACTTAAGATGGCAATTGCCAGTATTCTTTGGGGAATCGGAGTTATGATGTGGGGTAAGGCCATTAATCATATTGGCCTTTCACTGGGTTTTTCCATTTTTATTGGGACTGTTATTTTGATAGGTTCTTTGTTGCCATTTTTAGTAGATGGTTTACCTGCTCAGAATCAATTTTTGACCATAATAGCCGGGATCGCAGTAGTTCTAGTTGGAGTAATTTCTAATGGACGTGCAGGTATTCAACGCCAAAAGGACGAAGGTAACGATGAGTCTGTGAAAGGATCGATGGGAACTGGAATCTCAATTGCCGTGATTGGTGGTTTGTTGGCAACTGGTTTTAGCTATGCTAACGCAGTAGGCAGACCGGTCATACATGAAGCATCTCAGGCAGCAGGAAATGCTGAATGGGTGACCTCAGTCGCTGTGATGTTCATCATCTATGTAGCAGGTGGCATTTTTGTCATTCCATACTTTGTGACACAACTTTCAGGTAAGAAACTCTGGAGTAAATTCAGTACGCCGGCATTAGGTAAAAACGTATCGCTCACTACCTTGATGGCAATTTTAAACTTTGCAGCATCTGCACTTTTTGCGTTCGCGGCATTCAAATTGGGCACTGCAGGTAATACCGTAGGCTATGCGATTTTTAACACAGTATGCGTGGCAGTGGCCATCATTAGTGGCCTGTTTACTGGCGAATGGACTAATGCTTCATCAAAAGCTAAATCGGCACTTTATCTTGGTCTTGCATGTATGATAGGCGGTGTAATCATCATTGCTTTGGGAAATTCTCTCGCTTAAAATCTAACTATTATGAAATTATCAACATCCTACTTTTTAGCCATAATTGTATTAACGATCGTGGCATGTCAGCCTCAACAGGTACAAGAAAATCCTGCTGACGAGCTAAATATTACTCCTGAACGTCTTGATTTCTTTGGGATTACGAATCAAGAGTATTTGAGTGCCGCTTCCAAGAGAGCCTTGAAATGGGATCCAAACTTGACGAATGAGTGGTTTGGCGAGTTTCAAGTTTACGATTTGAAAGGAGATCTAGCTTATGAGGAGGGCGTGGTGCGACGTGATCCGAGTGCTATTATCCAACATGAAGGAAAATACCTAGTGTGGTATAGCAAAAGTATTGGCCCTACAGACGGGTTCAGTGGGGATATAGAGAAAGACAAGGTTTTTCCTTGGGATCGATGCGATATCTGGTACGCTTCTTCAAAGGACGGCATCACTTGGAAGGAAGAAGGCTTGGCAGTGCCAAGAGGTAAGAAAGGAGCTTATGACGACCGATCTGTCTTTACCACTGAAATCTTGGAATGGGAAGGCAAATACTACCTGGTTTATCAGACAGTAAAATCACCGTATAACGTAAGAGTGAAAAATCAGGTAGGAATGGCCTGGTCCAATTCTCCTTATGGACCATGGACAAAAACAGAGGAACCTGTACTCAGTCCTGCAGATAATGGTGTTTGGAAAGGTACCGAGCAAAATCGTTTTTTAGTTGAGAAAAAGGGGGATTTCGATAGCCATAAAGTACATGACCCATGCATCATTCCTTACAATGGAAAATTCTATTTGTATTATAAAGGAGAGCAAATGGGTGAAGCGATTACTTGGGGTGGTCGTCAAATACGTCATGGTGTGGCCATTGCTGATAATCCACTGGGACCTTATGTGAAGTCTAAGTTCAACCCAATCTCTAATAGTGGTCACGAAATTTGTGTTTGGCCTTACAGAGGGGGGATCGCATCGTTGATTACAACGGATGGTCCGGAAAAGAATACTGTTCAGGTATCACCAGATGGTATCAATTTCGAAATTATAGCTAGCATACCAGCACCACCACATGCGATAGGGCTGAATAGGACAGTTGATCCTGATGATCCATTTAATATTTTTCAGTGGGGATTGACACATGAATATAGAAGCTATAATTATCAATATATCAGAGGGTTCAAAGGCAAGAGAAAAACGACGCATGTAGCTAAAGGGGAAGTTTCTGGTAAGAAGGCAAGTGACGAGAAATAGGGAAATGAAAAAAAGTGCCAGAAAATCAATTTTCCGAATAAATTCCATATCCAAGCTTTTTACTATTGGAATGGTAATAAGCTTAGGCTTTGGTTGCTCAGAGAGGAGCAAGAATATCCCTTCTCCAAATGTCGTGATCATTTATCTTGACGATTTAGGTTATGGGGATTTAGGAGCTTACGGGGCTACAGGCCTTAAATCACCCAACATGGATATGCTGATAAATGGAGGTATAAAATTTACCAATGGATATGCTTCTTCAGCCACATGTACACCTAGTAGGTATGCTTTATTGACAGGCGAATACCCATGGCGAAGGAAAAGTGCCCGAATTCTACCTGGTACTGCACCTTTGATTATTGATATTGCGCAGCAAACTATGCCGAAGATGTTCCAATCTGCAGGTTATCATACCGGTATTGTTGGGAAATGGCACCTTGGTTTGGGTGATGGAAATATAGATTGGAATCAACATATAAGTCCTAGCCCGAATGAAGTAGGATTCGACTATTCGTATATTCTTGCAGCTACTCAGGATAGGGTGCCTACTGTATATATAGAAAATGGTGGCGTGGTAGGTCTGGATCCAAAGGATCCAATTGAAGTTAGTTACAATGAGAATTTTCAGGGAGAGCCGACAGGGTTGGATAATCCGGAATTAACTACCATGAAATGGCATCATGGTCACAATAATAGTATCGTTAATGGCATACCACGAATAGGTTTTATGAAGGGTGGCGAGGCTGCCAAATGGAGTGATGTAAATATGGCAGATCATTTCTTAGCTAAAGCGAAGGATTATGTCGGTCAACATAAGAATGAGCCTTTCTTCTTGTACTATGCGTTGCAGCAACCACATGTGCCAAGGACCCCGAATCCACGATTTGTAGGCAGCTCAGGTATGGGACCAAGAGGTGATGTGATTGTAGAAGCTGACTGGTGTATTGGCGAGTTTATCAAAATGTTGGAGACAGAAGGATTACTTGAAAACACTATTATTGTGCTGTCAAGCGACAATGGTCCTGTTCTTAATGATGGATATTATGATGATGCAGTAGAAAAACTAGGAGATCATGATCCAAAAGGTGGATTGAGGGGTGGAAAATACAGCTTGTTTGAAGCAGGTACTAGAGTTCCTTTTGCAGTTTATTGGAAAGGGAAAATCAAACCGCTGGTTTCCGATGCGTTGGTTTGCCAAATGGATTTATTTGCGTCTTTCGCTGATCTCTTAACTATTCAAATTGATTCTACAGATAGTGAAAACCTTTTAGATGTTTTCATGGGAGTAACGGATAAGGGTAGAGAGGAATTAATTCTAGAAGCCTCTTCTAGGACAGCATTTAGAAAAGGTAATTGGGTGCTGATTCCTCCATATAATGGTCCAGCGATAAACGAGGATGTCAATATTGAACTAGGAAATTCTTCAGAATTTCAGCTTTATATGCTAAATGAGGATAGAAGTCAAAGTGATAATTTGGCTAAAAAAAAACCTGAAAAGTTGAAAGAAATGAAGCAAGCTTTTTTAGCCATTAGGGGGGATAAATATTCAACAAATCAGCAGCTTGAGCTAAAGTGAAAATTGAATTAAAAAGCTTTTCATCGATTTACAGGCCTTGCTGTGGCAAAACGAATCGAGCTCAAATTAAACGTTAAGGAGAAATAATCAATAAGTGTGAAATATCTATTAACCACTGTTATTTTTTGGCTCCTCCTGCTAGGGCAAGCATATTCTCAGCAGATTGATTTTTCGTTTAGAAATTCAGATCTTCCACTTAATGATCGGGTAGAAATCTTAGTTGCTCAAATGACCATTGAAGAAAAAATCGGTCAATTGGTGAATGATGCCCCGGCTATTCCTCGTCTTGGAATTCCTGAATATGAGTGGTGGAACGAAGCATTACACGGGATCGCAAGAAATGGTAAAGCTACAGTCTTTCCTCAGGCGATTGGATTGGCTGCTACGTTCGATCCGGAATTGGCTGGAAGAGTGGCCACAGCGATTTCGACGGAGGCAAGGGCTAAATATATTATTGCACAAGAAGCCGGTAACCACGGTAGATATGCCGGGCTCACTTTCTGGACACCTAATGTAAATATATTTAGAGATCCGCGCTGGGGTCGGGGGCAAGAGACTTATGGTGAAGATCCATTCCTTACCTCAAAGATGGGAGTTGCATTCGTGAACGGACTTCAAGGAAATGATCCCAATTATCTGAGATCTGCAGCATGTGCCAAACACTTTGCTGTTCACTCTGGTCCAGAGGCTAATCGTATGGAATTTAATGCCATCCCAACGAAGCAAGATTTATACGAAACCTACCTCCCAGCTTTTGAGGCCTTGATTACTGAAGCAAAGGTAGAGGGGGTCATGGCTGCCTACAATGCAGTTTATGGAGATCCTGCTTGTGCTAGCTCTTTTTTATTGCAAGACATTCTTAGGAATGAATGGAATTTTGATGGCTATGTTGTCTCAGATTGTGGAGCAATCGGTAGAATATCGACTGCACATAAGTTTGTTGAGACCAGAGTTGAGGCTGCGGCCAAAGCTCTTGAAGCAGGTGTTGAATTGAACTGCGGGGATACTTATAGTCTATTGCAAAACGCCCTAGAAGGCGAACTCATTACCAAAGAACTTGTCCATGAGCGTACCAAACAACTATTAAAGACAAGGTTTCGACTGGGAATGTTTGATGATGATAAAAACCACCCTTACAATATTATTGGTATAGAAAACATCCATAGCAAGGACCATGTGGATCTTGCCAGAGAAACAGCACGAAAATCCATAGTGCTGTTAAAAAACAAAAACAATGTGCTTCCACTTTCTAAGGACATCAAAGTGCCTTATGTAACTGGCCCATTTGCTAATTCTGCGGACATGCTTATGGGTAACTATTATGGTATTAGTCCGAACCTAGTCACGGTACTTGAGGGGATTGCTGATGCCATTTCCTTAAGTTCATCTCTGAATTATAGGAGTGGGGTCTTACCCTTTCAAGACAATTTGAACTCATTGAATTATGCCCCAATTGTTGCGAGCATGTCGGATGCAACAATTTGTGTTGTCGGATTGACAGCTGATCGGGAAGGGGAACAGGTAGATGCAATTGCAGCAGAACATCATGGGGATAAAGTGGATTTACAATTACCAGAAAGCCAGCGAAAGTATGTGAAGGAAATTATAGAAAGGAAAAAAGGGCCTTTGATACTAGTCATTGCAAGTGGAAGTCCTATTTCATTGGAAGGAATTGAAGAGCATTGCGATGCCATACTTCAGATTTGGTACCCTGGGGAGCAAGGTGGTCATGCCGTAGCAGATGTCATTTTCGGAGATTATTCCCCCTCAGGTCACCTGCCCGTTACTTTCCCAAAAAATATTAATCAATTACCCCCATATGAGGATTATTCAATGCAAGGGCGCACTTATAAATACATGACGCAAGAACCGATGTTTCCATTCGGATTTGGGCTTAGTTATTCCAAAATTGAGATCAGCAACTTAGTGCTCAATACCTCCAAGCTTAAAAGTGACGATAACTTGATTATAGAACTGGAAATTACCAATATTGGAGATTACGATATTGAAGATGTGATTCAGCTTTATGTCAGTCCGGTGCAAGTTTCAGATGGTATTCCATATCAAAGTCTAAAGGACTTTAAAAGGATAGGTTTTAGGAGAGGTGAGAAAAGTACTATTTCTTTTACGTTAAAAGCGGAAGATTTAAAAGTGATTAATTCCCAAGGTCAAATGAAATGGCGAAAAGGTGATTATAAAATTATTGTGGGAAATTCTTCACCTGGTGACTTGAGTAATAAACTTGGAGCCGCTGTGCCGCAAGAAGCAATTATTAGCTTGAAATGATTTTATGTGTTCCTTATCCTAAAAGGATTATAAGGCCGCTGAATTAGAGTTTAATTAATTTCCTGTTACTGGTATGGGGCGATTTTGAAACAAAACTTGCAAGGATGAAACCACACAAAATAACTATAATAATTCTCATCCTGAGCTCTGTTTTGAGAGCTACCGCCTTAGAAAAACCTAAGGTAAAGATCACGCAAATAGCTCAATGGGAAGTGATCGACTTAACGTTTAAAGCCCGAATCAAAACTGAAAATCCGTTTACGACTGATTTTGGTGCCTTGTTTATTCATGAAAAAGGTGATACGCTGCGCTTGCCTGGTTTTTATAATGGTGGGGAGAGCTGGGTCGTTCGGTTTTCTTCAACGATTACAGGAAAGTGGAGTTACCTCACATATGGGCCCGAAGGACTGTCCGGCCATTCGGCTAAAATTATGGTGGTTAATAATTCAGATGAGAATAAACATGGAGCGATCACCATTCCTGAGAATGACCCTTGTCATTTCTATTATGAGGACGAAACACCCTATTTCTTATTGGCTTTTGAGTGTGACTGGTTATTTGCCTTGGACTATTACAATGATGCTGACTTACCAAAGAGTAGGCACTTATTGAGTTTGTTGGAAGATAGCGGTATAAACCAAATAGTCATGAATGTTTTTTCCTATGATGTTTCATGGCAAAAAGATTCGCTCCTTTTAATGTATCCTGAGCATGAGTTTGGTGGATCCGAAGATATTTTTCCGTTTTTAGGCAACAATGAAAATCCGGATTTTTCCTCATTGAATGTAACATTCTTCAAAAAGCTTGACCGTACCATCTCGCTTATGGCTGAATACAATATTGATTCTCATTTGATGATCTACGTCTGGAATAAACTGGTAAACTGGCCGGATATGTACTCTGAGGCTGATAACATGTATTTCGATTATGTGGTTAAGCGCTATCAGGCCTATACAAATATAATATTTGATATTTCAAAAGAGGCTTTGTTCTACGGAAGGGCAGATGAGGCTTATATTTTAGAACGTATTGAGCGTGTTCGGAAGCTCGATCAATATCATCGGCTACTTTCGGTCCACGATTTTGGGTTTTGCAAGAGAAACCCTGATAAGGTGGATTTCATTTCTACGCAAAACTGGCGATGGGATATTTACAATGTAATGCTGGATGCAAGTCAGGAGTTCAAAGACAAACCACTTTTTAATATAGAACATGGTGGCTATGAAGAATCTCCATATACTGTTTTCACAGGAGCATATACAGATCCAGCCATATGTCTTCAAAGAAACTATCATTGCCTTTTTGCTGGTGCATATTCTACCTATTACTGGCAAGCAGCAGCATGGAATGTGATTATTCACAATCCATTTGAGCAGTCCGATTCATTTATCAAACCTAAATTTTCATATTATAAACATCTGGTAGATTTTTTTACCGTACATCCTTATGCTCAATATAAACCAGCGCCATGGAGAAATGGTAGTGCATTCGCTTTGGTGGATTTACACAATGACAAGAATTTTCTATTCTATGTTCATAAAGAGAATTACTGCCTCCCTTCTTATTGGCTAAATAATGAAAATAATGGGATCACATTTCAATGGTTTAACACACTTACTGGTATCTATTCTGAAGTAATGGAATACAAGAAAACTTCAGGTTTGATTTCTCCATGGATGGGGGAGGCTGATGCTATTTTGATCTTGAAATCTGAGTAGAATTACTGAGGATACTAAAATTAGTACTTTAGAAATGTTCATTAGCTCCTGAGCGGAGCAAATGAATCGCGGTTCTACTGCCATTTCAGTTACATATCTGTAACAAATCACAAATCCTCAATATTAACAGGTATAATCTTTCTCTCAGCCATCTCATCGTCGATGATGTATAGCGAGCCATCATGATCTTTGAATACACCTCTTGTATAACACCCTTCACACAAAAACCAATGAACATGCTCTAGGGGTAGTTCCAATGCCATCTTGGCAACATTGTAATCGAAATACTCTGGTGTACAGATAGAGCAGTATTCAGCCATGATTTGATTTTTGCTCCAATTTAATAAAGCACTTTTCAATTAGCGTAGAGGGATTAAAGAAAAATGTAGTTGTATGTTATTTACTATTTTTAACTAGCCAAAGGCCCTCATCATTTGCTCATCAATAGTTTTTGTATCGACACCATAATAGTGATCAATAATCACCTTTAGACTTCTTCCAGATACCTCAGCAACGACTTTTGGAGAGATCCCTTTTTCACAACACATAGAGATGAAGGTTTTTACGGCAATGTGAGTTGAGATTACTTGCCATTTAGGCACATACTCGTATTGTTTATTGCCAGAAGATGATCTAATCTTTTCTACTTTGGTATCTATTTCAGCAATCTTACAAGCCTCCTTGATGTATTTATTGAATTTCTGCTCTGAGAGATCTGGAAGCTGATAATCATATTTAAAGAGAATTTCCTTTGCTTTTGGAGTAAGCGGGATTCTTAAGTTTTTCTGATTCTTGAATGCTCTTGTTCTGATGATGCCGTCTTGAATGTGAAATTCTCTTAGCCTAGAGAGGTCTGAATATCTTAAGCCTGTGTAGCAATTAAAGACAAATAAGTCCTTCACCTTTTGATGTCTTGAGGCTTCAAAGTTCATTTCACCCAGCTTCTCAACTTCTTTTACTGTTAGGTGATATATTGGTTTTTTCTGCTTCAATACCTTCATTTCAGTGAAATCTACTTCCACTTTATGACCTCTCTTTTTGCAGTGCCTCAAAAAAGTTTTGAGGTTTTTAATACTTGTGCCTACGGTATTATCCGCAAGACCAATTCCTCCGTCTTGTTTAATCAAATTGTGAAGAAGAAAATGAGTGAGCTCATCATAGGTATTCAAGGAGAAGTCAGATATTGTAAGCTTTCGTTTCTTAAAAGCTTCGAACTCCTTAAGATGATGGAGGGTAGTTGAAAAATTCTTTTTGGTGCCTTCGCTTTTATTCATTGACAATATGTACTCGGAGAAGGTGGGAATGAGCGAATTTCTAGATACCTCGACTTTTGTTGATGTCTTTTTTGTCTGTTGTAGAATATATTGATCCTTTACTGTTTTGATATCTGGATTGCCTTCTTTCAGTAAGATTTCATTTGCGATTGATATGACTTGAGATTTAATCTCACTGATTCGTGTATTGCCTATTGCGTCATTTTTTTTGAGCGTTTTGATTAGAGCTTCATTGGCTTTGGTGTTTGCAATCTTGGACGCACTGTTGATTATTTCTTTTTTCGGATTCCAATGATTCAAATCTGTTCTTACAAGTGTACTGATTTCCATTGTCTTTTGTTGATGTCCATAACGGACGAAGACCAAACACTCATCTTTAGAATTTTTCTTGCTTTTGCTAATAACTGCTTTTACTGTTGCCATACAGTAAATATAAAATTAGTCAAGTTATCAGTCAAGTTATTAGTGGGATTTAATAGGTTTTCATTGGAGTTCAAAACACCTAATATGCCTTTATAGGGTATTTAAGGGCATTATAGGGAATTGGGTTCGAATCCTTCCGAGCGCACAAAAAAGGTCCTTTCATTTATGAAAGGACCTTTTTATTTAGGACTAGTCATAGTGTTATATTCACTTGGGGTTTTCTAAAAAAACCTACTTAAACATCTCGCTTACTACCACGTCTTTACTGCCTGCAGTGTATTTATAAAAGCCTTCACCTGTTTTTACACCTTTATAGCCAGCCGTCACCATATTTACCAATAATGGACATGGAGCATATTTTGGGTTGCCAAAACCACTGTAAAGCACACGCATGATCGAAAGGCAGACATCTAAACCAATAAAATCAGCAAGTTGAAGCGGTCCCATAGGATGAGCCATTCCAAGTTTCATTACTATATCAATTTCTGACACGCCAGCAACGCCTTCATGAAGTGTCTGAATAGCTTCATTGATCATCGGCATGAGGATTCTATTTGCAACAAAACCTGGGTAGTCATTTACTTCTACGGGCTCTTTTTCAAGTGCCAAAGAAAGTTTCATCACTTTTGCGGCAGTCGCATCTGATGTTGCATACCCCCTGATGACCTCTACGAGCTTCATCACTGGCACAGGATTCATAAAGTGCATACCGATCACTTGACTTGGTCTGTTAGTTGCAGCGGCAATTTTTGTGATAGAAATAGAGGAGGTGTTTGTAGCAAGAATGGCTTTTGCTGGTGAATGCTGATCCATGCTCTTGAAGATCTGACTTTTGATTTCGAAGTTTTCAGTCGCAGCTTCCACTACAAGGTCAGCATTGGCTACACCTGCATCCAAGCTTGTATAGGTTGTGATATTATTGAGCGTGGCAGCCTTTCCATCTTCTGTTAAGATGCCTTTACTCACTTGTCTATCGAGATTTTTCTTAATGGTGATGAGTGCATTGTCCAGGGCAGGGCCAGATATATCTATCAAAGCCACGTCATAGCCATGCTGTGCAAATACATGCGCTATACCATTGCCCATGGTTCCTGAACCAATTACTGCAATATTCTTCATAGAGTTGTTATTTTTTGGGTTGTGAAAGAACTACGCTTTGAAAGGGTGGTAGCGTAAGCTCATTTGAATTAATTGATATTTGATTATTTGTGCTGAACATCTTATTATTAAAATTTCCAATGTTGCATTTTTTGAGAGAATCTGAGAGGTTATGTAACACGAGTAGTTGATTTCCATTAAATGATCTTTTAAATGCAAGAAGTTCATTGTCCTTCATGTCGACATTAGAGAGTTCACCAAGAGACAAGATATCAGATGCTCTTCGTGTTCGAATTAGCGATCTATAATGGTTGTAAATGGAACCCTCATTAGCCATTTGTGAGTCTAGAGGTGAGACTGTAAGATCATTTGTATACTTGGCGGTCATCCATGTAGTACGCATGCTATCTGGCAATGCTGTCCAGATAAATGGCTCTCTTATGTTTGGATCTGGCTTCATACCGGGCATTCCAATTTCTTCTCCATAATAAATATATGGCGCTCCAGGTAAAGTCATCAAAATGGATGCTGCCAATTTTGCTTGTTCTTGATTATCACCCAAGAAAGACATCACGCGATTTTGATCATGATTGGTGAGGAATGTGGTGTTCACATAGTCCGCATTATAGTCTTTAAATGCTTTTTCACTTTCGTTAAAAAGCTTAACAGGAGAGCCTGTTTCATTAATCTTCCAAGCATCTCCAAATATACTGGCACTCGATACACGCTTATTTTTCACACTTTCAAGAATCGAAAACGCCAAATCAAAATTAAAAAGAGCGTCGAAACCTTTGGCGAATGCTGCCTGTGTCTCTAGATCAGCCCAGACTTCACCAACCAAATACACATCAGGATTATAGGACTCCATTGTCTCTTTAAACTCTGCCCAGAAAGCGTGGTTATCATCTGCTCGATCATCAGGATATATGTGCTTTGCAGCATCCAATCTGAAGCCATCTACGCCAACTTCCGTCAGCCAATACTTCCCAATGGCATAGACTTCTTCTCTGACTTTCGGATTGTCATAATTAAGGTCAGGCATGCCGCTGTAGAAATAAGAGAAATACAACTCATCTTGTCCATTTACTTCATTCCATTGACGGATATTGTCACTATCACCAGTCTTGGCTTTTTCAAGGTTCCCAGCCGCTTCTATCTCTTCTTTGGTTGACCAAATGAAATAATCACGATATTCACTGCTAGGATTCAGTGCTGATAAAAACCATGGATGGCTACTAGAGCAATGATTGATTACCAGATCAATAGTGACTCGAATATTTCGTTTGTGTGCTTCCCTTACGAAATTCTTAAAATCATCCATTGTTCCATAATCTGGATGGATTCCTTTGTAATCTGTGACGTCATACTTGTGATAAGAAGGAGATGGATTTATTGGCATGAGCCAAATGTTTTCAATCCCAAGATCTTCTAGGTAATCTAGTTTGGAAGTCATACCATTGATATCGCCGATGTTGTCACCATTGCTATCTGCGAAAGACTGCACGAAGATTTCATAACTCACAGCATTGGGCCATCGATTTGGTAGCATTTCCGGTTCGTTGTTGGATGATACAGTCTGATTACATCCTAATGCAAACAACATCAAGAGTAAGAGTGATGTGGGGTGAAGAAAACTATTCATTTGGGTAATTTCTATTCTATATGAACAAGCTCATAACTCAGTGGCTTTAATTCAAATTTAAGCTCACTTTCTATTTCAAAATCCTCGGTAGTTGACTTATTAAAGGTGAATTTTTTTGAACCTATAGCTGTAAGTTGATTAGATTCAAGTCCAAAAGTGTCCCATGCAGGTTTTGGCACTTTGATAGATGCATTTTGTGATTTTTCAGAGAAGTTGATCACTACAAGGATTACTTCGCTTTTGGTGTGTCTTACGAAAGCATAAACTTTATCAGAGTAGCCTGTGTAGTCTTCATTTCTATTAAAATAATGAAGATCATAGAAGTCTCCTTTTTGGATTGCTTCTAGCTCATTACATGCTTTGAGTATTTCGACATATTCCTTTTGAAGATTTCGCTGGTCGTCTGAAAGTAAGCCTCCATCAAATTTCCCATTATTCATCCATTTGATATGTTCGGAAACGCCCCAGTAGTCAAATATGGTAGTCCTTCCATCTTCTCCAGAAAAACCTGACACCCCAGCGCCTGATTCGCCAACATCTTGCCCGAAATACACCATCAAAGGTCCTTTGTGCATGAAAGCAGAGGCTGCCATCATTGGTATGCCTTTCCACATATTACCAGCAAAGTCTGGAGATGCTATGCGCTGTTCGTCATGGTTTTCAAGGAATCGTAGCATGTTAGTAGCAATTCCATCTTGTCTTTGCCATATTCCCGTGATACCATCAGTTGTGGCTTGATGCTGTATGATGTTTTTAAGTGTATCATACATTTCGACTTTATCATAGAGGAAATCAAAACCACCATCAAATATGTAACTTCGATAAGCATTTGGATTATAGATCTCGGCTATAAAAACCACATCAGGATATTTTGATTTTACTTCCTTGATCACCCAACTCCAAAAGGCGACAGGTACCATCTCAGCCATATCGCATCGAAAGCCATCCACATCTTTTGCTGCCCAGTAGATTAGGATATCTCGCATCTTAATCCATGTATCTGGAATTGATTCAAAGTATTCCTTTCGGCCATCTAGATAATCTACTCCATAATTGAGCTTTACCGTTTCAAACCAGTCATCAACTGTCGGTGTGGCACTAAAGACATCATTACCTGTAGCTTTTGCAGGTATTTCATCGAACCTTCCATTCTTAGTAGGAAATGGATATTCGCCCAATGACAGATAGCCTTTGGGCACTTGAAAGCCCTCGCTAGGCAGGTAGTAGAAGTTATTATTTGAATCAAATTCTACTTCCTTATTGTCATCATCTCCAAAGTCGATGACTCCTTCAGGTTTCATATCTGATTGATATCCTCTTGCAACGTGATTCGGTACAAAGTCAATAATTGCCTTGAGTCCATTTTTATGAGTTCTCTTTATCAGTGCTTCAAATTCTTTGATTCTATCTGGTACAGATGATGCCAGATCAGGATTCACATCATAATAATCTTTGATGGCATAGGGAGAACCGGCACGACCCTTTACTACATCTGCATCATCCAAAGGGATACCAAATTCTGTATAGTCCGTGAGCACGCCGTGTTCCAAAGCTCCGGTGTACCATATATGTGTGTAACCCATTGACTTAAGGGTCGACAATGCTTTTATATCTATATCCTTGAATTTTCCTACGCCATTCTCTTCAATTGTTCCCCAAGGTTTATTGGTCTGATTGGTATTGCCAAATAAGCGTGTAAACATCTGATAGAGCACCATTCGCTCTTCACTTCTCTTTTTTTCCAATTCTTTTTCTGGTTTCATTGGGTTGCAGCTAGTAGTCAGAGCCACAATTGTCACTATAATTAAAATAAGCTTCACTTTAGGGTGCGGGATGGTTACTTGGTTTTTGAATAGCTCTCATTTGAAGACAGAAATTAAAAATTAATTTACTAGACTTTGAATAAAAGAGTTAAAAATAATTGGCTAGATGATCAATATCTTATTTTCTAGATGATCGAACGAATCGAAAGGCTATTGTAAAAGCAAAAGCCATCCGAAGATGGCTTTTGAAAGTAGTTAGGCATTTCTACCAATGTTGTTTAGGTCCTCAAATGAGGTCTTGAGACGAGCTATAAAGCTTTTTTCAGCTTCCCTTAACCAAACTCTTGGATCATAGAATTTTTTGTTTGGAGAATCTTCCCCATCAGGATTTCCTATTTGTGCTTGAAGATATCCCTCTTTAGACTGGTAGAAGTTTTTGATGCCGTCCCAGAATGCCCATTGCAAATCTGTGTCTAGATTCATCTTGACAGCTCCGTAAGAGATAGCCTCTCTGATTTCTTCTCTAGTAGAACCAGAACCGCCGTGGAAGACAAAATTCACTGGGTTCTTGCCTGTACCAAATTTCTCTTGAATGAAGTCTTGAGAGTTTTTCAATATTTTTGGTGTAAGCTTTACGTTACCTGGCTTGTATACACCATGCACGTTTCCGAAAGCCGCCGCTATTGTGAAGTCTGGGCTCACTTTCATTAGTTCCTCGTAAGAGAAAGCTACTTCTTCAGGCTGAGTATAAAGTCTACTATTGTCGATATCTGTATTGTCAACTCCGTCTTCTTCACCTCCCGTAACACCAAGCTCAATTTCAAGCGTCATGCCCATCTTAGACATTCGCTCAAAGTATTTTACACAAGTAGCTATGTTTTCTTTCAAAGGCTCCTCAGAAAGATCTATCATATGAGAGCTAAACAACGGGCTCCCTGTTTCTGCAAAATGTGCTTCACTCGCATCGAGCAAACCATCTATCCAAGGAAGTAATTTGCGAGCTGCATGATCTGTGTGTAGGATAACACTCACGCCATATTTTTCAGCAAGGTGATGTACATGCTTTGCTCCAGCAACAGCACCTGCTATAGCCGCTTGTTGACCATCATTGCTGAGTCCTTTACCAGCGATGAATGCAGCTCCACCATTGGAGAATTGAACTATTACAGGTGAGTTTACGTCTCGAGCAGTTTCAAGTACTGCATTGATCGTATCGGTACCGATAGTATTGACGGCTGGTAGTGCGAAACCATTTTCGTTAGCATAGTTTAGAAGCTCAGTAGCCTCTTTTCCAGTTAGTACACCAGGTCTAAATTTCATAGTAAAAACATTTAGTTAGTTTCTTATAGTTCGGCAAATATAATCGGTTGATTTGACTCAATAGGTCCGTTTTAATTCTAATATTAATAGTTGCTTATAATTGATAATTCTCTATTTTAAGCCCTACAAATGACTGTTTTTTGAAGAATAAGCAACAAAAACGAATAATTGACTGATTTAAATCGTTTGCGTAAGCTTGCTTAAAGGTGGTAATAAAATTGAGTGAACAGCCAGTTTTTGATCTGTTTATCCTGAAACATGTCTTAAGACTAAAAAAAAATAAAAAACTTTCAACTAAAGGAATGTATGAATAAGCCGAAACTGAGTAGGGCACAAATCTGGAATATGAGTATGGGTTTTTTGGGAATTCAGTTTGGCTTTGCGCTACAAAATGCAAATGCGAGCAGGATACTTCAAAACTTCGGTGCTGATGTTGAGCATCTCTCGTGGTTTTGGCTAGCTGCGCCTGTGACTGGCCTTATTGTACAACCCATCATCGGTCACTATAGTGACAATACTTGGAATTGGCTCGGTCGAAGAAAGCCTTATTTTTTGGTTGGAGCAATTCTAGCCTCTATTGCACTCTGTCTAATGCCCAATTCTGGTGCTTTAGCGGCTTTCATTCCACCAATGTTCGTTGGGGCAGGTATGTTAATGATCATGGATGCTAGTATTAATGTTTCTATGGAGCCATTCAGAGCTTTAGTTGGAGATATGTTGCCTTCTGAGCAGAGAACTTCTGGTTTTTCTGTGCAAGCGGCATTAATAGGCATAGGAGCGGTAGTAGGTTCTTTTCTTCCTTATATGCTCGCAGAGTGGGTAGGTGTATCTAAAATCGCTGGGCCTGGTGAGGTTCCAGATAATGTAATCTTCAGTTTTTACTTCGGCGCTGTAGTATTTATCGCAACTATACTTTGGACCTTGGCCAAAACAAAAGAATACCCACCTGAAGAATACGCAAAGTACAATGGAAGTGAGGGTGCTCATGATGCAGGCAAGTTCAGCGATATATTCAAAGACTTTGCGGCCATGCCCAAGACCATGAAGCAACTTGGTTTGGTTCAATTCTTTAGTTGGTTTGGTTTGTTCTCAATGTGGGTGTTTTGTACACCCGCAATAGCACAACATGTGTTTGGTGCATCTCCAGAAGATTCCAACTCGATGGCTTATAATGATGCAGGCAACTGGGTAGGGGTAATGTTTACCGTTTATAATGCTGTTTCGGCAGTCTTCGCCTTGATGCTTCCTTACATAGCAGCAAAAGTTGGGCGTAAAAGGACTCATGCCATTTCACTGGCATTAGGCGGCCTAGGGTTGCTTTCGATCTATTTATTTCCTTCACAACCAGTGACACTAGTAGCCATGGTTTTTGTGGGATTAGCTTGGGCTAGCATTTTGTCTATGCCTTACGCAATACTTGCTGGAGCTATACCGGGAGGTAAAATGGGTATTTACATGGGCATCTTCAATTTTTTTATTGTGCTGCCACAAATCGTAAACGGTATTATTGGTGGCCCTATCATTAAAAGGGTATTTGATTCTCAGGCAATATATGCTTTGATTTTAGCTGGGTTGTGTTTGTTAATTGCAGCAGCCTCGGTGATTTTTGTGGAAGATAAAGATGAAGTGGTAGCATGAAGCTGAAATTTGTAGTGGGATACCGTACTCAGTACGGTCAAAGTATATTTGTTACGGGTTCTATTCCAACTTTGGGCGATGGAGATTTTTCCAAAGCTTTGAAGTTATCACCTTGTTCTGGAGATCTGTGGCAAGTAGAAGTTGAACTAAATTCTAGTGAAAAAGGTGAGTTTACATATCACTATTTATTGAGGGATGAACAATCTGGTACCACTTATCATGAATTTGGGAAAGATCGCCAAGTTGAAATAGATGCATCTTATTCGACTGTTAGATTAAGAGACTTTTGGAGAACAGCTAAACTTCACGAAAACTCACTTTATACGGCTCCATTCGAAAAGGCATTCTTTGTTAGAGAGAAGAAAATGGTTGCTGGTAGTAAAACGGGTGTTCTCAGACTTCAAATGAGAGCGCCTCGTATCAGCAAAGACTACCAATTAGGCATTGTGGGGAGTTTGCCAATTCTTGGATCCTGGGATAGTAATAAGGCGCTTTTGATGGAGGATCAGAATTTTCCTATTTGGAGTGTTGAGTTACCTCTTGATGTCAATGAGGTTCCCTTTGAATACAAATACGTCATATATAGCCATAAGGAAAATCGTGTGGTGACCTGGGAAAACGGAGGCAATCGATATTTTCCTTTACTAGAAGTTTCTGATAACCAAAAAAAAATCATCCATACCGATGAGAATTTTAGATATCCTGTGGGTAACTGGAAGACATCTGGTGTGGCTATTCCAATATTTTCATTGCGATCCAAAGATGGCGCTGGTGTTGGTGAGTTCACAGATATTAAAAAGTTGGTGGATTGGTCTGTAAAGACTGGAATGAAGGTAATTCAGGTATTACCTGTCAATGATACGGTTGCTACTCACACTTGGGTGGATTCTTATCCATATGCTGCGATATCTGTTCAGGCATTGCATCCGATATACGCGAATCTGCAAGCTTTCCCACCACTGAAGGATAAGAAAAAGTCCAAAGAAATATTCTCTGAAGCAGCAAAGCTCAATCATCTGGCAGATGTCGACTATGAGTCGGTGATGAAGCTTAAGACCAAGTTTTTCAAACTTAGTTTTGATGAAAATAAGGTGTCCTTTCTAGCCTCAAAGGAGTTTAAGAATTTCTTCAAGGCAAACGAGGCTTGGCTTCCAGACTATGCCGCTTTTAGTTACCTACGCGATAGTCATGGGACACCCGATTTTACCCAATGGGGTAAAAATAAGTTTCTGAAACCTAAAGAACTAAAAGATTTTGTTGCTCCAACACAGCAACATTATGAAGATGTGGCGATACACTATTATATTCAATACCACCTTGATAGTCAGCTCAAGGATGCAACAGCCTATGCACGCCAGCATGGGGTTGTACTTAAAGGAGATATTCCAATAGGTATTTATCGAAATAGCGTAGACGCGTGGCGTCTTCCACATCTCTTCAATATGGACAGCCAAGCGGGTGCTCCTCCGGATGATTTTTCTATTTCAGGACAAAACTGGGGGTTTCCTACTTACAACTGGGAGGAGATGGCGAAGGATGGCTATAAGTGGTGGAAGGAACGCATGGTGAAGATGTCGGATTATTTTGATGTTTTCAGAATAGATCATATTCTTGGTTTTTTTAGAATTTGGGAGATACCATATTCACAGGTAGAGGGGCTTATGGGAAGTTTCAATCCAGCGCTTCCATTTTCCAAAGAAGAATTAATGCAGTGGGGTATTCATTTTGATGAAGATCGACTTTGCAAACCTTATATAAGAAGACATATGTTGTACGATATTTTCGGCAATCATGCTGAGAGTGTCATGGAGGAATATTTTGATGAGTATTCAGAAGGGTGCTTTAATATGAAAGCTGATTTTGATACACAGAGAAAAGTAAAGGTACATTTTGATTGCTTGAATAAACAGCAGCCTGAAACTGCGGATTTCAATAACTGGATTAGATATAATCTCTACAGGATTATAAGTGAAGTAGTCTTCCTATCGGATGGAAAGGTTGAAAGTGATTCGTTCAATCCGCGAATTGGCTTCCACAGTACTTATTCTTATTCAGATCTGGATTACCAACAGAAGCAACGATTGAACGAACTATACACGCATTATTTTTACAAACGTCACAATGACTTCTGGAGAGAAAGTGCCATGGAGAAGCTTCCAATGCTTAAGGATGCTACAGACATGCTGATCTGCGGGGAAGACTTGGGGATGGTTCCTGCCAGTGTACCAGGTGTCATGGATGATCTACAGATTTTGAGTCTTGCAATTCAACGTATGCCGAATGATGATCGTGAGTTTTGGCATCCATCGGACACCCCATATATGAGTGTGACGAGTACAGGAAGTCATGATATGTCTACACTCCGGGAGTGGTGGCAGGAAGATGCAGGGCAGACGCAGCGTTTCTACAATTCTATTTTGGGACTTTCGGGCGAGGCACCTTATTTCTGCGAACCTTGGGTTGCTAAGGAAGTAATCAATCAGCATTTACATTCTCCAAGTATGCTGGCGATTTTCCCTTTACAGGACCTTATAGCAATGGATGGTTCACTACGCCAAGAATCCCCTGAAAAGGAGAGGATCAACATTCCCGCTAATCCTCAGCATTATTGGAAGTATAGATTTCATATCAGCATTGAAGATTTGTTAGAGGAAGAAGGCTTCAATAGCTTTCTGCGGCAGTTGATTGATCAAGGTGGTAGAAGTGCAGATTACTGACATCTTTACAACCGTGTCCAACGCTTTAATGTCTGGATGTGTCATAGGAGAAATCAACTAACCCAAATATGAAACACATTTTTCTGCTTGTTGCAGTTTTGCTCTTCGGGTGTATATCCGACGATGAGTTTGCGCCTGATTTCACCCAGGAATCAGTCAATGGGTTTAAGCCAATTTATGCCGAGCCTCAGTCGCTAAAATTAGGTTTGGAAAGCGCGCGGAATATTAGCCTTGCTGGAAAAATTTATAGCTATGGCAATCTTTTACTTGTGAATGAAGTAGGGTCAGGCATCCATGTTTATGACAATGTAGACCCCAAGAATCCTGTCAACAAGTATTTCGTTTCTATTCCTGGTAACAATGACATGGCGATGAAAGCAGGAGTGCTCTATGCGGATAGTTACAATGATCTCCTTACACTTGAAGTTTCCAAAGACACTGTTATTCTACTCAAAAGGCTAGAAGATGTGATGGGATTGCTTGCTGGAGCGCCATCATTCAGTGGTGTATATTTTGAATGTGTAGATGAAAGTAAAGGTGTAGTAGTGGGATGGGAAGAGGCTGAATTGAACAAACCTAAATGCTACAAGCCATGAAAAAGTATCTATATAGTTTGATAGCAGGTTTTGCACTCATTTTTGGTTGTGGAAGTGATAGTAGTGAAATTATTGGACCTTCAAATGGAGATGGATTTGGTAGTGAACCTATTGGAATTGGCGGTTCAACGGCAAGGTTTACTATACATGGTGATTACTTGTATATCGTAAATGACTCTGAACTGAAAGCCATTGATATAGCAGATGCAGACGACCCTATACTTGCTTCTACTACAGACATTGGGAGAGGGATCGAGACTATTTATGGATACAAAGGCAATCTTTTTATAGGTAGCCAATTTGGTATGCAGATATTCACGATTGGCTCAAATGGAGAGCCGATTTACCGATCTGAATATGAGCATCAAACTGCTTGTGATCCTGTTATAGCCAATGATAAATATGCATACGTTACTGTAAGATCAGGGCTAGGATGCAATAACTTTCGTTTTGAGGCAAATCAGTTGATTGTATTGGATATCACAAATTTGAATAACCCATTTGCCGTACATCAGGAGCAGATGATAAACCCACGAGGGTTGGCTTTCTTTAAAGGTGATCTGTTTGTAGGTGAAGGAGAGAATGGTTTGAAACAATATAGTCTTGATGATCCAGCCAATCCAGCATTGAAAGAATTCCATACGGATATAGCTGCTAATGATATGATAGGCCTAGAAAACACCATGATAGTGACAAGAAATGAAGGTATCTTTCAATTTGGCTGTGTTGATGATGAAATTCTGCTTCTAAGCCCAATTCGCTAATGAGGAACAGTATCATACTAATATGCTTATTGTTAGGCTTAAGAGCCATCGGCCAAAATAATATCAGTGAGGATGAAAGTAATGTCGCATTGCCAGAGGGCAAAGTGACATTGCTGAAACTGGATGTATCCAATATTATCAATCCAATAGACCCTACTTTACTTCTTGCTTTGGAGTATCGCTTCAACGCTAAGTTGAGTTTTAGTCAGGAAGCAGGCATAATCACAGGTTCTCGAAGAAATGAGGATATCACCGATGGCTTTATTGGTTTTAAAGTGCGTGAGGAGCTTAGATATTATTGGGAATCGGATATTGCCGAAAACGTGCAACCTTATCTTGGATTTTCGGCCGCATACAGATACATGACCTTAAGAGAAAGGGGAAATGTCGGTTATGGTTGTTCTAATAGTTCATTATGGTCATGCGATTATATACAAGAGCTAAATGATCCAGTGACTTCACACTTGATAGGAGGGCTTATACGCATGGGACTTTTGACTTATGTAATGCCAAGATTGTCGCTAGAAGGAGACTTTGGATTCAGCATGAGCTACCTGAGTTTCGACAGAAATCATGGTAAAAATGTGACGTACTTTTTTGATGAAAGCATGGTAAATGAACAACCGCGTGGGTTCAATCTGCTTCCTAATTTTTCTATTAAAGTGGGATATCTGCTCGGGCAGTGATGTTAATATTGTCCTTTGATGATGCTTGCTGATCGGTCAAAGTGAGAGAGTATCCAATTCCATATTTCTGCAGGGTTATACTGCTTTTGGATTCCAGGGAATTGACTATTTAGTCTTACGATGAGTCGGTCGTATTGGGTGCTATCCAAGTCGTAAAGCCTCATCAATTTTATTTTGATCGAATCCTGTGCGATGAAGCGCTGATAGGTGATTGTTTCCCTCGTTTCTTTATAAGCTTCCGTAGCGGCTCGCTTTTCTTGTTCGTCCTTTGAGAAATAAGTAATAGGGCCATAAATCGTAGCTCCTGGTACAGGAACTCCACCTACACCTGTTAGACCTGGACGTACACTACCTGCTCGTATAGGATCTCCGGCATTTTCTATGCTTAGACCTTGTATGAACATCGGTGCACTTTGGATATTTAATGGAACTCGATAATTAGGGTCGGCATATATGGTGATGGAGGGAAGTAGTATAGAGTCTTCAGGAAGAACAATCTTAAGATAATTCAGAAGGTGTTCTGGTTGAAGAATCACAAAAAGTGTTTGATAACCAACATATGAAACCTTCAGCGTATCACCTTTGGAGCCTGTGATACTGAAATTGCCTTGTCGGTCGCTCACCTTCCCAAGTCCCATTGTGGTATTATAGACATGACAAAATGCGATTTCTTCTTCATCCTCGTTCGTAATCAATCCATTAATCACGTGCTGGGAAATAGCCATCTGTTTGATGGCTAAGAAGAGGAATAGGCTTAATAAAATCTTCACTTCTGCAATTAACGAAAGATCAAACCAGAAGATCGTCTTACTCGACTTATTTAACAATAATTTGGAGTTTGGGCTATCAACCTTCTATTGTATCTTTCAGATTGCAACAACACGCGCACCCATGATTAAGTCCCCACATTTTGAGCAGAACCCAAGCTTGTATTCTTTTTTGCCCATATTTTACCTTGCTTGGGCTGATGCAGTACTTACGCCAAGTGAGATAAGTAACCTACAGAAGGTCATAGAAGATCAAAAATGGCTTGCCGATGTTGAGAGAAAATATCTGGTTACTTACCTTGATCCAAAATCACCACCATCTCCAAGAGAGTTAAAGTCTTGGCAGGTGGAAATTCGTAAAGCAATTGCAAGTCTTGATGTAAACAAAAATCATAGTCTTCTGGATATTGGACTTACTGTGGCTGAATATCATGGAGCTAGCCAAAAAGACAATTCCTTCCAAATAACTCGTGCTTCATTGGTCGATCTTGAAGAAGTACTTGGTGTAATATCAAGTGAGGCCATCTATCATTTTCGATCAAAGCCACATAAAGTCAAATCGATTAAAAGTGCTAAAAAAGCTGCATTCGATACTCGAAAAATGGCATTGCTACTCGATGGAGATCAGCATGAGATAATAAAGCGGGTGAAGACTGTAATCTCAGATCCTGCGTTTGCCTATGTGGATGAGTCCAATCTTGAAGCGTATCGTGAGCAGGTTTTGAAGTGGTGTAAGATGCTCGCAGATCAGGGATTTGGAGCAATGGCGTACCCTAAGGCATATGGAGGTGGAGGAGACATGCGACAGTACTTTACCATTATGGAGACGCTATCCTATCATGACCTGAGTTTAGTTATCAAATTTGGTGTGCAGTTTGGGCTTTGGGGTATGAGTCTGTACTTTTTAGGTACAGAGAAGCACCATAAAAAATACCTAGAAGGCATAGGTACACTGGAAACTCCAGGATGTTTTGCTATGACAGAAACGGGGCATGGCTCAAATGTGAAAGGATTAGAAACTACAGCTACTTACGATAAAAAGTCTGGAAATCTCGTAATACATACGCCACATGTGCATGCTTGCAAAGAATACATTGGTAATGCGGCAGTTCATGGACAAAAGGCCACAGTATTTGCGAAACTGATTATTGATGAAGTTGACTATGGTGTCAATGCCTTTGTAGTCACTTTGCGTGATAAAAAGGGCCGGCTAGCCAAAGGTGTGCGAATTGAGGACTGTGGTAGAAAAATGGGTCTCAATGGCGTAGATAATGGCAAGATTTGGTTTGATCAGGTAGAGATTCCATACGATGATATGCTCGATCGATTTGCATCTATCGACAGTAAAGGAGATTTTCAAAGCTCCATCACAAGTGATAATAGACGATTCTTTACCATGCTGGGAACACTTGTTGGTGGAAGAATTGGAATTCCGCGTTCTGGTCTTAGTGCTATGAAATCTGGTCTAACTATCGCAATTAAATATTCAGATAAGCGGAAGCAATTTGGTCCGGAAAATGGCGAGGAAACCCCGATACTTAATTACCGAACTCACCAGCGAAGACTGATGCCCTTGCTAGCTCAGACTTATGCTTTGCACTTTGCTTTAAAGTATCTCACCGATCGATTCATCAATAGGGCAGAAGACGATATGCAAGAGATAGAGGCGCTTGCGGCTGGCTTGAAGTCATTTACAACATGGCAGACTACTGCCACATTGCAAATGTGCCGTGAGGCTTGCGGAGGTAAGGGATACCTTTCAGAAAACAGGATTGATCGTTTGAAGAACGATTCTGATATCTACACCACGTTTGAAGGTGACAACACTGTCCTGATGCAATTGGTAGCTAAAAGTCGATTGTCTGAGTTTAAGAAGGAATTTGCTGATATCAACCTTTTTGGGGCTCTAGGGTATGTTGTCAATCAAGCCAAAGTCGGGCTGATAGAGATGAATCCTATCACAGTCCGAAATACAGATGCTGATCATTTGTTGGATTTTGAATTTTACTTGAGTGCTTTTAGGTTTAGAGAACGAGATGTTCTGACCTCAGCAGCTAGACGCATCAAAAAGCATTTAGATGCTGGTATGGACTCTTTTGATGCATTTAATCAAACTCAAAATCACATGGTGGATGTCGGTATTGCTTTTGCTGAAAAGGTAGTGCTTGAACAGTTTGTAGAAGCAATTCGTGCTGTTGAGGACCTACAGTTACAGGGTTCACTGACTCGTCTTTGTCAGTTATTTGCCCTTACACAAATTGAGAAGAATAAGGGGTGGTACTTGGAGCACGATTATATGTTAGGATCAAAGACCAAAGCCATAAGGCGAATGGTTAATCAATTGTGCTTAGAAGTAAGAGAAGAAGCTGTGGCTTTGGTAGATGCTTTTGATATTCCAGAAAGCTGCCTTGGAGCTCAAATCCTTCAGGATTGATCCATTGTTTCTTCGAACTTGGACAATAACCCTCGGGTTTTGGATTGGAGTTTTTTCTTAAAGAAACCAGACCAGCCAATTAGTAAACCTTGGAATCCAAGCGCTTGAATTGACCATCTGTAAAGATTAAAGTTATCTTGGTGGCGAATGATTTTATTGTCAGAAAACTCAAAGGTTGCATTGATAATGTTGTGGACTTTTCTACCAGTCTGGCTGAATGTATAATAAGCATCCCATCGTGCTAGTACTTTGCCGTTTTCTTCATGAATATTTGAAGCTTCTATTCTGAAATCTTTTCCTTTTTGGGATTTACAGAGCATGCGCCACATATTACCTGCATGGACACCCTCAAGCTCTCCGAATGCTGGATCTGAAAAGACTATTTTCTCATCATAAAGTGCAGCCATTCCTTCAGGATCTAGCCTATCAAAAGCTTTGTAGAACTTAGTTATGATCTGTTTTGGGCTGCTCATTACTCTTGTAATATAGCGATTAAAGAGTATAAGCTAATATTTCAGATGATTACTATTTAATTAAGAATCACACTTGGCACGTTACATAAACTTGCTGGAGGGTGTTTTTCTGATTTTTTTTGAAATGCTGATTAGAATAACTCTCCTTGTTTTTGAATAGCACCTTCAAGTTCAAGAAGAGTTTTTTTGCGCCAGATTTTTCCACCATACCCGACCATATCTCCATTACTACCAATCACTCGATGGCAGGGTATGATTATGGCAATACGATTATCGCCATTTGCTTTGGCCATTGCTCTTATAGCTTTCTTATCACCGAGTATTTCAGATTGCTGAGCATATGTACGAGTTTGCCCGTATGGTATGGTCAAAAGTGAGTTCCAGACCTTTTGCTGAAAATCCGATCCAGGGAAGGCGAGGGGCACTTCAAAGGATTTGCGCTCGGCTGCAAAATACTCATCCAACTCTATCCTTAGTTTATCAAAATGTGGATGTTCACTTTCCACCAATTTGCCATCAAAGAGCTTTTCGACGCGTGACTTTTGAGTAGGGAGCATTCTACGATCATGGAACTCCAACAAGCAAATACCTTCATCTACTGCACCCGCTATCATTTCTCCTAGCGGGGTATTGATGCTTTGAATACTGATGTCCATTTGCCTTCTTGATCTTAGTTATTTGCTACTTCTAAGTAACTTGAAACTTATGGAAATCGGAAGCATTGTGAAGTTTGTATTGATCGTCATTGCAATCCCATTGTTCTTTTGGCTTAGAGTACGAACTATCAATAATCGCAAAAAAGGGTCATCTGTAAGATGCCCTTATTGCGGACTTGATCAAAGGCTAGACTTATTGGCTAATTATGAATGCAAGTCCTGTAAGAAATCAGTCAAATTTTTCGATCAAGATGGAGAGCCTTTGCCCGACATTCGATATTACAAATGTGAAGCCTGTGGTGAACGCAACTTCGAAGGTGTAATCACCTGCACGGCTTGCGGACTTGCAAATCCAGAAGGTATTCCTGATTGACTTATTCTGACCTCAAAGACTCCACAGGGTTGCTTTTCGTGTTTTTCCATACTTGAGAAATGAGTGTTGCTGCCACTATCACTATGATGATCAGAAGGGCAGGTCCTACATTTTGTATCCCAATTGATTCATGTACAGCCATTTTGTTGATCCAAAGCGAATTTATTAAAATGGCGATTGGAATAGATATCAAAGAGGTAATGCCCAGCATCACCAAGAATCCTTTGGTCATAGCGTAAGTTAGTGCGCCAAATGATGCTCCTAGAACTTTTCTAATCCCTATTTCTTTGGTTCGAGTCTGCAAATGGAAACTCACCATACCAAGGAAACCTAACCCTGTTATTGCTATCGCTATTAATGAAACCAACGTAAGTATACTTCCTAGATCATAAAGAAATTGATAAAACAGATCGGTTTCTTCATTGAGGAATCCACCTTTGAAAGTTCTATTTGGATCAAACTCATTCCATTTGCTTTCGATTGATTGATTAAAATCCATTCGATTTGTTCCTGAAAACTGAAAATATACGTGTTTGTACTTATCTGGATTTATCCTTAGTAATAGTGGCTTGATTGATTTCATGAGTGGCTCCCAATGATAGTCCTTCACTATTCCCACTATGGTCACTCTGGTGTTTTCCTCTAATATAACAATCGAGTTAATAGCCTCAGCTGGGCTATTGAAACCAAGAAATGAAACAGCACTCTCATTAAGTATGGCAAATTTTTCTTTCTCTCCATTAACTACCTCAGGAAAGTCGCCTCCTGCAATAATGTTGAGATCCATTAGGCTGACATATCTTGGATCAACCGAGAAGTAAGAAATACCTAGTGGTTCGGCAATAGTGTCTCTGCGAATATCAACTCCATATGACCTGCCAACGGCTGGGTGATGTGATGCGAAGGACACTTTTTCAACACCTGGTATTTGGCTGAATTCCTGCTCAATGATCTTTCCATCATGGCCTTGCAAATCTATGAAATAGGTATTTTCATCATCAAACCCAAAACTCATATTGGTGAGATGATCCGCTTGAGATTTTACTAAGAAAATAGTAATCAATAGGATTATAGACATTCCAAATTGAATGCTCAATAATGCCCTCTTTGATACTAGCCTTTTGAAAAATGAGTGTTTGCCAGTGCTGAAGTCACTTAGGTTTCCTTTCAGAGAGTTCACAATATTCCAGTTGGAGATACTGAGCGCAGGACCTGCACCACAAACTACTCCTAGAAGTAAACTAAATAGCAAGAAGAAACCGTATGCATACACAGTGTCCTCCAGTTTTAGACCGATAAGATTGAATATCGCGATATTATTGAATTTATCTATTAGATAGTGGTAAATCAGTATGGCAAATACAAGGGATAAAAAAGAGAGCACAATAGACTCCATTATAAACTGAGCCACTAACTGACCTCTTGACGCTCCGCTGCTTTTACGAATTCCTATCTCTTTTACACGTGTGAGCGACTTAGCGATAGATAGGTTGGCGTAGTTAATGCTTGCGGTGATGATAACGATGATTCCTAAAAACCCGAAAAACACAAGTATAAAGCGAGGAAGCGAGAGTGCAAGTTCATTACCCAGCATTCTGCTCGGTACAATATCCCTTATAGGTTGCAATTCATATTCGTACCCAATTTCATTTTCAGGGACTATTGTGTTTTTATCTGCAATCTTATTAATCGCTGCTTGAGCATCCGCCACAGAGGCACCTTCTTTTAGTACCACATAGTTGTAGTTCATCCAGACGGTTTCCCAATCATCATACTCGCCAGAAATACGATCTTCATTCACCAAAACAGGCAATGTGCTGAAACTTGCCAGCACATTGAACTTGATATGGCTTTTGTCCACGGGATCTTTTACAACTCCTGTTACAATATAGCTGCCTTTATCTTTCACACTGACTGAAGCATTCATGTAATCTCCTTTCGGAAATAGAAGATTTGCCATATGTTCACTCAAAACTATCGTGTATGGATTTTTTAGAGCGGTTTTCTCATTACCGTCTTTTAATTCAAACCCGAAGATTTCAAAAAATCGCTCATCCGCAAAAAGTGATTTGGAACCTATGATATCGTCAGTATCGATGACCTTATATTTGGACTCCAATTCTCCACCTAATCCATGATTGAGATTGGTGAAGTTTTCCGCCATTTCATATTGCTCCGCAAATTGTTGAGCAATTGGCAAAGGAGAAGTGGCATAACCATTCGCGAAGAAACTTCTTTCGCCCTTTTTGTAGGAAATCACCCTGTAAGTTCTATCTCCGTTAGGGTGGAATCGGTCATATGTCATATGATCATGCACCAATAATATCAGGAGCAAGCAAACTGACATACTAAGTGATAAGCCTATAACATTTATAGCTGTAAAGCCTTTGTGCTTTTTAATGCTGCGCCAGGTTACTAATAGATAGTTTCTCCACATAGTTTTGGTATTTATTTATTCAGCTTTTGGACAATTAAGAAATAGCCTAAAAACCCAGCACTCAGGCAGGTAGCTAGTATTCCATAGGGCAGAGGTGAGCTTTGATCATAATCGATCAATTCTAATATCATAAGCCCAATTCCACCAGAGAGGATAATCAAACCCCATTTCAATGCACCGTATTTGTTTTCAGCTTGTTTTTGAAGGAGCTGGCCAGCATCATCGCCAATTATACCTTTATCTACCATCTTCTTTCTTAGATAATAATCTGTCAAAGTCTTGATGACGATGTAAAGTCCGAAGCTAAATGAGCCTAATACAGCGATAGGCATAAGTACTTGCTGCAAGTTGTGTTCCATGATATTAAGTTTTGTTTGGGAGGTGAGACACTGCCTATTGGGGTAAATGTTGCAGGAGATTGAAATATTTTTTCATTAAAAATAAAATTCTCACTTTGTGCAACATCTCGGCAGTTATAGGTGTCAAATGGTTTCTAGATGGATGACAAGGATCTTGTAAGGGCTATTATATTAGGCAATAGGCATGCTTTTAAGCAGCTTATTGAGCAGCATAAGCACTTGGTCGGGCATATGATAGCCAAATTGATTGATGACCCTTTAGAGCGTGAGGAGCTTTGTCAGGACGTCTTTATAAAGGTTTATAACAATATTGGCACATTCAAAGGGGATTCGAAGCTATCTACCTGGATAGCAACTATTGCCTACAGAATGGCTGTTAATAAACTGAGATCGTTGAAAAAATCTCCTGAAATGGATGATCTTGAAAAGGTAAACTTCCAACATGGAGTGGTTGACGACAAACTCGGAGACAATGATTTTTCGAAATTTATTCATTCGCTAATTGACAAAATGCCAATAAATTATAGAATGGTATTGACGCTCTACTACATCGAAGGATTTTCCTATTTGGAAATTATGAAAGTGACTGAGTTGCCAGAGGGTACTGTGAAAAACTATCTTTTTAGGGCGAAAAATAAACTTAAGGAGTTAGTAACTCCGTATATAGGGACAGAAATAGAAAGGTGATGAAAACTACTAACGACATTGATTCAAAAATTGAAAAGGCACTGCAATATCCTCCCGATATAAACTTCAGTGATGATTTTAGTGATGCGATTATCAGAAAAATTGAAACCACGGAGGCTAGGTTATTTAGAAGTCAATGGATTGTGTGCGGACTATTGGTTGCCAGTTTCTCATTAGCCTCCATTATCATACTGGTGATTTTCATGGAAAATGTACATTTGACCCTGCTCCTAAAAGCATCAAGTTGGGTTTTGATGTTAGTTGGATTGCTAATAGTTTTTCAAATTATTGAAAACAAATACCTCAAACCCAAAAGCGCTATTTAACCAAACTTGGCTGTATAATCGGCAATGGCCTTCGTGACGATCTGCTGAGCTACTTCACGATTCTGGAAGTCTTCGATGACTACTTCCTTCTTTTCTAGCTTTTTGTAATCCTCAAAGAAATTTTTAAGCTCTTTGATAAAATGTGGTGGGAGTTCGGAGATGTCATTCATGTGATTCACACTCATGTCTCCTGCAGCCACAGCTATGATCTTATCATCTTTCTCGCCTTGGTCTAGCATTTGCATCACTCCAATTACCTTAGCAGGCACAATACAAAGTGGATCTACTACGATCTGCGTCAAAACAACAATATCCAATGGATCGCCATCATCACAATAAGTACGCGGGATGAAACCGTAATTCGCAGGGTAGTACATAGATGAATAGATCACGCGATCCAAAATCAGTAAACCTGAGTCCTTATCTAGCTCATATTTAGCGCGACTTCCCATCGGTATTTCTATGATTCCATTTACGATAGCTGGTGATAGTGTGCCAATTCTTACATTATGCCAAGGGTTCATCATAATTTCTATTGTTTTTTGTTTCAAATTAATGGACTGCTATCACTCTACCTAGAATAGTAGTAGAATAAAGTGATGATAGAGCTGATTATTACGTAATTGAAGAATTCTTATCTCAAGAGTTCGGTTTTTATGCTATTCAGGTAATTAATAATGTCTGCTCCGCATCTAGATTGTAGCAAGCACTATAATCCTCACCAGTCACTGGGTTTTTTTTAATACCTAAGAATCCAATGGGGGCGTCAGATATAGTTGCATACTGTCCAAATTGGTAACCATAGATTTCCTTTTTAGGATTTGGGTCCAATTTCAGTTCATCTTTGGTTAATTCTCCTTTGTGAACTCCCTCACGAAAATCGCCCAACATTGGCGAACCAAAGAATGTGTTTTTAAAAAACTTCTTATATTCCAATTGCGAGATTTCAAGAAGACTGAGCTGTGCAAGAAGAATATTGCTACTTGTCACAAGTAAGAATAGAAGTAGATTTTTTCACTTTTGGGTAGGTTAGTGATTGGGGAAAATCAATTGTCAATGTGAATCTTATAAATTCATCTTAGAAGTTAATAAATGATGGTTAGAAAATTATTATTTGCAGTTGCTGTAGTGGTCCAGTTTACTGGAGCGGGGCAAGAAATTGACGTAAGTCAAATAGAAATAATACGCGATACATATGGGGTGCCACATATCTATGCACCTACAGATCCGGAAGTGGCTTATGGTCTGGCTTGGGCACACGCGGAAGACGACTTTGAGACTATCCAACTAACCATGCTGGCAGGTAAACGAATGCTTGGTGCGCACTTGGGAAAAGACGGAGCGGCGGTGGATTATGTGGTATCACTCATGCGATGTGAAGCACTGGCTAAAGGGGGTTGGTCTAGCCTTTCTCCTGCATACCAAAAACTGATTACTGCATACACTCAAGGTCTAAACAACTTTGCTAAAAAGTACCCGAAGAGGGTCTTGTTAAAGGAGTCATTTCCCGTCACGGTGGAGGAGGTTTTAACAGCCTATATTCTGTCTCTTGCCGTTATCTCTGGAGCTGATCAAACGATACAAAATTTATTTGCTGGAAAAGTGGAAGAAGCCATCGATCTGAGTGGTCGCGGTTCCAATGCTTTTGCCTTTAATAGGGGCAAGACCAAAGACGATATGGTATACCTAAATATCAATTCGCATCAGCCACTTGAAGGACCGACGAGTTGGTACGAAGCTCACCTTGTAAGTGAGGAGGGATGGAACGCATTAGGTGGATTGTTCCCAGGAGGTGCGACCATTTTTCATGGAACCAATGAGAATTTGGGATGGGCGCATACGGTCAATTACCCTGATAAGATTGATATTTTCCAATTAGAGATGGACCCAAATAATGACTTAAAGTATAAAATTGATGACGATTATAAAACCCTTGAATCAGAGGAAGTTAAAATTCAGATCAGAATATTATTTGGCACTAAAATCACTGTGAAAAAGACCATTTTATGGAGTGAATACGGTCCTGTTGTTAAAAATGATAAAGGATATTTTGCTTTTGATCTTGGAGCATTGCACGATCTCCGCGCACCGGACCAATGGTATCAAATGAATAAAGCATCCAACTGGAATGAGTTCAAAGCAGCTTTAGATATGATGGCTATTCCCGGGTTCAATATTGTATATGCTGATAAGGATAATAATATTTTCTATGCTGGTAATGCAAAGATCCCGGTGCGAAATTCTAACTACAATTGGTCAAGTACTTTACCTGGTAATACATCAAAAACGTTATTAGAAAAATATCATAAATTTGATGATTTGCCTCAAGTTTTAAATCCAGAATCGGGTTACGTTTTTAATACTAACAACTCGGCTTTCAATTGCACTTTTAGTGTGGACAATCCGCTACCTGAAAATTATGATCTCACAATGGGTTATCGTGAATTTGAGAACAACAGAAGTCAACGATTTATGGAGCTTATGGATCGCTATGATCGCTTGAGCTGGGAAGATTTTTTGAACATAAAGTATGATGATACATTGCCCAAATTATTGGCATATCCGGTTGTGTTGGATCCTGTTTTCGAGATAGATACTATTGCATATCCGAAGTATGCTGCGCTTATGAAAGTGCTCTTGAACTGGGATCGATCATCAAGTTATAAAAATATTGGAGCTGCTCAATTCATGATCTTGTACCGACACATTGTCGAATCACATCGCGATAAATATACAGGTGAGCCCTATCCTTTGACGGCTGATGAGGCATTAGAGGCAGTGGATTTTACCAATGCTTACTTGAAAAAGCATTTCAAGAAAGTGAATATATCTCTAGGTGAATATCAATTACTAGTAAGAGGTGACAAGGAGGTGCCTGCAAATGGAATATTAGATGTAATCACAGCCATGGATGCAAGGCCATACAAGTACGGGCGTGTCAAGGCTTACCAAGGTGAATCGTTGATCATGCTAGTCCGCTATCCTAAAGAGGGATTGCCAATTATAGAAACGATAAATGTCTATGGTGCCAGCAATCAAAGGGATAGTCCACATTATGCTGATCAGATGTTTATGTTTTCCAAAAAACAGAGAAAGCCTATGACGTTGGATATTGATGAAGTCAGAAAAAATGCGAAATCAATCTATCATCCTGAATAGAACTTTCAACAAGAAAGGAAGTATTAAGCTATTTTCTTGATTGCTTGACTTATTTCTCCAGCTTGGGCAACACCACTTTTTCGCCAGACAATTTTACCATTCTTGAAAAGTAGGAGTGTAGGGATACTCTGGATACCATATTTGGTGGCCGCCTTGTTGTTCTTATCGACATTCACTTTAAGGATATTGATACCCTCCCCAAATGACGATTTTACATCATTGAGAATAGGTGGCATCATTTTACAAGGCCCGCACCAGTCTGCATAGAAATCCACCAATGTTGGAGTATTTCTATTGATCAATTCATGGAAGTTTGACATAATGAGGACTAAACAGCTTATCAGAAGAAATAGTTGCTATTACTCTATTATTTCCCACAAGAGCACGTAAGATGCTGAACTGCCTCGTTCCTTGAGCGTCATACTGGTGCTGAATTTTCCGTAGGTATCACGACCAAGCATGATTTCAAAAGTTCCCAAAAAGTCGTTTGGACTCAGATAATCATAATCCCAGAGCTCTATGATTAACTGCTCATTGGGGTTTTTATGGTCTAAAATCACATTTAGTTCGAATGTTTCAGAATTGTCAATGCCGACATAAGCCTCATCTACAGGCCAGATTTTTTTACCATTATATTTTAGAAATACTTCATCTTCATCAACTTCATCATTGACAATGCACTGGAGCTTATTAAGTCTTATCTGTGTCATGTTCCGCTGCTTTTACCTCCAAAATAATACGTTTATGACAATTCTTAACGGCTTAAGCCAATTACTTTGTAGTGTTATCTTTGAGTATATCGGTGAAAACATGATCTATTGGTTCCCACAGCTCAATCTTATTACCATCCAAATCCATAATGTGTACAAATTTCCCGTAATCGAAAGTCTCGATTTTGTCACAAATGGTCACACCAGCTTTTTTAAGGTTTTCTACTAATCGTTCGATATGCTGAACACGATAGTTGACCATGAACTCCTTTGTGGAAGGTTGGAAATAATCTGTATCATTCGTGAAGGGGCTCCATTGGAGATAATTGATTTCCTCTGGTTTGTTGGTGTTCCTGAATTCGAAGGATGATCCATACTGATCAGTTGCCAAACCAAGGTTTTCTCTGTACCATTCTTTGGTTGCGTTTGGGTCTTTGGTCTTGAAGAAGATGCCGCCGATTCCGGTTACTTTCGGTTTGTTTTCCATTTTTTAGTAATTTTTTTTCTTGCTAATGACTATAAAAATTCTTGAAATTCAATAGCACAAAAGCAAAATCACCTTTTAGTATGAAGGCTAAAACTGTCCTGAGATGATTCCAGTGTTGGGATGAACTGGTAATATGTATTCGTACACCCAGCAGTGCAGAATGCCATTGTCCACATTTATTGGACGAAGGCGACGTTCGTACTCAGGCTGTTCTTTAATCAGTGGCAAAGCATGTTCATACTGGTCTAATAGGAGCAAGGTCTTCTCAACATCTTCAAGTAGGAATACCTCGCCTTTGACTTGATGTTCAGTTAATTCATCATATACTAGGCCTGGATAACTATTTACTTGATAAAGTCGACCGCTCAATGTGCCCTCAGCAAAGAATTTTGATTTGAAAGGAGGAGTTTGGGTGATGTCACTTCCATGAAATTTCCGTTTCAGAAATCCATAAGCGAATAATAATGGAGAGGTTTCACTTACAGTTTTCAAGGGCGGCTTCTGCTTTTAGGAGGGCTTCATTGGCCAGTCTTTCTTGTTTTCTAACTTCTGCAGCCATTTCTTCTGATTCTTGGGCTTGAATTTTAGCTTCTTGAGCGGATCTTTCAGCGAGCTTCTCATTCATAGATGCAATACTTGACATCATATCAGCTTCCTTAGCTTTAATAGAGGCAAAAACCATGACAATCGCAATAATGGGTACATAAATGATATGCGGAAAAAACTTCTTCATAAGGTCTACTTTTTGGATTTACAGTTGGCAATGGCTTCTTCGGCTTTTTGAAGCGCCTCCTCAGCAATTCGATGTTGTTTCACAGCTTCGGCTGCAATTTGATCCCTAAGTGCGGCTTGTTGTTTTGCATCTTGAGCGTTTTTCTCTGCTAGTTCAGTCTGAATATCCGCAAGTGCAGCGTATTTCGCTGTTTCATACGCTTTGATTTTGGCATAGACAATAAAGAAAGCGATGATTAAGATGTAGATGATATGTGGGATTAGTTTTTTCATGTTCTTCATTTTTTGGATTTACAGGCTTCCAGTTTTTTTAGCGCCATTTTTACCTCTGCTGCTTGACGCTTAGCTTCAGCTGCTGCCATCTCAGCTTGAGCCAATGCTTCATTGGCTATATTCTTTTGCTTTAGAGCCTCAGCAGCTTGCTTTTCTGCTTCCATTGCGTGCTTCTTGACATTTTCCGCATTCTTTTCGGCTAGCTCACTCTGCACTTGTGCAAAAGCAGTTTGCTTATCAGCTTCATTGGACTTGATTTTGGCATAGACAATAAAGAAAGCGATGATTAAGATGTAGATAATATGAG
>CAYGOV010000003.1:170329-241036 GCA_964351625.1 uncultured Marinoscillum sp.
TTGATTTTGGCATAGACAATAAAGAAAGCGATGATTAAGATGTAGATAATATGAGGTACAAGCTTTCTCATAATTTTTATTTTTTGGATTTACAGGCTTCCAATTCTTCATACGCTTCAACAGCTTTTCTCTCTTGCATTCTTGCTATCGCGGCTTGTTCTTGCGCAATCATCGCTTGTTTTTTAGCATCCTCAGCATTTTTTTGTGCTGACTCAGATTGAGCAAAAGCTAACTGAGTCTGTTTTTCAGCTTCACGCGCTTTGATATTTGCATAGACAATAAAGAAAACAATGATGACGATGTAGATGACATGTGGGAATAGCTTTTTCATAATTTAAATTTCAGATTTACTTATTCAAGATATTAAAAAGTATTTGCTTCTAATGGTTTAAGTGAAGTGAATTTTGAATCTCAATTTGTTATCTGCCTTTACATCGATATTTATATCTTTGGTTTTAGGCAGATTTTTTTTCGTCATTATACTTGATACATGTCCAAGAAAATAACAATCGGAATTGATATAGGGGGAACATTAACCAAACTAGGTATTGTAGACCGAGCTGGTAAATTGTACGCTCAGGCTGATTTCCCCACAACAGGTTATCCTGATTTTGGTGATTATTTGAAAGCCCTAAAATCTCAAATTGAGGCTTTGAAGACTCAAATTGATTTTGATGCTAAATATGTTGGTATAGGGGTAGGAGCGCCCAATGCCAATTGCTTTAGAGGCACTATAGAGCACGCACCAAATCTTGAATGGAAGGGTATTGTGCCTTTTGCAGAGGAATTTAAGAAATTGTATGACTTGCCCATCTACATGACCAATGACGCCAATGCTGCGGCTATGGGCGAGATGATCTATGGCAATGCGTCTGAAATGAAGGACTTCATTGTTATCACACTTGGTACAGGTCTAGGAAGTGGAATTGTAGTGAATGGGGAGCTAGTATATGGTTTTGACTCCCAAGCTGGTGAGTTAGGCCATGTGAAAGTATACGATGGGGGAAGACTTACTGGATTCGGGAAAAGGGGTGGTCTGGAAGCATACGTTTCTAGCACGGGCCTTAAGCGGACAGTTTTCTTTCTGATGAGCGATATGATGGATGAAAGTGTGCTTCGTGATTATTCCTACCACGAACTTCATGGTGAGATGATAACCAAAGCAGCTGAAGATGGGGATCCAATAGCAATAGCCGCATTTGAAATGACAGGTAGGATTCTGGGTGAGCAGCTTGCGAATTTTACGACGTTTTCACACCCTGAGGCATTCTTTCTTTTAGGCGGTTTGGCCAAATCCGGGAAATGGATTTTCGAGCCTGCTCAGCGACATATGGAAGCTAATCTGTTGCCTATCTATAAAGGAAAAGTCAAATTATTGCCTTCTGGTATGATGAAGAAAAATGCTGCCGTACTTGGCGCTGCTGCGTTGGTTTGGAACAAGCATCCTGAATAAATCTTTGTTAAAGAATGCTATAATTAGGATCTTGACTTGGTCTTATCAACATTAAGTCCCAACTTTCGTTTTATTAAAAACATCTTTTTTGACGCCCTCTGGCATCAAATATGCTATGCTCGCCATTGATATGAATAAACTACGAAAGCAAATTCTTCTTTTATTAATAATTCTTTCACTTCCTTTTCAGGGTTTTTCAACTGAAAGTAAGTCCATTTCTCAAGATTCATTAAGTGTGCTTTCGCAGAAGCCAGAGCATGCCAATGAGACTTTTGTAATTATCAATTTGCTCAATAGGTATCACTATAGAAAGGCATCATTAAATGATTCACTTTCTTCGATAGTCTTTGATAATTACTTCAATAGCTTGGATCCGAATAAGGCCAATTTCAGAAAAGCCGATATCGAGTATTTTGAGAAATATCGATTTGAATTAGACGATCAACTACCTGAAGGTAAGCTCGATTTTGCCTATCAGATTTTTGCGATATATCGCGATCGTTCATTGGAGCGGATTTCATATGTCTATGAATTACTTAAGAAAGAACCTGATTTCACAAAAGAGGATTATTTTGAAACCAAGCGAGAAGATATTCCTTGGCCCAAAAATGTGCAAGAACAAGATGATATCTGGTTGAAGATTATCAAGAATCAAGCGATGAGTTATAAACTAGCTGGTAAGGAATGGTCTGAAATATCAGAAAGTCTTGAGAAACGATACAAAAGGGTAGAGAAAGCGCTTTACCAATACAACAGCGAGGATGTTTACCAGATCTATATGAATGCACTTACGAGTGCTTATGATCCGCATACAGACTATTTCTCACCAATAGCAAAAGAGAATTTCCAGATTGATATGAGCCTTTCATTGGAAGGTATCGGAGCACAACTCACACAGCAGTTAGACTATACCAAAGTTGCTGATATCATCCCAGGGGGACCAGCTTACAAAAGCCAGAGGCTTCAGAAAGATGATAGGATCATTGGTGTGGCACAGGGAGATAATGAGGAGTTTGTGGATGTAATAGGCTGGAGACTAGATGAGGTTGTGCAAAAGATTAGAGGCCCAAAAGGGTCAGTCGTAAGACTGCAAATTTTGAAAGCCAGCAACGATATCAATGCACTTCCTGACACATTAAGATTGATTCGTGATAAAATAAAGCTGGAAAAATCCGCTGCAAAAGGGGAGATCATCCCAATTTCAGAAGGAAATAAAACTTATAATCTTGGAATGATCACGATACCAAGCTTCTATTTAAATTTTGATGAAATGAATAGTGGCGTCAAGGATTATAAGAGTACTACTCGTGATGTTAGCAAGATTGTAGATAGTTTGAAAGCTCGTGGGATAGATGGGTTGATGATCGACTTGCGTTACAATGGCGGTGGATCACTACAGGAGGCCATAGAATTGACTGGACTTTTTATTCCTCAAGGGCCAGTTGTGCAAGTGCGAAATACGGATAACAGCGTCGAAGTGATGGAGGATAAGGATAATGGTAAGGTCTTATACGATGGCCCACTCGCAGTATTGACCAATAGATACAGTGCTTCAGCCTCAGAGATTTTTGCTGGTGCTATTCAGGATTATTCGCGAGGAGTAGTTTTGGGGGAAAATTCTTTTGGAAAAGGAACAGTTCAGAATCTGATAGATATTGGTCGCTACATGCGTGAAACAGATGTGGAATTAGGTCAGCTAAAAATGACTTTGGCTAAGTTTTACAGAGTGACAGGAAGCAGCACACAGAGACTAGGTGTAGCTCCAGATATTAGTTTTCCTTCTCCTTATGATGGTGAAGAGTTTGGCGAGGCTAGTAGACCTAACGCCTTGCCTTGGGATGAAATAGCGACTTCTAGTTTCAAGCCTACCAATCAAATTTCACCAAAAATGATTGCTTCGCTTCAACAGCTTTATCTAAAACACCTATCTGAAGATGAAGATTTGGTACAACTGCAAAAGGATATAGAAAAGGCAATCGCTCAAAGAGATAAAACGAGTATTTCGTTGAATTATGAAGAACGAAAAAAAGATTCTCAAGTAGATGATACTCCGACAGTTGACGACATGTCCACTACTATCGAGGAAAGTGAAGTGCTTTCTGATGATACTGTAGAATCCAAATTATCAGACGATCCTTATCTCAAAGAGGGAATGAAGTTGCTAGCAGAACTTGCGAAAAGGAGGATTGGCTAATCATGCAACCTTTTGTCTATAGTTTGCATCTCATGGAAAACCAAATAACTTATACATGAAGTTTTCAAAAGGATTTCTCACAGCAGTGATCATCATTTTTCCATTCTTTTTAAACGCACAAAATATAATAGCTGAGCATCATTTTGAAGGAGATGAGATTAGCCAATTGACTATCAATGGCTCATTTTGCGATGTAGCCGTCACTCATGGTGACCGTGTCATTTTTGATGGGGTAATCAAAGGCAATGGAAAAAAAGGAGACTATACCATTGCTAGTATTAGAAGTGGTAGCACAATAGTATTTAATGTAGAGCGCTCTAGTAGCAAAGATTTTAACTGGAACTCTATGGAAACTGCAAGAATCAATTTGATTGTTCCTTATAATGTTTCACTGAGTATAGATAATTCATCTGGGGATGTGGATATTAAGGATTACCGAAGTAGCCTTCTCGATGTAAAGGCATCAAGCGGAGATATTTCTTTGGTAGACTTAGAGACAAATCTTACTGCACAAACCACTTCTGGTGACTTTGAATTGCGTCGATGCAAAGGCGATATCCAAATGGGATCTACCAGTGGTGATCAAAGATTCATTAATATATCTGGCCAAATTTCAACTAAAGCCACTTCGGGTGATATTGAATTGTATGGTATTAAAGGAGATATTATTGCTCAAACTACAAGTGGTGACATTAAGATGGATGAAGTCGTTGGTTTTCTTAATTTGAAAACGACAAGTGGAAATATAGAAGGTGATGAAGTAGAAGTGAAAGCCGATAACTATTTCAAAACTACCTCGGGTAATATAGAAATAGAACTCAATAATGAGTTGTCATCAATAAGATTCCAGCTCAGAACTAATTCTGGTAATCTTGAAGTTGGGTCGCGAAGAGGTGAGAATGAATTGAATTGGGGTAGTGGGCCAGTTACAATTAAAGGTGTAAGCACTAGCGGAAATCAATCATTTGAAAATTAATAGTTGCACTCAATCCAATCAAGGAAGGGTTTGGCCAATCGGTCAAACCCTTTTTTGTTTTTAGTCCTTAAATACACATTTTTGTCCGCGATCAACAACCCCAAAATCAAAATCTTTTATGAACGAACCTTACATTAAACCAGAGACCCGTCTCAACGAACTTACTTTTCGCTCAATCATAATTGGCGCCTCACTTTCAGTGATTCTCGGTGCTGCCAATGCCTATTTTGGTTTGTTCTCTGGCTTGACAGTCTCTGCTTCGATTCCGGCGGCAGTTATTTCTATGGCTATTCTTAAGGCATTTAAGAATTCTAATATTCTAGAAAATAATATGGTTCAGACTGCCGCATCAGCGGGCGAGTCTTTAGCAGCAGGGGTTATTTTCACTATTCCTGCACTCGTTATTATGGGTTATTGGGAAGAGTTCAATTACATGGAGACTACCATGATAGCCATTTCAGGTGGAGTTCTTGGGGTATTGTTTACCATTCCTTTACGAAATGCCCTTATTGTAAAAGAGAAATTGATGTTTCCCGAAGGAGTGGCTACTGCAGAAGTACTGAAGACAGGGGAGACTGGTGGCAAGTCTGTTAAATATTTGGTTTTTGGTAGTTTGATGGGAGCGGTCTTTAAAATAGGAACAGAGGCACTTAAGTTATGGGATGGCCTTTTTGAAAAGGCAGCTATACTTAACCAAAAGGCGTATCTCTATTTTAGTTTGAATTTATCTCCAGCGTTAGTAGCCGTGGGTTATATCGTAGGTCTCAATGTATCTACACTTGTATTTTTAGGTGGAGTCGTTACTTGGTGGATCGCCATTCCAGCATATATCGCATTTCAAGGATATGATCAAGTTGCGGCTGAGTTGGTTACTGCTGGGAAGTTTGTAAGCGTGGATGGTATTACTCCTGAAGCACTTGGTGGAGCTTTATGGAGTGTGAAGATGAGATATCTCGGTGTAGGTGCTATGATCATTGGTGGACTTTGGGCATTGATAAGCTTGAAGAGTGCATTAGTTACAGCTTTTGAATCAGGCGTGAAAGCCTTCAAGGCTGGTGCGCAAAAGGCTTCAGAAACGCTAAGGACAGAGCTTGACACTCCAATGAGTTGGGTGCTTATAGGTATAGGAGTGATGGTAGTTCCAATTTTCTTTATCTATCTCACCATTATTCAAGATGTGGGAGTGACGCTATTTATGGCAGTTGTGATGGTTCTGGCAGGATTCTTATTTTCTGCTGTTGCTGGATATATGGCTGGCTTAGTAGGTAGCTCCAATAACCCAATTTCAGGTGTTACCATTGCAACCATTCTTAGTACTGCAATATTGCTTTTACTATTGATGGGATCTTCTGATCCCGCGCGTGGAGCAGCAGGGGCCATTTTGGTTGGTGCTGTTGTTTGCTGTGCCGCTGCTATTGCAGGTGATAATATGCAAGATTTAAAGGCTGGGTATATACTTGGAGCAACTCCTCGCAATCAGCAGATCATGCAAATCATAGGTGTAGTTGCAGGTGCCCTGCTAATCGCGCCTGTTCTTAACTTATTACTAGAGTCTAAGGGTATTGGAAATCCAACATTAGAGCATCCTGATCCACTTGCTGCTCCACAAGCTACCCTCATGATGAGTGTAGCCACTGGGATATTTGGAGGAAAGCTCCCATGGAATATCATTTCTATTGGTGCAGGTATTGGAGTAGTTATCATAATGACCGATCAATACCTTAAAAAAATCAAATCAACCTTTAAAATGCCCGTACTTGCCGTGGCAGTTGGATTATATCTTCCTTTCGAGCTTGACTCATCTATATTTGTAGGAGGGGTTATTGCTTGGATGCTTGATCGAAGTTTTAGAGCAAATAATACAACTAAAGAAGTATCTGATAAAGCCTCAAATGCAGGTTTATTGATAGCATCAGGTTTGATAACAGGAGAGGCTTTAATGGGTATCATGATAGCTCTTCTCGCCACTTTTGAGATCAATCTTCAATTATCAGACAGTTCATTGGGAGGTAGCTACCTTGGTCTGGCGCTTCTAGGGTTGATATTATTGTACTTATATCGTACGGTACTCAATGTTTCTAAGAAATAGTAATGAGTAAACCTGAAGAATTTAGTAATCGCTGGGGGATCATATTGGCTTCCCTTGGCATGGCAATTGGTGCTGGTAACCTCTGGCGCTTTCCTCGCCTTGCTGGCCAGTATGGTGGAAGCTTCATCTTGCTTTGGATTCTTTTCCTTTTTGTTTGGTCTATTCCATTGTTGCTTGCGGAGTTTTCAATAGGCAAAAAATACAAGTTGGGTGTTATTGGTTCTTTTGGAAAGCTTGCTGGGCATAAGCTCACTTGGATGGGTTTCTTTATTACGATTTGCACATTAGGAATTGCATTCTATTATTCTGTGGTTACTGCTTGGTCAGTCGAGTACCTATTCATCTCAACAAAGAATTTGTACATCGATGTAGTAGAAGGTATTTCTTTAGCTCATACACTTAAGTCCAATCCCGACTTCCTCACTACTCAATGGCTAGAGCTTTCAAGTGGTAACTATCTCACGGTTTTAATATGTATTGCAATTATTTTAGCAGGAGTATTCGTCATTGGTAGGGGGGTGAAGGCAGGTTTGGAAAAAGCAAATCAAATACTCATTCCAAGTCTTTTCGTACTTCTGATCATTGTAGCAGCTTATGCGCTTTCTATGGAAGGCGGCACCAAAGGCTTAGAGTATATGTTTGCAATAGATTGGCAGAGTTTCAAAAACCCGACTATTTGGATTGAGGCCCTTTCGCAATCTGCTTGGTCCACTGGGGCAGGCTGGGGATTAATGATTACTATCTCATCTTACACAAGAGCGAAAGAGGATGTTACACTCAATACACTAATTGGCGCATTTGGAAATAATAGTGCTTCTATACTTGCAGGAATAGCGATTTTGCCTGCAGTATTTGCAATGTCTACATCGGATTCTGAGGCTATTTCCTTTTTGCAGAGTGGTAGTCAGGCACTTACCTTCACAATTATACCAAAGCTTTTCTCAACTATACCTGGCGGGGGAATCATGACAGTGATGTTCTTTCTCGCACTCACTTTGGCGGCATTTAGCTCCTTCTTGCCAATGCTTGAACTATTAAAGTCCAATCTGATGACTTTTGGGATGGCTCAGCGAACTGTTACAGCATTGGTGCTGATAGCTTTCATAATTTTTGGGTTGCCATCAGCCTATTCATTAGAATTCTTTAGCAATCAAGATTGGGTTTGGGGTTTAGGGCTGATAGTAAGTGGAGTATTTATTTCCATTGCAACTTCCATTCATGGACCGATTCGTTTCAAGCGTGAATTAATTGATTTAGATTCGGATTTTAAGCTTTCAGATCTATACTTTCAGGTGATGATTTATATAAATATAGCTTTGGGTATCTTTTTGATCTATTGGTGGATGTCTCAGGGCTATAGCAGTAATCCATGGTTTACAGATCAAGGTAGATGGAATTGGATTGACACTTATAGCAATGCTTCAATAGTCACGCAATGGGGAGTTGTTATCTTGTTAGGGTTAATACTAAATCGATTTTTATATCAGAAATTTTGTAAAGACTAAAGAATGCAAACTACTACCATTATTAGCATGATACTCATTGTTACTCTTGTGATTGGTGGGTTTATTTACTTTTTAGCGAAAGCGATCAAAAATGAAAAATCAAAATAAAATGAAGAAAATTGACTCGTTGAATCAAGTGTCAGAGTTCCATCGAACTTTTAAACATCCTATCCTTGAGACACCTCAGATTCCCGACGAGAAAAGGTCTACACTCCGAGTTTCATTACTGCAAGAGGAACTTAATGAATTGAAAGCTGCGATAGCTGCTAATGATTTGGTAGAAGTAGCTGATGCTCTTTGTGATATTCAGTATGTGCTTTCAGGAGCAGTTCTAGAATTTGGTCTGGCTGATAAGTTTGTAGATCTCTTTGATGAGGTTCAAAGATCTAATATGAGTAAAGCATGCATCACCGAGCAGGAGGCTATGGATACCGTGAAATATTACAAAGAAGAGAGAGGTACAGAGGCTTACTTCAAGAAAGAAAAAGATAAATATCTAGTCTATCGTTCTGATGATAATAAAACTTTAAAATCTATCAACTACTCTCCTGCGGATCTAAAATCTATTATAGACCTGGCAACACAAAAGTCAGTGTAGAAACTAAACTACTCTGCAATTCAAGAAAATTCCTGATGATTTTTTCGTCACATCCGAGACCAAACATAAGAATTAAATATGCTGTAGTGGAAGATAAAAGCTTAATGGCTGTTTTGTTTTTCATAACAAATGGTGAATGACGTTGTAAAATTAATTATAAAATCAACAATTAATGTAACACATCGCAAAACAATTCACTTTTTGTCAATTATGCAATACCCCTTTCAGGGTATTTTTCAGTTTTCAACCTTCGTCATATAAACGTTCTTTTCATTCTCGTCATCATCATCCACTAATAATAGAATGTCACCTTCTCTACGCCAATAATCTCCTATGTCTGTTTTGAAATCATCCATATCCTCGATATGTAACCGACCATACTTATCAATTTCCCAAGAGGCATATTCGACTTCTCGCTCATCGAAAACATTTATTATTACTTTGGCTTCACCACCTTCGCGAAAATCTATTTGAATATCTATTCTTTTAAGAATACCCGAAACGGCTCCTGTCACAGAATTTGTTATAATTTCTGCAATAAGTGATTCAGTTTCTTGAGCCTCTTCCTCGGCTTCACGAAGTTCATCTTCAATATCGATAACGAGTTTCCATTGACCCAGAATAAACTTTTCTGTCACTTTAGATTGACTGAATGCGGACTGAACAATGAGCACTCCTAGCATGGTAAAAAGCATCAATTTTTTCATTTTCTCCTAATTCGTTATTGTGTAATACAAGGTACTTAGTAAGGTATCATACTGAATTTGAGGATAAATAGTTACGGTACATTGTTGTTTATTAGATTTGCCGACAGAAATAATACGGTTTTTATGTTTGATAATCTTAGCGTAAAGCTCGACAGAGCTTTTAAAACATTAAAAGGGCAGGGTAGCATCACGGAAATCAACGTAGCGGCTACTGTTAAAGAGATAAGACGCGCACTGATCGACGCAGACGTAAACTACAAAGTTGCGAAAGATGTCACTGATACGATAAAGGAGAAGGCTCTTGGGAGAGATGTTTTGATTGCTGTCTCTCCAGGTCAGTTGCTTACCAAAATTGTTGCTGAAGAACTTACGATTCTTATGGGTGAGAAAAATTCACCCATTAATCTTAATGGAAATCCCAACATTATACTTATTGCAGGACTTCAGGGTTCAGGGAAAACTACTTTCAGTGGTAAGCTAGCTAGTCTATTAAAGAAGCAAGGTCGAACAGTAATGCTTGCGGCGTGTGATGTCTATAGACCAGCAGCCATCGAGCAACTAAAGGTTCTTGGTGAGCAAATTGGTGTGGAAGTTTACACCGAGGTAGATGAAAAAAACCCGGTTAAAATTGCCAAGAATGCCGTTAAATACGCAAAAGAGCATGGTAAGAAGTCAATAATTATAGATACTGCTGGGCGATTAGCTGTTGATGAGGCCATGATGAATGAGATTTCCACAATCAAGGATGAAATCGCACCTTCTGAGACACTATTCGTCGTGGATGCTATGACGGGGCAAGATGCGGTAAATACGGCAGCTGCTTTCAATGCTCGTCTTAATTTTGATGGTGTGGTATTGACAAAGCTTGACGGTGACACGCGAGGTGGAGCTGCTTTGTCTGTTCGCAGGGAAGTTAACAAACCCATCAAATACATCAGTACAGGAGAGAAGATGGAAGCCATCGATCTGTTCCATCCAGACAGGATGGCCAATAGGATCCTTGGTATGGGTGATGTCCTTTCCTTGGTTGAAAAAGCTCAACAGACATTTGATGAAGATGAAGCTCGCCGGATCAATAAGAAAATTAAGAAAAACCAATTTGGTTTTGATGATTTCCTATCTCAGATGGAGCAGATCAAGAAAATGGGTAGCATCAAGGACTTACTTGGGATGGTACCAGGAGTAGGGAAGGCTATCAAGGATATAGACATTGATGATGATTCTTTAAAACCTATAGAGGCGATCATTAAATCCATGACGCCAACTGAGCGAGAAAACCCAGACCTTATCAATGGTTCTAGGCGCCAGCGCATCGCTAATGGTAGTGGGACATCAGTAAATCAGGTAAATCAGCTTTTGAAGCAATTCGAACAGATGAGGAAGATGATGAAAACCATGAACAAAATGGGTGGAGCAAAGTCACTCTCAAAGTTGCTTCCCTAAATAGGAATTGCACGAAATATTTGAATGCCCTGATCGTAGGATCAGGTCTTTTTGTATTGTCTTAAAGAGATTCAAATATTCGATAAAATTGTGCCACTAAAAAGCATATCACAAATCCCATAATCACGGGCATTATAGTTGCTATCAAAGTCCATTTCTTACTTTTAGTTTCCTGATAGATGGTGTAGATGGTCGTACTGCATGGATTGTGCAACAAGCTAAAAAGCATGAGGTTGATACCAGTAAGCAGGGTCCATCCGCCAGTCTGTAGTATTGCCGCTGTATCCATTTCAGAGTCAAGCTCAAACATTACCCCATCGCCAGCACTAAACTCATTGATCCCAAAATGAGAAGCGGTTAGCATTAAGATTGTTGGGATAACAATCTCATTTGCTGGAATAGCAACTATGTATGCGAGGAGTATCACGCCATTTAAGCCGATGAGCAATCCGAAATTATCGAAGAATTCAATCGAATATGAAGCAATTGACACACCCGAGATATCAATATTTGAAATCAGCCAAATCACTGCTCCAGCCGGAGCTGCAAAAACGATCGCTCTCCAAAGCACAATAAGTGTCCTGTCTATTAACGATGTATATATGGTTTTCCAAAATCTAGGTGGTCTATATGGCGGTAGTTCTAACGTGAAAGTCGAAACTTCCCCTTTGAGCAGCGTTCTTGATAGCAAATAGGAGCTAAAGAAGGTGAAAAATATGCCCAAAAAAGCAATGGAGATGACAGCAATGCTCGAAACAAATCCAGATAAATAGGAGGGCACCAATGCACCAATGAAGATTGTGGCAATTAGAATTTGTGTAGGCCAACGGCCATTACATAAAGAGAAATTGTTAGTGATAATAGCAATTAAGCGTTCTCTCGGACTATCTATGATTCTAGTGGCTACCACACCAGCAGCATTGCAACCCCAACCCATACTCATTGTCAAGGCTTGTTTGCCATGTGCACCTGAACTCCGAAATAAGCTATCAAGATTGAAAGCTACTCGGGGTAAATATCCAAAGTCCTCTAGGAGTGTGAATAATGGAAAGAAAATTGCCATAGGAGGTAGCATCACAGCTATTACCCAAGCTACAGCCATATAAACACCATCCAATAAGAATCCATCAATCCACCATAATATGTTGAGATCTGCCGAAAGTGATTTTAAAGCAGGATAGATGATGCCCAATAGGAGTGTGTTGAGCATTCCTGACGGATAGTTAGCGCCTTGAATTGTAAGCCATAGAATAGTGGCTAAAATCAATCCCATGATTGGAAAACCGAATCGTCTGCTAGTCAATATAGCATCCAATGTCCTATCAAATTGATAGTTGTTTTCCGTGTCACTTTTAATTTCAGCATTCTTGGAGATGGAGGCCGCATCTGCATAAATTGTTTCGGTCAACTTGTCATGATATCCATCGCCAATTTCCCATCGAAGATTAGAGGCGAGCGCCAAGAGATTATCAACTTTTTTAGAATCCTTTTCCATCAAATAGAATTTAAAAATTCACCACTTTTTAAGGCTTCTTGTACACTCTTGTCTCCATCCAAAAGACGCATGGCTAGCCAACGACTATTCGGTATTTCTGGATAAGCTTCAGAAATTCCTTTGCTGAGCTTATTGACAGCTTCTGCTAAATGCTTTGGTAAATTCTGAATCCTGTGAGGCTTACAGATAATCTCATTTGTCGCGACTTGATTCACAACACTTATTAGCTCAGGAATTCCTTTATTGGTTCGTGCGCTAGTAGCCACTACTGGAATCCCTAATTTCTTAGCCAAGGTTCGCTCATCAATCTTAATTCCATGTCGCTCTGCTTCATCCATGAGGTTGAGACAGAGAACAGCTTTGTTGGTTATCTCAAGTACTTGGAGCACAAGATTGAGGTTTCGCTCAAGACGTGAAGCATCCACTACTATTATTGTGACGTCAGGTCTTCCGAATAGTATGAAATTTCTAGCTACTTCCTCGTCTTCTGAAGTTGATAATAGGGAGTAGGTGCCTGGAAGATCTATTAGCTTAAATCGCTTTTCATTATAAATGAAACCACCTTCAGCGCGTGTTACTGTCTTTCCAGCCCAGTTGCCTGTATGTTGTCTCAGTCCGGTCAACGCATTAAATACTGTGCTTTTTCCAGTATTAGGGTTTCCTGCTAGGGCTATGACAAAATCCGAATTTTCTACGTTCACGCCTAGTTTTTTAAGTTGGGCTACATTGTGAAAAGCGCATGATTCACAACTTGGATCAATCTTTTCAGTGCTCATTTTGTGTTTTCTTTATTTATTAAAATCAAATCTGCCTGATCATTTCTCAGGGCAATTAGTGTGTTTCTCAATAGGTAAGCTTTGGGTTCACCCGAAGGACCTTGCATCTCTACTTTTATTTCGGTGCCCTTGATAAACCCAAGATCCAATAATCTTCTCCTGCTTTGCCCTCGACAGTCGGAGGAGAGTCCAGCAATAACTGCCTTTTCATCTTTTGCTAAGGAAGAAAGGCGAACCTTCATTGATTCACTTATTTCGGCAGCACTAAGTACTCGAACACCAATATTGCTAGCTACAATTGAAGTAAAAACAAACTCACTACCTTCAGAGGAAAATCTAATCGTGTCGTCATCTGAAGCCGTGACTGTTAATTCCTGATTGATGTGAATCTTGTTGTTGAGAATTTGCGAGTATATCGCAGCAGGTTCATCTTCTATATGAATAATTCTTGCGCGATCACCTTTCTGAAGCGAGGACAATAAAATAGCTTCTAACTCAAAAATCTCTCCGGACTTAAGTGGGATAGGATCACCGTGCGGATCAAATCGTGGATTTCCGAGCTGACGATATAGTTTGTCTGCATCATCAGGGGATAGGCGATGTTCCATTTTTTCTGCCCTGTCATGCCACTCTGATTTATCTATTCCTGTACTTTCTGATAAGTATTTTTCCCAGAGGCGATGTACTCTTATTATTTTCAAAGCGTAATCGCGCCCTGTTTCTGTAAGCTCTAAGGTCTCTCCAATAATTGTAATGAGCTTTTGCTGTGCCATCAATTCAATCATCTGCACCAAACTTGTTTTAGAGATACTCAACGCTCCAGCCATGGCATTTAATGTTGCTTTTCTTCCACTGTACTCCACGTGGAAAAGTTGCTTTAATATATCCTCTATAATCATACGGCTTTTCTTCTCCTTACCTTGAAAAAGATTTGTCCATGGTTTAGATTTCACAAAGGCTACTATGATTCCAATGAAGAGGAAGAAGGTAATTAATGCTATGTATGGATTGGTATTCATTGATGCGTTTTCACTTGTTATTTTTCTGCTATCATAATTCCTTCGGCGATTTTACCAGACATATAAAGCTCAGGATAGCCATTGATTTTAATAAGTAAAGACCCATCAAATGCTACCTTGTCTAACACCTCAACTTGAGCTCCCAATCTGATATTTATCTTAGCTAAATGCTGCAGAAGTGATGGGTCTGTATCGGATACTTTGACTACAATTCCTGACTGATTTAATTCCATTTCTGCCAAAGGTTTTCGAGGGCCTTCTACTATTTCACCTTCTTCATTTGGTATAGGATCGCCGTGAGGATCGATGGTTGGGAAGCCGAGAAATTTATCAAGGCGATTGATCAAAGTTAGGGATTGAATGTGCTCGAGTTGCTCGGCAAGATCATGAACTTCGTCCCATTGATACCCCAGTTTTTCCACAAGAAAGACCTCCCAAAGTCGGTGCTTTCTTATCACTTCCAAGGCGATCAATTTTCCTTTTTTAGAGATCTGTACTCCCTTGTATTTCTGATAATTGATTACGTTTTTCTCAGAGAGCTTACGGATCATATCACTCACCGATGCAGCTTTTGTATTGAGCTCATCGGCTATCGAGTTGGTGTTTACATCCGATTCCCCACCATCAGATAGGTGATAGATAGCTTTGAGGTAATTCTCCTCTGAAAGGGTCATTTTCATAAAAACAAAGGTAAATATATTTTTAGACATGTCTAAAAATATATTTAGATAATATTTTATTTAGAAAGATAAAATATTATTAATCAATATGTTGAGGTTAATATGTGAATTAATATATGAGGTGATTGAATTAGGGAAAAGAGATATTTTATTAAAAATTCATTTTTGGATTTATAGAGGAGAATTACAAGTGAATCTGCACATGCTAGGATATATTCAATGTCCACCTCAAATTATTTGGTCAAATCTTTCCAGCATCTTGTAGACCTGATTAATATTGCTGACATACAATTATTGAATATCTAATATTAGCATATGGATTTGAGAGAAATAATCGAGTCAGCTTGGGAAGACAGAACACTAGTAGAAAAGAAGGAAGTATCTGTTGCAATCAAAACACTCATAGATGACCTTGATTTGGGTAAGCGTAGAATTGCAGAACCACTTTCAGATGGTACTTGGCAAGTGAATGAATGGATGAAGAAAGCAGTTATTCTTTACTTCCCATTGATGAAGATGCAACTGATAGAAGTGGGTCCTTTTCAGTTTCATGACAAGATCAAGTTGAAATCTGGATATGATCAGTTGGGTGTACGCGTAGTGCCTCATGCTATAGCTAGATACGGTTCTTTCATTGCGCCCAATACAGTATTAATGCCGTCATATGTCAATATCGGTGCATATGTCGATTCAGGCACCATGGTAGATACTTGGGCAACAGTCGGTAGTTGTGCGCAGATTGGTAAGAATGTGCACTTGAGTGGAGGTGTTGGAATAGGAGGAGTGCTAGAGCCAGTTCAGGCAGCACCGGTCATTATAGAAGATAATGCTTTCATAGGATCGCGATGCATCGTGGTGGAAGGTGTAAGAATAGGTAAGGAAGCTGTACTTGGTGCGAATGTAGTATTGACAGCTAGTTCTAAGATTATAGATGTGACAGGTAAAGAGCCTGTAGAATATAAAGGATATGTTCCTGAAAGATCAGTGGTAATTCCTGGAACTATTCCGAAGGAATTTGCCGCCGGCACTTACCAAGTCCCATGTGCTTTAATTATCGGCCAGAGAAAAGAGAGTACAGATAAGAAAACTTCTCTTAATGCGGCTTTGCGCGAAAACAACGTGTCAGTCTAATTTAGATTGGCACATATGTTGATACCCCGGCATGGACCATCATTTAGCTAAGTGCATGTTTGCATCATTCTATTTACTCACTTCAATTTTATTTGCTCAGATACCCATTCCAGATAATACCGGAAAGGATAATAATTTTATAGCTGGCGAGCAGCTTGAGTTTAGGCTGAGCTATGGTTGGTTTACAGTTGGGAAGGCCCTGCTGACTATCGATAAAAATCTCATTCGCTATCAAGACGAAGAATGCTACAGACTAGAGATCAAAGGAGAGACAGCAGGCTTTTTAGGAGTTTTTACTCATGTGGATGACACTTGGGGTGGTTATGTGGAAAAGAATTCTCTACTGCCATTATATGCTTATCGAAATATCGAAGAAGGCAAATACATCAGAGTAGAGCGTACTCATTTTGATCATGTTGCGGGTAAAGTGGAGCAGGAGCGATACGATCCTCGCAAAGAGGAGCGCAAGCCTAATAGGTTTTATGATATTCCTGCAAATACCAATGACCTGATGAGTGCTTATTTAAGTCTGCGAAATACTGATTTTTCTAAGTTCAAGAAAGGGGATACAATTACTGTAAAGACTTTTTATGAAGATGAGCTTTATGATTTTAATATTGTATTCGATGGTAAACAGCTATTTGAATCTAAGGTAGGATCTATCTATGCTTATAAAGTTTATTTCCTCGTTCCTCCAAGCGATATTTTCCCCAATCAGAATGGAATAGCTGCATGGATCTCAGTTGATAAAAACCATCTACCCTTAAGCATTGAAGCAGAAATGTTCTTTGGAAAAGCCTATTGTGATCTGATATCTTACAGAAATATAAAATATGGCCCTGATTATGAGTAATCTGCACCTATATTTGTCACTTATTTGAAAAGAATGTATCGAATATCCATTTTTCTGTTAGTTTTCGTAATGTGGTCTTGTGGAGGTGGCCCCACTAATTCTGGTGATCAATTTTTCGCAAAAGGAAACTATGCTAAAGCTACAGAAGCTTATTCTGACCTTTTGGCTAACAATCCTTCAGATGTTTCATTACTTTATAATCGTGGCAGGGCATACGAGGAATTGGCTAAGCTAGACTTGGCAGAACAAGACTTTCTAGCCATTCTAAATCTTGATGCTAAACATTTGAATGCCTGCTTATCCCTTTCGAAGGTCTATTATGGAATGGAATCTTATAACAAGGCAGTGATTTTTGCTGATAGGTCTTTAGAGATTAATCAAAATTCTGCTCAAGGACATTTCCTATCGGCTCGTGCAAAACATCAATTGGGTTATGTTGATTCAGCTATGGAATCCTACAATCTAGCACTCAATATCAATAAGGATATGGGTGAAGCTTATCTCTATCGCGGTGCACTTAAGATTTATATGGGTAATACTAAATCTGCCTGTTCAGATATTAAAAAGGCTGTCAATTTAGATATTGCAGAAGCCAAAACAGTTCAAAGTAAATATTGTAATTAATCTACTGTTTTGTATCGAGATCATTTTTCTGAATGGGAAACTCCCTTCTACTTCTACGATTTAAGATTGTTGTCAGAGACGTTATCTGCTCTCAATTCTGCTAATAATTTTGGTTATCACATTCATTACGCGTTAAAAGCTAACAACAACGAGCCGATACTAGCAAAAATCAAGAAAGCTGGATTGGGTATAGATTGTGTAAGTGGGAATGAGATCAAAATTGCGATTGAGAATGGCTTTGAAGCAAAAGATATTGTACTAGCTGGAGTGGGTAAGACTGACAAGGAAATCAATTATGCGATTGATCAGAATATCTTTTCATTTAATGTAGAGTCTATAGAGGAGCTTTTGGTCATTGATGAGCTAGCCGCTGAGAAGTCAAAATGTCCTAATATTTCGATCAGAGTCAATCCTGAGATAGATGCAGGAACACATGCATATATTACCACTGGTTCTAAAGGGAATAAATTTGGGATTTCCAGAAGTGAGCTTATTGCTTCTTTGGATTTGATCAAAGGTTTGAAAAATATAAGTTTCATTGGTGTTCATTATCACATAGGAAGCCAGATTACTGATTTAAGCAGATTTGAGAAACTTTGTGAGCGCGTCAATACAATTCAGTTGGCTTTGGCAGAAGCTGGATTTAGTTTGCCTCACTTGAATGTGGGAGGCGGATTTGGAATTGACTATGAGAATCCAGAGGAAAACGCTATTCCTGATTTTAAAAGCTATTTTGATCTTTTCAATAAGCACCTTCAATTACTACCGAATCAGACGGTTCATTTTGAACTTGGTAGATCTATCGTAGGACAATGTGGTTCTTTGATCAGTAAAGTGCTTTACGTGAAAAAGAGCGGGGGAACTACCTTTCTTATCCTAGATGCTGGCATGACAGAACTCATGCGTCCAGCGCTTTATCAGGCTAAGCATAAGATCGTTAGTCTTAGTGAAAGCTTTGAAAATGAAGTTTATGATGTTGTTGGGCCTATTTGCGAGTCTTCTGATAGCTTTGGGAAATCAATAGAATTACCTGTTACTAAGAGAGGAGATTTGGTTAAAATCTGCTCAGCTGGTGCATACGGAGAGACTATGAAGAATGGCTATAATGCAAGAGACATGGTGCAAGGATTTTACTCCACGGACCTAGACCATTAAAAATCCTATAATTAAGTAGAGTACCATACTTATTCCTCCTGTGACTAAAGCATAAGGCAACTGTGTCCGCACATGGTCTATATGACTTGATCCAGAGGCCATAGAGGCTATCAAGGTTGTATCTGAGATTGGAGAGCAGTGATCTCCGAAAACACCACCACCGAGCACTGCTGCGACCGCTAAGTTTACATCTATGCCTAAAGCAGTAGATAGTGGAACTGCTATTGAGATCATTATTGCAAAAGTCCCCCAAGAAGTACCCGTACTGAAGGCAATGAAACAGCTCGTGATAAATAAAATGGCTGGAGCAAGAGCTGGTGCTAACCACGCTTCTGATACTTTAGCAACATAAATACCAGTACCTAATTCTTTACAAAGATCACCAAGAGCGAAAGCCAAAACCATCAAAATGGCCATTGTGAGCATTTCTTCCATTCCTTTCAACCCCTCTTCGAAAAACCCTTTCAAATTAACTAGACCTTGTAGTCCATATTGGATACCAGCTACAATCAAGGCGAATATCACAGCATACAATACGGCAGCAGAGCCAGATGCTCCGCTGATGGCCTGCCATAGTTTTTCTGATGTAGAACCTTCAAGAGCATCACTCCAACCAGTATAGAATAGAAATAGTGGCATAGAAATGATCATGGCCGCCAGAGGTATCAACATCTCCTTGGCATGACCATTTGACTCATCTATTATTTGGTCTTGAGACTCCTGAGTTTTTTCTGGATTGATATTATCAAAGGATTTCATTGGACCAAAAGACTTATTGGTTTTAGCCAAATAACCTACAAATAACAATGTGAGAATTGGGTAGAAATTGAAGGGTATTGAAGACAAAAGCACAGAGAAAGGAGAAATGCCTTCATAGATAGCCAACAAACCAATTATATAAGCACCCCAAGCATTTAGTGGAAAGAGTATACAAGAAGGAGCAGAACTACTATCTGCTATATAAGCTAGCTTCTGTCTGGATAGTTGAAACTTATCAAATAAAGATCTGAAAACAGTACCTACGGTGAGTATCGATATGTTGGATTCAATAAATATTAAAAAGCCAGTGAGTGAAGCGGCTAGCTGCAAGTTGCTTTTTGGTGATTTGCTCTTTAGTATTTTTCCCTGAACAGCTCTTACAAACCCATTTACTCCCCCAGATATTCGAATTAATTGGATTAATGCGCCTATTAGCAATGTGAACATTACTGTTCTCGTGTTGCCAGCACTCGAAAATACGACTACCAAACCTTCGATAAACGAGAGTATACCACCGATGAAATCCTTTGTGATGATCCAATAGCCGGCCAGTAAACCAAGAATCAAAGAAGGGATGATCTGCTTTGTTTTGATTGCCAAAGCGATGGCAATCATAGGAGGTACAAGCGAGAGAATTCCAAAATCAGTCATTAGTCTCAGTTAATGTTTGGTCTATTTCTGATGTATTAGCACGGTGTAAATAGGTATTAAAGAGTATTTTCACATTGCTTTTTAAATTATCTAGTTGAGATTTCTTCTTATTTTTCGATTTAAGATCTATGCTCGCTTGCCAAATAGATTTTTTGATTTTTGGATCAACGATCTCTATTATTAATGCGGATTCATCAGTTGTTGCATTATAATTTGAGCTGGGTGATGCATATGGATTGCCGTAATAATTGTTTCTGTTGTTCTTTGTGATTTGCTTAGATACGTACTCATATCTCACTATCAAAGTTGGAGATTGGGCTACTGTATAACCTCTTCGATGCATTTGAGCATTTATTTCATCTTCTATAGCTTTTATTTGAGGATCACCTGTGTTTGATGAAGGAGTTTTAGTGATTTTCAAATTCACAATTCCATAGGTACTATACTGATTGAAGTTTGATTTTTCATTCGTGAAATGAACAACTTTAGGACTACAGCTTAGTAAAATACCTACAAAAGATAGTGCAGTGACTAGTTTCGTGATTATAGAATTATTTTTTCCTTTCAGAAGCTTCATTGGCGTAAATAGAATTCATTTCCATGAAAATAGCACCTTTAGATTGAGCTATCTCAAGATTTTAAGTAGTTGATCGTAAAGTGAAACAATTCTAAATTTTAGATTTGATGACCTAAGTCATCTCCTGAGTTCGAACTAGTCGAGGATTTCATTTAAAACAGATCAATTATTAAATGTTTAAACCAACTTAAGGAGAACAAAACATAGCTCAATGGTATTCTATCGATAAATTTTGAATTTAACCTCTGATTTTTTTCGTAACTTCATTTGAAATCCAAATAATGAATTTTGTGCTGCGCCTTGTGATTTTTTCTTTGTTATTGGCTTGTTACAGTCATTCAATCGCCCAGAGCCAACAGCTCCAGATTTTGGGCGTTTATCAAGGACGTACATTATTCATCCAAAACCCATTTGATCCTAAATCAAAGCAGTTTTGCATCGAATCCGTAAAACTGAATAATCGGCCCATAGCTATCAATCTAAATTCGAGTGCGCTCAAACTCGATTTCAATGAAATTGAAGTTTATGCACCTGTGCATATCACTATTGTTCATCTAGAGTCTTGTAAGCCAATTGTCATTAATCCAGATGCTATCAATTTTCATAGCATCTTTTCTTTTTCAAATATTGCATTTCAAGATTCGGTGATCGCTTGGTCCACGATGGGTGAAAAACCAGATTACCTTTATACTATTGAGAAATATCAATTAGGGGTTTGGGACGTGCTGGAAGAGGTTCCTGCCAAAGGAATTTTTGGAGGTGCTGCTTATACTTATCAACCATTATTGGACATAGGAGCAAACAAACTACGTGTAAAGTGTGACATGGAGGATGGTGCATATCTTTATTCATTTGAAGTTGACTTCCATTTCTATCCCGAGCCGGTCACTTTTTCCCCAGCGGAGACAGCAGGTCCGCTAAAGTTTTCTAGAACTGCAAATTTCGAAATCTATGATGCAGGAGGGGTACTTGTACATTCTGGTCAAGGTGGCGGCACGGACGTATCGCATCTTCCAAGAGGAGATTATGTCATCTACTTTGATGACAAAGATCCAGGAACATTTAAGAGAAAATAAGTTTAGAGTAAGTTGATTATCATCTTGCCTAGATTCACACCAAAGAATGTTTGTGAAACTGTAAGAATAAACATTGTGCCCAATACAATAGGGCAGAGGTAAAGAATTGCAAAAGTCAGATACTTCTGAACAAATGATCCTTCGTAATTTGGATAACCCTTTGCGATTTCCGCATTTAAGTTTTGGGTTTTCCAAGCATATGCTGCAAATATTGATATGAGACAGCCACCAAGTGGAAGGAATGAGTCATTGGCAATATTTTGAGCTAAATCCATAAAGGAGGTAGCTTTTTCAGCACCAAAGTAGGTTACAAAGTTCGTGAAGAAACCTGAGTATCCATTTGAAAGAAGTGAGGGAATGCCTAGAATAAAAATAGTCCCAGCCATTAGCCATACCGCCCGATTTCGTCGCACTCCTTTTTCATCAACTATATATGCTACAGGGACTTCCAAAAGAGAAACTGTAGATGTCAAAGCAGCAAATGATAACAAAAGGAAGAATAAAGACCCGATAACCACGCCTAAAACAGGTCCTAAGCTTTGAAATGCACCAGGTAGAACTGTAAATATCAGACCAGCACCTTGACCAGCTCCTTCCATCGTTCCGTTCGTTAGGTATGCTACCATCGGGAACATCATAAGCCCAGCGATGAAAGCTATACCTACATCTGCAAGGGTTATAAAAGCTGCTGATGTGACGATGTTGTCGTTTTTTCCTACATAACTACCATAGGTTATAAGCGCTCCCATTCCGAGAGAAAGCGAGAAAAAAGCTTGACCCATAGCACTTCCCATAACGCCAAGTGTAAGTTCAGAGAAGTCCGGGACAAGGTAAAATTTCAAACCTTCAAATGCGTGATCAAGAGTAAGGGAATAACAAACCAACCCAATAATCATAGTTATGAGTGTCGGCATTAATATTTTGGAGGCTTTTTCTATACCACCTGCTACACCTTTTGACACGATATAGGCTGTTACACCCATAAATACTATTGCGTAAAGTCCAACTTTGAAGACATCCTTGATGAAAGAGGAAAATTCACCACCAATTGCAAAATTGCCGGTAAGCATTTCAATGAAATACCCAAAAGCCCAGCCTGCTACTACATTATAAAATGATAAGATAACTACACCACAAATAATACCTAAAATACCAAGAGGTCTCCATTTTTTGAAGCCAAGTGCCTCGTATGCACCCGCAGGGTTTAATTGAGTTTTCCTTCCGATGGCAATTTCAGTTACCATAACTGGGAAGCACAAGATGAAGCAAAAGAAAAAATACATCATCAAGAAAGCTGCTCCACCACCGGCGCCCACTTCAAATGGAAAGCTCCAAATGTTTCCTAATCCCACCGCTGATCCAGCTGCTGCTAAAATGAAACCTAATTTATTTGAGAATGTACCTCTTGCCGCCATATTCTTTTTTAATTGCCAAAATTCAAATATAGCAAAACCCAATTAAGCATTTTGGAATAAAGTTGTACCAAGTTATTGATCTTCCTCTTCCTCCGGGATTTCGTAAGGATAGTTAAATAAATGATTTGATTTGATGGATTCTGCCACCTTATTTGGCACATATTGTTCCCAACCTTCAGTGTCATTTTCAATCATTACTAGCACATCATCTGAGATAATGTGGAGATTTTCGATTTTCGAACTCTTAATGTCTGATATTTTATTATTCACACGCAGATATTCATAGAGATATTTCAAATGTTCTGCTGGTTGAAAGTTGTCTGATGTGTGAATTTTATCAGAATTTTCTTCTATAGCCGGATAAACATAAAGTTTCACATTGCTTCCGAATAATCTGCTAAATGATTCCAGAATACCACCTTTAAGACTGTCGTAATAGCTTTCATCAAAAATTCTTTTCAAATTATTGTAGCCAAGTACGATACCAAGTTTCTTATGTCGGGTAAATTGACTTAGATAGGAGGCAAGCTTATAATGTTCTTGATAGTTTGAGATCATTACATTTTGTCCTAGGGAGCACAGGAGATCCACTCTATCTAGGAAATCTGTTTCATCCAGTTCTCCGCCCAAGGTCAGATCATTAAGTGTAATTTCCACTATAGGCATGATATTAGGGATGTCTACGTCACTTTCCTTTCGGAAAGATCGCATACCATTGAGCATCATATCTACATTCACATGTGTCACTGGACGAAATCTACCTCTCAATACAAAAATATTTTTCTTGTATAAAGCCGCTGAAGGCTGCAAAACTTGCCCTTTAGGATTAAACATTGCAGCGTGAGTTAAACCATTTTTTACAAGCTTCAGACTCATCAGTCGGTTATCTACATGATGAAAATCTGGACCCTCTATTTTGAACATGTCGATTTCTATTCGACTACTATGGATGTTGTCTTTTAAAGAATTCAGAATATCTTCTGGTTCAGAGTAGTTAAAGCATGCATGGATCAAATTAACACCGACTATACCCAGCACTTGCTGCTGCCATAGTGGATCATTGTCCTTCAGAATAACGTGGATGATGCAGTCATTGGCGTCAGAATTAGGATGTTTTTGAAATCTTAAGCCTATCCATCCGTGACCCTCATTGGTTCTTTTGAAATTGATGGTTTCTACTGTATTCGCAAAAGCGAAGAAATGAGAACGTTTAGCTCTTTGAGTAAGTCTTTGGGATAGGAGAGAATATTCGCGATTGAGCATTCGCATCAATTTATCTTCGCAGACGTACCTATCACTTTTCCCATAGATGGCATCACTAAACGTCATGTCATAAGCGGACATTGTTTTGGCTATAGTACCGGAGGCTGCTCCAGCCTTGAAGAAATAATCCGCAACTTCCTGCCCACCACCAATTTCTGCTATTGTGCCATAGATACGGTCATCAAGATTGAGCGAAAGTGCTTTTTCTTTTGTTGTCAGTTTTTTGAATGATTCCATTTCGTATGCCATTTGACTTAAAATTATTTCATCTAACATTCAAAATGAACGTATTCGCAATAAATTAAAAAAACTGAGAGATCCTGATTTTGAGATTGGTTCTTTTGTTGAAATATTCGTAATGAATTGCAACAAAAGTTTTTTGAATTTAGTGCTGTGAGATTATTTAAATGCACAAAAAAAGAGCGCCAGATTATCTGACGCTCTCAATTTTCAACCAACTATGAATGTCAACCCTTATGCATATAAGCTATAAGGGAATTTGTTTTCACTGATCATTTTATCAGCAATCGCTACTCTCAGATCCCTTGTATTAACAGGGTTAGCTTTCGTGAATCTTTTCATACCCATCAAGAGTACTTTAAGTTCATCTCCAGTAGCAAAACAAGCGACAGCTTCTTCTCCATGGTTACGAATCTTGGTGATTGCTTCTTGGAAATAAAGTTTTGCGAGGTTTTGATAAAGCTGGCTTCCTTCATCTCCGTATAAAGACATCAATTTTTGAGTTCTAAGGATGGAAGACTCAGCGGCATAAATCTCAATGAGCATATCGGCGATATGCATCAGGATTTCTTGTTCATCATTAAGTTTCGGACCAAAAGTCTCTGCCGCTTTTCCAGCTACCATCAACGCAGCTTTTTTCAATCTGCCGAGGACCTCATGCTCTTCAGCCATAGGACCACTCAGATCAAGTTTAGCAAAAGAAGGAACACCAGTAAGTTCTTTGCCTACAGCCATTGCCGGACCCATAAGATCAAGCTCACCTTTCATTGCACGTTTGAAAATCATACCCACTAAGAGCATTCGATTGATTTCGTTGGTACCTTCATAGATTCTTGTGATTCTAGAATCGCGATAGGCACGTGCCATAGGGGCTTCTTCAGAGAATCCCATACCACCATATACTTGCACCCCTTCATCCACACAGTAATCCAATACTTCGGACCCGTGAACTTTGATAATTGCGCATTCGATAGAAAATAGTTCTAGTGCTTTAAGCTTGGCTTTACTGCTATCCATACCTTCGGAAATGAAGTTAGCTATGCTGTCATCTATATTTTGACCTGCGCGATAGGAGGCAGATTCGATCGCAAATGTCTTAGCTGCCATATTGGCCAATTTTGCTTTGATGGCTCCAAAGCTCGAAATGGATACACCAAATTGCTTACGCTCATTAGCATAGTTTGTCGCTTGTGAGGCTACGCTTTTACAACCATTGATCACACCGCAACCCAATTTGATTCTACCAACATTGAGGACATTCACTGCTATTTTGAATCCGTTTTCACGCTCAGAGAGCATGTTCTCGACAGGTACTTTGCAGTCATTGAAGAAAACTTGTCGAGTAGAAGATCCTTTGATTCCAAGTTTGCGCTCCTCGTCGTTCATGGTGATACCACCGTATTCTTTTTCTACTATGAATGCAGTTAGGTTTTTGTCATCATCAATCTTCGCGAAAACGATAAAGAGGTCAGCAAATCCAGCATTTGAGATCCACATTTTTTGACCATTGATAATGTAGTGTTTTCCATCATCAGAAAGCTTAGCTTTTGTTTTTCCAGAATTGGCATCTGATCCAGCATCCGGTTCTGTCAGACAATAGCAAGCTTTCCATTCGCCAGAAGCGAGTAAAGGGAGATATTTGTTTTTTTGTTCTTCAGTACCATAGTATAAAATAGGAAGTGTACCTATACCAGTATGAGCGCCATAGGCAGTAGAAAAGGAACCTGATGCGGCAATAATATCTGCCATAAGCATACTTGTGTTGAAGTTCATTCCAAGCCCACCGTATTCTTCAGGTACAGCCACACCTAATATGCCTAACTCTCCAGCTTTCTCCATTAAAGAAGGCATGAGTCCCTGCTCCATTTTATCTATTCGCTGAATATTTGGTGTGATCTCCAAGTCAATAAAATCTTGAGCGGCTGCTGCCATCATTTTTTGTTCTTCTGAGAATTCTTCTGGGATAAAAATTTCGGATGCTTCCGTATCACGGATGATAAATTCTCCTCCTTTAATAGCTGATTGTTGTACGACTTCTTCCATGAGTGTGTATTCGTTTAATATGTTATGCATGCATACTAAATCAAAGATATTAAAATATGTTATGCATGCATAACATATTTCCTAAAAAAGTTTTTAGTCTATCAATGATTACAGCCTGTCCTTGAGATATAACATTTCAGTAGATCTTTTTAGGAACGCAGTGTTCAAACTCAGAGATTTGAATAAAAATTATCATGACAAGTACTAAGCAATTAAAACCTCAAACTTTTAACTGGAAGTCAGAATTGATACAGGCTGTATTGATTTTGATATTGGGGGGCACATTTCAAGAATTGATTTTGGAAGGTGGGATTAGTGATTTTCGGCATATTGAATTGATTGATATAGTTATCAATGGACTGTTTTGGGTATTGCTTTGGAAAGGCTGTGAATATCAAGTGATATTCTTGGATTCATTAGGCCTTAAATGGGAAGATCGATCTATCACTCGATCTGTTGTGGCGCTTTTACTTACAGTCGCTTATGTGTATGTAGTAGTGACTTGCATTTACATACTCGACTTTGTCTACTTGGGCGATTTAAGTTTAGGTGAGTTGTTTTCTCGTCTTGGTTTTAGACAGTACCTAGTTGCCTTAGCAATCACTATTTCTATCGTTTCAATCATGCACGGTCGTGGTTTTCTAATAGAATGGAGAAAGGTGACAATTGAAAAAGAGCAGTATAAAAATGATAGTTTGAACTTCAAATATGAAGCTTTGAAAAATCAAGTCAACCCACATTTCTTATTCAATTCACTTAATGTGCTATCATCTCTCGTTTATGAGAATCAAGATAAGGCGGTTGAGTTTATCAGTAAGCTGTCAAATGTGTATCGGTATGTGCTGGATAGTAAAAATGAGGAACTGGTTGATGTGAGTAGGGAATTAGAATTTATCAAGAGTTTTATCTTTCTTCAGCAAATAAGATTTGATGAAAGCTTGATTGTCCAAATTGAGGGAAGCGCTACTGGTTTTGTGCCGCCGCTAGCCCTGCAAGTATTGGTGGAAAATGCCATTAAGCACAATGTCGTATCGGCTTCTAAACCTTTGACTATTGATATTCATTTATTCAATAATGAGATTGTTATTTCAAACACCATCCAGGAGAAATTATCTAAGGACTCAACCGGAATAGGTTTAGACAATCTCAAAGCAAGGTTTGATTTTCTAACCGATAGAAAAGTAACAATAGAAAATGATGGTAAGACGTTCAAGGTAACTGTACCAGTGTTAAAATTGAGCAAATGAGATATATTATAATAGAAGATGAAAAAATGGCGGCCAATAGGTTGCGCGAAATGGTCAGTAAGATTCGTCCAGAATATCAATGTGTACTAACACTTGATTCTGTAGAGGCAGCGGTAATTTCTTTGCCAGTATTGAAGGTCGATCTTATCTTCATGGATATCCAACTATCAGATGGGAATTCATTTGATATCTTCGATCAGATTAATATCGAACATCCAATCGTCTTTACTACTGCCTATGATGAGTTTGCTCTAAAAGCATTTAAAGCAAATAGTATTGATTATTTGCTGAAGCCAATAGAGCCGTCTGGGTTGACTAATGCCATTGAAAAGTTTGAAAAACATTCAGGCAAACCTTCTCCGGAAGTTTTCGGTCTTGTAAAGTCAATGTCGCCGCAAGGGAAGGAGCGTTTTGTGGTTAAAGTGGGTGAACATCTTAAAACCATCAAGACAATTGATATTCAGATGATTTATAGTCAGGACAAGGGCACATATCTTTTCACTAAAGACAATAGAAGATACGTAGTAGACTACACTCTAGATAAAGTGGAGGAGCTTGTGAATGCAGACACTTTCTTCAGGATAAGTCGAAAGTACATCGTAAACATGGAGTATATCAAAGACATCATCGCATTTACCAATTCTAGATTAGAGATAATGATTGAGGGCTTTGATGAAGAACAAGTAATAGTGGCTCGTGAAAGAGTAAGTGAATTTAAAGAGTGGTTAGATCGGTAAAAAGTTGATTCAGAACACTTTAGGATAGACACTTTTTAAGCCAATTCTCTCAAATCCACAGGTACTACACGCGAAACGCCTTGCTCGATCATTGTGATTCCATAGATCACATCAGTACTGGCCATAGTACGCTTATTGTGCGTCACAATGATGAACTGAGAGTCTTTAGAGAATTCCCTTATGATCTGATTGAACTTGTCAATATTGGCATCATCTAAAGGAGCATCTACTTCATCGAAAATACAGAAAGGGGCTGGTTTCAATAGATAGATAGCGAATAGGAGTGAAGTCGCAGTTAGAGTCTTCTCACCTCCGGAAAGTTGATTAATTGTAAGCGGTCTTTTTCCTTTTGGCTTGGCCATGATCTCAATTGGAGATTCTAGTGGATTGTCTGGATCCGTCAGTTTAAGTTCACAGTCATCTTCATCCGTAAAGAGAGTTCTAAAGACTTTTATGAAGTTCTCTCGTATTTTACCAAAAGCTTCCATGAAGGTTTCGCGAGCAACATCGTCTATTTCACCGATTGTAGCGAGGAGTGAATCTTTAGCACTTATAAGATCAGCTTTTTGTATTGTGATGAAATCGTGTCTTTCTTTGATTTCTTCATAAGCTTCCATGGCCATCGGGTTGATAGGTCCGATGTTCTCAAGCTTCTTCTTCATCTTGTCAACCTCTTCACGCAAATCTGTCTGCGAGCGACTTAAAAGTTCTTCGTCTTCAAATACTTCAATTTGTTTCAGTTCGATGTTGAATTCTACGGATAATCGTTCTTTGATGGAATTGAGTTGGAGTTTTGTTTCATTGAGCTTATTTTGCCACTCCATCATGATCTGATCAGAGGACTCGCGTTGCCTTTGTAGTTCCCTAAGGATTTTTTCCTCATCATCAATAGAGCCACGGCTTGCGTAATAATCCTTCTCTGCTTCATTGACACCTTGTTCAAGAGATTCTTTCTCCTCATACATTTCAATCAACTCATCATCGCTCTCCTCAGATTTTTTGACAAGGTCATTGATATCTTGAGTTGCTTTTTGGAGCTCTTCGGTATTTTGCTCGATTCTGGCAGCACTACTCACATAAGTTTCATCTTTATAGTTGATCTCTTGAGTGATGCTGTTGATCTTATTTTGTTGTCTGTGAAAGAGTACGTTTTGTTCGTTGAAGGCTGCTGACTTTTGCGTTAGTGCTTCATTGAGATCGGCTAGTGCGGTGCGTTGATCTGTAACTTGTAGCTCTAGTTCTGAAAGAATAGAGGCACTTTCATTTCGTAAAGGCTCAAGTTTGGTTATTTCCTCGTTGAGCGTTTCTATTCGCTCCACCATGTCTTCCAATTTCATCTCATTTGAGCTAAGCAACTTTGTAAACTGCTCCTGCTGCGTTTGAATAGAGACGTATGTTTCGTTGATTCTTGCTAGCTCTTCAGTGAGTATCTCTAGTTTAGAAGTTTGGGTTGATTCCTTTAAAGATTCTAACTCTGTTTGATTTTCTGAAAGTTTTGCTTTCGCTTGTTCTTGCTTTTTGGTGAGTGATTTGATCTCTATTGCAAGATTTTGAAGGTTTTTGGCTCGACCAATTCTCTTCCCTTCGAATAGGCCAACTGATCCACCAGAAATAGAATATTTTCTTTTAGTTATTTTTCCACTCTTAGCAACGAAGATCACATCTTGTTCTTCTGTTTCCGGAACTTCATTTTCGTAGATGTAGACATTATCTAGTAAGTGAGCGATAAGTCGATTGTACTTATCATCGTATTCGAGGATTTCAGTAGCGGGTCGGGTATTTGGAAAAATGTGTGACGAAGCAGCATGGTATTTTTCCAGTTGGTTCAGCACAAAGAAATGCGCTCTACCTCTAGATGAGTCACTCAATAGATTGACAGCTTTGTAAGCATCATCTATTGTCTCCACTACATAATAATTCATGTAGGGCTCAAGGTAGTTTTCAATACTAATACGGTATTCTTCAGGACAGGCAATGACATCAGAAAGGAGAGGAGCATCCTGCCACTGGTTGCTTTTCTTTAAGAACTTGATTGCTTCTGGAAATCCTTCCAAACTATCGACTAGAGACTTAGTAAGGTTGTATTCGTTTTGCTTAGAGTCCAATTTACGATTGACTTGCGTCAATTCTTCCTTGATCAAGTCTATGCGTTGCTGTGATGCTTCTATTTTCTCGCGAAGCGATTTCTCTTTTTCTTTAAGCGCTGTATGTTCTGCCTCTTTAAGATTTTTGGCTTTGGTGATCTCATCCAACTTGAGGTCAAAACCCTTCAAACTTTCACTTTGTACGCTGGTATCTTCTTTTGATTTGGTCAGCTCACTTTGGAGTGCTTTTATCTGTACATCCTTGATTTCAAGGTCTTTACTTACTTGATAAACTTGCTCTCTTTTCTGATTGAACTGGAGGTTTACTTCGTTGAGAAATGCTTGCGCATCATGAGTCGTTTGCTTTTGCTCTTCGTAACTCTTTTGTAATTCCTCTACTTTGCCAGAGATTGCGGAAAGCATTTCACGCCCTGATTCCAGTTCCTTGTCAAGGCTCTTTAATGAAAACGCAGCTCGCTCGTTGCTTACTTTATCTTGAGATAATTGCTCTGTTAACTTATTTATTTTATCCTGAAGATATCGCTGACGCTCATTTTTGATTTTTTTCTCACTTTCATAGTTCCGAATCTTACTCACATGTTCATTGAGAGATTTTTGGCGTGTAGCAAGAAGTTTTTCCTTTAGAATTAATTCTGATTTGACCTTCTCAATGATCGCCTCTTTCTCTTTTAGTCTGGTTGTTAAAGCTTGCTTTGCGTCTGACTCACGCGTGATTTTGTCTTCTATCTCTTTATATGCCTTGTTTTGATCTGTTATCGACTTTTTGGCAAGGGCAATGCTGTATTGCTTGTATTCCTCTTTAATCTCATAGTATCGCTTGGCCTGGCGGGCTTGCTTCTCAAGTGATTTTAGGTTTTTGTCTATTTCGAAAAGCAGATCCTCTACACGGTCAAGGTCAGCATCTGTATCTTGAAGTTTTTTAAGGGTTTCCTTCTTCCTGATTTTGAATTTTGAGATACCAGCAGCTTCTTCAAATAGGCTTCTCCGTGAATTATCTTTGTCATTGAGCAAGTCATCCACCATCTTCAGCTCGATGATTGCGTAAGTGTTGGACGCAATACCTGTATCGAGAAAGAGGTTGGTGATATCTTTTAACCTACATGCCACACCATTCAATAGATATTCACTTTCACCAGACCTGAAATAACGACGCGTGATTGTTACTTGAGAGTATTCTGTAGGGATGAGGTTTTTTGTGTTATTGAAGGTGAGTGAAACTTCGGCGAGTTGTGTGGCTTTTCTGGCTTTCGTACCGTTGAAGATTACATTCTCCATTTTATCAGAGCGCAAAACACGTGTTTTCTGCTCTCCAAGAACCCATCTGATGGAATCTACCACATTAGATTTCCCACAACCATTAGGTCCAACAATTCCGGTAATGCCTTCGTCAAAATTAATGGTAACTTTATCAGCAAAACTTTTGAATCCTTTGATCTCTAAACGTGTTAATTGCATGAAAACCTGTGATTTTAGGCTAATGTGGAATCAACAAATTTAGGACTAATTTTATATTAAACGAGGCTTATGGATAATATTCAATTTTGGTTGTATCTCGCTTTTGGAGCAATTTATTTCATCACCCGAATGATGAAAAAGAAGAAAGCAACAGAGGGTGGAGAAGTTGAAGAGCGCAGCTCGACTGTTCCAAAACCTAGACCTTTGACATTTGAAGAATTACTTAAAGAGTTCACTCAGCAAGAGAGCGGTACTGAACAAGTTAAGGAACAGGAGGTTGTTGCGATTGATAAGAAAGATCGGGAGGAGGAAAATTGGAAACGAAAAAATTCACCTTCTACTTTTGAGGAAGGTAAAACGAGGGTTTTTTCTGATGATGAAAGTAAGCGGATCTATCAGGAGTCAATTAAACGAGCAGAAGGTGCCCAATTGGATTTTGAGAGAGACGAGCACTTTGAGCCTAGAATGGCACGAATCCAAAATGCTGAAGAATCGAGAAGTGTAGCGATGGATATTAGGGAAATGCTAGCTGATACAGAACAAGCGAAAAGAGCTGTAATCTTAGGAGAAATACTTAACCGAAAATATTAAAAAGAAAATATCGGTTTAAAATAAAAATGGCCTCCAAGAAACTTGAAAGCCATTTTTGTTATCTCTTGCTCATAGGAACGTAAGGTCTCTCGTTTTCGCCGGTGTAGATCTGTCTTGGTCTACCTATAGGCTCCTTGTTTTCACGCATTTCTTTCCATTGAGCGATCCAACCTGGGAGTCTACCAAGAGCAAACATCACTGTGAACATTTCTGATGGAATACCTAAGGCACGGTAGATAATACCTGAGTAGAAGTCCACATTAGGATAGAGCTTTCTATCAACGAAATACTGGTCTTCAAGCGCTTCACGTTCCAAGCCTTTGGCTATATCCAAAATAGGATCATTCACACCTAGTTTTTCCAAAACATCATCCGCAGCTTTCTTAATGATACGAGCTCTGGGATCGAAATTTTTGTAAACCCTGTGACCAAATCCCATCAATCTGAATGGATCATCTTTGTCTTTTGCTTTTGCCATCCATTTCTTGGTATCTCCACCATCCGCTTTGATATTCTCGAGCATGTTGATCACAGCAGTATTGGCTCCACCATGAAGTGGTCCCCAAAGTGCATTAATACCAGCGGATAAAGAAGCAAAAAGGCTGGCCTGTGAGCTACCTACTATTCTTACGGTGGAAGCAGAGCAGTTTTGCTCATGGTCAGCATGTAAAATTAGAAGTTGGTCTAAGGCTCTCGCTACCACAGGGTCAACCTCGTAAGTTTCTGTAGGTAGGCCAAACATCATTTTTAAGAAATTGCCACAATAGTCTAATTTATTGTCTGGATAGACCACTGGGTGACCCATTTGGTTTTTGTAAGACCAAGCGGCGAAAGTTGGCATTTTCGCAAGTATACGTATGATACTCAAATCTACTTCTGATTTAGATCTATTCGGATCAAGGCTCTCAGGGTAGAAAGCAGTCAAAGAAGTAACAAGTGAAGAAAGAACGCCCATAGGATGAGCCGTAGATGGAAATCCATCTAACAGTTTTTTGATGTCTTCATGCACCAAGGTATGATTGGTAATATCACTTTGGAATTTGGCAAGTAATTCTTTGCCTGGAAGGTCTCCGTAGATAAGGAGATAAGCCACCTCGAGAAAAGTAGACTCCTCTGCTAGCTGCTCAATAGGGTAGCCTCTGTAGCGTAAAATACCTGTTTCTCCATCTAGAAATGTGATCGCAGATGTTGTCGATCCTGTGTTTTTAAAACCTGGATCAATTGTGATCACACCTGAACTACCCCGCAAAGAGCTAATATCAATTGCTTGCTCTTTTTCTGTTCCCTCTACTACCGGCAGCTCATAAGTCTGACCGTTTACTTTGATTTCAGCTACGTTCGACATCTAATTCTCTTTTATCTTTCTTGTTTCTTCTAAAATATTCAATTCTAGCTAAATAACCATGAAATGGTCCTTTAGTTCAAATTTTTAATTCCCTCCCAATATTAAAGGAAGTCCGTCTTTTCCACTACCAATAACTACCACTTTTGAGTTTGGTGAAGTTGCGATATCTATGGTGGCTTCTATTCCACGCATTTTTAATAATTCGTCAGTTAATGAACTGTTGATAATCTTATTTGCTACAGCTTCACCCTCAGCAGCAATACGCTTTCTTTCAGCCTCACTTATTTCTTTATCTAATCGGAATTGATAGGCAAGTGCTTCTTGCTCTTGCTTCAATTTGTTCTCAATTGCCAATCTGATTTGTTCTGGAAGCTTGATAGATCGAATCAATAAGGCACGCATTTCAATATTATTTCCAACTGCACCTAGAATTGCATCTGTTTCAGTTTTAATAGAACCTTCTACTTCAGGGCGCTTCGTGGAGTAGATTTCCTCTGCTGTGTATCTGCCCATTACTTGTCTCACTGTAGAACGAACTTCTGGAATTACCAAACGACGTACGTAATCTAATCGAAACGTTTCATAAATCTCACCTATGCTGTCATATACTGGGTGAAAACGCACCGTGATGTCAACATTGATGTTCAAGCCATTTTTATCTAAGACATCCATGGTCTCTTCTATTTGATTTTCGGTAACGTCATATACGTTAGCATCACTCCAAGGAACTTTCACGTGAAATCCAGGGCCAATAATGTTACCCTTGTCAAGTTCTCCGGTAAGGGTATTGAAGATGACAGCACGCTCACCAGATTTTACTTTATAAATAATGCTATTTGAAATGGTCAAGAGTACAATCAGGATGACCCCTGTTGCTATTATAAAAGGTAAATACTTACGATTATCCATTATATGTTTTTTGTGTTTTGAATCGTAAAGTTAACAAGCCGACCTTAATGTAAAGGTGATATTTCTAATTGATCAAGAAATTGCTAAAATCTCAACGATAATTATCAAATAATGTCATATTTTCATTATTTTGCAGTGTTCTATAAAAATAATTACTATGAAGTCAACTCTTGATTTACTAAAGAAAACACTAGGGAAACCATATGAAGACTTAGAGTTTCTTTTGCTCGCTCTTAAGGAAATTCTGCTCGAAAATGGGGAAGAGGAGATGGCCAATAAAATTCCTTGGGTCAATGATATCAAGGGGCTTTCACCTGAGACTCTCACAGAGAGAGATGTACAACTCTACTCATTAGTTTTTCAACTTGTAAACATGGTGGAGATTAATAGTGCGGTACAGCATAGAAGAACTCAAGAAGATGAGGATCTCGCATCTGTTAATGGTTTATGGGCCAGCAATCTCCAAAAACTGAAGAACCATAATATCAGTGAGCAGGACATTGCGATCAAGCTGAAGGATATACGCGTGGAGCCAGTGCTTACTGCTCATCCTACTGAAGCTAAAAGAGCAACTGTTTTAGAACATCATAGAGAATTGTATTTGCTCATCGTAAGTAGAGAGAATTCGATGTATACTAAGAATGAACTTTCTAATATTCGTCTTAACATCAAACTAACACTTTACAGGCTTTGGAAAACTGGCGAGATTTTTATTGAAAAGCCGGATGTACCATCTGAATTAAGAAATATCACACATTATTTAACTAATGTTTTTCCAGAAGTGCTTCCAGTATTGGATCGAAGAATGACCCAAGCTTGGGAAGATCAAGGGTTTGATAAAAAAACGCTTTTCGAATTGAACGCATGGCCAAAACTCTCTTTTGGAGATTGGGTAGGTGGAGACCGAGATGGACATCCATTAGTCACGGATGAAGTAACAGCAAATACTTTAACCTCTTTGAGGTTGAGTGCATTTGTGGTTGTAAGAAGGAAATTAACAGATTTGGTAAAACACCTAAGTTTCACAGCAGATATAGAAGATGTGGATGCATCACTGCGCCAGCGTATTTATGAAATGCAGGAGAACCTTGGAGTAAGAGGTGAAGAGGCATTTTCTAGGAATAGAGGGGAAGCTTTCAGACAATATTTGAATTTAATTATTACTCGATTGCCTTTGGACACAAAGCGAGGGCACGCCACTGATATTCATGAATTGCCGGGCAGCTATGTGAAGGCAAGTGAATTGTTAGATGATTTACGAATACTGCAGAAGGCAATGATTGCTTATGGTTCGATAACCATCGCCTACAATGATATTCATGGGGTGATTCGTTGTGTCGAGACATTCGGCTTTCATTTGGCTAAATTAGACATACGTCAAAACAGTGCTTTTCATGACAAGGCCATGGAGCAGTTGCTGACTGTATCAGGTTTTGAAAAAACAGACTATACAAAATGGTCAGAGGAAGAACGCATAACATTTATAAACAATGAACTGCTCTCAAATAGGCCATTTACTCATCAGAAAATAAAGTTAGGGTCAAATGCTGAGGCTGTAATAAACAGTTTGCGTGTATTGGAGGCTCATATTAGTAAATACGGCACAGATGCTTTAGGATCGCTCATCGTGAGCATGACCAGAAGTGTATCAGATCTATTGCTGGTTTATTTATTGGCAAGGGAAGCAGGCCTTACTACTCAGACAAGAGAAGGGCTGGTTTGTGAATTGCCTGTAGTCCCACTTTTGGAGACTATAGATGATTTGGAGAATGGTCCTGAAATCCTAAATGGATTTTTAAAGCATCCTTTCACACAAAGAAGTTTGAATTACTTCCGCGAACGCGATGGAGCAGAAAAGGCTACACAGCAAGTTATGGTGGGTTACAGTGATAGTAACAAAGATGGTGGTATTATGGCCAGCCAATGGAATCTGTACAAAGCCCAATCAAGATTATATGAAACTGGAAAAGCATTTGATCTCAAAATTCGCTTTTTCCATGGTAAAGGAGGGTCAATTAGCCGAGGAGCAGGTCCAACTCACTATTTTATTAACTCTTTACCACACTCAAGTATTGGAGGAGATCTAAGACTTACGGAGCAAGGGGAAACCATCGCACAGAAGTATGCCAATAAAGTAAATGCTGAATACAACATTGAGTTGTTGATCGCAACTACTGCCTCTGCATCTATTATGAGTCAAGTGACGGAAAGGAAAAGCCATGCGCTCGCTCCAGTATTGCAGCGACTTGCTGACGACAGCAAGAAGCATTATGAGACTTTGATGAAGGCTGATGGATTTATACCATATTTTAGGGAGGCTACGCCCATTGATGCTATCGAAACAAGTAAAATTGGTTCAAGACCTGCTAAAAGAACGGGAGCCAATTCATTGGAAGATTTGAGAGCAATTCCTTGGGTGTTCTCATGGAGCCAATCACGCTACAACATGACGAGCTGGTATGGTTTAGGAACTGCAATCAATAAGCTCAAAGAAGAGGATCCAGCATCTTATGCGGAGTTTAAGAAAACATTGAAATTTGACGTTTTCATTAGATATGTGCTTACCAATGTAGATACTAGTTTAGCAGCTACTGATGAGGAAATCATGACTGAATATGCCTCACTTGTAACTGATGTGAAGATCAGAGACAAATTCTTAGGGATGTTTTTAAGTGAATTGAAGTTAACTCGAGAGATGTTGATGGATTTACTCGGTGCAAGCATCGAAGAAAGAAGAAAGAACCACTATTATTCAAATTATTTGAGAATATCTCTAATGAATCATTTGCACAAGCTTCAAGTAAAACTTCTTGGCAAATGGCGAAAAGAGAAAGCAACTAATGATCCTGCTGCCGAGCATACTCAGACACAATTGATGCTTTCAATTAATGCCATCGCTTCTGCAATGAGAAATACTGGTTGATAGAAATAGTATGAGATATTTCATTAAAAAAGGGGTTAGCAGAAATGCTGACCCCTTTTTGGTTAAATGAAGATTGAGCTTTAATTGAAAGGACTCAAATCCAAATCGATCATTTGAGATCTAAACGTTTCCCAATCATTGAGTAGGTAATTGTCTGCCTTTTGATTAGCAGCTTCCATGACCTCCTGAAATTTCTGAACAAGTTCGTCTTCTGTTTTTGTTGGCACACCCATTCCATTTGATAAATAGAAGTAAGCATTTCCATAGAAGTAGCTTACATGTGTGGTCTGGTCGGCAGTAATGCCCTGTCTTTTGTCTTCTTTACCGACATATAAGTCGAGTAAGGCATTTAGTGAATCTTGACTTGCTTTGACAAGTTTTAATTCCACTTCAAACTTCTTCTCATCTTTTGCTTTCATGCGATCTGTTAGCTCATTTGTGATCTTCAATTTCTCTTTTATTTGCTCAGTACGACCAAGAGCTAGCTCAAGATCAGATTCCAAAAGCATAAGCGCACGCTTTTTTGTAGCTAATACCTCTGTGGAGATGTCTATTCTCGGATCAAACTTTACCTCTATGTTAGATTCGGAAGTTTCTCCAGCATAAGTGAGTTGGATTCTGTAACTACCCGGTAGCACATCGGTCCCGCCTGGCTCTTTGGTTTTATCCAATTCCTTACGGGCTATGCTATTGACTCCTTTTTCTGTGAGGTTCCAGCTCATTCTGTTTACGCCATTCTCTTTTGGTGCAAGCATTTTGATAGTTCTTAATAGCTTGTCACCTTGGAAAACTTGAAAAGTCAATGAATCTGCAGATGTGTTCAGACTATCTTTTGCATCCTTTTTTTCTGGTTTGTTGATGACATAAGATATCAGTGCGCCAGTAGTTCGATTTTCACCGTTAAACATCGCATCTGCCCCAAAACGACTACCAGAAGGTTGTTGACTAATATTGTTATAGGCAACCGGTGGTTCAAAGAGATGAATCTTCTTTTTGAGCAGGCTAGTGCCTTCTGATGCAAGTGCGCGTAGTGGTCGAATATCGTCCATGACATATGCAGCGCGCCCAAATGTGCCAATTATCAAGTCATGCTCCCGTGGGTGTATGACCATGTCCATAGTGTTTACGGTAGGAAATTTGTTGGTCCATTTAGTCCAAGTCGCAGCCTCATCTATAGAAACATACAAACCATCATCAGTACCCAAAAACATCAATTTTGACTCTATTGGGTCTTGAAGAATTGAAAGTACATATCCAGCAGCATCAGTTCCATCTACAATTCGTTCCCAAGTTTTACCATAGTTTTTTGTTCGGTAGGCATAAGGGGTGAAGTCAAAGTTTCGATAGTTGTTAACCACTACGAGGGCTTCTCCAGCATTCTTATTGGAAACTTGCAACTGTGGAATCCAAGCGTTTTTTGGAAGATCTTTAATCGTTCCTGAAACTTTGCTCCAAGTCTTTCCACCATCCTTAGTCAATTGAATATTGCCATCGTCTGTGGTGGCCCAGATTACATCCTTTTCTAGCAAACTTGGTGTAATAGCGAGAATGGTACAATAGTTTTCAGCGCCAGTCGCATCCATTGTCAAGCCACCGCTTTCGCTTTGTTTTTGTTTTTCCTTATCATTTGTTGTGAGGTCAGGGGAGATGATGTCCCAAGTTTGGCCCTTGTCCGTGCTTTTGTGCACAAATTGGCTACCAAAGTAAATGGTACTCTTGTCAAAAGGATCTTGAGCGATAGCCGCGTTCCAGTTGAATCGAAGTTTTTCACCTGATAATGGTGCAAATGGCTTAACATATTCGAAATGCCCAGTTAAACGGTCATATCTGCCTACCCAGCCTTCTTGAGCCATGGAGAATCCATAGCGACTATCATCGGCATCTGGTACTACATCGAAACCATCACCAAAACTAATCTCTTGCCAGTAGCTGTTTCTAATGCCTTGATCTTTCCAGACATAAGCAGGACCAGCCCAAGAGCCATTGTCTTGCATGCCACCATAGACATTGTATGGGTATTCATTGTCTACCGCTATATGGTAAAACTGCGCGACAGGGATATTTTCAACAAAACGCCAAGTCTTACCTCGATCACGGCTGATGTTTAAACCTCCGTCATTACCATCAATCATATAGTTAGGATCAGTAGGATGGATCCACAACGCATGATGATCAGGGTGAACACCTCTACTCGTATTATATGCCGGCATCAACTGCTCAAAAGACTTACCACCATCGTTTGATACATTCACATAAGTAAAAACACTGTAAAGTCTATTTTCATTGACAGGGTCTACTGCTATGTCACTGTAGTAAAATGGTCTATTGCCTATATCGTCTTTTTCACTAACTAATGACCATTTGAAGCCACCATCAGTTGATTTGTAAAGACCGTTTTTCTTTGCTTCTATAAGAGCGTAGATGATATTTGGATCACTTGGAGCTATTGCCAAACCAATTCTACCCAAATTGCCTTCAGGTAGTCCATCATCTTTGGTTTTCTTCGACCAGTTCTCACCTCCATCATAAGTGATATAAAGTCCTGAACCTTCACCGCCTGAGGTGAAAAACCATGGTTGACGGTAATGTTCCCACATTGCTACTACTAGTTTGTTTGGATTTTGAGGGTCTATGACCATCTCAGCAGCGCCAGTTTTGTCATTGACATAAAGGATTTTTTTCCAAGTCTTACCTCCGTCAGTAGTTTTGAAAACGCCTCTCTCAGGATGGATACCCCACGGAGAACCGATCGCTGCGGCGTATACCGTATTGGGATTTGATGGATCAATAATGATTCTATGAATATTGCGTGTTTTTTCGAGACCCATTTTGGTCCAAGTGCGTCCAGCATCTAAGCTCTTATAGATTCCATCTCCTCCGTTTAGTGAGTTACGTGGGTTTCCCTCACCTGTACCCACCCAAAGTACAGAAGGGTTTGATTGCTGAATAGCTACAGCCCCGACTGAACCAGTCGTTTTACTATCAAAGGTTGCTGCCCACGATATGCCTCCATTTTCAGACTTCCAAAGCCCGCCAGATGCAGTTCCTACATAAATAACTTCGGGTCTGTCATTTATCACATCTATAGAGGTGACGCGACCCGCCATTCCTGCTGGACCAATACTTCTAGGCTTGATGCCTTTGAGAAGATCCATATCAAGCTGAGCAAATAATAGGAAGGGTAGGCAAATGGTGAGAATGCTTAAAGCGCGTTTCATATTTGAATTAGGTTTTTACTTGAACATAAACCTAATTAAAAAAATGTGATGTTAAGGGCACCTATTTTACCATAGGTGAAATAGGCGTTTGAACTGTAAAGCCATTCCAATTTCGACCCAATAAATTTGAATACCATTCGCGAACCGTACGAATTAATACAATCAAATGTCGGCTTAGCGTAATTCTAGAAACCTAATAATTGAGCGGAGTATTTTATATTGAAGTCTCAATTAAGGTATCTTTTATGTTGAAGTACTCCCGTTTAATCCCCCTTCTCGTATTTGTTTCATGCATTGGGACAGATAAGCTAGACGACCCCAAAGACTCAGCTATTATGCTTGATATCAATCCATTGGTTTTGCAAGTTGGGGAGACACATCAATTAGAAGCATCCTATTGGTACAATATGTGGGTAGAAGATCCTTCATTAACTCTAGTTTGGAAAAGTGGAGATACTCGAATTGTCTCGGTCAATCAAAATGGTATTTTGAGGGCAGTAGCAAAAGGTCAAACTCAAATAGAGGTGATAGCACCATTAGAAGATACGCTTAGAGTGATGGTGACAGTAGTGGAAACCACTAATGAGGTGAGCAGAGTGGTGGTCACAGGAGCTAAGAATTCAATTGTAGCTGGAGAAAAGATTCAGTTGAATGCGGTGGCTTTTAACTTAAATGATTTTTCCGTGCAGGGGATGAGTGCAACAGTTTGGGCATCCAAAAATCCTTCAATAGCGGATATTGATCAAAATGGCTCGGTAACAGGGTTGGCAGATGGTACCACTTTTATCAATGCAACGATCGATGATGTGACAAGTGCTGGCTACCCTGTAGTAGTTGGTTCGTTATCCAAGATTGGTGTCTTCCAAGGTGCAGGAGGTTACAATGCCCAAGGTATGGTCACTATTTCAACAGATACATCTGGTGAATTGATTTTAACTCTTAGCAGCGATTTTCAAGTCAGTTTCGCGTTGGGGACATTTCTTTACTTAGCTAATAGCACCAGTGGGTCTACCGTAGCATCTCAAGGCTTTGAAATTGAAGAGATAAAATCTAATGGACCTGCTAATTATAACCTCACTGACATTAATCCAACTCTGAAAATAGATGATTATCAATACGTTGTGCTACTGTGCAAGCCAGCGAGTATCACTTTTGGATTTGCAGAACTCAACTAATTAGACATGCGATTTATAGTCACACTGATAATGTATTTCCTCATACAAAATACTGCTCAGGCAGGTGGTGGATGGGTGCTTGGAAAAGGAAAGGGATTTTATAAGCTTTCGCAAAATGCCATACGTGCAGATGGTTTGTTCAATCCAAATGGTGATATAATAGCTATTCCTACAATCAGCTTATATACTACCAGTGTTTACGGTGAATATGGATTGAATGATCGATTGAATTTGATTGGATATGTTCCTCTTTTTGTTAGGAGTACGCAAAATGCCATTTCCTTCAGACAAAGTGGGAACACCTTGCCTGGTCAGGATAAGAACACCTTGCTAGGTGATGCTTTGGTAGGAGTGAAGTATGGTTTTTTTCAGGATAAAAAGGTGGTCATTTCAGCTGGATTGATGCTTGGTCTTCCATTTGGTGATTCTGAAGTTACTTCTGAAAACATATTACAAACTGGCGATGGTGAATTCAACCAATTGCTTTCCTTAGAGGCTAGTCGTTCATTTTATCCAGCTCCTTTTTATGCTTCCGCATATGTTGGATTCAATAACCGTACAAAAGGTTTTTCTGAGGAAGTTCATCTGGGAGGCGAGATTGGATTTGTTAAAGCTGGCTTTGCCTTCATTATGAAAGTGAAGAATGTCTCTTCACTCTACAATGGTGATGCTGGGGCAAATGGCTCAAATGGCGTATTTGCAAACAACACAGAATACTTCAGCTATACGCCGGAAATTGCCTACAATGTATCAGAACAATTTGGTATTTCAGGATCAGCAGGATTCGCTTTCAGCGGAAAGCGAATCCTAGCCGCACCTAATTTTGGTATTGGACTTTTCTTGAAAATTTAGAATTTGATACTCAATCCGAAATAAGGGGATACGTATTGAGTTGCTTTGTACCCACCGTCAGAAGTAGGGGTAAACGCCCAGTAATAATCAAGTCCAGTAGCTAGAAACTTATTCAAGTGATAGATCACTCTAAGTTTTGCGAGTGAACGTTCATCAAATTTGAAAGCATCACCAAGAGTGCTCAAATTACCTTTGATATAGCTTCCGTGAAATGAAAACTTATCTGCGAGCCGATCTAAGTCCGCATGAACTTGCACAACTGCAGGTGTAGCAGCCGTGATGTCGTCAGGGATCATTAAGCTACCGCCTAGTTCTACTTTTTTCAAGATATGTCCTGTAAGGCTTCCGTAAAATCCGCTCATTGCTCCAGCACTACCGAGCGAAAGAATCTTAGCGTCCTTGTTGATTTCATAAGTTGCATCAAAAAACTGTGGTAAATAATGCTCCGTATACTTCAGTCGTTCTATTCTTATATCTGTACTTAAAATATCAGCTATAAAGTGAAATCTGAAGTTGATACCAACACTTGCACCAGATCCATCTTTATATCCATCGCTCATAGTTTCAGGTGCAGTGTTAGCCGTATAAAGGGCATTTAATGAATCTTTCAGAGGCTCGGATTCCATATTAAGCTTTGAATAATTTGCGAACAAATCAATCTGAATGAATGGAATACTAAGCAATGTTACACCAGCATCTATACCGAAGGCTCCAACTCCATTGCGAGTAAATAGGTAAGAAGTTGATGTGCTGTCACTTGTAATGATAGCGTTCGAGTCTTTATCGCGAACGATTGTTGAGCCAAGTTCAAATGTCTTCACGATAGGAATGCCTGTGCGACTCAGTGGTCTCACATATGGTCTAATAGAGAATAGATTGAATGATCCAGGACTGAAATCACTGTAAAGTCCATCAATTCCGCCCCAACCTTTATAGTTGAGGTCGTAGTGCAAGCCCACTTTTCGTTTCTCAAAGCTGGTAGAGTTTGTATAGTTATTGATCAAACCACCAAACCCAATCATGGTATTATTGAGCTGACCAACTTTCACATAAATAGGATCAGCTTTTTGAACGCCATATCTGATATAAGTAATGAGTCGTGCAGCACCAATACCATCTTTGAAAATTTCCGTTCTTATCGATTTGTCATCTAGACCGTAAAGGATTGGAACATTTAGCCCCACACCAACTTTCCCAATAGAGAATTCTGGACTGAGTACTAAACCCACAAAATATTGATCATCAATTTGGGTTACAGTAAGTCCACCATCAAATGAACCGCCACCTCCACCAGCTGTAGATCCTCCTCTGAAATCCTGAATGTTAGGATCTTTTTCGTATTCCTTTTTAGGTTTCTTTTCCTTCTTTGGTTTTTCTTCAGCTGGCTCTTCTGCAGTAGGAGCCTCTTCTTGAATTGGTTCTTCTTTTACCTCTGGAATTTCCTCTGTTGGGATAGTATCAGATGGCACATTCAATGAGGGTTGTTCCGTTTGAGGTATGGAATCAACAGGCTGGCTTACTTGGGGCAAGGAATCAGCAGGTGCCAATGGGGCTGACTGAACTGGTATTTCTTTAACACTCGTCTCAACAGGCTCTGGGTTGCTAGGAGTGGATGTCTCCTGAGTAGCAGGCTTAGGATCTTTGGATTTCTTCTTTTTCTTCTTTTTAGAGTCTTCCCATAGATAGGAATAATCTGAATAATCATCAACAGAATCTTGTGCCAATGCGGATAGAGGGCCCGAAAGGAAAAACGTTCCGAGAAAAACAATTAATAATGCTCTTATCATATCTTTATAAAATTCAAAACAAGTTAAGTATAATTCAATTTTTAGATTTTAAGAAATTTTAAGGAGATAATAGTTCTTCTTTCCCTTTTGGGCTAGCAAGTACTTTCCTTGAAGTAGATTAAAATTTATCGGAGCAACTTCTGAATCTATTTTCACCTTATTGATGCTTACACCTCCACCTTTAATCATTCTTCGAGCTTCGCCCTTAGATTCAAAAACTATTCCTCCAGACACTTCACTTAGTAAATCGGTGATATTTTCAGTAGCCTGATAAGCAGCTAGACTAATTTCAGCTTGTGGCACTCCTTCAAAAACTTGAAGCAATGTCTTTTCATTTACTTCTGATAGTTCTTCTGTTGTACTTTTCCCAAATAGAATGTTTGAAGCTTTAATTGCCATTTCGAGATCTTCTTTAGAATGCACTCTGATTGTGATTTCCTCTGCCAATGCTTTTTGCAACTGTCTCATATGAGGCTCTTCCCGATGTTTTGCAATCAATCCTTCAATCTCATCATGGTCCTTTGTGGAAAAGATTTTAATGTATTTCTCAACATCCTCGTCAGATGAATTAATCCAATATTGGTAGAATTTATAAGGAGAGGTCTTTTCAGGGTCGAGCCAAATATTGCCACCTTCCGACTTGCCAAATTTAGAACCATCAGCCTTAGTAATAAGGGGAGTAGTCATTGCAAAAGCTACTCCTTGGCCTTTACGTCTGATAAGTTCAGTTCCAGTGACGATGTTTCCCCATTGATCAGAACCACCAAGCTGAAGTTTTACATTTTTATTTTTCCAAAGCCAGTAGAAATCATAGCCTTGAACAAGTTGATAGGAGAACTCTGTAAAGGAAAGACCCGTCTCAAGTCTGCTCTTAACAGAATCTTTCGCCATCATATAATTGACAGAAATATGTTTTCCTACATCGCGGATGAACTCTAAGAAGTTAAATTCTTTAAACCAATCGTAGTTATTGACCAGTTCTGCTGCATTATCACCACTGAAATTCAGGAATTTCTCTAACTGACCTTTGACTCCTTTTATGTTATGACTGAGTGTTTCTTCATCTAGCAGGTTTCTCTCAGAGGACTTTCCGGAAGGATCGCCCACCATGCCAGTTGCACCACCTACCAGGGCAATAGGCTTATGGCCAAAGCGCTGAAAATGCATCAAGGTCATGATTTGAACCAAATTACCAATGTGTAGGGAATCCGCCGTAGGGTCAAAACCAATATAGGCAGTAGTCATTTCCTTGGTCAATTGATCTTCTGTTCCGGGCATGCTGTCATGAACCATACCTCTCCACTTCAATTCCTCTACTATGTTTTTCATTGCTCCCTTGATATTCAATTAAGGTCGCAAAAATAGAAGGGATTTTATATCCTGAGTACTAAACTTGCTGAAATTGGTTTTTCAATCAACTAGAATCTTTGGAATTCGAGTAATGAAATCAAATTCAAGCACGATTTCAATAAGTAAAAACTACTGCTGTTCTTGTTTCTCGTCGAAATTTGGACTGATTTTAAAGTACTGATCATTGATACATGAGGAAATCTCATTGATACGCGTTTGCAAGAGATCAAGGTATTCGTGCAGTCCGCTATCGAATATGTCTGAGATATCAGCAAATTCAAGATCCGATCTCAGATTACCAATGAACTTTTCAGCCTTATTAGAAAAACCACGTTTTGAGTCAGAAATCTCATGTAAACAGGACTCAGCACTAGCCAAGCAAAACATAATTGACCTAGGGAAATGCGGATTTAAAACGAGGTATTCTACGATATTAGATGGATCTACTTTCCCATAGAGTTTCTTGTAGGCATTAAAAGCACTTACTGATTTGAGTAGGGCATTCCAATGAAGGAAATCTAAAGGAGAGCCTACTTCCTCTACAGATGGTAGCAGCACGTGGTACTTCACATCTAGAATTCGAGAAGTCTTATCAGCGCGCTCTAGATATTGACCCAATTTCGTGAAAAACCATGCTTGCGTGCGTGGAGAAGTATCATAGGCGATACCTTGAAGCAACTGCAGTTTGTATTTTATCTCTCTGAAAAATGAAGCATCATCCTTCTTCCACGATTCATTTTTATAGGCGGCTACTACGAAATAATGAAGATCGTTTAGCACTTCCCATGTTTCTTTTGAGAGGTTTTCTCTGATTTGACGCGCGTTCTCTCTAGCTCTTTCCACACTCGTGGCGATGCAGTTTTGGTTTCGCTTATCAAATGCTAAAAAGAAGATTGCATTTTCTCTTTCATAATTATCGAAATGCTCATCGTATAAATCTTTATCACCCGATGCTGCAATCAATGGTTTCCATTGTTCTTTCATTCCTGCAGGCAGGTCAATGGAAAGATTGAAATTCACATCTATGAAACGCGCATAGTTTTCAGCACGCTCTGTATATCTTCCTAGCCAAAACAATGAGTCTGCTACTCTACTAAGCATATTTTCTTCTTCTTAAATTATTTATAAAGTACCCAGGTATCCTTGCTGCCACCACCTTGAGAGGAATTCACTACCAAAGAGCCTTCCACTAATGCCACTCTACTTAGCGCACCCGGAAGAACTTTTATGTCTTGACCATACAGTATATAGGGTCTCAAATCCACATGTCTCGGTGCGATTGATTTTTCAGTAATGGTAGGTACTGTAGACAAGGAGAGGGTAGGTTGAGCGATGTAGTTCCTAGGATTGTTCTTCACTAGTTTTCTAAATTTCTCATGTTCTTCTTTCCCGACTTTTGGTCCGATCATCATTCCATACCCGCCTGCAGCATTTGTTTCTTTCACCACTAGACTTTCAATATTGTCCAGCACAAACTCCAACGCTTCTTTCTCAGAGCAGATGTAAGTAGGCACATTTTCTATGATTGGCTCTTCACCTAGATAATATTTAATAATGCGAGGTACATAGACATATACAGCTTTGTCGTCAGCTACACCAGTACCCGGAGCATTTGCTAGTGCTACATTACCGGCTCTATAAGCCTCGAAAATTCCTGGGATACCCAACATTGATTTAGGATTGAAAACGAGCGGGTCAATGAATGTGTCATCTATCCTGCGATAGATGACGTCTACTTGCTTCAAACCTTTAGTGGTTTGCATATAAACCATCTTGTTTTTCACAATGAGGTCCTGCCCAGTAACCAACTCAACACCCATCTGCTGAGCCAAATAGCTATGCTCGAAATAAGCAGAGTTGTATACGCCAGGCGTAAGCACCACCACTGTAGGATTTGCTTTGTCTGACATATGCTGAAGCATACTCAGGAGCATGTTGCTATAGTCTGAAACTGGTCTTACACCCACCTCAGCAAATATTCTCGGAAAGGCTTGCTTGATGATTTCTCTGTTTTCCAAGAGATAAGAAACCCCAGAAGGGCATCTAAGATTGTCCTCCAAAACATAAAATTTTCCGCTTTTGTCGCGAACAAGATCACTACCCGATATATGGCACCAGATACCTTTTGGAGGCTCTAGACCAATACATTGTTTCAAATAATCATGGCTGGATAATATGAGATCTTTTGGAACCACGCCATCCTTGATGACATTTTGATCATGATAGATGTCGTGGATAAACATGTTGATGGCTTTGATTCTTTGTGTCAAGCCTGTTTCGATTGTATCCCATTCCATCGCAGAGATTATCCTTGGGATCAAATCCAAATGGAGAATTTTTTCAACCCCTTGGTTGTCATGGTAGACATTAAATGTCATCCCCATGGACATCTGCGCACGATCAGATGAATCCTGCAGTTGGATGAGTTTCTCTCTGGAGTATTCTTCCAATGTTTCCTTAAACATTGAGTAGTTTGGTCTACATCCTGATTCACCAAACATTTCGTCGTAATGATGTGTAGGGTCGTATTGATCGAAAATCAAATTGATAAGATTTATATGAAACTTACTGAAATATAGCAGAGATATCGATGATCTCAAATATAATCCTTACTATTTTCAATGATTAGTAGATTATTTTGAAAATGTTCTAATTTTCAGAATGACATTTGTTTTATTTTCAATCTGCATGATGCTCTAAAATCTTTTTACAGGGACAGTATTGGTATCAGAAAGGCCATGTTAACTTTACTGCCATGGCAGAATATGCTCAAATCATCAATGATCTCCAGGCCGCTAAGTATGCGCCAGTGTATTTTTTGCAAGGTGAAGAGACCTTTTTTGTTGATAATATCATTGACAATATAGAGGCAAACGCACTAGATGAAACTCAGAAAAGCTTCAATCAATATGTGCTTTATGGCAAGGATATTTCTTTTTCAGATATATTGAATGTAGCGCGCAAATATCCTATGATGGGAGAGCGGCAAGTTGTTATCATCAAGGAAGCTCAGGAAATCAAGGATTGGAAAAAAGAGGATGCGCAGAAGCTGCTCATGTCATATCTAGAGAATCCACTTGCTTCTACGATTTTGGTTTTTGGACACAAATACAAGACGCTAGATAGACGTATCAAAGTGGCCAAGGTCATCGAGAAAAACAGTGTTTTTTTCACGTCCAAGAAGATATATGATGATAAAGTACCAGGTTGGGTAATGGCTTATGCCAAAGCAACCGGCGCTGGGATCACTGAGAAAGCTGTGATGATTTTGTCAGAAAATATTGGCAATAACCTCCAGCGTCTAGCGAATGAGATAGATAAGCTAAAGATCAATGTGCCAGAAGGGCAGATGATAGATGATGTAGCAGTCCAGAAGTTTGTAGGCATCAGCAAGGATTACAATACATTTGAGTTGCAAAAGGCAATATCGCTGAAAGATGAGGCGCGGGTATTTAAGATAGTGGAGTATTTTTCAGCAAACCCATCTGCAAATCCACTTATTTTGATCGTCGCTAACCTTTATGCATATTTCACTAAGCTACTTTTGATACATCACAAGGGTGCATCTGATAAAAATAGCGTGGCAAGTGCCATCGGTATCAATCCTTATTTTGTTACAGAGTATTTGCAAGCCGCACGAAACTATCCATTAGAGCAAGTTTTACGTAATATAGAGTTCATTCATCAGGCAGACCTCCAGTCAAAGGGTATAGGATTTGCGACCATGAAAGAATCATCCATATTGAGAGAGCTCGTTTTTAAATTAATGCATTGATACAAAAACCTCACAATTCTCGTTTGAAAGAACTGATGATCCACGCACGCATTTTCTGCATTTTTTTAATCTGCATTTTAAACTTCAACTCATCCGTTTTCTCACAGCAAACACTAACAAGTGAAAATCAAAATGAGTTCTATGATGAGGCAATGATGGCTTTTGATCAAGGCTCTTTTGAGTTGTCTTTTAAGCTGTTTGATGATGTGCTTGGCCAAAAGAAAAGCTACCTAAGCGAATCTGCGTTATATTTCAAAACAGTTTCCGCTTTGAATGGAGGAAGGGAGAATGGTCTTGCATTGGTGGAGGATTTTATAAAAGACAACCCAGTCAGTTCATATTTGACTCCTGCTAATTATGTTTTAGGAAGTTATTGGTTTGATAAAGGTGACTTTACTAAGACTATCAGCTATTTCGGACAGTGCGATGTGAATACCCTTGAGCGATCAGAGTCAGAAACGCTCAATTTCAAACTAGGCTTTGCACAATTTAAGCTTAAGAATTATGAAGAAGCGAAAACAAGATTCACAAGTATCATTGACTTCAAATCCAATTACTTTTTGGAGGCGTCCTATTACTTGGCAAATATCCATTACAGTGAAAAGCAGTACAATACAGCACTTGAAGTACTCCAACCAATAGCTGATGTAGCAGGGCCTTACAATGACAAAATAGTATTACTTACTGCAAACATTCTATTTAAGACCAAGCAGTTCAAAGAGCTTTATAAACTCAGTGCTGCCAAATTGACCAATGCAGTTACGGATTTGAATAAAGAGCTTAACAAGCTTTGTGCTGAGGCATATTTTGAAGAGAAAAAATACGCATTGTCCGCTAAACACTTTCAGAGATACTTGGATTTGACAGGAGATAGAGCAGATGCTGACACCTTCTATAAAACAGGACTTTCTTATTTCAATCAAGGAGATGAGACGAACGCAATCAAGAATTTCAAGAAATCAGGTCTTGCCAAAGGGCAAATTGGAGAGATAAGTAGTTTTTATTTAGGTAAGCTCTATTTGAAGCAAAGAAATCTTAATTATGCCTATGCTGCATTCAAAACCGTAGCGGACAACAAGGAACCGTCAAACAAGGCGGTATTTGAAGAAGCTACTTTTCTAGCAGCCAAATTGAGCTTTGAGCGAGGTTTGTATGACAATGCAATCCAAGAGTTGAAAGGATTCAATAAGACCTTCCCAAAAAGCAGATGGTTAGCAGAATCCAATGAACTAATGGCACAGGCTTTTCTTAAAACGTCTAATTATCAGCAAGCAATAGATCATATAGAAGCCATAGCAAACAAAACTACCACACTTAAAAAGGCCTATCAGCGCATTAGCCTCCAGCAAGGTCAATTGTACTTCAATGATTCCGAGTTTGATCTAGCTATCGGGTTTTACGACAAATCTTTGACTTATCAGATAGATAAGACACTCGCCGCTCAAGCTTTTTATCTCACTGGAGAGTCTTATGCGCTTTTGCAGAAAAATCAAGAAGCGGAGCGCTCTTTTACCAAAGCCACTGCTTTAAAAGTGAGTCCGTGGAGCAATGATGCCTACTACGGGTTAGGCTATATTCATTACAATGCAAAGGCATTCAGTAATGCTTCGCGTTTATTTGAAACATTCATCGCTGGCGCTAAAAGGGAAAATCCATTCTATAACGATGCGATTCTAAGATTGGCTGATTGTCAATATGTAGCTAAAGAATACACCAAGGCGCTCACAACTTACGGTAGACTTGTTGATTATAAATCATCTTATGTCACTTATCAGAGAGGATTGATCTATAGACTGATGGGGGATATTTCGAATGCACGGATTGCATTTAATGTGCTCATAGCCAATCAAGACAAAGAGTATATGGGCAAAGCACTTTTTCAAAAAGGTGATTTGGAATTTGAGGCGGCTAATTTTCCTGTAGCACTTAAGGATTTTGACAAATTGCTTAAAGTTGCACCTGAAAGCGAGCTCGTGCCCTTTGCTAAATCTCGTCAAGGTCTGAGCTATTTCAACATCAATGATTTTGAAAGCGCAAAGCGTATCTATGTAGATATTCTACAAAATCACCTCAACAGCCCAGTAGCAAGCTCCGCTTTGCTTGGATTACAAGAAGTGCAGAAAAGAGGAGTGGTGGTGGATAATTTTGAAGCAATCCTGAGTGCATATCAACCGGCACATCCTGATGATTCCAGTTTGGAAGTGGTTGCTTTCGAATCAGCTAAAACAATCTATTACGGAGAAAAATACAGTGAAGCGGTAACGAAGTTTACAGACTTTATAATTAAGTATCCCCAAAGTGGTTTTCTCGTGGATGCAGAATATTTCCGCGCAGATTCTTATTTCCGTAGTAAAGATTGGTTCAATGCGTCCAAAGGATTTGAAGCACTACTAGGATACTCAAATAGTGCTTATCAGTCTCGTGCATTTGACAAGCGAGGTAAGGCATTGCTAGCCATGCAAGATTACAAAGGAGCACTCTCCAACTACAATATGATGCTTGCCATGATGGGTAGTCCAAAAGATAGTTATCTAGCACATGAAGGTCGGATGCTAGCATACTTAGAACTAGACCAATTTGACAGTGCAATGGTGGCTATTGAATCTATCTTGAGTGGTTCATGGAAGCCTGCGAATGCAGAAAGCAAGATTTGGCTTACTAAAGCTAAAATATTGATAGCTAAAGGGTCATTTAATCAGTCCATGGATGAATTGATCAAAGTGATGAATGATGCAAAAAATGAAAACGCAGCTGAAGCCAATTACTTAATGGGGGAAATCTATTTCAAACAAGGAGCATTTAAGAATTCACTTGAAGTACTTTTTGAATTGAACAAATCCTACGGTGCTTATAGATATTGGGTAGGAAAGTCATTTTTGCTAATTGCTGATAATTATCTAAGTCTAAATGAATTGCTGCAAGCGAGAGCAACATTGGAATCAGTAGTGCAAAACACTGAACTACAGGAGATTCGCTCGATTGCGACACGAAAACTCAAGGAAATTGAAACGAAAGAAAAAGCAATCATGTCCGTAGATAGTATCTCAAATGACACCCTAAGATGATTAAAAAGCACTCTATATTTTTTCTTTTTTTATTCATGTCTGAATTGGTTGTCATTGGACAAGATTTGCCTTCTGGCGAGATAGAAGATGCTCAAATCATCATAGAAAAGGACAAACCACTTACTTTGCCCAAAGCACCAAGACTTTACAATAGGGTGGAAGTAATATCATTCGCTTCAGATACGGTAGATATGAAATACTCATTATCATCTCCAGATTTTGTAGCTGAGCCATATGAGTCTGTTATAAAAACAGTTGATTATAAATCAGAAAACCCTAATGCTGGTTCGGGCAATTTTGTAAAAGCAGGATTCGGAAATTACATCTCTCCGTTGCTTCAGGGACATTATGGTTTGACTAAAGGTAAAAACGCTTCTCATGTCTGGATAGATCATGTATCCTTTGCTAAAGGTCCTGTTCGAGATGAAGAAAGTGCTTATTCCAGTTCAAAATTGAATCTTTTTGGTGCTTACCAATTAAGTGACATCTTGTTTGAACCAGCGTTTAACTTCCGAAGAGAGTCTTATTATTATTATGGTTTTGATGCAGAATCTCTCCCGCTAAATACTAATCTGCTTTTATCAGGTAAGGCATCAGCTAATTCACTAGGTGGTTCAATAAGACTTGGATCAAGCTCAAAAAATGATTTTAATTGGTCATTTTCTCAAAGTATCAATAACATAACAATGATTTCTGAGAGCTTAGTTTTCAATAAAGAGCTAGCTTCCATATCACAGGTAAACCTTGGATATGCATTCACTAAAGATCTAAGTGTTTCATTGATGACTAGTTATCAATATCTCAATTATACCAGTGAGGTAGCTCAATCAAGATACGTTTATCAAGCGAAACCATCTGTGAAGTGGAGCAAAGGAAGTCTAAGTCTTGAAGGGGGAATTGGATTTTATCTTCAGAATGACAGCTTAAAAAAGGTAGATGCTCAAGTTTTTCCTATATTCAACACTACTTGGGATGCTAATGAAAACCTAAGGGTGTTTTTGAGCTATTCGGGAGGCGTGGTTGCAAATCAACTAGCAGATTTTCAAAACCAAAATCGATACTTAGAGGATTCATTGATTTTTCTTAACGAGATCAATCAAGCTAATTTAAAAGCAGGACTTACATTGAAGGTTATGAATCAGTTGACCGTTGAGCCACGTGTAGTTTACTCGTTATCTCAGAATAGAGCATTCTTCACAGGTAGCGTGGTAGATACTGCTAGATTTGATATTGTCTATGAAAGTGGAAATTTTGGACAATTTGAGATAGGAGCCAATGTTTCTTATATCAAGGGTAATAGTAAGTTTTCCTTTGATATGACTTTCAGAAGTCTACAAACTGAGACACTCGCAAATGCATGGTATGTGCCCACTTCTGAGCTTCAATGGCGATACGACCAACGTATTGGGAAAGCAGTTAATACTTATCTGAAAATGATCCTTTTAGATGGCATGCTGGCTTTGAATCCAACGACCAACTCCACTGAAGAGATCAATACAATTGCTGATTTGGGATTAGGTTTGAATTACCGAGTCAATGAAGAAATTGACATATTTCTTGAGGTCAATAATTTGCTCAATCAAGAGTATGTAATGTATCTTAACTATCCGTCAAGAGGGATCACTGGAAAAATTGGTTTTATTTATCGTTTTTAAGTGAGATATTCGCTTTTGAAAGATAAATATTGAATGTTTGGAATATTCAATATTTTATTAAATTGACTTGAATTAAATCTAATCTAATGGCAGAAGACAAAAATAAGAGCGAAGATCCGGAAGAAGAAAAGAAAGACCAATTCGATGATGATGAGGACTTTGGTCTTCCAGATTTGGACTATGACGCGCTTGATGAAGATGAAGATGAAGACGAAGAGGACGATGCTGAAGAGGACTCAAGCGATGCTGTAGATGTAGAAAGCCTTGAGGATGTAGAGCTTACAGCAGAAGAGCTAGCCGCTGAGGATGAAGAGGAGGATTGGGAGAAGGAGCTCGAGAAGGAACTTGAAAGTGAACTAGAGTCTGAAGATGAAGCAAATGCTTTCTACGAAGAGGAATCATATGAGGAATTTGAATCTGGCAGTAAGGAAGAAGTTGTCGTCGGTTCTGTTTTTGATACTGATGATAGCAGTGACGGGGCATTGACTTCTGAAATTAAGAGCCCAGAACCAGTTACTACAAGTTATGGTTCAAAATACAGCGAAAAACCAATTCAAAACACTATTAACTATAGTGAATCTGAGAGAAGTCAAAACAAAGCTAAATTCGTCAGAACAGTTGTTATTGGCACTTTGGTGATAGTGGCTATCGCTTTTGCATTGATATTCATGTATGATGGTGAAGGGTCATCTGAGGAGAAAAAAGTAGCTAAAGTTGAGAAGCCTGTACAAAAACCTGTGGAAGTAGCGCCTGTAGAGGAGGCACCTAAGGCTGTGAAGCCAGTAAGTAAGCCAAAACCCGTTGCTAATACACTTCCTTCAGGAGTGGTAACGACTCTTGAATCCCCAACTGGTAAAACTTATGTAATTGTGGCGAGCTTTTTTGATGTTGACATGGCTGCTGATCACGCGAATGCTTTAGCTGCAAAGGGTCAAAGCGCTATCATCATACCACCATTCAGAGATTCTCGGTTTTATAGAGTTTCTGTGGCTGAATTCGAAACTTTTAAAGGAGCAAAGGATGGTATAGAAAGTTTCAAGGGTGAATTTGGAGCTGAGATCTGGCCTTTGAGATATTGAACAAACTATTGTAACAATGTATCGTTTAATCATGCGTTCTTTGCATGGTTAAACGATTTTTTTTGCCTTTTTAACACTAATCTATGTTCCTTCAACTCGATACTACAGAAAGTCTAGATACTGTTTCTGTTTTGGACCTCCTCCTCAATGGGGGTTACATGATGATTCCGATTTTGCTATTATGGATAGCTGCTATCTTTATTTTCGTAGAGCGAATCCTCGTGATCAAAAATGCTTCTAAAACACCCTCTGATTTCAAAGATAAAATACGATCTATGGTCTTAAGTGGAGATGTGGCAGCAGCGAGGGTATTGTGTCAGGATACTGACACACCAGTTGCTCGTATGATAGAGAAGGGTGTAAGTAGGATAGGAAGTCCACTGAAAAATATTGAAGTAAGTATAGAAAATATTGGTAAGGTTGAAATCTACCGATTAGAAAAAAACCTCAGTATGCTCGCCACCATATCAGGTGCAGCACCAATGATTGGTTTCTTGGGTACCGTTACAGGTATGATACAAGCCTTCATAGCTATAGCCCAAGAAGAAGGGGCAGTGAGTCCTAAGTTACTTTCTAGCGGTATTTATGAGGCCATGGTAACTACTGCTGCTGGTTTGTTTGTGGGAATTCTCGCTTATTTAGGATACAATTACTTAATCACCAGAGTTCAAAAGCTGGTCCATAACATGGAGTTTTCGGCTATTGATTTTGTTGATTTACTACAAGAGCCACAGAAATGAAACTCTCTTCCAAACATAAAGTAGAAGCATCGTTTAGCATGTCATCCATGACGGATGTTGTCTTTCTATTGCTGATTTTCTTTATGCTGACAGCATCTTTTATTACACCATCTGGATTGCCTGTAAATGTACCATCTAGCAAGTCCTCCGAGATAGTCATGCAAAAAGTAGGCGTGACAATTACCGAAGATCTACAGTACTTTGTAAATGATCGAAAGGTAAGCATCAATCAACTTGAGGCAGAATTGCGTGATGCATTTGCTGGCAAAGAAGGTGTGGTTGTATTGCATTGTGATAAGAGTGTGCCTGTGGAATATGTAGTGAAAGTTGCAGGTATAGCCACAGCTTTAGAAGCGCGTGTTTCAATTGCCACAAAGCCAGAATAATCTAATGTCTGAAGCTAAAGAGAAAAAATATCGTCGAATAGGCTGGGTCGCATCGTTGACTGTTCAGCTATTGATGCTATTGCTCTTTTATTTCCTAATCGCATGGAGAGAACCAGATCCTCCGATCCCTTCTTATGGAATAGAATTAAGTTTTGGGACCACCCAAACCACGGACGAGTTTAGTGAAGATAATAGTGAACCTATTGAGGAGGTTCAAGAAGAAGTGATTTTACCATCTGAGGAAGTAGTCACTGAAGAAACTGTGGAAGCTGAACCTGTAGAAACAGCTAGTGAAACCACGCCAGAGGAGTTCGTGGAGCCAATAGTGGATGAGCCAACTCCAGATGTGAATGAAGTGAAAGTCGTGGAAACGCCGAAAGAGAAGTTAAAAGATCCGGTAGAAAAAAAGGGAGAGGTTAAGAAAGTTGAAGAGGTCAAAAAGGTAGAACAACCTAAACCAGAAGTAAAGACGGAATCAACAACAAAAGAGGTTCTAACTCCAGCAAGCAATACCAATACACAGCCAAAAAGCGGTGATAACGCACCCGTAGGTGATGCTGGCGATCCCGGAGATCCAGAAGGGACGTTAGATGCGCGCGCATTGATGGGCCAAAAAGGAAATAGCGATGGAGCAAGCCTCCAGATGTCTGGCTGGGTTTGGGATATGAAGCCTCAACCAAACGATAACTCTGCTGAAACTGGAAAGATAGAATACCGCATATCTGTGGATTCTGATGGGTATATCACAGGGATAGAGTTGATATCCTCAACTGTATCGCAAGTTGTAGAGCGCAAATACCGTCAATCAGTGGAAAGACTTTCTTTCAGTCAAACCAATGAATACAAGCCCGCAAATGTTTCCACTGGTAGAATCACTTTTGTGATCAGATCAAAGTAAGTTATGAACTATTCGGAGGCACAGGCATACCTCTTTCAGCGTCTACCTATGTTTCAACGGGTAGGTGTTGTGGCCTACAAAGCAGATTTGAACAATACCATCAAGTTACTAGATGGTATCGGTAATCCACAACTAAAATTTAAGTCAGTACACATAGCAGGAACCAACGGGAAGGGGACTTCTGCACATTCTATTGCTGCTATTCTGCAATCAGCTGGATACAAAACCGGTCTCTATACTTCGCCTCATCTCAAGTCTTTTACTGAGCGTGTCAAAATCAACGGACAAGAGATTTCGAAAGGTGAAGTTGCTAAATTTGTAACCGCCAATCAATCACTTATTGAGTCTATTAATCCTTCATTTTTTGAAGTAACAGTGGCATTGGCGTTTAATCACTTTGCTGAAAAGGGTGTAGATATAGCCATTATCGAGACAGGTTTGGGCGGTAGGCTTGATAGTACCAACGTGATTGATCCATTAATAAGCCTCATTACCATGATTGATTTTGATCATGCTGAGATTTTAGGAGATACGCTTGAGGCTATTGCCAATGAGAAAGCAGGGATTATCAAACCCGGACGACCAGTAATAATTGGAAGTGATCAACCAGATATTTTTTATGTTTTTCAAAAGAAAGCAAATGAAGTGAAAGCTCCATTATTCCAATCTACCCATTTCAAGGTTGTTGATAAAGGCTTAAATGATCATCATCGTGCTTTCGAAGTAATAGGATGGAGCGGCGATTTATCCCGTTTTTCCACAGACATTATAGCATCATACTATCTGAAAAATGTACCGGGTATCTTAGGTACAATAAAAGAATTGAGAAATCAAGGATTTGAAATTTCTGAGAATGCAGTCACTGAAGGTTTGTATGATGTAAAAGACTTGACTGGACTGAAAGGGCGTTGGCAGATTATAGCAGAAGAACCACTCGTTGTGGCAGACATCAGCCACAACGAGATAGGAGTGAAAGTGCTCTTAGATCAAATAAGGTCAATAAAAAAGGAAAAACTTCATATTGTCTTTGGTGTGGTTCGAGATAAAGCTATTGAAAAGATATTAGCTCAGCTTCCTTCAGAGGCCAGTTATTATTTTACTCAGTCATCCGTCCCAAGGTCATTGCCTGTATTAGACTTATTAGCCAAAGTGGAACCTTATCAATTAAGGGGATCAGGATTTGAAGATGTTAACGAGGCAATTCAATCTGCTAAAATGAATGCACAGAAAGATGACCTCATTATTATCTTTGGAAGTACTTTTGTGGTCGCAGAAATTGAAGGTTTGTGAGAAAAAAGCTGTTGAGGTTTGCTGAGAACGCAACTCGTAAAAACATCCTAGAGCCAGGTAAGGAGATATTTAATGAAATAAGTGGTCAGTGGAACCAACGATTTTTCCAAAATGAGCGTCCTATCACGGTTGAGTTGGGTTGTGGTGATGGTGAATATACGGTGGGATTAGCTGGAATTCAGCCTGAGCGGAATTATATAGGAGTGGATATCAAAGGTGATAGGCTTTTTCAAGGTAGTACCAATGCCATGGAACAGGGTTACGAAAATGTCGCATTTCTGAGAACACAGATGCACATGCTCGATCGGTTTTTTGAAGTTGGAGAGGTTGATGAGTTTTGGCTTACATTTCCTGACCCAAGACCTAAAGACGGAGATGTGAGGCGTAGATTGACGAATCCGCGTTATTTGAATATTTACAAAAGCCTATGCAAGGTAGGTGGTAGTTTTAAGTTCAAGACAGACAGCACATCCTTGTTTGAATATACGCTGGAGGTGCTGGAGAATGAATTCAAAGTAGACAATCTCGAATTCACATTTGATCTTTACAAATCGGATTTGAACGCGGATCATTGTGGTATCAAAACCAAGTATGAGAAAATCTGGACAGAAAAAGGAGAGTTGATAAAATACATGAAGTTTAATTTTAAAATAGAAGATTGATATGAAGAAATTGCTTGTTTTAGGAGCAGCATTGGCACTTGGTATGCTCGTGGGATGTATGGATGATATAGAGCCAACTCAGATACTTCCATTTCCAGAGCAACTGGCATTGGACCAAGAATTAATTGATGAATATCTCATTGAGAATAGTATTTCGACAAGAGAGGATTCAGTTTATGGTATTCGCTTTACAGTCCACGCACTTGGTGGTGCTGAGAAACCTGCTTTAACTGACCAAGTTGTGGTTTCTTATTCTGGAAACATTATGGGTGTAGCTACACCTTTCGATAAAGGTGATACCGTAGTGTTTAAATTGAACCAACTCATACCAGCATGGCAAATAGTGATACCTTATATTGGGGAGGCAGGTTCTGTGACCATGTATGTGCCATCTGGTTATGCATACGGTCGAGCACGAGTGGGTCCTATTCCCGCTAATTCGAATTTGGTCTTTGATGTGACATTGCACAATTTCTTGGAGGAATGAGAATTTTTGTCGATTATTGACATAAAGAAACCACTTAGCTATTTTGTTAAGTGGTTTTTTTATAAAAATCTAATTTATAAAGATCTAATCCAATATTTCAAGCGCTTCTAGTGTATCCATCACATAGTCATAGTCTTTGAATCCAGGCCGTTCTTCAGGTGTACCCATTAGTTCAATTCCTATATAATTTTCAGAAGTGGCAATCTCATCAATAGGATAGCCTTGAGATTTGATTGCTAAAATAAGATTGGAATCAGAGGTGGAGAGATCACTAAATGAAAAAGAAGCTGTTTTCTGATTTTGAAAATCAATAATAATGTAAGAGGTTAGCACCTTTGCATATTCGATGTTTTTCTCAATGGTATTGAGATCATTGTTAGTATCAATAATAGCTCTGTAGATCAAAGGAATACCCAAATCGCTCAATTCTTCTAAATGCTCCAGTTGTGAGGTTTCGATAAAGTCAAGTTTGTAGTTGTCGCTGGCCAATTTGATGGTAGCAACATCTGCATCTCCAAATTCCCCACAGAACTTCACTCCGGCCACCCAGTCGGTAATTTCACCAAAAGTCTCAGGAGATATAAAGCCTTCTGTTTTGTCATTGAGATTGAAGCCAATCACGTCAACCATCATACCTGCACAATATCTCGCATCGCTGAGGTTGTCTACATTACTGATTTTGACGAAAGTTTTAAGAGCCATAGTCTGATTTTAATTGCTGCAAAGAAATTAAAATTTGCTTTCAACTGACCTTAATCGCAAGAATAAGTCACTTTTCATTTGAATACTTGGACCAATTTCTAACCTAAAACTTAAAGTTATATCCAAATCGGATGACTTGTGTTTCGTAAAAATCTATGCTGGTATAGCTAAAGTTGTTGCCATTGATCTTCTTCCTGATCACCATCGTGTTCAGTAAGTCTGTCGCATTAATGAACAATTCCCCTTTACCACTTTGAATGCTTCTTTTGATACCAGCATTCAGAGAGAACCTTGACTCAATGGTGCCCTGAGGGATAATGTCAGGGGCGAGGTAGATAGCCGTCAGTTGCGCTTCTGTGTTTTTAGCAAACTTGAAATTCATGTTCAGCTTGACATTACCAGAATATACTTCCTGCTGATCCGCTCTGAAGGTATTCACAACTGGATATTGATTATTAACCATGAAAGCGTCAATCTGATTGTAATAGCCATTTAGATTTAGATTCAGATTTACTTTATCAGAAAGCTCTTGGCTAATCACTACCTCAACTCCTGTATTGTAGCTTTTACCTGCATTCTGGGAGATATTGTAGATCAAGTTCGTTGTATCAACTGTAGTAGCAATTCGAGTGATAGTCCCGTCAGAAGTTCGATGATAGGCAGCTCCATAGAAGTACCCTTTGTCCCAACCACTTTTATAGCCAAGCTCAAAGCTATTGGTAAACTGCGGTGACAATCCAGGATTACCTACCTTGATAATTTCTGCGTCATCATACTTCGGGAAAATACGAATATCTCCTTCATCAGGTCTGTCCACCCTACGATTGTAAAAGGCAGATACTTTGTTGTTGTCATTGAGTTTGTAGGAAACTCGGGCATTTGGGAAGGGCTGAAGGTAGTCATAACCATCACTTTTGTAGGTGTTGTGATTGGGATCTACATCATATTGCAAATCAACATACTCCAGTCTTAAGCCAATCTCCGCTTCCATTTTTTGCACTTCATAAGTATAGTTACCATAAAGTGCAGGGATGGTCTCAGTATAGGTCGCTTTTCCATCTGCACCCACATCCAATACAGAATTGGTCGCAGAAGGATTGAATTGCATATTGGTAGGGATCGTTCTTCGTCGGAATTTCACACCTGTTTCCAAAAGTCCATGCTTCATTGGCTTGCTATAGTCCAAAGTGAAATCTGCCACTTTCTGGTCCGCAATGAGAAAGAAGGATTCTTTGGAAGTGAAAGAAGGCCGAGTATTGTCGAAGAAATACTTCTCATCCTCTCTATCAAATGTGTAATTGAAGCCAACATTCAGCTTATGGCCTAGCTGTTGGAATTTGTGTTCGTATACCAAAGTAGCCATACCTGCGGTAAGGACTTCATCTTCTAGAAACTGCCAAAATCTAAGGCTTTCACCAGTGTTCCCATTGAAGAAGGGCTGGTCTCCATAATCGTTAATAGATTCCTTACTAAACAAACCTGAGATGGTTAGGGAGTTTTGGTCATTTATGAACCAATCCAATCCTGCTTTAGAAGTGAAGAAATTGGTATTTCGATTTCTTTTCATTTGCTGATTAATGACTGTACCATCATCGTAGGTTCTGGTTACAAATTCATTTTTGTTAAGTGTCTCCGTATAGAGATTGTCAGCTTGAATGAAGAGATTGACCTTTTTTTTCCGATAGTTCAAAGCCACAGATGGGTTGATCTTAGGCGTAGCCTGATATTGCGGGCGTATGCCTTGTAGATTCTCTCTGCGCACCCAAAGTGCACCAAGACCTGTCGATAAGCCTACTTTTCCATTAACTCCAGTTTGTTCTTCTTTCTTTAGGATGATATTTATAATACCCGCATTGCCATTGGCTTCATATTTTGCAGAAGGATTATTAATAATCTCAATTTTCGCAACAGCAGAAGCTGGGATGTTGTCTAAGCCATTTTGCTTACCAAATCCCGTAATCGCCGTTTGTTTCCCATCAATGAGTACCATCACTTGATCATTGCCTCGTAGCTGTATTTGTCCGTCTTGAGTGGTGATTCCTGGAAGGTTATTCATAGATTGAAGTATGCTGCCTCCACTTTGGCTCACATTGTCATCTACTGCATAGGTTTTCTTATCCATAGTACCCGTCACAGCATCCTGTTTAGCCGTGATCACTACATCATTGAGTTGCTGGATGCTTTCCTCCATCAGTATGGAACCAATATCTATAAACTCAGAATTGGAACCTACAAATAGGGGAGCGCTGTACTTCAAATATCCAATATTGGTTACTTGAATGCTGTATTCGCCAGGTTTTACACCAGTTAATGTGAAAAACCCTTTCTCATTGGAGATAGTACCTGTGACAAAAACTGCATCTGCAGGCTGTGAAAGTATCACATTCACAAAAGGCAGAACTTCACCCGTGGCTTTGTCCTTGATGGACCCTGATACATTGACAGAAGATTTCTGCGCATTTAGGAGAATTGGCGATAGCAGTATAATCGCAAGAGCGAGCAGTTTAGTCTTCATCTTCACTTTGTGCTTTTTTGGTTAGCTCTCCTTGAGCATTGATTACAACTTCAAATTCTTCTTCATCTACTTCTATTTCAAATTCATAGGAACTGCCAGCTGCTGTTTCCGTAATTTCGGCTTCCTCTATTTCATAGTCTTTGAAGTTTTGATCGAGGATAGATCGAACCTCTTTAGGTATTTGAGATTCTTTGATTTCATATTCTGTTTCTAACCATTCTCCAATGACAGAAAAATTGGCGGAGTATTCTTTGCCGTTCATTTTAAACTCGGCTTCCCATTCTTTATCATTTTCCATTTCCCACTCGACTTTCTTAGCATTAGGAAATTTTTGATTGAAAGCGTTCAGTACCGTTTCTGGGATTTTTTCGCTGTTGTTTTTCTGGGCATATGACTGCATGCTAGACGTAATCGAAAGCAGTGTGAATAATATTAAGTTTTTCATAATTGAAAGCGTTTTTAGAGTTTGTACGTTACAAACATCCCACTTGAATTAGAAGACATTTGGAATTTTGTGCGTGTTATTGAATTTATTTGACTGCTAGATCTTTTTGTTTGTGAAGTTGGAAATGTGCAAGAACTATCAACATTACCAAAAGGCCCATTGATACCAAAGAAGCGTTCAATGTGCCGAGATCTAATCCTCCTTTTGCGATTGGTTTAGTAAGAAAATCGCCGAAAGTTGCTCCGAAAGGGCGAGTGAAAATAAAGGCCAGCCAGAATAGAAGAATCTCATTGATCTTGGTAGTGTAGTGTAATAGTACAACCACTATAATTACCCCTGAAGTCACCATGGCTCCTTGTAGATAACTTAGCCCAGCAACATCACTCAAATAGTCCCCAAAGGCTGTGCCCAAGCTATTTGAAAAGAGTATTGCTATCCAGTAGAAGATTTCTTTATCTCGTTGATCAATAGGAAAGACTTCTAAGTTTTTGAATTTTCTGAACCAAAAGAGAAGAGTAAGTCCGAGACCAAAAAGCAATAAAGTACTGCCACCTGTATATCCCAGATGTAAGCTTCTATCTATGAAATCCGATATTTCTGTTCCAAGTGTGGTGGTAGCAATGATTACAAGCCAGTAGACTAAAGGGACATATTGGGATGTGATCAGTTGGATCCCGAGAACTATCATAAAAGCTAATGCCGTGATTCCCAAACTCAATGCATATCCATAGTTCAAGGTCATGGATATATAGTCACCAAATGTTTCCCCTAAAGTGGTGGCGATGATTTTCATAAGCCAGAACAAAAAGGTAATCTGCGCTACTTTATTATATTTTCCCATCCTGCTAATTTTTGATAAAGGTGGAAACAGATTTAGCAGAAATTTAGAATTTCAGGAACCTGAGACTTTTTATTCCTTTTCAACCAATTCGACAAATCGCTTCATGGTTTCATACGGACCTTTGGCTATCGCTAGATTAACTAGCCACACAGGAATATCTCCCCCGGGGTTCGAGCGTGATTGATAATCTATGTGAAGATCTCCCGATGGCAAGGGAGTGATGGTCCAACTGGACTCAAACTCATTTATATGTACATAACTATCATTTTCATTTACAGGAACTACAATGGCCACAGAATGGGATTGATAGATACCCGTAAAAGGATCGAGGGAATGATAAGTATCTACAGCGAGATCTCTATTTGCCATTGGGAAGGGGAAATCTAAAGTGATATAATAGCTTAATTGACTTTCATCCCCTCTCTCTATTATCGAAGCACTGTCGCATTTATATACCCAATCGGTATACATTGACACATCTCCAAGAATGTCTAGCAAGTGCTCCATGGTGGTCTTTACTGTGCAAATGATCCGTATTTCTTTGAAGTCGGAATCTTGTTCCAATCGCGTAAACACCTCTATGCCATTTTCTTCATTGACCAACTCCCAACTTGGGCGTTTACTGTCTTGACCGAAACCTACTAGTCCACGTAAGCTAAATAATACCAGAAAGAGGTATTGGGCAGCGCTTGATTTATACATGATTCTTAAAGCCCTGGGTAAGTCATAACCTTTAAATGGCGTTGGAGATTTAGCAACTTTTTTTTCTTTATTTGGCAGAGGCCCATATTCGTAGTTTTCAACTCAATACAATGATAAATACACTCATTCAATAATCTTAAATTATTGTTCTGGTCATCTGTCGGAAGAATAGTAATTCGATTGACGATTCCGAAATAAATGAGAGAAATGGAGCTTGATTTTTGATAGTTAAAAAGTCACTGAAAATCTGTGATATCCTTCTTCAAATTGATAGGCCACCAACCACCCGCTTTTGTTAGCAATTTCCTTGATGATTGCCAATCCTAGACCACTACTGACTTTGTCTTTTGTAGCTGAAGAAAACCGCTCAAATAAATGGCTGCTTTCAAGCGCCTGATTTCCTGAGTTGGCGAAGGTAAGTGTCCTATTTTCCAAATAGATAGCAATCTGCCCACTTGCCAATGTGTGTCTGATGGCATTTGAAAGGAGATTGTGAAGGAGTGTTTCCAGTAAAAATGAATTTGATTTTACCGAAAGGGGGTTTTCTATCTGATTGGTGATTGCGAGGTTTTTATCATCAATGTAATCTTCAAACAGTGCCAGTGAAGATTCGATGTACGCTTTCAAATCCAGGGGTTCTTGGTCGGAGTATTGCTTATTCTCTACTTTGGCAAGCAGCAGTAGGTTCTTATTGACTCGGGAAAGCCTAGAGAGCGGTGCTTCTAAGCTACTCAATATCTCAGTGATTTCGGGAGTGATGTCCTTTTCCTGTAACAGTAAATCAAGCCTAGATTTCAAAATAGCAATAGGGGTTTGCAGCTCGTGAGAGGCATTTTCCGTGAAGGATTTTTGGAGCTTATAGGTAGCAAGGTCGTTTTCAACCAATTGCTTAAGGGATTGATTCAATTCCTGAAATTCTTCAATATCCGTAGGACTTAGGCTGAGTGTCTTTTCTTTAGAAAGGTCAAAGGATTTAAGAGCAGTTAATGTTTGATAGAACGGCAACCAGCTCTTAGCTGCTATTCGTCTGTTCAAAAATATGAATCCAATGATGAGCACAATGAAAAAGAAGAAAGTGACCATTGCAATAGCTAAGAGGGTTTCATCTGACTCCTCTACATTGGTCTCTATGGTGATCTGGTAGAGTTGACCGTTGATATCTACAAAAGATTTTAAGCCTCGGAAGCGATCCTCACCATCATTTGTATCAAAAGCATTTGGTCTGATTACTTCATAAATGCTGTCCTTTGTGCTAGGGGAGATATTAAATTGGGTTATCGAAACACCGGGCTGTAGTTCACCCCAGATTTGGTTGATTTTCTCTATATCATCTTTGGAAAATGCTCTGGCCTTAAGTTTTTGTTTGGTATGCTGCAGTGTCAACCAATTGTTTTCATCAAGCTCACTCACCCAGATATAGTCTATCACCAATACATATATTGGGATACTCATCACTAGGATGATCAGCGAGTAAAGCGCAAATGCTTTAAGTGGACGATTGAGTAGTTTGGTCATTGTTCCCATTTATATCCAGTTCCATAGATGGTTTTGAGATAATCCCCATAAAGCGCATCCTTTAGCTTTCTTTTCAGGTTTTTCACATGGGCATACACAAAGTCGTGATTGTCAAACATGTCTGCAAAATCACCAGAAAGATGCTCAGCAAGTGCACTTTTAGAAAGTACTCGGTTCTTGTTTCCGATGAAAAATAACAAGAGATCAAATTCCTTTTTTGTGAGCGTCACAGCCAATTTATCGACTGTCACAGTCTTGGCATTTATGTCTATAGATAGCTCATTTTGAATGATGACATTGCTACTATCAAACTGCTTCCTCCTGATAAGTGACTCAATACGGGCAGCCAACTCTGCTTGGTGAAAAGGCTTGGCGAGGTAGTCATCCGCTCCTAATTTTAGACCTTTCACCTTGTCGTCAATGGAGTTTTTAGCAGAGATGATGATTACCCCATCTTGTTTGTTTAGTTTTTTGAGTGCTTCTAGAATTGTTAGCCCATCGCCACCAGGGAGCATTAGGTCAAGCAGAATGCAATCATACTCATATGCATAGATCTTGTCCATAGCCGACTGAAAATCAGCAGCCCACTCACAGAGGAATTGCTCGCCAGTGAGGTATTTCACCATGTCCTGAGCCAAATCTGCTTCGTCCTCTATGATCAGAATTTTCATACAGCAAATTATGGAAGGGATTTGGAAGAAATTTAGAATGATAGATTTTTGATGAAATAGTAGCGTTTAAAAAATAACAATTTGCTATTCGCTCAATAAGGAATTGATCTCAATTTCTAGGTTGGGTATATCTCTAATGATAATTGCCCAAATGATTTCAGCAGACACTGTATCATAACCGTGAATAATTCTGTTTCTTGTATCCACTATCTTTCTTGAGTTGGTAATTTGGATAGTCGGGTCGGGTCCTTTTGAAGAATTCGATTAACAGCCTCTCCGATAATTTCTAAGTTTCGTTCTACAGCGCGCTTCGATTTTAAATCCTTTTGAAAGAACAAAAAGTGCTTTTTATCAGGAATAAACTCAATTATTTCAATAATAGCTGACTGTATATCTGTCAACCATACTTTGATTTCATTGGCCATATATGAGAATCTTAGTTTTACTTATCTCTTGTATAAGGAAACTATTATTAATGGCTTTTTCCTCCAGCAGGTCTATTGGACGATGAAGGAGCTTTTCGAGTTTGTCTTTGAGGTCAAAATAGTGATCTGAATAGGAGAGCGGATCATTGTCATCTATATCCACGATAAGGTCTATGTCACTATTTGGGGATAGTTCATTGCGAGTGACCGAACCAAAAGCAAAAAGTGATTTCACTTGATTCAATGCACAAGCAGCTTTGATTTCTTCGGAGTGTAAGTTTAGCTCAACCATGATTTGATAAGTGAAAATACAAATTTAACGCAATTATCGATCATCCCTTTTGCCGTGTTAGCCTTGATCTGTACATATCGAAGCTGTCTCACAGACTGGGTAAACCTATAGGTGTAGACACCTTAATGGATTTATTGTTCTATATGCCACAGACCAAGGAATAAGGCAGGTCCCGCTATTAATCGTCAAGCGCAAGATTTAAAAAGTCGATGAGCGGTTTTACTGATTTAAAGTACTCGATGACTTTTTCCGATAGCTCATTCGATTGGATTTCGTCATCACTGATTCTTTCTTGAGTATAAAATCCCTTCATTTTCAAATACTCCAAAGCAGGATCATCCTCTTCAAAACCTTTGGGTATTCTTGTAAGTGTACCCGAATGATGAATCCCACTTGGAAATTTCTTGTTGAATGCGCTATCTTCTATGATCTCACACCATTGCCGATAGGAGGCACTTATTTCCGCTCTGATCTTTTTAAGCTCTTGAGGTTGAGGATTGTATAGTCCACCACCTACGAAACAATTGCCGGGCTCGACATGGAGATAATAAAATGGGGAAGGACTATTCTTTCCATTGGGATTCAATACAATATAATAGCCCGTTTTATAAGGTGTTTTGTCTTTGGAAAACCTCAAATCACGATTCAACCGTGTGATGCATTTTTTGGGATCTAGATGAGCCTCAGCGATGCTCAAATCAAAGGCTGCCCCTGAGTCGATCAGCGCTTGGGTCAAGGCAAGTAGGTTTTCTTTAGTATTGATATAATCAGCTTTGTGTTCGTCAAGCCACTCTTTGGAGTTATTTGATTTTAGCTGAGCTAAAAAGTGAAGTGTTTTTTTATCAAGCATGGCAGAACTACTCTTAAACTTGATCAATTGTTTTGGAGTCTTTGAATTTTCTAAGGTCTCTATCTCCTCCTTACCAAGGTCTATGTCTCGCAGACCATTAAGTGATTGTTCTGAATGTCACAGACCACAAGGGGGGGTTACTAAATTTTATTGACCAACGAGGAAAATATTTTGTGTCTGAAGAAAATTAACAATCAAGTTTTTCTTAATTAGCCTTGTATGAAAAATAAAGAATCAATGATGAAAACCTATCTATCTTTGCTGTTCCTAGGACTTTTAGTGAATACTGCCTCGGCACAATACTCCAAATACTTTATGCCTCCGGTAGAGGACGGACTTATAGGAACTTCTAAAGAAGTTTATGCAGTCACCGTGGCTGGTGATACCATAAAAGGCAGTATGGGTACTTTCATGATGATGAATGGACAAATCAGATCCTTCACCATCAAAGGTGCTGATAAATCTAAGTTTAAACTCAAGTCTGAAGATGTAACCTTGCTAGCGGTAAAGGCCACAAAGCTTATGAATGTTACAAGTGCAATGGCTACACCTAATATACAGCGAGCAATGGAGATGGATTTCTCCAAAGTGATGGATAGAGAATGGGTGATTTTCGACCAAGCTTTACTCCCGAATAAAAACAAATATGCGTTGATGCAATTGCTCAATCCAGGTTTTGATTCTAAAATCAAAGTATACGTGAATCCCAATGCCAACGAAACGGGCACGCTTGTCCTCAATGACTTGGCTGTAGCTGGTGGAGAAGACACTTCATACTTAGTAGTGACAGATGGTCTGCAATCAGAGCTTTACAAAAAATCAAGATACAACAAAGAAGCATTGACAAGACTCTACACGGACTGTGAGGCTTTTGCTGCTGAGTATGGAGATGAAAGGTTCAACTGGAGTGACTTCTCAGAGCATGTTTTGGTTTATGATCAAATGTGTCAGTAAAAGGGGTTAGGCTGGTTTAAAATGGGTGTTTTTAGTAAAGCACCCATTTTGAATTACCGCCGTTTCATAAGCTCTTCTGGGTTTGCAATCCAGAAGCAACTACGCTAGGTTTTCTTTCTCCAAGGTTTGTGTCTATTATACCCTTACACCTGTAGTCATTCCCACAGGGAATCTAGGTCTAATTGAGGACGTAAGTAACCTCCGCGCTAAGAGGGGGTGATTTTTATTATTTTTAGTAGACATTTACTGGTCTATATGTTCAGGTATATCTCAACTTCAATTTTTATCACTTTATCAACGCTGACTTATGGTCAGGGGAGACACATTATTTATCAAAAAGAT